>NZ_FRFE01000102.1 GCF_900143695.1 Desulfopila aestuarii DSM 18488
GGGATGTCCACCAAAAGGCACTTGTTGGCATCACTTCAAGCGCAGAGAATGACAAGTATGACAGGGAGGATGGTTCTGTTGAATGGACGACCTGGGAGTGTCGTCCTTGGTATCAAGCTAATGGTGAAATCGGTGGTTTTGTGGTTTATACGGAAGTGGTTACTGACAGGGTAAAAGCTGAGGAACAAAAGTTGCTGCTACAGCAACAACTCTATCAAGCGCAGAAAATGGAAACTATAGGCACGCTTGCTGGCGGGATTGCCCACGATTTCAACAATATCCTTGGGGCAATTCTAGGTTACGCAGAGATGGTGCAGGAGGATAGTCCGAACGGATCAACGATGAGAAGTGATATCGACAGCGTTATCAAGGCAAGCCAGAGAGCTAAAGAACTAGTAAAGCAGATACTCGCTTTTAGCCGCCAAACAGTTACAGAAGAGATGGTTCTGCAACCGGCTTTCATCATAAAAGAAACTATAAAAATGCTCCGTGCAACGTTGCCCACGACCATTGATATCCAGCAAAATATCGATCCGAATGCTGGATTGATTCTTGCGGATCCAACACAGATCCACCAGATAATTACCAACCTTTGTATTAATGCTTTCCACGCTATGGAAAAAACTGGCGGCACTCTCAACATTTCTTTGCAAAACGAAGAATTGGGCCTGGCCGACTTGGTTAGCGAACCACATGTGCAGCCTGGGCATTTTGTAGAAATATCTGTAGGAGATACTGGCTCAGGAATAGCACCGGAAATTATGGACAAAATTTTCGATCCTTTCTTCACTACGAAGGAGGTAGGTAAAGGTACAGGGATGGGGCTTGCCATTATCCATGGTATCGCAAAGAAATCTGGTGGATTTATATCCTGTAAAAGTTCACCGGGCAAAGGAACAACTTTTTATGTGTACCTTCCAGTTCATGCAGATATGGCTCCACCAGAAGCCGAAGCGACACCTGTAGAGATGATCCAAACAGGCATTGAGCATATTCTCTTTATTGACGATGAGGAGATACTTGCTGAAATGGGCAAGACCATGCTCGAACGACTTGGTTATAGAGTG
>NZ_FRFE01000015.1 GCF_900143695.1 Desulfopila aestuarii DSM 18488
GACACAGCATATTTCGGTGGTATTGAGATCAGCATGTGAATGTGGTCCGGCTGCAGATGCCCTTCCAGCACTTTGCTCTCCTTCTGCCGAGCCAAATCATGCAACACCTCACCAAGGTGTTTTCTCAGCTGCCCATAAAGCGTTTTCTTTCGACACTTCGGTATCCACACGACGTGGTACTTGCATTCCCACTTCGAGTGGCTTAAACATTGTGTGTTGTTCATGAAGCCTCCTTCTCGTGACTTTGAGCGGTCCACGAGAGCGGAGGCTTCTTCATTTTGCAGGAACCGTCAAACTTTTGTAGTCCCCCGGCAAAGCCGGGGGTTTACCTAAAGGAAATTAGTGACAATAGATAATCCATATCTTTTCTGTTCTCTTCAGGTCTGCCAAAATACATCATTGCCTTAGTTCCAAGAAGCAATAGGAACATGGATTTTTCATATTCGTCATTAAATGCCTGAAGTAAGCGATCTCTCAATTTCGATAAGCTAAATTTAATAAGATCATCCGTAAGTTCAATTTTTTGATAGTTGTCCCATAAAGGGTTGAGCCTCAGGATGTCTGCTGGGCGCGGAATTATCCCTCTGGAAGTATATATTGCAACTTCCAGAGCTCTCGTTTTTGTTTTTAGCGCGAGATCGTCGTCAAATGAGTACTCTATGAGTTTTTCAATACCTACCTTGCCCCATGCAGGCAGAGCAACCATAGCTAATGGAGCAAGATCTTCGTCGTAAACAAGTTTTACGATGGAATCACAATCAGCTTTTTCAGAATAACGAGCTGAGCGTGCTACTAACTGAACAAGTTTTTCGGTTTGAATTCCTGACTGTAAGCATTCAGATATTTCTATTTGAAGTTCATCCATTGTTGCTTTCTACTTATGAATTGTCTTGAAATTTATTAATTATTTTTTAACGACATTTAACAAGTTATTCAGATGATCTGTATATCTCCCATGATTGGGATGATATACAGAGAGATGACAGCATTCTAGAGCCCCTTGCTGAGGACCTTCTACAGTTAACATGTTTTCCCTAAGTCTTTCTAGATCGATAGGAGATATGTGGACTACTCAGGTTCGCATAACAGTAGATCTCTTTAAACACGGCAGAAATACTTGAATCTGAGCTTCGACACGGCAGTCTCAACCTGTGCTTCCGTTTTTGTAGACTTGTTAGATTTTTCTTTCTCGAGTCAGATCAAATATATAATCATTCGGTTTCTTACTTTCATTTAATCTTCTTTCCAAGTCTGAATATAGTATTTTCCCAAACTCAAAAGCCTGCTCAAGATTATATATCTTAAAAGTAGATGTAGTCATATCAACTATTTCACTTAGGATTTGATCTATGTAGTAGTGAGTATTTTCTACTAGTACATTAATGTAATTAGGTGAGGTTCCAGAATGTACGATTAAATTTCTGGTTCTGTAAACACGGCGAACCTGCCAAGTGATATTGCTTTTGTGGTTTTCTAGTTTCTGTTGAATTTTAGATTTATCTTTGAGAATGCTAGAAATCTTAAATACTCTGTTTCTTAACAAATGGAAATTATCAAATTTACCATAAAGAGTCGTTAGCTTAGGGTGAAATTGATCATCTGAGAGTAACAGAAGAAATTTAGAGAAATGAGTATCAACATCTGTTGCAATATCGTCAGATAGCTCGTGCAATGCGTCAGAATTCCATCGTATTATATCATGATACAGTTCTAAGCATAATTTTCTAAAATATCTCATTAAGATCAACGGAGTTATTTCTATACATATATTTTCAACTTTTGATTTTTTATATACTGATGGGATTAGTGTTTCAAGAATGATCCATAAATTAACTAATTGATTTTCTGGGGTAAGATTTTGGAGGCAATTACTGTGAAGTTCCAATACTCTGTTGAATTTCTTGAAACTATCTGATTGCAGTGAAATGTTTTCAAAGACTTGGTTTGTTAGAAGGGCCACATCGTTCGACTTGTGATTGAACGATTTCCTCATTGGATTGATTTGATTACTTGCGACTAAAGAATCTTTACTGCAACAATGTTGTTTAACCAAGCTTCGCTTATTCCACCTGAGTTTTGAGTTGTGGAAAAAGAGATTTGATGTATTACGTATAGTTTCAAGCCTTTTTTCAGCAAAGTCCCTGGCAAAAAACGGATCTGGAAGTTTAAGACCTCTCACTTCGACTATAATGTGACCGTCTTTAGCTTTGAAATTATGCTTTTCAAGTAATTCTTTAGTTCTTTCTTCTGCAACATCAGCAATCCTAATTCCAAAATAGTTAAATGACTTTTCTAGCAATAATATGCTTTTAGAAACCTTGAAAAAGGCGCTATATACATGCCTTTTAGGGTTCATTGTTTTGAAAAGCTCCCAAAGGGAATTGTCGGATTCCACTTTGATGTTTCCATTAAAGAAAATTTTGTTAAATTGATGATAGATGAATTGTTTGCTTATACCTCTGTTGATTAGCGTTGTTATATAAGTGCTTATAAGTATATCAATTTCATCTTTATTATTTTTTTCTATTGCAGACTGAAGTTTCTCCTGAATCTTCTTTATGTATCTCCCTCTCTCTAAACTTCTTTCAAGCACGCTGACCTTAAGCTTTAATTCACTTAAAGGAGAATCCTCTTTCAGGCCAAGGAAATAATTAATATCCAAAGCGGTTAATTCCTTGGCTGATTTGTCTTTTTTGAATACTTGCTTAAGCTCTTCGATTATGTATTTCACGTTGTTTCGATCAATATTACCTTTATCAACTTCTTCGATAACTTTTAAAAGTTCAATACACAAAGAGGGTGCATTAAGAGCTCTCGGCTTATAGGAATCTATCGTGTAATCAAATAATAATTCATCTAACCTTTGTATGCAAAAATGAAACCCAGGACTTAGTTTTTCACTATTCCAATGGCTAGTGTCTTTATTATTCATTAACTATAACTCCAGGTATTATTATTTTCACATAAATATAACGCAATGCTCACGGTTGGTGCGCGTTTTTGCGCAACCGTCCAGAAAATTGTTATTTATTAAACCATTCTTTCATGTGATGCATTATTTCTGCTATTGGGACTTCGTCAGTTGAATTATGGCCATCTTTTTCGACAACTTCATCATATAAATATGCCTGAAATTCATTAAAACCATCCCATACTTTCTGACCACCATGTCCTCTATTCAGCTCTTCACTGACGAACCAATTACGTACAGCATAAATTGCCTTTACCACATCATCATTGTGATTTTTTATATCTGATCCAGATAGGTCTGAAATAGCTTTTTGGTAACGATATTTTTCTTTTTCAAGTATTAGAATCTTCTTGGTTTCCCATAAGCCGCCTTTTAATCTTTTGCAACCATAATCTATACCCAGCTCAAAAGGCATATTCATTCGATAATGTTCACCCTTACCCTTGGAAACAATTCGTGATAAATCATGAATTCCAAATTTTGATTTGAGTATTAAATCGATGATTTTATCAATTCTAGACTCTGCTGAATCTGAACGCTCTAATGCTAATCTTGGTTTAAAACCAAAATACATTACGGTGAAAATGATACCAATTAGGAGCTGACGGAAATCATCATCGAATGGGCAGTTTATGAACACATTTCTAGTAAAATCATCACAAATCATAGTGATTATTTCTTATCTTTTGGTGGGTTAGGGTCATTCCCATAGCTATCTTTCTGCCTAATCTTACCATCCTGCCCATGTATATATAATTCTGCTTTTTGGTTTTTTGCTATGGTTCTGCCATGATCGATAGCATCCTTCTGAGTCTTGTGTACTTTTGTGGCTTTAGATGAACCGCCTTTTTTTACAGCCCATCCACCACTTGGATTTTTCACAATATGTTGAGTTGTCTTTTTGGCCATAATATTTCCTTAAACTATAAGTTATTCATTTGACCTGCATATCGCTCAAGATTGGGATGATATACAGAAAGATAGTATCGTTTTTGAGGCATTGATCGAGGTCCTTTCAAAGTCAACATATTTCCCCTTCCCCTTGACTCCCAATCTTTTTCTAAAACCTTGACCCAAGATTCGGCTTGCCAGAGAAGTACTTCTTATAGTCTTTCGCCAATACCTCAAGATCACTAATACGCCGCGAAAGATGATAAGACGCCAATTGCACATTTCCGGTGATAACTGCACCTGTTATGCATCAAGGAATTTTCCCAACGCTTTCGGCTCAAGGCCCCACATCTTATCCAGTCGATCGTGAATAAGGTCATCTATCGTTTCATCGGCTTCAACGGCGGCCAGTGCGACATATCGCAATGGTTTATCTTTGAGCGGTGGCCTTTGATTCGTTCCTTAT
Organism: Desulfopila aestuarii DSM 18488; assembly: GCF_900143695.1. GTDB lineage: Bacteria > Desulfobacterota > Desulfobulbia > Desulfobulbales > Desulfocapsaceae > Desulfopila > Desulfopila aestuarii. The sequence continues at coordinate 4,329 of NZ_FRFE01000015.1, forward strand.
GCAAATTATCACGATGTGACAATTCACATATTATCCTCATGGTTACGAACAATTACCGTAGAACTTAGTGATTGTCTACGTTAGAATAACGACTCAAACATCTTGTTAGCGCAAAATGATGCACGGACGGTATGACAAGCGCTGGCAGATCATTTCCAGAGAAGCACATTTTACTACTATTTTTCGATCAGCAGCTGCCCTACCTTTATTTCAAAAAGGATAGGAATTGGCTAATATTCGTTGAAAAGGAACTCTCACAAAATGGCTCGATGACAAGGGGAGGCACATTCATTGCTCCAGAAAAAGGCCGGCAGGAAATCTTTGTCCACAGTTCTGCTTTTGATAGAGACCTGCCGAGAAGGCCAAGAGCTGGAGATACGATCTATTACTCCCCCCAGAAGGATGAATCTACCCGACAATGTTCTCGCCCTTGGGCTCAACCAGAAGACGAGAGCATCTATCCAGATGTTAAAATGGAGACTATCTCTTTCGTGTTATGATAATGAAACTTTTGGTCACAATCGGGCTGCTCGCAGCAGCAGGACTTGCTATTGTCCTTTACGGTTTCGGAATTCCGGCGGCCGTTCTCTCTGTTTCAAGTCTTACGGCCCTCTATTGGTGGTTCATCAGGGACCCAGAAAGGAAAGAAAAATCGCCAGCCCCCCCGGTCAGCTGTTGCCATTATCTTGGGGATATTGACAAGGACGAAAAAGATCGAAGCCGATAGAGCAAGCTCATCAAGTTTCAGCCCATTTACAGAATTCCAAATAGAACAAAGGGGAATTCCCCTTCTAATAAGCACACGAAAAACTGGGATCTGTCAGGGTACACCTGACCTGTTACTTTTTATACCGAGTCGCTGCATCGCTTTGTCTGGTCTCTCCAATGTTTTGTGTCTCACCATAACCTGTGCTAATTCTGCCTGCACAACATCAGGAAAGGGAGTACTGCGTCTCTTTGCTAAATGAATATTCATCGCCAGACATTCATTGACAGCCGCCAGCACTCCAGTTGCTGTATTGATCATACGGTGATAGTAGTGCACCCGTTTATAATCCCAATTAAGCAGCTGCGTAGTGATTGTAACCTTGTCCCCCTCAAACACCTCACTCAGGTAATCGACATCCATGCCAACTGTAAAAACACTGCAGCCCGTCTGTTGAATGTATTGCCCTCCCAATCCCCATTTTTCATAGACAGCATCAGTCGCATTGTCGAAAGCAAGGACATAATATGCCACATTCATATGACCATTATAATCAATCCATTCAGGCAGGATAGTTAGCTGGTTCTGGTAAAGCACCATACGATTTCTCCCCCGAAACTTTCACTTGGGCGATCTTTTGACAGATCCTCAAAGACTCCAACCAGATCGCTCAAGACAACCCAACAGTATTTGTTACAGTTCAACTTAATCCAGCAGGATAGATATTGCAGGATACAGACCGCTACAGCCGCATTCTGCCAATCTTCAGCAAGCCTGCAATATTTGCCGCCGGATCAATAACCGGCTCTATCTGGCCGCTGGTACAGGTCATAATAGTTGTAACTCCCGGCCCATGACCAGCCTTCAAGCAATCGCTGTGCACAACAACACCGATAGAGACTGCTCCTTTCTTGTAGGCTCGTCCATACGCATTGTCGTGATCGAGCAAAGCAACAATGTCGCCAAAGCGGATCTTGTCGAGCTTGTATTCTGCTACCGTTTCTGGATCGCTGGTCATAATGTCGTAATCGCCGGTGGCAACATGGGGAGAACCGACACCTGAGCCCATACACACAGCGGGGGCCAGGGTGGTTACTGGAACCTGCAGCTTACCGCCCTGCTCTTTGATGGCCATCTTCTGCAGCAGATCAGGATCAAGATTGAAAAGCTTGATCTCAGGATAATCGGTGAGTGCCAGGCCCTGACCTCTACTGTAAACGATGATCTTGTCGTCGTAGGTCATTTTCTCCATGGCAGCCACTGGAAAATCAATCATCAGGTGCTCGGAACCACCATGCTTACCGGTTACCACACCTTCTGTCCCCTCCGCCTTGCCGCTGACAAGCATCGCCTTGTTGCCAACACACCCATACATCTGTAATGAATCGTTGGGAAATTCGAGCCGTTTCTCAGTATTGGAGTTACAACTGACTCCCGGTTCGATATGGTCTCCCGCCAGGCCAAAGACCGAATCACCCACCAGAACATTCAAGGTAATTCCGCCGATAGCCGGCAGGATGAACGGTACCCCATTATGGTCCACCTGGAATGTCCCCCTTGTCCTGGGCTGACCGGGCTGGCATTGCAGTAACATTTCAACTATTTTATCTCTGTTGGTTTTCAAACTCATGAGCTCACGAAAGGTTGAGATTGATCATTAACTGTTCCATAAGTGACATATCGGCGTACTGCCAAAAAACACGTCACGGTTTTACGACACTCACCCAGATGAGCTCCCGCCCTTCCCACCTTTTGCCTTCATCTTGTCCTTAAGATTGGCAAAAGGGGTATGTGTGGAAAGCTCCTGTTTATCGGCATCAGAATTATGGGTGGGCAGCCATTCGGCATCAATTAACCGGGAGTGTTCGTTATCGTGGCAGTAAATGCACAATAATTCCCAGTTGCTGCCATCGGGAGGATTGTTTTTATAGTTGTGATCTTTATGATGAACAGTCAGCTCCCTCAATTTCTTGCCGGTAAAATCACGGCCACAGCTCGCGCAAACCCAGGGCAGGATTTTCAATGCCTGCTCGCGGTATTCAATTTTTTTCATTGTCGTCTCATCTTCGATGTCAAATAATCATCTGGACTTACATTTTCCCCGCTATGAACTTCTTATAAAATCATCCAGAAGTTCCTTGTCATAACAGGCCTTTTCAAAAAAAAGGCCTGCGGCCGGAGCTGTATGATGCGAAGGAATCTCCGATGCGCTGCCACGACACAGCCCCCGAATCGTTTCTTCTGTCAACCGGTGACATCCTGCTTCAACCAACACACCGACCATTCGACGTACCATGTGCCAGAGAAAATGAGAGCCTATAACCCTAATTCTGACAGCTCCGCCCTGCTCCTCAACAACATCAACTTTATATACAAGTACCTTGGTTGATTTTTTCATCTCCTTCTTTTCTGCAAATGCGGCAAAATCGTGCATTCCTTCCATGAGAGCTGCTGCACGCTGCATAGCAGCAATATCCAATTCTTCTCGCACCCACCAGCTATACCGCTTACCAAAAGCCGATTTCCTGCTGCGCAGCTGATAGATATAGCTTCTTGCAACACAGCTATGCCTGGCATGAAAACGCGGATCTACCAGTTCAACTGCTATCACAGCAATATCTTTGGGCAATGTATCGTTCAGCATCTGTTCTACGACAAATGGTTCCAACTCACTTGCCACCTGAAGATGAGCGATATATTCAAGAGCATGAACACCAGCGTCTGTACGGCCACATCCCTGAATATCAATTTCAGCATCTTCACCAAAAACGCGCATAGCCCCTTTGAGCAAATCCCCCTGCACTGTTCTGGCGTCTTTCTGTTTCTGCCAGCCACTGAAATTTTTACCGTCATACTCCAACGTGAGCTTGTACCGAAAGGTAGTTGGCTTTCTGATCATATTGCCATCCTTAGTCATTGAGAAATTACGCTGAAGTCTGTCATTAGCCAGGCGCGTTATTTGCCTTCATCGATCAAACAGCATACGAGGAAGGCATGCCTGAAGAGTATCAAACGCTTCGCAAAATGCGAGAGGATTCACCAGAGCGAATTAGCGGTTACCATTACCGGCTGATGCAGAAATGGCTCTGGCTGCTCCGGAGAAACATGCACGAGCGCCCTCTTTTTCCCTGTTCGGCTTTGCAATGGCCAGTTCTCATTGCCATCCTGTACCAACCTTTCGCTTCACTTCGTTTTCAAGAGGTTATAGAATGATTTTATCATTTTTTCCGTATTGGTTGTGATGAACCTCGACATTTAGGAAACGCTGGGAATCGAATATGCGAAAACACGATCCTGGTCATTACACGTACTGCCCACCAAAGGTAATGCAGGCTGGGTTATGACAAAACGCATCACCACAATCATCTGCATCCTCTGTTTTTTAAGCGTTCAGCTGCTGTCCGCCCGAAGCGTCACGGCGCAACGTCATGAAAACCAGATGAATAGTAGGTCAGACAAACCGATCCGGGCTGTGCTCCTCAATCCGGGAGGTAGTCACTGGTTCTGGAAAATGACGATTGATTTCATGCAGGCAGCGGCCGCAGACCTCAATATAGAGCTGGAAGTCGTCACTTCCGACTATAACCATCTGCTCACCATTGAACAGGCGAAAGAGATCGTCGCACGGGCGAATCCACCCGACTATATCATAACCGGTAATGAGAAGAGCAACGCCGGGGAAATCATTCGTATCGCCGACGAGGCAGGAGTGAAAATTTTCCTGTTCAGCAATGGTTTTGTCGACCCTAAAGACAAACAGGAATACGGAAACCCGCGAGAAAAGTTCCCATTTTGGATTGGTGAACTCATACCCAATAACTACTCAGCCGGCTATACCATGGGCAAGATGTTGATTGACGAGGCGCTGCACAAAAATCTGCGGGCAGTTGATGGCAAAATCAACATCGTAGCCATCGCCGGTGCCTACCTCACCCACGCCTCCGAAGAGCGGTTACGAGGACTGAATGATGCAATGGCAGAATATCCTGACACGGTACAACTGCTCCAGGTCTTCCATGGGGATTGGACCTATGACAAGGCCGTGCAGCTCAGCCAGGGTGTTTTTCGACGTTACCCGAAGGTCCAGATTCTCTGGGGCGCCAACGATACAACGGCTCTGGGTGCCATGGACGTGGCAGCCTCTCTAGGCATGAGGCCGGGGCAGAATATCCTGTTTGGCGGATGCGGCTGGTATGAACCGGCGTTGCAGAAAGTTGAAGAAGGAAAACTCACCACCTCGGTCGGCGGTCACTTCATGGAAGGGGGCTGGGTAATGGTGATGCTCAACGACTACCACCATGGCATTGATTTTATAGACGATCCATGGAAAACATCAATGTTCTCTATCGATGCGACAAACGTCGGAAAATATCTGCAGATATTCGGCAAGCAAGACTGGCGACAGATCGATTTTCGAAAATTCTCAAAAGCATATACTCCCGCTCTCAAACGATACGATTTCAGCCTTGAGGCCGTGATTCAACAAATCGAATCGCAAAAACCGCAGTAACAATCGACATTTTTAGGCAAACAGCAAATGCAGACCTCTTATGGATGACGATGATACCGGGATCACTTACGAGGGCCAACACCTTCAGGTATCACTCTGTTTTTCTTCTTTTTTGTTCAGCTCTTCATCAATATAGCGCCGTATATATCGCTGACCGTTGAGAGCAGAGGTGGCTACCCAAACTATAAAAAAAAGCACAAGACTTAGGGTTACTGCCGCCCCTTCTGGCCATAGCAAGGATACCAGCACCAATACTGCAATTGCGAGGCCGATACATATTTTTGCACGTTTCTTCGACTGCCTGATTATTTCCCACGCAGCATCCGGTGTCTTGATGCCACAGCTATGCATAGTATCACGCATGGACTCGTAGCCGCGTTGATGCCGGTTTGCCATACGGCCAAATGGATCATTGAGCTTCACAGGAAAATCTCACTTTATGAATTTTGAAATGCATTTTACATTTTACCGACTTCAACCGTCATGTTACCGCATTTTCTGTCTTCTATGTAAATAAAATATCATAAAATCCGAGATCTTCATTCATTTGATCGTAAAAGATGGACCGACAGCAGAAGAAATTATCTATTCAGGATCCAGTCACTGATTAAGGATTTCAAAAGTCGTTATCTGGGCAAGCGGGAAAGGGCATACAAAAAAACCTTCTTACTTTCCCTGAGAAGAATGCTGGGCTGCAAGGTGAAAAACAGTTTCTGACGTTCATCGAAACGTTGCATAGCAAGCAGTGGATCACGTATGCCAAGCAGCCCTTTGGTTGACCGGAACAGGTGCTTGAAATCTCGTTCGCCATATCAGACCGTAGTGACGGTACTACGGAAAAAGAACTGACCATCAATGCTGCAGAGTTTATCAGGCGGCGTCTCCTGCACGTGTTGCCCCCGCAGCTCAGTTCTCAAAGCAGTACGTGAGCTACAGGCTTTCATCGCGGTGGCAATCTTTGGAATAAATATACTCCATTCTCGATAGGCCGGTGCCGTAACAGGCTTGTTTGCAAAAAGGGGCAAACCAGATGAAATCTTCTGCCTGAACCGGTATCCATTGCTCATCAAGGAGATAGAGGCCTTGCCCGCTATAGATATAGGCACCATGCTCCTGAACATGTGTCTCCACAAAAGGGTGACAACCTCCAGGAAGAAAGGCAAGAGTATGAAAGTTCATGTCAAAGGATTCATCGACAGGCAACAAATCCCTGACAAAAACATTGCCCATCTCATCGTAGGGTGACTCACTTATAGTTCTGACGTTGCCGATTACCGGCCATGGTCGTTTTCTATCTGGGGAGGGATGAGGAGTAAAGCGCTGCTTATAAAGCAGGATACGGACCGGGCTGTCGCCTTCAGAGGCAAACTGGAGCCCCTCCCCAGGAGGTACATATATATACCCTCCAGCAGCCAAAGTAGTGCTGGTATTCCCAGTGCTCACCTGTAAATGCCCCTGGCCGTCAAGGACATAGAGGAAAACCTCTATGTCCTTCTGTAAACCGTAAGGCATAGTCGTCTTCCCGTTCGTACTCACTTCGCCCACCATCTGGACGAAGTTAGCACCAAGCTTTGGTGAGGCCAAAATTGTCATCCTGCACCCAGAGATCCCGGGAATCACATTTATTACCCTACCCTCAGGGCTTATGACGGCATACTTCCCGGGCTGAATTACCGATCTGTTTTTCAAGAACCCCTCTGGATATCCCATCACACTCTCCTGTTGTTATTTTCCAAATTTCTCACGCCAAATCTTGCCAGTTTGCTCCATATCTGATTCTGTCCAGGTGCGACGCATTCTATTGAGTGTAGGCATCCCAAGCGAGAACTCCTGCAACCAATTTCGGGCAAAGATCCCGGCCTCAGTCTCCTTGAAAATCTTCTCCATCTCTTCTTCGTTGATGACCCGTGGTCCACTGTGTCTTACGGCGAACTCACAGGTACGACTTGCCCTGGATGTGAGATAGGTTTCAATTCCAACCTCATCAATATCATCAATGATGGAGCGGATTGAGCGAATGGCCTTTGCATAAGCAAAAGATCGCGGGTATCCGTTTTTCACCATGATGTTGTACATAGTCCGCATCAGGTGAATAGTTCCACCATAAAGCACCTGCTCCTCATAATTGTCCCCCTCCGTTTCATGCTGGAAGGTCATAGCGACAGCTCCAACGCGTGTTGAACCAACAGCCTTGGCGATAGCCAGTGCTGTCTCCAAAGCGTTTCCGCTGACATCCTGATCCACACTCACACACCCCCATATGCCGGAACCATCTTTATACTTCTGCCTGGTTACCGGGCCAGGTCCGTTGGGAACAAACAATACCACATCGATATCTTCAGGAGGACGAATAGTCCCATAGAGTACGGCAAAGCCGTGGGCAAAACTCAGGGTTTGTCCAGCTCGCAGATGCTGGTGAATCGACTCATAATACACTGGAGGTTGCGCTGGGTCCTGCAGTAGAATATGAACGATATCTGCCTTTTTTACAGCCTCCTCTATAGTGTAGACCTCAAAACCATCTGCAGTAGCTTTATCCCAGCTTGAATGTCTCTTCCTGTCGCCCGCACCGACGATCACCTGGACTCCGCTTTCCCTCATATTCATACTCTGGGCTCGCCCCTGGCTTCCATAACCGATTACGGCAACAACCTTCCCATTGAGGATCTGCATATCCACATCCTCATCACGGTAAATCTTCTCAAACTCGCGTGTATCCATCAGCCAATCCTCATTAATAAAGTGAACGATCTATTGCAGGCAACTCGTTCAGAGAGTTCCCGGTCTTTATAACAGCACCTAACAAAACATCAGCTCCGGCCGCACAATCCTCCCATGAAGTGCACTCGACTTCAGCATGACTTCGACCACCAATTGACGGGACAAAAATCATCGCACTGGGGGTATCCTTATTGATATAGATTGTGTCATGTGAAGCCCCTGAAACCATATCAAGTGAAGTTAAACCCAAATCTCTGGCGGTAGAATGGACGAGTGCGATTAACGATTCGTCAAAAGGTGCCCTATCGACCTCCCAGACTTTATTTATGGCAACCTCACAACCAGCCTCTTTTGCCAGTTCGATGAGTGATCTTTCAACTTCCTGACACACCCGATCCGTCTCCTGCTCATTCCAGCCTCTGATATCGATAGTGAAGTGAACGTGTCCGGCAATAACGTTTCGTGAATTGGGAGTAGGATGAACCTCCCCGACCGACGCTACTACATTATCTGCTGCAAGTCCCAGTTCATAAATCCGCTTGCCCATAAGAGCAAAGGCGTAGAGCGCATCCTGTCGTGCATTCATAGGGGTCGGTCCCACATGGTTCGGTACGCCCTGTACTTCTATATCGTACCATCTCAAGCAAACGATCCCCTTAGGGACACCAATCCGGATACCCCTTTGCTCTAAAACCGGCCCTTGTTCGATGTGGTACTCGAAGTTGGCATACATTGGGCGAGGATCAAAGTCTTCCTGGCCCTTGTAGCCGATCCTCTCAAGCTCGTCTCCAAGCGTAAGTCCGTTGCGATCGGTGAGAGCATACATTTTGTCGCGATCCAGCTTGCCGGCAAAATATCCTGATCCTGTCGTTCCTGGAGTAAATCGACTCCCCTCCTCGTTGGTCCAGTTGACGACGATCAGATCTCTTTCCAACTGGATGCCGGCATCTCGAAGGGTGTACATAATCTCCAATCCTGCGATGATCCCAAGAATGCCGTCGAACCGACCACCTTCGGGCTGTGAGTCACAATGGGAGCCTGTCATCACCGGCGGCAGGTGCAACTGCTTTCCACGCAAGATGAAAAACATGTTCCCTATTGTATCCACTTTTATTTCCGCTCCTGCCTCGGCAAACCACCGCTTTAACTGATCTCTGGCATCACGGTCCTCATCAGTGAGCGCAAGACGACTTACCCCGCCCCTGTCGGTTCCGCCAAACGCGGCGATCTCGGTGAGGAGTTTTTGCAATCGGTCTCTATTCGTACGCATGTTCATTTCTGTAGTCTTTTTTCAAGTTATTGGTTTGTCTTGAGCAGAAACAATGACAGCCTCCAGATGACATCAGGCCCGCTCACAAGCTGCGGAGCGAAAGACTACCGATTTCATCTGCTCAAAATGATTTTGCAGGCAGTCAACAGCCGCATTGACACTACCTGTCTCAATTGATCCCAGTAATTCAAGGTGTTCCTCGGTTGCCTCATGAATTCTGTCGGTATTCTGGCTCTGTATCGCTTGAATGGAAACGACCTGAATAAGGTTTTGCAGATACGAGTAGAGTTTAGGGAGCCTCTGGTTAGGACTGAGCGAGAGTATCGCCTGGTGAAAGGCATTATCGACAATAAAAAACTCCTTGAGATCCATGGAATTGGTTACCTCGGAAAACCGATGCTTGAAATCAGACACCGGAAAAGTGGCCAACCGGTTCCCAGCTGTCTGGAGAGCGTAAGTCTCGAGGAGCAAGCGTAGATCCAGGATATCCGCAGCATCCTGCGCTGAGATCTGTACCACGGAATGGCTTGTGCGAGGGGTGATAACCACGAGATCGTCCTGGGCCAATTTATTGAGGGCCTCACGAATAGGGGTAACACTCAAGTTCAATCGCTCTGACAGTTCATCGAGTACAAGTCGTTCCCCGAACTTCAGCTCGCCTGTGAGGATCATGGCTTTGATCTCGTCATACGCCACTTCTCCGAGGTTTGGTCGTGGTCTTCTGCTCTTCTTTTCCATATTCATCTCCATCTCAGCCTCACTGCAACGGCCAGTTATAAAACCGATTTGACAAAGGAGGCCAACTCAGGGGTCTGTGGTCGGGTAAAGAGCTCCTCTGGCGCGCCCATCTCATGTACCTTGCCCTGATGCATAAATATCAGGGTATCTCCGACCTCTCTGGCAAAACGCATTTCGTGGGTCACCATGATCAAAGTCATTCCATCTGCGGCAAGGCGTTGAACGACTTCGAGAACCTCATCGACTAATTCAGGATCCAATGCCGAGGTTATTTCATCACACAGAAGAACTTTGGGCCTCATTGCAAGAGCACGCGCGATGGCGACCCGCTGCTGCTGGCCACCTGACAGCTGATCAGGGTAAGCATTGAATTTATCTGCAAGCCCCACACGTTCAAGCATCTCCATGGCAAGCTCAGTAACGTGTTCACGCGACTCCTTCTTGACAACTTTGGGAGCCAGCATGACGTTTTCTCCGGCGGTCAAGTGCGGAAACAGGTTGAACTGCTGAAAAACCATTCCCACCTTCAAACGAAGGGGGATCAGATCTGCCTTCAATCCACTTACCCGCTTGCCATCGATATTAACGATGCCATCACCAAACGATTCCAGTCCATTTAGCACACGTAGAAGAGTGCTCTTTCCTGAACCACTTCGGCCAATTATGGCAACAACCTCTCCTTCTTTAACCGAGAACGAGACTCCTTTGAGTACCTCGAGGTCCCCAAAACTCTTGTGGAGTTCATCAACGCATATAAGTTGCATAGCTCCTCCTCTCAACGCGGCGGGCAAACGCCGATAGTGGGAAACAGATGAGAAAGTATCCTATGGCGACCAGACCATAGACAAGCATCGGCTTAAAGGTCGCGTTAGCGATCATTGTCCCGGTTTTTGTAATCTCCATAAACCCTATTATTGACGTAACTGCGGTTCCCTTGACGACCTGGACGGAAAATCCGACCGTTGGTGGCAAGGAGATGCGTACAGCCTGAGGGATAATGACATAGCGCATCTGCTGCCACCGATTCATCGCAAGGCTTGCTGAAGCCTCCCATTGCCCAAAGGGAAGGGACTCAACGCACCCACGCCAGATTTCAGCCAGGTAGGCACTGGTAAAGAGGGTCAAACCAATAAGAGCGGTTGCAAGTGCTGAGATATCGATCCCCATGAGAGCAAGGCCGAAAAAGAGCAAAAAGAGCTGCATCAATAATGGAGTCCCCTGGAAAAACTCGATGTATATTTTGGCGAGTTGTCGCAGCAAAGGGTTGGGCGATATCCTGGCAAACAGCATTACCATCCCAGCTGTCGAGCCAAGAATGAAGGCTGCAAATGAAAGACCGACAGTCCACCCCATGCCGATCAGTAGATGGGAGACAATGTCCCATAGCGTAAATTGGATCATGCCTTCCTCCTCTCAATAAAACGCATGCCGATCTGGTTTAAGCATTTGCGGACCAGCACGGCAAGCATGAGGTAGAGCAGAGTGCTGGTTAAATAGATCTCAAAGGCACGAAAGGTCTGGGTCTGGATGAGATTGGCGGCATAAGTCAGTTCCTGGGCGGCAATCTGTGAACAGACCGAGGAGCCTAGCATCACAATCACGATCTGGCTGCAGAGCGCGGGCCAGACATTCTTCAAGGCCGGTCGCAGGACAACATACCGCAAGGCCTGCCAACGGTTCATGGCCAGAGATTCAGCAGCCTCAAGAAGTCCTTTGGGAATTGACATCACTCCTGCCCTGATAATTTCTGTTGAATACGCCCCTAAATTGATGACCATGGTCAAGACAGATGCCTCCCATCCGTTTAACTTGACTCCGAGCGCCGGTAATCCAAAAAAAATGAAGTAGAGCTGCACCAGAAAAGGGGTGTTACGAACACACTCGATATAGACGGTAAAGACCTGGGACAGGAGAGGTAAGGTCCAGGCTCTGGAAACCGCACCGACCGTTCCTATAATAATACCGACAAACGATCCGATCGCTGTGAGCACAACTGTTAGGGCTACCCCTCTTGCCAGTAGTTCCCAATTGCTGGCAATCGCCTCAAAGGAAAATTGGTATGCCATGAAAGTGTCTCCTTACGACAAGGGCAGCTATCGCATTCCAGCTGCCCAGGGTATTGCTTGGCTTACAGATCCTGAGGAAGTTTTGTATGGAGCCACTTCTGCGAGATTGACTCTAAAGCGCCACTGTTCTTTGCACTGGCAATAATCTCATTGAGCTTGGTCATCAACGCCGGTTGCTCCTTGTTTATGCCAATGTAACATGGAGAATTTTTGATGAGGAATTTTGACTCTAGCATTTTGTTTGGCTTTTGCTCATTTATAGAGGCCGCAACGACATTGCCGGTGGCCACAAAAGCTACCTGACCAGAGAGGTAGGCTGAGATAGTTGAACTATTGTCTTCAAAACGGTGGATTACAGCAGATTCCGGTGCAATTTTAGTAAGCTCAAGGTCTTCAATAGAACCACGGGTTACCGCAACTGTCTTGCCTGTAAGATCATCTGGTTTACTGACCGCTTCGCCCTCAGGGCCGAAAACACCATTATAGAAAGGGGCGTAGGCTTCGGTGAAATCGATGACCTTTTGTCGCTCAGGGTTTTTGCCCAGCGAGGAAATTACCAGATCGACCTTCCCCGTCGTCAGGTATGGAATCCTGTTGGTACTGGTTACAGGCACAAGTTCGAGCTTTACACCCAACTCCTGCGCGATGAGAGCGGCCATGTCAATGTCGTAGCCGAGGGGTTTCATGTCTGGGCCAACAGAACCAAATGGTGGGAAATCCTGCGGCACAGCTACTTTGAGCACCCCACTGCTACCAATCTTCTCTAAAGCATTGTCAGAGGCCTCACTGGATAGAGGTAACGCCGCGAGATGCAAACCAAAGACAAGCGCAGCACACCAAGAAAGTACATTCCGTTTCATCATCATTCTCCATTCTTCTTCTCGTATTGAAACTGTTGTGCACCCAGCGTTCCATAAGTACTGGGTCGCCTCCAATCTTGTATCTTGCATCTTATAAGATGTAAGATGCGCATGTTCTAGCATCTTTAATGCCAGAAAAACCTTCCCAGATTCAAAAAGATGAAAATATGGATAATTTATTGATTTAAATTGATTATTAATTTTACAAATGTCACTGCAAATAAGAATGAAACGATCTCACACGAGACCATTTGCTATCATAAATGTATTAAACTTTCAAACATGTCGCCGCATACCCACACTTATGTAACGCTATGAAAGAGGAAGGGAATATGAAATCAATCAGAATTGACAGGATTTGAAGTTAAATCAAATCCCAAATGAAATTTTTTCCCAGGGGCTCATGCAAAAAGGACCTATACAGTTGGCGGAGGGGACAGAAAAAGTATATTTCAAGAGGCGAGAATTAGGCGCGTCGGAATCCCTATTTCGTCACATCTAAAATGCCAGCTCTCATACAGAAGTCAGAAAGGTTATTTCTAGAAGAAGGTGAAGCAAGCCCAGGCAAACTGATTTCGCCATTATTTCATGGGCATGTCTAAGATCTCTCTAATCTCATCGGCTTTATCAAGACGGAGTTGGCTACTCTTAGGAATAATTGCAAGGAAAGGTCTTCGCTTAGCTGAGCTTGGTAGAATGTGTTGTTTTTCTTGCCAATAGCTTTCGCAGCATACATGGCAACGAAATTCAAAGTACCGGAGAGCGAGCGACCGCATTACGCCAAAAAGGGTTTGCAACAATTTATGCAGCAGGTCAAACAGTAATACCTCAAAGCCACCAGCGCTCTCCACCTGAAGCCAGATGGCACTCAAATCCCACTTCTACATTTTTGTGAATATCAGGCAGTTGTCCAACATTAATGTGAATGATTGCCACAATGCTTCCCTTATCCTGACCCACCACACCTATAAAAACACAACGATACCAGCAAAACTCTCTATTTAATTAGAAACATAACTCCAACATACTTTTCAAATAAACGCCTGGCACCTTTCTTGATGTGGCTTCGGATGATTGTATCATTACAGGGAAGTGGTCAGAAGATTTTTAATACATGTACGATCAAACATTGTCACGGGGTGTCTACTCAATGTATCTTGCAGCACAAATAAATATCCCGAGAAGCTTAACTCAAAAATTAGGAGAGTAATCATGAAAAAACCGTTTTCGTTCGTCTGTTTCATCCTGTTTGCAGCCTTGATCTGCCTCCCAGGCAGTGTCTTGGCAGCCAAAATCAAAGTTGCCGGTATCTACTCCCAGCCAATCCAGCAGAAATGGGATGCATGCCTGCATAAGGCGCTGCTGTCTCTTTCTGAAAAAGGCGAAATTGACTACGTATTTTCCGAAAAAGTATCAAACACCGACTATATTCGTGTCCTTCGTGAATATGCAGAGTCTGGAGTCGCACTCGTTGTAGGAGAGGCTTTCGGTATTTCCCGCGATGTACATAAAGCGGCGGACGACTATCCAGAAGTAGCATTCCTTATGGGTGACTCTTTCGGTCCGTACGGCAAAAACATGTCGGTCTTCGACAATTATATTCATGAACCATGCTACCTGATGGGCATGATTGCAGGCACCATGACCAAGACCAACAAGATTGGTATGGTTGGCGGCTACCCAATTGGTGAAGTTAACCGCCTTTTCAACGCCTTCATGGAAGGTGCAAAATCTGTAAATCCTGATGTGCAGTTCAAAGTGTCATTCATCGGCTCCTGGTATGATCCACCAAAAGCAAAGGAATTCGCATACGCCCAGATTGAGGCCGGAGTTGATGTGCTGTACGCTGAGCGCGCAGGAGTTGTTGATGCCGCAAAGGAGAAAGGCATTGTCGCTTTTGGTAACGTTAACGACATGAACAAGGAAGAGAACGGCAAAGATGTCGTCGTCGCCTCAGCGCTGTGGCATATGGAGCCAGCAATCGGCCACGCTGTTGAAAGAGTAAAGGCTGGTACATTTACTGCCGAAGATTACAAGGAATGGACCATGATGGGCAAGGGAGGCGCCTCCCTCTCACCGTACTATGAGTTCGAAGACAAGCTACCGGCAGAGATTAAAGAGAAGGTTGCACAGACTGCCACAGGGATCAAAGACGGCTCCGTGGTAGTGGAAATCAACGACAACGAACCAAAATCCACGTTCTAGCCTCAACTCACCCAGTCGGCGGCTCTGTTTGAGCCGCCGAAACCCGCGAGTAACCTCCATGATCTCAGAACGACCTCTTCTCAGCCTTAAAGCCATAACGAAAACGTTCGGCACTCTGGTTGCCAACGACAATATCGATCTTGAACTGAACCGCGGGGAGGTTCTCGCCCTGCTTGGTGAAAACGGAGCTGGGAAAACCACACTCATGAATATCCTGTTCGGTCACTATCGCGCCGATCATGGAACCATAGAGATAGACGGTTCCCAGCTGTCACCCGGTTCTCCCAAGGAAGCACTGCAGGCTGGACTTGGCATGGTTCACCAGCATTTCACTCTGGCTGACAACATGACCGTTCTCGACAATATCATGCTGGGAACAGAACCGTTGTTTTCACTGCGCCGTCATAACAGTGAAGCAATTACGAAGATCAAACGGCTGTCGGAACAATACGAAATCGATGTCAACCCTAACTCAAAAGTCAACACCCTATCGGTTGGCCAGCGACAGCGGGTGGAGATTCTCAAAGCGTTGTATAGAGATACCAGAATCCTCATCCTCGATGAACCAACGGCAGTCTTGACCCCTCAGGAAAGCGATCATCTCTTTGCCACGCTCAAGCTTCTCGTTACAGAAGGACTGGCAATTATCTTTATCACCCATAAGTTGCGCGAAGTAATGGCTGTCAGTGACCGGTGCCTTGTTTTGCGGCATGGCAAAACTATTTACCAGTGCAGGACCGCCGACACAACAGCCCACAAACTCGCAACGGAAATGGTGGGTGGCGAACTTCCCAAAGTCTTGCGGAAAAAATCAGAACTGGGAAAATCGCTCTTTGAACTGAACAATATCAACGCCTCCGACCGCAAAGGTCATCAGCTTCTACGAGATCTCAACCTCAAGCTTCACGCTGGCGAGATCATTGGTATTGCCGGAGTCTCCGGCAACGGCCAAAGCCACCTCGCTGATCTTGTGTCCGGCTTACTGACACCCTCATCTGGGCAGTTGGTTCTCAATGGCATCCAGGTAGATAAACCAACTCCTTTGCACATGCTGCGCAAGGGAGTCGGAAGAATACCAGAAGATCGGACAGCAACTGGAGTCATTGGAGATATGACCGTCCTTGAAAATATTGCGCTCGAAAAATACTGGAAAAAAGAGTACAGCCGATTCGGGATGCTGAACAGCCGCACACTTGCCAACCACACCAGAAAGCTGACCACCTCTTTTGATGTACGTTGTGGAGGTTTACATTCCAGCGCCAGAAACATGTCTGGCGGCAATATGCAGAAACTTATTCTTTCACGGGTACTCTCTGAAAACCCGCAGGTCATACTAGCCAATCAGCCAACCTGGGGGCTTGATGTCGGGGCGACCGCCTTCGTTCATCGCCAACTTATCGATGCATGTAGTGAAGGAGCCGGGGTTATTATTATTTCCGAAGATCTTGATGAGCTGTTTAGTTTGGCTGATACCATACAGGTTATGTATCAGGCAAGTCTCTCACCGCCAATAGACCCTGCGAGAACAACGGCAGCTGAACTTGGTCTTGCCATGAGCGGCCACAGAGATGTCGTTCACTCCCTGCTGCTCAAAGAGGCTCAATCATGAGACTTGAGCCACGAGAAAACGTAACACTGTTGATCAAGGCCATGGTGCCCATCAGTGCCGGAATCATCTCCCTGCTCTGCTGCTCCGCCCTTATAATCTGGGCCGGTGCGTCACCTCTTGAGGCATGTGTATTGCTGATCAAAGGCTCGCTGGGTTCGCGTTTTGCCATCTCGGAAACACTTACCCGGACAATACCGCTTATCTTCTGCGGACTTGCCGCTGCCGTTGCCTTCCGAGCCAAACTGTGGAATATCGGTGCCGAAGGACAGCTCTATGCAGGCGCCTGCATCGCTACCTGGCTCGGAACCGGGATGATCGACCTGCCACCCTGGTTGATGATTCCCTTTCTTTTTGCTGCAGGCGCACTAGCGGGAGGCCTTCTGCTGCTTGGCCCGACAATCCTGAAAACAAAGTTTGCGCTGGATGAGGTTGTCACCACCCTGTTGCTCAACTTCATTGTTCTGCTCTTTGTCAACTGGCTTGTTTTCGGCCCCTGGAAAGACCCAATGGCCATGGGCTGGCCCCAGGCTGCACCGGTAATCGATTCGGCCACACTGGGTCACATACTAGCAAAAACCAGACTGCACTGGGGTCTGGCTATCGCCATCATCGCCACATTCGGAGTATGGTTTCTGATGCGGTTCACCACCTGGGGGTATGAGATCCGTGCTGTCGGTCATTCTCAGAAAGCCAGTCATTTTGCTGGTATTCCGATAAACCGTGTCATCATTCGTACAGCTCTCATCTCTGGAGGGTTGGCAGGGTTTGCCGGCGTATCAGAGCTTTGCGGCCTGAAAGGATATCTGACGCTGGATCTCTCGCCCGGTTTCGGCTATTCAGGCATTGTGGTAGCCATGCTTGCCTCCTTGCATCCGCTGGGAGTTCTGCTCTCTTCGCTCTTTATTGCAATACTGTCCATCGGGGCTGACTCCATGAGTAGATCGCTCAACATATCCAACTATATTGCTGATGTTGCCACTGCAGTATCTTTACTGGCCGTACTGCTCAGTATGATGTTGACCAAATATACAATACGGTGGAGATAGCACATGGATCTTGTACAACTGCTTTTTGAAGCCGGTTTCTGGGCCGCCAGCGTACGCATGGCCACCCCGCTCATATTCGGCACCATAGGCGAGCTGATCTGTGAACGCGCCGGTGTCCTTAACCTCGGCATTGAGGGAATTATGGCTGCCGGCTGTATGACAGGCTGGACCTGGGTCTATTTTGGCGGTGACCTCTGGATGGGTGTACTCGCCGCAGCCTTTGTCGGTGCGCTGTTTGGTCTGCTGCACGCCGTGTTTACTGTTCATCTTGGGCTATCCCAGCACGTCACTGGTTTGGGCATTACAATGCTGGCTGCCGCCCTGTCCTCATTCGTGTTCAGAATGCTGCTGCCGAATATCACCACGCCCCCGAAGATAACCCCATTTCAACTGCTGGAGATCCCATTTTTGAGCGAAATCCCGCTTCTGGGAAAGGTTGTCTTCACCCAGTCACCGATGACCATTCTTGCACTTCTTACCGTCATTGTGGTGGCATATTTTCTCAAGAAAACTCCAGCAGGATTGGCACTCTCTATGACAGGTGAGAATCCGATGGCGGTCGAATCCCAAGGACTTTCGGTGTTTGCCATCCGCACCTGGGCTGTCATGACCGGCAGTGCTTTAATGGCAGTTGGCGGCGCATTCCTTACCATGTCGGCTTTTGACGCATTTTATATCGGCATGGTCAACGGACGGGGCTGGATATGTATCGCCCTGGTGGTGTTCGCCTCATGGAACCCGCTCAAGGCACTCCTTGGCACTATCATCTTCGCAGCATTCGATGCGCTGCAGATGCGGGTTCAACAACAGTCTGGCATGATCATTCCCTATCAGTTTTACCTGATGATGCCGTATATTTTCTCTATTGTCGCGCTCATCATAATGTCACGCAGATCTGCATATCCCAAAGCGTTGCTGGTTCCTTTCAGAAAAGGAGAACGGTAAGGAGAGACAATGTTAGACTATCTTATAAAGAATGCACTTCTCCCTGGGAAAGCGCACCCTATCGACATTGCCATCAGAAATGGTCGCTTTGTCGAGATAGAGAAAACGATTAATGCTCCTGCAGAGCAGGAACTGGACGTTCAAGGCTGCCTGGTCACCCCACCCTTCGTCGACAGCCATTTCCACATGGATGCAACGCTTTCGCTGGGACTGCCGAGATACAACCATAGCGGCACACTACTTGAGGGTATACAGATCTGGAATGAACTCAAGCCGAAGCTTACTGGAGAAGCGATCAAGCAGCGGGCGCTCCAGTTACTCAACTGGTCCATCGCCAAAGGAACCCTGGCCATCCGCAGCCATGTTGACGTTACAGACCCGTCGCTGCTAGCAGTAGATGTATTACTTGAAGTGCAAAAGGAGATGAAGGAGTGGGTCGATATTCAGCTCGTCGCGTTCCCTCAGGACGGTGTATTGAGCACTCCAGGCAGTAAGGATCTTCTCATCAGAGCACTTGACAAGGGGGTGGAAGTCGTCGGGGGTATTCCTCATTTCGAGCAGACCATGCAGGCGGGCACCGAGTCGATCGGTTGGCTCTGTTCTTTAGCCGAATCACGGGGTCTGCTCATCGATATGCATTGCGACGAAAGCGATGACCCGCTCTCACGACATGTTGAACACCTCACCTTCGAGACCCGGCGCATGGGGCTTGGGGGCAGAGTTGCAGCCTCGCACCTGACCTCCATGCACTCCATGGACAACTATTATGTCTCAAAACTGCTGCCACTCATGGCCGAATCTGGCATCCAGGCAATCTGCAACCCGTTGATTAATATTCACCTGCAGGGACGACACGACACCTACCCGAAGCGTCGCGGCCTCACCCGGGTTCCTGAGCTACTGGCCGCCGGTGTCAACGTCGCCTTTGGGCATGACTGTGTAATGGATCCCTGGTACCCAATGGGCAGTCACGACATGCTTGAAGTCGCCCATATGGGTGCGCACTGTTTGCAGATGATGGGGACAGCCCAAGCTGCAATGCTACTGGAGATGGTGACAACCCGTGGCGCAGAAGTCCTGAACCTTGAGAATTACGGTATTGAAGTCGGTAAACAGGCCGATTTCGTTGTCCTTCAAGCTGCTGACCCAATGGAGGCGCTCAGACTGAAACCGGCCAAATTATATGTTTTTCGCAAAGGCCGGATTATCGCCTCAACGCCAGAGGTTCACAGCACTGTTCACCTCGGAGAGACTGTAGCAGATGTCACGTTTCAGCAAGCCGACCTGAAATAGCCATCCGGCAGAGAGAATCAAGAGATCAACGACAGCTTCTGTAGTTGATCTCTTGCCACTTGTTCCAGGGAGACGTTGCCAAAACGTGTAACATCAAGCTCCGGAAAACGTTCAGCCATCATCTCGACAAACGTCATGTTTTTTGACAGTTTCAGTACCTTCTGCCAGTAATCGATAACATCTTCAAGATATTCTCGTATCTGGAACGCACGTGAACCAGCATCATAAATAGTGCAACGTTCCAGGGGGTAAGATGGTGCTTCAAAGTTTGATTCAATAAACTCTGGAGCCATGAGAGAATTACAACGCATGAGATCAGTGCCTGTTATCTTTATTGATACTCTAGACTCTATGGTTGGCACAAAAAATCGGCCTTCAATGTAACAGACATGTGTTCCCTCGTAATTCGGAAAGTGCCTGCGACAGGCATTGTCTGCTTCTATCAATCGTTCCTCGCTCATCAGGCCGCCTATAGTAAAGAACAGGATTGAACCCAGTTCGATTCCCTGTTTTACAGCCTCCTTGACCATAATATCCAATCCGTGCCGTAAACTCGTTCCCGTAGCCACGACATCACCGATAATAATCTGGGCCTTCTGGGGAAAAGATATCTTCTTGTACTCATCCTCTGTAATGTGCCACAGCTCTGAATCTTCGGTCACCCGTGCTCTCTGGGCGGTAACAAAAGAAGAGCTGTGTGTATTCCAGCCAAAGGCTTTTGCCAGTGCGCCACGAAGCCCGAAATTCAATCCCCCACGAAGGATATTGAAAACCATGGAACGGTTTTCCTGTAGTGAAATCGGCGTAGTTTGCGCTGTGAGTCGGAAAAAGGTCGCACAGGCTGCTTCCAGTTTTTCAGTGTATTCATAGCCCATCACGAGCGGATCATTACAGATAGCCCTGGTTTCAGGGGTTGAGAGTATGTAACGGTTTACCGTTGTCTCTGCACTATCTTCAATCTGGTAAACTGCGCAGCCATTTTCTCTGTTGACTTCTGTTAGCATAGCCTTCTTACAACCCAAGCTTGTAGTTAAAATTCGATTTCCTCATAAACAGATTGGCTAAAAGCCACTCGCATCACCCAGCCTTTGGTATCAATAAGACTGTCGTGAGAGTGAGTCTTCGGAAACATACATAATTCAGACGTTAAAAAGCAATCATCACTTTGCGAGGCTAACCTCGTTCGACACGTCATTTCTTCATCAAAACGCTAAAAGAGCTTATTTCAGGCGGGTCTATAGGTGTCAGCTGGCACGTAAATTTAGAAACTTTTGCAGATAAACGTAGAAGAATGAGAGTCCATACTGGCAGTACTTTAGCGGCATGAAGTACTTTGGACACAAGTTGCCGATCCACCGGTCCAGCATGTCGCGATGGCGGAAAAGGATTGGTGATTCTGGCGCTGAAGAGTTGCTGAAAAAAACCATAGAAGCCGGCTTGAAACTTAGAGCGGTCAAGGCAACTCAGCTCAAGCGGGTGAATGTTGACACCACTGTGCAGGAAAAGGATATTCGCTTTCCAACCAATGCCAGGTTGTATGTGATGCGGACGGGCAGTGTTATATCCCCGAATGTATCCCCCTATTTCTTTTGAGAGTTCTTTTCTTAGCTGGTGGTCCGGATTGGTGGCCCCGTCTCTGTGTCACGGTGGTGCTCATTGGCGTAACCACAGATTGGGCGTATACGAAAATCCCGGATCGAGATGATCTGAAATGCCCAACTATCCGGGGCGGGTAAAATATGGGCCAAAGCAACTATGCCTTGTTATCTCTATGTGGTTTACAAAGTATTTTTTTTCATTATATTTTCTAAACGGACCTCACTCATTCCATCTTCCCAAGACCACAATCAGCAGCAGAAACGGGAAAACCGTCATTGCACTGATAGCGGTGACCTGCAGAGCCTGGCATAATTTTTGCGCTTTTCTGTTCGTCCCCAACCCTGATGAAACGAGGCGGCTGGTTGGCAAGACCTCAGGAGGAAAAAGCAGCTCTGGCAGATATCTTTTTCCCATCATTTTTTTTGCATTAAGGAGGGCGAACAGGGGACCAGAGGAGAACAATGGACAGATCACACAGAGGATCAGGACTGTAAGCGTGATCCGGCCAGGGATATCAATGTTCGTCCCCAGACTTCCCAGCCAGATATCACAGGACAAAGGTACGACGAGAGCCCCATATATCACAGAGAAAAACGTCCAGAATATTTTCCAATTCATTGGAGTTTTTTCGTTGCCCATTATATCCGCCATATCGATCCCTGCTCCGGTATAACCCGGCAATCAGTAGCGCTCGATTACCGGGTATGATTTCTCTCGATGGCAACTTCAAGCATCATTTCAATACGCAACTGCTGTAAGCATGTTACCGTGAATACTCGAATTTATTGTCATGCAGGGCAATGGAGGCCGATTTTCTAAACGGGTGCCTGACCCATCCAGCTATCCGGAGAAGCGATTCAGCTACCGCGCGGGAATGCAGCTTCCTTCCGCGTTCGATATACTTCTCAAAGTCATCGTAGCTGTGATTACCTGGGTTGTGGCCATAAGCATTGTTATCCATAAGCTACCTCCATGTTGGTTGTTCGCGTATTCACCATACGCTTTTCTGCCTATACAAATAATAGAGCATCTATTATCATTCAGTAAAGAATGATATCAGCGCAGCTGATGACCATTTTTGCACAACTGGCAACCAGCGAAAAACACAAAGATATTGTCAGGCAGACACCTTCTTCCCTACTGCCACAAAGGACACATCAATGAACCTCAATTGGGATGATATGCGTTTTTTTCTTGCTCTCTGCCGGACCCAATCGTTCGTGTCGGCAGCAATCGATCTGAAGGTAACCCACAGCACTGTAGCCCGGCGAATATCAGCTCTTGAAAATTCATTAGCTACCCAGCTCTTTCATCGAACCGAAAAGGGTTGCAGGCTGACTCCGGCTGGAGAGATGCTTCTCCCGCATGCCGAACAGCTGGAAAGCACAGTCATAAATCTTACCGAGTCCGTCGCCGGAAAAAATAACCAATTATCCGGCTCGATACGAATCGGAGCTCCTGATGGCCTCGGCAATTGTTTTCTCGCATCCTGCCTCACTGAGCTCCAGACCCTGCAACCGATTCTGGAAGTAGAGTTGATTGCAGTTCCCATGTATTACAGCCTGTCGAAACGGGAGATAGACATTCTCATAACTGTAAGAAAACCGACAACCGGAAACATCGTTGCCAGAAAACTGACCAACTACCGGCTAGGTCTGTTTGCGACGTCGGGATATCTTGCTAACCAATCCAGAATTCGAAACAGGGAAGATCTGAGAGGACACCGGTTCATTGGATATATAGGCGATCTGCTATATGATCAGGATCTGGAATTCCTGGAAGAAGTATCTCCAGGTCTGAAAGCGCATTTCCGAAGCTCAACTGTAATCGCCCAACTGAATGCCGTGCTGGAGGGTGCTGGAATTGGCGTCATTCCCTATTTTATGGCCTATGGCCATCCCGCATTAGTGCCAATATTGCCAGAACATTATTTGGAACGGAGCTTCTGGCTTCAAGTCAACCCGGACTCTCGACAACTTGCCCGGGTGCGAACAACAATCGACTTTATCGCTGCCAATATTGAAAAAAGCAGGGACCGTTTCCTGTTCCTGCCAGAATATTGAGTTCAGGTACGTATGCGGACAAAGCAGGTTACGGTGATATAAGCATGACTCCCACCAACAACCTTAATCCCTGCCAAGCGAGTGAGACGGTATCCTAGCGGACATGCTGCGATTTGTACAACTTTCAGGATCTATCACGGGAAAAGCTTGCGAGCCTATTATCTATGCAAACCGAAGACAGGATCTTTGCATTTCAAACAAAGCACAAGCGGCCACACATGCTGTCAAGACCGTTTTCCCAATTTCATCACTGCCCATTTCTGGGGATCATCGGCAGCAAGAAGAGTATGGCGCACCTAGCAACAAAGAAACAGATTATAGATCTCTGAACTGGTATGGCGAGCTGTCATTCCGCAGAGAGTGATTACACCTGAACATCGTGGCAATATATGCGTTCAGGGAATTTGCCGGACTCAAGAATACATGCCCTTATCGCCAGGGTAACTCCCCCAAACTTTTTTTATGGTAACGGTCTGTATCTCAGGCCCGAAGTATTGCTGGCAATCCCGGTTATGCGCCAATCGCCCGATGAGAAGGCTCTCAGGGGGCTGGACGGACTGTTTTTGAAAACCGTTCGTGCGCTAGTGTAGTTTTCCATCGCTTGAGAACGTAGCAGTAGAGATAGCTGGAATTTCCTGGCTCTTAACATAGTTCTTCTCATAAGGGGTGGTACCAAGATCTATGACACAAACTGGAACTAGCCAAAACATGCTCGAATAGTGAGGTTTTTTATAAAAATACAGCAAAATAGGTATATATACCTATTGATTCAATCTCAAAATGCTGGTAATGGACCTTGAAAGAAATATTAATATATACAAAACATTATACGACCATGCCGATTTGCGAAAATGTCATTATCACAGGCTTACTCTTCGAGCGGATTTGTACTGATGATAATTGCCCTATGCTACCAGCTTATACACTCCCACCTGAAAAAAGGATCGATTGGGCGCAGAATTTGTCGCGAGAACAACGACAGCAGATAATCGATCACTACAATGATTGCATTAAAAAACTTGATGACAATCTCTTGAAAATGGTTCCCGAAGAGTACCTAAAGTTAGAAGCTATATAATACAGCCTTACATGATCGTATGGATAGACTGATGCATGTTAATTTTTTGTTTTCTATGCTGTTTTCTCTGGCTTCCCGCCCCCAATTTTACAGTGCAAACTTTTCTATAATTTTTCCACAGGGTGAACTGAATGCGTTTAAAAGATCTTTCAATCAATGCAAAGCTCCTGGCAGCATTCGGGATAATTCTCATCCTGCTTGCCGGCCTTACTGCCGTCAGTTTGTGGCGGTTTAATTCGACCATCAACGAGGTTGATAACAACATCTTTGCCCAGCACCTCAATCAAGAGATTCTCAGCCGGGAAATCGATCATCACGCCTTCATGACCAAAGCTTCGGCATTTTTCGCTGATCCCCATGTTACTAGCATGGAAGTGCAGACAGATCCCCGCGCCTGTAATCTTGGCAAATGGCTCTACGGCGAAGACCGCCTACACGCTGAAAAACAACTGCCAGACCTTGCCTCACTGATCAAGCAAATCGAGCAACCGCATTCGACCCTGCACCAGTCGGTGGCAGAAATCAACACTCTCGCCAAAGGACAGGATAAAGCTACAATCCTTGCCAAGGCGCAGGAGATTTTTGACAGCACCACCAAGAAGGCCATGGCCGAAACCCAAAAGCATCTCAAAGATGTCTCAGCTGCTGTGGAAACATATGCCAACTCTACCAATGATCATCTCCACAGCTCTACCACTACCGGCAAGCGGCTCGTCTTCATTCTCGCCTCGCTGGCCATGGTGATCGGCATTTTTTCAAGCCTCTACGTCTCCCGAAACATCACCATCACGGCCCGCAAACTTGCCAAAGTCACCGATGACCTGGCCCATGGCAACATGCAGGTCAGCTCAGACATCGATCAGAAGGACGAGATGGGACAACTCGCCTGCTCAGCCAACACCCTAGCATCAAGCCTTAATTCCATGTGCACTCGGGTTCACGGCAGCTCTTCGACCATAAATACCTCTTCCGATTCCCTTCTTCGCTTGTCCCTCAACCTCTCAAAACTCGCCCAGACCATGGCCGGCAACTGTAGGACAGTGGCGGTCGCTGCCGAAGAAATGAACACCAATATGTCGGCTATCGCCTCGGCCACAGAGCAGACCAGTACCAACGTCAGCATGGTTGCCGCCGCCACCGAGGAGATGACTTCCACCATCACCGAGATCGCTTCCGGCGCTGAAAACGCAAGGGTTATCACAGACAAAGCTGTAGCCGAAGCGGCCAAGGCTTCAGAAAGAGTGAAAGAGCTTGGAAAGGCGGCCGAAAAAATCAATAAGGTGACAGAGACCATCAACGAGATCGCCGACCAGACAAACCTGCTTGCTTTGAATGCTACCATTGAAGCAGCCCGGGCCGGTGAAGCAGGTAAAGGTTTTGCTGTTGTCGCCAATGAGATCAAGGAATTAGCCAAGCAGACCACTGCTGCTACCCGCGAGATTCAGGAACGCATCGAGGGTGTGCAAGCTTCGAGCGAACAAACTATCATGGTCATTAGTACCATCAGCGAAATCATCACCTCTACCAGCGAGATCGTTTCAACCATGGCTGCTGCCGTGGAGGAACAAGCGGTCACCAGTCGCGAAATTGCAGAAAACGTCAGCCAGGCCTCCATGGGCATGCATGAAGTGACAGAAAATATTACCCAGGCCTCATTGGTCAACGGCGAGGTTGCCCGGGATATCGCCAACCTCAAAGTCGAGTCGGAGACGGTCGCAGCCGGCAGCTCTGACGTCAAAGAACTCGCCGAGGAAATGAAATACAATGCCCAGTTGCTTGAGAACATTCTCCAAAACTTCAGTTTCCGGCAACCGCAGTTCAACCTCGGTCAGATCAAGGATGCACATTTCAACTGGAAGATGAAGCTGACTTCGGTTCTGAACGGCTACACTTCCATAAATGCCAAGGATATTCCTGATCATCACCAGTGCGAGTTCGGCAAGTGGTACGACAATGCGCCACAAGCCCTATCATCCCTGCCTGTATTCAAGGAAATCGGCAGTTACCATGAAGAGGTCCACCGGAAGGTAGCAGAAGCGGTCAACTTCTACAATTCTGGCAACGATTCAGTCGCCCACCAAAAGGTTGAAGAATTCGAAACCGCTCGCAAGAAACTATTCAAACGGTTGGATCAACTCTATATGGCGTAAATTCAACTCAACGGTTTATTAATTTTTAAACAAAGCGTAGGTCTACCTCACTCTAAAGATAACATTAGAGTGAGGTAGATAGGAGAGATGTCAGCTTAGCTGAAATTAGAAGAATGTGTAGTTTTGCTTGCCCATAGCTTTGGCAGCATACATGGCATCATCTGCGTTCTTGATCAGCACCTTAAGGTTGCTGCCATGCGCAGGGTACATTGAGATACCGATACTGGCCCCGATCGTTATTGTAACCCCATCCAATACAAATGGATCGTTGAGTTGCTCAATGATTTTATTGGCAACATGAGCTGCATCTGCATCGTCATAGACTTCGGTCTGAATTACCAGAAATTCATCACCACCTATACGGCAAACAGTGTCGGCTGTTCTGACGATGTTCAATAACCGCTGAGGGACCATCTTGAGGACCATATCACCTATAAGATGCCCATAAATGTCGTTCACTTCCTTGAATCCGTCGAGATCAATAAACATGATCGCAGCTTTCCAATCCTTTCGTTTGGAAATTGCTAATGTGCTTATAAAACGTTCCTGCAGCATACGGAGATTGTACAGACCTGTCAGAGGGTCGCGATTGGCAAGTGCCTTCACTTCTTCCAGGGATCTTGCCAGTTGCGTTTGGGTGTTTTTATGCTTTGTTATATCGAAATATGTCAGCATCCTTCCACCGTCAGGCAAAGCAACGCATTGGTACTGGAATACCAAGCCATCCTTTCGATTGATTTCCTCTGAAACACTTCCACCGCTTCTGACAGCTGCCTCACGCTCATCAATATACCTGTCAAAATCCTCTTCGAGGATATCGTATACGCCATTGTAGCGGTTGAAATTAATCAGATCGCGGAAGGTTGGTTGTCCAGCAAAAAAGTCATCTGTTATGCCCCACATATCCCGAAATGCACGGTTAGCAAGACGAGCTCTGAGGTCAGGGCCCATGAACAGAACCCCATATCCAATGGATTCCATTACCGCGTTGAATTCCTGTACTTTCTCTATGAGTTTTTCCTCGATTACCTTATGTGGAGTAATGTCTTGCAAAATGGCAATAATGAAAAAGTCGTCATTATCGGCAATACGCATAAGCTTGAGAATTACCTGACGCTTACCAACGAGCATGGGTTTATCATAACTTGAGCAAAAAGGAGGCAATGCTTCATAGGGAATCTGAGCAAGCCATTGTTCGACGAGATTGGAATCTTGCCCGGTAAGATATTCTGTCAACTGGCTTGAGAGGATAGTTGTCAAGTCAAGGGCCAATATCTCTTGTGCTGCTCTATTAGCCTGGATTATCTGCCCTGCACTGTTCATCTCGATGACTGCATCAGCGAGATTGTCCATCATCGCATGATAGTGCCGTCGAGACCGCAGTAGTTCAATGGTAACATTTCTTGGATGAAGACCTTCCGTTCCATGAACAACATGCTCTCGTCGCTTTCCACTCCGAAACTGTTCAAGAATACGGCGGATGTGATTTTTTAATGTATCTTTTGGTCCTTTCGCAATATAGAGATCAGCTTCCAGATCAAAAATATGACTTTCATCTTCATATACGATTGCGGAATAGATGACGACAAATATATCTTTGAATTTTGGATCATTACGAACAACTCTACACAACACATCGCCGCTGATCTTCGGCATGATGATATCCGTGACAAGAATGTCAGGGATAAAAGACTCCAGCATAGACAAAGCCAATAAGCCATTTTCCGCTAGACGAATATCACATCCTTCAGTCTGAAAAAAATGAGATAGGAGCTTAATAATAGTCGGATTATTTTCGACAATTAACACCTTGCACATGCCGTTACCATTCTGCATTGCCTGAAAAGGCGTTTTGAAAGACTGCCCTGGCATTTATTCCATCTAACTTCAATTCTTGAACCTATTTCTGGGTGAGCTGCTATTACCTGGCAGAATTGTCTCATTGTTCATTTACTTTAGCACGCAAAATTCCGGATGGACAGAAAGTGACAACCCTTCTTGAACTCAGCATGAGCTCGCTTCCAGTCTGAGGGTTGCGCCCTTTTCTCTCCTTTTTGTTTCTTACATTAAATTTCCCAAAGCCACTCAGCAGCAGATCGTCACCACTGATTAAGACAGCCTTAGCAAGGTTCAGGAAGGACTCCAATGCGTTGCTAGCCTGAGCCTTGGTTATGTCATCATGGCGCATGAAGACTTCTCGTACTATATCAGTTTTTGTGAGTGTCATAAAATTCTCCGTTATGAGGGTTGATCAGCGACGAACGTCTTTACAAGGCCACCCTAAATGGTTGTCACTATCATATCAATATAAATGAGCATATTACGCGACATAGCAAAGCATATTTTCAGTGGGCGATTACCTTTTATTGCATCGTAAGCCCTGACCTCTACTGTGTAAGATGATCTTGTCGTCGTAGGTCTTTTTCTCCATGGCAGCCACTGGAAAGTCAATCATCAGTTGTTCAACCATGCTTACCAGTTACCACAAACAAAACAGAGCCATCTCTGGAACTGATACACCGATTGACCGATGCCCCCGAAAAGAGAAGCAACTATTTATCTCGACACACTGCACTGCAGAAATCTGGCGCACCGTTTTTCCCTTTCACTTTTGTAGGTGAGCCCATATCATCTATTTTAGTCGATATGCGTATCACTTTGTCAGTATGGTCAAAGCTGATGACGAGCCGGACCATTCATTATTTAGATAGAAATCAGCAGTTCTAAAGCCCCTGTGATATTTTTTTCATCAATTTCCAACCAAAAGGATGCCTGATAATCACCAATGGCGACAGAATCGAAATCTCGAAATGAAGAACTCAATCGTTGGAATGCAGAGCATACCTTAGACTTTCTTTATGGCAATGCACCACCCTCCGCAATCGGTAGTCTTGCCGTTGTGTTGATTCTCGCATACGCACTCTCGTCTCAAGTCGCTCTGCAAACATTGCTGCCCTGGTCAGTCTCGGGCATTGTGATTGGCATTTTCAGATTGATATTGTGGTGGGGATATCAGAAAAGGAAGGAAAGTCACCTCTTGAAGTTCTGGCTCAATAGCTATCGCATAATGACCTTTGCTTCAGGGATGTTAAACGGCCTGGCAATGTGGTTGTTTTTTGAAGGTATCCCGGCAGAATACCAACTTCTGATCTTCTTTTCTATTGTTGGCCTGACAGCAGCGGCTTCCGGCACACATTCTGTCGATTTATTCACGTTCCAACTTTTTATGTATCCGTCATGCATCCTTTCAATACTGAAACTTGTATCCTATGGAAAGCCCACCTACTCTGCACTTTCCATAATGTTTGTGTTTTTTGTTTTAGTCATGGGGCGGGTTGGCCGCCAGACCCACAAGACTCTGAAGGAAAACTTTAAATTGACCTACTCCATGCATTATCGAGCAACTCATGACAACCTTGTCGGCCTTTTCAATCGAGAGGAATTTGAGAATCAATTCGAAATTCATCTACCCTTGACACATCACGGCGTAGCCATGCTCTTTCTGGATCTCGACAACTTCAAACCGCTAAACGACACACTTGGTCACCAGGCAGGAGACGAGGCATTGAAACAAGTTGCTGACATTATGCTACGATCAGTTCGCCAGGATGATATCGTTGCACGTCTGGGTGGAGATGAGTTCGTGACGTTCCTTTTTCTTGACGACACGAAAGAAGTCGAAAAAATAGCACAAAATATTATTCGGGAGGTAAATGCGCTCACATTTCCAGACGAACATGCCTACACCGGCCTTTCAGCCAGCAT
Organism: Desulfopila aestuarii DSM 18488; assembly: GCF_900143695.1. GTDB lineage: Bacteria > Desulfobacterota > Desulfobulbia > Desulfobulbales > Desulfocapsaceae > Desulfopila > Desulfopila aestuarii. Next base: position 34,953 of record NZ_FRFE01000015.1, read on the forward strand.
TGGGATCGCCTTCAGTCAGGACAATAATGTTTCGTTTTCACAACTCATGCGCCTTGCGGACACTGCGTGCTACCGGAGTAAGGAGGAGGGGAAAAATCGGGTCACACTATCATGTATAGAGCCCCCTCAGATGTCATGATTTACCGTGTAATGGAAAAAACCGCCTGCGTTACAATAACGGATGCGGGTCTGCCAGGTCAAGTGAACGCCCAGGTGCCCGAACCTTTAAGATTATTACTGGGTATAAGGTTATGTAGAATGAGTTTTCGGAGGCATACATAAGGCAGCCGTTATGAGAGAATCATTGTCTTGCGAGACTAACCTCGTTCGACACGTCATTTCTTCATTAAAACGCTAACAGGGCCTATTTCAGGCGGGTCTATAGGGTTTCGCAGGTTGCAGCAATTCGACTCGAATTCGAAGCGGCGAAATCCTAATAACGTCAAGCAACGAAATTCAAAGTACCGGAGGGCGACCGGAGGAAAGAAAAAAGGGGTTAGACCAAATTGGCCTAACCCCTTGAATCTACTGGTACACCAGGAGCGATTCGAACGCCCGACCTACGGATTCGTAGTCCGTTGCTCTATCCAGCTGAGCTACTGGTGCGTCAAAAGTGGTGACTATATACCCCAGTTTATCTGAGACATCAACCCTGTTTTTTATCGTTTACTTCTTTTTCCGCTTTCTGCAGCAAGATTTCATGCTCCGTCGGACCCATGGCAGGATCGGCAAGGATCACGATCTCGGTATCATAGCGTGTTTCATGCTCCTGGATCTCATGGCGCTTCTTATTAAGTAGATATTGTGCAACGTCCAACGGGAAACGGCATTCCACCCGACCAATATGTTTACGGCTGGCACCGGTCTGGATTCGTCGCAAATAAAAGAGTGCCAAGGTCTCCACTGAACGGACCGTCCCCCTGCCCTTGCAATGCTGACAGACACGATAGTTCCCAGCCTCAATTGGCGAGCCGAGTTTTTGGCGGGAGATCTGCATCAAGCCAAATTTTGAGATCCGGGTAAAGTCGACTTTGGCCTTGTCTCTTCGCATCGACTGTTTCACCATCCGTTCCACGTCACGGATATGCTTCTTGTTCCGCATATCGATAAAGTCGACGATGATCAGGCCGCCAAGATCGCGCAATCGCAATTGACGGGCAAGTTCACTGGCCGCCTCCAGGTTGGCCTGGTAGATGGACTGATCGAAATTTTTACCCTTGCTAGTCGAACCGGAGTTAACGTCAATTGACACCAAGGCCTCGGTCGGCTCAATAATTATCGAACCTCCGGAGGGCAGAGCAACCCTTGGCTGATAGATCGATTCAATCTGGTCCTCGACACTAAACTGGTTGAAAATAGGCCGTGAGCCCTTATGCAGGCGAACTTTCACATCACGCTGTTTCGACGGCAGATAAGAAATGAATTCCTGAACCTGCTCCATGGCACCTTCATCATCCACCAGAATTTCCTCGATGGCGGGATCAAAATGCTCACGCAAGAATCGCAGGACAGACTGGTGGTCTTCATACACCTGTCCCACCCCGTCCATGTCCTGGGCTTTTTTCTTGATCTCCTCCCAGAGACGCAGCAGATAGCCTACGTCGCGAGCTAAGGCAGATTTGGTGATATCGGCGCTGGCAGTCCGAACAATCCAGCCAATACCTTCCGGAATCCCCAATGAATTCATTGCAGTACGCAGTTGCGCACGGCGTTCCTCACCGGAGATCTTTCGGCTGATGCCGGATGAGTCGGAACCTGGCATGAGTACAACACTTCGTCCCGGCAGAGAGAGGTAAGTGGTCATGTTCGCGCCTTTTTTGCCAACCTCTTCCTTCACCACCTGGACCATCACATCCTGGCCCTTATCCACCACATCAATAATACTCAGTTTTTTCCAGTGGTGATTCTCCACATGGCGACGAATTTCTTCGCTCAGATCCTCTTTATAATATTCGGGATGAATCTCACTGAAAGGCAGAAAACCGTTTTTCTCGGTACCGTAATCTACGAAGGCCGCCTGCAGGTTAGGCTCGATGGCCACAATTCGCGCTTTGTAGATATTGTTCTTGGTCTGGGCACGGTTGATGGTGGAAACGTGAATAGACTCAAGCCTGCCGTTGGCCAAGAGCGCCAAACGGCACTCTTCGGGCTCCTCGGCATTGATCAGGAGCTTGAGTACAACATTTTCCTTTTCATCCTCCGGCTCGTCATCTGGCAGCTCGGGGATTTCTACACCACTCGCGTCACCCCCCATTTCGGACCGATCGGCCTCACGCTGGGTGCGACCTGGACGCTCATCGAAATCGTCATCATCGTCGAAATCGTCATCGTCCTCAATATCGAGATACTCATCTTCGTCTTCAACGGGCTCTTCTGCTTCAAGCGGTGCAGGAGTTTCGGCCTGCGGTTGAGGATTCTTCTTCCGACGCCCCCGCGATCTGCGACTTGAGGAACGACGTTTTTTTCGTTCCTGGCCACCATCCTCTGTTGCACCCTCACCGGTGCCCTCTTCGTCAACAGTAACTTCAGCCACCTCCTCCTGAGCCGAGGAGGTTTCAACAACATGGTCAGGCGAAGTTTCGACAGGGGTTGTTTCTGCAGCTGCCGCAACACTATTTTTCTTCCTGCGGTTGGGGCGCTTTCTTGATGGACGTTTCGGCTTCTCAGACTGTTCTTCTTCTGTCCGGTTTCCGTCAGCGTCTCCTTCACTCGGAGCGATGATATCAGATTCTTCGGCAACGGCAGTGGTCGCTGCTTCAGCGGTAGTCTCTGCTGCCACCGCGGGAGCAGCTTCTGCGACAGGCTTTTTCTTGCGAGCTGGTCGCTTTCTTGCTGGTTTCTTCGGAACAGCCGCTGGATCCGGTGCGCCTTCCGTCCCCTCTTGTGGTTTAGCCTCCGACATCGAGGATGGCGCAGTTTCTTTCGGCTGTTCGACAGATAGAGCAACTTCGCCGTTAGGAGTCTCCTTAATCCCGACAACAGCGGTATTATCAACACCACTATCAGTTTCTGGCGCTGTAGCTGTACTGCTAGCCGTATCAGACTCAACAACTGCTTTCTTTTTACGCGGGGCTCGCTTTCGCGGTTTTGGAGAAGTCGCTACGGCGTCATCAGACGGAGTCTCCGCCAGTACCTCATCACTCTTTGCCGTGCTCTTTTTGGGCGTTCGCTTACGGGGTGTTTTTTTCGCCGCGGGTTCAGCTTGGGTCTTTTCAGCTGGTTCAGCTGACACCTGTTGAGAAGGTAGCGAGGTTTGCTCTACTTGCTCCTCGGCAACTGTACTTTTCCACCAGGCGCCTGTTGTTGCTTTTTTGGTTGCACTCGCTTTTTTTTCTTCGTTCTTCTTTTCTTCTACCATGAGTTTCCTTTAAGTAGAGCAGAACTGCCCAATACGGCAGCAACACTCCACTAACATTTCCTGAAACTGCACCTCAAACAGACGAGGATCTCCTCCGTTGAAGCAACAATTGCAGAACACTTTTTTCTTCGCAGCTCCGGTGGTAAGCCAACAAAGCCACGTCTTCCGGCGATCATCCGGTCACGTCATTCAAGCGAAGCGTCTCAAATGTGCAAGTATTTTCCCCTAAAGCCCCGCTGCGGGATGGACACATCACACAGATCGAGTTATCAGGATAACCAGCACAATTAATACGTTACATACTTGATCCGCTGGTTGTCACCGTTGTGGTGATACCAGAGGAGTTTGGAAAGGAATCGACGTGACAGGTACAACCTGCCTCCAAATTTAAAAATTTGAGGAGCTCTTTGCTCCTCCCGGGAGAGCGGGGACCATCCTGCCGTCACCTGCACCCTTATTCGCTCCCGGTGGTACTTCTATACTTTCGGTAACTTCTTGTCAGGCCCACTCCTCGAGCCCAAGCAGCAAGAATATTGCCGAGAGATTTCTCATTTTTCATTGTTCACCCTCACGGGGAACCTTCTCAGTTAGAGAGGTATAGATAATACTCTTTCATCCCCCAACAATGCAACAACGGAGTATGATGTGCATCAGAAATCACCACAGAAAAAGATGCTTTCCCAAAACACGTCCTAAAACGTTCCAGAGGATGAGTACCTTCGTGAAAATAAGACAATTTCCCTTCATAATCAAGGGATTTCTCCGACTTTAAACTTGACACTGACCGTGGAGAAACGTAGACTCAACACCTTGAATCAGAGACCAATATCTGCCGGTTATCCATTCTTTGAGGATGCTGCAGAGCAATATATATTGACCAACACCCGCAAAGCTTTTGTTTAATCGTTTGCGGGTATGAACCAAGGAGCAAACCGTGACATCCTGCCCGGGACAACGCACAGGAACAAAATTCCAAAAACTCGCTAAAAGTCGAAACGCCTGCGCGCCGAGCACGGCAATTCATCGAGTTACAGAAATTGAATGTCGGTCTACCCGGCTTTTTACCCAATCGACTAAATATCTTTGCACCTCCTTTGTTCTCATGTCGCTGATTGGTTCAGCCATAGTTTGCAGGGCTGAGTCGGTTGCCACCTCCGAATGGAATATTACCGCGGACCGGATAATCCGCTATGACAACCCCAGCAGTATCGTTGCCGAAGGTAGCATAGTTCTTGAAAAGCGGGTTAAACTTCCACCGAGAGTCAAACCATCTGCAGAACAGCAATCGCAGTGGGCCAGCCTCCTCGGCGAAACTGAACCTCCAAAAGACATCACCGCAGGCCAGGTCGATGAACAGATAAGCGAAGACAGGTATCGGACAGATGTGGTAATCGAAGCCGACTGGCTCAGTTACGATGTGGATCAAAAGCTGATCAAAGCCAGGGGTAATGTCAAAATTGTCGGTAAAGACGACACATTGATGGCTGACGGTGCCAGGGTAGACATGAACACCGAGACCGGCTCCTTCACCGATGCCGTCATTATCCACAAAGAAGATAAGCTCCATCTTGAGGGCAAGACCATCGAAAAGACAGGCCTGACCACCTATCATGTTGTCGATGGCTGGGCCGTCACCTGTAAAGTTGAAACCGGCAAAACACCACCCTGGAGCATCGCCAGTGCCGATACTACAGTCACCGAAGGTGGTTACGCGGTCATGAAGCATGCGACCTTCAACATCAAGGGTGTTCCTGTTTTCTATTCCCCATACATGATCATACCGGTGAAAAATACCCGCCAGTCCGGTCTGCTCCTGCCTGAGATTCACCAATCGAGCACCGGTGGTTTCGGGGCAAACCTCCCCTTCTTCTGGAATCTCTCGGATTCCATGGATGTTACCATTTTCCCTGAGTTTTATGTTGACCGGGGATTTATGCCAGGAGCCGAATTTCGTTACGTCCTCGATGAAACATCACGGGGGACATTTACGGCCAGCTATCTTGATGACAGTCTTTCCGATGGTGACCTCAACTCCAGTTACTACAAGGACACCGATTTCACTCACACCAACAGCGACCGCTACTGGGTTCGAGGCAAGGCTGACCAGGATATCGCCGACTGGCAGACCCGTCTCGATATCGACATCGTCTCCGATCGCGACTATCTCACTGAATTCAACAGCGGTTATACCGGCTTTTCCAAGAGCGATGACCGTTACCTGCACGACTTCGGCAGAGGGTTTGACAACAAGACCGAAGATACCCGCCAGAACCTCATGACAGCTTTAAAAAGCTGGGATGGCATGTCACTGCAGGCCAATCTATTAGGTTATAACGATGTACGCACCGATGCCAAAAAAGCAAGTCAGGAAGACCCGCTCTGGACCCTGCCGCAAGTAAACTTCTCTGGTGTTCGCCCTATCGGTTCAAGCAGCTTTTCGTTCAACTGGGTCACCGACTATGTCAACTATTGGCGAGAAGACGGCATAGGAGGTAACCGCATCGATCTCCATCCGAGTCTCAGCACATCCATTCCCCTTTCGCCCTACCTGGAATCAAGAGCTGAAGCGGGAGTGCGGAATACTTTTTACAAGGTCGAGACATATGGTGACGGGGTCTGGGACAATGACGACACCCAGAATCGATTCCTCGGCGATTTTGAGCTGGAAGTTGCCAGTCCCCTGATGCGAACATTTGGTTTCTCAGATGGAGACAGCCTCGATCACCGGTTGCGCCCCTACGTTCGATATAACTATATTCCCGATGTCGATCAGGATGACCTGCCCGATTTCGACAGTGTTGACAGGATCGATGATGAAAGCCTTATCACCTATGGCTTTGACAACTTTTTCAGCGGCATGTTCAACGATGTTGAGCGAGACATCGGTTATGTAAAGATATCCCAGGGCTATGATTTATTGAGTGATGCTGAAGATGATTTCACCGAGGTCAATCTCCGGTTACGCCTCATCCCTATCCCTAAATTGTTTGTCGAATACGAGACCGACTACAACGTATATGGAGAAGGCTTTGTTCTTCACAGCTTTTTAGGTGCTTACACCAACTCACGTGGTGATTATTTCTCCATCGACTACAGCTATAATAACACCGATGAGGTTTCGAGCAAAATCGACCAGATAAACTTCACCACCCGCGCCAGGTTGCTGCCACAATGGTACACACGAATCGAAGTAGAGCATTCAATAGCTGAAGATGAGACCAACGATGCGAAACTTGCTCTACTGTACACTGCGCCCTGTTGGTCTGTTGAATTCCAGACGGAGTACACCCCGTCAGATACGCGGTATATGATTATCTTCAACCTTGCCAACATTGGTGGCTCACTCGGTACCGGCCTGTGATGGCCCAAATGATTCTGCCAATGGAACAACACAACATGCATTACGATATATTCAATGGCGATGCAGACGGCATCTGTGCCCTGCATCAATTGCGGCTTGCGGATCCCCGGCCCGACGCAACCCGAATCAGCGGTGTAAAACGAGACATAGTGTTGCTTGGGCGCCCGGAGCTCGCCTCAATCTGCGATGCGACCTTGACAGTTCTTGATGTCTCACTTGACAGCAACCGGGAGCCGCTTTTGCAGCTTCTGGCCCGCAACAATACTATCACTTATTTCGACCACCATAGCGCCGATCCCATCCCGAAAACCGATCTCCTCACGGCCAGTATTGTTCTTTCAGCCGACACGTGCACTTCACTGCTCGTGAACGAAGCATTAAAGGGCAAGTATGCGCGCTGGGCAATCTGCGGAGCTTTTGGCGACAACCTGCATACCAAGGCCAGAAAAATTGCCGCCTCATGCTCTTTGAGCGAAACCGAAACAGACCAGCTACGAGAGATTGGTGAGTTGCTCAACTATAATGGCTATGGCGCAACGATCGACGACCTGCATTTTCACCCGCTTGAACTCTATGATGCTGTGGTCCCTTTTGCTAATCCTCTATTATTTTTTCAGGAATCATCGGAACTCGTCCAGCTTCGCAAAGGATTTCAAGAAGACATGGAGCTGGCGCTCGCTGTCGCCGAATATCCCAATAAAGGCAAGAACAGGGTGTACTTTTTTCCAGATGCTCCCTGGGGCCGCCGGGTGGCCGGTGTTTTCGCAAACCTGAAAGCCAGGGAAAAGGCCGACTCCGCCCATGCATTGATCACTGAGAATCGAGACGGCACTCTGCGTATTAGTGTTCGCGCGCCGTTAAATGATCGTCGCGATGCAGCCACTCTCTGTAAGAAATTTCCGTCAGGCGGCGGACGGGCCGCCTCTGCCGGTATTAACTATATGCCTGCCGACCAGATTGAAGACTTTTTAGCTGCCTTCAACACGATTTACCCCTGAAGATGTTACGTTACCAGCACCCCACCGGTCTCCTTTACCATTTCAAGACCGGAATGGTCATGATTTTCTCTTTTCGCTGCAATCTTCTGACTCAACTGCTGACGATTCTACTGCTGGCCGGCTGCGCCATGTCACAGCCATACATCCAGGCAATAGAACCGGATGATGACCTCCCGATCTTTCTAGACGATGGCGACCGGGCGAACCTTCTCGAATGTGCGCGCATCCACACCGGCTATCTGGCAAAACTACCGAAATCCCATCAAACGAACATCAACGGCACCCGTTATTCACGCGATCGCCTGCTCGATTCCATGGAATCATTTATCGATCTGCTTGAACAGGACCTCGGGCAGGAAGCATTCAGCGAACAACTACGAAAAAATTTCACCGTCATTCAAGCGGAAGGCCGGCGGAGCCGCAATGGCGAAATGCTCGTCACCGGTTATTACGAGCCACTCATTGCCGGTAGCCTCAAACGACGACCGCCCTATATCTATCCTCTCTATAGGGCACCGAAATCTCTGATCACCACGAAAGATCCCAAAACCGGGAAAAAGAAAGTGGGAAGAATCGGCAACGACGGCAAACTCCGCCCTTTCTGGACCCGGGCAGAAATTGACAGTGCAAATCAACCACTCAAGGGGAACGAACTGGTCTACCTCAAGGATCCGCTGGATGCGTTCCTGCTGCATGTCCAGGGGTCCGGCAGGGTGCTGCTCCCTGACAACAGTGAGCGATCAGTACGGTTTAGTGCTCACAACGGTCATGACTACAAAAGTATCGGAAAGCTACTGGTTGATGAAGGCAAGCTGACACTGCAACAAAGTTCGATTCCAGCCATCCGCCGTTACCTCGAACAGCACCCTGAGGATGAACAGCGAGTGCTCAACCAGAACCCACGCTATATCTTTTTCCGTTGGGGTAGCGATGAGCCACCCAAAGGCAGTCTCGGCCGACCTCTGACCGCAGGCCGGTCCATTGCCATCGACCGAAAAGCCTTACCGGACACTCTTTTTGGCTGGCTGGAAACATCGATCCCGGTCATCAACAAGCAAGGGATAATAGTCGATTGGCAGATCAGCAGGCGCTTTGTCCTGCCTCAAGACAGTGGCGCCGCAATCAAAGGGCCCGGCAGGGTAGACCTGTTCTGGGGCAATGGTCCGTTTGCCGAAATTGCGGCAGGCAACATGAAACAAGCAGGCCGCCTGTATTTCTTTGTGAAAAAATGATAGAGATCATGGCAGTATTACCTTACTGACCCAAAGACACAATACACACGAAGAAAACATGTAAAAAACACGAAAGGGGCTTTGCCATACAAGCAAAAGCCCCTTTCGTTCCATTGCCCCCCCGACCCAGACCCACTATTTCAGCAGAGCAAAACGCTCCCAGAAATCGGGGAAGGACTTGGCAACACATCCCTCACCAGTGATGCGTACACCGGGAACCCGCAGTCCGGCTACAGCAAAACACATGGCCATTCGATGATCCTTGTATGTCTCGATCTCTGCGCCATGGATTCCTCTGCCGCTATCGCCATGGATAATCATAGCGTCAGGAAACTCCTCAACCTTGGCGCCCATCTTGGTCAATTCCGTGACAACCGCACTCAGTCGGTCACACTCTTTGATTCGCAGGTGGGCAATATTGGTGATTTTCGTCACTCCTTCGGCAAAGGCAGCAACAACAGCCAGCGTCGGCACCACATCAGGCATGTCGCCCATATCAACGGTAATGCCCTCCAGCGGGCGTGAGGCCGCGACAGTAATACCATTACCTTCACGGGTCACCTCACAGCCCATTCGTCCCAACAGCGGCACCAGCATAGCGTCACCCTGCAATGAAGGAACCGGTACATTACTCACTGTCACCTTTCCACCACAAACAGCAGCCGCAGCCCAGAAATATGACGCATTGGAAGCATCGCCCTCGATAGAATATTCTCGTGCTTTGTAACATCCTTGAGGGACAGTAAAAGTACTGTAATCCTTTGCGGCATCGACCCAGATGCCGAATTCCGCCATTACCGCGAGCGTCATCGCTACATAGGGTTTAGACAACACCTCCCCTTCCACGCGCAAGGTCGCCGCCTTTCGAGCATAGGGGGCCACCAGCAACAACGAGCTAAGATACTGGCTACTCTTGCCCTCAGGTAGAACCGTCTCACCACCCTGCAAGCCTCCTGCATTGATGGAGAGCGGTGGACAACCTGTACCTTTCACAGAACTGATATCGACACCCCACCCCTGCAAAGCCTGCATCAAAGGGCCAATGGGCCGCTCATGCATTCGCTTGTCACCATCGATGAGATAAGGGCTGTTGCCAAGAGCAGCCACTGAAGTCAAAAACCGGGTTGCAGTTCCGTTATTACCGAGAAAAATAGGTTCAGCAGTTGGATTGATCTTGCCGCCCTGCCCTTTAACAATCCAGGCATCGGTTCCTTTTTCTATATCCATCCCCATCTGGGCTAAGGCTCCGGATGAGTACTCAGTATCTTCACTTGCAAGCGGCCCGATAAGCCGACTGGTCCCGTCGGCCAGAGAAGCCGCAATCAACGCCCGCTGGGTAAGGCTTTTTGATCCCGGCACGGCCAGGGTGGTATCTAATTTTCCAACCGGGGTAATCTCAATCATGTTCTCCTCACAAAAACGCCATACACAGACAGCGGCCGGGTACGCCTTTGTCCGCACTATTTACAAAAAAAATATCGTTACAGGTTGCCCGTAGCCTCAAGTAGTGCTCTACGCATAACATCTACCGGTGCCTCTTTTCCTGTCCATAATTCAAACTGTGCAACGCCTTGGTAAAGTAACATCTCCAGCCCGTTGACCGTGATACAGCCCATGGCTGCCGCCTCTTGCAGCAGCCGGGTGGCTAGCGGTGCGTAGACAATATCCATTACCACTGTATAGCAAGCTAAAGAATTCTTGGTGATCAAGGTCTTGTCAACATGGGGCTGCATACCAACTGATGTGGCGTTGACAAGTATATCTCCAGACAAGTTGTCTACATGATCGAGGGAATACCATATACAGCCCAAATCGGCGGCAAGAGCCCGCCCGCGCTGCTCGGTTCGACTGCAGAGCACAACTTCCGCGCCAGCCTCCAAAAGGCCGAAACCAATCGCCCGCGCTGATCCACCTGCGCCAAGAACCACAACCTTTTTGGCTGCCAGATCAGTCTTTTCAGCCAGCGCCCTGTTCGAGCCAAGCCAGTCGGTATTCGAACCATGGAGCTTACGCCCTTCGGAGGTCTCGATAACATTGATGGTGTTGACTGCCCCAATCCGTAAAGCAACCGGATCGACCTTATCCAAAAGCGAAATGACCGCCTCCTTGTGTGGGATGGTCACGCTCGCACCCCAAAGGCCAAGCCCACGCATGCCGGTCAGACCGGCTTCGACATCAGATACCGGAAGCGGGATATACACCCGGTTTTCTCCAAGCGCAACAAAGCCGCTGTTATGCATCACCGGACTTTTGGAGTGACTTACCGGGTTACCGATGATCCCATAAACTTTTGTTGAGCCGTCAATCCTCATTACAATATCCTCGTTTCCCAGTATCAAAGTGGGAACAACATCCGGACAACGTCTCGCATCGTACTCACTGGAATCTGGCCGGGTGCTGTTGCCTCTTCGCTGCTCACCGTGCAGTAGGTCATAAACCCGCCAAGCTCAAGTGTAGCTACGCGACTAATAACTCCGGCCCTTCCCATACAGAAGGCGATCAGCGGCAAGTCCATTGCTGCGGCATCTTCCTGCAATTGCATGACTCTGAGGACATCTTGATAGTTATTGGCTGTAGTAATGATTTTACCTACATCCGCTCCCCGCTCTTTCATCCCACTGAGGGTCTCCAGTAGCTCAGAGCGTGAAGGTGTGGTCTGAAAATTATGATTGGAGACAATCAACCTGGTCCGGCTGCCTTTAAGAGCAGATTTCAATTGCGTAAATGAGGCTTGGGGTGCAAGCAGTTCAAGATCGACAAATGCGGCCTGCTGCCGGGCGGCCTGAACCAGGAGAGCAATGCGCTCCTCTTCCGTACCGTTATATTGTCCACCCTCCCAGACCGGGCGGTTGGTGAACAGCAACCGACTGGAAAGTCCACTGGTAAAGGGCTCAACCGCAGGTACGGTCAATGCGTCCAGGCGAATTTCGATGACGTCAGCCATTTCAGCAACCTGCCTGGCGGCGGCAAGTGCATCCTCAACCCGCTCAAGGCCAATCGCTACACATATCAATCCCTGTTCCGTTATAGCCATAGCGTCTTAATGATTTCGAAGAGGGTCAAGCTTGAGTGCGCCGATCATCTCCCGCACAGAATGCAGTTTTTCCTCTTGTACATAACGGCTAATCCCCTCGACAACCTCTTCACTGGCACGAGGATTGACGAAGTTGGCTGTCCCAACCTGTACAGCGGTAGCGCCTGCCAACATGAATTCTAACGCATCCTCAGCGGTTTCAATACCACCGATACCGATAATAGGGATTTTGACCGAGCGCGCCACTTCGTAGACCATCCTGAGCGCAACCGGTTTAATAGCCGGCCCGGAAAGACCGCCAATGATATTAGCAAGCTCGGGACGTTTGGTCTTCAAATTGATGGCCATGCCGATAAGGGTATTGATGAGCGAGACAGAATCCGCCCCCCCATCCTCGACGGCCCGTGCCATCAAGCCGATATCGGTGACATTTGGCGAGAGTTTGACAATAACCGGCACTGAACAACTCTCTTTTACCGCTGTAGTGACTGCTGCAGCCATCTGCGGATCACCGCCAAAGGCAACTCCACCTTCCTTTACATTCGGGCACGATATGTTTACTTCAATTCCTGCCACACCGGGAACACCCTCAAGGCGTTTAGTGATTTCACGGTACTCTTCGATCGAGCCACCGAGGATATTGACAATGACCGGCACATTGAGTCCGTCCAGATACGGCATCTTCTCTTTAATGAACCGCTCAACACCAACATTCTGCAGACCAATAGCATTTAACATGCCGCAGGCGGTCTCAACGATACGAGGCGGTGGATTACCGGGCCGGGGAAAAAGGGAGATACCCTTGACTATAACTGCCCCAAGCCTGTGCAGATTCATCAGGTTCTCAAACTCACGAGCATAACCGAAAGTACCGGAGGCGGTCATAACAGGGTTGGCCAGATGGAGGCTGCCAATTTTAACCCTGAGATCAGGCCCGGAATGGTTTTCTTTTACAAATTCCATTTCAGCTCCTTTGCCTCAAAAACCGGTCCGTCCATACAGACATGCACATATTTTCCATCACCAACCGGTCGGTTGCAGCCAAGGCAGGCACCCATGCCACAGGCCATAACCGATTCGACCGAAACCTGGCACCTCAACCCTTCAGCAAGACAGAAGTCGTTAATTGCCGCCATCATCGGCTCAGGTCCGCAGGCATAAACCTGGGTATTGGGTGCGAGTTCGACACTTTTCAACACATCGGTAACAAAACCTTTCTCGCCATATGAACCATCATCGGTGGTAGCCAGCGTCCTGATGCCGACCTCTCGAAAGTCGTTCACGAGAGGCTCTACCTCATCAAGAGTTCGACCTCCCAAAATAATGAGATCTGGTCCGCAGTTCTTTTTTTTCCTTCTACAGATCTCTTTGGCCAAAAAAAGCAGTGGAGCTATACCAAGTCCGCCTCCGATGATGCAGGTAGGGAGATTTTCATCAATGGTAAAGCCCCGGCCTAACGGACCAAAAACCGAGATTTCCTCGTTTACCCGAACATGGGCAAGAATCTCTGTGCCACGTCCTACGATCTTGAAATAGATCTGGATATGGCCACTGGCGTCAGCCTGGTGAATGGAGAACGGCCTGCGTAAGAGCGGGTCTTTTCCAACTGAGGTTCTGATCATGACGAACTGACCCGGTTTGCAACAGCTCGCTATTTCAGGAGCTTTCAATGTAATGCGAACGTTTTCGCAAGAGAGTTGCTCAACACGGGTAACTATTGTTTTTTCCTGATATTGTGGCATAGTTACGTTAGTACTTTCGGCTGGAGTTAAGGTCTACAGCGACAGATTTTTCTTTGAATGAGGCTGCGGATGGTTGCGGCAGAACCGCTTATACTCGTATTTTCGGCACTTTTCGGTGCCATTGTGGGAAGTTTTCTGAATGTGGTAATCCTGCGGCTTCCGCGAGAGGATGCTTCTATCGTATTTCCCGCCTCCCATTGCCCTAAATGCGAACATCCGCTGGCATGGTATGAGAATATACCTGTTCTCAGCTATATTGTCCAACTCGGAAAATGCCGGCACTGTAAAACATCTATTTCTCTGCAGTATCCTGTTGTTGAACTGCTGATGGCTGTACTGACGATGGCCCTGGTGAACCAATTCGGCCTTTCATTGGTGACGGCAGGTTATTTTCTCTTCACCGCCGCACTGCTTGTTGTCATCTTTATCGATATTCACCTGCAGATCATTCCGGATGTCATCAGTCTGCCCGGGATTGTCCTCGGATTCCTGTTTTCTTTCGTGAACCCCTATGTCGGTTGGCTCGATTCCCTAATCGGAATCGTCGTCGGTGGTGGCATCCTCTATGCGGTTGCGATGCTCTATTTTCTCTGGCGCAAACAAGATGGAATGGGAGGCGGCGATATCAAACTCCTCGCCATGCTGGGGGCATTTTTAGGCTGGCAGTCACTGCCGTTTATCGTCTTTGCCAGCTCCCTGACCGGCTCTGTTGTGGGCCTTTTGGCCATGAGCGTGCAGAAAAAAGGGGGCCAGACCAGAATTCCATTCGGACCGTTTCTGTCCCTGGCAGGTATTGCCTATATGTTTTTTTCCAAATGGATCATTTTCTATTTCAACCTCTACCTGCAAGGGCAATGGCCGTAAAAGACCACATGCGTCTTCCACACACAACTACTCTTCTAGCAGCATCCTCGCAATCTTCCTGCCCTGCTCTGCTGCGTCCTGCCACTGCTCGCGGCTATGTCCATAACGTGGATACCGCTTTCGGAACCATGAAGTTTCCAGCCTCGGGAGTCGCCCTACCAGCTGCAGGAACAACCCTATAGTCCGCCACGGTTCATTTGCTGAATGCAGGTAAATAATCGGCTCCATCACCTCCGCTCCAAGTTTTTTCAGAATGCGGGAGATTCCCCAGTAATGGGTGCGCCAATATGACCGACACGAGATAAGCGGCATGACTCTTGTGCCGTTTACGAGTTGTGCACCATACTGATCAAGAAAATACAGCATGGGACCGGAGGGGTTATAGGACCACGTTGGGCCAGCCAGGATCACCAGATCCCACTCCTGATTCAGTAGATGATCAACAGGTTGAATCGGCACACGCCAACGGAAAAAAGAATACACCATGACCCGTGACATCTGAAGCCATGTGGCAAAAGGAAACTGGATAGGCTCAACCAGCTGTAACCTTTCGATTTCCACTTCAACACCGCACTCACGCATTGCCGCCCCCATTCGCTGCAAAAGGAGCTGCGTCTGCCCTGAAAACGAATAATAGACAATCAATACTCGTTTGGTGTTGGCTGGCCTATCATTTATCAACTGATCGTTTGCTATTTTGCACATTTTGCACATCTTTTGAGACAAAAGGGCAAAAAAAAGCCTCCGCTTTCACGGAGGCTTTTTTCATTTCAAAAACGACTTAATGACCTTCAACTTCCTGCTCTACTTTAATCGCAACCTTGTAGAGGATAGTGACCAGTGCAAATCCGAACGCCCAGATGCCCAGCGTAATACCAATCTCGTTCGCCGTCGGATAGTACTCGGTGACCTCATTCAGCGGGTTGACCGCAAGACCACCAAAAACAAAGCCGAGGCCTTTATCAAGCCACAGGGCAATGAAGATTGCTAAACAGCCGAGGCCAACCAGCAGATCGTTGTCTATCTTGGCGATCTTCATGTAACCAAACAGCAGCAAACCGCCGAAACAGAGGAAGACCGAGGTCCACATGAACGGTACTAAATTGTTGTACACATGACCACCGTGCTCAAGCCCGAAGAACAGGTACTCAAGCGCATGTTTATGACCGGGGATATTTGAATACCAGCCAACAAAGAACTCAAGACAGACAAAGAAGGCGTTGATCAGGGCAGCATACATGATGATGGTGGTCAGTTTATTGATCGCCTCTTTGCCGGCGTCAAAATTGGCAACCCGCTTCATGATAAGACAGAAAATAACAATCAGTGCTGGTCCAGCCGCAAACGCTGAAGCAAGAAAGCGCGGTGCGGTAATGGCTGACAACCAGAAGTGCCGCCCTGGCAGACCGCAGTAGAGCATAGCGGTGACGGTATGGATGGAGACGGCAAACGGTATAGATATATAGACAAAGATATAAACCCATTTGGGCGGCTTCACCTGTTTTTTCTCCGCAGTCAGAATGACCCAGCCACAGATAAGGTTCAAGGAGAGATAGCCGAGCAGCACCACCATATCCCAGAAAAGCATGGAATTGGGGGTCGGATGCAGGATCATGTTCAGACCGCGCAGAGGTTGACCGATATCAGCCATAATGAACATCAGACACATGATCAAGGCGGCTATTGCCAGAAATTCACCAAGAATGGTGATCCGGCCAAATACCTTGTAGTTATGGATGTAGTACGGCAGAACGAGCATCAACCCTCCCGCCGCAACACCAACCAGAAAGGTGAACTGAGAGATATAGAGACCCCAGGAAAGATCGCGTCCCATACCGGTCAATCCCATACCAATGAAAAACTGTCGCAGATAACAGATGGCTCCGACTGCGATGAATGCGCTCAGAAAAGCAAGCCACATCCAGTAGGCTGAGTTGCCCTTCAATGCTTTTTCAATCATGACGACCTCACACTATGTAAAAGACTGACGGTTTGGTTCCAAGAGACGAATTCCTCTGGATCGTATGCTCCTTGGCAAGGACCTGGCTGATCTCGGAGTTCGGATCATTGATATCTCCAAAGACAATTGCTCCGGTCTCCTTGATGGCTTCCAGACAGGCGGGTTCTAACCCCTCTGCCAGCCGCTCTCCGCAGAAATTGCATTTCTCGACAACACCGCGCATACGGGTGGGGAATTTTGGATTGTATTCCTTGATATTATCGCGAGGGTCGAACCAGTTGAAACTCCTTGCACCATAAGGGCACCCCATCATACAGAACCGACAGCCGATGCAACGGTGGTAGTCCATGGCCACGATGCCGTTTTTCTCATCCCGGAAAGTGGCCTTCGTCGGGCAAACCCTGACACAGGGAGGCTCGTCACAGTGATTACAGAGAACGAGGAAATCGTTTTCCTTGGTCTCTTTTGAAGAGTGATAGACGGATTGATCCACGAAGGCATTCTCAAACGGTGTCTTCCAGATCCACTTGATCTCATTCTTCCTATCGTCGTAATGAGGTATATTATGAACCTTGTTACAGGCCGCGATGGCCTTGTCCATCAACTCCGGCTTGCCGTAGAGTTTCCGCATATCTATCAGCAGCCCGAGGCGTACGCCTTTGGGAGCCTCTTCGCCATGGGCAGCAGGCTGAGCATGAGAATCTTGTGTAGCGGCCCCATGTCCTGCCGGTGCAGAGGAAGCAAGTGCAGGAGATGCTGTCAACTTGACAACCGCAGGGGCGCTGATTCCGGCAAGTGCAGTCGCACCGGCCATCTTCAGGAATTTTCTTCTTTGATTATCCATTAGTGCGTCTCCTTCTTCGATGCTGCCTCGACAGGTGTCAAGTGGCAGTCCCAGCAGTATGGTTTAACGGATGCATAGGTATGGCAGTCGTCACAAAATTTTTCTTTGTTGGAATGACATTCCATACAGGCCAGCTGCAGCGCCTTCGGATATTCCTTGCCGCCGACAGACACAGACGACCTTCCGCTCTCGCGAAGGACGCTGTCTCGCCATTCGTTCAACAATACCATGTGGTTGTCACGCATTTCAGAAGCGGGAGCCACACATTCTTTGGTGCCATTAGGCGGCAACTCAGGTTTGGGTATCGGGCCAGCCGATAATCCGTTGTACCAGAGCGGCAGCGTGACGAAGAGGACAAATATTGCAAGTCCCGGTATAACAGTTCGTTTATTGTACATGAGTCATACTCCTCTATTCTGGTCAGGATTGATCACACCATGGTGCGCAGGCCCTCGTCGAGCACTGCCCTGTTTTCGCCCTCATTTTCCTGGACAATTGCGTTGCCGACAAGTTCTGTCAGGCCGCAAACGGTAACTTCAGGGGTCCAGTAGTTATTGAGGGAGGTCAGGGTTGCACGATCGATGGCGCAGACGCAAGCCAGGGTGTTGACGTCGAACTTGTCGCGTACATACTGCACGGCATTGGCACGCGGATAGCCCGAACGCATCCTGAGTTCCATAATCTCATCAGTGTTCAAACCGGTACCAGAGCCACAGCAGAATGTCTGCTCGCGGATGGTATTCTCCGGCATTTCCACCCAATTATCAACGACATGGTCGAGCACATAACGCGGCTCGTCAAGGAGCCCCATGGCGCGGGAGGTGTTGCAGGAGTCATGGAAGGTCGCCTTTACATGGCTGTTGCGGCTCTTGTCGAGCTTCAGCTTACCATGCTTGATGAGGTCGGCGGTAAACTCGGTGATGTGGACCATTTTAGTAGATGCAGCATTCTGGAATTTGGTGCCGGTGATCGGAGATACCGGAACTTCCAGGAAATCGGCGGGTCCGTTCATGGTATCCATGTACTGATGCAGTACACGCCACATATGGCCGCACTCGCCGCCGATGATATACTTCACCCCGAGACGTTCGGCTTCGGCATACATCTTGGCGTTTAACTTCTTCATGGTCTCATTGTTGGTGAAGAGACCGAAGTTGCCACCCTCGGAAGCGTAGGTTGACCAGGTATAGTCCAAGCCGATCGCCTCAAAGAGGATCATATAGCCCATGGCGGTATAGAGACCGGGTTCGGCGAATACGTCGGCGGAAGGAGTGATGAAGAGGATCTCCGCGCCCTTACGGTTAAAGGAGATATTAGGACGGACACCGGTAAGATTCTCGACGTCGTCAACCAGGAACTCCACGTTGTCCTTAAAGGTATGCGGCTGCAGACCCATGTGGTTACCGGTGCGGTTCGAGTTCGAGGCCGGCTCGAGAATCCAGTTGATTCCAACACCCACCAGATGCAGCAGCTCGCGCAGCATCATGGTGATCTCTGCAGTATCGATACCGTACGGGCAGAAAACGGAGCAGCGGCGGCACTCGGTGCACTGGTAGGAGTACATGAACCACTCTTTGAGGACACCGACGGTCATCTCGCGGCCACCGGCCATTTTGCCGAGAATCTTACCGCCAAGGGTGAAGTCGTTCCGATAGACTGAACGGAGCAACTCGGCCCGAAGAACCGGCATATTCTTGGGATCACCGGTACCAAGGAAGAAGTGGCACTTGTCCGCACAGGCGCCGCAACGAACGCAGCAATCCATAAAGATCTTCAGGGAACGGAATTTATCGAGCCGCTCCTTGAGGCCGTTTAAGATAATGTTCTTCCAGTCTTCCGGCAGTTTCCAGTCATCATCTTCCGGCGACCACTCACGGGCGTTAGGGAAGTACAGCCCTTTCTGGCTGTTGAGATATTCAACTTTATCTTTTTTGGCAGGGTAGGCATAGTTGCCCGACTTGAACACAGCTGGAATATCCATCCAGTCCTGGGTCGGCACAGCTCCTGTTGCCAGGGAAGGTCCCTGCGCTACGCTTTTCGACAGTTGTTCTAATTTTGGCACTGACATCGCTATTTGATCCTTATATGCAAGTATTGGAAGGTCTGTTATTCCTCATCCTTCTGAGGAGGCAACTCTTTCTCTACAGGGATGCCGGCATCAACCATGAACTCACGGAACTCATCCTCATAGCCGGCATAGGAATGCGGCAGGATGCGGGGGTTCCACGGGTTAAGGTGACGAACCTCTCGGGAATTGTTTTTCATGTTCCGGGTCGGACTCATGAATACACCGCCCATATGCATCAATTTGCTGTAGGGGAAATACACCAGCAGTGCGCACACAAGAAAGAGATGGATAAAGAAAATGGCACCAATGTCTGAACCAATAGTCGGATGCAGGGCAGCCAGACCAACGGTCAATTGCTTGATGTTGACGATGTCAATATCGGTACGCAGGAAGTACCGCATCAGGATACCGGTAATAGCAATGGTAAAGATCAGCACCAGCGGGAAATAATCGTTCAACAGCGAAATGTAGCGAACCTTGACGTTGGTCAGGCGGCGGGCGAACAGGAAGCCGACACCAATCAGGATACCGACATCGCTCATATACCAGGTCGGGGCACCAACCTGAAAGAGCGCGTCAAGGGTCTCAAGCCACTGTACCCAGAACGGAACCGGATTCAGGAACAACCGCATGTGACGCAGAATGATCAGTAGAAACGAGTAGTGGAAAATGAGGGCGAAGATCCAGAGCCATTTGGAGGACTCATAGGTGATTTTCGGTCCCTGATGCATCTCCGCGTGGGTGTTTCTGAACAATGACCGGAAGGTCAGGATCTCAAGGGCCATCCGGGCCACAACCTGAGCGGTCGTATGCGGTGCCTCGAGCTTGTTGTGCTTGATGAAATCAAGCGATTTGGCCTGTCCGCAGGTGGTCTGGATCGAGAACGGTACCGGGGACTTCGCCCACTGTACCACCCGATAGACAAAACCACCCAGGAAGACCGCGATGGCCAGATAAGGGAAGGCGACACCAAAGATGTACGGCATTCCAGGTATCTGGGACCCCAGCCAGGCAATCAATACTAACGCAATGACCGCCAGAAATGATAAGGCATACTTCATTTCTTACCTCGCTTCAATTGAACTTGTTTTGGAATCCTCCTGAAAAACCGAGCTATTTTTCAAGCAGAGACCAGTTAATTACCTTATACGCTTTTTAAAAATTCTTGTGATTCTTCGTTTAATAATTTGGAGGGACACTTACTGTCCGTAAGGATATGGCTGCCGGATTTGATCTCGGCAATCCGTACTTTGTATAAACGTTCACGCGACTCCATGTAGATATCGAATGCCGCAAGAACGGCAAGGTCGACATTAAACTCGAAGTCGTAAAGGTCCTTCACAAATACAGCCCTCTCCTTGTCTGCGGCAAGAACTTCCCTGGTGATATGTTTGACCGCATTTAGGGGGGCAACTGCCTGGGCTGGAGTAAACTCCTGGACAGCGCGAATTTTAATAATTTTCTCGACCGGTCCTTTAAATTCCACAGGATCTGTTCCTTTGGACATCATGACAAAAAGGCTATCAAGTGCCTCTCGGACACTTGCACCGATCGGGTTAGCAAACTGATCTTTTTCTCGTTTGAAAAAATCCGAGGAAGTATATGTCGACAGGGTGTAATCGACCCATTTACCTACAATTGTTTCGCGATAATTGCGAAATGCTTCAGCAAGATCCATCTAATCAAGGCCTCTCATAATCCAACTTCCGTACGTATGGCCGCCGCCTAGCAGGCGCAATTGTCCCACTGAATGACCATTCACAAAAGCGCACTTCTAGCATCTTTCATACGCTTTTTCAAGAGTATTTTTCCTGTGAAAAGTCTCGCAAAAACGTCTTGTTCCGAGCCTACCCCAAGAAAAGACAACCATCCTTAAGGAGTTAAAATATCGCGTACGACCTGCGATGCTTCCAGGACATATGGATCTTCTTTGACCTCTTCAACCCACTCCTTCTTTTTCTCTTCCGGGGTGGCTGTATCGACCTCAAAATCCTCGTCACTACCTTCATCTTCGCGGAATTTTTTATAGTAGGCGCCGATATGCTGTCTGGCCTTGCGCGCCTCTTCCAACTTGGCCCGCATGTCGTCGATATCCATCGATACCAGGGTGTCTTTGCTACGCTTGACTGCTTTTTCGGACTCCTCGGTGATCATCTGGAATGCCTTGTTATTCTTGACCCTGGCGAGGCTCTTTTTCTTCAGTTTTTCAATATTCGGGTGTTTGCGGTACGGGGTGTAGTCGACTGAGGCAATGGAATCCCATGGCAGCGAATACTCGAGATACCGCTCGCCCGACTCGATATGCTTGAACAGGCTCGGCAGCACGATATCCGGTTCGACTCCTTTGTACTGCGTGGAACCACCGGTAACCCGGTAGAATTTCTGAATCATCACCTTCAGCGCCCCGAGATCTTCATACTTCTTCAATTGTAGCAGGGGAATATTCTCATTGAGGTCGATAATTGTCTGAACCGTTCCCTTTCCGTGGGTATGTTCATCACCGATAATCACCGCTCGCCCGTAATCCTGCAAGGCGCCAGCGACAATCTCGGAAGCAGAGGCAGAGAATTTATTGACCAGCACTACCAGTGGGCCGTCATAGTCCACACCGTAGCTCTCATCACGAAGAATCCGCTCCGCACCGTTACTGTTCTTAACAGTAACAACCGGACCATTATCGATGAACAGACCTGTAATTTCCACTGCATCGACCAGCGCGCCGCCGCCGTTGTTACGAAGATCAAGAATGATCCCCTTCACACCTTGCTTCAGCAGTTTTTCCAGCTCCACCCGGGTATCTTCGCTTGAACTGCGCCCGCCGTCCTGGCCATTTTTTTCAAAATCCCTGTAAAAGCTGGGAATGAGGATATAGCCGATTCGGGTTCCGTCTCCTGCATCCAGCACCTGGCTTTTCACAAAGGTTTCTTCAATCTCCACCACATCACGGATGATAGGAATTACCTCTTTAGCACCATCAGCTTTTCTGACCGTCAAGCGCACCTCTGACCCTTTGGGACCACGAATCAGGCGGACAGCTTCCCGCAATCGCATATCGCTGACATCCACCGGCTCAGCCGGACCTTCTGCCACCTGCAGGATAACATCTTCCGCCTCCAACCGGCCCTGTTTGGCCGAGGCACTGCCGGGAATAATCCTCACGACCCTGATCAATCCGTCATCCTCCCGCAAAAGTGCACCAATACCCTCAAGGCTGCCGCGCATGCTGATATCAAACTGCTCCTTGTCTGCAGGTGGGATATAGTTGGTATGGGGGTCAAAGGCCCGGGTGACAGCGTTGAAAAAACGGTCGTAATGATCCTGAAGGGTCTCCTGATGGAGCCGATGAAAAAAGTTTTGATTACTCTTGGCTACCTTTTCATAGGTTTCTTTCCAAAGCTCCTCATCACTTTTATTCGTTTTGTCCTTCTTCTGGTCTTCCTGCAGCTCAAGGAAACGGTTGTTCAACTGGATCTGCAGAATCTTCCGCCAACGCTCTTTCAGCTTACCGAGATCAGCAACATAATCGAGCTTATCGGGATCTGTCTCAAGGGTTCCCTTGGTGTGTGGATCAATAGGGCTGGCCAGGATCTCGCCGACCATTTTCTCTACCTGGGCAATACGCTCATTGATGATGGTATACCCGGCATCGGGCAGTGAAATGCTGCCGCGCTTGAGATTGTCATCAATGTAGAGGGCAAAGGAGGTCAATTGCTCGACATCTTTTTTTAACAGAAAACGTTTCTGATAATCCAGTTGTTTGATATAGAGGGTAAAGGCTGCCTCAGCCAAGGTGTCATCCATCACCTTATCGCTGAAATGGAGAGACGGAAGCTGCCTGCTGATCATGTACCCGATCAACCGATTGCGTTTCTGGTCTACCTGGTCGTTTTCCTGGGCATGAAGGGGACTCACCCCTGCCTGCAGCAGTAACACAATGGCACATGTACAAAGGACAAACCGATAAAGACGTTTCATAGGATCAGAATCGAAAAAAGAAGAGTGAATGAATGCAGGTTACGCCGGCCAGTTCTTTACGCCGTTGCGTAAAAGACATACCAGAAGCGAGTAACAAATACCACGACAAAGAGCACCTTTCACATGAAACAATTACAGACCGAAATCAAGGAATTTATTGCCAGGCGTAACTGGAAGCAGTATCACAGCCCCAAAAACCTGGTCATGGCGCTGAGTGTAGAAGCCGCTGAGCTTACAGAGATTTTCCAGTGGATGACACAGGAAGAAAGCCGAAATGTCACAAAGGAGACACGCTCCCACATCGAAGAGGAGATTGGCGATATCATGATCTATCTATCGACAGTGGCGGCAGCATTCGATATTGACCCCATCTCCGCCGCCCGAAAGAAACTTGTCAAAAATGCTATAAAATACCCGGCGCCCAAGGAACTGTCAGACGATGGCAATCTCACCTGAGGGATCAGGGACAGGACAGATCCCGGCCAGCTCTTTCGGCAGTTCATTAACAGCCAGTCCTATCTCCATGGCGAAAGATTGTAATTCATTCAAGCTGCAGTTCAACGCCGTCTCGTAGGCACTGGCTTTCGCATCCGCCACCTCAACCGCCAACAGGGAGGAGAACGCTTCAGCTACCTCGTCGATAAAACCGTCCGACACCTCCAACGCCTGCCTCAAGCAAAAACGCTGGTAACGCTGGTAATTGATAATAGCACGCTTCACCCCACGATACATTGAGGTATTGCGGTTCTCCGGCAGGAGATCGCGCAGGATAATATCACGATAGCGCTCCATAGCCGCTGCCTGCAGTTCACGCAAGTGATGTTCGGCCAAAGTCAACTTGGGACCATCTTCAGCCTCAGTGAGATAATAGAGTGAAGAGTGGAGCGCGACCTCCGGCAATTCACCAGAATGACGGACGACAAACCACTCATTGTCAATATGTTCCGTCTCCCGCTTCATTGCCTTTCGTTCTTGTTGAGACCAAAGACATTACGAACCGTTTCGACCTTGATCTGGGTGTTGTCACGACCTCCACAACTGTCGTCTTTGAGATACTGCAGAGGATCATGGAGGATTTTCGCAGTAATCGCCGCCGCCATTTTCTCAAACGACTGCCGTTCTCCGGCGGTGAGATTGGCCATACGCCCCAGAGTCTTCTCCAGTTCCTGCCGACAGATTTCATCGGCCTTGCCACGCAGTTCCAGAATGGTTGGCGTGAGTGCCATCCCCTCCTGCCAGCGCTGGAACTTGATAGTCTCTTCCTCAACGATCCGTTCCGCTTTTTTTGCCTCTCTGTCACGCTCGGAACGGTTCATCTCCACCACCTGACTCAGGTCATCGATATCATAGAGGTAGACGTTTTCGAGATCGTTGAGGCCGGGATCAAGATCGCGAGGCACAGCGATATCGATAAAGAACAGAGGCTTGTTGCGACGGGTACGCATAACCGGTTTAACCTGGTCCTTTTCCAGGATAATGTTGGGTGCACCGGTGGAGCTGATAATGATATCGGCATGTTCCAACTGGGGAACCAGCTCTTCAAATGAGACGGCATGGCCGTCAAATCGTTTAGCCAGGTCCACCGCCCGGGACAGGGTCCGGTTGGCGACGGTTACCGAAAGGGCTCCCTGCCCAACCAGATGCTGGGCGGCAAGCTCAGCCATCTCACCGGCCCCGACCAGAAGTACCCGTTTATCCCGTAGATCACCAAAGATCTTTCTCGCCAGCTCAACCGCTGCGGAGCTGATAGAGACAGCGGAAGAACCAATACCTGTTTCGGTCCTGATCCTTTTTGCAACCGAAAACGTTTTATGCAGCAATCGGTTCAAAAGTGGCCCGGTGCAATGCAACGATGAGGCGTAACGATAGGCCTCTTTTATCTGACCGAGAATCTGGGCTTCACCAACAATGAGCGAATCAAGGCTTGCCGCGACGGTAAAGAGGTGACTCACCGCATCAATACCGGAATAGATATAGATGTATCCCCGACAGTCATCTGCAACTGCGGTTTCACCAAAAAGAAATCGTATCAACTGCTCTTCCATAGCCGGACCGGGTTCGCCCACCACCAGCAATTCCACCCGGTTGCAGGTGGAAAGAAGGAAACATTCACGACAGCCGGAAATAGTTTTCAAACGCTGAAGCGGCTCCTCATATCCACCGGAAAGCGCAATCTTTTCGCGGATTTCAACCGGAGTCGTCTTATGGTTTACTCCCAGCAGAATAAAGCTGTCACTGCCCATACGACTGCACACCTCCGAGTGGATACATGACACCCCAGAGGGTAAATATCACAATGGCAAAACCGGCAATAGCCATAACTGCCGCCCGCTTACCCCGCCAGCCGGCGGTAAAACGCTGATGGATCTGCAGCAGGTAGACAAACCAGGTGATCATCGACCATATCTCTTTCGGATGCCACTGCCAGTAGGTTCCCCAGGCCTGCCTCGTCCAAAGCGAACCGGTAACGATCCCCAAGGTAAGAAAGGCAAAACCGGCGGCAAGGCAATGACTGTTGAGTTGATCTAATGCGTCAAGAGATGGCAACCTGCTAAAGAAATAACCGAACTTTTTCCTTTTTAATTCCCGTTCCTGGAGCAGGTACATAAGACCACCGCAGAAAGCCAGCGAAAAAAAGGCATAGGCAAAAAGCGAGACCCCGGCGTGCACAGGCAACCACCAGCTCTGCAACACCGGTTTCAATGGTAGAATATCGCGTGAGGCAAATGAGGCGGCAAGCAAAAGCAACATGATGAGCATTGCCACAAAAGTACCAAAATTTTTCACCGTATAGCGCCAGCGAAAAGAGAGATACGCCCAGGTGGCAGCCCAGGCAAAGAAGACCACCGCTTCATGCTGACTCGTGATGGGAGTGTAACCAGCAATCAAATAGCGCGAGCCGATATACAGGGTCTGCAGGACACCGGAAAGCAGCAGCACACCTCTGGCCACTACCCGCACCTTAGCATTCTGACTGACAAAAAACACCACATACAGAATACAGGAGAGCAAGGTAGTCCCCAGTACCGCCAGAAAGAACAGATAACTCATCTCATTCATCATACAAACGACCCTTTACCCTGTGGTCCCTACGATATGTGGCATCTTCCCAAATGAATCATTGAATAAAGAGTGCTCCAGCTCGTTGTGGACTGCTGCACCCTGTAACTTCTGGGTACCATCTGCTTCTTAACTCGATACTGCTCCAATCAAGGCATCGACGTCAATACCTTCCGGCAACTCGCTGCGAAGAAGCGCAGCGACCAGCTCCCATTTGCTGCCGCGAACAAGGTCAACCAGACCAGCCTGCAACAAGCGCTGAAACATTACCCTGTTGACCTCTGAATTACCGGGACGATCGACAATAACATCCCGTATCCGAGCAAAGAGTGAAATGACTTTACCATATTCACCGTCGAACTGTTCTTCAAGCTGTTCCCGGATCAATTTGGCAAGGGCCGGACTGGCTCCGCCAGTGGAAACCGTGAGTAACAATTCCCCTCGACGAACCTGGGCCGGTACTTGGAAATCGCAGCGAGTCGGTTCATCGGCGATATTGAGAAACACCCCGTTCTTCCGAGCTTCGGTTGCGACCTGATCCTGGATTCGGCGATTGTTGGTCACGGCAAAGGCCAAAAACGCACCAGCCAGATCGCCCTCGCGATACCCTCGTTGCTGCAGCTCGATTTCCCCTTTGGTTACCAAAAGCGCGATGCCTTCAACCACCTCAGGGCTGATCACCATCACCCTGGCCCCACAGGAAAGCAACGTACGGATCTTGCGCAGACCAACCTTGCCGCCACCAATAACCAGACACAGTTTACCGGCAATCTGCAGATTTACGGGGTATAGCATCATCTCTTTGGTGTAATCCTTACCTTGTTGCGAACGTTACTATTTTCTTCGCAGTCGGTTGATGATGATGGTCACATCCTTGTGTTCTTTACGGAATCTCCGTACCTTACCGTCGATCACAAAATGTTCCCTGGCCAGTTCGAGAAATTTGGGCAGACTCTGCCGACCGGAATCATGGGCCAGTAAAATCACCCCGTCCGGCTTTAAAAAAGAGAGGAAAATATTCAGAAGCGGTTGGAAAAATTCTTCCCTGAAAAGAATTTCCGCACCCGTAAGAACATCAAAGGGTTCCATCTCCGGTGGATTTAACCAATCGAGCATCTCGCACCGAACCAGTCCGGAAAGACCCGAGGCAGCAATACTCACCCGCTGAAAGTCGAGGATGATATCCTCGTAATCGGTGATGGTCACGTCATAGCCGTTGAATGCGGCCCCAAGTCCGGGCGCGCCGAGACCTGCCCCCAGTTCCAGGAGACGCCGGCCGTTACCGTGGGGGAGATCATGGAGTAGCGAGGCCAGTGCCACAGCCGATTCCCATAACTTGACCCAGAAGGGAAATTCAGAGACATCGGCAAAAGGATCCTTTCCGTCCAGAAACTCTTCAAGATCGGCAATTTTCAGGAGCCTTACGGTGTCATCTCCGAGTTTTAGCGGTTCAAAATACAGTTGATGGCGACTCCGCAGTCGGTTGTATATTTCCCGTTCAGCTTCCGGGAGAGTACGAATATCCATGAAATAACCATTACGGCCACAGGGCCTATTAGTGTGCCTGGGTAAAACTGGGCAGAATGTATCCCAGCAGTTGGTAAGAAAAGCAAACAATTGCCAAAGTCATACAGCTCCGCCTCCCCCCAAAAAAAAAAGGTCGGTTGATTCAACAATCAACCGACCCAGCAGGATAATGAAAAAGAGATACTCTGTCAATTACGTTATGGCCACAGCAATCCCCGAGGATTTCTCGACGATCACGACACCTCAGCCAAACACAGAGGCGAACCGATTGGCGCTATCTCTTCTCATGCAACCTACGCACATGCGTTTCCGGAAATGCCAAAAGCACACCGGTTCATGGCATTAGCAACCCTCTACAGCGGCACCTTTTGAAGGCAAGGTGACTTTTACCTTATCTCCAGCTTTCATCTTGTCTGCCTTTTCACAGGTCATGATAACTTTGTCACCGTCTACAGAATCGACGGTGCAGGTCACTTTGGCAGCAAAACCCGCGCCAGCGGTGCAAAGAGCCATAGCCATTGCCAGCGCGAAAGCAATAATTCCCTTTTTCATGATTTTTCTCCTATGTTGTGTCTGATTTTTCCGGATCAACTCCGGCTGGAAGCTACAAATACCCACAGCGTAGTATACTATTTCGTTAATTTCTAATATACACGATAGGCAAAATATTGTCAATAATGATCACAGCCTGAGGCATACGCTACCCAACAGTATCAATATCTCGCACACAAACGTAACCAGCAAGCGACACTATCGACAAAGAAGAACAATCTGCAAAAAATAATATAAATTGCTCCTGCCCTGACAGGTCAGGTTCGTTAGTTCAGCATACTCTGAATGTCCTTCTGCAGGATGGATTTCGGAACATATCCAGGATATTTCTTCACCACATTCCCTTCCATGTTGACCAGGAAGGAAACAGGTATCCCATAGACACCACCGAATTTCTCCATGGTCTCTTCATCAGCCATCAATACGGGATAATTAATTTTCTTCTTACCAACCAAAGTTGCCACAGCCTCAGGACCACCCTGGTCTACCGAGAGAGCGACAACCGAGAAACCTTCATCTGCATAACTGGTCTGCAGTTCAATAAAGGTTGGAATCTCTTCAATGCAAGGTGGACACCACGTCGCAAAAAAGGAGACCAGCAGCACTTTGCCGGAAAAGCTGCGACTATCCACCTCCGCGCCGTCCACTACGTTTTTCAGCACAAATTCGGGCATCCGGGCAGACGCATGAACAGAAACGGCGAGACTGAGACTGACTGACACGATCAAAAGAACCGCCCCGGCTAAACAGGACAGAGAGAGTTTTTTCATGTATGTACTCCTGCGGAGATTTCAAAATGAGTTCTCATATGCTATACTCTCACGGCAGAATATTCGATATGGCTGGAATGTCAACCGGTACACTGAAGTCCCGGCTGGTTTCAACTGTACGGACCTGCAATACAGAGGCCTGACATCTGAACTATAGTATATGTCGGCTGAAAATCCAGTCGCTATCAACGATTACGCCGGCCTCCACCGGCCACCGGTTCGTTTTTTGCCGGTCCAGGGGCGAGTTGCACTGCCGCTGCCCCGTTTTTTGCAACACCATGCTTTAGGACGCTGACTATGTGTATTTCAAGACGAGTACGACCCACCACAGCAGGACTTTTTTTCGCTATTACCCTTTTCTTCTCAGCTCTTTCCCTCAGTCATCCGGTTCATGCCGAAATGGTCGACAAGATTGTAGCCGTGGTCAATGACGACGTCATCACCCTGTCTGACCTGGAAAGAGAGGGGGAGCCCACCTTTAGAAAAATAGCCGCCAAGGCACCTTCCGATCAACTCGCTCCCGCTCTCGCCGCCGCGAGAGCTGAAATTCTTGAGACGATGATCGATAAACAGTTGATCACTCAGAAAGCTGCCGCCCAAAAAATCACCGTTACCGATGCCGAGGTCGATGCAGCTTTTGCAAATGTCATGCAGCGAACCCATATGACCCGTGAACAGCTCCTGGCTAAACTTGACGAGGCCGGCGTAGATGAGGCCATTTACAAAGAGACCTTAAGAACTCAGATCCTCCAGAATAAACTGGTCGGTTCGGACATCTCTTCAAAAATAGTCATCACCGACGATATGGTTCTTGATTACTACGACACCCACTACGTCTCCCATGCGGCTGCTCCGAGTAGCACCACCAGTGAAGATGGCTATTATTTGCTGCAGATCGGTTGCAGCTTTCAGGGCTCCAATAAGAACGAAGCACGAGATCGCATACAAAAAGCCCACAACCTGGTCAAGGCGGGTGAAGATTTCAAAGCAGTCGCCAGAAAGTTCTCCGATCTTCCATCCAGAGCTGACGGCGGAGATATCGGCACCTTTGAACTCGATGACATGGCAGCCAACATGCGTCATGCCGTTGCCGGTCTTCAGGCCGGAGAAATCAGTGAAATCATCGAGACCCCTGAAGGCTACCAGTTCTTCAAGCTGCTTTCAGGTGGAGAAGTGGCAGGACCAAGCAATATCGTTGCCAAGGCCCCCTTTGAGGAGGTCAAAGACAAGATCAAACAGGAACTGTTTGACCAGGAAATGAAGAAGGCGTACGCCCAGTGGGTCAAAGAACTGAAGGACCAGGCCTACATCCAGAAGCTTTAACCAATCCCTCAGCTGTAACACAGCCAGGATCATACTCATGACCAATGATAAACATGGCCGCGAAGAGGAATCTCTCGGCCAGTTTCTAAAACGGACCCGGATTGCCCGTGGTCTCGAATTCGAGCAGGTTGTCGAAGAAACCAGAATATCGACATCCAACCTGAAAGCCATGGAATCTGACGATTTTGCAGCCTTGCCGGCAGACGCTTTCAGCAGGGGTTTTTACACCATCTATGCCAGAAAACTCCTGCTCGACCCCGAAGAGATTGTCGCCCGCTACCGGATAGAAAGAGGCGTCATCCCGAAGCGGGGCGGCACCATGGCCCATAACCCGCCGGGACACAAGGCCGCCCAGCAGGTCAGCAATATGGCCGAGCCATCAGCCGTTTCGCCCCTGTCTACTCTAGGGTATATCATATTGATGCTTATCATTCTTGCAGGAGGTCTCTGCTGGTATTTCAACATCAATCCTGCCACCTACCTGAGCGAGCAATTGCGCAGTTTTCAAACTGAGCAAACAGAGACCATTTCGCCAGCACCAAAAGAGGAAAACACTCCCCTACCCGCCGGTTCCCCCTCCAAGGATCAGGGAGCCCTTTTTAGAGTTCATGGTAATCTCAGTCTAGCTCTGGCAACGCCCGACTTCTCCGCCCCACAGTTTGTACCGATCCTGCCCGGTCTCGTCTAGCCGTACAGGTTGCAATGAATCCGACCATCCGTGAAACAGATGGCATCATCCTGGACACGAGGGAACACGGTGAGTCGGACCTGATCCTGACCATTTTCTGCAGAGATGGCGGAAGATCAACTGCCATCGCCAAGGGGGCCAGAAAGAGCTTACGCCGCTTTGTCAACAAGCTCGAACTCTATAGTTTCCTGCATGTTACCTTGCGCCAGCGCAACCCCAACAGCATGGCACTTTTAGAGGAAGCGGAACTGCACGCGGGCTTTATCCGGCTCAGAAAAGATATTCAACGCTATACGGCAGCTTCCGTGATCAGGGAATTCACCCTGCTCGCCACCCGCGAGGGTGAAGCTGACGAACGATCCTATGCCCTTCTACTTTGGGCCTTTCACCATCTCGATAGAGAAATGCCCCACCTCCAGGTGGTGATGCTCTTTCTGCTTCGCTTCCATGATTATATCGGCTACCGGCCGGAATTGAGTTCGTGCTTTCACTGCGGAAACCCTGCTGATACGCGAAAAGTTTTCGGCTTCAGCACAGTTTATGGGGGATTGGTCTGCAACTCCTGCGTATCAACAAACAACAGATCCGGCATCAGACTTTCCGGACACACCATCATGATGTTGCAAGCCGCTCAGGATATGCCGCTCAAAGATCTGTATCGTTTAGAGATCCCCGAACAACAACTCTACGAAGCCTTGAACATCCTGCACCGCTACGGCAGACATGTGCTGGGCCGCGATATAATTTCCTGGACGATGCTGCGCAGCACCCTGCAGGCCAGAACCATCGACTGGGATATTCAGCGATGATGATCTCGTGAAAAGTCAGCTTTTCCATACGTATAGATCCTTCAGATTAGCGCAGACTTCACAGGAAATCCCATCAACGATAACGGATTTCGCCGCTGTGCTCCACGACCACGGCACCATCATCAAACCGCAATCTCAAGCCACCGTCCGGATCGACACCGATTACGGTTGCCTCATATTGGGGACTGGTCATCACATCAAAGCCGAACACAACCCGCTGACCTATAGTATCAGAGAGGTTCCGCCAGTTGGCCAGTAACTGATGCATACCATCCTGGCCAGAGTAGCTGCCGTTTTCAAGATATGTGGCTTCTTCATAGTAGAGCAGTCCGAAGTTCCAGGCGAGCTTTGCAAGAAAGAGGGTCGTGAATCGGGTCAGGTCGAACTCCCGCCCCAACTCGTGTACAAGTGAGGTGGCGGAGCCGCTCAGCTCCTCAGGAAAGGTACGGTTGTTGACATTAATGCCAAAACCCACCATGTGATATTCGTCGCTGTAGCGTGGCCCGGAAAAGCCTTCCACCAAAAAACCAGCGACCTTTTTTTCGCCGAACAGGACATCGTTTACCCAGCGCAACGTAGCCTTATCTCCCCCTACCGCATGAACAGCCTCGCAGCAGGCCACGCCCACCGCCAAGGGTACAAACCGTTTCGACAAATCGAGCAGAGTATTGGCGTGAACCAGACAACCCCAGACACCTCCTGCCGGCGCATGCCAGCTTCTGGTAAAGCGCCCTTTGCTCCGGCTCATAGTGTCAGCCAAAATAACCATGCCGTTAGGGACGGAGCCCGACTCCCCCTCTATCCGGGCGATATGGCTTCTGGCATGATCCATAGCCCTGGGCAACTCTGCATGGCATTCGATCACGGAACCGACAAAACCGCCATAGCGGAAAGTGACCTCACAATCAAGATGAGGATGGGTCGCCTGCCGAAGAGGCAGCTCCTGTTGCAGAGTTTCAGCGAGAAGTGTTCGGGTAGGGCAATTCTGTGTCATGGACGCGTGCGAAAACAGCGGGAATACAATAGGGGGCCTGTGTAAGGCCCCTTGTAGAAACCTTATTCGGCATCCCAGTCAGCTTTCACTCTGGTGATGATTTTCTGGATGAGCGGCAGCTTGTCCGGGGCACATACCCCAATAAGCGGCTCACCCTGCGGTACGGAAACGCCTGGCTTGAAATAGACCGAATGGATAACCCCACGTTCGCCTTTATAATAGACAGGGGTATCACGCTTCATGAGCGACATGGTCAAAATCTCATCGCCGTTATCGATAGTGATTTCTCTTGCGCCTTTTTTCTCAATCCTTGACTGGATATCGAGGGCAAAGAAATATTTTGCGGTCTCAGGAGCCGGAAAGAGATACAGCACTTCTTTCAGGATAGCCTCAATGATCTCTTTTTTCTTGAGCGGATGACGAATGGTCATCAGCTTCTCCCCCGCCTCAACGAACTGGCCGTCAAGCTCAGTACGGATATCCATGACGGTCCCATTGATCTGGGCAGAAATCAGCTTGGGATTACGCTCCCGGTTGATCTCGTAGAGCCGCGTTCCCGGAATCTGTTGCCACTCCCCGGATGGGGCCTGTACATCATCTCCATCGACAACCTTGAACTCCACCCTTCCGGTATGCACCGCAAGCACATCCACATAATTATATGGATCGCTTTTGTATTTACCTAAAATTTCATCAAAATCTATTTTACTGGACATAATTGCAACCTGTTTTGTCTTTACCGGAAGAAAAACACACGACCTGTCGGCTCTTCGGCCGATATCCTACCTGCTTTGACTCACGAAGACGCCTCCCGGTCACCTGCCGTCTTCTCCAGCGGGGTAATCAATGCAGAGTTTTCTGTATGCATGAATAAAGCATAGGGTTTATACTGATATAATGCGCGCATGGCAAGAGTAAACTGTACAACACAGGGTTGCGACGAAAAGAGGAACTCCGCGATTTTCCGCTGGACATGGGCCTTATCCCCCATCATTTGGCCTTCTTTTCAACCCTCATCTTATCAGCTTTCGAACACTGCCCGCACGGATAAAAAACAAGCGGTGCCTCTGCACGCATTTACCCCAGAACTTCCTGACTTACGGTAAGCATCCTGCTGTTCCAGGGACTTTTTTGCGAGATTATCATTTCACCATGAAACATTTTTTTCGTCTCTTCACGCAACTAATCACCCTTTTCACCCTGGCGCTGGTACTGCTGTTTTGTTTTGCGCCAGCCCTTATCAATAATTTTCTCCCATCACTTCTGGCAAAAACTGATCTTGATGGTGCACAAATAGAGATAACCCAGCTGACCCCATGGCAACTCCAGGGCAACATCATCCTGGGGGATGATAAACAGCAGCCCGCTATCGCCGGGGGCTTCCGCGCCGACTATTCACTCCAAAGCCTGCTGGAAGGCAGGGTAGAAGCAATTACCCTGCGTGGTGTCACCATACATTTGATCTCCACCAACGGCAAACTTGGGCTGAAAGGTTTTGCTCTACCCGCGAAGAATGAAGAGTCTACAGCGACCTCCTTCACCCTATCTCCGCTTCCCGTCATAGTGGAGCGCATCCTTTTTCGCGACACCCAGATACTCTTTGAGCATGGCCCGAAGAGCCTCCTACCACTTGTCGTGCAGGGGGAAATCCGGCCTGAGGTGAATAAAGAGGAGACCGGTGGTTTCATTTTGAAGGGTATTCAGACGGAGATTCACACCGAAGGTGCAGTTTCTACCTCCATTCAACTGGTGAGCAACCTGACCGATTCAGGCCCACATATAACCCTGGTCGGAAAGATCGGCGAATTATCCGGAATTACTGAAATTCTGCCACTACCGGAAGAGACAAAGCTCAAAGGAACCTTAGCTGTTGAGGCCGATTTACTGCTGGACAGCTCGATCGCAAACCTCAAGCAGCTACAGGCTCGACTCTATTTTCCAGAACTGTCTCTTGCAAATAAAAGTTACACCATCACCAGCAACCAGGAAACTCCTCTTTCTCTCAGCTTGGCGAGTACCGGCAAAGACATCGATTTCACCCTTGCCAACCTTGTCTTGAATACCCCCTCCATGGTACAGGCAGCACTTTCTGGCACCTTCAATTCTGATTCCGGCCAGCTTCAGGGTTCTGGAACCATTGAAAGTGCCCAACTCCACCAGCCGACCGGTCTCACATTTACAGGAGAACTCAGCTCACAACAGACTCAGCTCGAACTCACACTAGCCGGGGTTAATCAACAACTGCAGGCTAACGGTCAGCTTGTGAAGATCGGACCCTATCAGCTGCAGACCCTACTCAACGTTACAAATGGAATAACCGACATCACCACCGAACTGCAGTTAGGCTCCGTCCAAATGCCAGACCAAAACCTTTTCCTAGAGAAAATAGAGGGCAAAATGCATTACGCCCTCGGAGCACCTATTGCCGGTGAGAGCCCGATGGGCCATCTGGCCATTGCCGGGATTAATTATAAGAAAGAGAACATTGCCAACCTTGCCACAACATTTTCCGTCACTCCAGAGGGCATCGGCTTTGCTGGTGAAATACAAAGCCGCCGTTCCGGTTCACTACGAGTAAAATTCACCGGATCCAGCACCACCAAAGAACCTCTCTCTCTTTCTTACACAGTGCCGGCAACCATCGTGAGCAATGGCTCAATACCAAGATTTATCTCGTTGCCCAAAGGTTTAACATTTTCCGGCCGACTGGAAGGCAAAGGTACCCTGGCATACGGGCCAGGTGGTGTACACGGGAACACCACACTTTCTCTCCAAAAAGGTAAGCTCGACATGAAGGAGCAGAAAATACACCTTGAAGGCATTACAGCCGACCTCACTCTGCCCATGCTCCCATACATTATGAGCGGCCCCAGTCAACAACTGAAGGTTGCCACCATGGATATCGGCAACCTTAAATTCACTGACGGTCGTATAACATTTCGTATTGAGAACACCGAAACACTTTTTATTGAACAGAGCCGTTTGACCTGGTGTGGTGGCAAGGTGGAAAGCGGCAGCCTGCGCATCTCGCTTGCCAACCCGGAACTCGCCACCACCCTTTACTGCGACCGGTTGCAGTTCACCGAACTGCTCGGCCAGCTGGGTATCACCGATGCTGAAGGAGACGGGTCACTGAACGGCAGACTTCCGCTTCTATTCAACGGCCATGAGTTGGTTTTTGACGATGGTTTTCTATTTTCCACCCCTGGCAATGGTGGTATAGTGCGATTCAATAATACGGCAATGTTACGCCAGGGCCTTCCGGACACAGGCCAGGCCGCGCACCTTGAATATTCGATGCAGGCCATGGAAAACTTTTCGTACAACTGGACAAAACTCACCTTCAACAGTAAAGGCGACGACCTGCAGATCAGCATGCAGATCGATGGCAAACCGACCACTCCCCTGCCCTTTGGCTATAGCAGCGGGCAGCTTGTCCATACCACCACTGGGGCCGGCATTCAGCATCCCATTCGACTGGATGTCAACTTTCATCTGCCATTTGCCCAAATGTTCAAGTACGGTCAAAGTTTTCAGAAGATGATGAAGCCGTAAACACCTACCGATAGCAGATATGGAGAAAATGTTATGAAAAAATGGTACGCCGCCTTCTTTGGCGGTATTCTCGCCGTCAGCCTGTTACTGACGACGTCCTGCACCCGGCACGAGGTGGAGATCAAACCCGTGGAAATCAAGCCGATCCACATCACCATCGATGTCAACGTCAAAGTGGACCGGGCCCTGGACGACTTCTTCTCCGATCTTGACCAAATACAGTAATCACGAACATTTTGGAGGTATCTTATGATGAACAGATATAAAGTCCTGCCCCTTCTTGTTGTAGTTTTCTCTCTCTTTTTCACGACAAGCATTCTTCAGGCCGCATCCATTAAGGACCGAATGGCCGAACGGATTCCGGCCATCAATGCTTTGAAAGACCAGGGCCTGGTCGGTGAAAATAACGCAGGCCTCCTGGAGTTCCGCACTGGCCAGAAACCCTCACAAGCCCTTATTCAGGACGAAAACAACGATCGTCAGGCGGTATATGCGGCCATTGCCAAGAAAGAAGGTGTTTCCCCGCAGCTGGTAGGTCAGCGTAGGGCAAAGATGCTTGCCGACAATGGTAAAAGCGGCCACTGGTTTCAAGCAGCGGATGGAAAATGGTATCAGAAGTAAAACAAGAAATGGTCCGACCGTTACGCGACACACTCTTTTCCGTTGATACAGTCCAGGAGGATTTTGTTTTCAACGAGCGGGTGGTCGAGGTTTTCGACGACATGCTCGACCGGTCGGTCCCCTTCTACCGCGAGGTCATCAGCAGCTCAGCCCGTTTGCTTGACAGTTACCTGCACAGCGGTGACACGGTGTACGATCTGGGCTGCTCCACCGGTACCACCCTGCTGGAATTTTGCCGGCTGCTGGAAGATAAGGGCTTGCATTTTGTTGGTATTGACAGCTCGGGACCCATGCTGGAAAAGGCGCAATTAAAAGCGGAACTGTATCGCAAACAGGAATCCATCCGCTTCATCGAGGAAGATATCACCGATATGCACCATCCAGATGCGGGGGCATTCATTCTCAATTACACTCTGCAGTTTATCCGTCCCCTCAGAAGGGAAGCATTCTTACGCAATCTGCACAGTTCCCTGCGCCCCGGCGGCATTCTGCTGCTCAGTGAGAAAATTATCTCCCACGACCAGCGACTGAATCGGGAGTTTATCGATATCTATCACCAGTTCAAAAAAGCCAGAGGCTACTCCGAGCTGGAGATCGCTAAAAAACGTGAAGCCCTGGAAAATGTGCTGATCCCGTTTTCCATTGAGGAAAACCGCTCCATGCTCAAGCAGATCGGTTTCACCACGGTTGAAACCTACTTCCAGTGGTTCAACTTCACCTCACTTATCGCTGTAAAAGCCTCGTAATTTCCATACCCGCTACAGCAAAGCAAACTACCCTCGAAACAGATCATCCCAACTACCATGCATTATCTTGATATACTCCCCTCTTCTGCGCATCACCACGACATCAGCGCCATCCATCAGGAACGTCAGCTCTGGGTTAATCAGGAGAAAAAAGGATTTCTGCGCTATCGTGAACCGTACCAGGCCCTTTCCCGCTACTCCGCCCGTCATCTTGACGTAAGCGGGGACACTGTCACCATCGGCAATCCCGATGAGGTAAGCGATGAAGAACGCCAGGAAATCATGAAGCTGTTGCAGTCTTTTATGCCCTGGCGAAAGGGCCCGTTTTCCGTCTTCGGGGTCGACATCGATGCGGAATGGCGCAGTGAACGCAAATGGGCCCGACTAGCCGCCAAGCTACCTGATCTGCGCGGCAAGGTTGTTGCCGATATCGGTTGCAACAACGGCTATTACATGTTCCGCATGGCCCACCAGCAGCCGAAATATGTTCTAGGGTTCGAGCCCTCGGTTCAGCACTTTTACTGCTTCAATAGTCTCAACAAGATGGCCGGTCTCGACAATCTCGCCATCGACCTCCTAGGTGTGGAGCATCTGTCCCATTTCCCGAACTGTTTCGATGTCATTTTTTTAATGGGCATCATATATCATCGCCCTTCTCCCATCGATACCCTGCGAGATATTGTCTCTGCCCTGCAACCAGGCGGCACCCTGATTCTTGAATCCCAGGCAATCCCAGGGCACGAGCCGTATGCCCTCTTTCCCGACACCACCTACGCCAAAGTTCCCGGCACCTATTTCGTCCCCACCGGCAGCTGCCTTGCGAACTGGATGCAGAAGGCAGGTTTTGTCGACATCGAACTGTTCTGCGCTCATCCAATGTCGTCCATGGAACAGCGGAAAACCGAATGGATGGTCTTTGAGTCCTATGAAGATTTCATCAATCCCGACAACCCCGAACTCACCGTCGAAGGCTATCCAGCTCCTTTACGGGTGTTTTTAAAAGGTTGCAAGAAGGGATGACTGTAAAAAAATCATGGCTAACCCAAAGAAAAGTGTGTGGGATGTTGCCTTTGGTCGCCAGCATGTATATGATGGGGCCTGTTTAACTATATTTTATCCTGATGGGCTCATAGAGGCCCCACAACAGGCGGAACCAACAAAGAAAACACCGAACAGTACCAGGTTATGCCGTTGGTTATACAATAGCTTCAAAAAACGACAATCCAGCTGACACAAGGAGTCATGCAATGATCAAAGACAAATGCACGCTGTATAGCAGTGGCCTGAAAGGTGCGGAAGAGACCTTCGGCGAGGCGGCCGAGAAACATGGCGTCAATGAAGTAATCTATTCCTTTGAAGGACATAAGCTGTCCCGTGATAAGAACGTGAAAATTCTTGGCGCCGAAGAACTCGTCCGTGGCGACATCAGCATGGAGCTTGCCTCCCGGATGCTGAACCGTACTTATTACGAAACCGAGAAGATCAGAAAAGTTCTGCAGACCATTTTCCATATGGTCAACAGCGGTCATCAGGTATTTGTTGTAGGCACCATCCAGGAGGACGGTTCAGTTAAAGGCGGCACCGGCTGGGCGGTTGAACTGGCTAAGATGTTCAATCGGCCGCTCCATGTCTTCGACCAGCCGAACAAGCAATGGTTCACCTGGAAAAACAGCAGCTGGCAGGAGGACACCCCCAAAATCGAGTACAATACCTTCGTCGGTTCGGGTACCCGCTATTTGAACGATGCTGGTCGCGAGGCCATCGATCAGCTTTTCGCCCGCTCTTTTGGCGAATAATCTGTTCTTTCCATTTTTAGATGAAAGGCCGGAGTTCCACTAGGGACTCCGGCCTTTTGTTTGCAAAGCAGTTTTCTACGTGACAATCTGATGGCAGGCATTTGGCACCAACAGCTCCCGCTGTCAAAGTTATAATAAAATCGCGTCAGCTGGACCATCTTCTTTAAAAAAACCCGTTGGTCCATTGTCTTACCCACCACTTCAAGTCGTTATTCGCCCATTTTCTATTGACGAAAACGGTTGATACAGGTTATATATTACAGTTTTTCTGCGCACCCTGTAGTTTCTCTGGGTCCTGCGCGTATGGCCTCCATGCCGCCAGGTTCCCGCACCGCCATGTCTCCCCACGCATGCACAGTGCCAGATCCGCAGCATAACACGCCAGTATTCCCAAGCACATCTTCGCTCCCCAGCAGATGCCAAAATGTTCCACACCCTGCCACAGGTACAGAAAAAAAGGATAGAACAGCATGAAAACACTGATAGCCCTGGAAGACGGGACCATCTATGAAGGACGGTCATTTACCGGCGCCGGTGAAGCCGTCGGCGAGATTGTCTTCAACACTTCCATGAGCGGGTACCAGGAGGTTCTGACAGATCCGTCCTATACCGGCCAGCTGGTCACCATGACCTATCCGCTTATCGGCAATTACGGCGTCAATCCGGAAGACATGGAGTCCGCCCGCATTCACCCGATGGCCTTCCTCGTCAAGGAATACAACCCAATCCCATCGAATTTCCGTTCTACCCAAACACTTGCCGACTTCCTCATTGACCATGGTGTCATTGGTGTCCACGGTTTTGACACCCGCGCGTTAGTGCGCCATATCCGCACCGTCGGCGCCATGAAATGTATCGTTTCCACCGAAGATCTTGACCCTGCATCGCTTGTTGAACGGGCTAAAAGCTGGTCCGGCCTGGTAGGTCAGGACATGGTCAAACGGGTAACCTGTACAGAACCTTACGGCTGGGCCGACAATAAACCGGTACCCGGCACCAACTTCGCAACCGCTCGCTGCGATGCCGACACACCCCTGAAGGTGGTAGCCTTTGACTTCGGCCTCAAATACAACCAGCCCCGACTGCTCGTTGAGCGCGGCTGTCAGGTCCAGGTTGTGCCCGCGACCACCGACGCCGCCACAGTCTTGGCCATGAACCCAGACGGCATCTTTCTCTCCAATGGCCCCGGAGACCCGGCGGGCGTTGAAGGTGTAGTCGAGACCATCCGTACCCTGCTTGGTAAAAAGCCGATCTTCGGTATCTGCCTCGGCCACCAGATGCTGGGCCTTGCCTACGGCGGCTCTACCTACAAACTGAAATTTGGTCATCGAGGCGGTAATCAGCCAGTTAAGGACCTTACCACCGGTCATGTGGAAATCACTTCTCAGAATCATGGATTCTGCGTCGACATGAACTCCCTCTCCGCTGACGAAGTAGAACTTACGCATATCAATCTCAACGACAATAGTTGTGAGGGCATGCGACATAAGAAATTTCCGGCCTTTTCCGTGCAATACCATCCCGAGCATGCGCCGGGCCCGCACGACGCCCTCTATCTCTTTGACCGGTTTATCGAAATGATGCGCGCCCACAGCTGACGCCTGGCCGAACCGAGAACAGCAACACACTTCACAAACACAGCTTACGGATACTAGAGATCATGCCGAAAAGAACAGACATACGGAAAATCCTCATCATTGGTTCCGGCCCCATCATCATCAGCCAGGCCTGCGAATTCGACTACTCCGGCGCTCAAGCGGTAAAAGCGCTCAAAGAGGAAGGCTACGAGGTCGTCCTCATCAATTCCAACCCCGCCACCATCATGACTGACCCTGAGCTGGCCGATGCCACCTACATCGAGCCAATCACTCCGGAGATGGTTATCAAGGTCATCGAAAAAGAACGCCCTGATGCTCTTTTGCCCACCTTAGGTGGCCAGACTGCGCTCAATACTGCAATTAAGGTTGCAGCCACCGGTGCGTTGGAAAAATATGGTGTTGAGCTGTTGGCCGCCAAGATTGATGTCATCAAGAAGGCCGAAGGTCGCGAGGAATTCCGCGCTGCCATGAAAGCGATTAACCTGAACGTTCCCGAATCTGCCATTGTCCACACCCTGGAGGATGCCATGGCAGCAGCGGACGACATCGGATTCCCTGTCATTGTCCGGCCAAGCTTTACCCTTGGAGGTACCGGTGGCGGTGTTGCCTATAACAAGCAGGAACTCGAGACGATGTGCACGGCCGGTCTCGACCTCTCCATGACCACCGAGATCATGCTCGAAAAGAGCCTCCTGGGCTGGAAAGAATACGAACTGGAAGTGATGCGCGACTGTAAGGACAACGTCGTTATCATTTGTTCCATCGAGA
The DNA here is from genome assembly GCF_900143695.1 of Desulfopila aestuarii DSM 18488. Lineage (GTDB taxonomy): Bacteria > Desulfobacterota > Desulfobulbia > Desulfobulbales > Desulfocapsaceae > Desulfopila > Desulfopila aestuarii. The sequence continues at coordinate 77,196 of NZ_FRFE01000015.1, forward strand.
ACATGGATGCCATGGGCGTGCATACCGGCGACTCCATAACTGTTGCCCCAGCTCAGACCCTCACCGACCGGGAATACCAGGAGATGCGTGACGCTGCTATTGCCATCATCCGGGAAATCGGCGTTGAAACTGGTGGCTCCAACGTCCAGTTTGCTGTAAATCCTGAAGATGGTGAACTGGTAGTAATCGAGATGAACCCGCGCGTATCCAGAAGCTCTGCGCTGGCCTCAAAAGCAACCGGCTTCCCTATTGCCAAGATTGCCGCAAAACTTGCCATCGGCTACACCCTTGACGAGATCAAAAACGATATCACCCGTGAGACATACGCCTCTTTTGAGCCGTCTATCGATTACTGCGTAGTCAAGATTCCTCGCTGGACTTTTGAAAAATTCCCGGAGGCAGAAGACCTGCTCACCACCGCCATGAAGTCCGTGGGCGAAACCATGGCCATCGGCCGGACCTTTAAGGAGGCCTTCCAGAAGGGTATGCGTTCACTAGAGACCGGACGATCCGGTTTTGGCGGTGACGGCAAAGAGATTCTCAGCCATCTTGAGCTGGAAGATCTCGAACACGGCCTGCGGGTTCCCAACTCCAAGCGAATTGCTCACATCTACGAAGCAATGAAACGGGAGATGAGCATCGAGCGCATATTTGAATTGACCAGGATCGACCCATGGTTCTTGAACAACCTCAGACAGATCGTCGACACCGAAGGCGAAATCATAGCTCGCGGCTTCCAGGGTATCGATCAGGGATTCTTGCGAGTCTGCAAAGAGCAGGGTTTTTCTGACCGGCAACTCGCCTTTCTGACCGGCACCACCGAAGACGATATCAGAAGCCTTCGAAAGACCAATAGTGTTACCCCTGTCTATAAACTGGTCGACACCTGCGCAGCTGAATTCGAATCATACACCCCGTATTACTACTCCACTTACGAGATGGAGAACGAGGCCAAGAAAACCGAAGCCAAGAAAATTGTCATTCTCGGTGGCGGTCCAAACCGCATCGGCCAGGGTATCGAATTCGACTACTGCTGCGTCCATGCGGCCTTTGCCCTTGCCGAGATAGGAGTTGAGTCGATTATGATCAACTCCAATCCCGAGACGGTTTCCACCGACTACGACACCTCCGACAAGCTGTACTTCGAGCCGCTGACCCGCGAAGATGTGCTGAACATCATCGACCAGGAACAGCCGGATGGCGTTATTGTCCAGTTCGGCGGCCAGACTCCGCTCAATCTTGCGGTACCGCTGGCAAAAGCAGGCGTGAACATCATCGGCACCCAGCCAGATGCTATCGACAGAGCCGAGGACCGCAAGCGTTTTCAGCAATTCCTGCAGAAACTGAACCTTCGCCAACCGGACAACGACACCGTCTACACCCTTGACGAAGCACTTGAGACAGCCAACCGCATCGGTTATCCGGTAGTGGTGCGGCCTTCCTATGTTCTGGGCGGCCGGGATATGCGTATTGTTTATACCGATCAAGGCATTAAGAATTTCATGACCGCCATTGGCGGCGCGAGCCTGGAACACCCGATCCTGATCGACAAGTTCTTAAAAGACGCCATTGAAGTAGATGTTGACGCCCTCTCCGATGGTACCAACACCATTATCGGCGGCATCATGGAACATATCGAGGAAGCGGGTATCCACTCAGGCGACTCAGCCTGCGTGTTACCACCACACACCCTTTCTCCTGAGATGATAGCCGAAATCAAGGACGCCACCCGAGCTATGGCTGCGGAGCTTGGCGTTGTCGGCCTGATGAACGTTCAGTATGCGGTGAAGGAAAATCAGCTTTATATCCTTGAAGTCAACCCCCGCGCTTCGCGAACGGTTCCTTTTGTGTCCAAGGCCACCGGCGTACCGCTGGCAAAACTGGCTACCAAAGTGATGATGGGTATGACCCTTGAGCAGCTTGGTTTCACGAGCGAGGTATCGATCAGCCATTGGGCTGTCAAAGAAGCGGTTTTCCCTTTTGACCGCTTTGAAAATGTTGACACCCTGCTCGGCCCGGAGATGAAATCGACCGGTGAAGTCATGGGGATTGATGACAACCTCGGCCTTGCCATTGCCAAGGCACAACTTGCTGCCGGTACCACCTTGCCTCGTTCCGGCATGGTGTTTATCAGTGTTCGTGACGGCGACAAGGAAGCGGTACTTCCCATCGCCAAAAAACTTGAAGAACTGCAGTTTGGCATCGTTGCCACCGCCGGAACCGCCGCCTTCCTACAGGAAAACGGGGTTATGTGTGAATATGTCAACAAGATCTCTCAAGGACGGCCGCACATCCTCGACAAAATGCGCGATAAAGAGATCGCCTGGATCGTCAACACCTCGCTGGGTAAGCGTACCACAGAGGATGCCTACACCATTCGTCGGGCAGCGCTCGATCTGCATATTCCCTACACCACAACCATCACCGGTGCTGCAGCTGTGGTCAAGGCGATGCAGGATTTGAAAACAAATGATTTAGGTGTTCAGCCTGTACAATACTTTACCTAATGGTATACTGATACAAAATCGTCGATCGCTGTAACTCAGCTGGCAGGTTCAACCTGATGCCTGTCAGCTGGGTTCAACAAGGTTTGAAGATCTTTTCTCCACTATTGCCAAGAAAAATAACAAAAATCTCCTCGACATCTAACCATAATGCCTTAAAATATTGGGCATTATATCAGAGGATAATATTTCGGCATAAAATTGTTTGAATTCCGAGGTGTTACAATTATTGCTTTGAATTCCATCAGGGGCCACTGGAGGACTCGTTGAACACTTTTTACAAAAATCTCAGTATGTGGCTGGTGATTGGGCTTACCATGATCCTGCTCTTCAACCTCTTTAATAAGCCGCAGGGCGTTTCCTCGTCACTGACCTACAGCGAGTTTATGGCCAGCGTGGAAAGCAAAGCCATCAGCCGGGTCGTAATCAACGGTGATGTGATTTCCGGAACAACCCTGGACGGCAAACCTTTCCAGACCATCTACCCCATCATTGACCGGGATCTCATCCCTATGCTGCGTAATGCAGGGGTTGATATCACTGTCAAAGAAGCGCAGAAGGATTCCTGGTTCATGACGATTTTCGTCTCCTGGTTCCCGATGTTGCTCTTGATTGGTGTCTGGGTCTTTTTCATGCGCCAGATGCAAGGCGGAGGCAAGGGCGGCGCCCTGTCGTTTGGCAAGACCCGCGCCAAGTTGATGGAACAGGGCCAGAACAAGGTTACCTTCAAAGACGTTGCCGGTATTGACGAGGCCAAGGAAGAGCTTGAAGAGATCATTGACTTTTTAAAAGACCCTCACAAGTTCACTCAGCTCGGTGGCCGCATCCCAAAAGGTGTTCTGCTCGCAGGCCCTCCAGGCACCGGCAAGACCTTGCTCGCCAAAGCCATTGCTGGCGAAGCGGATGTACCATTTTTCACTATCTCCGGTTCCGATTTCGTCGAGATGTTTGTCGGTGTTGGTGCTTCCCGTGTTCGCGACCTCTTTACCCAAGGCAAAAAGCATGCTCCCTGCATTATCTTTATCGATGAGATCGACGCTGTTGGTCGGCATCGTGGTGCCGGACTGGGCGGTGGCCATGACGAACGCGAGCAGACCCTGAACCAGTTACTGGTTGAGATGGACGGTTTCGAGTCCAATGAAGGCGTCATTATTGTCGCCGCCACGAACCGACCTGATGTCCTTGACCCCGCACTGCTTCGTCCCGGTCGTTTCGACCGTCAGGTCGTTGTGCCGGTGCCGGATGTGGGTGGCCGCAAGAAGATTTTGGAGATCTACGCCCGTAAAACAAAAATGGCCTCGAACATCGATCTCGAAGTTCTTGCCCGGGGCACTCCTGGTTTTTCAGGTGCGGATCTCGAAAACCTGATCAACGAAGCAGCGCTCATGGCAGCTCGAACAGGGGCAAAGGAAATTGACCACGGGCTCCTGGAAAAAGCCAAAGACAAGATCATGATGGGCGCTGAACGTCGCTCGATGATCATTACCGATAAAGAAAAAGAAATCACCGCTTACCACGAGGCGGGTCATGCCTTGGTGGCCTGGTTGCTGCCTGGAACCGATCCGATCCACAAGGTAACCATCATTCCGCGCGGACGAGCTCTGGGGCTCACCATGCAGTTGCCCATAGATGAAAAATACACCCACTCCAAGAGCTTTCTGGAGAACACCATCTGTATTCTTTTTGGCGGGCGTATTGCCGAAAAAATCATCTTCAATGAAATCACAACCGGTGCAGGTAACGATCTTGAGCGAGCCACTGGTCTTGCCCGCAAGATGGTATGCGAATGGGGAATGAGCGATGCTCTTGGTCCGCTGACCTATGGCAAAAAGGAAGAACAGATCTTCCTTGGCCGTGAAATTGCCCAGCACCGGGATTTCAGTGATGATACTGCTCGGCAGATCGATATCGCCGTCAAGAAGATCATCAACGACGCTGTCGTCAAGGTTACTGAACTGCTCGAGAGTAACAAGGATATCCTGACCAGGATGTCGGAGGAACTGCTTGAAAAGGAAACTATTGTCCTCGATGATATTGACGTGATGATCCAGGAACTTCGCCCTGGTAAATATCCGCAGAAGGACAAGAAAGCAGCAAAGCCTGTCCAAGCCGCCGACATCGCAGAAGAGGCTGTGTTTGAACCGGAAGACGACAACGAAGTTGCCAAGGAGAAGACCGAACCTCCGGCAAGTGAAGCGAAAGCCGGTGATGACTCCATTCCTGAAGGCGGAGCAGCAGGCAACTGATGCAGCAGATTCGTACGCGAGTCATGGGGATACTGAATGTAACCCCTGACTCGTTTTCCGACGGTGGCAATTTTCAGACCTTTGATGATGCTCTGCTTCAAGCCGAGGCGCTCATTGGAGCCGGGGCCGACATTCTCGACGTGGGGGGGGAATCTACCCGCCCCTACGCCGAACCTGTTTCACTAGAAGAAGAACTTGCCCGCACTATCCCGCTGATCAAGGCTGTTCGTTCCCGTCACACCATTCCCATCTCTATCGATACCACCAAGGCCGAAGTCGCCCGCCAGGCACTTGCTGCCGGAGCTGATATAATTAATGACATCAGTGCATTGAAAAAAGATCCGGAAATGATTGCGGTGGCCGCTTCTACCAATGTGCCGGTGATCATTATGCATATGCAAGGCACCCCTGCCGATATGCAAAATCGCCCCAGTTACAGTAACGTTGTTGATGATATTCTGGCCTTTCTTGAAGAGCGCATCAACTGGATGGTTCAGAATGGTGTTAACCGTGAGCGGATCATCGTCGATCCCGGTATCGGCTTTGGTAAGACTATCACCCATAACCTCTCAATTATCAAGCATCTCGACCGGTTTCGCTCCCTCGGGTTGCAGGTCCTGCTCGGCCACTCCCGCAAAAGTTTTCTTGGCCACCTAACCGGACTCGAAGCAGAACAACGAGATCTCCCCACGGCAGTCGTTTCAGCTCTTGCAGTTCCACATCAGGTTGATATCATCCGGGTACACGATGTCGCTGCCACCCGGCAGGCGTTGCAGGTGGCGGAAGCCATTTTTCAGGCCGAATAAGCCCCCCGCATTTCGTCAGTTTCTCCTCCTCTGTATTATTGTCTGCTTTTTGCATCAGTTACGAGCTATTGAGACAAGGGATCGTCTTTTTAAATTTTATCCATAAAAACATGTTATTTGCAGATTAAACACTCTAAGGGAGGGAGAAAGCATCATGTTGGAGTTGTGCAGAATATAGTCAGTATGGTATAAAGTTGGCGCTGGAGTGCGAAATCTATTCGGGGTCTTTTCACCATCTTTCGTAAATGAAGTATTCCTACATTTTCGCAGCAAATCCATCGTTGTCAGTCATATAGACAAAGTGTCGCGATGTTTTTTTTAGAAAACTGCGACCGAGATATTTGAGCGTATCCTTTACAATCGTTGTTTTTTCATTGTCCCTGTAAACATTTCCAGGTGACCATCTATACCGACAACCTCCCACATTAACAAATACAGTCTCATGATTTCACAACAGAAAATGCATTACGATATTTCCATGGGGTTGCCGTGCAGGAAGTAAAAAGCAAAGTCACCAGTTGGCTCATACCAATTGGTGCTGTTATCGCTGCCCTTGCCCTAGGGGCGATCATGCTGCTGGCACTCGGTGCAGAACCACTGTCTGGTTACGCTACCATGTTCGGCGCCGCTTTCGGTAACCTCAAAGGTTTATCAGCAACCGCCATGAAATCGATTCCACTCTTGCTGGTCGGAGTCGGCATCTGCATTTCGTTTCGTGCCAACGTCATCAATATTGGTGGTGAAGGTCAGATGGTCATGGGAGCCTTGTGGGCCACGATAACCGCCCTGAGTTTTCCCCATCTGGATAGTCTTATGCTTGTCCCGCTGGTACTGCTGATGGGTATTCTCGGCGGTGCGGTATGGGGTGCCATTCCCGGAGCGCTCAAGGCCTATTTCAATGTGAGTGAAATACTCTCCACTATCATGCTGAATATTGTCGCCGTTCAGATTATGAACTATCTGCTACGCGGCGTCCTTATCGATCCTGGAGAAATTGAGCGCGGCACCCGGATACCTCAGACCGCACGGCTTCCGGAAACAAGCGACCTTCCCCTGCTCTTTGAAGGGTTACGGGTTCACCTGGGCTTTGTGATTGCTCTTCTTGCCGCCTTTGCTGTCTGGGTGTTGCTCTGGCGAACCGCACTCGGTTTCAAGCTCCGTTCTGTGGGCTTAAGTCGTGAAGCTGCCCGCTACGCCGGTATCCCGGTCAAGCGCTCGATCATCACCGCTCTCGCCTTGAGCGGTGCCATGGCCGGTCTCGCCGGCGCTATACTCGTTTTCGGCAGCGAGTCTCATCGCATGGTAACCGATGGTTCATCCACCGGTTTTACCGGCAGTGCCGGTTTTAACGGCATTGTGGTCGCCCTTTTCGCCGGTTTGCATCCGCTCTGGTCCATCCCATCATCCCTGTTATTTGGCGGTATGCTGGTTGGTGCCAATGCCTTGCAACGAGCTGCACAGGTACCATCGGCCCTCGTTATCGCCTTAAACGGCTTGATCGTCGTTTTTGTGGTCAGCTCAGAATTTTTCCGACGCAAGCTCCAGCAACACCATTCCGCTCGTCAAGCTATTGAAGAAGACAGCCGACTGACAGAGGAGAACGTTGGGTCATGAACGATTTTTTTTCCACCACTATCCTCATCGCCACCGTTGCCTCCGGTATCCGTCTTGCGACTCCATTTCTTCTCGCCTCGTTAGGAGAAGCCCTTGGACAGCGTAGCGGCGTCCTGAATCTGGGTGTAGATGGGGTCATGCTGATGGGCGCCTTTGTCGCCTATTTCGTTGTTCTTAAAACCGGCAACCCGCTCATTGGCGCTGCTGCCGGAATCCTGCTCGGCATGGTATTTGGGCTTGTTTACGCGTTTATCACCGTCAACCTCCATGCCGAACAGGGTGTGAGCGGCATCGGTATCTACCTGTTCGGACTGGGCATGAGCGATCTGCTTTTCCAGAAGCTGGTCGGTACACCACTACCGATTATGCCATTTCCCGAAATACATATCCCGTTGCTTGCCGATATTCCAATCATCGGGCCCATGCTTTTTACCCACTCGCTTATCGTCTATGTCGCGTTCCTGCTGGTACCGGCCTTTACCCTGTTGCTCAACAGCACCACCTACGGCATGAATATCCGGGCAGTAGGTGAAAACCCGGCCGCAGTCGACAGTCTCGGGGTCAGCGTCACCAAAGTCCGCTATTCCGCTATCATCATCGGCAATGGTCTTGCAGGACTGGCCGGAGCTGCACTGGCCATTGAACTCGGTATTTTTCAGCATAATCTGACGAACTCTATGGGATTCATCGCTATCGCGCTTGTCTATTTCGGGGCCTGGCGCCCGTTTGGGGTTATGGCTGGTTCACTCATCTTCGGTATGGTGGCGGCTATTGTTCTACAAGGCAAGACACTCGGTATAATCCCTCGCAGCGCCTCAGACCTTGCGGCAATGGCGCCTGCTGTGATCACCATTTTCGCTCTTGTACTGGTCGCCAATCGCTTCAAACAGCCTGCTGCCCTCAGCAAACCATATGAACGGGGCAGATAAGCACGTCGTCGCCATGAACACTATTCGTTTGTCGTTGTATCAACCGGTTTATAATCCAATAGAAAGGAGAACAGCATGAATCCAGTACGCACTCTGAAAAAAGCCCTGATCGCCGCGGCAACTGTCGCCCTCTGCCTCAGTTCCGGCAACCTTTTCGCCGCTGGCAAGGTTCTGAAGGTTGCCATTATTGCGCCAAGTGCCAGCAACGATCTGGCCTTCACCCAGTCCATCGTTGAAGGTATCAACGCCATCAAAGCAGAGCGTGAGCTTGATGTTGCCATAACCGACGGCACCTTCGTCGTCGAGGACGCTGCCGCTGCCATCCGGGATTACGCTGCAAAAGGCTATGACCTGGTTATCGCCCACGGTTCCCAATATGGTGGATCGCTCAAAGAGATAGCCAAGGATTTCCCCAAAACCGCATTTGCCTGGGGCACCTCCGCCGACACCTTCGGAATGCCCAACGTCTCCTCCTATGAGGCTCACTCCGAAGAGGGTGGCTACGTCATGGGTATGATGGCTGCAGCCCTTTCGAAATCCGGATCTATCGGAGTTGTCGGACCCATCGAGGTTGGTGATGCCAAGCTGTATGTTGACGGCTTCGTGGCTGGTGCAAAGGCACAAAAAGCGGACATCAAGACCAACGTCAACTACATCGGTTCATTCAGCGATGTGGCCCTTGCCGCTGAAGCCGCCCGCGCTCATCTTGCCGTCGGTTCCGACGTACTGACTGGTACTGCCCAGATGGTAGTCGGCGCTGTCGGTGTCGCAAAAACCAAAAAGGCCGCCTGGTTCGGTACCCAGGCCAACCAGACCGTTCTGGCTCCGGAAATCGTCGTAGCCTGTCAGGTTTATAAATGGGAAGTAATTTTAAAGCAGATCCTGGCGGATATGGATCAGGGCGTTCTTGGTGGCAAGAAATACGCCATCAGCCTGGCCAACAATGGGCTTGTCATAGAATTCAACGACAAGTATGAACTGCCTGCCGACGTCAAGACCATTGGCATGGATGCTATTACCGCTATCAAAGAAGGTAAGATCACCGTTTTGAAATAATCGTTTCACCGTATCACACGCCCCACCTCCTGCCGGTACTGGCAGGAGAACCCCGCCGGGCCGAGACATTCAAGTTCCTCGGCCCGGACTATGCTGCCGGTCACTATGACGATTGGCACCTACGCTGTACAGGAAGATCACAATGGAACAGAAAACAGCCCCCGTTCTTGAAATGCGCAATATCACCAAGCGTTTTCCCGGTGTCATTGCCAATGATAACATCTCACTCACCCTGCATCGAGGTGAGGTTCACTCGTTGCTCGGAGAAAACGGCGCGGGCAAAAGCACCCTCATGAACATCCTCTATGGGCTCCAACAGCCCGATAGCGGAGGAATATGGATGCACGGCAAGCCGGTCAGGCTCCAGTCACCCGCCGATGCCATCAAGCACGGTATCGGCATGATCCATCAGCACTTCATGCTGGTCCCGTCGCTCACGGTAGCCGAGAATGTTGCGCTCGGTTTGCGTTCAAAGCGTCATCCCCTGACCAACCTGAAAACGGTGGCACACCGTATTCAGGAACTGTCGGAAAAATACCGGCTTCAGGTTGATCCAAACGCGTACGTCTGGCAGCTTGCCGTGGGTGAAAGGCAACGGGTCGAGATCATCAAGGCCCTCTACCGCGACGCCTCCATTCTCATTCTCGACGAACCAACTGCCGTACTTACACCGCCTGAGGTCGATGACCTCTTTGTTACCTTCCAGCAGATGGCCGCAAACGGTCGTTCCATGATCTTCATTTCCCATAAGCTTCACGAAGTGCTCCAGTTAAGCGATCGTATCACTGTGCTCCGCCACGGTCGGATTACCGGTGAAACGTTTCCCCAGGAAACCGATCGGCGGCAACTGGCCCAGATGATGGTTGGCCGTGAAGTACAGATGGCCCCCAATAAATCCGAGGTACGGCCGGGATCGGTTATGCTCGATATCGAAGGCCTTTTCGCGCCAGGAGACAGGGGTGGTGACGCGGTCCGCAATCTTCGCCTGCAGGTAAAAAGCGGCGAAATTGTCGGCATTGCCGGCGTCTCCGGCAATGGCCAAAGAGAACTCGCCGAAGCGATCAGCGGGCTCAGAAAACCTCGTGCCGGAAAGGTGCAGATCAACGGCACTGTGCTCCGAACCTCCTGCCCCAAGTCAGCCAGGAAAGCAGGCCTTGCCTATGTACCCGAAGAGCGTATGCGCGACGGGGCCATTGGAGATTTTAATATCAAGGAAAATTTGATTCTTCTTGATCATGGTGATACCAAATTCTGCCGCCCGAGCGGTATGCTCCGTTTTGCAAAAATCAAGGAACACTGCAATCGACTCGTTGACGAGTTCAACGTGAAAACACCCGATCTTGAAACCCCGACCAAGCATCTTTCCGGGGGCAATATCCAGAAACTCATATTAGCTCGTGAACTTTCCGGCAACCCCAAGGTCCTGATCGCCGCCCAGCCTACACGCGGGGTGGATATCGGCGCAGCTGAATATATTCACAAACGACTGGCCGACGAACGAACGCGAGGCACAGCTACGGTGGTGATCTCCGAGGATCTTGACGAGATCATGGCCCTTTCCGATCGTATCGCAGTCATGTACGAGGGGGAAATCATGGGCATCGTCGAACGTGACAATGCCAGTCGTGAAGAGATCGGTCTGATGATGGCCGGGGTGCAGCGCCTTAACGCTGCCTGATACCCACTAACCATGACCACGCCAATGCAATTCGTTCAGACGATCTCCAAAGCTTTACAGCTTGAGGCAAAAGGGGTTGAGGGTGTTGTGTCCCTTATTGAGGAAGGATGCACTATCCCTTTTATCGCCCGGTATCGGAAAGAGGCCACCGGCTCTCTTGATGAGGTACAGATCGCCGCTATCCGCGATGAATATACGAACCAACAGGAGATCGCTAAACGGAGAGAAGCAATTCTCAGCTCACTCCAGAAGACTGAGCAACTGACCCCAGAACTCAAAATCGCCGTAGAACAGGCAACAACCCTGGCTACACTGGAAGACATCTACCTTCCCTACCGCCCAAAACGCCGCACCCGCGCTGCCATCGCCAAAGAGGCCGGGCTGGAACCCCTGGCTGACGCGATGTATAACCGTCCGGCGACCCCATTTTCCCTTCACGATTTTCTTCGCAGTCTCGGTACAGATATCAATGATAACGACGCCCTGGACGGAGCCCGCGACATCATCGCAGAGCAGGTAAGTGAACATCCAAAGAGTCGGGAAGCTTTGCGAGAACTCTTTCGCCGGGAGACGATGATCGGCGCAAGTGTCGTGGAAAAGAAACGTGACGAAGCCCAGAAATACCGCGATTATTTTGACTGGCAGGAATCTGTCAAAAAAGTTGCCGGTCATCGATTGCTGGCTATGTTGCGAGGTGAAAGCGAAAAATATCTTACCCTCTCTTTTCGTCCCGAGCCAGCCAGAGCTCTGGAAATCCTCTACCGATTTCATATCACACGAAAAACGGGTAACGCTGAACAGGTACGTCTCGCCATTGAAGACGGCTACCACCGGCTGTTGGCACCCTCTTTAGAAAACGAGCTGAAAAAGGAACTCAAGGAAGCGGCCGATCGTGAAGCCATTGAGGTGTTCTGCAATAACCTCCGGGAACTGTTATTGGCTCCGCCCTTGGGCCAAAAAAGGGTGATGGCCCTTGACCCCGGCTTTCGCACCGGTGCCAAGCTGGTCTGCCTGGACGCTCAGGGCAACCTTTTGCATTCCACCACCATATACCCCACCCAGTCAGAACAGCAATTGGCTCGAGCTGCGGAAACGGTACAACGACTGGTACGCGAGTACCAGATTGAAGCTATCGGCATCGGCAGCGGCACAGCCGGACGCGAGACGGAAAGCTTTATCCGCGCACTCGGACTCTCGCCGGCCATCCTCATCACCATGGTCAACGAAGACGGTGCCTCAGTCTATTCCGCTTCAGAAACAGCACGCAAAGAGTTTCCTGAACTCGATCTCACAGTCCGTGGCGCCATCTCCATCGGCAGGCGACTTCAGGACCCGCTGGCTGAACTGGTGAAAATCGACCCGAAGGCCATCGGCGTCGGCCAATACCAACACGACGTCAACCAGGCAGCCTTAAAGCGCGGCCTCGACGATGTCGTGGAGTCATGCGTAAACAGTGTTGGTGTTGAATTGAACAGCGCCAGCCTCGAACTCCTCACCTATGTCTCGGGTGTCGGACCTACCCTTGCAGCCAATATCATTGCCTACCGACAGCAGCACGGGCAATTCAAAACCCGTCGTGAACTGCTGAAGGTTGAGAGGCTCGGCCCCAAGGCTTTTGAACAGTGCGCCGGATTTTTGCGAGTTGCGGCCAGTTCCAATCCGCTTGATCACAGCGCAGTACATCCTGAGCGGTATAGTATCGTCACCCGCATGGCCAAAGACCTGGCCGTCTCCGTCGAAGAACTTATGCGGTCAGAGGAACTTCGAAAGAGCATCCGGCTGCAGGACTATGTGGACGGTTCCGCCGGTCTGCCGACCTTAATAGATATCATGGCCGAACTGGCCCGCCCGGGACGCGATCCCCGGCAATCCTTCTCAGTCTTCAGCTTTGCCGAAGGCATCAACACCATAGACGACCTGGTGCCCGGCATGCGCCTTCCCGCCATTATCACCAACGTTACCACCTTCGGGGCTTTCGCCGATATCGGGGTGCACCAAGATGGCCTTATCCATATCAGCCAGCTGGCGGATCGATTTGTGAAAGATCCGGCAGAGGTGGTCAAACCACGCCAGCAGGTGATGGTGCGAGTGCTGGAGGTGGATAAAGCCAGGAAACGGATCGCGCTCTCCTTGAAGAACCTGCCGGAAAAATAATAAACCTTCTTTATTGCAGAATCCTATTTTCAGAAAGCCTGGATCACTGGAAAGGGCGAGTTTTTGTTATCCATAACCAGCCAGCCAATTCAAGCAGGGGACATGAGGATTCCGACAGTCACTTTGCTCCGCGCATTTGCGATTGAATCATAGACCGTAGCCTGACATCAATATCGCGCTCTCTTGACCGCTTCCTTCATTATCTTATAGTGATAGGTTGAGGCAGGTCCTCACCCCCTCATATCACCCATCAGGAGAGAGACTATGGCACCCATGAAATGCCCGGACTGCGGATGTGAAAGTTTTTATGTGAAAGATCCTGACGACCAGTTCAATATCTTCGAGTTCGACCTGAAAGAAGGCACAATCATTCCTCGCAGCGGCGAAGAAGATCAACTCAGTGTTGAGGAAGAGACCGAAACCTACTGTGAGAGATGTGCCTGGCACGATAAATTTAAGGCCCTGAAATAGCTTCCCCTCGCAGCTATACGGTCCAAGACGTAAAAAAAGCATCCAAAGTAATCGACTCGGAAATCAAGGGACAGCGCCGAATAGCATACAAGCTGTCCCTGGTTTCCGCTATCCGGATGTTTTCAACCTGCCCTGTTCCATCATCTGAACTCTCGCCTCCTCGGTGCAGGCAACCCCTCCAATCAGTGTACGGCATTTGCTTCCTTTCCGCCCTGAATATATACTTCAGCTAGAGCACTTGTTATTACAATATATCTGATCGTCGCAGCAGCATAACCCGGTAAAGATTTGGGAGGATTTATGACGCACATGAAATTGAATTTTTCCTTTCTTTCCCGGCTTCTCCTTGGCCTGTTATTCCTTCTGCCAGGAGTGTGTCTGGCTGCACCGTACAAAGTGCTGGTAGTTATGAGTTATGATGAAGAATATGGCTGGGAACAGGAAATCAGGGAAGGTATCGAAGCCACTCTGGGTGTGGTTTCGGAGATCAAATATGTCTACATGGATACCAAAAACCATTTAGACCTTGGCCCGGAAAAAGCGAAAGAAGCCTACAAGGCGTATACAGAGTTCCAACCCGATGGGGTAATCGCCGCCGATGACAATGCCCAGTCGATGTTTGTTGTCCCCTATTTGAAGGACAAAGTGGTAACTCCTGTCATATTCTGCGGTGTCAATGCCGATATCTCACTCTATGGATATCCCGCTTCCAACGTTTCCGGCGTAACCGAACGGCTCCATATCGGTGAATCGCTGGCCTTTGCCCAACAGCTCATCCCCACCATCAAGAAAGTGGCTTATATGCAGAAGGAGAGTCCCGCCGGTCAAGCCTCTCTGCAACAGTTTCTGAAAGAATCGGCAAACTATCCGGTCGAATCTGCGAGATTTCACCTTCCCAAAACCCTCATGGAGGCAAAAGAAATCATGGCACAGCTCAGAAACACGGTTGATGCCCTATTCTTTGAAACACTCGAAGGAATACCTGACGAAAAAGGATTTCCCTTAAACGACAGGACAGTGATACCCATTTTGGCGAAGATCTTCGGCAAACCAATCATTTCAAACAATCTCTATCATGTTGAGGACGGCACCCTCTGCGCTGTCATCAAGAGTGGACAGGAGCAGGGGGAAGAGGCCTCAAACAAGCTGTTGCAAGCCATGCGTGGCACACCAATGTCGGATATCCCGGTAACGGGAACCAAGAAAGGGCAGCCTGTACTCAATGTCACGGTGATGGAAGAGTTGGGAGTGAAACCAAAGCCCTTTGTTCTCAAAGGTGTGAAATTGATCCGGACCACGCCGAAATTCAAAGTCCTTGTGATAATGAGTTACGAAGAAGACTTTCCCTGGGATCTTGAGGTTAAGGAAGGCATTGAAGCGGGTCTTGGCGGATCCAGTGATATCACATATTTTTACATGAACACCAAAACAGATCTGGCTGGTGGTCAGGATAAGGCGCAGGAAGCGTATCAACTCTACCTACAATATCAACCGGATGGCGTGATCGCCTCGGATGATAATGCCCAGTCAATGTTTGTGGTACCCTATTTAAAAGAAAAGGTTAACACACCGGTCATCTTCTGCGGCGTCAACGCCGAACCAGAGAAGTATGGCTATCCCGCTAAAAATGTATCCGGTATCCTGGAGCGGGGACATATCAAAGAGTCCATTGCGATGCTGCAGGAACTTCTTCCTGCTGTCAAAACAATCGGTTTCATGGCCAAAGAAAGTCCAACCGGCCGGGCTGTCCTTGAGCAAGCCCAAAAGGAGGCCGAGAACTATTCTGCCCATCCGGTCGCCTATCTGTATCCTAAAACCGTACAGGAGGCTGTGGATATGGCAGCAGGGCTGCGAGAAAAAGCCGATGTGCTTTTTGTCGCCACCATGGAGGGATTGACAGGAGCAGATGGCACCCCACGCCCTGAAAAGGAGATTATTCCTCTTGTGGCAAAGACGTTTGGCAAACCGCTTATTTCCGACAACATCTATGATATGAAATACGGCATGTTCTCCGCAATAGCGGTCTCCGGTCAGGAGCAAGGGTTGAAAGCTGCAAAATACCTCAAGAAAGCCATTCAGGGAACACCCGTGACATCACTCCCGGTCACCCGTAATGATCAAGGTCGAAGAATGATCAATGTGTCGGTGATGAAGGAGCTGGGAATCCAGCCAAAGCCCAGCGCCCTGATCGGAGTTGAGCTGTTCAAGACGGAGGAATAATGTCTCGTATTTTTACCCTCCGGCCAAGTATAACCACCAAACTTTTTGTGCTCTGCCTTTTTGTCATCCTGGCCTTCAGTGCTATTATCTGGACGATGATCTCGGCATTTCGAACAGTTGATTCACTGAGCAATACCATTATCGAACGTGATGTGAGCAGAATCATTCAAAACGGTCAGCTGGTTCGAGATCTGACCCGTATCCTCACCGAAACCAACCTGGTGGTAAGTTCATTCTATGGCCAGGATGTCGTTCTGGTAACCAAGGAAAAGGAACTTGCTACCATGACCCTCACCATTCTCGGCAGAGATATGGATGAGGAACAAGGTAAGGTTCTGCTGAAGTTTCGCTCTTCACTCTCTTCGCTTCTTGAACAATGCAAAAAAATTAATTCGCTGAAGCGAAGCATTCTTAATGTAGACAAAAATTTACATACTACCCTTAACGCTCTGGAGGAAAGTGTTGCAGGGAAAATCGTTAATCTCGTTCTTGCCGGTGAGGATTCCATGGCACTCGAACAGCTCGGTGCCCTCATCCCTTCGTATCGCGACGTGGTTCTGCAGATCGCCCTGCGCTTCACCAGTCTCGATCCAGTACAGGATGGAAACCAGGATGTATTCCCCATCACAGAGTTACTTGATACCCTCCATCTGCGGTTCAGAACCCTTCTCGCCTCAGAAGCAGATGTCGCAACCTATGGCAAAAAACTACTCGTTGAAACAGTTGCCTATCGAAAGCTCGTCATCGTCTTTGCCGCAGAAGTGGTGACTCTGCACACACGCCTCTCAGAGCTGAAAGGTATCCAGGAACAGACTCTGGCCGTCATGCAAAGCGTCGATGAACAAAGCGCCAATGGCGCCCAGACCATCCAGACAGCCATCCGGCAGAGTATCAGCAGTTCTGTCAACTCAATGGTGCTGCTTGCAGCACTTGTTGCCATTGTCATCCTCACCATCATCTATACGTTTCTCCTTTTGCATATCCGCAGGCCGATGGCAGCAATTCTTCAAGGTATTGCTTCGGTCAGTGAAGGAAATCTGCAGACTGTGATCAGTATGGGTCGAAAAGACGAGTGGGATGTCATCGAAAGGGCATTGAATCGGATGACCCTGGAGCTGGGCGAATCATATGAACGACTGCAGAACAATAACGTCGAACTTACCCGGGCCCACAATGAGATGGAAAAACATATGTGGGCACTTGAGTCAGAAATGAGCCAGAGAAAAATGGCGGAAGCGGAAAATGCCAAGCTCCAGCAGCAACTGCAGCACGCCCAGAAAATGGAGGCCATCGGCACCCTTGCTGGTGGTGTTGCCCATGATTTCAACAATCTGCTGCAGGGCATTCAGGGCTATACCGAATTACTGCTTTTGAAATCCGGCAAGGATGAATCCCGGGAACTGCATCAGGTGCTTCGGGCCGCACAACGGGGCGGCGAGTTGACCCGACAGTTGCTCACCTTCAGCCGCAAGATGGAGAGCAAGCTCTGTCCGGTGAACATTAACC
This sequence comes from Desulfopila aestuarii DSM 18488, assembly GCF_900143695.1. Classification (GTDB taxonomy): domain Bacteria; phylum Desulfobacterota; class Desulfobulbia; order Desulfobulbales; family Desulfocapsaceae; genus Desulfopila; species Desulfopila aestuarii. The sequence goes on from NZ_FRFE01000015.1 coordinate 94,380, forward strand.
AGATTATCGGCGACATGCGCGTTCTGCTGGAACGAACCATTCCCAAGATGATCCAGGTTCAGTTGCATCTCAATGCCAACCTGCGCCAGGTGAATGGCGATGGTGCACAACTCGAGCAGGTACTGATGAATCTTGCTGTCAACGCCAGAGATGCCATGCCGGATGGCGGCGTGCTGACCATCAGCACCGAAGAGATAGCGTTTCCAGACCATGAAGGAAAAATTCTTCCTGAGATGGTACCTGGCCCCTATGTTGTCTTACGCGTTGCCGACACCGGTGTCGGCATGGATCAGGAGACACGGGAGCGCATCTTCAATCCATTTTTCACCACCAAGGAAGTCGGCCGTGGTACAGGCCTCGGTCTCGCCATGGTATATGGCATCGTGAAAAATCATCAGGGTCATATTGTTTGTGATAGTGAACCCGGCAAAGGCACCGCCTTCATCATTTATCTTCCTGCTATCGACCTGTTGCCGGATCAGGCCAAGATTGATCCGGCAACGGATTTGCCAGGCGGCGTGGAAACGCTTCTGTTGGTTGATGATGAACCGTATATCAGGGAGCTTGGGCAAAAGATTCTGACACAATTTGGCTATACTGTAATCTGTGCCGAAAGTGGTGAGATGGCGCTTCGCATTGCCGAAGAACAGCGAGAACAGATACAGCTGGTCATTCTTGACATTATTATGCCGGGCATGGGTGGCGAACAATGCATGAAATGGCTTTTGGCGGATTTCCCCTCGCTCAAGGTTATTATTGCCAGTGGTTACTCAGACATAGCAACACAGGAAAACGTTCTTCGAGATGGACTGACATTTATCAATAAGCCGTATAACGTTGGAGAAATGCTACGAATCGTGCGTAAGGTGTTGGATACATAGTCCGCTATTTCCTTTTTCTCAAACGCGCGGTCTCCTTTCTCGTCTCTTGTAGAATCATATTCAGGTATTTTCGTACCTCATCGGCAGAATCAAACTTGATGTCCTCAACAAGAAGCACTCGCGGAGGCCTCAACCAGTGTGACTGCTTGTCCCGTGTTTCAGAGCTCGAATCTGCTGTACTCAAAAAGACGGCAAGCGGAAATGTCGGCGTAAAACGACAAACAGTCCCCTTATCTTTCTGGCTGTTGACGTGAATAGTTCCGCCCATCAGCTGCACAATCCGTTCAGCAATGGTCAACCCGAGACCAGTTCCGCCAAATTTTCTGTTCATCGAGGAGTCGACCTGACGAAAGAGCTGGAAAATATGCTGTATTTCCTCGGGTTCGATGCCTATCCCGGTATCTGAAATGGTAAAGGTGACACTGGCACTCACCGCATCGGAATGGGCTAGTTCCACCAGCAAATGCACCCCACCCTTTTCTGTAAATTTGCAGCCATTGGCCAGAAGGTTATTCAGCACCTGGGTCAGTTTTGCCTTGTCGCCAGCCACACAGGGCGGCAAGTTGGAGTCAATTGAACTCTCAGAGGAAATGTTTTTTTGCCTCCGCCCCATCTGACCATGCCTTGACGTAATGATGAAAAAAAGCGAAAGTTACTACCTGCACCCCACTTCACTGCCAATGGCCTCCTTGAGGCTGAAAAGATTGTACAGAGGCAGTTACAATTGATACGCACGAGGTGATTATGAAGACCGCTGATCTGTATGACGAATAAGAAGAACTGCTCCAGGTCTGTCAACCGCTGTTTCGCCATTATGGCGGGCACCGGACCTTCCACGGTCCGATCGCCACGTTGAAATGTTTTGAAGATAACTCCCTGGTAAGCGATCAGCTTGGACAGCCAGGTCAGGGACGCATCCTGGTGGTTGATGGTGGTGGATCGCTCCGCTGCGCAATGCTGGGTGATATCCTGGCCCAGAAGGCGGTTGACAATGGCTGGGCCGGTATACTGATGTTTGGGTGCATCCGAGACGCAGAAGAGATTGGCAAAATGGAGCTGGGAGTTCTTGCTCTTGCAACTATTCCCCGAAAAAGCGTCAAGAAGGGACGAGGCGACAGCGGGGAGCCGGTGACATTTGCCGGTGTCACCTTCAGGCCAGGCGAGTGGCTATATGCCGATCCGGATGGTGCTGTTGTCTTACCTCAAAAGGCTCGATGAAATGTGCGATCTGAGAATAACTGATCTCTCTTTTCGCCAACCCTTTTCGCATTGCCCTGCTGACATATCTCTGTTTGCCAAAAGGTCATCATGAAAAAGACACTCTTGTTTTCGCCATATACGTTAAAAAGTGTAACATTCAAAAACCGCGTGGCGATGGCTCCCATGTGCCAGTACTCTGCTGCGACTGACGGTTTGCCGAACGACTGGCACCGCATTCACTATGTTTCAAGAGCTATCGGCCAGGTAGGCATGATCCTTACCGAGGCAACAGCTGTCGAGCCTCGGGGACGAATTTCCGACCGGGATCTTGGACTGTGGAATGACGATGCCATCGCTCCGTTTGCCGGATTGCTAGAACAGATAAAAAGCCATGGTTGCAGAGTCGGTATTCAGATAGCCCATGCCGGCCGGAAATCGACTGTCACTCATGAGTCTATTGTGGCACCAAGCGCCATCGCCTTTGATGATCAATACCAGGTGCCGCGAGAACTCTCCCCAGAAGAAATTTCTGATATTGTCCATTCATTTGGCGATGCTGTTCGTCGAGCAGTTGTTGCAGGTGCTGATTTTATCGAGATTCATGGCGCCCATGGCTATTTGATCAATCAGTTTTTGTCGCCGCTCACCAATAGACGTACAGATACGTACGGGAAAAACCGGTCACGATTTCTCAGGGAAGTTCTCGAAGAAACAGCAAACCATATCCCGCCTGGAATGCCTGTGTTCCTCCGCATTTCCGCTGAAGATTACAAAGATGGCGGCAATCACCCGGAAGATTTATGCCGGCTGCTCGAACCGGTCAAGCATTTGATCGACCTTGTTCACGTCAGCTCAGGTGGTGTGGCGGCAGACGCCTTGGTAAAAACGGCCCCCGGTTATCAAGTACCATTTGCCGAGACCATCAGGAACCAGCTGCAACTCCCTGTCATGGCGGTGGGAATGTTGGAATCGCCCTCCCTGGCCGAGGAAACCCTCAAAAAAGGCCAGGCCGATTTCATCGCGCTGGGTCGTGAATTGCTGCGGAATCCCTATTGGCCGCTTCACGCTGCCAGAAACCTGGGAGATGACATCGAGTGGCCTACCCCCTATCAGCGAGCGAAAATTTAACAGCGCAAAGGAGAAAATATGCACCGTGTCATGATACATCCGGCAACCTATGAAAACTGCCGCGTCGCAGTTGACCACGCATTTGAACTTTTCCCCCAGGAAATTGCTGGCAAGAAAGTGGTTATCAAGCCAAATGTGCTCCGCGGTTCCAGGCCAGATGAGCATATTGTCACCAACCCGGCACTATTACAGGCAGTGATTGAAAAAGTTGAAGAGATGCAACCGCGTCAGCTCATTGTTGGCGACAACCCCGGTCTGTTCAATTATGGGGACAATGAGAACTGTTTCGAGCAGACCGGCCTGATGGCAGCTGCGAAAGGGTATTACAGAAACCTTGGAGACACCACACGTTACCTTGATTTTCATCCTGATTTCATGCCGAAAATCGGCGTTTCAGAAGAAATAATGGCTGCTGACATCCTCATCAGCCTGCCCAAATTTAAAACCCATGGGCTCACCGTGATGACCGGTGCCATCAAAAACAGCTATGGTATCCTTCCCGGCGGACAGAAGGCGAGGTTACACCAGATTGCGGGAACAGCGAGACGTTTTCATGAACTGATAGTGGAAGTATTCCGCCTACGGGTTCCGGATATGTTTATTATGGACGGTGTAATTGGTATGGAGGGCAATGGCCCGGCATCGCCAGAATTACGGGAAATTGGTCTGATACTGGCCGCCGATAATGCGGTTGCCATGGATGCGGTGGTTGCCAGAATGATGGGCGTTGACCCTGCCCGTTTACATTTTCTGCAAAAAGCCAGGGACACCGGCCTTGGTGATTTCGCTTCCGATATGATCGCAATTGAAGGCGAGATGCGGGTTCTCCCCGATTTCAAGCTTCCCCCTCTTGGCGGTGAAGCCATTACCGACAACCCGAACGCTCAGCAATTACTGCATGCCAAGGGCCACGTTACCCCCAAAGCCGACCCTGAACTCTGCACGACATGCGGCGCCTGCATCGAGCATTGCCCGGTTTCCGCACTCTCAATGCAGCAAACACTTCCTGTGGTTGAGGAAGAAACCTGCATAGCCTGTTTCTGCTGCCAGGAGATCTGTCCGGAAAAGGCAATGCGCTTAAGTTAATCTGAGCCAACTTGTGAGCGCATCCGGAAATTGGATGCGCTCTCTTTTTTTACGAAAACGTATCCAACAAAACGCTGTCGATGACAGCACTCCACCAAAGGGGTCCGATCAATAGACCCATATCCCGCCATTAAGAAAAAACTCCTTGTATTCCCCATGATGGTGTGCTAACCATTCTTTCTCAAAGCATATTATCGACTATTGCGGTCAACAATGCAGGATATTTTTTGCCATTACATGTACTGATCTGCACGCAACATCCAACAGATCCAAATCATGGCGGCGGGAGATACTGCAGGTATAATACCATTTATTTTCTCCATATTATGAGGTAACCGATGAGAAAACGTCTCATTTCGCCAGCACAGGCAGGATTGGTACTTTTATTGACATTCATGTTTTCTAGCATTGGCCAGGCAGAAAATACCATCAAGATCGGACTGAATCTGGCATTCACCGGAGGCCGTGAATCTTCCGGCCTTGCCACCAGAGCCGGTGCCGAAATGGCAAAAGATACGATCAATAATGCCGGCGGGGTTACCATAGGAGGGAAAAAATACGTTATTGAGTATATTTACGCCGACAACAAGTCAAATGTGCAACAAGCTGTTGATAATGTAATAAAGCTCATTACCGTCGAAAAGGTTGTTGCGATCATCGGTCCCAATGACAGCTCCAGGGCCATTCCGGCAGGAGGCATTAGCCAATCTTTCAAAACACCAATGCTGTCGCCGATGTCGACAAACCCAACAACTACGCTTGACAGACCATATGTCTTTCGTGCCTGCTTCCTGGACCCTTTTCAGGGGCAGGCCATGGCAAACTTTGCAACCACAGAATTTGACGCAAAAAAAGCCGCTGTCTTCTTTGATATAGCTGATGCCTATCCTCGAGGGCTTGCTGATTTTTTCAAAACAGCCTTCCTGGCGAAACACGGTGAGGGATCAATCGTCGCCTACGAAGATTTTCATTCCAATGAAACGGACTATAGTGCACACATGAAACGTATTATGGCAAGCGGCGCAGATGTACTCTTTGTTCCGCAGTATGACAACCAGATCCCTGAGATTGTCAAACAGGCTGCAGCTGCGGGCTGGAACAAGCCGATTCTTGGTGGCGACGCCTGGGAGACAAGCACCCTCATGGAACAGTGCGGCGATCAGTGCAAAGGGTATTTCTTCACTTCACACTTTGCCGCTGTCGGCGCAAAAGGCAAGAGCCTGGAGTTTGTCGAGGCGTTCAAGGCCAAGACAGGCAAAAATCCGACTGCAGACGGGGCGCTGGGTTATGACGCTGCCAGCCTGCTGATAACCGCGATAGCGAATGTTGGCAGTATCAGTGACAACCTGCTGACGGCAAGGACTACGATAAAAGACAGTCTCGCCTCAGTAAAAGGCTTTCAGGGAGTCACAGGTACCCTTGACATGACCGCAGGTGGTGATCCGATTAAGAGCGGCGTGGTCATCCGCATCAATGATCAGGGAGCGTTTGAGTCGTACAAGATCGAAAACCCAGAAATTTAGCGAAAATGTTATAGGGATGGGTCCCGTTTGATACGTTGGAAGCGGCTGAACATGACAATGCTCAACCGCTTCCCAAATGCGACATCTGCCTTCCCCGTGCTTACAGAGAAAGCTTTTCTTCGTTTAATTCCCCGCCCGAAGTTTCTCCCAATACTGCTGGTAAATGGCAAGGGCCTCACCAACATCGGTCTGGAATTCGCCGGCAGCAATCTGCTCTTTATCCGGAAAAACCGTTTTATTGGTTCTTACCGCTTCGTCCAACAGCGGCAGCGCAGTCAGGACCGGGGTTGCATAACCGTTTTCCTCAACACAGGTCTTGGCAACATCGGCTTTCATCATGAAGTTGATGAAGGCATGGGCATTTTTAATGTTTCTTGCACTTTTCGGGATCACGTAGCTGTCAACCCAGAGGTTGGCACCTTCTTTGGGATAGACGTAACGAATGGCCGGGTTTTCCTGTTCGGCCATATAGGCTTCACCGTTCCAGATCATACCGAGGCTCACCTCCCCTGCCAGATACGGCAGGCGCGGCGAATCGCTGTTAAAGAGCAGGACATTGGGCATTAATTCTTTCAAGAGGAGATAGGCATCCTCGATCTCTTTGGGGTCAGTGGAGTTGCTGCTGTACCCCTTGATCTTGAGGGCCATATGAAACACCTCGCGAACATCATCCTGCAAAAGCAGCTTGCCCTTGTACTCCGGTTTCCAGAGATCCTGCCAGCCGGTAATAGACGCCACCGGAATCATTTCACTGTTGACCCCGATACCAGTTGAGCCCCACATATACGGAATGGAATAGACGTTGCCTTTGTCATAGTTTTTATCCAGAAGATTCGGGTCGAGATCCTTCATATTCGGAAGCTGTGCACGATCAAGCGGCTGCAACATCCCCTCTTTCCCCATACGACTGACGAAATAGGTGGACGGGAATACCACATCATATCCATCCTTCTGGATCAGCTTCAGCTTGGCGTACATGGTCTCGTTGCTGTCATAGGTGGAGTAGACCACCTCGATCCCGGTCTCCTTGGTGAACTGCTGCAGCACACTTTCGGGAAGATACTCGGTCCAGTTATAGACGTAGACCTTCTCGGCAGCGAATGCGGGTAGAGCTGTACATGCGACCGCCAGCAATCCGCTCGTGATGATGTTACTGATTTTTCCCATTTTTCTCCCTCTCCTTTAAAAACAATTGACTGATAATGACCAGCACCAGCGACAACACAACCATCAGCGTCGCCAGCGCATTCACCTCCGGTTTGACCCCGACTTTCACCATGGAAAAGATCTTGAGCGGCAGCACATCATAAGCGGGGCCGGTAACAAACGAACTGACGATAACATCGTCAAGTGACAGGGTAAATGATAAGAGCCAGCTGGAGAGTAATGCCGGCTGCAGAAGCGGCAGCACTACCCTCCCCAGCAACTGTCCTTCCGACGCTCCGAGATCACGGGCAGCATCAAGCAGAAATGGATCAAACCCCTGCAGACGCGCGGAAACAGTCATCATGGTAAAGGGCAGGCAGAAGGTGATATGCGCCAGCAGCAGCGACCAGAAGCCGAGTGAGACACCGATCGCCACAAAAAGCACCAAGAGCGAGATGGCCAGGATGATATCAGGAGCCATCATGAGCGTCATCAGTGTCCCCTGCAGAATGCGCCTGCCGGCAAAGCGATAGCGGGAAAAACCTATTGCCGCAAAACAGCCGATAGCGGTAGCGATGGTGGCGGCGCAGACAGCGATAACCAGTGAATGACGGGTCGCCTCCATCAGACCGGGGTTGGCCAACATCCCGGAAAACCATTTCAGGGTGAAACCATCCCATTTGAGACCATAACGGTTCAAATTAAAGGCGTTGACGATCAGGATGCCGATCGGCACATAGAGATAGAGAAAGATGCCGGTGAAAAAGAAGAAGCGCAGAGTTCTCATGAGCGCTGCCCCCTTGAAGCCAGCCGTCGCATCACCAGCGCGTAACCGGCAAGCATCACGGTCATCAGGAGAATCAGAATCACACTTGTGGCCGAACCGAGCGGCCAGTTACGGGCATTGAGAAACTGCTGCTGAATAAGGTTGCCGATCAATAACTGCCGTGCTCCCCCGAGAAGTGCGGCGACATAAAAAAGCCCCATGGTGGGTACAAAGACCATGATACAGCCGGCAAAGATACCGGGTATGGAGAGCGGGACAATGACTTTTCTGAAGATCGCCATGAGTCCCGCTCCCAGATCACGCGCCGCTTCCACCAGTCGGTAATCGAGTTTCTCGAGGTTGGCATAAAGGGGCAGGATCATGAATGGCAGCATCAGATAGAACAGCCCCAGAATAACAGCAGTATCGGTATAGAGAAGCTTCAGCGGCGCCTCGATCACCCCCGCTGCGAGCAGCATTTTATTAAGCAAACCGTTAGTACCAAGCACCATCCGAATAGCGTAGGTTCGCACCAGGGAATTGGTCCAGAAAGGGATCATCAGCAATATCAATATTACCAGTCGCTGTTTTCTGGCACGGCGAACGGTAAACCAGGCAAAAGGATATCCAACGGCCAGGCAGCAGATGGTGGTAATGGCAGCAAGTTTCACCGAACGGAGCAGTACCTCGAGATAACCGGGATCAAGAAAGAGCTGCCGATACGACGTGAGGGCGAAAGGAAGACGAAAAAAACCGGTTGCATCCTGAGTAAGAAAGCTGGCGGCCAGAAGCATCAGGATCGGCACGACACCAAAGAGCAGCAGCCAACCGGAAACAAGCGAGATGACTGCCGTCTTAGTGCGCATAATCTTCATCCGGTAAAACAACCTCCCATCCCCGCACCCAGGACACCTTCACCCGCTCGCCGACCCGATAGTCAAAATCGGGGTCATCCTCGTCAAAGAACTCACAGGCCCGCACCACGGGACCGTCATCGAGATGAATGGTGGTATCAAGGGTCGAGCCGCGATAACTCCGCTCCATGATCGCACCGTGAAAAATGGGCATCTCCTCCTGAGTATTTTCGGTGAGGCGAAGATCTTCCGGTCGCAGCAACAGCAGGACCTGCTGGCCAGTCTGCAGCTTTTTTTTGGTTCTGGCCTGCACGCTTTTGCCGAAAACGTCTACTTGCAGCTCGTTTTCACCGATACATTCCGTGACCTTTCCGGGGAACAGGTTGATATCACCAATAAACCTCGCCACATAAAGATTTGCCGGATCTTCATACACCTCCCGCGGTGTACCGATCTGGGCAATTCTTCCGTCCTGCATGACGATGACCCTATCCGACATGGAAAGTGCCTCTTCCTGGTCATGGGTCACCAGGATAAAGGCGATGCCCAGCTCTCGCTGCAATCGTTTCAACTCCATCTGCATTTCGCGACGCAGCCGGGCATCAAGAGCCGAAAGCGGTTCGTCGAGCAACAGAACTCTCGGGGTGTTGACAATAGCCCGGGCAATAGCCACCCGCTGCTGCTGCCCGCCTGAAAGCTCGCCCGGATAACGGTCGGCAAACTCCCGCATCTTCACTTGAACCAGCACCTGCCTTACTCGCTCGGCAAGAACCTTTCCCTTCATTTTTTTTAGGCGAAGGCCGAAGGCCACATTGTCAAAGACCGTCATGTGCGGGAAAAGAGCATAGCTCTGGAAGACAGTGTTGACCTGGCGTTTTTCCGGCGGCAGCTGGGAGATATCGGTACCGTCGAGAAAGACAGCACCGTCGTCAGGTGTTTCAAAACCGGCTACCAGACGCAACAAGGTGGTCTTGCCGCAGCCGGATGGCCCCAGCAGGGTGACAAACTCCCCATGCGAGATATCAAGACTGAAATCGGCCAGCACCGTCTGCCCAGAAAATGCTTTTTTCAGCCCACGTAATGAGAGAACAGATTTGACCACGACAGCTCCACATGCAATAACTTGATATTACTATTTAAAAGTGAATATAATTCGGAAGAATTTTGTAATGTATCCTGCGAGCACTGTTGCGTCAATTGTTATTGTTTTTCAACCTGCCCCATACAGTGGAATAGTCCAGGAAATTTAAAAACCTTGAAACCATAGGACACCCACCAAGGCAGCCATTTCTCGAGCTTCAGTATCAGGTTTTCAGCATTTCGTGGACCATCCGCCCCAGTGTTTTCACTCCCTCTTCAATCCGCTCTGTCCAGGGGTAGCCATAATTGAGACGAATGCAATGATTGTAGCGGTTGGTGACCGAGCAAAGATTACCGGGAACCAGGGCAATATCGTGCTGACGCGCCATCTCAAACAGTACCAGACTGTCGACCCGGCGATCCAGCTCCACCCAGAGACAGATACCACCTTGGGGAGATGAGACTCTGGTGCCTTTGGGGAAATAGCGGGCCACTCCCTGCAACATGGAAGCAGCCTGCTTTTTGAGTGATCCTCGCATCTTACGAAGATGCCGTTCATAGCCTTTGGAAGCGAGAAAACTGGCCGCAACAGACTGGTTCAGCTGGGAGCCGGCCACGTTGGAGTTGAATTTGATCCTCTTTACCTTCTCCCGAAAACGACCGGGGATGGTCCATCCCACCCTGAGGTCAGGAGCAAGCGATTTGGTAAACGATGAACAGTAAAGGACCAATCCTTCATTATCAAAGCTTTTGAGGGGGCGTGGCCTGGTCTCGGTAAAATAGAGATCACCGTAGATGTCATCCTCAATAATCGGGATATTTCGCCCTGTGATGATTTCAACGAGCCGTCTTTTGGCGAGGTCGGTCATCACATAGCCAAGGGGATTATGAAAACTGGTATTGACCAACGCCGCCCGCACGTCATGCTGCTGCAGTATATCCTCGAGCTGGGCCAGATCGAAGCCGGTATCGGCATCAACAGGAATCTCAAGGGCCCTCATGTTCAAATCTTCAATCAGCTGCAGGTAACAGAGGAACGTTGGCGACTCGATCAGAATCACATCGCCCTCCCGGGCAACGGAGCGCAAACAGAGATCGATGGCATCCATACAGCCATTGGTGATAATAATCTCTTCGCCTTTCTCCCGGCGAAAATAACCAACCGAGCGCTTTGCCAGCTCACTCTGCAGACCGGGATGGCCGGTCGGGTGGCCATAACCGATCATCCGACCGTTCATGTAGCCGCTCGCGACGTTGCGCACCTCGCGTCCGAGTTGTTTCAAGGGTAGCAGTTCTGGTGCAGCCACAGCTGTACCCAACGGCAGCATTGCCGGATTGTTGATATACTGCTGCAGCATGGTGGAATGGGTATTGATGGTCACCTGATGCGGCCGGATCACTCCGGTCTCCCGGAGCGGTCGCGGCAGAACACGGTCCAAAAGCGGCTTGACATAAAAGCCGGATTTCTCCCGTACCTCAACCACCCCACGGTCTTCCAGTTCGTTATAGGCCTGATAAATGGTGGAAATAGATTTGCCAGTCTGGGCCCGGAGGCTGCGAAGAGACGGCAGTTTTTCTCCAACCCGAAAATTTCCGCCACGAATCTTTCTCTCAAGATCGTTAGCAAGACGTAAATACTGATACTCCACGAAAGCCCCCTTTTTTCACGGTTGGCAAAAAACATCGGAACCATAAGGCAATCTGCTATCACAGATCCCACGCCAGCACCCCATATGTTATCGGCTCTGCATAACTCCCATCACCACCTCCAGATAACCCGCCCTTGACTCATGGCAGAGTTAATGATAACAATTCGAATGAAATGGTACACAGTGTCACAACCACAAGCCCTCAGATAACCGGACGTCAACGTGAAAAAGCTCCTCTATATTGAAGACAACGAAGCTATCCGAGATCTGGTCCGGCTTATTCTGGCGCGACGTAACGACATCGAAATGTTTGAGGCTGAAACAGGCAGCGAAGGAATCCATCTGGCATTTACCATAGCGCCCGATATTATTCTTGTCGACATCACTCTTCCTGATATGACCGGCAATGAGGTGCTGAAACAACTTCGCGAGCAGGTAAAGACAGCCACCATTCCAGCCATTGCCATTTCCGGAAACGGTATCGACGACACCAGACACTCCTCACCCGGGTTTGATGCATACCTGGAAAAACCGGTTAACATTACAAGTATCTACACGACTATCGACAGTCTTCTCAGCTAACGGTCTCCCTGCCCTACTGCCGCATTTTTTTCGTCCGCTAACAGATTTACACCTGATTCCGCTTTTTTTTATAAAACCTTTTCACATTGCTGGAAATTCAACATATACTTAAACTGACTTACAACAAGAGTGTTCGCAAGACACTTAAAATTCAATAGTTTTTTCGTTTTAGTACAGACCCCACCCTGGCATCGGAACGAGAAGGGGCATTTCAGGAGGGAATCATGCTCAACAGGTTCACTGTCAAACAACGGATGTATCTCATTATTGTCGCCATTCTGGCTCTCTTTCTGGTCATGACCTATTTCGCCATCCAGAACGGGACAAAGACCAGAGATATGGGGATACAAAAAACAGGCGAGGTCATGCTGTCCGACCAGAAAGCCAAACTGCAGGTGGCAAGTCATACCATTGCCGTTGCTATTGGCCACGCAATTGAGTCCATTACAGATAAAGAACAACAGATCGAACTTATCCGCAAGATGATCGATGATGTCCGTTTTGAAGAGGATAGTTCCGGCTACTATTTCGTCTATGAAGGAACGGTTAACGTCGCCCTGCCTCCCAATAAGAAGCTACAGGGAAATGACCTTGCCGAACTCAAAGATAAAAACGGTGTGTTCCTGGTACGCGAATTGTTCGATAATGCGAAGAAAGGTGGCGGCTTTGTCTCCTATATCTGGCCAAAACCCAACGCCGGTGACGTACCCAAGCTCAGCTACTCGGAGATGATACCCGGTACCAACATGTGGATCGGCACTGGTGTCTATCTGGACAATATCGATGCCTATCAGGCCAGCATGAGCAGTGAAATCACCAGCCAGGTCAAAAAAAGCATTTTTGTGATGCTCTCCACCGCAGGTCTTATCTTTGCTGGAATCATCACCCTCTGTCTGATCATCGTCATCGGCATCGTTAAAGCACTCGGTTCAATGATCAACAGTTTTCAGGATATAGCCGAAGGCGAAGGTGACCTGACCAAGCGTATCGAGATAAAATCCCGTGACGAGATTGCCGAGCTGGCAAAATGGTTCAACATCTTTCTGGAAAAACTGCAGCGCATCATTGGCACCATTGCCCAGAATACCGCTGCAGTTGACAGCGAATCACAAAACCTCTCCGTAATCGCAGCGAGTCTTGAAAAAAATGCCGGTCAGACCTCTGATCTTTCCGAAAACGTCGCCTCCTCGGCCGAGGAAATGAGCGTCAACATGAATAACGTTGCCGCAGCCATGGAGCAGTCCACCACCAACACCTCAATGGTGGCAAGCGCCGCCGAAGAGATGACCGCCACCATCAACGAGATTGCCCAGAATGCCGGCAAGGCTCACACTATTTCTGAGACAGCGGTCACTCAGGCTGAAAAGACCTCCGTCCGTATGGCAGAACTGGGAGCTTCTGCTGAGGCGATCAGCAAGGTGACAGAAACTATCACCGAGATCTCCGAGCAGACCAACCTGCTGGCGTTGAATGCCACCATTGAGGCCGCCCGGGCCGGTGAGGCAGGTAAAGGTTTTGCGGTAGTTGCCAATGAAATCAAGGAACTCGCCAAGCAGACCGCAATGGCCACCCTGGACATTAAAAAGCAAATCGACGACGTCCAGTCCACCACCGGCACTACAGTAGCAGAGATCAAAGAAATCAGTGCCGTCATTAACAGCGTCAATGAGATCGTTGCCAATATCTCCACCTCGGTGGCTGAACAGTCCGCGGCAACTGCAGAGATTGCCAACAATATCAACCAGGCTGCCCAAGGCTTAAGCGAGGTAAATGAGAATGTCAGTCAGGTCTCGGTAGTAGCCGGCTCCATAACCAAGGATATCAGCATGGTCAACAGTGCCGCCGAGGATATCTCGACCAGCAGCTCACAGGTCAACACCAGTAGTTCGGACCTGATGCGCATGGCTGAAGAGCTGAAAAAGGTGGTCAACACCTTTAAGATCTAAGCGACTCACGCGTCGCAAGACGAGTACCGGTTATCACCGGCGCTCGTCTTGCGGCAACAGGCAACAGCATAGTGCATGCCCATCCATAACTCCATTACTCGATCAGCAGCACGGTCCACGCTACTTCGCCAGGTTCTCCTGCTATTGTTGCTTTTCGCTGTCATTTTCATAATGGCTGGCCAAACATTCGCCCAGTCCAGGCACATCCTGTATTTGAACTCATACCATGTCGGCTACAAATGGTCGGATGAGGAATATCAGGGATTTCTTGATACCCTCGAACCTTCCAGTGCCAAAATCGCCCTGCACGTCGAATACCTCGACACGAAACGCTTTTCATCGGACGAGCGTTTGGACCAGCTTGCCGAGGCACTTGCCATCAAATATCAGGATATTCCCATCGACATGGTGGTCTCCACTGATGACGCCGCCTTCCTGCTCTTAAAGCGCTTCGGCAACACGGTATTTCCCGGTGTCCCGGTTTTTTTCTGCGGCACCAACTATCTGGACGCCGAGGACCTGCATGATTTACCAAATTTTCACGGTGTCACGGAAAGAGCCGATATCGATGCAACATTTGCGACAATCCTCGAACTACTCCCCCAAACACTCAATATTTACGTCATTAATGACAGAACGATCACTGGAAAAAGAGTTCACCCTGCTATTGAAAAGGCCATGGCGAAATTTCAAGGCCAAGTGAAGTTCACCCTCTGGGAAGATATCTCGATGGCCGAACTCATATCCAGGGTGAATAGCATTCCTCAAGATAGTGTTATTTTCTACACCTTCTTTTTTCAGGACAAAACAGGTCAAACCTTTGAATATGACCAGGCCATCAGCCTCATATCCCGACAAAGTCCCGTACCAATCTTCGGTGCCTGGGATTTCAATCTGGGCCTGGGACTGACCGGTGGCATGCTGACCAGCGGATACCAACAGGGCGCGGCGATGGCGGAGATGGTGAGATCCTGGCTGGAACGAACTCCGATCACCGAAATTCCACCACTGGCTGAAAGTCCGAACCGTTTCATGTTCGACTACGCACAGCTGACCAGATTCAATATCAATCCCGACAAGCTGCCGCCAGACAGCCTGATCATCAATCGCCCCATCACCTTTATCCAGAAGCATCAATCCGTTCTTATCACTTCGGGTATATTCATCGCGATCCTGCTTGTGGTTATCCTTATCCTCACCGTCAATATTTACCGAAGGAGACAGGCTGAAATCGAACTGCGCAGAAGCGAGGAAAATTTCCGTTCAATCTTCAACAACAATAACGACGGGCTCTATCAGGCCACAGCAGATGGACGTTTCCTCCAGGTCAATCCGGCACTGGCCAAGATGTTGAAATTCTCGTCCCCGCAGGAAGTGATAGACCACTTCACTGACATTGACCAACAGCTCTACATCTCACAGTCTCCACGAAAAACACTCACCAATAACTGGGCTAAGGGCGAGCACTCACTCAAGTGTCGTGATGGTTCAATCATCGATGTCATCGAAAATACCCACACCGTTTATGACCTATATGACAATGTCCTCTATCTGGAGGGTTCAATCACCGATATTTCCGAATACAAGAAAACCCAGGAGTTGATATCGCAAACGGAAAAAATTATTTCCCTGGGCGGTGTTGCCGCCGGCATAGCCCACGAAATACGAAGTCCGCTCGCCTCCATTGTCCAGGGGATTCAGGTGGTGAAAAACCGGATTTTCGACAACAACGAGATGAACATCCAGGCTGCAGTTGATTGCAACTGTACGCTTGACCAGGTGAGGAGATATGCGGAAAAAAGGGAAATAAAAAAGATGCTGGGCGATATCCATGAAGCGGGCCAGCGGGCTGGTGTAATTATCGAGGATATGCTCTCTTTCAGCAGAAAAACCATTGGTGACTTTTCCCTGGAGTCACTGGAAAAAATTATAAATCAGGCAATCGCTCTGGCTGAAAAAGACCATGAACTCAAGAGAACCTATAGCTTCAAATCAATAACGATCAATAAATTGTTCGAGGAGAACATGCCCAAGGTTTACTGCAGTGCCAGCAAGATCCAACAGGTCTTTTTTAATATTCTCAAAAACGGCGCTGAAGCAATGGGTGATGCAGGAACCAGCTTCCCGACATTTACCATCAGGATCATGCGGGATGGCAAAACTGCCAGGGTGGAGATCGAAGACAACGGGCCGGGGATGAGCAGCGAGCTGGCCCAGAGAGTTTTCGACCCCTTCTTCACCACCAAGGAGCGGGAAAAGGGCACCGGCCTAGGGCTATCTGTGTCCTATTTTATTGTCAAAGAAAATCATCATGGCGACCTGCGGGTCTCAACCCAGCCGGATCTCGGCACGACCTTTATTGTCGAATTGCCGCTGGAGCCGCCTCTGCGCGAACAACAGGAAGCAAAAGAAGAAGAAAAAACAACGAAAATATCTCACTGAAGCCAAGCAGGCTTCACCGGAATTGCTCCTTCATCCTTTCCCCACACTGCATAACGCACGCTGCCGACGTCGTCTGAGTAATGTTCCTTCCGCCATATAGATAAAAAGTGCACTCCAGATCATTGCAAAACCGGCCATTCTTTCTGGCGGAAAGGGTTCATGATAGAGAAATATGCCGAGCAAAAGATTTATGCTGGGAGCGATATACTGCAAAAGACCCAGATGGGTAAGAGATATCCGCTGGGCGGCGAACCCAAAGAGCAAAAGCGGCAACGAAGTGATGAGGCCCGAGCCCAAAAGAAGCAAGGTCTGGAGAAGATCTCCATGGCCAAAAGCGCCTCGCCCATCGACCTCCCATGCCAGCAGCACCGCTGCCGCCGGCACAAACAGCACCATCGTCTCCAGACACAGTCCTTCAATAGCCGGAGCTGATACTTTTTTGTGTAAAAAACCGTAGAGGCCGAAAGAACAGGCCAACGTCAGCGCAATCCAGGGAAACTGCCCATAATAGAAGGTAAGGTACATGACCCCGAAAAGGGCAATCACCAGCGCCCCGATCTGCCCCGGCCGCAGTCGCTCTGTAAGAAAGATCACCCCAAGCAGCACCGAGACCAGGGGATTAATGAAATAACCAAGACTTGCCTCAATGACATAACCGGCATTCACCGCCCAGATATAGAGCAGCCAGTTGCCGGACAAGAGCAGAGCCGCCAGCGAGAAGAGCAGAAGGCTCCGCCTGTTACGGATAATGGAAACAAGAGACCTGAGTCGGCCCATGAGCAGAATGAGCCCGAGGGTAAAGAACAGGGACCAGACCATACGGTGCAAAAGAATTTCCTGGGCAGAAACTGCATGAAGTGCTTTCCAGAAAATCGGCAAAATCCCCCAGAGCACATAGGCCCCCACTGCTGCAACTATACCGGTTGAGTATTGCATACCACCATCTACCCTTTCGGAAAGGTTTCAAATAATACCGTGGTTACGAATTGAACAGCAGGCCGCTCGAGAACCAGTAATAGAGTATATAGCCACCGGCTGTCAGCAGGAAAAATGCCGATATAGTATTTATATAGGGAATAATTCTCCGCATGGTACCAAGAACAAACCGTTTTTTCACAAGCGCCATACTCATTGTCAGAGCATGCATGACAAGCCCCATACCCAGCACGTAGCTGACAAAGCGGAGAAGACCGTCGAGATAGTTGTCCGCAGTGACCGAACTGCCCACTACCGCCAAGAAAACCGGCAATGTACAACCAAGGGATGTAGCACCAAATGCCAGTCCGAACAGAAAATAGCCCCTGACGTTCATTCGCCGGAAATCGCCCACCCAGTCAACCACCTTCGCAGCCGCAGGAAGGGCCACCGATCGCCCAGACAGGATTCGCAAGCCCAGAATAACAAGCACCCCCCCGACACCAACCGCAAACCAGGGGATCAACTTCATCAGGTAATAGCCAGTGGCCATAACTGCCGCGCCCACCAAACCGAAAAGCAGCCCGAAACCAACCGTCACCACCAGTGCCACCCAGGTCGCTTTCATGGCACGTGTTGCCAGGGTCTGACTCGTGTAGTTCTCCTCTTCGGCACCAAGATAAAGAGAGATATAGACCGGTAGCAGAAAAAAGCCGCAGGGGTTGACCGCTGAGACCATCCCCGCACCGAAGGCGTAGCCCATCGGTAACATCTCGGCTATCTGGCCGACCAACTGACTAACTATTCCCTGAATACCCATTTCGTATCCTTTCAAATCCCTATCTTGTCTTTGTCTTACCGGTTACATAACAGCACGGTTACCGCAATTTGTCCATATAGATATAGCAATAGCCAGCTCATTGTACACAACCTTTTTTAGGAAATCCTTAATTTCCAGCACAAGGCTCCACTCTGAACAAATTTTCGACCGCGGTCAACTTTTATCTTGACGCCATGCAACGGGCAGGGTAAAAGTCGACCGTGGTCATTTTTAACAATTCATCGCAGCAGGAACAACATGCACCTCACTAGAGAAGCAAAAAAGAAGAAAACCAAGAAGGCTATTCTTGCCGCAGCAGTTGAACTCTTCTCCATCAATGGTTTTGAAAAAACCTCCATCTCGCAGCTCGCAAAAACTGCGGGCGTCGGCAAAGGCACTGTCTACAGCTATTTCAAAACCAAGCAGGACTTACTGCTGGCCTTCTGCGAAGACGAACTTGAATATATTCATGAACAGCTCAACACCAGAACCAACCAGGATGCCCCTGTTTTCGAGCAACTGGTAACCGTCTTTATGGCAGAGTTTGAGTATGTTACCAGAAATCCCGAATTCGGCAGACTCTATATGCAGGAAATCGTTTTTCCCAAAAAACTGCTGGCGGAAAAACACAAGGAAGGTGAAAACAAGTTTTTTGAAATGATATTTCCTATCCTACTGAAAGGGCAGGAACGCGGAGAGATCCGTCAAGAGTTTGAGTTGCTGCACCTCTGCGGTCATTTTTTTGCCATTTACTTACTGCTGCTTCATGCCTGGTATTCCGATTTCATCGCTACCAGTGAGGCGGAAGCGGCACTGAGAACACTCTTTACTCAGGCCTTTGTCGGCCTTCAGCCATCAACTGCAACCACCCACCATGCCGAGGCACAATCATGAGTTCTCCTACTACTCCTCCCAAATCCCTGCGTGCCAGAACTGTCTACTTTATCTGGAGCAATATGCCGAGATTCGCCCTGTTGATGATGGTGGCACTCATTGTCGTGCTCTTTTTCGCCATCAAAAAAGAAGGAGAATCCATCGCTGCCAGTAAAGCTGCGGAAATCAGTAGTGAGAAACCGCCGGTCAACGCTGTGACCCTTCTGCTCACTCCCAGAGAAATCCAAGACAGGATCAACCTTCCAGGTTCAATCGAGCCGTGGACCGACCTGCAGCTGCTGGCAAAAATCAAGGGCACCGTTACCGAACTCCTGGTAAGCGAAGGTGACCGGGTCAACGAAGGTGACATCATCGCCCGGATCGAGGAAGCCGATTACCGTATAGCGCTCGAACGGGCTCGGGCCGCCTACAATCAAGCCAAGGCCGATCTTGAGCGTGACAAATCGATCTACTCCAAGGGCATGATCCCGACAGCGGATATCGAAAACCGTCGCACGAATCTGGCCAAAGCAAAAGCCGATCTGGAAGATGCCGAACTGCAGTATTCCCGCTGCAATATCGTCGCCCCTATGAGTGGAATCATCAAGACGATGGATGCCAAGATCGGTTTGTTGCTTTCAGTGGGCGACCCCATTGCCAGAATCCTAGAGATTGACCGATTAAAAGGGGTAATCGGCATACCCGAATCCGATGTCAACGCTGTTCGGCCGCTCACCAGCGTCGAGATGTCCATCCAGGCCCTTGGCGACGAAAAAATCATCGGAAAAAACCAGTTTATTTCCCCCGCTCCCGATTCCGTGGCCCGGCTCTATGAAATGGAGCTTGCGATCGACAACAGTGACGGTCGTATCCTGCCAGGTATGTTCGTGCGGGCCGATATTGTCAAGAAAACTGTTGCGAATGCCGTGGTCGTCCCCTTCTACTCCGTTATCTCCCGGAAGAACGAGCATTTTGTCTTTGTGGAAAAAAATGGCGTGGTCGAAAAGCGCAACGTCAAAATGGGCATCATGGACGGCTGGATGGTGCAGATCACTACAGGACTTGCCGCCGGTGAAAACCTGGTGGTCGAAGGTCACCGTGATGTCGAGAACGGTCAGCAGGTCAACGTCATCAAGGCCCTGACCAATCCCGGGGAGCTGACCTTATGATCATCTCAGATACCGCAGTCCAGAAAAGCACAGCGGTGGCGGTACTGGCCCTGCTGCTCATCATCTTCGGCGTGTACTGTTATAAGGTATTGCCCCGGGAGAGCGATCCGGACATCACCATCCCGAACGTCTTTATCTCCACCAACTACCGCGGTGTCTCGCCTTCCGATATCGAGACCGCCGTCACCATCGAGATCGAAAAGAAGTTAAAGGGACTCGATGGACTCAAGAAGATCAAGTCGGTCAGTTCCGAGGGACTTTCTTCTATTAATGTGGAGTTTGTAACCGGTACCGATATCGATCAGGCCTTACAAGACGTGAAAGACAAGGTTGATGAGGCTATGGGCGATCTGCCCACCGATCTCGATGAGGATCCGTCTGTCTTCGAAGTCAATTTCTCGGAGATGCCCATCGTCGTCTATTCCCTGAGCGGCACCTGCGGCCTGCCCTGCCTCAAAGATATCGCCGATGATTTAAAAGACGATATCGAAGGTATTACGGGTGTGCTGGAGGTGGATGTCACCGGCGGGCTAGAACGTGAAATCCGGGTCGAAGTCTTTCCTGAAAAACTGGCCTATTACGGGCTTTCTATCGGTTCCCTCCAGCAGGCTGTGGAGAGTGAAAACCAGAATACCTCCGGCGGCAACATCCGTCTTGGCAACGGGCGCTTCCAGCTGCGGGTGCCTGGTGAGTTCAAGACCCCTGAAGAGATCTACGGTCTTATTATCGGCACCCACAACGGCCAGCCGGTCTACCTCAAAAACGTGGCACAGGTGGTTGATGGTTTCAAGGAAGAGACCAGCCGTTCCCGGCTCGACGGCCGCTCGGCGGTAAACCTCTCGGTCAAGAAACGAAGCGGTGAGAATATTATCAGCATCAGCCGCGATATCGACTCGATCATCGCGGAGAGCAAACTGAGCTGGCCGTCCGGCACATCGATGACCAAGGTCCTCGACAAGTCACGGGACATCGAGCTGATGGTGGCCGATCTTGAGAACAACATCCTTTCAGGCCTTGCCCTGGTTATGATCGTCATCTTCCTGACCATGGGTATACGAAACGCCCTGCTGGTGAGTCTCGCCATCCCCTTTTCGATGCTGATCTCCTTTACCATCCTCTATGTGATGGGGATCACCCTGAATATGGTTGTGCTGTTCAGCCTGACCCTGGCACTCGGCATGCTGGTGGATAACGCTATCGTCATCGTCGAGAACATCTATCGCTTCATGCAACAGGGGATAGGCCGTAAAGAGGCTGCCATGCGGGCGACCTCCGAGGTCGCCTACCCGGTTATCGGCTCGACGCTCACCACCCTGGCCGCCTTTTTCCCGATGATGTTCTGGCCGGGCATCATGGGCGAGTTCATGAGCTATCTACCACTCACACTTATCGTCACCCTGACATCAAGCCTGTTCGTCGCGCTGGTCATCAATCCGGCGGCGGCCTCAATGTTTATGAGGGTCAAGACTCCGGCCGGAGCCGAACCGGTTCCGCGTGAAGTCTCAGATCTGGCTGCGGAAAAACCGGTCGAGATAAAGGGCTTTCTTTTAACCCGTTACGAAAAGCTCCTCCGCGGCGCTCTCGACAAACCGTTTACCGTCATCGGTCTGGCTTTCTGTGTTCTCTTCCTCATGTTGGAATGCTGGCTGTTGGTAATCGGTCTTGAAAAACCGATAGAGTTTTTTCCGGAGATCGACCCGAAAGGCATGTACGTGAATATCGATGTGCCGGAAGGCGCTGATATTGACTATATCGATCAGATCATCAAGAGGGTGGAGTTCGCCGTAGCCGGTGCCAACCCCGATGCTCTTGATGCCAACGGCAAACCGCTCACTCCTCTTAAGGCTCTGGCCCCCAAAGAATATGAGAAACCTGACGGCGAAAAGTATTTCGGACCGAGCGATCTGAAAAACATCAAGAATATCTACATGCGTGGGGTGGTCTCCAGCGGCGGCAGTTCTTCCTTTTCCGCCAACACCCCAAACCACGTAGGTATCCGCTTTCTGGAGCTGGATGAGCGAGCAGAGTCATCCCATGACACACTGGCGACTATCAGGGATCGGGTCAAGGATATTCCCGGCGGCAAAATTACCATCGCTATGGAAGAAGAAGGTCCACCCACCGGTGCCCCCATTAATATTGAGATTTCCGGCGAAAATTTTGCGGTGCTTGGAGAAATTGCCAAACATGTCAAAGACTACCTCAACCGGATCCCCATGGTTGAGGATGTACGCGATGATTTTGTGGAAGGTATCCCTTCGGTACAGGTGCTGATCGACCGACAGAAGGCAGCCCTCTTCGGACTCACTACCGACGGTGTTGGTTTTGCCTTGAAGAGCGCCTATAACGGCATTGAAGTCTCGTCGTTTCGCGAAGGTGATGATGATTACGACATCACCGTACAGTTGCAGGAGTCGGACCGTCGAGTCGTCGATATTCTCCATGAGCTGATGCTGCCCACCCCATCAGGCCAGTTGGTGCCGCTGTCGACCATCGCCAAAGTGAACTTTGCCGGCTCGATCGGTGACATCAACCGCATCAACAACGAGCGGGTGGTCACTGTCAAGGCCAATGTCAATGAAACCCAGACCACCGGTCCGGTCAAGCGGGAGGAGGCGGCAAAACTGCTTGAGCAGCTGCCCCTGCCCCCCGGCTACAAGATAAAGTTCACCGGAGAGTTTGAGTTTCAACAGGAGTCGCAGGATTTCCTCAGCAAGGCTTTCATGGTGGCGCTGCTCCTGATCTTCCTTATCCTTGTGGTAATGTTCAATTCGGTGAGCCAGCCCTTTATCATCATGACCTCGGTCATACTCTCGTTAGGCGGTGCCTTCCTCGGGCTCACCCTTTTCAAGTCGCCTTTTGGTATCATCATGACCGGAGTGGGAGTTATTTCTTTAGCAGGAGTGGTGGTGAATAACGCCATCGTTCTGATTGATTACACCAACAAGTTGCGAGAACGTGGCTACAGCCTGCGTGACTCAGTCGTCTTCGCCGGTGCCACCAGGCTGCGGCCGGTACTTCTCACCGCCATCACCACCATCCTCGGCCTGATCCCCATGATCACCGGAGTGTCCTACGACTTCCACAGCTGGTCCATCTCCTGGGCCAGCGAGTCTAGCCAATGGTGGCGCTCCATGGCGGTGGTGGTCACCTTCGGTCTGGTGGTGGCAACAGCACTGACCCTGGTGGTGGTGCCGACAATTTATTATCTCCAGGAACGATTCGGCGCCATCCGCAGTGAACTCATGTCGCGACTGAGCCGACTGTACTGGAAACCCTACCCCTATCTTGCCGGTGAACAACCCATGGACGAGGAAAAATAATGTTCAAGACCTTACCCTATTATCTGGTGGCGCTCATGATGCTGCCAGCCATATCGTGGGCCCAGGCCAAAGATGCCCCGGTGCCGCTCACCTTGAAGACAGCGGTTGAGACGGCCCTTGCCAACAACCTCAACCTGACCCTCAGGCGTGAAGATACCAATATCGCTGCCGGAGCTATTGACATAGCCAAAGGCCGCTTCGATAAACAGTTCAACGCCGAAACCGGCGTGGAAGGTGTACACTCCACCCCGTTGTATGCGAACGGAATCGACAATGAAAACAGCGGCCGCCTCGACGCTTCGATAACAAAACGATTCACTACCGGTACCGAAGTGGAACTGGGATGGACGAATTCTCGTTACGATGCCGATGCCTTCGGGATAGAAGTTAATCCTTCCTATCGATCAATGGTCGAACTCGGGATCAGTCAGCCGCTGCTTCGAGGCTGGGGAACGGAAATCCAAACCGGCCAGGTTACCGCCGCCGAGATCGAGCACACCGCCTCAACCTTCCAAGTGAACAGCACGGCTGCGGATTTGGCCGCTCTGGTGAAACGCGGTTACTGGAACCTGGTGTTTTCCTGGCAGGATATCGAAGTGAAGAAATTTTCGGTATCCCTCGCCCGCAAACTGCTGGCGGAAACTGAGGCCAAGATAGCCGCCGGTGCGCTGGCAGAAGTGGAGATCTACCAGCCACAATCGGAAGTGACCCGGCGCGAAGAGGATTTGATTGCCGCTGAACTGGCCATCGGCCTGGCCGAGGATGAACTGAAACTCCTACTGAACAGCAGCGACTGGCTCACGCCCTTTGCCCCGACGGACACCCCGTCAACCGAGCCGGTTACACTTGAACAAAAAAAGATCCTGCAAAATGCTCTCGCCAACAGGCCGGATCTCAAAGCGGCCAAAATGAGCATCGACGCTGCCCGGATTCGCCAGACCCTGGCCGAAGATGACCTGCGTCCAGCTCTCAGTCTCGCCGGTCGTGTCGGCTATGGCGGCCTTGATGATAGCTATGGAGACGCTCTCGATGCAGCCCTCGACGACCCAGACACCGAATGGCAGGTTGGCCTGCAGCTCTCAATCCCGCTGGATAATACAACAGCCAAAGGTTCACTGCAGCAGGCCAGAGCTCTCCATGCAAAGGCCAAAACCAGCGCGCAGCTCCTGGAACTTGAGATCACCAAAAGTGTTCGCACCACGGTTCGCGATATAGAGTTAGCCATCAAAGGCATGGAAGCGACCCGGAAAACGAGCCTTGCAACCAAGAAGAGGCTGGAAGCCGAGCAGGCCAAATTCGATGCCGGCCGCTCCACTACCCTCGATGTCCTTATCGCCCAGGAATCCTATGCAAGAGCACTTAGTCAGGAAAATCGGACCGCTATTTTCTACGTCCAGGCCCTGGCTGAACTGGATCGAATCCAAGGGTTCGTGACGCTCGCTTCCGCACAGTAACTGTCCATTCTCGTTTTTTCTATCACCGCACCCTGCCGCCCGTTCTTTTCGGGCGGCCTTTTTCCCATTCTCCTTCTCACCTAATTCCCGTACTTGTTTTTTTCTTGTGAAATCGTGTACCATTACACAGAAAAAATTGAAATAAATCCTGAGTCTTTTCAGTCGATCAGCCGGGCACAAATTCGGACTCCGGTTTCCCTCCCGTATAGCAGAGCACAATGGAAAACAGTGAAATTTACAAAAGACTAACTGCTGAATCCAAGCTCCCTTCCCCATCGAAGGTTGCGACAGAGGTCATACGGCTCTGCTACAGCGAAAGCTCGTCATTGCAGGATATCGCGAATGTGGTTGAAACCGATCCAGCCCTTTCCGCAAAATTCCTCAAATACGCCAATTCTGCACTGATGGGCACCATGGTGCCGATTACTTCAATCCAGCGCGCTGCGGTAAGAATAGGCATCCGCGGCATGGCCAGCATGGCACTCAGCTTCTCATTTCTTTCCCAGCAGAATAAATGCGAGTGCCGGGAGTTCAATTACCACCGCTACTGGTCAAAATCACTGGCACATGCGATCGCAGCCCGCGCCCTGGCCCAGAAAAGTAAAAACTTAGACCCGGATGAGCTCTTCACCTGTGCCCTCTTAAGCCATATCGGCGAACTAGCCCTGGCCACTGCTTTTCCAGAGGAATACGTTGAAATCCTCGCCCGCTCGCTAGGCACCAAGGAAATGCTGGAAGAGGAACAACGCATCTTTGAAATCCATCATCATAACCTCAGTGCAGAAATGTTTACAGACTGGGGCCTGCCCAAACTGTTCGGTCAAGCGGTTCGCATTCACGAATCCTATGTGGCAGACGAAGAAGAAAACGAAGAATTGGCAGAGCTCGCCGAAATTCTCCATCTCTCACTACAGATAGCCAACATCTGTGTGCTGGACCTACCGCTCTCTATAAGTTTTGAT
Source organism: Desulfopila aestuarii DSM 18488 (assembly GCF_900143695.1). GTDB lineage: Bacteria > Desulfobacterota > Desulfobulbia > Desulfobulbales > Desulfocapsaceae > Desulfopila > Desulfopila aestuarii. The sequence goes on from NZ_FRFE01000015.1 coordinate 120,179, forward strand.
GCAGTGGAAAAGCTCGCCGAAAATTATGGTATTGCGGCAAAAGAATTCGGCGCGTTCTTCGAACAGATTGTCCTTACCTGGCAGGAATGGGGATACCTCTTCCAGATCCCAACCCAGCAATGTCCACTTTATCACCAGCTCAAGACTCTGGACGCCAATTCCATAGAAGCACAGGTCCGCAGCAGGCCGGAAACTGAGATTTTGCTGCTGGCAGTTGATGACGATCCCCTCACCCTGCTCAACCTTACTCGGATTCTCGGGAGTGAAAGTCGACAGATCATCACTGCTGAGAATGGTAAGCAGGCATTGCAAATTGCCCTTGAAAAGCGACCGGAAATGGTGATTACCGACTGGCGCATGCCCCAAATGGATGGACTTGAGCTCTGCATGGCTTTGCGCCAGGAGACCACCACCCAGCACACCTACATCATCATGCTCACCGGGGCAGAGGCGGACGATGAACTGGTCCAGGCCTTTGATGCCGGCGCCGACGATTATGTGGTTAAGCCTTTCACTCCCAAGGTTCTCGAAGCGCGGATACGGGGTGGCGAGAGATTGATCCGCTATCAGCGAAAGATCAACAGAGATCGTGAGGTTATTCAGAAATATGCTGTGCGGCTCGGTGTAGCCAACCGCAAGCTGCACACCATGACCGATGCCCTCACCGGTCTGCCCAACAGGCGTAATGCCATGGCCCGCTTAAAAGATGTGGTGGCGGAATCGAGCCGTTACGGCGAAAAACTGAGCTGCATCATGATCGATGTCGATCATTTCAAAAACATCAACGACACCCATGGCCATGATAACGGCGATCTCGTACTCAAGGAAGTTGCCCAGATTTTCAGTAAAAATGCAAGAAGTTACGACATGGTAAGCCGCATGGGCGGGGAGGAGTTCCTCGTTATCAGCACCAGAAGCGACCGAGAAGAATCGCTGCAACTGGCCGAACGTCTGCGCGCCGCAGTAGAAAAACATGTTATGGAACTTGGTGGCGGCACAGTCGCACAAGTCACCATCAGTGCCGGGGTTGCCTCATGGCGTGACGAATATGCCAATGGCGGCGAACTGATCAAGGCCGCCGACGATGCCCTTTACCGGGCCAAAAAGAACGGTAGAAACAGGGTCGAAACCGCCTGGTAGCCACAACCTGCGTCCCCCTCAGACAGTTTCTTATCTCCGCCGACTTCAGCCCAGTGCCACGTCAAGGGTCATCATCAAGGCAAATCCGAACATCACCCCGATAGTCGCCACATCCGAATGCTTCTCGGCCTGCGACTCTGGAATCAACTCCTCAGCTACCACGTAGATCATCGCTCCAGCAGCAAACGAGAGAGCATATGGGAGAATGGGCTGCATGAGAATAACCAGAGCCGCTCCCGCCACTCCTGCAATAGGCTCAACCACGCCCGACATCTGCCCATAGAAAAAGCTCTTTGCTCGAGATAACCCCTCACGTCTGAGCGGTATGGACACCGCAGCACCTTCCGGAAAATTCTGAATACCTATGCCAAGTGCCAGAGCCACGGCAGCCCCAATGGTTGCAGTTCCCTGACCGGCAGCAGCAGCGCCAAAGGCCACACCAACTGCCAAACCTTCAGGAATATTATGCAGGGTAATGGCCAGCACCAGCAAAACCGAACGCTGCCAGCTGGTCTTCACCCCTTCAGCCTCTTTGGTTGGAAAACCGGAATGCAAATGGGGCAGGAGTTTATCCACTCCCCACAAAAAACAGCCTCCGCTCAGAAAGCCAATAAGCGGAGGAAGCCAGACAATTCCCCCGGCCTCTTCCACCAACGCAATAGCAGGTGCCAATAGCGACCAGAAACTTGCAGCGATCATTACACCCGCAGCACAACCCAGCATACCGTCCAAAGCTTTTCTATTGATCTCCTTGAAAAAGAAGACCAATGCCGCTCCCAGCGCAGTCAGAAACCACGTAAACAGTGTACCAAGCAGCGCCTGTTGCACGCCCGTCAAACTAAGAAACCATTCAACCATGCTTTCTCCTCAATTGTTTTTTCAACAATAATTGCCGAAGATTCGACTCGAAACCCGGTTAAACACGCATTATTTGTAAAACCAATACATCATATTCAACTACCACCAGTCCCCAGATAGACCGCCAGTTCATCCATAAGTCTCGTCGCAGCCACACGAAGCCGGTTGAACTCATCCAGGGCGCTGTCCATTCGCCCCTCCTTACTCATGGATTCCAAAGAGAGTGCCAGCTCCCGTACAGAATCTGCCGCAAAATGACCAACAGCGCCTTTATAGGCATGTGCCGCATCACGAAGCCCTTCGGAATCACCGGCCGCAATCGCGGCTTCGATGGCGTTTAAAAGCGTCTCATTTCTCGCCATAAACAGCTGGACCAGTTCCCGAAACAGCCCCTCGTCATCACCAACAAATTCCAGAGCTCTTTTCAAACTCCAGAGCAGCTGATCCTGAGGCAGGTCCACATTTTCAGATCTGGCCACTGGGGAAGCACCAGGCACCTCCGCGTTTGCATTCCTGCCAAGTTCTTGAGTATTCAGCCAGGGCTTGAGCCGTTCTGCGAGTACATCGGGCTTGATGGGTTTGGTAAAAAAATCGTCCATGCCTACCTCGAAACAACGTGTTCTGGTGGACTCCATGGCATTGGCGGTCATGGCGATAATGACCGAACGTTTCAACCCCTGCTCCATCTCACGTTTTCGAATCAGCTGTGTTGTTTCATAACCGCTCATTTCCGGCATCTGGATGTCCATCAGTACTACAGAATAGGTTCTCTCCGCCGTCATCCGCAACGCTTCCCGACCACTCCCCGCCACCTCGGCCTGCAGTCCGTATTTTTGTAAAATTGCCAGGGCAATATTCTGATTGATCGGTTCATCATCCACCAGCAGCAGCGATCCATGCAATCGGGGATGGGTTTGGAGTTGCTCGGCAATTGTCTCTTTTTCGAGACGTTTTTGCCCCCTGGCTACTCTGTCGGCCAGACTGTTGTACAAATCTAGCTGCCGGATGGGCTTCAGCAAAGATCTGCTGACCCCGGCCCTACGTAACTGCGCCTTGACAAAGGACATGGTACTCATCAAGACCATCAGTGGAGCATTGTCACCAAAATCCCGGTGTATGGCTTCGGCAAACTGCAATCCTTCACAGTCGGGCAGTCGTTGATCGATCAGGATGGCGTCTACCGCTTTGTCATGACGAATCAGCTCATTCAAGGCTGCCAGACAGCTGCCCGCATCCGGATAAGAAAGCACCTCAGCATCGCAAAACTCAAGATAATGCTCGATAATCGAGCGGTTGCTCCGACTGTCGGCCGCAACGAGATACCGTTTACCTTTCAGCTTGTTATAGGGAATGAGCGGGAATGTTTCCTCAACAATGTCAAAAGCTATTGAAAACCAGAAAGTCGTTCCCGAACCGATCTTGCTGCTTACGCCGATGCTGCCGCCCTGCTGTTCGACAAGCTGCTTACAGACACTGAGCCCAAGGCCTGTTCCACCGTATTTGCGGGTGGTAGAACCATCTGCCTGGGTAAATTTTTCAAACAGCCTACCGGTTACATCATCGGAAATACCAATCCCTGAATCCTCCACGGTAAACATGAGCTCCTGCTGGGAATCATGGCGATTCACAACCGACACCGACAGTTTGACCTCCCCCGCTTCGGTAAATTTCACCGCGTTGCTCAGCAGGTTGGTGATAATCTGGCGCAATCTGGTTGGATCCCCAAGAATACGGCAGGGAATGGAAGTCGGCACAAAACAGGTCAGCTCGAGATTCTTAAGGTTTACCGTATCGATAAAAAGCTCAGATGTCTCCTCCATCAACTCCCGCAGATCAAAAGGGATAGACTCGAAAGTGATTTTGCCGGCATCGATCTTGGAAAAATCAAGAATGTCGTTAATGATAAGAAGCAGGGAGTCTGCTGAACGGGTCGCTGTTTCCAGCAGACGTTTGTACTCAGCAGTCATCGGCACATCCTGTAACAGGGAGAGGACACCGATAACACCGTTCATAGGCGTACGGATTTCATGGCTCATATTGGCCAGGAACTCACTCTTGGCTCGAGCCGCCGCCAACGCCTCGTCGCGCTTGGCCCGGAGCTCCTCGGTCCGCTCCTGCACCAGCATTTCCAGATTGTGTCGATGTTGCTGCAGCTCAGCGTCCCGCTCCTGGATGCCTTTCAGCATAGTGTTGAAGTCATCGATCAGTTGGCCAATTTCATCATCGCTCAGCTTATCGACCCGCAGACCGTAATCGCCATTTTCGGAAATATCCCTGGCAGTACTAGCCAGAAGACTCACCGGCCGGGTAATGATTCCCTGCAACCGGGCAGAGATAAGCACCGTCACCGCCAACACCACCACCATACTCAAGACCAGCAAAATGATGGAATTCAGGATATGCGCAGTCATCCTGCCAGTGCCTGAAAGCAGGTAGAGGACTCCGATGGTTTTATCCTGCAGGTTTATTGGTCGAAAAATCTCGAACTTGTAATGGCCCGACTGAAAGTAAAAACGGACAGCATCCGAGGAGACCATTTTCGGCAGCTGCTGCTCAGAGCCTTCAGCACCTCGAAAATAGGAGGCGAACGGTGCACCGTCAAAGTCATAGATGGCTGCCACTTCGATGTCCCGGTCGGCCCGCAGCGTACCAAGTATTTCTGCAGCACCATCCTTATCGGAGAAACTTAGCGCGGCACTGGAAAGATCAGCGATCGATTCTGAGAGAATCGTCAGGTTTTCAAGCATGGCCTGACGCATGCTGCGAATCTGGTTAAAGGCGGAAACCAGGGTAAATATAAAGAGCGCAGTGCCGGCTACAACAATACTCAACACGACAAGCTTCTGCTTAATGGGCAATTTTCGAAAACGTGGCCACTGCATGCCCTGCACATCCTCTATCTGATATAAGCAGCTCCGATGACACCCCCCCGGAACCCAATCGACGGTCACACCCAACAATTCAACTGAGCACGCCAAAAAACTCTGTATTTTGATACAGGTATAGCACATTTAAAATGTTGCCTAAAGGAAGAAGAAAAAAAATCTACCTTTAGTAACCCAGGTGGCCAGACCAAGTATCATCAAAGCCACCTTCCAGGTGCTATTTTGCCGGTCCCTTTACAGCCAGATGATAGTAGCGGTTGAGATCAAAGAGTCCTGACCTGAGCGGGTCACTCTTGTCAAAATCCTGCTGAAACCAGTCATATTTTTCCCAGAAATTACTCTCAGCCCTGTTGACACCAAAGCGAAGCAATGCTGCCACGTCCTCCTTTTTGCGACTGTCATACTCTTTTAACATGTTGAGAAAATCGGGGAGTTCCTCAAGACTGACATCAAAGAAATAGTTGGGATAACTCCCCACATAGCCCCTGATAAAATCTACCTCGTCCCTGTTTGAATTGAGCCGCTCATCTTCATTTAACGGTGTCATCACATTGTCATGCCAGCGGTGGACCACAATGGACACCACTTGATCCTGGGTGGGGGAAATCCGTATCCGCACATAAGCCAGATTGGCATTGTAATCATTCATAAAGGCGAAAAATTTGGTTCCGGGTGCAGAGACACTATCAAAACCTCGGATATAATCAGCCTCACTCTTATATTGCAACGGCAATCTAGGTGGGTATCCCTGCTGGGCGGTGTGATAATTTTCATCAAAAGTAACATCTGCAGCTTTGACAAAACGGCTCTGCACCAGATTTTCAATGAATTCCCGTTTGAAATCCAGCGTCGTAAAGCTCATACCTGCCGGCAATTTGGATGGCGTGTAATGGATTTTCCCAGGATCGATGCCGCCATACCAGGAGCGCATAAGCACCGGCCGCATTCCTTTCGGGAGAAAATCAAGAAAATAGGTCTCTCCTTCCTGGCGCAGGTTATCCATGTAAAGACGGACTCCGAGTTGATGCCCCATCGAACCATAGACATCAAAGCCCGCCACCAACGCATAATAGATCCTTTCCATTAGAGGAAAATCCATGACCCAGGCAGTTCTCGGAAGATCACCGAGTACTCCGCGATGCACCGAAGCGCTGTTGAAATGCCTGAAAATGGTGAGTGCCGGGCTGTCTTCCTCGCTGTTACCCGCCCAGATTGCTCGCGTATCCAGTCCGATCGGCCCATAGGTCTTGCTATAGAAATCCTGCCGTGCCTTGACATACCGATAAGCGAGCTGCTTGTATCGCATGATCATCCACGACTTGAAAAGACTGAAAAAACTCCCCTGTTCGTCAGGAAGGATGGTTAGGTCAAGATTGTTATGGAGGAACTCCGGACGCTGCACCGACAGGTCGTAATCGGGGTCAAGAAAGAACAGCCAGAAATTGTCATGGATCACGTTCAGGGCCACCTGACCTTTGCAGACCGGGCCGCGAATAAAGGTCATGATGACATAATGGTTGTTATCAAGCAGAAACTGGTAACGGGAACGAGCAGGTATCTGCTGAAATACCTTGAACGGATTGGCGCTCGTCCGTTTATCAAAGCCAACCACGTGCGGAGCAATAGGCCATTTGGGCTCTATGAACAGTTCCTGAAAACGCGCCATCTTGGCATCATTCAGCTCAAAAACCATATGGGTCTTGTGAACGATGGTAGAATATATCCTCCGCAACCGGTAATAGAATGGGCCCTCGCCCGGATCATCATAAGGGCGAATCGAGGGGATGATGCGAATATCCTCACCAGGAGGCGTGGTCGACCTCACAATCTCGTAAAAGTTACGACTCTTCGAGTCAAACGAGATATGCGCTAAAAAAAGATGCTCATAGAGATATCGCGCGGTCATCCGGTATTTGGCCCGCAATTCACCGTCGTCCGGGGCAGCGTTGAAAAAAGCCTCCCACTTCCGCACCGACTCCTGATCCATATCGGCCACGGCAGCACGTGCCCTATGCTCTTCCGCCGTTGGGCCCCTGCCACCGTCATGCAGCCAGTCACGAATAAGATTGAACTCTTTTTCCTCAAGCGGAGGGAAACCATAAGGCATACCGCGGTTGGGGTGTTTTTTCAGATAGGTATTCATTTCGGCAACGGTTGAAGCACAGGTAAGCTTTTCGTCTTCTGGCTTAAATGAATTGCAGCTATCTTTGATGTTTTCCGAACAGGTACTGGACTGCTCGGAGTTTTTCTGCGCCAGCATCTTGAACATGAGCGAAGTGTTCTCACCATCAGCAGCAGTGGACTCACGGACGGAGTGGAAGTTCCTGTCACGCCACTCATCGGTGGTCATGGCATCGACAAATAGGCGGGTAGGCTCCATGGCCCAAAGGCGTTTGGAGTTATAAACAGCCTCTTTGCTACCGCCACGGTCAAGCCCCTCGTAGGAGCTGAGTTTCAACTGACAGGGAGAGTTGTAGCAACTGTGACAAACGACACAACGCTTATCCAGAATCGGCTTGATCTCTGCCAGATACCGGATTTCCCCCTCGGTACGGGCCAAAGGTGCAGCTTGGTCCATATGCTCTCCGGCACATCCTGCCAATAGGAGAAGAGCCATCAGTTTGAGCAAAACGTTCGCAATTCTCATGCTTCACCTCTTCCTGATAGAGATTTGAGACCTCCGTTATGCCAAGCCAGTTTAATAATGACTGTCACAGCTCGGTCGATAGGTCAGGCGGGGAGTGGTCCTCCCCGGAATTGACGAAGGAAAAAGGCCGTGTTTTTCACAACCCATTTTCTGATAAAACCCAAGGGCATTGGGGTCAGCAAGGATATTAAGACTGATCACCCCACGTTCAGACAGACGATTTTTACAATGGCGAAAAAGCAACCGCCCAACGCCCTGTCCGATAAACTCTGGTAGCACAAACATATGATCGAGCCATAGGCCAGCCTCCAACCGTGCACCAGAATACAAAAGATCTTGAGCGAGTTGTACGAGAGAGTAATACGCAATTGCCGTCTGCTTCATCTCGCAAACGAACACCTCGTTCTGCTCGATATAGTCAGCGGTTATGGTGAGCTCTTTCTGCCAGACCTGAAAGTAATTGTCAGGATAAGACCAGTACGATTTGGATCGAAAGGAAATAATGGTCAGCAATTCATGTTCGGCCGGATTGGCCCTGCGTATAACGACGGAACTCTCCACCTCGCATCCTTTGCCGATAGCACCGGCAACCTTTCATCCAGCTAGCCCGAAGGGTGACAATGTCTGATTCAGACATGGATCTACCCAGAATTCCACAGAATATCTTTATGAAGTTACACTATTTTTGCGCTAGGGAAAAGACTATTTACTGCAGGGAAAGAGAGAAATAGCGGGCGGAGCGAAACCTTAGCGGCAGGAAGGAGTGAAATGAATTGGCAGTCAGACCCGGGAACCGCCCTGCTGCGTTTTGGCAGTCTGTTCTTTTTGCTCTGCCTCATAATCGGTAAAGAGCTTTTTCGCGCAGTCAGGGCAAATAGAATGGCTGAACACAGCCTTTGAATGTTGCCGAATATAGGCCTCAATCTGCTGCCAGTAGCCGGAATCGTTACGAATCTTCTTACAGGTCCCACAGATGGGGAGAAAACCACTCAGAACCTTGACTTTATCGAGAGCGTCCTGCAGCTCCACAATGAGCTTTTCCCTTTCAACCTCTGTCCGCCTTAACTCAGTAATATCAAGAATGATGCCTATCATTCCGTCAACATCCCCTGCTTCATCCAGATAGGTTGCTTTATGAAAGATCACATTGGACTCATCCGGGGTACCTCCTTTCACCTTCGATTCATAGATCTGCACCCCCGGATTCTCCATCAGCTCCCTGTCTTTGACATGGTACACATCCGCCAGATGTTTTGGCGCAAGATCGTAGACTGTCCGGCCAACGATTTCTGTTGCCGACCGCCCCAGAAACTCTGCAAAGCTCTTATTGCAGCCAGTATAGATATAGTTACGGTCTTTATAGAAAACCGGAGCTGGAATCGCATTAATCAGTTGCTGCAGGAAAACAGATGCCTGGGAAGCACGTCTCTCCGCCTCCCGAAAATTATAAAACTGATGAGACACGACGAGACCGAAAGCGAAAAACGTGCCGAGAATGACCATTCCCATAATGAGCTGATGCTGATCATTGTTCATATCCTTTAAGAACGTACTGTCCATCAGGAAATCGAAGATGATCAAAGCCACACCAACCAACATTGAAAGAGAAACTATGCGGATATCAACCTTCATACGCTATCCATCTCCAACCGTATATGCGCCGCTATCACGGTATAAACTATGCCAAAAACCGGTGTTACATCTATCTTTATGCTAGCACAAACGCCGGCAATAGATCAATGTCCGGCTTCATGGCTTCGAGCCGGATACAGACTAAAAATCCTCTATGCCTTTAGCTTTATGAAGATAGGCATCCACCCGCTGACGTGCCGCCATAGTGGAACGTGCCACTGACACCAGTTCCTGGACCAGATGATCATCTTCACCAAGCTCCTCGATTGCCTCCTGGAGCAACTGTCGGCTTTCCACAGCCAGTTCACCTAGCTGACGAGCGATCTTCATCCGGCGGGCATATTTTTCCTTTTCCTGTTCTATCAGAGGCAGAATACGTTCAATGGAGAACTCGACCAGGGCATCACGCGGCGTATTATATTTTGTTGAGACCTTTTCAAGATTTTCCAGCGTTTTTCTGGAAATCACATAGGTTTTTGCTACCCGTTGTCCATCTCCTGGAAAGGTCTCGAACTCTCGGGCAATGGTTTTCAGCGCCTGAACATCCTCCACCAGATGATCAAACAGCGACTTCTGCTTGATTCCCAACTGGCCGGCAAGAACGCTTAAAGCATTGATTGAGCGCTCAGACAGTTTAAAGGTGGTCCGCACAGACTGGTGTCCCCTGAGCCGTGCCGACGACTCTTCGGTAAATTCGAGATGAATAAATGATTTCGGTCGCGTCATACCTTCTCCTTTGGCTTTTCATCACCTGTCGAATTACTTTTATTATTTTTATTTTTAGTAATATTTTATTTGTTGACTTTGGTAATTCAATTATTACCATTTCAGTCACAGAGGTAAACACGAAAATCCCAGATTTTTGGATTTCGTAGCAAGCTCAATCAACAACATAACCGATTCATCACCATTGAACGAACACCAGGAGGCAACTATGAACCTGATCCGTTACAACACACCAAACCGCTTACAAAATAGTAGACAGACCTCTCCGTCATCGTTTTTTGACGAACTTTTCGATGATTTTTTCGGACCGGTCCTACATCCGGCTACCTTGTCGACAGCAGCAACACGACGCCAGAGTCTGCAGGTCGATATTTACGAAAAGGAGAACGTTATCGTGATCGAAGCAGAGATGCCCGGCGTCGGGAAAGAAGATATTAAGGTCGACGTGAAGGGTCGCCAGCTAACCTTAGGTGGAGAGAGAAAGCGTGAAACCGAGGTGAAGGATGAGCACAGCTTCCGCCGCGAAAGAAGCTACGGCACCTTTCAACGCGCCTTCAACCTGCCCTTTGAAATTGACACCGAGAAGGTCCAGGCAACCTTTAAAGACGGGGTACTGCGGCTTGAAATAGCAAAACCAGTTGAACAACAGCAGAAGCAGATAACCATCAACTAACACCCCACAAGGGGTATAATTACTTATAAAAAAATTCTTTTCTTGCGAACAAACAAGAAATAAATGAGCGTTGTCTTCTGCCATGAAGAAACGCTCAAGCCATCAACCAACCGGAATCCTTAAGATGGGGCAGCATAGGGCTGCCCCATCTTTTTTTGCCAACTTATGGCAGCTCCTGCGCCCACTCGTCCAGTGGTGCCACATTTTTGACGATATCCTGCTCTTGCAAAAATCTGGCAAAACGCACATAGCGCTGACGATCAAGCGCGCCAGGCCGCAAGGCAAAACGTGGCAGGGTATCCCGCCAGGCCCGACGATTCAGTTCATCATCGAGGCTTTTACGATCGCCCTTGATAAAGAGCTCCCAGCTCTCATCCGGGTGATTCACCAGATATTGAACGCCCGCCTCGACCGCATCGACAAAACGACGAAGTTTCGCATCCCCGAGAGATGCCCGATCGGCAACGAGGATAAGCTCATCATATGCGGGTATACCGTATTCCTCGACGAAAAATGCATGTCCGGGTCTTTTCTCAATCGCCATCTGATTGAGCTCAAAATTACGAAAGGCCCCGATCACACCATCCACCTGACCAGTAAAAAGCGAGGGGGACAGTGAGAAGTTGACATTCACCAGTTTCACATCGGAAAGAGCGATCCCTTCTTTTGCGAGCATGACCTTCAACAGCGCCGTCTCAAAGCCGCCCACCGAATAACCGATAGTTTTGCCTTTGAGATCTCCTATTGATTTGATCGGACCATCTTCAAGCACAACCAGGGAATTGAGGGGGGTCGCAACCAAGGTGGCAATACGCACCAAAGGCAACCCTTGTTCGACCTGCATCTGGTGTTGATGCTGGTAGGAGACGGCAATATCCGCCTTGCCTGCCGCCACCAGTTTTGGAGGGTCATTAGGGTTTGAAGGGGCGATAAGCTCGACATCGAGACCACGCTCGGCAAAATAGCCCTTCTCTAGAGCCACAAAAAGTGGTGCGTGATCGGGATTAACAAACCAGTCCAGCAGAACAGTCACTTTTTCGGCGGCCAACGCCATGCCTGTCGAATGCATTGACAAGAGCAGAGCAGTCAGCACGATGGATTTACGCAACAGATTCATCTTCATTTTCCTTTTTTTCCCAAAAGATCAACCGGGCCACCATGGTATCCACGGCAAAATAAAGTCCCAGCGATACGACAGAAAGCACCGCCAGGGCAGCAAACATGATATCGATCTGCATACGGGCATTGGCATGGAGCATGTAATATCCCAAACCCGAGCTGGAACCGACCCACTCCCCCACCACTGCGCCGATTGGCGCCACCGCAGCGGCAACTCCGAGTCCGGAGCCAAGCGCGGGCAGTGCAGAAGGAATGACAATCCAGCGCAGAACGGACAGCGGTCGACCTCCCATTATGCGGGCCAACTCCAGCAGCTCGGGGCGGGTGCGACGCATCCCGTAATAGAAGGAAGACGTAACCGGAAAGAAAATAATCAACACCGCCATGGCCACCTTCGAAGCCATACCATACCCAAACCAGAGCACCAGAATCGGTGCCAGGGCAAATACCGGGATGGCCTGACTGACCACAAGAATCGGCAAAAGCCAGCGACGCATCAGCGGCAGCAGGATCATGGTAAGTGCGCAGCAACTGCCAAGAACTGTACCGAGGACAAGCCCCGCCAGGATTTCGGCGAGTGTTGTCATCAGATGATTCTGCAGCGTCGGCCAGTGCAGGATAAGGGCCCGAACCACGGGCAGAGGTCCCGGCAGTATGTACGGTGGTACATCGGTAATCATGACCACCAGTTGCCAGAAAGCGGTTAAACCACTGGCGAGGATCAAAAAACGAATACCGCTCATGACTCAGCCTCCGCCATGAGCTGGCCCAATAACTGTGGATAGATCTGCTGCACTTCCGGATCAGCGGGATCACGTGGTGTTGCCCCATGCAGATCGAGGACAGTAGCAATCCTTACCGGATGCCCATGCAAGACAATAATCCGGTCGGCAAGCCGCAACGCCTCCATAGGGTCATGGGTCACCATCAATACCGTCTTCCCCTTCGTGAGACGGGCAGCAAGATTCTGTAGCCGCACCCTGGACAGAGCATCAAGAGCAGAAAACGGCTCATCCATCAGGATCACAGGGCGCTCCTCCATAAGAGTCCGGAGTAGCGCTACCCGCTGTCGCATGCCGCCCGAGAGCTGACCGGGCAGTAAACCACCTTTCCCTTCCAATCCTGCTTCAGCCAACAACTGTTGCGCCTTGTCCTTCAGCGTCGGACGCACCTCACCTCGCAAGCGCGCACCAAGCAGGACGTTGTCGATCACCGTCAGCCACGGTAGCAACAGATCGTCCTGAGCCATCCAGCTGATGGAGGCTGCATGCGAGATTTCCGGAAGAAACCTGAGCCTGCCGGAAAATTTCAACCGACAATTGCACGACACCAAACCAAGCATGGTCGACTTACCGCAGCCACTCGGTCCCAGCAAACAGGTACAATGTTCTGCCGGGACCTCCATCGAAAATCCGGCAAAGAGTTTTTTGCCGCTAAAACCGAGGGTGATATCTTCAAAGATTATGGCAGGAGAAATCATTTTCGTTAGTTCGCTCTGCCGCTTTGAACATGCATAAACAGCTCCCGGGCCGAGTTCTCAGGAGAAGCTGCCGAGACAATAGCGGACACTACCGCCACCCCATCAGCTCCGGCTCTCACAACCTCAGCTGCATTGGCGGCGGAGATCCCGCCAATACCCACCAATGGCAAGCCCACACAACGGCGAATCTCCCGCACCCCGGCAATCCCCAGCGGCTCAGCAATATCAGTTTTTGTCATGGTGCCAAAAACGGGACTGATGCCGATATAATCCGCCCCTTCCTGTTCGGCAGTGACAGCATCGTCCACAGATTCGGCCGAAATACCGATAATTCGACCCGGCCCCAGTATGCTTCTGGCATCAACTATATGCATATCGCTCTGGCCAAGATGTACCCCATCGGCATTGGCTGCCAGCGCCACGTCGACCCGGTCATTGACGATAAGCGGAATACCCAGAGGTCGCAAAAAGGAGATAAGCTGTCGCGCTTCCGCAATCATCTCGCGCACCGGAAGATGCTTTTCTCTCAGCTGCACACAGCTGACGCCGCCCGCTACTGCTGCCGCCACAACATCGATGGTCGAGCGACTGCCGCATAGAGAGCGGTCTGTCACCAGATAGAGTGAATAATCGATTCGCATGGCTATTACGCATCCGCAGAGATCTTGCTACCCGCCTTCACATCCTCAGGTGTGAGGTTGTACAAAGCGTCCAGCAGATTCACCATGAACGAACCCGGCCCATTGGACATGGCACCCGCCTTTTCGCCGGCCAGACCGTAATAGGCCAACGCCGTGGCGGTCGCCGTTACGGTGTCGTCGTCAACTGCTGCAAAAGCACCAATAACCGAAGTGGCGGCACAACCAGTGCCTGTCACATAAGACATGAGTGGATGACCATTCGCCACCCGCAGCACCCTTTGGCCGTCGGTAACAAGATCGACCGGACCGGTAATTGCCAGGGTCGTCCCCAGCTCAATGGCAAGGGCTTTGGCAGCTTCCGCCGCTTCATCGACAGAATGAAGCGAATCCACGCCTTTTGTTTTCGAGTCTGTGTTTCGAAGCGACAAAATTTCCGAGGCGTTGCCCCGAATAACGCTCACTGAGGTCTCCTCGATAATACGTTTTGCCGTGATGGTTCTGAGCGCTGTCGCACCGGAACCAACCGGGTCAAGAACGATAGGGGTTTTCAGCTCCGTACACTTGCGACCGGCAAGGAGCATAGACTCAACCCAGATGTCGGTCAATGTGCCAATATTAAGCACAAGTGCCCCGGCAAAACCGGCCATCTCCTCAACCTCGTTGGCAGCATGAGCCATGACCGGTGATGCCCCGGCTGCCAGTAGCACATTGGCCGTGGAGTTCATCACCACAAAGTTGGTGATGTTATGGATAAGCGGCTTTCTTGCCCGAACTTTTTCCAGATTTTCGGCACAGATCTGACCAAACGAAGACATAAGGAACTCCTGCGGTTAAAAAATCAATTCATCAAAAAGGCGCAATATCAAACAAAAACGCACTTCACATGAAAACCATACAGGAGGGGAACAAAGAGACGCGTTGAACGGAAATCGCTCAACGAAAAGAATCTGATATAGGAAGTATACTGCTCTATGCAATTCCCTACGCTGGTATTAACCAGATCAGGTTCAAAGGGTATCATCTCAGGCCATACGGCCACCCCCCTGCAAAAACGTATGAGTGCTTTCTATAAAGTATTACTGGCAGCATGTCAAAACATATACTCCCAAAATCGTCCATTGCCGGGATATCAGTGCATCGTTTCCAGGAAGATTTTGGTCTTTCGCACCTGCCGGAAGAGCTTGATATAATCAGGATCATCACTGCGGAAAGCTGAAAAAAGGTAGATGCCTATGCAAGGCTTTCAAGTGAAATTAGTATTGACAACATCCCGGCCTGAGATATAATCGCTGCACATTCTGCGGGAATAACTCAGTGGTAGAGTGTCAGCTTCCCAAGCTGAAGGTCGCGAGTTCGAATCTCGTTTCCCGCTCCAAGTAAATTCAAGGGCTTACGTTTAATCGTTAGCCCTTTTTTATTTGATGTTAGCGCCAGCATCCCAGATTACTCGATTTTTGATATAGATCTCACTAGTAGCAAGATAAGAACGCCTGATTATCCATATATTTTCAATCAGTTACGCCTCAATTGTGACACTGGATTAAATCTGACAAATGCTAACCTGGAATGATGTCAGGATGAGTTTTTTTTCTTATTGGCTTTCTTCAGTGCTGTCAGAAAAATGTAAGGTGCGGTTTTTAGGTTTAGCCATCTGACTAATTCTACAAAAGGATTGGCTATGACCGAAAAACAGAAAGATGATCTACACAGTCAATGGAAGCTTACCAGCATAAAAACGAGACATATGATCTTAGCGGAGTACCATAAGAGATATGGTCATAGTCAGAATGCTGAACACTGGAACAACTATCTGATTGAAGTCTTGAACCTTAGGCAGTCTTGGAAAGCTAGAGGATTCCATTGAAGCAACCCTCTCGTCCCAGCAATTTCTTCAATCACTTAATCGCACATTCAATAATTGATTTTTCCTTCATTTTTTCAACCAAAGTTTTACTGGGATGCTCCCAGGATTTCTCCCATTGCCTTGAAAGCGTTTGCGAATTCCCGGCAGATATTTTGCTGAAATTTCGCGACAGCAGATGACCTCTTGCCTGCCATATAGTTTGCCAAAAACCATCAACTCACAATCTTATTTTGAGGTCGTGCTAACTGCCAAAACACCTAACAGCCATCCCCAAAACAAAAAAAAATCACACTTATCAAAATAATATCATCATCTTATTGCACATTACTCCTAACATGATTCTAGGTGAATAATTGCAAGCAAACGTATCAGGAAGTCTTAGCCTGCACCTTTACCAAAATCATTGAGGCGCCAAGTGTATTTCCGCAGCCGAATCCTTTTGCCTAACCACACATTATTCGATATAGTACAGCTGCTTGTTAGACAGCTATCTGGTGAGATTAAAAGCATATTCATTATTTTTCTATTGTATTTACCCTTCAATCTCAGGTCTTTTTACACGTAGCAAGAGAACAATCAACTTTCATGACAGAATACGCCACCGAGCCAACATATCAATATTTTCATGAACTTATTGAAACAAAGACACCGATTGTTCCAATGTTGTCATACGTAAAAGTTAAGAAGAATGGCACTCTTTCAAAAGAGCTCAACATCATTTATTATAACCCCAAGGAACATGGCCTTAGTAGGGTTTATGATACTGATTTTGCAACATTAATACTAAAGAGATTATTGTCATTTGAGCTGGGAATGTCTTCTCAGGTACTCGCTGGAATAGTGAGATCGAGTAAACCTGGCAAGGTAGAGCAGTGGCGTGGAGACACAATTGAGAAAATAAATTATCAATCGTTCAGCCTCTATAGAGGAATCCTATCGATTATTGGGAATAATGACGGCCTTCCTCTGGTAGCCCCTCAGAATACTGAGGTTATAGGAGATATTATTCCAGCTATAAAGCAGATTTTAAACGGAAAGAATCCAACTATTGTACGGCAACATATTAAACAATTTGAAACTCTCCAAAACAGAATAGCGCAAATTATCGGGGACAATCCTTTTCAGACAGCTCCAGCCATCGCTGAGAGAACCACATCTACCTTGAATGAAAATCTACAAGGTTTGAGCGACAAACAGATTGCTCGACTAACAAAACATCGCCAATTCTGATCCAGCTTGCCTGTCTACTCACAGCTTGAAAAAGAGTTGGAATCCATTTTGTAGTGAAGATTGTGGGTTCATTTTCAGCTCCGGCCAGCTATCTGAACATTGGGCCAGGCTAGATACGTTTGATATTGAACGGCTTCCCCTAGGTTCAAGATCACCAGCTCGAATTTCACCTCCCGTTCCCGTCTTTTCAAACCCGTACCGACATCATCGGCAATCGCCTGGAATCTATTACCTGAGAGATACAGAGAAAACAATTTCAACAAGAGTGCCGACAGGTGTAGAATACTTCGTCGAACTGTCGCAGCAGCATCCCAGCGTATAGCAACAACGAGGAACCTCTCTATGCCCAATTGGGAACTATCGAGAATAAAGGAGTTTTCGAACGTGAAAATCGGCTTAGTTCAAACCAATATCCAAAATGACACATCTAAAAATCTTGCGTTTGTCGAAAAATCCATAGATAAACTCGCCGATCAGGGTGCAGATCTCATTACTTTACCGGAAACGTTTGCTTTCCTGGGTTCCGATCAGGAAATGAAAGATCACGCAGAATCGATTGATGGCCCAACCCTGACACGATTGCAAAAAAAAGCCCGCGACAAAGCAGTGTTCATCCACTGCGGAAGTATCTTCGAAAAACGAGGCGACAAGATCTTTAACACCTCCGTGGTCTTCAACCGTCAGGGTGAACAGGTCGCAAGTTATAGTAAAATTCACCTGTTCGATATCGAAATCGCCAGCGGTATAATCTACCGGGAGTCCGATGTAGTAACAGCTGGTAACGATGTCGTCACTTTTAACTGCGAGGGAGTAATCGTCGGCCTATCCATCTGTTATGACATACGCTTCCCTGAACTCTACCGTAAACTGGTAGAGATGGGCGCTTCGCTGATACTCGCCCCAGCGGTCTTCACCCTGATGACAGGCAAAGACCATTGGGAACCCCTGCTGAAGGCGCGGGCGATTGAAAATCTCTGTTACATCGCCGCAGCCGGAAACTGGGGCATCTGCCCGCCAAAATACAATTCATGGGGACATAGCATGGTGATCAACCCTTGGGGTACAGTTCTTGTCCAAGCCGCTGATTGCGCGACTACGATTATAACTGAGCTCGACTTTGCGTTTATGGATTCAATTCGGGAAAAACTGCCAGCCCTACAGCACAGGAGGCGTGATATTTTCTCGAGCTGACTGTTGTCATTCCTCACAAGTCCACCTCCCACTGTTCAGGAAATTACCACCCAACTGCCGCTCCTGGCGCTTTCAACGATGCCTTCCAGCACCCGCATATTATCGACAGCGTCTGTCAGGGGGGTAGGTACCGCTGTATTGTCCAGGATTGCCTGGCAGAATACTTCTGCCTGCAGCGTATACTGGTTGCAGGTTGCGAAGATGATTTCTTCCAGCTTTCCATTCGTCTGCAACCACATTCTGCAGGGCTGATCAGGGGGAGCGTTAAATGGTATTTCAATCTCAATCCGTCCTGTGGTACCGAGAATATTTACCCTCTGGTAGGGAGCCAGTTGCGTAGAACACGTAAAAACCGAAGTGCCGCTGCCAAAGTCAAGAAGACCTGAGGTGAGGTAGTCGGTACCAAAGCTGTCATCGTGCAGCATTGCGCCCATAACCCGACGAGGCTCAGCCCCGAAGATGAACCGGGAAAGAGATAGGCAATAGCAGCCGATATCCATCAGCCCTCCCCCGCCCACGTCGGTACGATTGCGGATATTCGCAGCGTCGACATTATAGTAGGAAAAAAAGGACTGAATCGCCCCGAGGTTGCCGATAGCCCCCTCATCAACGAGTTGCCGTGCCCGTTGCCACTGGGGATGGAACCGGTACATAAAGGCTTCCATCACTTTCAGCTCTGGTTGAGCCGTCGCAGCAGCAAGCAACTGCTCCGCCTCTTTGGTACTGAGACCGATCGGTTTTTCGCACAGCACATGTTTGCCGGCCCGAATGGCCTTCACACTCCAGTCAACGTGCAGATGGTTGGGTAACGGGTTGTAAATAGCATCAATATCTGGATCGTCCAGAAGTTCTTCGTACGATCCATAGACCTTGGGAATACCCAGTTTCGTCGCTGCGACCCGTGCCTTGTCAAGGCTCTGCGAGGAGATAGCCATTACCTCGCTATGGGTGGACGCCTGAATGGCCGGGATGACCTTTTCAACACCAATCTTCGCTGTACTAAGTATACCCCAGCGAATCTTTTTCATTGCTATCACCTTTTCATTCATGTTTTTGTGGCTGAACTGTAAGGATCTGCAGTTTCACCTTTTATCTGCAGATCTTTGCCGGAAAACGACATTTGACGGGACAATTGCCGATACACTCATCTGATAGTACCCGTTTCGTTTCATAAAAAAAATACTCCACCAAAAGAATATTATGGACCACCTCGACACACTGCTCAACAACCCTGAAGTACGTGTTCTTGGCTGCCTTCTCGAAAAAGAGATGGCTACACCTGAGTATTACCCGCTGACACTGAACGCGCTCATCAATGCCTGCAATCAAAAGACCAACCGGGAACCGGTGGTTGTTTACGACGAGACAACAGTGATGTCGGCAGTCGAAGGGTTGCGCAGCCGTAAAATGGTCCGCCAAAGCAGTATAGGCCGGGCGCTGAAATTCGAGCAGATTTTTTCCGACTCAAGAAATTTCATTGCTAAGGAAAAGGCGATAATCTGCATCCTGCTTTTGCGAGGACCTCAGACCATCGGCGAGATTCGAGGACGCACCGACCGGCTCTATTCATTTTCCGATCTCGATGAAGTGCGAGCAACCCTTGAAAACCTCGAGGAAACAGGAATAGTGAAGAGGTTGCCAATGCAACCAGGCCGCAAAGAAGCCCGTTACGGTCACCTTCTCGGAGGCGAATCCTTAGAAAACAGTGAGCAGAGTGCATCCGGTATCGGCGGCGATGAACTGCCAGGTGCCCAATCAACCAGCCGGATAGAAGAATTGCAGGAACAGATTAACAGTCTGCAGGAAGAGCTCGACCAGCTCCGCCAGGAATTTGCCACCTTCAGGTCGCAATTTGAATAGCTATGCGTTTGTGGCGTCTTATTACCAAATTGATTCTGGGATTTTTTATCTCGACCATCCTGATGGTTCTCGTCTACCGGGTGGTACCGGTCTATCTGACCCCGCTCATGGCCATTCGCGCCGTGCAGGCGCTCTCTGCCGGGGAACGACCGGCCTTCAACCACTCCTGGGTGAAACTGGAAAACATCTCCCCCCACCTGGTTCAAGCTGTGGTCGCGTCCGAAGACAACCTGTTTATGGATCACTGGGGGTTCGATTTTGAACAGATTAAAAGGGCTATGGAGGAAAATAAGCGTCGCAGCAAGCCTCGGGGCGCCAGCACCATCTCCCAGCAGACGGCAAAGAACGTCTTCCTCTGGCCGCAGAGTTCCTTTGTTCGTAAAGGATTTGAGGTCTATTTCACGGTACTGATCGAGCTGATCTGGGGCAAAGAGCGTATCATGGAGGTGTATCTGAATTCCATCGAAATGGGCCGTGGTATATATGGTGCGGAAGCTGTGGCCAAGCTCCATTTCAATAAAACAGCAGTTCAACTTACAGCCCGGGACAGCGCCACCATTGCCGCCACCTTGCCCAACCCTCTTCGCTTTAATTCGGCCAACCCCTCGCCCTATATCCAGCAACGTCGATCGCAAATCCAGCGTTTGATGCGAAATATCGGCAAGGTCGATCTAACAGCAAGCCAGGGAAAATCATAACAAAAGCGCCCCATCACAATATGAGTGACGGGGCGCCGGAACAGAACGTGAGTGAGTTCTTCTTTTTCAGCCGTTATCCAACATGGTGAAGAAGGTCTTGATGAACAGGTCCATCTGCGCGTCAGTACCTACTGAGACCCGCAGGTGATTCTGCAGCTGCGGGGTGTTGAAATAGCGGAGCAGAATGCCCTTTTTCTCAAGTTCATCCCGCATGTTTTTGGCGTTTGCCTTTTTCAGCCGGAACAGGATGAAATTGGAGTGGGAAGGATAGACTTCAAGATCATCCCGGCCCCGCAGAATTTCTAACACCCGGTCACGGGTGGCGATCATCCGGTCAACCTGGGTGGCAAAAAGTTCTTTTTTCTGCACACAGACCCTGAGCGCAACCTCGGCCGCCATATTGACACTGTAGGGCGGCTTGATTTTCATAATCGCCTCTTGCAGTATCTCCGACATTATACCGTAGCCGACTCGGAGTCCGGCAAGCCCGAAACATTTCGAGAAAGTACGCAGCACGATAAGATTATTGTGCTTGCCAATCAGGTCGGCGAAGGTTGTACGGGAGAATTCGTAATAGGCTTCGTCCACCACTACCAGCATCTCTTTAGCTAGAAAATAATCGAGCACCTCCCGCTCAAGCATATTGCCAGGCGGATTATTGGGAGAGCAGAGCAGTACGGCCTTAATCCCGGCAAGGTCAATGGCGTCAAGCTTTTCTACATTTATCGAGTAATCCTCCTCGCGATGCACATCCACCAGTACACCACCGTTTAATTCCACCACATGTTTGTAGTAGGAGAAGGTCGGGGTGAAGGTCAGAACTTTGTCGCCTGGATTCAAGACCAGTCGACAGATAAGGTCGATCAGCTCATCTGCACCGGCACCGGCAACGATATTCTCGGGAAGACAGCCGACATAGCCGGCAATATCCTCGCGGATCGCCTTCTGGGCCGGATCGGGATAAATGGAGAGATATTTTGCCCGCCCCAGTTCCGCCAACACTTCCGGAGCGACGCCATAGGGGTTTTCGTTGGCATCGAGCTTGATGATCTGCGCCTCGGGAAGACCGAGTCGTTTGGCAATCTGGTCGGGTGGTTCAATGGGGCTGTAGGTGGCCATGGCCATCACCCCGTCTCTAAAAAGTGAGTCAACGCTATCCATGTGGTACCTTGTGGCTATCAGGCGTAGCGGGGCTGCCAGACAGCGATCATTTCCGTTTTAGTGCCACATGCAAGGAACGCCCCTGGCAAAGCGGCAAATAAGTGACCCCGAATAAGCTATTCGAGACCACTATTTCTCGACAGGGACTTGTATTACCATGAAATTCTGACCAGGTCCAGCCCCGTCACGAAGGAGAGCTGAACACATGGCCAACATTGTGATCACACCCCGGTTGATATGCCGGTCCTCGCCCCACACCTTGCAAAATTGCTACTTACGTAGCCGACTGGCTATACGATTATAGGCTTCTTTCAGTTCGTCACCGACAATCTTCGCCTTATCGATATATTCATCGGATGTCTCCACCGCCCCGTCGGCTATATCGATAGCCCTGTTTTTGAGTTGGTCCCATTTTTTCTCCGCCTCATCGAATTCTTCCTTCACCTCCATGGAGGCCAGATGCATTTTTAGCTTAAGCTCATCCCGTTCTGTCTTCAATCTGTCCACCAGCTTCTCAAATTCTTCCTGAATTGCCATGGTGCACCTCACTGTTGTGGTCTATAGAAACACACACCGATAATCATCCCCTTCCTGCTGCTGTAGTGCTTTTTACCTGCAGGCAACAGAAGTCCAACCAGTTCAGACCATACTTCTTCACCAAGTATAGCACAGACATTTCAAAGGGTAAAACATGTCAGGCAATTCCTGCGCAACGATTGTAAATGCTATAAACAACAACGCCTGGTGAGAAAAACATCTCTCCAGGCGTGTTTCGACATTACTCTATTTACTTCTTATTACATATACTTCTTCACCAGTGCATCAAAGGAACCGTCTGCCTTCATTTCGTCCAAAGCAGCCTGCCACTTGACAATTACATCATCGGGGGTATTTTTACTAAAAGCGATATAGAGCTCGGTATCCTTGACATCCATCACTTTTTCCAGCTGATCGCCAACGCCCTGCAGCTTTGCCTTGTAAATGCCCTGCAACTCACCAACTACCCAGAGGTTGACCCTGCCAGCCATGAGTTTTGGTACATTCAGACTATCGTCCACGACACTATCCAGATTGGTAAAGCCCTGTTCTTTTAAGAAAATCTCAGCCGCGTCGTCCTTGTAGGTTCCGATCTTGCCAACTTTCTTGGCATCATCAAGTGACGCGAGGCTGATGCCACTGCCTTTTTTAGCAAAAAACACCCATTTATTTGATGCCACCGGACCAACCCATTTAAACATATTTTCACGGGATTCCGTGCGGGTCATGGAATAGAGGATAAATCCATCCTCTTTCTGGATGAGTGCATAGGCCCGGGCCCACGGTTTCTCTTCTATTTCACCGGGATTTCCAACTTTTTTTGCCAATTGCTGTACAACCTCTGTCGACAGGCCGCTCAGCTGCCCATTTTCGGTATAGTTGAATGGCGGATAGTCCTCTGTCATAATTTGCAACCCCTCTGCCATTGCCGGTACAACGGAGAAGATGCAGATTGCACACACAGCCATTATCATTTTTTTCATCATGTTCATTTTATCCTCTCTTTGATCATTATGGATCCTTGCTTTCGGATACACTTGTATATGAAACACCAATGAGGCACATTGATGCCTCATTAAGCCTATCAAAAGCGAAAAGAGATCGTCAAAAGAATAATCGAAAAGCATGAAGAATACTGGAACATCCAGCGAAGGAAGGAGATGACGAGCCACCCCGTTACCGCCAATACAGATATTGGCGTTCCCTCGAGGGCGTTCAAAATTTTGTGTCAGTTAACCAAAGCTGATATATACAGCTGACAAAGGAGACTGACATGACAGAAGAACAACCAGAATTTGATTTTAATCGTGCCCTTAAAGACCTCCAGGAGGGCAAAGCTCTCATGGGTAAGGAAGGTATCCTTACTCCGCTGATCAAACAGCTCACCGAGGCAGCCCTTGAAGCAGAACTGGATTCCCACCTCAAAAAGGATCTCACCGCAAACCGCCGTAATGGTAAGAGCAAAAAGACTATCAAATCCATGAATGGCAGCTTCGAGCTGAGTACTCCTCGGGATCGTGAAGGGAACTTCTCACCTAAATTCGTGAAAAAGCATCAGACCACCATGAGTGACGAATTGGAGCAAAAGATTCTCGCACTCTATGGTCTCGGGATGAGCTACAAAGATATCTCCGGTCACCTGCAGGAGATGTACGGTGTAGAAATTTCCACAGGTGCCCTAACCGCTATTACGGACAAGATCATTGAGACGGTCAAACGATGGCAGGCCCGCCCTCTGGAGTCGATATATCCTGTTGTTTGGCTCGATGCGATTCATTATAAAGTCCATGAAAACGGTAAAGTAGCAAGCAAGGCGGTGTACACGATCCTCGGGGTGAATCTGGAGGGCCGAAAAAAGACGTTCTCGGTTTGTATATTTCTGAGAACGAAGGTGCGAACTTCTGGCTGCAGGTACTCACTGATCTTGCCAACAGGGGGGTAGAGGACATCCTCATTGCCTGCATTGATGGACTGAAAGGCTTTCCTGAGGCTATAGAGGCAATTTTCCCAAAGACTGAGGTGCAGCTCTGCGTCGTCCACCAGATCCGCAACTCCTTGAAGTATGTTGCCTCAAAGAACCAAAAAGAGTTCATGGTCGACCTCAAGCGGGTATACAAGGCAAGTAGTAAGGATATAGCCGAGGTGGAGCTCGATACCCTGGAGTCAAAGTGGAATAGCAAGTACCCGATTGTTATCAGATCCTGGCGAAATAATTGGGAGCGACTGAGTCAATATTTCAAATATCCCGAGGATATTCGGAGGATCATATATACCACCAATACCATAGAGGCGGTTCACCGTCAGTTTCGGAAATTGACTAAAACCAAAGGGGCGTTCCCGAATTAGGACAGCCTGCTAAAGTTGTTATATCTCGGAATTCAGAATGCTCAGAAGAGGTGGACAATGCCTATTCAGAACTGGTCTCTGTCTGTTTCTCAGCTGGCGATTTTTTTCGAAGGGCGGCTGGATCAAGAATTAGGGCTTTAAAATAGAGGCAAATGAGGCTAAAGCTATGGATGTCAAAATCCGCTCCAACAAAAGTCAGCACCTCCGACGAGCATGTTTAAGGTGCCCATTCTCAGCGCTGATTTTTATCTCCGCTCACTGAAGGGGTGATGGCAGGCCACAACGGAAGATGACACAGAATTCTGAACACACCCCCTTCTATTGCGGTTTGATGAGGGTGGCCGGAAATTAAACAGCTCTCTTCCTTCAACCAATCCCCCTTTATCATTCGCTACTCACCACTTATCTTCCAGGTGGTCGATCTCATTGTCTTATCACGCATATTCAATTGTATATTTCTTATTTCTGTATTATCCGATTTCGTGCAACAAATATCCTTACTTGAGATTTTTTCTTCCAATTGAATTATCAAATTCCTTCCAAAAGGTAACATTTTCACCTTATTTACCCAGAGAAATGGCAACAGTCTACTGTAGGGAGAATGAACGTTTCGCTGTGAATTGATTCTCTCATATCGTCCATTTTACCCAGTTGAGCACCATGCGACGTCATCTGCAGCATATCGAGTGTGTGGAGTCGGGACTTTGGATCAGCATCTCGAAATCCTCTATAGTATCAATATCTTGCGTCAAAAGTGAACGGTCATTGAGCCAAACGCAGCAAGAGGATAAGATCATTTCCATAACCTGAAATACTTTAAAAGGCGTAATCAGGGAGCAGTTATGGTCTCTGAGGATATTTGTGCCACGATGAAACCGAGAGATGACAGATGGGAGAGTCGCGAGGGTTATCAAGGAAACTATCCGGCGCTGGATTCAATGGGACTGGCTCACCATCGCGTCCACCAGAGTTACCTGCCCGTCTAAAAACTTATAGGTGTTGAATAGCTGCTAGAGCTAAAAAATCGATGCGATTTTGGCAATGCCACAACTGCCTGACAGTTCGAGCCAAATCCGCAATACATTTGGGTGATTTCTCTTGTAACTACAAAAAACATGCTATACAGCCAAGTGTTTTTTTTCGCATGTACCTCTTTCACGTATATGATTTTACTGCATTCAATTATAATGGTATGAATATGGAAGCTCCGCTACTGTCAATACCATCGTCAAGCTTTTGCCCATAAGGGAACTGCCTGCTTGCCGCAACCTTTCATACTCCGGCTGGACAAGCATGAAACAACCTGAAAAAGCTGCATCACCACCTGAGTATCAATCGTTCCCTCCTTCATCCAAAAGGCACGTGGTAGTCCCTGTGGTCGGGATAGGCGCATCCGCCGGCGGCCTCGAAGCATTAGAGAAATTCTTCACGCATATGCCTCCTGACGCAGGCATTGCCTTTGTCGTTGTTACGCATCTCAATCCTGACCGAGCCAGCCTTTTACCGGAAATTATAGGCAGAAAGACGTCAATGCAAGTTCAGAAGGCCATAAACAGTCAGCCGGTCATGGCCAACCGGGTATATTTCATACCGCCCGGAAAAACTATGACAATAGAGCCTCTTGCAAAAAGACGTGCAATAACAGAATCAGGGAGTATTTTGATTTAACACGCTGAAATAATAGAGCTTCATGGCATTTCCTGGTATAGTTTTGTATCCAGCAAAACCAATCCAAGGAGAATGCCATGAAGCTCATAGACACGATATCATGGTTGATGGGACGTGTCCAAGGAAGTCTATTTCCTCATCTAAACCAATGCTTGCCAACACCGTTAACTGAACAGGAGGAACGATTGGTATCAATTCTGGAACTTGTCCAGGTTGAACGATATGTACCGAAAAATATAACCAATTATCGTTATCCGGGGCGAAAG
>NZ_FRFE01000081.1 GCF_900143695.1 Desulfopila aestuarii DSM 18488
CCCTGGAAAAATTGAGGGTTGCCCAGAAAGATTGCACACTCTACAAAGCACATTACCGCTATCGACGGGCAGATGGAAACTACTTCTATGCCTACGAGGAGGGTCGTTTCTTCTACGACGAGCTAGGCAATGCAACTCGAATGCTGGGCTCCTTAAAAGATATCACCCGGACAAAACTTGCAGATATCGCCCTCCATGAAAGCGAACTGCGCTACCGTTCACTGTTCGAGGGCGCAGGTGATGCGATCTTAATCATAAAAAATGGTATCTTTATTGATTGTAACAAAAAAACGCTGGATATTCTTCAATGCACGAGAGAAGAGATTATCGGTACGTCGCCTGTAGATTTTTCGCCTCCGCAACAGCCTGACGGTCAACGTTCAGCAGAAAAAGTACAACATTTACTCAATGAAGCGGGGCAAGGAAGAAATCTTCATTTTGAATGGGTGATGTGCCGCCCTGACGGCAGTTCATTGTTCTCTGAAGTGAGCTTGCGCTTGATTGAACTGTCTGGCGAATCTTTCACGCAAGCTATTGTCCGTGACATTAGCGAGAGGAAAAAAAACGAGAAATTTTTACGGGAGAGCGAGTTCCGTTTCCGTTCTTTTTTCAATACCAACCCGGAGGGTATTTTATTGCTGGATTTCCAGGGTTGTATTCTGGATGCCAATAAAGCTTTTCTACGAAAAAGCGGATACACCCTGCCTGAGTGTCAGATGACGAGTTTTAAAACATTCGTACCCCAAGAAGACCAAAGTAAAATCATCCAGACCTTGCTTGCTTTCAGGTCAGGCATTGCCCAAAATGAGCCGTTACATGCCTCGTACAGAGCCAAGGATGGGAGAATAATACCAATTTCAATTAGGGGCTGGCTTGTCGTGGATGAAGAGAGTACACCGCTCTACCTTGGTGTCTTCATCCATGATCTCACAAGAGAAATAGCCCTGACCGAAGACAAAAATGCTCTTGAAAAACAGGTAATCCGCGCCCAGAAAAGTGAAGCCATAGGCACTCTTGCAGGCGGTATAGCCCATGATTTCAACAATATACTTGGAGGAATTATTGGCTACACGGAGTTGGCCTTGTACCGGGACCCGGCCGCTATCGATCCAAAAACCAAGATCTACCTTGAACGTGTTCTGGAAGGGAGCAATAGAGCAAAGAGCCTCGTGCAGCAGATCCTCCGTTTCAGTAGAAGCGCCGATACGGTGATGGAGCCAATAAACCTCACCCCGCTGGTCAAGGAGACGCTTCTCCTTCTGCAATCGACACTGCCCAAAACAATATCCTTTGTACAGCAATTTACTGCTAATCCGGATAGATTACTTGGCGACTCCACCCAGATCCATCAGGTTATCATGAACCTGGCTACCAATGCCTACCACGCCATGCGGGAAACCGGCGGTGTTCTCACCTTGAATATAGACAATGCCATCCTGCACTCTGCGAAGCAATTTATGTCCATGATTATTCCTCCTGGTCAATATCTTAAAATTACCGTTGGCGATACGGGATGCGGCATGACGCCTTCGGTCCTGGAAAGAATATTCGAGCCATATTTCACTACCAAGAAGGTAAATGAGGGCACCGGACTTGGCATGGCCGTTGTCTCAGGTATTGTGAAAAGCCATAAAGGACTGATCGATATTCAGACAGCACCGGGGAAAGGAACTGTTTTCGAAGTCTATCTTCCGAGTTTCCAGGGTGATATCGTCACGAAAGAATCTCATGAGTCATATCTTCCCATGGGAAATGGAGAGAAGATTCTGCTTGTAGATGACGAAGCGTATTTTCTGGAGGTTATTTATGAAAATCTGAAAATGCTTGGTTACGATGTGCAATCCTATCAACGTAGCCTGGAAGCTTTGCGGGCATTCAATGACAATCCGAACGATTATGATCTCTTGATTACCGATCAGACCATGCCGGAAATGACAGGTGTACAACTCATTCAGGAAGTCCGGAAGGTGGATAGCACTCTCCCGATAATACTGTGTACCGGCTTTAGTGAAGTCGTTACTGAACAATCAGCGAGT
The DNA here is from genome assembly GCF_900143695.1 of Desulfopila aestuarii DSM 18488. GTDB lineage: Bacteria > Desulfobacterota > Desulfobulbia > Desulfobulbales > Desulfocapsaceae > Desulfopila > Desulfopila aestuarii. The sequence goes on from NZ_FRFE01000081.1 coordinate 2,037, forward strand.
TACTATGGGATTAGCAGTTTCCTCATGAAACCTGTGAATGTACATGATCTGGCAAGGGCTGTTGCTGAAATTCTATCTCACTCAAATTGAAAGAAGAATGTACCACGGCCTGGAATGTTGCTATAAAACCAAGGTATTCGCAATGGTGGGGTAAGTTGAATAAAACGGACAACTCCACTCCTTGGACTTTCTTAACATTAGTATCCGGGTTATTCAACTTACCCTAGCGGACCACGAGTCTTTGTAACCTAGATTCATTTCTAGTTTTTTTGCCTTTCGACTGATTACTCCCAAAATGATTATATCACCTCAAGCTGCCTGCTAACGCCTTATTTGCCCACTCAAGCGACATGGTGTAGCTGTCCATGATCTGATACGAGTCGAGATGGAGACCGGCTGCGAGAATGCCCGCTTTGTCCCAGTCGGAATTCTCGAAACTGTCAACCAGCTGCAGCCAGCTTGAGAGTTTAGTCTCTTCTTTCAACAACGTCTGTATTATCTCATCTTCAAGCGCTGCTAGGCAGTCGACGATGGCTACCATCGGGACCTGGAGTATCGCATCAAGCAAAGAAAACAATCCCACGAGAAACAGACGGTTGTCCTCTTGATGCCAGCCTGAGAAACAGCTGATGGTTTCCAGGAACTTGGCTCGCTGCAGCGATATCCTCATCAACTCTTTCGTGGTGTCCGGCTGCTCAAGATCGGTGAGCAGGATTACCCTGAGCCATTGCTTTAACTGGCTGAGACCCAAATAGACCAGGGCCTGCTTTAAGGAGCCGATCCTGGAGACCAGGCCATAAATCGGACTATTCAGCATGTTGATCAGCCGCATACTGAGCGAGACGTCCCTGGCGATGAGGGAAGACAGGGTGTCAAAGTCAAGATCCTTGGCACAGAGTTGCTCCATCAGTTCAAACCGAACCATTTCATTTGAAGACACCTTTCGCACCTTCTCCGTCTTGGGCCTTTTGAAAAAATACCCCTGAAAAAGACCAAAGCCCAGTTTCTTCACCTGCTGGAATTGCCTGGGGGTCTCTATTTTCTTGGCAAGAAAGGTGATCGGCAACTCTGCAAACGCCTGCATTTTCTGCCGGACCTGCATCTCATCATTATCCTTTACGCTGATAGTGGCAATATCTGCGAGACCATACACCTCAAGATTGTTCGGGTATGCCTTGAAATCATCAATGGAAAGGCTAAAGCCGGCACGCTTCATCGCTGCAAGTTCTTTTAGGAATGCGCGAGAGAATCGCGGTGAGTCCTTTACCTGGACAATGGCCGCCTGCGAATGAAGCGAATAGGGAAGTTTCTCCTCAATCGCATGTTCTGTGAAATTGATAATGACCTTGGTCCCCTTCAACTGTTTATCCGGGCACAACCCAATATTTGCCAGAACCTCCATGGACGTCTTTAAGCTTTCCTCGCTCGCAAAAAGCGTGCTGCCACTGTGGTTACTGTCCACGAAATATATTTCATAACACCATACACGCTGGTACCCATCAAAAACAGGCTGATGGGCAAAGAAGGCGTCATGATACGGTATGCTGTTTCCACTTGTCATACTCTAAGCCATTACCTTTTGTTCCCGTCGGACATTTCCACAGGGCTAGCCTCGGAAAAATAAAACTGATCTTTTCCCAGTGACTTGGCTTTATACATGGCCTGGTCCGCCAAGGTAACCAATTGTTCTGCCGAAACGGTGTTCTGGGGGAATATGGCGATTCCGATACTGCCGCTTACAGAACATTCGTAATCCTTGAAAGGGATCGGCTTCGACAATTCCTTGAGGATTTTTCCGGCAATGCTGACGGCAGCCTCCCGGTCAACAAACTCCTCCAGGAGAAATGCAAACTCATCGCCTCCTACGCGGCAGACGGTGTCATAATCCCGAGTGATGGCCTGCAACCGACTGCCGATCGATTTTAGTGTTGCATCGCCGGCGATGTGGCCATAGGTATCATTTATCTCTTTGAACCCATCAAGATCTATAAACATCAGGACAACCTTACTACCACTGCGTTTGCCTTTTGATATGGCTTTGCTCAGTTGATCATAGAAGTAATGGCGGTTGTGCAGTCCGGTCAGGTTGTCATGGTGGGCAAGATAACGAATTTTGGACTCATGTATCTTGCGCTCGGTTATATCTGTAATGGAGCCTACAATTCCGATTATTCTGCCTTCTGCATCAATGAGGGGATTCTTGCTCTCAAGCACCTCATGGTGCAACCCGTCGCAGTAGAGCACACTCCCTTCATGTTTTTGCAACCGGCCTGTCTCATAGACCAGCTGATCTGTCTTCTCAGACCAACTGACGGTAGAATCATGCCAGATATCAGCGACTGTACGGCCCTTGATCGTTTCTCTTTCTCTTCCGACCGCTTTGCAAAATGCTTCGTTGAGACCCAGATAGACACCTTTATAGTCCTTATGATAAACGGGTATGGGTATGGTATCAAGCAGGGTATCAAGGAACCTGTTGTTCTTCTCCAACTCACGGTTTATGAAGATTTTATCCTCCAGGGTATCATGAAGATCTTTTGCAAGCTTCATCAGCTCGGCCTCGCTTTTCTCGACGACGGCCCAGATAAAACCAAAGGCACTGG
>NZ_FRFE01000038.1 GCF_900143695.1 Desulfopila aestuarii DSM 18488
AAGCAGGCATTACACGAGATCTGGATGGCACCAACCAGGGACGCGGCATACAAAGCCTTTGATGTGACTATTGCTACATATTCAGGTAAGTATCCAAAGGCAATGAAGTGTCTGGAGAAGGACAAAGAGGAAATGCTGGCGTTTTATGATTTCCCCGCCGCCCATTGGCAACATATTCGTACATCAAACCCTATCGAGTCAACGTTTGCCACCGTACGACTTCGGACAGCAAAAACAAGGGGATGTGTCGCAAGACATACTATCTTGTCGATGGTTTACAAACTCGGCCAGAGCGCTCAGAAGAAATGGCGTCGGCTAAGGGGATTCAAGCTGCTTGCTGAGGTCATTCGAGGGGTGAGATTCAAGGATTGCGAGAGGGTTGAACCAGTAAAAGAAGGTGAGCTGAACAGGGTGGTCAATATCTAAGAATGATTCTTCAAACACCAGACTTGACTATAACTCCCAAAGGACGCTCCATACTTTATTCGAGATGATAAGATCAAAGGGTTTGCAGCAATCCTGCAATAGGTTGTAAAAATTTTCGGGATTTTGGAAATATTATTTTCCTCGAAACCTAATCTCTAATTATTCTTCAATTATTTACAATAGCTTCTACGTTTACGTGAGAGCTGACAATAAGCTCTTCTCCTCACATTTTGTGCGTTGACAGAGCAAGACGAAGAAGGCTAGGTACCCTATATTGGGGTAAAGGTCTGCAGAAGTATTCATCTATATTCCCCTCTCATTTCCTATTGCATGTAGTCAAAATTGGCGATGTGATATACTGTTTTCAACAGATATGGGAAGATATTAGGAAAGAGAGAGGCGCCAACAGGAACAACAAGACGATGCATGATCACCAGAACGAGTCGAGAATCGAAGCGATAAATTTTGTGCATGCAGCAGAGATTTATCAGCGTATAGCAGAAAATATACAGAAGGTCATCAGGGGAAAGTCCCAGACGATCAAACTGTTGCTTGCCGCATTTTTTGCAGGTGGTCATGTGCTCCTTGAAGACGTACCGGGAACAGGCAAAACAACTCTTGCCAAAACTCTTGCCCGATCTGTGAACACCAAGTTTGGCCGACTCCAGTTTACTCCAGACCTTCTCCCTTCTGACATCGTCGGGGTGTCTATTTATAGGCAGCATAGTGGGCTTTTTGAGTTTATCCGTGGACCTGTATTTACCAGTATCCTGCTGGCTGATGAGATCAACAGGGCGAGTCCCAGGACCCAGTCAGCTCTTCTCGAGGCAATGGAAGAACGGCAAGTGACCGTGGAAGGTCAACGGCATACTCTTGGTAAGCTGTTTTTTGTGATCGCGACCCAGAACCCTGTCGAATCGCATGGCACTTACCCCTTGCCCGAGTCCCAGATGGACAGGTTCATGATTGAACTGGTGCCAGGCTATCTTGACAGGGATATGGAAGCTGTCGTCCTTAACGATCAACTCCGGGGCCACACCCTGGAAAACATCCAGGCCGTGGCCAATGAAAATGATGTAGAAAATGTCACCGGAGCATTGCTGCAGGTGCGAATCACCGAAGAACTCAGGTACTACATCGTCGATTTGGTAAGCAGTACGCGCAACTCAGAGCATGTGGTGCTTGGTGCAGGTATGCGGGCTTCGCTTTCTGTGTTGAGAATAGCGCAAGCATTGGCGCTTTTTGACGGCAGGCAGTTTGTTGTCCCGGAGGATATAGTTGAGGCTGCCCCATATGTACTCGCCCATCGACTTCAAATTTCGTCACAGGCGAAGTTTTCGGGGGTGACGCCAGCAGCGATTATCGACGCTATCATAGAGAGTACACCTTTGCCTAAATGAGTTCTAAACTCTATAGATATTATCGGTTCAGCAATACGGTAAAGCGGCGGCTATACCAAAGGATGAGTCCTGCCGGGAGATTGTTGCTGACATTCTCCCTGCTAGCAATTCTTTTCGGGTTCAATACCCGGTTGACGATGATATATCAATTGGCATCTCTTGCGGTTGCCCTTCTTCTTGTCTCCTTCCCTCTTTCCATCTTTTGTGTGCCGGCAATTAAGGTACGCCGCATGTTACCGGATACTTGTACTGCTGGTGACAAGATGACCTATCTGTTGCAGCTTAAAAATAGTTGTTCAAAGCCATCCGCAGGGATTTTCTATACCGAACTGCCACAAACAATCACTCCAAGCTACAAGGAGTTTGCTTCTGCGGTGGAGGACGGGGAGTCGAATCGGAACGCATTTGATCGAAAACTTGGGTATTATCGTTGGCTATGGCTCATTGAGCGAAAAGCTGGAGCAAAGTTTGTCCCCATTTCCTTGCCTGTTGTTTCACCAGGTGAAACCATTAACGTTGAAGTGTCCTTCGTACCCCTGCGAAGAGGTTATATTCGGCTGAGCGGTTATTCCCTGCATCGCCTTGAACCGTTCGGATTGTTTAAAAATGAGGTCCAGATCAGTGATGCCAAAAGAATCTTGGTGTTGCCAAGGCTGTATCCCGTCGTCCATGGCGAACTCTCAGGTTCCCGAAAATATCATCAGGGTGGGTTGATCTCAGCGGCGAGCTATGGGGAATCCGGTGAGTTCGTTGCCCTACGGGAATATCGGCAGGGAGATCCCGTCAAACATATCGATTGGAAATCGACAGCCAGAGTGGGAAACGCAATCGTCAGGCAGTACCAGGAGGAGTATTTTTCCAGGTTAGGCGTGCTGCTGGATACCTTTACCAACACGGCAAATGATGTTTTTGAGGATGCTGTATCCGTTGCCGCGTCAATCATTGCTAAACATGATGCTGGCTGCTGTCATATCGATCTTCTTTTTGCGTGCGACAGGTGTGTCTCCTCTGTCTCAATGGGACGAGGAGAGGCAGGATCACAGGGCATGCTGGAGGTTCTGGCATGTATTACTCCATGCAGCACTGGTTCATTCGAGGATCTTACCAAGATGGTATTCGGCCATGCTGACGGGTTGAGTGGGCTGATACTGGTCCTTATTGATTTGGATGAACAGCGAAAGAACCTCATTGACTATCTGGCTAGCAACAATATTCCGCATTCCATTATCCTTGTGTCATCTGAACGGGATAGAAGCACGTTGCAACTGCAGAACATCTCCTCACCGAATGCCGTGATATTCGATACCAGCAATCCTGTAAAAGTGGTGCATTTGCCATGATCATACCACCATTGCTCATTGCAGCGTCTCTTATATTCTGGGGGCTGGAGAGTGGCAACCTCCTGCTCGGCTCGATACTGGCCATTTCGACCGGTGGCGCAATGTTTTTTCAACAACGATGGACCTTGACTGATGAGGATTGTGTCCAAGTGTCTGATTTCACTTCGGTCATTTTTATCTCCACCACCGCCCTTATCCTATTGAACGTTGATAAAATCGTTTTACTCAAGACTCTAGTCATCTGGCAACCCCTTGTCCTGATCCCCCTTCTCCTGGCACAGCTTTACTCAGGTAGGGAAAATATCATTATTAGAACCCGACTCGGGTTTAACCGTAAGAGAACGTTTAAGCACGAGCCTCTCGATTTTCGTCTCTACTATTTCCCGCTCACTTTGCTTTCCGCGGCTATGGCCAACAGCAGATCAGAGCTGTTCTTCCCAGGTGGTATCTTGTTGTTTTTCTGGCTCCTGTTTGTCAATCGGGGCAGATCATTTTCAGCCGCCGCCTTTGCCGGCCTATTTCTCCTGACTGCAATTACTGGTTATCTGGGAGTAAAAGGTGCAGAGAGACTGCATGAATATGTGAATGCCCAAATTCGGAGGCATTGGCGTGGCTATTTCTCTTCACAATACGCGGATCCGTTCCAGGCCACCCTGACATTTGGCTCAGTTGGAAGATTGAAAACTTCAGGCGAAATTTTCTTACGGCTCAAAACAGATGGAATACCTCCGCCCTTACTCAAGCAAGCCAGTTATGATTTACTGGGAAAAAATATCTGGATCGGTAATCAAACTTTTGCCTACCTCCCAGTTGAGGATATGGCCTGGGATCTGATTCCCAGACCCCATCCGCCAGGGGCGGAGGTAACCATTGAGTATTATCTGCCAAAGGAAAAGGGATTGTTACCGCAGCCGTATGGCAGTTTCCAGGTTAAAGGGGAAACACTCTATGAGCTGGAACAAAATGTTGCCGGAACTGTTAAGGTTGTCGATGGAGCACCGCTTGTTACGTACGAAATAAGCTATGTTGATAATGTTGGCCGTAAGTCTGATCAGTCCCTGAGTCGAAATCTCGTGATTCCAGTCGAACTGGAGCAACTGTTGGCGAAAGTGACTGAAGACTGGCACACTACAGAGTTGCAAGGCATGGCAAAGGTGCAACAAGTGAAACACTATTTTGCTGACGGCTTCACCTATTCACTTGCGTTGCAAGGACGTGGAACGTTTTCGTCTGCTCTCGAGAATTTTCTTTTGGGGAGCAAGGAAGGGCACTGCGAAATGTATGCAACCGCTACAGCCATGCTGCTCAGAAAACTTGGTATTCCCAGCCGGTATGTGACAGGCTTTGCCGTATCTGAATACAGTAGACTCGAACATAAATATATTGTGCGGGAAAGGCATGCCCATGCGTGGGCCGAAGCATATGTAGATGGCAACTGGTTGATCGTAGACACCACACCAGCTGACTGGCTGACTATCGACAGCCGTAATCGTTCAACCCTGGAATGGCTGCAGGACATCTTGGCATATTTGCGGCTCAAGTATTCCTATTTTCGAATAAATACCGAACAGAATTACCGTCTGTTATTGTCTGGTTTGGTGATCGTGTTGTCAGTGATACTGCTCTATCGTATTTACAGCAGAATAAGAGCAGAAAAAGTTGCAACCGCAAAGCAAAAGGTCAGACGTACCTTTCCACCACCGGTTTCGCCTTTCAACCGGATTGAAGATGCTCTCAACAAGATAGGGGTTCCCAGGAAGACCAAGGAATCTTTCATTTTATGGGCCAGGAGAGTGAATGATGTTCACCCCATTGACCTTGGCCTGATCGAAAAGCTCTTCGAAAAGCACAGAAAGCTGCGTTTTGACCCGAGAGGAATGGCCCAGCACGAGTTGGACTTTTTTTATGAAATGACTGGCAAGTGGCTGACCAATCATGAGATATTTCTGCAGAACGATCATCAAAATCTACCGTTGGATGAGAAAGAAAAAAGCAACTCATAGTATGCCTTGCATACAACAAAAACAGGCCTCTAAGCAAACCAGATCGTTTGAGGGTCTTTCAAAGGGGGGTATATAATTGTTTTTTGGGGTTACCCTAAAAAATGATTTCCAGACTGAAATTGATCCAACTACGGCTATTGTCGAGTTGTATGAACCCGATAATGCCAGTTTTTCTCGATCCGTCGTCAGATGTTTTTTCCAGGCATTCTGCAATGAGAAGGCATGTAAAAATGGTTTTAGGTAAGCTGAAAACTTTGTCACGACGCACTTTCCTCACGATTTCTGTCGTCATTACTATCTGTTGTTATACGATTTTCGCAGGGCTTGTTTTGGCTCAGACGAATTCTTCGCCTCGCACATTACGAGTTGTGATGGATAACAATTATCCACCCTATGTGTTCCAAGCCGCTGACGGTAGCATTCAGGGAATCCTGGTCGATCAATGGCAGCTTTTTGGCGAGAAAACAGGCACCCGAGTTGAAATCAACGCAATGAATTGGGGGGATGCCCTAAAGAAAATGCAAGACGGGCAATTCGACGTCATTGATACAATCTTCAAAACTGAAGAGCGAACAGGTTGGCTCGATTATACAGCCCCCTATGCCCGTTTGGAGGTTCCTGCATTTTTCAATTCGGAGATTAGTGGCATCACAAATGCTTATGATCTGCGAGGATTTGCCGTAGCCGCAAAAACGGGTGATGCTGCAGTGAGTATCCTGCGAAGTCATGGTGTCGGCAATCTTATTCTTTTCAACAGTTATGAAGAGATTATCCGGGCTGCCAAAGACCACAAGGTCAATGTGTTTGTTATCGACAAGCCGCCTGCAATGTATTTCCTCTACAAATTCGGCATGATCGAGCAATATAAGGCATCCTCACCGATTTATGTCGGTGAGTTCCATCGAGCTGTTAAGAAAGGTGACGCCTTTACACTCCAGGAGATAGAGAAAGGCTTTGCAAAGATTTCACAGGCCGAACTCATTGAAATTGAAAAAAAATGGTATGGCTCCAGGCTGTGGAGCGGCTTCCCTGTCGGATATATTCTGGGGGGAGCGGGACTTTTGCTCTTTCTGCTTGCAGGTCTCTCGCTCTGGAACCGTTCATTGCAGAAAGCAGTTGATACACGTACCAAGGCTCTTGAGACAAGCGAGGAACGGTATCGGCACCTCTTTAATGCCGAATCGGATGCTATTGTCGTTATCGATTTGGACAAAGTACAAAACGTAGAAGCAAATGATGCAGCCATTGATCTCTATGGCTATAGTCACGAGGAATTTTTTGCTCTCCAACCCGCCGAGCTCTTTGCTGATGCGGAAGAAACATTTCCACAAATTCTCTCGAATAATGGTCACATCAGTATTCCGCTGAGTTATCATCGCAAAAAGGATGGGACGATCTTCCCCGTCGAGATCACAGCTCGTATTTTTGAACTCGAAAACCAAAAGCTGCTTCTTGCAGCTATGCGTGATATTTCAGATAGGCTGAAATCGGAAGAAAATCTCCGCAAAAACCGGAGATTTCTCAGTGATCTGATTGAAAACAGCGGTGCTCTCATCTTCGTTAAAAACCGTGACGGATATTACACCCTGATCAACCGGAAATGGGAGGAAGTGACAGGTCTGCAGCGTGAAAACGTCATTGGGCGGACAGATGAAGAACTTTTCCCTGGAGACATCGGCAAGCAATTCCGCAGAAATGACTTGGATGTCATTGAATCAGGAACAGTGCAGGAAAAGGAAGAAATTCTTGATGGCGAAAATGGCAGACGATACTTCCTGTCCGTCAAATTCCCCCTGAAAAACGATGATGACCTGGTAACCGGTATCTGCGGTATGACAACTGAGATTACCGAACGTAAGCAGGCCGAAGAAGATCGGGAAAGATTGAGTGAGCAGCTGGCCCAGGCCTATAGAATGGAATCGATAGGCAGATTGGCAGGAGGCATAGCACACGATTTTAACAATATGCTGGGTGTGATTCTCGGCCATACCGAACTGGTTTTGCACACCTCACAGCTATCAGGTCCACACCTCAATAGTATAAAAGAGATTGAGAAGGCGGCCAGGCGGTCATCCGACCTGACCCGCCAGTTGCTTGCTTTTGCACGTAAGCAGACAGTTGTTCCAAAGGTTCTTGACTTAAATGAGACGGTCAACGGTGTATTGACCATTTTACAGCGGATAATTGGAGAGGATATCGAATTCGTCTGGCAGCCAGGTGAGAGTCTCTGGACGATCAAGATGGACCCTACCCAGATTGATCAGATTCTTACAAATCTATGTGCTAACGCTCGCGATGCCATTGAAAGCGTGGGAAAAATCACCATAGATACAAGGAACATAAGCGTTGATGCGGCGTTCTGTAAAGATAAGGTGGGATGCCGGGAAGGTGATTTTGTTGTCCTGTCTATCACGGATAACGGTTGTGGCATGCATGAAGATGTCAAAACCATGCTCTTCGAACCGTTTTATACAACTAAAGAACTCGGGAAGGGTACCGGTTTGGGCCTGGCAATGATCTATGGAATAGTGCAGCAGAATAATGGCTTTATCACGGTTGACAGCAAACCGGGATTGGGCACGAGCTTCAAGCTGTATCTGCCACGGTATGACGTACCGCATGTGCCTTCATCGGTCGAGGAAGAGCGTAAAGAGCTCTCTTTAGGCTCGGGTACTATCCTTTTAGTTGAAGACGAGCCTGCCAACCTCGAGATAGCATGCTTAATGCTGAAGAATCTGGGTTATAACGTTGTCACCGCATCTTCGCCTGCAGAAGCCATCCAGTTGGCCAGACAGTATCAGGAAGAAATAGACTTGCTGATGACAGACGTCATAATGCCGGAAATGAACGGCTGGGATCTCGCGCAGGAACTCAAAGCCATTCAACCTGATATGAAGCAGCTTTTTACTTCGGGATATACGTCCACAACTGTAGCTCAACCAAGCTTTTTCATCGAAAATGTGCATTTCATCCAGAAGCCGTTCAATATGCACGAGCTCTCCGTCAAGGTGCATGAGGCGATGCAGAAATGATGATATTTTTTGGCCTATGAGCAATCCGATCTCTTCCCCGAAAAAGAGATCGAATACGATAAGCAAGTCAGCACCGCCCGGCGTGGAGAAGTTGGAATTACAGAGCGATTTGGATATCCATGCATGATGACCGCAAAACGCTCGATCTAGCCTTCGAAGAACAATACGCCTAACCCTGTCGTTACCTCACTCCTCACCATACAACGCTGACTTTCAGGGGTAACCAGATAGAACAATATCTTTTGCTCACTCTCATCACACTTCATAATTTTGGGTGCTGTGACAGCAAATCTGGCAGTCTCTTGACAGGCAAGAGGTCCGGGCAACGAAAGTTCTGCTCAGAACATCTCTGCAACCACATCCCGGGTGCAAGAAATTGCTGACACCATGTGTTTTATGTTGTATGTGAGACACAAACATATAAACAACTAGGTTTACAGACGAAACCAACCCATTTTCAATTTGATCGGGAGGCCGGACACAGGTAAATTTTCTGCCTCACCTGACAGTATCATGATATCCCCCTCACCTCTTGCCCGATTGCGAAAAGGCAACTCCTTACGCACCGATTTCATGCTTTCGCTGCTGCTGGCGATGATTCCCGCTTTTCTGATCTCATTGTCTTTTGATTACTACTTTGTATACACTGAAAACATGAAAACACTGGTCTCAGTCTCTGAGAACAAAGTGATCAAGGCCGTGCATACCCTGCAGAAACCTTTATGGCAGTATGATGTTGACTTTATCGATAAATATGTCGCGATCCTTGCCGATGACAGCAGCCTGACCACAATCTCCGTCTACGACGATCACGACAGGCTCGTCGCCCATGTGGACAATTCTGACCGGGAGGATACACGAGGGAGTAAACGCTGGGAACTGGATAAACCTGTACATCATGGCGACAAACTCATCGGTCGTCTGCTTGTAACCTTCAACAACAGTGAAATCAGCAGACTGACCAGGCAGATGATCATGTCGGACATCCTGGTCATCCTGGCAGTTTTGTTTTCAGTATGGAGTGTATCCTGGATTCTTATCAGCCAGTATCTCCTCAAGCCCCTCAAAATCATGGCTGATAGTTTTCACAGTATATCCAGAGGAGACTACTCACAGCGGGTTCAGCTGGAAGAGAACAATGAACTGACCGCCATTGCAGCAGAATTCAACACCATGGTCGATCAGGTGGAAATACGGGAAACGGAACTGAGGGAAAGTGAGGTAAAATACAGGAATCTCGTTGAAAGCCAGTCTGATGTAATATTCACCGCTGACACCTCGGGAAATCTCCTCTTTCTCAACTCAAACTATGAGAAGTGGACCAGCATCCCTATAGCCGAAAAGATCGGGCGTCCGTTCTCGGAGTTGTTTCACATCAGAAAAGAACTCGATGATCTGCCCATATATGTACAGGCGGGAAAAAACGATATCTTCATAGAGGATGAGCTCAGAAAAATTGACGGAACAATCATTCCCGTTGAGCTGAGCCTCACAGCCCAGCTCGACAGCCTCGGCGCACCTCAGGGGGTTATCGGCATTGCCCGCGATATCACGGGCAGGCGGCAGGCTGAGGGTGATTTGCGTAAATATGAACAGATGGTCGCCTCCATTACCGACTATATGTTGCTCTTAGACCGTACATTCTCTATCCAGGCAGTTAACAACGCATATCTTGAAAACACCGGCCAAGAGCGGCATCAGCTCATCGGTTCCTATATCGGCTCAGTCTATGAACAGAAAGTTTTCGATGAGGAGATCCTGCCTTATCTCGAGGCTTGCCTCGCCGGCAACAGCGTCAAAAATGAACTGGTTATGAGCGGTGACGACGGTACGGGCACGTACATGGTCATTACCTGTTATCCTATTTTTGAGCAGGATGGCGCGGTCTCTGGCGTCATGCTCTACCAGCGCGATGTGACGGAGCAGAAGAAGCTTGAAGCGATGCTCCATCAGAGCCAGAAAATGGAGGCGATAGGCACCCTTGCCGGCGGCATCGCTCACGATTTCAACAATATCATCGGCGGGATCGTAGGGTATGGGGAAATGATCGAGATGTTCGATGCAAAGGGCTCTCCCCGCCTCGAATCACGCATCAGGCACGTTTTGCAAGGGGCCTACCGTGCCAAAGACCTGGTCGAACAGATCCTCACCTTCAGCCGCAAAACCGATTCAAGGAAAAAACCTATAAACCTCGGCGGACTGGTACATGATACACTGCAGTTTCTACGAGCATCCATCCCCTCGACCATAGCTATCGTCGAACAGGGTGTCGATGACAAGGTTGTCGTTTGGGCTGATGAGACCTCGATGCATCAGGTCCTCATGAACCTTTGCACCAATGCAGCCCATGCCATGCAAGCGGATGGCGGAAAACTCATCGTCTCGATGAGTCTTGAAACCGTTGACACGGAAAAGGCGGAGCAACTCGACCTGGCCGATACTGGGAACTATGTTAATCTCGCAGTGCGAGACACGGGCACAGGTATTGAGCATGACCAGATATCACGGATTTTCGAGCCGTTCTATACGACCAAGAAGACTGGGGAAGGGACAGGCATGGGTCTTGCCGTAGTTCATGGCATTGTACGGGACCTGAGAGGGGCCGTGGCGGTTGAAAGCCTGCCGGGCAGTGGCAGTACCTTCAATATCTACCTGCCGCTGTTTGACATCGGCAACCGCGAAGCTGATGACATTGACGAGATTGGGGAACGCATCCCAAAAGGCAAAGGTTCAATTCTTGTCGTCGATGATGAGGAGGAACTTGTAAGCTTCTGCCAGGAAATTCTCGAACATCTCGGATATGAAGTTACAGGCAAAACAAGCAGTGTCAGCGCCCGTAAAATTTTTATGGAAGATCCCAGCCGATTCGATCTGGTAATAACGGATCAAACCATGCCCAATATCACCGGGATCGATCTCGCACGTCAGTTTCTTGCTGTGCGAAGAGATCTCCCGGTAATTTTATGTACCGGCTTCAGCGAACCGGACCTCGAGCGGGACGCAAAAGAGGCAGGAATCCGCACTTTTGTCAGGAAGCCCGTTGGCGCCAGGCAGCTTGTGGACATGGTGTGGAATGAGATCGGGGAAGAGAAAGGATAGTAATAGATGGCGAATGTACTGATTATTGACGATGACCTTGAGATGGGGGGCATGCTGGCGGAGCTGGTAAACAGCGTCGATCACCATGCTGAACATGTCACAACTCTGCAGGCCGGGGTGCAAGAGGCCCTTGAGGGAAGTTACGACGTTATATTTCTCGATGTGCGCATGCCGGATGGTTGCGGCCTGGATGCCATTGACCAGTTGCTTGGTGTGGAGTTCCCCCCTGAGATCATTGTTATTACTGGCCAGGGGGATTCTTCAGATGCCGAGTTGGCCATCACCAAAGGAGCCTGGGACTATATTCAGAAACCACTCTCTCCCAAACGGATCATCCAGCCGCTCAACAGAATTCTCAAATACCGTGACGGGCTCCGCTCAATAAGCAGGCATGAACCCAAACTCGACCGTGAGGAGATTGTCGGCACCAGCACCGTTATCAGAGAGTGTCTGGACGCTGTCGCAAAGTCTGCCCACTCCAGCGCCAACGTGCTCATTACCGGCGAAACCGGGACAGGCAAGGAGCTTTTTGCCAGGGCCATCCATAATAACAGCGAACGAAGAGACAGGAATTTCATTGTCATCGATTGTGCGGCTCTTCCTGAAACGCTCGCCGAGAGCGCTCTGTTCGGCCACGAGAAAGGCGCTTTCACCGGTGCGGACCGCACGGCAAGGGGACTGATCAGTCTGGCTGATGGCGGCACGTTGTTTCTCGATGAAGTGGGAGAGATGAATCTCAACCTGCAAAAGGTCTTTCTGCGGGTTCTGCAGGAACATAAGTACAGGCCCGTGGGCAGCAAGACAGAGCGTTCCAGTGATTTTCGGCTTATTGCCGCCACCAACAGGAACCCGGTCTTGATGGTTCAGAATTCACTGTTTCGTGAAGATCTGCTTTACAGGCTCAACTCAATTCCTCTCACGCTGCCGCCGCTCAGGGCACGAAAGGAGGATATCGAACCTCTCACAAACCGATTTATAAGCAGGGTCTGCCGATCATTACACTGTGAGCCCAAGGATTTCTCACCTGAATTCATCGAGACTCTGCAAAATTACGATTGGCCAGGCAATGTACGGCAGCTGCTCAATACAGTTGAATCAGCAGTAAGCGAAGCATTGTATGAGCCGACGCTCTTTTCCAAGCACCTGCCGCGGGAAATTCGAATCAAGGCAGTTACATCAACAATCAGGCAGCCTGAAACCAATGCTGCAGAGCCAGTCAGACCTGAGCGGGAAGCACGCTTACCTGCTGATACGAATGAGCTGTCTCCCCTGCCAAACTTTAAGGAGCATCGGCGCATGGTCATGCAACAGGCGGAAAAAGCCTACCTGAAAAAACTGATGAAAGCGACGCGTGGTGATATCCGCAAATCCTGTATCATCTCCGGCCTCGGCAGAACCAGGCTCTACACCCTCCTGAAAGAGCACGATATCGACAGGATGGGGTGGGAGTAACTACGTTATCGGTTCCGCCAAACAGTACATCACACATTGCCCTCCAGGTATTTTCAACAACACAGGACGATTGTTCACTTTTTGTGAACAATCGTCCTGCAAATTCAAACATCGCCTACATTACGTGCAACTCTCCATAATGGCATAGACTTAGGTAGTCAGTACGAAATCAGCTGACAGATCAAGGCACGCCAGTGCAACAGAGACACACATCCACCTGTTTTCTCGCTCTTCACAGTTCTCATCAATCATCCCAATCACCCCACGGCGATTACCGGAAAAGTCCGTTTTTTCTTCTGGCACATATTTTGTTAGTAACGCCGCGCAGACTCAACCAGGCTGCTGCAGTTGGAGTACAGAAGGCCTGTTTACCTCTGGTCAGCAATGATGATTCCTCGCAAGTCGAAAAGAGGCACCATCTTGAACCCGGGGACTCAAGGTATTGGTCATTGTGGGCAGCGGCTGTGAAGACGATTGTAGAGAACGAAACCGATCAGCTGACGTCTAAATTCTGGAGTTAACTTAAACAATGGAGGTTTTTTCATGACCCGATCTATCCAGACACCGGAGACACAGACACAAGTCCGGGTGGAGGAAGTAGATAAGAAGACGGATGCAACGTACAAGAAACTACGCATGCAGGTGTTTCTTGGAATTTTCATCGGTTACGCAGCATTCTATCTGGTTCGCAAAAACTTTGCCCTGGCCATTCCGGATATCCTTAATGAGCATCCTGAATTCACCAAAGCGATGCTGGGAACAGCGATGACAGGTCTCTCCATTGCTTACGGTATGTCCAAGTTCATCATGGGATCTGTTTCCGACCGCAGTAATCCAAAATATTTCATGCCGCTCGGACTCATACTTTCCTGTGCGATCCTGTTCTTTGTCGGTACCAATAAATGGGTCTTCGGCAGCATATCCCTCATGGTCGCCCTGATGACCTTAAACGGATGGGTTCAGGGGATGGGGTGGCCTCCCTGCGGAAAGACTATGGTCCACTGGTTCAGCACCAAGGAGCGTGGAACCACCGTTTCAGTCTGGAATGTGGCACATAACATCGGTGGTGCACTTGTGGCGACCATTGCCCTCTGGGGTGTGACCATGTTCGGCGACTGGGGCGCCAAGTTCTACTTCAATGCGGCAATCGCAGCGGTTTGTGCTGTAGTCATCTTCTTCCTGCTCAGAGACACCCCGCAATCATGCGGTTTACCACCGATCGAGCAGTACAAGAACGACTACCCTGCCGACTATGACGCCGAAAAACATGAGAAGAATTTTTCCTACAAGGAAATTTTCTTCGAACATGTTCTCAATAACAAGTATCTCTGGGCCCTCGCTTTTGCCAATGCTTTCTGCTACTTCGTCCGGTACGGTGTGGTTGACTGGATTCCCACCTATCTTCAGTCCGCAAAAGGGTTCTCTTTCAAGGACTCAAGTATTGCCTGGTCACTCTACGAATGGGCGGCTATCCCTGGCACCATAATCTGCGGTATTGTTTCCGACAAGGTCTTCAAGGGCAAGCGCGCCCCTGCGACCATCCTGTTCATGGGATTGACCATGATCTTTGTAGTGATCTACTGGTTCAACCTGAACGGACCGCGGTGGGTCGACTATCTGGCGCTGGTCGGAATCGGCTTCCTCATCTACGGACCGATCATGATCATCGGTCTGCATGCGCTTGACATGGTACCAAAAAAAGCGGCGGGAACAGCAGCAGGCTTCACCGGGTTCTTTGGTTACGTGTTCGGTTCAGCCACAGCCGGTACAGGCGTTGGCTGGATTGCCGATAATTTTGGCTGGCAGGGAGTTTTTGCCACCATGCTCGCCTGCTGCGTGCTTACCATTGTTTTCAGTGCCATGACACTTGGCCACAAAGCTGAATCGTCCTCGGCTCAGTCATAAAACTGAAGCAGGTTTATTAAACAAAAGGGGGATGACCGACTTCGGTCATCCCCCTTTTGTGTTTCAAGGGACAATGCAAAAACGATCCGCAACAAGGAGTTCGATGCCAGGTACGTGATTTTATCTGTCGCATTTTGACTCATGTACAGTATAGAATAGTCATACCCTATGAAGGGTTCTCATTATACAAATAGAAAAATTATAAAATATAATAACTTAAAAGACTGTAGCCTAATGAAACTTACCGTTTGCTGCCTGCTAATCAGCCTCTTTTTTAGCGGAATGAACGTATTTGCGGAACCGGTCTTCTTCAATGTAGGCTATGAAAATGCGGAACAGCCACCTTACTATATGGGGCAGGATGAGGTGCTGGCAGATAAACCGGGGGTTGCCGTGGAGATGGTACAACTCCTTGAGCAGGAAATTCCAGGGCTGCGGGTGAGACTGGGTCGCTATCCATGGATTCGGTGCACGCAATATCTTGCAGATGGCCAGCTCGACGGTATTTTCAATGCCTCTTTCAAGGCTGGAAGATTGGAAACGGGACGATACCCGTGGAAAAACGGCTCAGTGAACGAGGAGCAACGAATAACGACCATGTCCTATGGCCTCTATGTTCTTGAGAACTCTCCCGTTACCTGGGATGGAGAAGTTATCCGCAACCTTGGGGATGGCACGGTCGGAGCGCCTCGAGGATACTCCATTGTCGGAGACCTGATGGAGAAAGGTGTTGATATCGAAGAGGTCAGCACCAGCAGACAGATTCTCATGATGCTCCAGAGTGGCAGGATCGCTGCCGGAGCGATGCAGCAACTCACCGCCGATACAATTCTAAAGAATGAACCACAGCTGGCAGTCGGAGTTCGCAGAATCTCTCCTCCGCTGGCGGAAAAACCGTATTACCTGCTGATCAGTCATCAGTTCTACGAGAGCCATCCTGAAATCGCGGAAAAGATCTGGTCTGCAATTGAAAAGTTGCGGATCACACGCTTTACAAGCCTTGCGGAGAAGTATGGAACGCTGTGAATCATCGTGCAAATTTTTTTTGTTCTTTCAATGGCTCATATTAGAGCTGTACAGTACGATCTGAGTCTCATCTACATGTTGGATCTTGGAGTTCGAAAATGTGTTGCGGATAATATACTGTGACAGGTTTTCTCGTCCTTCTCATCCTCCGGCTTGATCCGTACTTGATGATGAACCCTAAAACCGGAATTGTGACGTCATTTCATGATTATTTTAATGAATGCGTCATCGATCAGCCCTTCCTTATTCAGCATCTTCAGTACATATGCTCTAAAAAGTTGGCGCAGCGCCGACTATCCACTATGGGTATGACATAAAAATACCCGCTAGCCCCGGTTGTTTGTCCAAAACCGATCTCAACTATTTCGTAATACTCTTTGAGACACACTGACACTGCTTCCCGAGAAAATTCCTGTTATAAAGAAAGTACTTGCGAAAAATCTTTGCTATACTGAAAACGTATTGGCGGTGTGGAACAGGGAAAATAACCCCCTCTTTCAGATGATGGGCCAACTGGATCACCTCTTTGCTATGGCATGAGGGACAAAGCCAGCGGCCACGACATGAGTAGGCAAGCAGATATTCGTGGTGGCAGTTTGGACATCGAATACGTGCTAAACCTAACACCAAGAAAAGTACTGAACGGCCTGACGCCTCTGGAGGCGTTTACTGGTCGACGTGTTGCACTTATTACGTGACTCCAGCTTTCTTCGGGCAAGAGAGCGTCTTGTCAAAATGCCAAAGGAATCCTTGGCAGCAATTCAAGGAGAATAGGTACCAAATGAAAACCACAGCACTGTTTTTCTTTGCACTTGTTCTTATCTGTTTTCCAAACATGACTCTTGCTGACCAACCCGGGGATCGCTTTGACAATAACCCCAATCTCAAGACGGATATTGAGATGGAGCAGGAGAAGGAGCCTCCCCCTACTTGTTTTGCAATCTGCACTACGAAGATTTCGGAAATCTGCTCAGATGAAATCACAAAATATCAACAGGATGCCGATGGTAATTCGCCATGGGCCGTACTGTATGAGGCCAAAATCTGTCAGGAATATTGTAATTCCGAGTGGAATGATGACGTTCTGCGCTGCATGAACAAGGCGCAAAAGTGTTCGTCGCTCACCTGGGCGAATCCCTATTGTGAGGAAGAGGTAGATATCTACGAGCAGGAGCCGGAAGAGGAACTTAACTACAGCTGCTCAGCTGCCTGTTATAAATACAAGGTATGCGCTTTAAAGGCTGGCGGCGCCAGCGTTGATGACGGCAACAGCGCCTATAATACCTGCTTTGAAGAATGCCAGAACTGGTCGCCGGAAACGGTCCGGTGTATCGTCAATACCGATACCGGCACCGGCATGGGTTGTTACCAGATGACGAGTTGCGCCATGAAGGAATACAGCAAAATGATACGGATGATGCAAAATGGTTCTCAGCTGAACCCGTAGCAGCACAATCCGCCGTTGTCGTGCCTTTTCCCTGGAATGGCCGAGCATGACGCTCGATATGGACCATTCTGCTCTCCAGACTGTACAAAAGTACTTCGTTCCGATACTGTTGAGGGGGAATTTCCGGGCAGGCCTGCCAAATTGGATAAGGATCACATTTCAACACTCTTTTAGAACATTACTCACCAATGGACGAACGCAAGCAATCGCCCTCACTCCCGATTCTGCTCGTGGACGATGAAGCGACCACCCTGAGGGTGCATGAAATTGCCCTTTCCACCGCCGGTTACACCAATATCATCTCCTGCCAGGACTCCCGACAGGCTCTTAACCTGCTGCGAGAGGAAGAGGCCTGCGTCATCATCCTCGACCTCAACATGCCCGGCATTTCAGGCCAGCAACTTCTTGATCATTTCGTCGCTGAATTTCCGGAAACCCCCGTCATCGTCATCACCAGTAATGATGATGTGAAAACAGTCGTGGAGTGCATGAAAAAGGGGGCGTTTGATTACCTGGTGAAGCCGGTAACACGCAGCAGACTGCAGAATATTGTTCGGCGGGCCATCGAAATCCAGGAACTGCGGCAGGAAAATTCTCAGCTGAAAGAAAAAATCCTTAATCAGGGTCTTACGCGATCTGACGCATTTTCTAAGATTTTGACGAACAACAAAACGATGCTGGCGATCTTCCAGTACGTGGAATCAATAGCCATAAGCTCGCAACCGCTCCTTATTACCGGCGAAACCGGGGTTGGAAAAGAGCTTATGGCCAAAGCCGTCCATACGATCAGCAATCGTGAGGGTAACTGCGTCTTTGTCAATGTTGCCGGTATTGACGACAACGCCTTTTCCGACACCCTGTTCGGTCACGTCAGGGGCGCGTTCACCGGTGCAGAGAAGCAACGAGCGGGACTTGTCGAACGTGCCGGCCAGGGTACCCTGGTCCTCGATGAAATCGGTGATCTGTGTAAAGAGTCGCAAGTCAAGCTGTTGCGACTGCTCCAGGAGGGGGAATATTTTCCTCTCGGCGCCGATCTCCCCAAAGTCAATGAGGCAAGGATTGTCGTCTCCACAAATATCGATCTCACCCGCGCCCAGCAGGAGGGAACATTCAGAAAAGACCTCTATTACCGGTTACGAGCACACCATATCGAGCTACCGCCCCTGCGCCAGAGAAAAGAGGATATCCACCTGCTGTTCGAACATTTCCTCAGTGAGGCCGCGCAGGCTTTGCAGAAACCGAAACCGCTCTACCCGGATCAGCTTATCGATCTGCTCCTCCAGTATCATTTCCCTGGCAACATTCGCGAACTTCGGGCGATGGTTTTCGACGGGGTAGGCTCCGCCCGAAATAGAAGCCTCTCCATGGATAGCTTTTATGCACACCTGGAACGGCATAAGACCGACACTCCGGCAACCGGAACCCAAAGCGAAAACCACCCCACCGACATACCTCTTTCCTTGAGTGGCCCGCTTCCCACCCTGAAGGAAGCAAGCGACCTCCTGATCAGGGAAGCGATGCTTCGCACAAATAACAACCAGTCGATGGCTGCCCGTCTTTTGGGGATTTCACGTCAGACGCTCGCCAGAAATCTCAAGTCAATACAAACAGGCTAGGGGTGGCACGCTGAAGGATTGAGCAGCGCCTTCAGGGGTGTTACATTCTGTACCAGTGCCCATTTTTTACCACATCCACTCATCTTCTTGAAATAAAATGTCATTTAGGTAGTTCCCCTCCTTTTCTCCTGGAATGGTGCGACTATTTGCACCACCCGCCATCCTTCTTGGATAATGCTTTATATTGCTCATAATCAGCTAGTTACCAATATCTCTCGAAATGGCATAGATCTGGCTATCTATAAGGCAAGAGGTTCAAGAGCATATGTCTAAAAGCAACTGGAAATGGATAATGGCTAAACAACGGCTCTGAAAGCTCAGGTAAGGAGGCAACGCTTATGTACAACGAAAAACGTTCAGAAGTATCCCTCAAACCCTATTGCAACTTTTTTCCGGCATATCTGGACTGGCAGTATAGCGATCGAGACACGGCAAAACCGAACCCCTGCCAGTCGTGTCAGCGCAATTCATGCTTTAACGATGCGCAATGCGGGACTGTGAAGGCGTAAGATTCCACCAGTGAGAGAGGATGATATGAAAAACATGATGCGGAGATTTCCATCCCCTATAGACAGAAACGGAGACGGAACATACGTATACAAAACCAGTGAACAATATCAGTCAGCTGCAAACAAATATATAGAGGAGTCTGGCCTCTCCCCGGATGAAATCCGGGGCGCCTACCTCAAAATTCTCGATCATGTCGGCAACTGCGCTTGAAAGGCAGTGATATTTACTGTGGGCAGAAAGGTCAGGTTTTCAATCATGACGATCTGCCTCAGGGTGGATTCTGATCTCTGGTACTACATGACGAAAGGGCCAACTCATTGGAACACAATGAGTTGGCCCATTTCGGTTTTGGGGTAACGAAAGAAAAGGCGCGAGATTTTAGAGCGTCCCGCGCTGGGTGGGTACTCGCTTAATCGCAATCCCCCCGTCCCAGTCTCTTTTGCCGTTGTTGTGATACTGTTTGCTGATCGCCGAAATAAATGCAGTGCGCCAGACAAACATTATCAGCGCAGGCTGGTACCAGACCGTTATCTACTCGGTTATGACAAAGGTTGCATTTACGGGCAACCTGGTTTTTCTCATCAAAGGCAATTGCATCATAGGGGCAGGCGCTCAGGCAGGCCTGGCAACCACTGCATTGGGCGTCATCGAGAATGACGATGCCATCTTCTCTTTGGTGTATTGCACTTTCAGGACAACCATCAACGCAGGGTGCATCTTCACAATGGCGACACAAGTTGACCTTATAACTAAACTGCGGCAGTCCACGGTCATCATCTTGTGAATGTTCAGAAATATATATCAGCTGAACACCGGTTGCTGTACCAAATTCCTGTTTGCATGCTACCTCACAGGTTCGGCACCCCCAACAGGCCTCATGGTCTATAACCAGTTCATATGGTTTCATTATTTATCCTCCTTCTCTGGATAAATCCGACACAGCAGCGAACGGATATGGGTAGCGCCCATTGCTGGATCACAGTTTTCATATCCATTGTCGATCAACAGGTTGACATTGGATCTCTTCCAGCCATGTCCCGTGTCTTTCTCTTCCGGGAACCACCAGCCGTGTTCGGCAGACACTACGTCGCGTTCCAGCCCTTTGAAAAATTTGGCCCGTTGTCTGATTTTGCCACGTTTTGATTCAATCACCACCCATTGTCCCTCAGTGATTCCCTCTTTGGCCGCGGTATCGGGATGGATTTCAACCACCGGATCGTCATGCAGTTCACGCATCCATGAAAGCTGCCGGTTTTCGGTGTGGAAAAAGCCAGGTTGCCGCCGTCCTGTAATCAGGGTGTATGGGTACTGTTTCAATCGTTCCGGGGTGCTGACCGGGCTCTCCGGCGGTTCGTTGTACTGTGGCAAAGGGTCATAACCCCATTTTTCAAGAAGCGTTGAATAGAGCTCGAATTTTCTGGTTGGCGTTGAAAAGCCCTTCTCAAGGTACTTGCGGTAGGACACTTCTCCACGGATATAATCCATTTCCTTGAAATCCTTGAAGGTGATGCCCATTGGTTCAAGGATGTAATCGAGCCCTCCGTCAAAGGTTTCCCACCAGTCATCACCCTGACCGACTCTGTGCGCTAAGTCGTTCAGCATTTCATGGTCAGGTCGACATTCACCCACCTCGATAACCTTGCGCCGTGGCAGGATATATCCATGCCGTTTCCAATAATCCCCAATATAATCCATTTCCAGCCAGGTTGCGGAGGGCAGCACGATGTCGGCATACTCGGCAGTTGGGGTCAGGAAGAAATCGGATACCACCAGAAAATCGATCTTGTTCAGGGCCTCACGTATTTCAGCACCATTCGCTCTACTCAAGACCGGATTGGAACTGATTAAAAAGATCATCTTGACCGGATAGGGCTCTTCTGTAATAACAGCATCCCAGACACACTTGGGATTGATGATGGAAAATTTACTGGCCAGGCGAAAACGTTCGCCACCAAGACGCTTGGCAGCCTGTTCCGGTGGCAATCTCTTGTGAGCACCAAAATCACTGACCTGCCGGATATTCGGAGTTTTAAAAAGAACCTGACCTCCGGGAACATCTATATTGCCGGTAATAGCCATGAGCGCCATCAAGGCCCGGTCATTGTCAGCACAGTTCACCTGCTGTTCTATGGCCACACCCCACTGGATTCCAGCCGGTTTGGTGGTGGCATAGAGACGCGCTGCAGCCGCAATTTGTTCGGCTGGCACATTGGTTATTTGCTCTACCCGCTCCAGAGGATACTGTTTGACTCGCTCGACAAAAGGCTCCCAGCCATGAACGTGGTTGGCAATGAATTCCTTATCGTACAGTCCTTCACTCACGATTACATTGGCCATGCCTAGGGCAAGTGCGGTGTCAGTTCCAGGCCGCAATTGCAGCCAGATATCAGCCCGGGATGCCATACGGGTCATTCGTGGATCGACCACAATGAGTTTTGCACCTCTATCCAGGCTCACTGAAAAGGGTTCGCCCTTGTATTCGTCCGGGTTACTGATGACGACATTATTTCCCCAGACAATAATGCACTTGGGATGGTTTTCGTAATCGACGATGGGATTGGATCCGCAGGTGATAATACTGGTGGCAAGGCGCGGGCCATAACAGAAATGCCCGGCAGTCAGTACGTTTGGAGTTCCGAGCAAATTGGAAAAACGGTAGATAACACTCTCGTTTTCCCGACCGGTGCCGTAACCCATGACAATGGATTCCGCACCAAAATTCTCTTTATAACCGAGCATTTTCTCGGCAATGGTATCCATTGCAACTTCCCAGGAAATGCGTTCCCACTTGCCACTGCCTTTAGGTCCAACGCGCCGAACGGGATAATGAAGACGGTCCGGGTGATAGGCAAGTTGCAGTGATGCAAAACCTTTCGGGCACAGGGTTCCATGGTTGATCGGGCAATCTGGGTCGCCAGCAATCTTTACCGCTTTTCCATGTTTGGTGTAGACCAATACGCCACAACCACCATGACACATACGACAATGACTCTTTACCATTGAATCATAGCCGTATACCTCCATTTCCTTTTCAACATTTGAAAACGTAAATTGCTTCATTGGCTACTCCAGTGCTACAGAATCCTGCATGTCATTGAATGTTAGATCCATCTCGGTATCTCTAATCTTATCAAGTGATTATGATAGAGGTGGAGATGTGTTGTCCTCAGTGATTATTGGAACTATATCATTCACTGTGCTGAAATTATTACCATTATGATTTAATAATTTCATTAACTTATTCACGCTTTTTCCAGAGACATACCGCTTCGCTTTGCAGAAATAGCGTCGAGATGAGAAAGGTGCCGGACGACCAAAAGGAGCAGTTCTCTGTTTTTTGGAGGGCTGCTTCTTTCAGTATGAATGATGTAACCAGGGGGCAATGAATGCGTTGTTCTTATATCAGCGGTTGGAGCCTCTCGCAAAATGGCCTTCTTGGTATCTCGCGGGCTCGCTCATCGGCCCATACAAGCATTGAGGGAAACATGAATCATAAGCGGATACATCTCAGGGTACCTGTAATCGGAGAAGCCTCACTCTCCTGCGGAGATGGCGTGGTTATCCAGACCAGAACCCGCGATATCAGTGCAGGCGGACTACGTATTACCGATCCGACATTTTTCCCTGAAAGAGACATGGAATACGAGGTGGAAGTCTGCACCAGCCGGCGTGGAAGGCTGCGATTTAAAGGGCTACCTGTTTATCAATTAAGAGATGGAATCGGAATGAAAATCCTCAATATCGACAGCACGAATCTCCGAACAATCTATCATCTGGTAAATGATTTTCTGGCAACCGAAGAGTTCATCACCCATATTGTTTATTATAATATACTGGGGGATTGGTTTCTCGATGATGACGGAAAAGTGCTCGATGTGAGCTTTGAAGAGCAATAACATCAGCCCTATTTTTAACCTTTTATTCGTCAGTTGCCGGAAGTTATCCTGCCTGTTGATTGAGTACCGTCGGGAGGCGTAATGCCCAACCAGTTATAGGCTTTCTCAATATCGGTAAAGAGATCCACCGAAAGATTGTTTGCTTTGGCTATCTCCATGCCCGGCCGGTATGAGCTGATAAAGGGCGGACTGCCGACATATGCGATCATGAGTTCCTGACCGCCGGTCGAAAGATGACAGAGGTAATGATCGAGAGATTCGAATGCATAGATGATTCTCTCAATTGCCGCAGGAATTTTCGACAGTGAACGGAAATCGACAAGGACCTTTGATACATCATGATAACTGGAGGTTATAAGCAACTGCTGAAAGGTCTTGATCGCCGCTTCTAATTCAAAGGCTCCAGTGATCACCAGTTCCAGGAATTCGTCATGCCGGTTGATATGCACATCTAAGGACATGTTCTCACCTGTTTCGGTTTGGTCGTTTATGGATAACAATCGATCCAATATTGGCCTGACCTGGATTTGCATCAGTCCGAACAGAGATGTTCATTTCGACTCCTCCTTTCTTTTTTTACCACAATGGTGTTATTGATACTAAAAAATTTTCCGTGCAATTATAGACGGTGAATTTCTTAGCAATCAATTCGGGAGAAAAGCATGGCCTTACAGTTTCAGGTAGATGAAGACGTATGTGTCGGTTGCGGCGAGTGCGCGAATGTCTGTCCATTCCAGCTTATCGAAATGAAGGGCGATATCCCGGCAATTTCGGAGAGCAACGAGCTCAGCTGCGTTCAGTGTCAGCATTGTTTTGCTGTCTGCAGTACTGGTGCTCTGAGCATTCTGGGACTTGATCCCTCAGATTCGATTACGATTAACGGCAGTTCCGTCGAACCATTACAGCTGTCGACGCTTATGAAGGGGCGGCGTTCAGTTCGTTTGTATAAAAAAGAACCCGTGGCCCGGCAGGATCTCGATTTGCTCTTGGAAACAATCAGCTATGCGCCAACCGGCGT
Organism: Desulfopila aestuarii DSM 18488; assembly: GCF_900143695.1. Lineage (GTDB taxonomy): Bacteria > Desulfobacterota > Desulfobulbia > Desulfobulbales > Desulfocapsaceae > Desulfopila > Desulfopila aestuarii. The sequence goes on from NZ_FRFE01000038.1 coordinate 24,171, forward strand.
CAATAACAGACAGGTCCATTTCACAATGATCGATAATCCCGAAGTGATGGAGAGATTGCGTGAAAGGACGTATGAAAAACTCAACACAATTCATAGCACCAATGCATACCCGCCCGGTATGGACTATTTTAAGCAATATATCGCGGATGCCATTGAAAATAATAGGGACACGATCTTTCGTGGTGCCCCGCATATGCTGATTGCCTCATCGCCAAAGACCAGTCCGAGCCCCGAGGTCGATTGCCATATCGCGTTGACCTATTTTGAGCTGCTGGCGGCGAGCATGGGACTGGGAACAGTGTGGTGCGGTTTGGGCAAGGGTGTCCTGACCATGCTCATACCAGAGCTGTTACGAGAGCTGGGAATACCCGAAACACACCTGGTCGGCTATGTGATGATGTTTGGCAAACCCGACGTTACCTATCATCGAACCGTTCAGCGCAGCAGCATGAGCGTGAACCGGGTTCAGAAGATCGGCTGAAAGCCACCTGGCCGGAGCAGATAGAACTCCGCTTCGGCCATATTGTTCGGTTATTTGGAGGTGCTTGGTGGTTATTGGCCACTTTCGTGTTATGAACTCAGCCATGAGACGCATGACGAAGATGAAGCACCCACCGCAAAAACTGTGCATAAACCCGCCAAACATCTTCACCATACCCACCAGCCATCAGAAAGACTGACGGGATATTACGCTCCATAAGCCAGGTATACAGGAGTTGGTCACGCGCAAACATCTGTTCCAGAGAGAGCTTGAGGCGAGAGGCTGAAGGGAGTTCATCGTTCTCATACGGATCGGCCCCGCAGACGACAATGGCCAGATCGGCGCTGGCGTTCTCTGCCAATTTGTTAAGCCCCTTTTGCAGTCTTTCGATATAGTACCCTTCTTCGCCGCTTTCGATCGGGATATCTATATCACTTGGGATAAAAGACAGATTAGCGTTGCCGTCCGCGAAAACTGCAGGTTCGTCAAGAGGCCAGCCACTTGCCATATGCACACTCAGGGTTCGTATGGAACTGTCACCAGCGGTGAGTGCAGCCGTGCCATCCCCTTTATGGGCATCGACATCAATCACCCAGACGCGATCAACTTTTTTCTCATGTTGGAGTTTACGGGCAGCGATGACGATATCGTTCATCATGCAGAATCCTTTGCCAAAATCATGCTGTGCGTGGTGGGCTCCGCCGGTAAAGGAAAAACAGAAGCCATGATCCAGGGCAAGCCGTGCAGCCTGGATTGAACCTGCTGCCTTGGTCAAGAGGCGCTCGAAGAGGTCTGTAAGCGGCCGTGTCGCTGTTTCCGGCGCATAACGATAGTATTTGCCCTCGGCATCGATCAGCTCGAAGGTTGAAATAATCTCCTGTTCTAGACCGTCCGAGTAGAGCCGGTTCACATAGTTGGCTGAGTGGACCCGCAAGAGGTCTTCTCTTGAAATGGTCTCGACGATGCGGTCGTGATGCCAGTGCTCCCGAAGAGGAAGAAGTTTTGGATCATCAAGCAGTGCCTTGAATGTTTTTATGGAGCGGCTATCCTTTACGGGAATCTGGATGCCGAATTCGATGAGGCTGGCAGGGATGCGTTGGTCGTAAAGAATCATGGTAAGTAACCTCAACTAAGCGGAAAGAGATGTTTGAGAGGTGCATGGTGGTGCTGTTGGGAGCCCTGCTTTGCTGGCACCATGGTAAATTCCGGGTAGAACAGTTCCTGTAACTGTGAATCATTCCCATTGATAATAAGGTAAGGCAGTATGAGATTTTAGGTAGTTTTCATCCTAAAATTGCCTCTGGATTGCTTTTCAAGCAAACAACAACTGCTGGTCATCTCGAAAGCATCGCGTTGTACTCATCTTCAAAGAAAAATTTTTCTTCTCCGAAAGCTGGCCGGAGATGATCCAGCCACGTTGCATCAGGATTATATTCGGCAAAAAACGGTTGCTGCACCCAGGTTGACTTGCGTCCCTGGATAAATCGCAAGACCATGACCTTTTGACCCATTACTTCGGCAATACCCTGCAGTTCGATTTTACCAGGTCCGCAGCTCATGGAAGGTCCACGCACTGTACGAGCCAGGCCGGAGACCTGGCGGAGTGCCTGTCGGTAAATCTCCCAGCATTTCACCAATGGAATTTCAAAGTAGTTGCGGGCGCCGGTATCACGTACAGCAAACATGTAATAAGGGATTATCCCCAGTTGGAGCTGCTTCTGCCACATGATTCGCCATACATCAGGGGCGTCGTTGACGTGAGCGAGGATCGGCGATTGAGAGCGTAATATCACTCCGGCAGATCTGAGACGTGATATTGCCTTTTGTACCGGTTCTGTTTCGAGTTCCTGCCAATGGTTGAAATGAACCATGAGTGCCAGCTGTCTGCCCTTTTCTACCACCGTCTCAAATAATCGTAAAAGATCGTCGGCATCACTATCGGTGAGAAACCGGAAAGGCCAGTAGGAAAGTGCCTTGGTGCCGATCCGGATATTTTGGATGTGGGAAAACTCTTCACGTAACAAGGGTGTCAGGTATCGTGCCAGGAGGCTGGTCTTCATTACCAGAGGATCTCCACCGGTTACCAGCAGATCAGTGACCTCCGGTTGTGATTGTAAGTACGCGTAAAGTGCATCGGAATTCGAGGCGGCTATGCGCAACTCTTTCTCCCTGACAAACTGGGGCCAGCGAAAACAGAAGGTACAATAGGTGAAACAGCTCTGGCCTTGTCGTGGAAAGAAGAGAACAGTTTCCCGGTATTTATGTTGCACACCTTCTATGGGGCGGGCATCGAGCTTTGGCACATTGAGCGTCTGCTGACCGGCGGGATGAGGATTGAGTTCTTTGTGAATCTTCGTTGCCGCTGCTCGTCTTTGATCCGAAGGGGCATTTTCCTTAAGGAGGGTGGCGAATTCATGGAAATGTCGGGACGAGAGCATTCCTGGCTGAGGGAAACTGATTTGATATATCGGATCCAGGGGGATGTTGTTCCAATCGATAAGCTGTTCGATCACATAGGTGTTGACGCGAAACGGGAGGACGTTGGCAACAACTTTGATGGCAAACCGGTCGGCCTCGCTTAACCGTCGCAATTGCTGAATCTGGTCGATATCCTTGATGCCATATGCTTGAAATTTCATAGGGAGCCTCCTGCTTCGGTGGCTGAGATGAGGAGCTGAGAGCTGCAAATTTCCTTTGCGAAACGGCAAAGTCCTATATTCAATCCTATCTATTTTGTGCAGCGTATGCAACCGGCTGGGAAATGAGCGATCGGGTATGGGGTGCAGGACACACGTTGAGCCACTCAATTTTGAATAGCGATCTTTACACAATCTTTATCTGACCTTTATCCTCTGGTTACTTGCGGGGCATACATTTCTTTTCAGACAGAGTGAGCCATTTGCAAAATGGTCTTTTCGTCCAAACTCGGCGTTATGCTTAAAAAATATATAATTGGAATATTATGCATATACCTGGACTCTGAACGAAAATACTCATTTTGAATAAGGCTCAGAGTGATAATGCGTTTTTGCTTCATCACTCACCAACTTCATCATCAGTGATATGGAGGAGATTATGAAAAAGAATGGTATGCGCACCCTGGTATTTCTATTGTTGAGTGTCGTTTTTTCAGCAGGACAGGCAATGGCTGGAAAAGTATATGTGACCGTGAAAAACCTGACGAATGGACTGTATTTCACGCCACTTCTGATCACTGCCCATGATTATGAAACCCGGCTGTTTGAGTTGGGTAGTCCGGCTTCTTTTGCTTTACAGAACATGGCTGAGGGGGGAAATATTACCTTGCTGACCGAGATGGTCGGCGGTGAAGACCGGGATACTATCGTCAACCCGGCAGGGGGCCTTTTAGGGCCCGGTGAAATCCTTGACAATGTAGAACTCAATCCTGGCAAAACAAATGACTATCTTTCGCTGACCGCCATGCTGCTGCCCACCAATGACGGCTTTGTCGGTGCTGATTCTTTACCTATTCCGAATCGCCCCGGCATCTACAGCTATTTTCTCTACGGGTATGATGCGGGCACTGAGGCTAACGATGAGCTGATAACCGGTGGTGGTGCACCCGGTGCTCCCGGAATTCCTGCCGCTCCCGGAGGGGATGGTGGAACCGGTGGAACGGGCGTTTCAAGCTATGACACCAACACAACCGTACATATCCACAGGGGGACGATCGGCGATCTCGATCCTTCAGGCGGTATAAGCGATTTGGACAGTTCCATCCATCGCTGGCTGAATCCCGTTGCAGAACTGATTATCGAGGTGCGAGGGCGGGAACGATAAAGTAATCTTGAAAAATTGGTATTGATCTGCCGCCTCTCCGCCGTTAGTTGCGGAGAGGCTTTTTCGTCGGCTTTTTCAGAAAGACCTACTCTGCCATAATCTCTTTTTTGGAAACGGCTTCCGCTTTGATCCTATCGAGCAGTTCTGCGAGCACGGGCTTAATGTTTTCCCGGATATCACCCGCCACAATGATGAACAGCAGGTCATCTCCCGGCTGGAATTTGCCGGAAAGTGCTTCGATAACGATTTCCCATATGCCCTCGCGCTGAAGGTACTCTTGCCGGATTTGCTCGATTTTGGCCAAATCTGGTGTAACTTCCAACGCGACGACCTTGGCGTGATCTTTACGCGACCAGTTGCGCACAACTCCATTGTGGATGAGTATCATCCCGACATTATCGCGAAAATCAGGGCGCTGCTTGAGCTCCTGAATTTTTTTTGAGATATCCATAGAGACTCCTGTTTGTTGTTGAGGTCATTATGACAGCCTGTTTCAGCAGGGTCAGTGTAGCCAGCTTTTCGAAAACATGCCGTGGAAAAATGAAGAAAAGCGAAAAGAGGTTGGATCGGTTGGGTATTGTCGTTGGTGATCTGAGCCTCTTGTAAAATGGTCTTTTCTTCCAAATTCGTCGGTATGATCAAAACGTTATCCGCGGAATATTTTGTCTATGCCTGTGGTAAAATAATTCGTATGTCTTTATTTTGAACAAAAAACCTCGTTTTGCAAAAGGCTTAGCGTTATGTATAAAAACCCTGTAGTGGGCGGATGTTGTCAAAAGATCCATGAGACGAGCAAATATCAACCTGTGAGCAGATAATGTCGCGACACTTTTCCTCTTTCCTGCGGGTCTTTGGGCCTTTTGCCGCCGGTTATTTTCTCTCGTATCTCTTTCGGGTTGTCAATGCGGTAATCGCCCCTGATCTGATCCATGATATTGGGGCGAGTTCTTCCCAGCTGGGAATGCTTACTGCCACCTACTTTCTCACCTTTGCTGCCTTTCAGTTGCCATTAGGTATTCTGCTGGACAGATTTGGGCCAAGGCGGGTCGAGGCGATGCTATTGGTTGTGGCAGCTTTTGGGGCGTTTGTCTTTTCCAGGGCGGAGACTATTTGGGGGCTGGTGTGCGGTCGAGCGCTGATCGGGTTTGGGGTTTCGGCCTGTCTCATGGCGGCGTTTAAGGCCTATACCATGTGGTTTTCCCGGGAGCGATGGCCACTTATCAACGGTTTCCAGATGGCGGCTGGTGGTCTTGGCGCTCTTGCCGCTACCACTCCGGTGGAGATGATTCTCCACTACACGGATTGGCGTGGATTGTTTGCTGGCCTTGCCGCACTCTCCCTCATTATCAGTGGGTTGATCGTGACCCTGGTGCCGGAAAAGGAAATAGCGTCGGTGGGGGACACCGATCTGCGAGCACAACTTGGCTCGGTCTGGGAGATTTTCACAAACCGTGATTTTTTGAGGATTGCACCACTCGCCACCTCATCCCAGGCCACCTTTCTGTCGATTCAGGGGTTGTGGGCCGGGCCCTGGCTCACCCATGTGGCCGGGTATGATCGGGCAGCAGTGGCCAATATCCTCTTCCTGGTGGCACTGGCCATGGTTGGTGGATTTATCGTTATGGGCAGTCTTGCAGCCCGGCTGGCCCGTGCAGGAATTAAGGTGGCCACCACCGCTGTGGTCGGTATGACTTTGTTCATGCTGTTTCAGCTGGCACTTGTGACCAATCCTGATCACTTCATAACTCTAATCTGGATCGGCTTCGGATTTTTCGGTACCTCCGGTATCATCTCCTATGCGGCACTCAATCACAGTTTCCCGGTACATCTGGCCGGTCGGGTCTCCACTGCCATCAATCTGCTGGTATTCGTGGCCGCCTTTGGCGGGCAGTGGTTTATCGGCTGGCTGATCGACCTTCTCTCTCCTGTTGGAGGTCAGCCTGCAGCTCCCGGTTTCAACTGGGCCTTCGGGTTGTTGCTGGCAGCGGAACTGCTCAGTTTGTTGTGGTACCTGTTTGGCCCGGTGAATAAGGAGCGGGTGGGTTCAGTCTGAGTCGCGAGTTTTCTCGAAATCTTCAAGTGCTGTTACAAACATCATGAACAGAGATCTGTGCGTCTGCTTTTGCCTATCCTCTTGATGCAACTCTTGCAAGTTGACACAAAAGTGTGTACCGGTTGAAGAAGGTCAGAGAGGGTCATTAAAATCTCATCATGGTGTAATTCAAGTGGTACGCGATTCAGTTGGATAATTCTGCTAGAGCTGTTTCTCCTAACTTATCCATTTCAGGATGACGCAGAATCTGGACGACGGAACGGAAATAATAATCTACCGACGACAAAACCCAAGGCAGGAGGTGCAATGGTAACTTCAGTTATTCTCATCAAGGTCGAACGCAAGAAGATCAATGAGGTGGCAGAGCAGTTGGCGGAGATGCCGGGTATTTCCGAGAGCTATTCTGTCAGCGGCAAATACGATATCGTGGCCATAGCCCGGGTGGCCAATAATGAGGAACTGGCCGAGCTGGTCACCAAGAAGATGCTCGCCATTGACGCCATCCAGAAAACCGAGACCATGCTCGCCTACAAGGCCTATTCGCGACACGATCTTGAGGCGATGTTTAATATCGGCATGTAGAGTGGCGGAGACTGCGATCCACAAGGTGGCTTGCTGTGCAAAAAACGATCTGGCCAAAAAGACCAGGAGGGTCGAAACCGCTTACCGGTTTACCCGTGAGTTTGCTTTGACCAGGATAGATCAAGATGAAATAGATAGGTCTGAACAAAATATCAGCGATCCATCACGCCAATGTATAACCTTGCAACTGATACAATTCCTTCCTTCCTGCCGGTTCTGGAGGAGGTGCAGTTACGATCCTGGTTTTCCCGGGCAACACTTGACGAAGGGCTGGGGCTCATTCGCCAGGGCCGGATCAGTGCTTTCCATGTGCTCCGAGGGTGTGTGGGGGCCTGTATCGACCTTGAGGCATCCGTGACCCTGCAGTTTGAACCAAGTGCCAAACTTTCACAGGGGTTTGTTCTTCGCAACAATTATTGCGGCCTTTGTGGTGCTGGCGCCCAGCGAAAACGGTGTCCGCACATGGCGGCTGTTGCCATTCTTAGTCTGATCGCCCCCTGGGGGCAGTCGCAGCCGAGGCCCGTTTCGCTGGTGTATAATGACAGCTTTTGGGCAAAAATCGGGGAATTCTTTTACGATTGGCTGAGCCGGGGCAAATACACGATGCGCTGCGAGAAGCAGGAAACGTCATGGTTTTGGCAAGTTGAGGCTGCAGATGGCAGATTTGCGGTGCATATGCCTCTCTCATGGCAGCTATTAGGCGAGGAGCTGTTCCCAGGTGATATGGAAAATGACGAGGCGGCCGTCGGCAAAGCGAGTGTGGCACGGTTGATCGGTGAGTTGCAGGTCTTGACCATGACAGCCGGTGAACGCCAGCTCCAGAATGCGGGTAGCGTCAGTGTGGGCTGGAAGCGGGACAACTCATTCTGGAGCTGGCTGGCCCGGATGCTTTTTGTTGGCCATGGCGGTGCGGTTCCGGAATTGTCGAAAGACCCTGTCGATTCACGTTTTTTCCTCAAGCTGGGCAAGGCTGGTGAGCCGGGGAGCTTTTCGCTGGAGCTGCCGCAGGACAGGACCTGGGAGGTTGTGAAGAACATACCTTATGATGAAGAGACGGTGCGAATTTTGCCGGTTGCCAGTGAATGTTATCATGTCTTTTTCAACGAGGAAAACTGTGTGGAGGTAGTTCCTTCACTACGTTTACAAGATGGCAGGGTACTCGACCGGCAGGAACAGTCAGGAAGCCGTTTTGGTGGTGCTTGGTATCTGGAAGGTGAAGGATTCTTGCCTATTTCCCGGTTGTCGGCTGAGGGGCAGTTTCGCAATCCGTGCCGGCGGACGACCTCGCTTTCCCTTCTTGGTTTCCTCCATGCGGAAGAACAGAAGGATATTCCCTTTACCGTGGTGCCTAATGACCTTGCGGCCTTTCTTCGCGAAAATGAAAAGCCGTTGCATTTTGTCGATAATATTGTCGAATCTCAGTTGCTGGAACTGGAAATCCGTGATTTCCCCGATCGGTTGATCATTGACTCTTTTAGAGAAGAGGGCGACAGCATCAACCTCTCATGCCGGTATGGTCTGGGGACTGCCACCATTTCGCTGGGCCAGATTCAAGCTGCCTGCAAGCGGAAGCTCAGCTGCCTGCCGGGGCGCCTGTGGCTCAATCTCAATGGAACCCCTTTGTCCTGGTTCTATGAGCTGGTCGAAGAGCGCCATGATGCGGGTGGTGACCGGATACGGTTGAGCTATCTGGAATTATTCAGGCTCACGGCCCTGATTCCCAAGGTCGATGTTACGGTAAAGGAGGAATATGTTAAAAAACAGATAACCGAGATGCTTGATGCGGAACGCTGGGCGGACGGCAGCATGTTGTCGCGGATTCCTAGGCATCTCCGGGATTATCAGAGTAACGGCCTGGCCTGGCTGTTGCGGCTTGTCCGGTTCGGGATCGGCGGGCTGCTCGCCGACGATATGGGACTTGGCAAGACCCACCAGGGGCTGGCGTTGATGCAGCTTCTCCTGGAAGATAACCGGAAGAGTTCGATCCTGGTTGTCTGCCCTGCCTCAGTTGTGCTGCACTGGGCGGAAAAAATCGATACCTTCTATCCGGGGCTCGATTATGATGTTTATTATGGTCCGAACCGGGATCTTGAAAAGGCTCGGCCCCACAACGTCATTATCACCACCTATGGGGTGGTGCGGCAGGATTCTGACCGGTTGCAGACCCTAGTGTTCGATGTGATGCTGCTGGATGAAATCCAACAGGTGAAGAACCACACCACTGCCATCCATCAGGCGGTTGCCGGGCTGAACAGCCGGGTCAAGATCGGTCTGACCGGAACCCCGGTTGAAAATTCGCTGCAGGATCTGCGGTCGCTCTTTGCCATTTGTCTGCCGGGACTCTTGGGCAGTGAGCGGCAGTTTGCCCGGCAGTATGTGCAGCCGATAACCGAGAGGGGCAGCAGCGAGGTGCGAGAGCGCCTTAGTCGCCTGATTCATCCGTTCATCCTGCGGCGAACCCGGTCGCAGGTGTTGCAGGAGCTGCCCGACGTCATTGAGGATAATCGTCGATGTGCTTTGAGTGCTGATCAGATTATTCTCTATAAGGAAGTTCTGGATAGCAAGGCGGGGGAGTTTGCGGGATTGTCGGATGACATGGTGGCAATTCCCTATATGCATATCCTGGCCGCCATTACCCGCCTCAAGCAGATCTGTTGTCACCCGTGTCTCATTGCAGGAGGCAGCGACCCAGCTCAATACAACTGCGGGAAATGGGACCTGTTTGTCGAGCTGAGTGAGGAGTTGCTGGGGGCGGAAATGAAATTTGTCGTCTTCAGCCAGTATCTTGGGATGCTGGATTTGATCGAAGACTATTTCCGTAAAGAGGGAATCGGAGTCGCCCGGTTGCGAGGCGATATGTCTGCCAACAAACGGCAGCGAATGATCGAGACCTTCAATACCGATCCCGACAGCCGGGTCTTCTGTGCCAGCCTTCTGGCCGGCGGGGTCGGGATCGATCTGACCGGTGCCCAGGCGGTGATCCATTATGACCGTTGGTGGAATCCCGCCAAAGAAGAGCAGGCCACCGCCCGGGTTCATCGCATGGGCCAGAGGAAGGTGGTGCAGGTGTTTCGCCTGATTACGGTCGACACCCTGGAGGAAAAGATTCACCAGTTACTCCAGGAGAAGCGGCAGCTGGCCGAGTCGCTGATTCATGAAGATGAGGCCTGCATCATAAAACAGATGGATCGTGAGCAGCTGGTGGAGCTATTTCGCGTTGCACCCGGCCTCGAATAGTGCGCCATTACTGGGCAGAGAGCTTGGCTGCCATATCCAGAACCCGGTTAAAGCGGATACGCTCTTGTTCAAGGCGGAGATGCGTTCCGAGTCGATTGGTGCACAGCTCGTCATAGAGTTCCTGCTCGGCACTGGTCAACCTCGTAAGCTCTCGCGCCTGCGGCTGTGGTTCCCTGTCCCAGTGTTCCCGGTGGGCGAGAAAGGTTTCCTTGTCCATGAGAAAGGAGGAAACCTGCCGTAAATACGCTCGAAGCTGATCGAGAATGGCGAATCCATGGGTGTCGATATCGCCCCAGTAATGGATTTTTCGACTTTGCAGCCAGTGGGCTTCAGCGAGCATGGCAAAACCATAGCCGGCGCCGAAAATGACCATGCTGTTGCGAGCCCGGGGGAAGGCCAGGAAATTGATCTCGTTTTCGGTGATAAAAACGTGTTTCACAGTAAGGTCGAGAGTAGAAAATGCTTGGTCTGTGAGGGTGATATCCTGAGCATTTTCCCGACCAATGAGGGTTGTAGAAGGGTCGAGCAGGCGAAACCGGATTCGGGAGGGTTTATCGAGAAATCCGTAGCGTTTGCAGAAGCCGGCAACACCGGTTTCCCTTTCATCAATGGCGTCAGGTGCGAGGGTGAGATCCAGCAGCTCAGCCAGTACCCCCCGGTGGCTTTCGATAAACTTGCTGTGCACGCCGGGGATGTCCACCTGACGTAGGTAGATTTGCGGGTGCGGGTGGGCCTTGAGCCAGGCGACCACAGCAAGCAGGTGTTGCCAACTGTCGGCAAGGGCCAGCCCGCGCAATGGCCGCTTTGCCAACCAGGTGATGAGTTGTGGTTGCGCTGCGCGGCTCATGGCGATAATTCCCGCAAAAATGTTGGCATCCTGCTGTCTGCCGATGAGCTTCAGGGCGTCTTCAAGCGTATCGATCCAGATTGCCGCAGGGATAGAGTTGGCACCCAGGGTGCGGTGATTAACGGTGCGCCATTCCAACCGATAATGTCCTACATGTTGATCGAGATCACTGATCCAGCTACGCACTTCGGCGAATCGTTCGGCCATCTCGGCTGACCCCGGTCCTTTCAGAGGAATTCGGCGCGGGAAGATCGATTCATCGTCGGCAAGAGTTGCCAGCAGCAGTCCTTTGTCCCAGAGTTTTTGTACCTGGCGGCGAATATCCGCGGGAGTTGTCCATTTCATGTCCGCAGAGCCTCTTTTTCTGCCCGGTACTCTTCAATGGAAAGGTTGCGTAACACCGATACCTGGCCATCTGCGTTGTGAACAAAACCGACACCGGCGACGAACGGCTCGATGATATGAATTTTCTGCAGCGGCGTGACGATCAAGAGCTGGAGATTCAGCTGGCTGAACAACTTGAGACCATATTGGGCCGACTCGTCGGAGCCGCGACCGAAGGCTTCGTCGATGACCACAAACCGGAAGGTACGCGATCGCACCTCCCCCCATTCCAGACCGAACTGGTAGGCCAGGCTGGCAGCAAGCACGGTATAGGCCAGTTTTTCCTTCTGGCCGCCGGACTTGCCGCCGGAATCGGCATAATGTTCGAACTCACGGTCATCTTCCCGCCAGCGCTCACTGGCCGCAAATGTGAACCAGTTGCGGACATCGGTGACTTTAGCCGTCCAGCGACGGTCCATGTCTGATTGCCCTTCCCGCCCACGGAACCGCTCGATTATCCGTTTCACCTGGAGAAATTTGGCTTCGGAATATTGGGCGTCGTCCGAACCGGTCAGGGCTCCTTCGGTGCAGGCCTTGAGCTCACTGCGAAAATCGCGGATATCGGCATCCGTTGTGGGAGTCGCCTCAAGTACGATATAGCGGCCGGGGTTGTAATCGATCTGGGCCAGTGAGTCGTTGATGCGGCCGATGCGCTCCTTGATGGTTTCCCGCTCCTTGTTCAGCTGCGACTGGAAATTGGCTACTTCCCGGATGGTGTTTTCGTTGAGCAACTCCTTGAACCTGGCCTCGAAACGAGGCAGGTCGTCGGCACGGAGATGACGTAGCATTTCCCGGTATTCTTCGGCCGCTTCCACTGCTACATCAATTTCCTGGGTCTCCAGATGATAGCTGCTACTGTAGCGGCGCATGGCATCGATAATTTTGTCACGGAGTCTTGCAATTTTCTTGTCCTCGGCATCGATGGCGGCCTGTAGCCAGTCACGCATCTGACGCTCCCGGTTGTCGCAGGACTCGACCGTGAGTTGATGCTCGCCCAGGGCCTCAGCGCATAAGGTTTGCAGTTGCGGGAAATATTCGGCAAGGGTGGATGGTACCGCATCATCAACCAGGGCCTGGGTCTCCTGTAGCAGGTTTTGCGCGTCGCTTATCTTCTGTTCGGTTTTCGCGCGAATGTCTCGCTGATTTCTCAGTTTCTCTTCGGTTTCCAGAAGCTTCTGTTCCACCTCACGAAGTTGTTCCGCCAAAACCTTCAGGATGTCGGAAGCGCTCTCCAATCGCTTGCGCTCATCCTCCAGCCGGCCAATCTTGACGGTCAGGGGCTGCCAGTCGAGTTCGGTGAAATCGTCATAGGTTTCCAGTCGTATAAAAACATTCAGCCGCTCTTTTATCTCCAGCTGCCGGGTCTGGAGGCTGGCTATTTCTGAAGCGGTATTGGCGATTTTCCCCTGAATGAGGCGTGACTTCTCTTCCAGGGTCCTGATCTTCGCCTCATTGGACCAGCCCAGTACATAGCGGCTACGGTCTTCGATACGGTGGCGGTCATCTTTTTCATGCCGTTCGCCCGGTGCTTTCATCTGACCGGAGCGGGTAATAGCCCGGGTCTCACGGCGAAATTGATCCTGGCTGGTGCAGCAGACCACATCAAAGCGCCGGAAAATCTCGTTTTCCAGCCAATCATAGAGTCTGGACTCAGGTTTGACGGCGATCTTATGGAGCAGGCTCTCAGGGTGCGGTTCCGGTAATACCATGTTTTTCCTGGAGCGTACCCGGTAATAGACCAGCCGTCCTTTCAGGTTGTTGTTGTCCACCCATTCAGCCACCTTGCGGTAATGTTCGTCTGGCACCAGCAATGAAAGGCCGAAGCTACGCAACAGCCGCTCGATAGCACCCTCCCAGTCCCGTTCATCATCGCGGACCTGGATCAGCTCACCGGCAAAAGGCATATCCTCTTCCGTGAGGCCCAGCCCATGGCACAGGGCGCGGCGGATGGCTATCTGTTTTTCTTCAATATTGCTGCGGCGAGCTTTGAGGCTGATGAGTTCGGCTTCGAGCCCCGCATGATCTTCCCTTTGACGGGCAAATTCCACCTCGATTTCATTACGACGATTCTGGATGGCGGCCTCTTCTGCCTCGGTTTTTTCCAGCAGGAGATCGCATTTTTGCCTGAGAACTAGAAATGCCCCGACACTGTCTGCCGGATGCAGACCAAGAGGTTTCAACAGGTCTGTATATTGCTCGGCTTTTCGTTGTTTTCGTTGTTGTTCGACAAGGCAGCTCCGGATCTCCTCTTCGATACGTTCAATGCGGTCGCCGCCGTTTTCCGCGATACTGCGCCGGAGTTCCCGGTCCTTGGACTGCAGTTGGCGTCGCTGCTCGGTGAGAGCATCAATGCGGACGGTGTGGCGTTGAAACTCCTCAGAAAGTTTTTGCAGCCGTTTTGTCAGAAGGTCAAGTTTGAGCCCGCCAAACCATGGTCGTAACGCTTGCCTACAGCTACGCAAACCCTCTGCATCAATTACCAACTGCTGGTGTCGGTCGCAGTCGGCGACCAGCGGCTCCAGTAGTTCCATCTGATTCTTGGCTTTCAACACTGCTTCGTGGGCTCGGTTAAGATCGTCGAAATGGCCTATCAATTCCTCGATGCGGGGTGTGACCGCAAAGGGCTCGAGCATATGGGTGCGAACAAAGCCGGTAAGGTTGCCCACCGACTTAAGCGATACGGTTTGATGGAAAAGCTCCAGAGCCTGTTCGTTTTCAATGCCGAATCGTCGTCTGAACCAGGCGCCGTAGGGCGGAAAACTCTCAAACAGGTTGACCCCTTCTGCTCGCAGTCGTTTACGAAGTACGCCGATTTCGCCGCCGAATCCACTGAAATCCTTGGTGATGACAAGTTCTTTCTCGCAAGCGGCATAGAAGCGGGCGGGCTGGCTTTGAGGATCGCTGGTCCAGAACACCTGGGCCAGGGAAACGGTTTTGCCAAAACCGGCGTTGTGAAAAACCCCGAGAATGACCGAATAACTGCTGTTGTCCCGGAGCGCCACCGGTTTGGCGCTGGCACTGGTGTCGGATCTCTCAGATTTGTAATAGCCCTGGACATAAGAGCGGAGCGTTCTCTCCCGGCTCTCACCACCCGCTGCCTTGTTATAGGCGACCTGGTGGGCCGGTACCAGCAGAGTGGTTACGGCATCGACCAGGGTTGATTTGCCGGAGCCGATATCCCCGGTGAGCAGGCAGTTCTTGCCGCCAAGGTTCAGCACCCACACCTGCTGGTCGAAGGTCCCCCAGTTGAACACTTCCAGCCGTTGCAGACGAAAACCGGCTAGCCGGTCGTCACCGACAAAATCGAGGCGTAACGGTTCAGCCATTGGCCTTCTCTCCCTTTTGCCGGAGTTCCTGCTGATACTCCCCTAGCCGTTGGTCAAACTCAGCCAGCCATTGACCATCGACAAAGGCCTTAAGAATGCGACGCACTTCAAAGAGCTGTTGCTGGCCCTTTAATGGGCGAACAAATCCGATTTTCACCACTTTGTTGATATGGGCATCTATCTGATCGATCAGCCTGGCCTCATTGCTGCCGGCGGGCAAAAAGACCCGGAAGAGCTCAACGATTTCGTCGAGGGAGAGAATCAGGCGGGTGTCGCCACCAGCGGCGTCGAATTCCGCGAGTTTTTTTCGCAGCAGGGCCAGCAGCAGACTCACCGGATAGGCGAGTTGCTGACGCCGCACCAGACGCGGCAGAACTACTGTTCCGTCTTCGCTTTCATGTTGACGCGATTGGAGAAAGCCATAGCCTTCCGCTTCATCCAGCACCAGTTCCAGCCCTATCACCGCCAGATAATCGCGCACCTGCGGCTGTAACGCTATGAGGGCGTTCCATATTTCTCCCCGTTCGTCGCGATACACCACTCCTTGTAAAAGAGCGATCACAACGATGGAAAGATCGCCAGGTTGTTCAGTGGTTCCGATGTTTGCAGAATGTTCATTCATGCTGGTTTTCCCAAAAAAAAAAATCGGTTTTCAGTAATTCATTGTGGCCGCGGGCTCTGTTTATGCCTTACCGGTTGGTGTGAAAAGAATGCGTGCAACTCCGGCACGACGGCGGGTACCTTCCTTTGTGGTCCATTCAATGGTGTCGACTACTGTTTCGTCGATGACGGTGTTGGGCCTTTCACTTGCCAGCTGGAGGTAGGCCAGCAGCTCTGCCAACCCAAGTTGCAGAGGGTGTAGAGAGATAAGTTCGGCCAGGCTGATCTGGGCGCGTGATTGCAGAGCCTGGCGAATGTGGCGGGCAAGTTCGGCTCGATTGACCATCGCCTGGGCGTAGAGGGCAGCGGTATCCATTTCGGCCTCGCCTTCCTTGAGTGTGATATCGGTAATGTGCAGCTTTGGGGAAGGTATGAAGAGCGGTCGTTCAAACGGCAGCTCAACGGTTGCGCTAAACTCATTTATCTCCATAAAATTTCCGGAAGGTGCTGCTTCGCGTACGCCGATGGCCTTGGACTCGATTTCGTGGAGGAGTTCCATGATCCGGCGATTTTCCAACCAGGCCTGATCGTCGAGAAAGCGGCGTAGTTGTTGTGAAAGGCGGGCAACGGTGCGCTGGGTATGCTCCCCAGCTTCCAGCCAGTCGTAATGTACTCGCCGCAGCCGCGGATCGGGCGCCATTGAGGTAACGGGTTCCAGAGCCAACACCTGTTCGAGTAAGTCTGTTAGTTCCTCCTGCCGGGTCTGGGACATGAGAAAATCCCAGAAAGCCCGGAAACTTTTGCCCTGGTCCGAATCGGCGATGGCGTCGCGCCGGCCCATGATTTCCTGCAGCAGTTCCCCTTTCCTGCCGTCCCATAGGGCAATGCGCTCCCGCACCTGGCGGTCAAGCGTGCGGAAATTGTGTTCCACTTCACGAAAATCGGCAAGAAGTTCACGTGCCAATTGCAGAAATTGCTGGAACCGGTCCTTGACCGCGGTTTCGTCAAGAAGGGAGATATCACCGGCCTCGATTCGCTCAATTTCACGGTTGATCCCGTCTCGCCGTTTCTGTAACTCACTGATGCGCACTTTGGGATCGGTTTCGCTCCCTTCCGCTATCTGGCGAAGCAGGGCAAAAAGGGTCAGCAGTCGCGACTCCGTGCCGACAAAAGAGCGTTCGGCAAGGCTCTCCAGCCAGGAGATGGCTTTCTCACTGGCCGAGGTCAGGTCGAAGTGGGGCTCGTCCACCCCGGGCGGGTAATATTTCCTGAGCCATCCCTTACTGTTGTCCGCCCAGTCGTTCAGGTACTCCTGGGCTGAACGGGGGAATGCCCCTGAACCGTAGGCTTCACGTAAGAGAAACAGTTCGTCTTCCAAGGACTCGGCCAGGTCGGCCAGCGCCAGTACCCGGATATTCGGTTTGATAAAAACCCGGTGCAGAAAGGTGGCTACCAGCGGAGCGTGATCGGAACAGAGCAGCCGCCAGGCGGGGTGATTCTTACGCAGCAGCTCAATGGTCTGGTAATCAAAGGGCATGATGTCTGGTGTTGGGTTGCCGCTTTTTCAGTTGTACCGTTCCGGATTTTTTTCCAGATCGTTCAGCACTTCCATGAGACGTCGCTTGGCCTTGTGTTCTTTTCGTATCTGTTGGAGCAGGGTTGTCCATGTGTCGTCCTTACCGAGTTTTTCATATAATCGTTGCATTTTTCGGAGGTAGCCGGCAGCTCCCGGGTAGGAGCTTGGCTTGACTTCGTCAATGAGTCGCTGGGCACCCGTTCGCCAGATTTGCAATGTGAGATCCGGATGGGTTTCCTGTACTGCATTGGCCAGCTCATTGTCTAGCTGGGTGTTTCGGTATCTTCCTGCCTTTAACAGTTCTCGATAGAGAGCAACGGCGTCGTCATAGCGCTCTTCCAGGAGAGCTATTTGAATACGTAACGCCAGGGATTCATTTTTCTGAGGTTTGTCGTTCTTCGTCAGCCGTCGTGG
Organism: Desulfopila aestuarii DSM 18488; assembly: GCF_900143695.1. GTDB lineage: Bacteria > Desulfobacterota > Desulfobulbia > Desulfobulbales > Desulfocapsaceae > Desulfopila > Desulfopila aestuarii. Next base: position 41,472 of record NZ_FRFE01000038.1, read on the forward strand.
CCCTGTCTCAGGTTCGGGAAGGGGCCAGGTTGCGGTACTGCCCTTACTGCCGGCTGGAGCTGTACCGTTCTCCAGATAGGTAAGCAGTGCAGTGCGGATTGCAGGCCAGAGGCCGATGTGTTGGGCAACTTCAGCTACATTTCGATAGGTTTCCCGTGACGGGTGGCGGACATAGTTCTCAACGAGGTACGCTGCAACCAGTTTGAAGTTTTTCTCCTCTTCCGCCATTTGGCATAATCGACGCTGCAGGTTGTCGGCAAGACCCGACAAATCCTTATGCGTCTGTTTGTGTCCTTCAATGCACCATGCCCGGGCTCTTTCCCGATCACCCTGCTGCAGGAGAGCATCGACTAGTTGGGTATAACATTGACAATACTTAACTTCTTTTTCCAGCAAGGGAATGATCTTTTTTTCATTGCCGCTGAAGCTATAGGCATTCAAGAGCTGGTCCATGACCGCTTTTCGTCGGAAGGTATCAATGAATGAGGAGGATTTCGGCTTGGCCATTTCGGCAAGTTGCATCTCGAGAGCGTCAGCGACGACCTGCCAGTCGGCGGTGGTATATATCGGATTGTCAAAGATTATGGCTGGATCGCCTAAAATGTCATACTCATCTTTCAATTGCCGGTCGAAATACCACAATAGCTGCTCCGGTTGCGGAATTGAGGATCTGGGCAGGGCTTCACAAACCACTTCGAGGCAGGCACTGATAGCCGCGGCTGTTTCGCCTTCGTCATGAGACTGCCCCACCTGATAATGGCCTTCCTCAAAGAGCTGTTCACCCAATTTGACGACCTCATCGGCATATCCGGAGGCAAGCAGGTTACGTAGCTGCTCCTGAACATGGGAGTAATCTGGTAGATTCCCTTCGTCATTCCAGTGGCTGCGCCAGGCATCTTCTTCGGTGAGGTCCCGGATTTCTCGACGCAATTCGCGAACGAGTGTATCTATCTGACCATCACTTAACAGTGCAGATTTATGGATTTCACCGGCAATTTCCGGGTGTCGAAGAGCAAAGGCCACGAGCATCTCCTGCAGTTCATCTCGGTTTTTTTCTGCCAGAAAAGTGCGGATATGCTGTTCAGTGTCACCTGATTCCGTATCTTCATCGAACTCTTTTTCGTAAAAAAGGTCTTGGTAAAGATCATCATCCTGATCAAGGAGGGGGATTTCTTCGTTGGCGAGCTGCAGCTCACTGGCTTTCAGCACCACTGCTACCACATGCTTGCACAGTCCCTGATATGGGCAGGAGCAGAAGTAATCCAGAGCTCCATTGTCGCTGGGCTGAACCGAAGTAGTATAGCGTCGATTTCCTGTGACCCAGGCCACCAGCGAACCGTCTTCGATTCTCGAAAGATGGGAAACCCGATGGGTGTACTTCCTGCCACGGTTAAATATGGTATCTCCGACCATATTGCGGAGGTCGTCTGGCTCGATTGAATATGTCATACTATCTCGATTCTTCAGGTATAGGTGAAAGCCAGAAAAGAAGGATTCATTTTCTACAGCTTCATACTCAGCGTCAGCGGCTTTTTGTAGTTCAAGAGAAATGCGCAGGCTTCCTCGATCTCGGTCATCTCGACGGAGAGGGGCTGACCTCTCAGGCTCTGGATGAACAGGGTATCGCTGCGGGGGATTGCTCCAATAACCCTTTTCGGGTCGAGGCTTTCGGCCATCACTTGCCGCACATCGTCCTCAACTTTGTTGAGGATGAAATAGGTCTGTACCCCTGCCGCCTCAGCGATTTGACGGGCGCGGCCAGCCATCTGGATCGATTCATAACTGGGGTCGATCACACAGAGAGCCATGTCACAGCCCCGGTCTACCTGACGACCGAAATGTTCGAGCCCAGCTTCGGCGTCGATCAAGATGATCTCGTCTTTGGCTTCGTGTAACCGTGAGAGCACGGCTTTGGAGATGCCACCGATCATGCAGGCGCAGCCCTCGCCAAACTCCTTGATTTTTCCGACTACCAGGAGCTTGATGCCATTTGCTTCTTGCACACAATCCGGAGGCAAATCGTCAACGCTCATGATGTTTTTGAAGAAATCGTCTTCATGGTCCTGATCCTTGGCCTGCTTCAGCTTTTCGCGGGTGCCCTGGCGTCCGCCCATGGCATCCATCATGATTTCTGGCTGTTTTGCACCAAGCAATCGGTGGAGGCAGAGGTTGGATTCGTCGGCGTCCACTACCAGTACTCTCTTGCCTGCGTTGGTAAGCGCCTTGGCAAGTAGAACGGTGAGGGTGCTTTTACCGCATCCGCCTTTACCGCAGATCATGATCTTCATAGGTATAACTCCATTGTCGGTGTGTTACGAGAGTGGGGAATATTTTTGTATTCAAGCAAATTCGCTGGCTTTGCGAATCAACGTGCCAGCCGTTAATTGAGTGACTGATTGAATAGTCAAATAGCTGTAACAGGTTTTCTCCCTGCATACTTCAGCTATATTTGACCATGTGCGAGCTGATCTGCCAAGAAGGAAAGCGGGTCTTTGTCATGGAGATGATCTCTCAATTGTCGGGGTGGGAGTTCATAATGAATCCGACGATTTGAAATTCTCAGAAGGGATTCAACAGTGTCAGCAGGTAGTGGTTCGGATGAGAGGGAATGGACTGGTCCTGGTTCATGCTGGCGACGCAGAGGAGTTGCCCAGAAATTGAATAAGGCGTGAACATCGGGTTGTGATCACGCCTTGAATACTTTCGCACGTCGCAGAACGTTTGTCCTTACAGGGTTTCAGCCAGTGCCTTGCCATAATCCTGGCAGGCTTTCAGGCCTTCCTGGGTGGCGATGGTCGCTTCGGTCAGATTAAGTGGCCCGAGGTTAGTCATCTTCATTTTAAAGACATACTCCATGGTGTCAAAAATCATTGGGGCTGATTCTCCGCTGTGAGTATGGGAGCCAAAAGCACCACCGGCAGCACTGGTGAGCTCGGCTTTTTCGGCGAGGAACAAAAACTGCTTCATGCCGCCTGTCATATCCTTATGGTAGGTGGGACAACCAAAGAGATAGGCATCGTAGCCGTTCAGCTCTTCGGCGTTTTCAATTTCAGAGATCTTTTTTATCTCAACAGTGTGCCCAGCGAACCTTACTCCTTCAGCAAGAAAATTGGCCATTTTGCCTGTGTTACCTGTCCTGCTTGCGTACGCAATCAATACCTTTTTCATGTATCGCTCCGTTAATAAATGGTATACGGGTGTCACTTCTCTGGCAGGCGGAATAGCCCGCCCAGCCGCTTCAAGGGATCATTGTGAAACAGTGGTAATGATGTAAAAACTTCCGGCACAACGTTGAGCTTGTGATAGATCAATCAGGAAACGAATGATTGTTGTTATTAATAACGATTATCGTTATTAAGTCAATGGGAAAATAACATTATCAGGAGTTCGTGCAAGGATGTGGATGAAAAAGGAAAGATGGAGGAGCGTTCTGTAAGAGTTTTGTATCCAACAACACCGGTACATTCAAAATTTAATGACTGGTCTTCACTCGTTCTATCCACACCTGCAAAACTAGCTTGTAGAAGGCGAGCTTTACAGGTGAAGAAGTCAAACGTTTCAATGGTCGACCCGAACAATTATCTATGCTGCCCTGTCAGTCATTCCATAAAAAGCGGCCTCATGCTTTCCTCACGCGCCTTCCTCTCTTTATAGGCGACATAGCAGTCGCTCATGATTCTGTTGACCAGTTCAACGGGCAAAAGAATCACAAGATACATGAACATGAGGATGTAATCCGTCAGGCTGAAGGTCAAGTTGAATTCAAAATTGATATCGTACTCATCTTTGGGAATCTGGGATGTATGAGCTGTTTCAGAAATTGATTATTTCATGATGCTCCTCCACTGATAGCTGACAACCTGTCTGCCCTTGTTGTAGAAGATATGTGTTATAGGGACAGTGTTTTTTGCTTGAAATCGATTCACGGACAATTACACAATAGTGCGCATTTTCTGGTCCAGGGTTAGAGCATTTTTTCAACATATTGTTATGTAGAGAAAATATGCGATTTGTGAGGAGCAAAGTGAATAATTGCCCTTGCCTCAGAATGGGGAAGAATCACCCCACTGCATTGATGCTAACCTCGGTAAGCTGTGGCTGGAGTACATAAAATAGATAATGGGGCGGTTTTGCCCTGATGGGGTAAGCTCGCCCCTTCATGGGATGAGCTCAGTTGAATCGGTTTATTTCTTACCAATGAGCCTTTTGCAAAAAGACGTGCAATAACAAAATCAGGGAGCATTTTGATTTGACATGTTGAAATAACATAGCTTCATGGCATTTCCTGGTATAGTTTTGTATCCAGCAAAACCAATCCAAGGAGAATGCCATGAAGCTCATAGACACGATATCATGGTTGATGGGACGTGTCCAAAGAAGTCTATTTCCTCATCTAAACCAATGCTTGCCAACACCGTTAACTGAACAGGAGGAACGATTGGTATCAATTCTGGAACTTGTCCAGGTTGAACGATATGTACCGAAAAATATAACCAATTATCGTTATCCGGGGCGAAAGCCTCTCGACCGGCAGGCTCTGGCCCGAGCGTTTGTGGTAAAAGCGTACTATCGCCTTGCAACAACCAGCGATTTGCGCCGAGCCCTCCTTTCAGCCATGAATTTACGGCGGATATGCGGGTTTATACATGCTGATGATGTCCCGTCGGAATCGACATTTTCGCGCGCTTTCAATGAGTTTGCTGCGGGCATCCTTGGCAATCGAGTGCACGATGCGTTGGTAGAGACATATTTGTCGCAGGAACTTGTCGGACATATCAGTCGAGATTCCACGGCGATTCGCGGAAGAGAGAAACCGGCGAA
>NZ_FRFE01000040.1 GCF_900143695.1 Desulfopila aestuarii DSM 18488
TACCTCAGTTGAGTTGTCCCCACAACGCAACGAAAGGAGAAGCAATGAGCCGTTTCCGCAAGTTATCACAGACGATATGGTGTTGTCAGTACCATATTGTGTTTGCGCTTCCCAAAATATCAATATTGAATTTTGTCGCAGTACTTAAAGAGCGGACAGCGATCAGAATTTTCAATAGAGTTAGGAAATTGAAGAATAAACCCTATTGGGGTAATCATTTCTGGTCACTCGGATACTGTGTCGATACCGTTGGTTTGGATGAAGAGATGGTACGGAAATATGTGAAGTATGAGCTGCAAGAAGAACAGAAACAGGAAAAATAAGACAGATGCTGGAAAGAGAAAAAGCTGAAGTTATCAATACCGGCCCCTCTGGTGTTGTTTATGTTTCTATTATTAAACCAGCGGCCAAATAGGTACAGCTGACATCATGATACAAAATAAGTATCCTCCTGGATTGCCCACAAAGTTGCAATCTCATCAGGAGGCCCAATCAGAGTGCCCATGAAAATTTCACCTAAATAATTGCCGGATTAATACAAGATGTGAATATTCTGGCCAACGTAGTGAAGGTGACCTTGGGACTGAAAGTCTGTCGTTTTCATCGGCAGTGGCTTCATGATTAACGACAAAGACCTAGCATTAGACTAGGTCTTTGTAGGGGTTGATTTGGTGAGGTTATTTTTTCAGGACAACGTTCTCTGCCGCGGGTCCTTTTGGACCTTTGACAACATCAAAGGTCACTCGTGCACCTTCCTTAAGTGATTTGAATCCCTCGGACTGTATTGCAGAATGATGAACAAAGACATCAGTACCGCCATCCATCTCAATAAAGCCAAAACCTTTTGCATCATTAAACCACTTTACTGTACCTTCAGCCATTTTGTAATACTCCTTTGCACTGTGGACCCTTTGGGAACCATTGAGTTATAACGCCGCATCCTTTAATACGACGACCTGAAGGCTGAGTGTCCAGGCGAAACAGCTTGCGTTGCAGAGAATTGCTTATGCTAAAACCAGAATAGGAAACTCTAGCCCTAATGCTAAAAGTAAGGATTTGTGGCCTGTTCAGCAGGTATACATTTCTGAGATTTACGTTAAATTATAGTTGTTAATTTGGAAAAAACCAAGGCTGACATGAAATGGCGCAGCTTTCTAGTCTTTTTTTATGGGTGGCTAAAGCAAAAAAAAAATGCAGAGACTGGGTTATCAGGAATAAGGAGGCTTGAGTGGAAAATTCCAGTTTCGTCGAGCCGGCGGAATAGCCTGGCGCATGACTCGGGCACTGAGCACTAAGCAGTAGCCAATCATCCTACATTCAGCTTGAAATCGGTCTCGGATCTGAAGTATAAATGTGTTAGGCTAATTATCTATTCCCGCCATTTATAAAAAACTACGTTTTCTTGGTAGGCAGAACATCTACCCATTCTGCCCACTGGCTTTACCGATAACTTCAACCATCAGGAGAAGTGTATCGCCATGAGAAAAGTAGCCATGTCAACCTCACAGAAATATTTCCAAACTCTACTACACGATGCTGATATTATCATAGGCGGCAATCGTCCCTGTGACATCCAGGTAAAGAATCCACGGTTCTTTGAGCGCGTCCTGGCAGTGGGCACCCTTGGTCTAGGCGAATCCTACATGGACGGCTGGTGGGAGTGCGAAGCCTTGGATGAGTTTTTTTGCAAGGTTCTGCAACGTCAACTCAACAGGACCATCCGCTTCAACACTGTCGACATATGCAGATACATCCAGGCTTGGTTGCATAACCGCCAGAACAGGAGGCGGGTCAAGCAGGTTGGTGAGCAGCATTATGATACCGGCAACGACCTGTTCAGCCTCATGCTCGATAAAAATATGGCTTACAGCTGTGGTTATTGGCAAAATGCCAGCACTCTTGATGAAGCACAGGATGCAAAACTTGATATGATCTGTCGCAAACTCCAGCTCAAACCAGGCATGCGGCTACTCGATATCGGCTGCGGCTGGGGCAGCATGGTACGTTATGCTGCGGAGAAGTATGGGGTTGAAGCTGTTGGCATAACCGTTTCAGAAGAGCAGGTACAGCTAGCACGTGAACGCTGTGAAGGTTTGCAAGTGGAAATCCGCTTGCAGGATTACCGTGAGTTGAAGGGTAAATTTGATGCCATTGTCTCCGTCGGTATGTTTGAACATGTTGGCTATAAAAACTATCGAACCTTCATGGAGATTGTACGCAAGATTTTGAACGACAACGGGCTCTTCCTTCTGCACACAATTGCTACCAACCACACCTCCCTCAACGGTGATCCCTGGTTTGATAAATACATTTTTCCAAACGGTATGCTGCCTTCAGCCAAACAGCTCACATCTGCCATCGAACATCACTATGTTCTGGAGGACTGGCATAATTTTGGGGTGTATTACGATCAGACCCTGATGGCCTGGTTTCAGAATTTTCGAGACAACTGGCCGAAATTGCACCGATCCTACGGCGACCATTTTTATCGCATGTGGAGCTATTACCTGCTCTGTATGGCTGGCTGCTTTCGGGCCAGATACCTGCATGTCTGGCAGGTCGTACTCGCACCAAATACCAGAAAAACAGGTTATCCATCGATCCGCTGCCCGGCTTGTATAACCTAGGGTGAGGTGAAGGTTATAAATATTTGTTCTGATAACACTTTACATTTTTGTTCAACAGAGTCTCTTCAGCATCAGTTGGAGCCAGACACACGGTGAATGGCAAGGAGCGGACTCAAGGGAGAATTCATCAAAAAAGGAGCAAACACCATGAATAAAGAACAAAAAGGCAACCGGGAAAAAAAGAAAAAAGCGTCCATGTCCACAAAAGAAAGAAGAGCAGCGAAAAAGTCGAAAAAGGATAGAAAGGGTATTTTGGATAGCGAAAAATCAAATTAAAACTACCGACGGCCGATTAACGAACGGACGCATTGCTGGCCAGACCCGAGCCCAAAGCAATGATGTGATTATAGCTGGTGGTCAGCTCTACAAGATTCACATCATGGTGATTTTTGCAGACCATCTCTCTGCAGATACGATTTTCGGTCAGATTATCGAGAAGAAAATCCATAAACTCATAATCTTTGTCCGGCAAGGCGATGTTTTTGCTCTCGGGGCCGAAATAAAACCAGATATTCTGTTTGAATTCGCCACCATCTTTCAGTGAATAGCCTAAGGTTTGGTAGGTTAAAGGACCGGCGTCCAAAGGTGGTAGGTGATCGCTGGTCACCAGGATCAGACTTTTCGGGTCCATCTCCCTCAGTCGATTAATGTACTCGGCAACCGCCTCGGCCCGGTAATAGTGTTGTTGAATGGCCAGATAGGCCTGAGAACCAGGTTTGACGCCCTGCACATCGACCTTCGGTGGAAAGCGGTCGGTATCGGTGACATGGGGCAAATGCCCGTAGATGCCCAGCACATAGTTGAGAAACGGCTTGCCGTCGGCCAGAAGCTTTTTCACATAAAACAGATTTTGGGAAAGAAGATCTCCGTCAAATATATAGCTGTTGGGAATGTCGTATTTCAGGTAGGTCTTGTGTTTATCCGTGTAAGCAGAGGGGAAATTTATCTCCTGAAATCCCATGGTCTGATAGGCTTTTTCCGAATTGAAAAACTCCGGTTTGTAAGATTGGGTAGCAATTGTCCGATAACCGGCCGAGTCAAGTAAGTTGGGTAGACAGGGACTGGAGGCACCTGTGAACATGCTGAATTCCGCAGGACTGTATAGCTCCAATGCAGGTACCCCGCAAAGAATCTCGAATTCGACCTGAGCCGTACCACCACCAAATACAGGCGACTTTGAAATATGTAAATTTTTCCGAAGCGCATCGAATTGCGGCGGGTCGGGGGATGTACGAAAATCTAAACCTGAAAAACGTTGGGGATCAAGAAATGACTCAAGAACCAGAATATGGATATTTCGGAAATCATACAGGGTGTTTACCAGCAGGGCCGGATTCCGGTCGGGGTCATCTATTACAGGATGCTGAGCCAGATCATCCAAGGCCTCGCGCTTGGTAGCGGCGAAAAGAAAAAGTGCGGTCGTTCGACCCATGACAGCCGAGGTGAAGCGGTCGGACCAGGGTATGATACTAAACCCCAAACTACGAGCTGCTTTAAGAAACTCCTTAGGCATGCAATAGGCAGTGACCGGCATCACTGCTGCAAGAGCAAGGAGCAGCAAAGGCACCATCAGCTCCCGGAGTCGACGCTTGAGGTTTTTTATAAAAACCAGCAACCAGACACAAAAAGTAAGCCCGGCTCCTATCCGTACCCAAACCGGAGATACGTTGAGTCCCTCCGGCAGCAAAAGGAGCTCATCCAGTTTAAAAATACTATGCATATAAACATAGTGCAGGTCGATAACCAGATAAAGTGCGATAATCGGCAAAGCAGCGAACAGAATGCGCCAGAAAGTCGGTCGCATCAGGTAAAGCAGCGCAGCATAGGTCAAAAGCAGATAAGGCAATTCAAAACGAATGGCGCTGCCAAATTCCTTTATACCGCCGACCAGCCCAAAGGACCATGAAATCATCCAAAGAACCACGCCTAAAACCACAGATGATACAACCGTCGTTATAACGGACCTGAGCAGCAGGCCACCGCCCTTATTGCTGAGGGAGTATGGCTGAAGTGAAAGTGTTAACATGAATGCATTCTATGATGATCAGTGGTCTGATCGCCTCTTAAAAAGAAGGTATTTCTCAAAAAGCACCAGCATTCTTCTAGAATTGAGCATATATGCCGATGATGCCGCCAAAAGCAAGAAAATTGAAAAATCGTGAATTATCGAACCAACAAAAACAAAAAGATCCAAAACACTTAAAAAAACGTAAAAGGGTCATAATGGATCGAGAGAGCAGCACGTTAACACTGTTATTGACGACTTTCAATAAAGACAGGATGTCCGGTTTGCACATGATGTCATTGATGTGGTCGAAGATAACCGCAGTATCGTTCAATGAATAGTCTGCCAATGTATGCAAAGCCGTGACCGTCAACAGTGTTATTTCGATATTCCAGCCACCATAGCCTTGGATCCGTGTCTAGGCTCTTCCACCCATGGCCTTCTCTTGAGCTCATGGCCGCAGATCGCAGGTGATTCGATAGCTATTAAGCAATTGATAATAATCTTAGAGTTTCTCAATCAAGGATGTTTCCAACCCAGCATTGGCGAGGGCAAGTACTTCATCCTCCGCTTCCAGAACTGTGTTGCCGCGTGGCACCAAAACCTCACCGGGACGAAATATGGCCACCAGCACAATACCGTCGGGCAGCTGCAGTTCACTCACTTTTTTTCCCACAGCCCAGGAACTTGGAGCAATCCGCTGCTCTGTGAGGGTCAATCGCCCCCGACGCATTTTGAGCAATGTAACCATTTCTCCCAAGGTTATTTCTTCCTGAACCAGGCGACTTATGATTTCAGCCTGATCGACAGCCACATCGACACCCATGTCTTTGGTGAATAGCCACCCGTTTTGAGGATTGTTGATCCTTGCCACTACCAACGGCACATGGAATTCATTGCGAGCCAGCAGGCACACAACAAGGTTGGTTTCATCTTCGCCGGCAACGGCTACTACTACATCTGAACTGTATGTCTCTGCTTCACGCAGGATTCCAGGAGATGAACCATCGCCGGCGATAACCCTTGCCGTCTGCAGGTCGGCCGATAGGCGGGTCGCAACCTCCCGACATTTTTCGATAAATGTCAAACTATGTCCTGATTTCACCATCAATTCCCCCAGGAGAGCCCCTGTTCTGCCACCTCCGACGATCAACACATTCATGCTTACCCCCTCCCGTTCTTACATCATTCCTAATAACTTCTTTAATTTCTCCATGGACGAACTGAGCACAGCAAGATACACAACATCTCCAGCGTGCAGCTTGCTACCGGAAAACGGGATGAGCGCTTTACCTTGTCGAACGATGGTTGAGATCATGATTTCGCCGGACACGGTCAATTCACTTATGGAATGTTCTGCCAGGTGTGGTGGCAAATCGATTTGGAGTATTTCCACCTCACCGTTTCCCAACGTAAGCCGAGAAGCCAAGTCCCTATGGGCAATCATCTTTAGGACTTCATTCGCAGCCCAGGTAGTGGCAGAAATGGTGGGAATGCCGAAACGGCGGTAGATCTCAGCACGTTCCGGTTCATGAACCCGTGTAACGATCTTGGGTACTCGGAACTCCCTTCGGGCAATGAGCGAGACCACGATGTTTGTGTTGTCACTGCTTGTCATAGCGACAAGAGCATCTGACTGCTCAATCTGCGCTTGCTTGAGCACTTCGCGGTCAAAGCCAACCCCAACAATTTTTTGGCCGCGAAAATTCGGCCCCAATTTTTCAAAGGCGCGCATATCCCTATCCACAATCACGACATCGTGCCCTCCCATGGAAAGGAGGGAAGCCAATTGCATGCCCACACGCCCACATCCGATAATAATTACCCTCATATGTCGTGCCTCCTCTCGTTCCCTCGTTCCTTGCTGTCTAGCGGTCCGGTTAGGCGGGTGTGTTTTCCAGATGTCCGCATCATCGCCTTCCGAGCCTCTTCACCGCCAAAAACCAGAGGGGTGAATGCAAACAGTACAAGCCAGCTCTCCCATCCAACTGGTGCTGTGCCGAGAAGGTTCTGAAAGAAGGGAACATAGATTGCGATGGCAGCAAAGGCTAATTCAAAAATGATACCCACAATGATCAGGGGATTGCTTAAAATACCTATGCTAAACACGCTGGCGCGCTCAGTGCGACATGCAAATACGTTGGCGACCTGCATTATCACGATGCCCAAAAACACCATTGTTGCGGCCTGACGCTGAAAAAGAGAACCGGGTGCAAAAAGTGGGTCGTTGCCGGTAACACCCCAGTACCAGCCGCAACGTGTCAACTGCCAGAAATAGCCAAACATAACTCCGACAGACGATAACAGGCCCAAATAGAAATAGCCTCGAAGGAGGGTGGCCCGATTGAGCAACCTTTCGCCGCGAGGTCTCGGTGGCCGCTGCATCACGTCCGGTTCAGGTCTTTCGATTCCAAGCGCCAACGCCGGCAAGGTCTCGGTGCCGAGATCAATGGCCAGTATTTGCAGGGGAGTCAGCGGCAGCGGCAAATTGAAGAGGGCGAACATTGCATATGGGGCCGCTTCCGCGGCCAAGTGCGCAAAGATATAGGTGACGAACTTTCTAATATTGTCATAAACGGCGCGACCCTCCTCCACTGCTGCAATAATGCTCGCAAAATTGTCGTTGGTGAGAATCATGGTGGAGGCCTCCTTCGCGACATCAGTGCCGCTTTGCCCCATGGCGACCCCTATGTCTGCTCTTTTCAGGGCCGGAGCATCGTTGACACCGTCTCCGGTAACCGCAACGATTTCCCCCAGTGAGCGAAAGGTTTCCACGATTCTCAGCTTGTGTTCGGGGGCAACCCGCGAAAATATTATTTCGCAAGAACTCGAGAGTGTCTTACCCAGTGTGTCTCCGTCCATGGCATCTAGATCGGAGCCGGTGATTATTCGTGGGCTGTTGTTACTCAAAATTCCAATTTTGCTGGCAATGGATACGGCTGTCAATCCATAGTCACCTGTGACCATGACCACCCGAATACCTGCGGATTGAGCTCGTCCTACAGCTTCGAATACTTCAGGACGTGGCGGATCCTGCATAGCTATCAGACCTATGAAGGTCAGCTGCTTCTCTACCAGTTCTATTGTGTGTTCCTGCAAATTGCCTGGCAGCAGGCGGAAGGCCATAGCTAGAACGCGTAAACCCACACCTGCATACCGGTCATTCTGCTTTATAGCGGCCGCTCTGTCTTCCTCGGTCATGACGCGCGCTTCCCCGGCTACGAGTAAATGTGTGCACAAAGAAAGAACTTCCTTGGGGGCACCTTTAGTGAATGCGGCCCGTGTAAAGGGTGGCACTCCAGTTGAAGCGTCTTCGACTTGATAAATGACTGACATGAGCTTGCGGCGGGAATCGAAAGGAAGTTGAGTCACGCACGACCATCGGTTCAGTTCGTGCTTTGAGTTAAAACCAGCCTTAATGGCAGCAACCAATAAAGCACCTTCGGTTGAGTCTCCGAGGATGCGCCATTGAGGCTTGTCTGGCTCCGGCTCAAGGAGTCGTGCATTGTTGCATAACGAGGCAACTCGAACCAACCATTGAATGTCATCTTCAAGATCTTCGGCCACGGGAGAGCCACCTTCAAGAACTTCTCCTGTTGGTTCGTAACCGATGCCGCTTACCTGTAGATCACGACCGCTTACCCATAACCCGGTTACCGTCATTTCATTTTGAGTGAGTGTACCTGTTTTGTCAGTACAGATGACGGTAGTTGAACCTAGTGTTTCCACGGCAGAGAGCTTCTTGACCAGTGCATGCCGGCTGGCTAATCGTTTTGCAGCGCTGGCCAGTGCCAGCGAAAGCGTCGGCAGTAAACCTTCTGGCACATTTGCGATGACAATGCCGATAGCGAAAATGGCACATTCGTGAAGGTTCAGGTGTGCTATGAACCTGCCGATCAGAAAGAAGACAACTCCGATAAGTAAAGAGAGTAGAGTAACCGTTTTGGATATGCTGCCGAACTGGATCTGGAGTGGAGAGGCTTCTGCTTTCACAGATTGTGTCACGTGTGCGATCTGCCCGAACGTGGTGGACATTCCGGTGGCAAAGACCACTGCTTCACTCGTTCCTGAGGCAACAGTTGTGCCCGCAAAAACCAGATTGGGCATCTGTGTCAAAGTCAATCCTTCGCACGCCACAGGCTCTGCCGTCTTACGTACCGGTTCAGACTCGCCGGTCAGCGTCGAGTTGTTGGTTCGCAGGTCGAATTCCTCTATTAAACGCCCATCAGCGGAGATATTGTCGCCTTCCTCCAAAATAAGGATGTCACCCGGCACAAGATCAGCGGCTGGTACCTTGATGGTTTCCCCGTTACGGCGAACTTTTGCTTCAATCGGTAATAGGCTCTGAAGTGCTGCAATAGCTCGTTCCGCTCTATATTCTTGGACGAAGCTGAACACAGCGTTGATGATAATGACAGCGACGATGGCAATGCCGGATTCGTTGGAATCGGTTGCAAATGAGAGTGCTGCAGCCGCCCAAAGAAGAATCGCGAAAATGTTGGTCAGGTTTACAGCAAATTTATGCCAAAGGGGAATGCCCTTTTCTTTCGTTATGAGGTTGGGACCGTACTGCGTCAGGCGCCGAAAGGCTTCGTCGGTACTCAGCCCACGATGGGAAGATCGAAAATGAGAAAGAACGTCTTCTGTGGATAGCGAGTGGTAAAGATTTGATTCAACAGAGGGAATTTCACTCGCGTATTTTTTCATATGTCTCATTGGTCACTCTTCAAGTTCACTCCATGTGAAAACCTGTGAGGAAGCGGATCGATAGTGAGATGATGACAAACAATCCTTTTTTTTTCAGAAACACTAACGAATGACCCCTCACCTCGCTTCCTGCCCGAAAAAAAACCAATTTTCCCGCACAATCTACAGACATGATTACATTTTTCTCTTCAAATTTGCTGGGCATCCCTACGGATAAGCCCCAAACCGCTATCGGTCTATTTTTTTTCCATCTCACCTCAAATCAATTTCCCCAACACGTATCCGATAATAATACCGATGAGCAAAGCGACGGTTAGGCCGCGATACGTCAATACATCTTTAGAGTAGCCTCGTTGGATAGCAACCAAAGACACCAAATAGCCTATCGCATTGAGCAGCCAGATGAAACCAGTTGACAAAACCTTGACCACAAGCGGTCCTACCACCGGGATAATTGCGATGATACGAACCAACCAGGCAAATGCATTGGATAATAGACCAAATAGAAAAACTCCGGAGGCGATAAGCTTCGCATCTATTTTGAAATGAACACCTAGCCAGACAAAGACGCCAATTATTCCCCAGATTGGAAGCATGAATTTCCAGTTTTTCCACCAGGGTATTTTGGTTAAATCCGAGTCGACGTCTTCTTGAGATCTTGAAGTTGCGGATTTGTTATTTTCCATAATCATTTAAAATGATTTAAAGAATAGCTACAGCTCAGCCCAAACATGAAGATCATGTTGTTGAGTAGGAAAGTCTCTATCCCTGGTGACATCCAGATAATAATCAAAAATCCTTTACCTCCTCTTCCTACACTTGATTCAGATAAGGAGGCCAAATGTATAGATATAACCTTAATATAATCGCTTTTTTTCTATCATCTGCCTTATCTACGAACTGCGGTAAGGACAATCTTTGTAAAGTGTTTTGAAATCGCGGTTTATATATAATAGGTTTTTCAATTTGTTGTTTGTTGCAGTTCATTGAACATTATTTACCTATGAATATCGGGTACATAGTTTGATATACCTGTTAATCACCGCTTGTATCCAAACCGACGCAAAAGCTCAATCCGCTCCTGCCTATCCGTGTCTGTCTCCAACCCTTTTGGGGGAAATCCGTCTATAACCCCAATGATTCCATTTCCCTGGTCGGAGGAAGCGATGAGCACCTGAAGCGGATTCGCGGTGGCGCAGTAGACGGTGCACACCTCAGGACAACTCTTGATTTGATTAAGGACATTAATTGGATAGGCATCACGCAGCAATATGCAGAAGACATGACCGGCGCCGATGTCATTCAAGGCATTGACACACCCCATAATCAGTTCATTATCGTTTCCCTCTGTCCGGATGAGACAAGGTCCGGAAGCCTCAGTAAAAGCTATACCGAAACATGGTTTGGGGACTGATGAGATTATTACCTCATACAGGTCTTCCACCGTCTTGATGAAATGGGTTTGACCGATAATAATATTGCATTCTTCGGGATAGTTGATCTTTACTGCATGGATCTCCAGAGTCATGATTTCCTCCGTTGGCTCGAAAAACATTTTTTCTTCAGTTTTTTACCATTGCCGGTTTCCGGTGACCTTATCTGAGCCTGAATGGTGATGTCCCTTGGTGGGAGGAATTCTACGGCACCAGCATGAGGTCAATCGTTTCCTTTAGTGCTTGCTTACTATAGGGTTTTTTCAGGAAAAAATGTGGCTGTTCTCTGAAATTACCGTTCATCACCTCCTGCTCACTGTAACCACTAACAAGTATCATTTTGAGATCAGGAGATATTTTCCGAAGCTTCTGAAGGGCCTCCAGGCCATTCATCCGAGGCATGGCAAAATCGCTGAGCACAAACTGAATTTCCTTTTTATGCTGCGTAAATATTTTAATGGCCTCAATACCGTCCATGGCGGTGAGAACGGAGTATCCAAGACTTGACAATAATGTGCTGGTGATTTCGAGAACAATCTTATCGTCGTCAACCACCAGCACCGTACCTTCCCGGCGTTTTTCTGGTGTACTCTTTACCACTACGGGAAGTGGGGATAAACGTTTCTGTGAGAGTGGGAAATAGCTACGAAAAGTACTGCCTGTACTCTGCGAGCTTTCTACGGTGACAACACCACCATGCGCCTTCACAATGCCCTTGACCACGGGCAACCCTAATCCGCGGCCGATCAGTTTTGTCGAATAGAATGGATCGAATATTTCTTCGATCTCGCTTTCCGATAGTCCGCAACCGCTGTCCCGAATTTCCAGACAGGCGTAGGATGAATCCTTCGGTTGCCAATCTTGCGGGAATCTGTGTTGCGAAGCTATCTCCGTTGCCAAGGAGACAGTCACACGCAAACTGATACAGCCATGATCATCAGTTGTCGCATCAGAGGCATTGGAAACCGTGTTGAGCAGGATCTGGCGAATTTCTTTAGTACTGGTATTGATGACAGGGCCGGGTGCGTGGAGATCAGCTTCCAGTTTCAGTCCCCGCCGCAGCCGGTTTTTCAGTGTGGGCAAACACTCCTGGCAAATCACCGCAAGATCACATGGTTCTCGTTTACTTTTAACCTGGCCCAGATAGGTGAGCATCATCCTGCTCACCTGGGCTGCCTGGTCAGCCGCATCGAGAGCGGATACCACGCTGTAACGGGCCGTTTCGCTGATTGAAAGCTGCTCCATGGCCAATTCAAGATATCCAATAACCACTTGTAGTTTATTGTTGAAATGATGGGCAATTGCCCCACCCATGCGTTGCAGGCTGGTGGTTTTGTTAATTTGCCGCTCTTTTTTCGCTTGTAGTAACCGATTCTCCTCTGACTGTTTACTCCTGGTTATTTCCCTGAAACTTCCACGACAACCAACCCATTGCCCGTGTGTATCATATACCGGGGTGCATGAGTGACTGAGCCAACGAACTTCACCGTCAGGGCTGAGGATGCGAAAATCCAGACCTCTGTTCTCCTGCACACCCGGGGGATGACTGATCGAAAGATGCTCGATCAGCATCGCCCTATCCTCTGGATGGACAATATGCTCGAGAAGCTCTGGATCATGATAAAATGCATCAGCCGTATACCCGGTTATACGCTTGCAGGAGGGTGAGACATATTTATAGGTGCCATCCGCTAGCTGCCAGGTTTCCATGCCATATGTATTCTCTGCAATCGTACGGTATTTCTCTTCACTCTTTCGCAACTCGTCCTCAGCCTGCCGGCGGCTGATCGCCAGCGCCAGAGTATCGGCTATTCTTTCAAAATGTTGAATCAGTTCAGGGGTAAACCTACCGGGACAGTGATCGTTGAATTGGATTAGCCCGAGGACACGATTAGCGATATGCATGGGAATGAGGGCAACCGATTCATACCCTTCGCCATTACAGCGATTGCGGGTACGAGCCTGGCGGTCACTTTCCGTGGTGTTTTCGAGCAGGGCTGAAGTATTGTTGCTCCAGAAGCTGCCCCTGGCGGTGAAAAAGGGCTGCGCGGGATCAAATCGGCCCGACAGGACATTGCCGCACATACATTCAAGTACGGGATTGCCGGTCAAGTCGCGTTGCAGCGTTCCGTCCGGCCCATAGGCGCATAGAGCGCTCTCCTTCTCGACAAACGACAATGGAAAGCCACGGGTTTCATAGTAGGGATAGTCTTCACCATCCCGCAACCGGATACCAACAGCTTCGCAACCTGACCAGTTCTTCAGGGACTCGGTTAACTCAGATATACAGGTCCGCAGATCACTGCTTACGTTCATCTGGGTAATTAGACGGGCCATGAGTTCTCGCTCTTCTGTCACTTTTTTTCGACCGGTAATATCCGTAAAAATGACATGGCACACCTTTTCACTTTGTGCATCGTATGAGATCGTCGCCTGCATCTGTACCATGAACGTACTTGCACCTGCTTTCATCATCCTCAGTTCGAAAACCTGTGTCTTGCCCAGGACAAACAACTGCCTGTGGTATTGGCTGTAGGTGTCGTTATCCTCTTCATGAATGAATCTTGGTATCGACAGGTTGATCAGCGTGTCGCGGGGGACATTGAGCAGGCATGCAGCGTGCAGATTGGCCTCAACAATCATCCCTATCTCATTGACGGTAAGGCAACCTACCGGTACTGCGTTGTAGAAATCGAAATACCGATCACGTTCGGTTAAAAGTTGCTTCTGTTGTCTCAGCAATTCTTTGCCCAGACGATTGAGTTGTGTCTCATAATTTTGAAATATATGAGACAATTCTTGTTTGCCTTCGGCAGAGAGTGGTTCGGAATTTGAAAAATAAAGGCTGGTGTCTATCTGTGGGCGCGTATCTTCAGGTAGTTTCAGATGCTGAGAATGTACGTCTTGATTGTTTTCGTTTCCCATTGGCGTACGTCCCCCTCTCTCTCCACCTTCGATCTATCTTTTTGCCTTTTCACCGTTAGAATATGAATCTGTATTTTTGGCGTAATAACCTGAAAACAAAGATCTATTACAAATAGCATAATCGAATATGAGACTTTATTATGTTTATTATATCAAATCGGAAGCAAAATAATCAATGACTGCAAAGGAGGGATAGGCCATTACTTGTTAAACCTGGTTTATTCTTGAACGGATAATACCATTGCTAATGTAGGATTTTAGGATCGGAGATAGATTGTTACCGCCTGTTCAAAACCATTCGAACAACATTGCCAAGAGCCCTCATTGAGAAGGGCTTCATTATCAAACCGTTTATGCCCATTGTCTGTGCCTGTACAAATGACCGGAGCCACCTAGCTATTAGAGGGCCGTTGTGGCATTCGTTCGTGCAAAAGCTGCTCGAAATTCTTTTTCAGCTCAAGCTTAACAGCAGTTTCTGACAGCAATAGGCATCCCTCGCGAGCCATAGAGGTAACCGGAAGATCGGGAATTCCACATGGGTTGATTTGTCCGTATTGCCGTAAGTCAGGACGCACATTGAGACAGAAACCGTGCATGCTCACCCACCTGCGAACTCCTACACCGATAAAAGCGATCTTGCCATGCCTGGCCCAGACGCCAGGGTTGTTGTTATAACATTTTCCTTTGATCCCGAAGACGTCCAGAGTTAGAAGTATAAGTTCCTCGAGGAAATGCAGCCAGCGGTGAAGATCACGACCGCGCCGCCCGAGGTTGATCAACGGATATCCCACCACCTGGCCTGGGCCATGCCAGGTTACGTCGCCACCACGGTTGATACGCTCGATCGTTATTGATGGAATGAGGAGGTTATCAAGGTTGCCGCCCTGACCGATAGTGTAGACTGAAGGGTGTTCGAGAAGCAGCAGAGTCTCTTCTTCATTTCCAGCGGCAATTCCAGTCGCAAGCCGCTCCTGCATGGCGAGCGCCCGGCGATATTCAAGTACCCCACAATCGATAAACCGCATATCAATAGCGTCTCGGTGGGCTATTCGCCGTCACCTCAGAAACCTGGAACTGCATATGTAGCGATATCCGGAACAGTGGACCAGGAGAGATCAATACCTTAGCAACACATCTATTTAGGGCAGGTAACCAAAAAATTGCGGATGCAGGTATCACGAGAGGCGGGCGTAAAGATAGCTGAGCATGCCTCCGATTGTAGACACTTTAGCATAGTCTGCTTCAGGGATGTCTATACCGGTCTGCTCGTTGATGGCAACCAGCAGTTGCAAAAAACTGTACGAGTCTATGTCCAGCGCATCACGGATGTTTTCATTAGGAGCCACACGGGGAGGGTCGCACTCCGGCGCTAATTTTTTCAACTCCTTGAACAGAATGTCTTGCAATGTTTTCTCAGTCATAATGACTCCGGTTGCTGCAGGTGCTTGTTGAGGACTTCAAGAAATTGAGAACCGCGATGCCCGTCAGTGGCCCGATGGTCAGCGGCTAGAGTCGCTGTCACGCAACGACGAATTCCTAACATGCCGCCCTCGGCCCAGGGGCGCTCTGTAATGCGGCCAAAGGCGATGAGGGCTACCTGGGGCGGATAAATCACCCCGAATACCGTCCGCACCCCCTGATCCCCGAGATTTGTTACTGTGACAGTGGCGTCTGTCATCTCTGAACTCCGAAGACGGCCGCTTCGGGTACGCTCGATGAGATCGGACATTGCTTTCATCAGTGCGGTGAGGCTCAAGCTGTCGACAGCATGAATGGCAGGTGTTATCAAGCCCCCCTGGCGAAGTGCCACAGCAAAACCGATATGTATTTCAGTTTTAATCTGCAATTGGTTATCCAGCCAGTAGCCATTGAATTCCGGAATATCCCGCAGTGCTTTGGCCACAGCCTTCAGCAGCAGGACGGCCGGTAGAAGGCGTTCCCGGATGGTCCGTTTCTGGTTCTCCACCTCAAGCCATTGCAGCGAGCGGCTCATGTCAATCTCCATCTCCAGATAGTAGTGCGGAATTTCACTGTTGGAGCGGCTCATTGCTGCAGCAATTGCCTGGCGCATGCCTTGGCGCAGTGTTTCATGTGACGCTGGTTCCGTACGAGCGTGCTTTGCCGATTCGACTGCCGGGGGTATCCTTGTCTGGGCGGCATGCTCAATGTCTATGCGCTGGATAGCACCTTTTGGTCCGGTCCCGTGAATAGTTGCCAGGTCCACTCCCATTTCGCGTGCAAGTCTGCGTGCAGAGGGGGAACAAATGAACCGCTCAGGTGCACTTTTCGGCTGGTCGCTCACTGCATCTTTTTTGACAGCAGAACCATTTGCGGCATGAATGAGGGCAAGCACGGTGCCTACCGGTACTTCCTGTCCTGCCTGGATAAGCGGTTCCCCCAGAATTCCTTCCTCGAATATCTCAATTTCAAATAATCCTTTTTGGGTCTCCACCGTGGCGATGATATCACCACGTCGAACCAACGTTCCAGGTGCGACCAGCCATTCGACCAATGTGCCGGTTTCCATGTCGGCTCCCAGGCTCGGCATGCGGAACTCACCCATGACGCACCATCCTTTTAACTGTGTCAATAATCGTATCGATCCTTGGCAGTGCCGCCTCTTCCATGTGCCGGGCATAGGGGATGGGAACCTCGGCGGTACAGATACGCTCCACCGGAGTATCAAGATCGTAGAATCCCTGTTCCATGATTCGTGCGGATATTTCCGCAGAGATGCCGCCGCTACGCCAACCTTCGTCAACGATTAACGCCCGGTTGGTTCGGGAAATGGATTCCAGATATGTGGCGTCATCCAGCGGCCTCAATGACCGAAGATCAATAACTTCGACTTCTATCCCTTCCCCGGCCAAAGCTGTAGCTGCATCCAGACACTTATAGAGACTGGCACTATAGGTGATAAGGGTGATGTCGCTCCCTGATCTCCGTATCCTGGCGGTATCGATATCAACCGGCCCGGCAGTTTCTGAGAGATTCCCCTCCATGTTGTACAGGGTGTTGTTTTCGAAGATGAGCACAGGATCGGGGTCTTGCAGGGCGGTCCAGAGCATACCGCGCGCATCCTCTAGAGTAGCTGGCGACAGGACGCGGATACCGGGAATGTGTGCATACCATCCTTCCAGGCTGTGTGCATGCTGGGCGGCAAGCTGTTTTCCTGCTCCGGTTGCCATGCGGATCACCAGCGGTACGTTGAACTGCCCTCCGGACATGTGGAGAAGTGTGGCTGCGTTATTGAGGATCTGGTCGAGGGCGAGGAGACTGAAGTTGACGGTCATCACCTCCACTATTGGCCGCAATCCTCCGAGGGCTGCACCGATTCCCGCCCCCACAAATCCTCCTTCTGATAGTGGGGTATCGCGGATCCGTTCCGGCCCGAACTCTGCCAGCAATCCTTTGCTGACCGCATAACAGCCACCGTAATGGCCTACATCTTCGCCCATGAGAAAGACACGTTCATCCTTCTGCAGGGCTTCGCGGATCGCCTCTTTTACCGCCTCACGATAGGATGTTTTTCGTGCTGACTGCGCGCCGCTCATAGCTCCCTCCTTTCCGAGTAGACGAAGCTGGTGAGGTTTTCGACCGGTTCCCAGGTGCCTGCTTCGGCAAAGGCAACTGCAGACTCAACCTCGCGAGCCACATCCTGCTCCAGAGCAGCCCTATCTTGATCATTTAAGAGACCGGCATCACTGAGCCGTCTGGTCAGCTTTTCGATGGGATCGTGCGCTTTCCATTGCTCTACCTCTTCTTTGCTGCGATACAGTTCAGTATCGAACATGGAATGGGGTCGGAAACGGTAGGTACGGCACTCAAGCAGGTATGGCCCGTTCCCTTGACGGATATGATCGGCAGCTTTACTGGCTGCGGCCTCTACTGCCATGACATCCATGCCATCCACAGCAGCTGATTTCATCCGGTAGCCAACCGCTTTGGCAGCGATGTCTGGTTGGGCCTGGGTGTAGCGAATGGCTGTACCCATTGCATAGAGGTTGTTTTCACAGAGAAAGAGTACCGGCAGTTTCCACAGCGCGGCCATGTTCATGGATTCGTGGAAAGCGCCCTCGGCCACGGCGCCATCACCGAAAAAGCAGCAGGTCACCCGGTTACGCCCAAGCATGCTATCGGCCAGGGCCAGGCCGACTGCCACAGGAAGGCCGCCGCCAACAATAGCATTTCCCCCGTAGAAGTGGGTAGAAGAATCAAAAATATGCATTGATCCACCCCTGCCTTTACAGCATCCCTCCAGTTTGCCATACATTTCGGCCATGATGCTGTCTGCACTCATACCGCGCGCCAATGCCTGTCCATGTTCCCTATAGGTGGCCACCACTGCATCTTCGGGAGTGAGTGCAGCCATTACCCCGACGGCCACCGCCTCCTCGCCAATATAGAGGTGGAGGAAGCCGCGAATCTTGGTGGCGCTGTACAGTTCTGCCGATTTTTCCTCGAAACGGCGGATCAGGAGCATTTGCCGCAAGAGTTTGGTCGCATGGTTTTTGTCGATTGGAGTCGTCATCACGATTCACTCTCTTCCAGAGTTGAGATGTCACCAATTGGTAGCCCAAGTTCCTGCGCCTTGAGCAGCCTGCGCATAATTTTTCCGCTACGTGTTTTAGGCAGGTTACCGACAAATTCCAGTTCCCTGGGGGCCACTGCCGAGCCGAGTCGGGTGCGGCCGAAACCAATGAGTTCCAGGCGCAAATCCTCGCTCTCCTTAATTCCAGGTTTAAGGACAACAAAGGCCTTCACAACCTCACCGATTACCGGGTCAGGTTTACCAATAACCCCAGCCTCGGCCACGGCCTTGTGTTCCATGAGGCTGCTCTCCACCTCAAACGGTCCGACCATATGCCCGGCAGTTTTAATAATGTCATCGGCTCGTCCGAAGAACCAGTAATAGCCGTCCTTGTCACGACTGGCGAGATCACCGGTAAGGTACCATTCTCCGATAAAACACTTGCGATAGCGTTCTTCATCATGCAGATACGCACGGAACATCGACGGCCAACCGACGCGTAGCGCAAGGTCTCCCTTTATATCAGGCTCTTCAACCCTTACCGAATGCGCACTTGTACGGGTAACAATAGCGGCCTCGATCCCAGGCAACGCTCGCCCCATCGATCCGGGGCGGATCTCAAGGGCCGCGTAGTTGGCGATCATGATGCCGCCGGTTTCCGTCTGCCACCAGTTGTCGTGGATCGGTAGGCCGAGAACATGCTTACCCCAGAGTACCGCCTCAGGATTGAGTGGTTCGCCAACGCTGTGTATCAGACGTAGCGCTGAGAGATCATAGCGCTGCCGCTGTTCTGGTGGAGTGCGCATGAGCATCCGAATTGCTGTCGGAGCGGTATACCAGACCGTAACCCGTTGATCCTGGAGTATACGGTACCAGCGTTCAGCGTCGAAATCCGCTTCGTCGACAATACAGGTGATGCCGTGGAGCAATGGAGCAATAATGCCGTAGGATGTGCCTGTCACCCAGCCCGGATCCGCTGTGCACCAGAAAATATCCTCAGGATGGAGATCAAGCACATACTTGCCGGTGACGGCATGGGTCAGCACCGCATTGTGGACATGGACTGCGCCTTTGGGCATCCCCGTGGTTCCACTGGTGAAATGGAGAATCGCCATGTCTTCGGGATCGGTCGGCGGGATAGTGAAGAGACTGGAGGAGGTTTCCAATAATCGCGGAAGTGACAAAACCTGCTCATTCAGGTCCTCTTCCTTGTCGATCAGAAGGACATGCTTGAGCGCCGGCAATTGGGGTAGATGTGGTGCAACTTTCTTATTGTACTGTCGTTCGGTAGTAACCAATACTCTCGCATCGCCCCGTTCCAGACGCTGGAAGATCGGTTCTGGCCCAAAAGCTGCGAAGAGCGGACAGAAGACATTGCAGTTTTTCAAAGTGCCAAAGAACATCGGGTAAAGCGCGGGAAGCCGTCCTGCAAGCCAGAATACCCGTTCTCCTTTGGTGACCGTCAGTTTGTTAAGCAGATTGGCAAAACGGTTACTTCCTTCTTTCAGATCACCATAGGTAAACTCTACTATCTTGTTGTCTTTACTTAAACAACGGATGGCGATATGTTCACGGCGGGGGCCATCTGCATGGCGATCAACTGCTTCGTGGGCGATATTCAACCCTCCGCTCTCAGGAAGGCCGTCAAAACTCCTGCGCACCTCATCCCAAGAAAAAGTGGCACAGGTATGTTCGTAATCCAGCAGGTTCGGTTGAACCGGCATCGTTTCCACATTCTTTTTGATAGGAGGAAATTGCATAATCACCTCCGGCAGGAAATGGGCTCAAGACCCTTGTAGACTGCTCACACGTAGAACGACAGTAACGTCTCAGAGGATTTACAACTTCTTGCAATACCGCAAGCAGCTACAAATCATCGAATGTTCATAAACAACCGTTCTTCAGGATATGCCTGAAAGACTGCCTAACATGTAAAGTGCAGTTTTTCTGCTAGATAAATTCTATCTGTCCATTGATGCAAAGTCAAATTTATCCGATACAATATAGGTCTTTGGAATTTTTTGTCCTATCTTGTAAATTATATTCAGAGAGGTGGCTCAGTTCGTTTGAACAGGTTTCGTCATTCCTTAAGTGGAAAACCCGCCCTGGTTACGCTGCCAGATCCAATGCTGGCATCGTTGCGCAATAGACCTCATCCGGTGTCCGCCTGTTCAGGCCTGAATGCGGTCGAGATCGATTGTACCAGTCAAAGTATCTCATGATCGATCTGCGCGCCTCAGAAACAGAGTCATATGCATGCAGATACACCTGTTCATACTTCACGGTTCTCCATAAACGTTCTACAAAAATATTGTCTCGCCACGCCCCTCTCCCATCCATGCTCAGCCTGCAGCCCCGGCTTTTCACCGCTTCCACAAACTCAAACGCAGTAAACTGACTGCCCTGATCGGTGTTGATGATCTCAGGCGTCCCATTGCGAGCGAATGCCTCATTGAGAACAGCTACGGCATGACAAGCCTCCAGGGTGATGGCAATTTTCGCCGCCAGCACTTTCCGGCTGGCCCAGTCAACTACCGCTGTCAAATACACAAATCCCTTCGCCATTGGGATGTACGTCGTATCCAGAGCCCATACCTGATTCGCCCGGTGGATGTTCATACCGCGCAGCAGGTAAGGGTAGACGGCGTGGCCGGGGTTTTTCTTGCTCGTCTTCGGCTTTCGATAGACGGCCTCGATGCCCATTCGTTTCATCAATGTGCTAACATGCGTGCGGCCGACAGCTCTATCTTCTCGAACAAGCTGGTCACGAAGCATGCGAGCACCCATAAACGGGTGCTCCAGATGAAGCTGGTCGATTCGGTGCATAAGCACCAGATCGTCCTCACTGATCGGTCGAGGCTGGTAATACACACTGCCACGGCTGATCCCCAACAGCTTTGCCTGCTGGCTGATTGGCAGATCATGACTACGGCTGATCATCGCCTTGCGCTCAGCAAGCTGCCTTTTCCATGTCGCAATCTGGTTGGGGTGTACTTCGTATTGCTCTGCCAATTCAGACAAAGTCTTTTCTCCAGCTAATGCTGCAAGGGCCACCTTTGCCTTGAAGTTCGCTGAATGGTTCCGTCTCGTTCTCTTTGCCATGTTCTGCTCCTTGTTACGCCCTGGGAAGGCTTTCATTGGTAGCAGATTTTCCACTTAACGGCTTGTTCAAATTTTTCGGGCCAGCTCTCAGTGACAGCGTTGCTTAGCTCTATTCCCTCACAAGCGTAACCCTTTCCCATGTGAACTTCGCTGGAGTCACGTAATAAGTGCAACACGTCGACCAGTAATAGCTTCCAGAGGCGTGAGGCCGTTCAATAGTTTTTGTGGTGTTAGATTGAGCACGGACAATCCGTTTTGGATCTCCTGCTGTGAGACAGTTGCAAGATCGAAACTCTTTGGCCAGAATCTAGGGAGTTTACTGTTGGTGTTTTCATTCGTCCCTCGCTGCAAGCAGCATATGGCCTGGTGAAGTACATTGTTGCCCCAGTGTCTCGTTGGCCAAATCTCTTAGCAAATCGACGAGCACGAGCTCACATGTCTTGAGGGTATTTTTTTTCGAGTTGGCCCGGTGATACTGCAGATGGAAATCGACTGATTGGGAAACCTTCATGGTGCACCTCCTATGTATGGGATCGTGAGCGACATGCCCACACTTTAGTATACACCATGATCCTGATAGGCCTGCGGTAGACGCTACCGGCTCAGGAACAAGGTAAACCGAGGTGAAGAATCCACGGCAATGTATTGCCAGGATAAATCTATTGCTGTCTCCATCGATGATGGCTGCCCCATCTCCTTCAATCGTTCAGGGGTGGTTCTAGCTGATGATACTGCTCCAAAGCCAACGAGACACACCCTGTTGCGCAGTGGATATACATCACTTTTCAAGCTTGAGTCTACTTCAAACTGTTTGAAGATGGTCAGGATCGGCGCCCCCCATCTCTTTGGTCGTACGCAGCTAATAGCTTTAGCAAACTGTCTTAGCAGTCCTAATGCAGCAGGGCTATTGGTCGAGTTTTCACCAAATGGCCAACTTTTTTTAAAGCCTAGAAATCAGATTTTTCTTTGAGAACATACAGAAGAGGCGATATAATTTAACGACTGTGGTGTGTTAGGCCGAAGGGTAATTAGCGAACATTGCTCGAAAGAGCATCTCCGATAATACGATATTTACCCAACTAGAAATCATCGATTCATGTCCGCCAATCAGGTTTCGGCTTAATAATTGCGAAAGGCCGAAAAGGTGGCCCTAAAAATTCAATACCCCAGATAGTGAATGCTGGTGCACAACATGTTTGTGGTGGACGCATATGACTACACATGACTCGCATGCAGGCCAGGATCAACTGACAGAGTGAAGGCTCAATATCCCTAAATCTTGAATTCTTATCTCCTGGATCAGGGGAGCCAATTATGGAGAGCAGGCACAAACTTGTACTCCTGCGGCACGGGTTAAGTGACTGGAACCAGCAGAACCGCTTTACCGGTTGGCAAGACGTAGACCTTGCCGAAGCCGGAATCGCCGAGGCACATAAGGCTGGTGCTGCCTTGCGCGAGGCGGGATACCGGTTCGATGTCGCCTACACCTCTTTACTCAAGCGAGCTATTCGAACGCTATTGATCGTTTTGGACGAACTCGATCGGCAGGTCCTGGTCGACCGACCGGATATCCATGGACGTGAAGCCATCCTGAAGATCCATTCCAGAAATGTGATTTTTGGTCCCGATGTCGACCTCGGCAAAATCGCCGGTCGCACACCGGGTTTTGTCGGGGCGGACCTGGCCAAAATTTTCAATGAAGCTTCTCTCAGAGCGCAGGTGTCTTGAATGATCTGGCCCATATCCTCTCTGAAAAGGAAAACGTGCAGGGAGAGGAGCTGAGGAAGATGCTGTCAGTAGCCCCATCGGGAATGGCGAACATATCTCCCAAGCAGCCATCCTCGAACAGCGCCGGAAGAAGCGATAATGAAAATGTTGACCATTCTGGAAAAACAGAGAGATCCATGTAACCCCCAGATGGGCTGAATGCGGGAATCGTCCATTTGGGAAAACAAAAGCCCGCAAATATGGAGGTTCATTATGGCAATAGTACGATGGGATCCATGGCGAGAAATTGAGGATATGGTCGAACGCTACACGAGAGCTGTAGGGCAACCTCGAGCGGGAAGCCAGGAGGTTATTGCTGCAGGGGATTGGGCTCCCCGTGTAGACATCATTGAGACCGATAAGGCATTCGTAATCAAAGCAGAAATTCCCGAGGTAAATAGAGAAGATGTCAAGGTTACAGTAGACAATGGTATCTTGACGATTCGGGGGGAGAGAAAACAGGAGATAGAGGAGAAAGGAAAAAAAATCCATCGAATCGAACGATCTTTCGGAATCTTCACCCGGAGTTTTACCTTGCCCGACAATGTCGATGAAAAGAACATCAAGGCTTCGTTCAAGGATGGCATGCTGAACCTGCAGATTCTGAAGACTGAGGAGGTAAAGCAAAAAGCCATTGAGATTAAAGTAGAGTAACAAGAAATGAATTCTAACTATCAATAGGACCTGGGAAAAGCACTTGCTTTTCCCAGCCGGTTCACTGCTGAACGTTTACAAGCCGATAACGTAAGATCGTATAAACTCTCTTGTCCAGCTATCAGGATGGCCAACCAACTCAAAACAAAGGATTCTCCATTTCCAACTGAAGCATTACAGGACAGCCATGACATTGTCAGCTTTTCGCATATTTTATTCCCTTTGCGAGAGTTTGAAGTGAAGCACAACAGTGAGCACTAAGCATTGCGTCGCATACAAGATGCTCCAATAAAATGGGAATGGCTGCATCGACAGTGAGGGTCTAAAGGTCATATTTGCCTGGGTGGTTAAATATGACCTTTAGCCTGTGGGTGACGACACACATTCAGAGGAGGCGGCATAAGTGAATTATACTAAAAATGCAGAGTGATGGGGTGTAGAGAGAGCTGGTATCGGGCACTTGGCATGGGAATTGGCAGAATAAGATTATAGGTACACTTCTGCTGCATCTCATGTGGAAGACAGGTTCTGCCATGAGTATTCAGATGAGTCCTCTGCACGACAGCCTGATCGTGCGAAGATGGGGTGCTGCCGAAAGCTTACGATCGTCTCACCTTTCTTTATTTGAGGAGAATACAATGAGTGATAAAAAAAAATTTACAGGAAAAGCTTAAAACGATGTTGAACTGGCACAAGTCAAACTTGTTGAGTTCAAAGCTAACATCAAAAGCGTAGCAGGTAGTGTTCGATCCGAAAATGTCGGACGTATTGATTTGCTGGAACAGAGAATTGAAAAAGCAAAGCAGCGGTTGCTCGAATTGAATCGGACTCAGGACAGTGTGTCGGTGCAAGTTATGGAAGGGGTTGAGGATACCTGGAAAGCATTGCAGGATTCCCTTCAAGATGTCATCTCCACTTTTGAAGGGCATCATTAATGCTGCCCGTGAATGCCGAAAATATCACATAATTGTGGTAGCTGGTGATATTTTCAGTGAAATTCTCACCCATGCAGAGAGCCAGAAGGCCGATATGATCATTGTCGGGACCCATGGCCAACAGACACAGGGTGAAATTGTTCTCGGCAGTATCTCCGAATAAGTTCTCAGAAAGGCTCCATGCCCGGTATTGGTTATAAATCCATATAGGTAGTCAAGTGCTGAGAGAGCAAGAGCTGCCTTGAATGTCACTCAGGACGAACTACAAGTAATCCAGCTAACCGTAAACGGATGCGGATCCAGAAACTGAAAACTAGTTTTTTGAAAGACTATGAGATGATAACTGGAGTATTGCTGACTGAAGGAGGCGGTCCATGAACCCCGAACGATACCTGCCCCGGTCTCTACCAGCTTCGCTTAAAGGGCTGACGGACTTGGCGCTGGATCTGCGATGGAACTGGAATCATTGTGCCGATGTTTTATGGCGGGCAATTGATCCGGAGATCTGGAAAGGTACGGAAGATCCATGGCTGATTCTGGAAAGTGTTTCGAGAATGCGGTTGGAAACGTTGGCTGCCGATCCAGCCTTTATGGAGGAACTTCGGAACCAGCTGGCGTATCGACAGGCGTATATGAGACAGCCCACATGGTATGATGAGAGGTATGGAAGTGATCGCCTGGGATCTGTGGTCTACTTCAGCATGGAATTCGGTTTAAGTGATGCACTGCCCATCTATTCGGGCGGTTTGGGTGTGCTCGCTGGGGATTTCCTCAAGACTGCAAGTGATCTGGGTATTCCCGTGGTGGGTATTGGACTGCTCTATCAGCAGGGGTATTTTCGTCAGGCGCTTGACACCAATGGGGAACAGCTGGCATTTTTTCCGTTCAACAATCCCACCATGCTGCCGGTGCTCCCTCTCCAGGACCCGGATGGCGAATGGCTACGGGTCAGTGTCGAACTGCCCGGCCGGACACTGCATTTACGTGGTTGGCTGGCGCAGGTTGGAAGAGTTCCTCTGTATTTGCTCGACAGTAACGATCTGCTCAATGCGCCGGGCGACCGTGGCATCACCGGTGAATTGTATGGTGGCGGAACCGAAATGCGCCTGCGACAGGAAATTGTTTTGGGTATCGGCGGCTGGCGGTTGCTGGACGCACTGAAGATATCACCTTCGGTATGTCATCTCAACGAAGGGCATGCCGCTTTCGTCGTGCTGGAGCGAGCCCGCCGGTTTATGGATCAGCATGATCGTTCATTCAGTATTTCTTTTCAGGCAACCAGGGCTGGCAATATATTTACAACCCATACGCCCGTAGCAGCAGGTTTTGATCGTTTCCCACCAGGGCTTATGACGCAATATTTTTCCGAATATACGAAGACGCTCGGCATATCCATGGAAGCTCTACTCTCGTTGGGATGTTCACGGGAGGCCGAGAACCATGATTCCTTTAACATGGCATATCTCGCACTCCGGGGCTGCGGTAGGACAAACGGCGTCAGTCGCTTGCACGGAGAGGTGAGCCGTCAAATTTTTCGTCCCCTCTTTCCCCGTTGGCCCCAACAGGAAATCCCCATAGGACATGTCACAAACGGTGTGCACGTGCCATCGTGGGATTCTGCGGCTGCCGATACGCTCTGGACTGAACGGTGCGGCAAGGGAAGCTGGTCCAGCACCCTGGAAACCGTCGAGTATGCGTTGAAAAACGTTGACGATGAAAAATTGTGGACTATGCGCAATGAGGCACGCCAACCGCTCATTACAGCGGTGCGCCGTCGTCTAATTCGCCAGCAGGAAGCTTGCCGGCTGTCTGAAAAAGATCTTCGGCAATGCCGTGAGACGCTTGATCCGCATGTGCTGACAATCGGCTTCGCTCGCCGCTTTGCCAGTTACAAGAGACCAGGGTTGCTACTTACCGACCCGGAACGATTGACCCGCCTACTCACGCACCCAAAGCATCCTGTTCAGCTTATTATTGCCGGTAAGGCACATCCTCAGGATGAAGAAGGAAAACGGCTGGTCCGCGAATGGAGTGAGTATTTGCGCCGACCGGAAGTGCGTAAGCATGGAGTTTTCCTTGAGGATTATGATATGGGCCTTGCTGCTGAACTGGTGCAGGGTGTTGATCTGTGGTTGAATACACCTCGCCGGCCCTGGGAAGCCTGCGGTACCAGTGGAATGAAGGTGCTGGTTAACGGAGGGCTCAACTTGTCCGAACTTGATGGCTGGTGGGCCGAGGCCTATGAACCTGGAGTAGGTTGGTCACTTGGTGATGGAAAGGAGCACGATCAAGATCCCGCCTGGGATGCCAAAGAGGCTGAAGAATTGTATATGCTGCTGGAGGAGGAAGTGGTACCGGCATTCTACACCCGCGACGAACGCGGCATTCCCACGGCATGGGTGACCAGAATGCGGCATAGCATGGCACGACTGACGCCACTATTTTCCTGCAATCGGATGGTGCGAGAGTACACCAGCGATTACTATGTGCCGGCAGCAGCGGCGTATCAACGGAGGGCCGCAGACAATGGTAGTCTTGCAACCGCCCTGGATGAGTGGCATCTTACTCTTCTTAGTCACTGGCGGCAGCTGCGTTTTGGGCAATGCACTGTCGAGGAGTCTTCCGTGCGAAACCTGTTTCTCGTTGAAGTCTATCTGGGTGAGGTGCATCCGTCAGCAGTTAGGGTTGAATTGTATGCTGACCCGCTGTCACCCGATTCGAATCCCGTCCGCATAACCATGGATCGTGGTGAGAGGCTATCAGGGTCTGTTATCGGCTATCAATATCATGCAGTTGTATCAAAAGGGCGATCTGCACAAGACTACACTCCGAGAGTGATACCATATAATGCGGATGCCTCAGTGCCTGTAGAAATCAATTTTATTCTCTGGCGGGAATGATGCTTCCATAAGAAGTTCAATACTGGGGCCATTCTGGGTGCAGCATTGCTTGCTTCAATATGACATACTGTGGGCATGCTAAAGATGCCTAAAATATCGGTTAAATAGTGGCCGATAATTGCTGTACTGACATCGTTATTACCCCTGTTCCAAGTGGCTTGTGCTGGGACAAGATGCTCCATCCAATAACGCGATTAATATAGCCATTCCGAATGACTGAAGATTCCGCCGAATCTTGAAGTTAAGGCTGCTACTGAATCAAGGAGGTTCTGTTTTTCAAATTCCTAACAGGAAAAATGCAGTCTCTGACTGTAGATAATCCATGAACGTCTTTATCATGAGACCGACTCAAATCAAGATCCGTTCGACTTCATCGAGAGAAATCTGATCGTTCCGGCGGTCATAGAGGCCTGTCGTACGGGCTGATTCGTGATTGGCCATTTGTTGGGCCACCTCGAGCTTGCCACCATTCCGTAAATATTCGGTAATCCCTGTGGCCCGAAAGCTGTGGCAACAGACCTTGGTGCGCACCCCGGCATTTACAGCGCGCCGACCGATCATGCGATACACATCCGGTTGGGTCATGGGCCTCTCGGAAAGCTGACCGGTGCGGCCACGGGACGTACGAAAGAGAAAGCCTTTCGCGTCCGCAGCGATTCCGGCTCCTTGCATATATGCTTCGATGTACTCCTCAAGGTTATGGTGACAGGGCATCTCGTGACGCTTGCCGCCTTTTTCATGCAGCCGTACCCAGGTGCGGCGCCCCTGTACATAGACATCTTCGACCCGCATGTTAATGACGGCCCCTACACGCCCAAAGGTGTAGACCATGATGCCAATAAGCGCTCGGTCACGCAGGCCCAGAGG
The DNA here is from genome assembly GCF_900143695.1 of Desulfopila aestuarii DSM 18488. Classification (GTDB taxonomy): domain Bacteria; phylum Desulfobacterota; class Desulfobulbia; order Desulfobulbales; family Desulfocapsaceae; genus Desulfopila; species Desulfopila aestuarii. The sequence continues at coordinate 28,454 of NZ_FRFE01000040.1, forward strand.
TGCGTCTATTTCAATTGCATCAATCAGATCGCGGGCTTCCTCGGCTGAAAGGACCGACGTCTTCCCTTTTTTTACGACATGTTTCGGCCCTCTGACGGAATGGGCCGGGTTGGTCGGGACGATCTGGCCAACCACCAGCCAGTCAAAGAGCATCCGGATCGCCGCCAGCTGCAGCTTGACGGAGGGTGTGGCGATACTCGACCGCAGTCCCTCGATGTAGGTGGCGACATGGATGGGCCGGACCTGGCTGAGTGCAGCAAGCCCTTGCGCATCACACCAGCTGGCGAAGGCCCCGGTAGCCCGCAGGTACGCTTTTCGGGTGTTGGGATTCCTGATCTGGGCGGTGAAGAACTCGACGACCCGTTCCGCCGTCTGCGCATCGGGGGCAAAGAGCGGAGGCAATACTGCCGTCATGTGCTGTCCGGTGATCATTCCTTTATCTGCCATACCACTTCCTCCCGTGGACCAATTATTATGTATGATAACGTCCTTTATCATACATATAATTCGGCGACAAGTCATCACCACCATGGGGGCGAGGGAACAATGGGCCAGAAGATGCGCTTCAGAAAACAAAAAAAGGCATAGCTGCTGCCGCTGAATGGCGCAAAACGAGGTAATCAAGATGACTAAAATCAGGCAATCTTCTGATATTCTTTGACTTGTTTCTTTTGGCAAGTATATCGTTAAGCGCGACGATGTGTATGTATTCCAATAAATAATAGGAGGTTAGTATATGACCGTGACCAAGGCAGATCTCGTCAGAGAAATTTATATGCGCTATGATGGGATGACCAAAACACAGTCGGTGGAAGCAGTAGAAGCCATACTGCGCTTAGCAAAGGAGACGTTAATCAGTGGGGAGGATCTTCTGCTGAGTGGTTTTGGCAAATTTCATGTCAGGGACAAACGAGAAAGGAAGGGCCGTAATCCTCAGACGGGAAGTGAACTTATGCTTGCGCCAAGGCGGGTGATAACGTTTAGCCCATCTGGGATCTTGCGGGACAAGGTTAACGGTGAATAAAGAGGGGCCGCCTCAGAAAACAGAAATACTTGCACGCTAAACGTATTCAGACGACCCCTTGCAGGATTGCTCTTTTTGGGGGTCAGGCTCAGCCGATTGCGGACGACGATTTTGCGAGCATGCTCTTCTCGATGCTGCCCGGTGACGGTGAGATCTGCTACCGGGGGGCGTGGAGGCTTGTTTCCTTTCACCTCGGATTCCAAGATGTAAGATTTTTTTAAGACCTGGTTTTTACCGTAACACAACAGCAGGCATATCTCCCTTAAAGGCTGTGCATGGATCTCCCACCATGTACAGCCTTTTTTTGTACTCTTGGGGGGGATTCAATGTCAATCCTGCCAAATCATATTTGCTTCTTTCCAGTAGTGCCTTTGTACCATACAGCCTGGCTGAACCGTCTAACAATGATGACCTGGTAAAAATTTCTATCTGCTCAGTATCATTTAGGTTATGGTAGAGGGGAAATATGTTGACTTGACAATACTGGTCATGGATGTCCCTCTTAGATTTGTAGTATTTGATGATACATTCCTTTACTCGCACGGAAATTTTGTTCTTCGCACCAACATAGGCGTGGTGATTTGTTAAGCGTTACTAATTATAAATACAAAAATAATTTAAATTTATTTTGCTTTTATTGAGTTGAATTAAAATGATCGGACCTGGCGTGTAATCTTGAATCAAGGTTTAATATATCAGCGATTAATTCCATCGTTTTTTTACTAACTAGTCGAGCCATAAATTAATGTTGAATTACAAAGAAAAAATAGATGCTGTTTCCAGACTTACCATTTATGCAAAGGTTCTTTTTGACAAAGAAGATTACCTGCGAGCATCACTTGTAGGCTGCAAAGTTCATGATTTACTTGCATTAGCTGATCATGAAAAAAGGGAACTCTCTGCAACTGACAACGATTATATAGCACTAAAGAAATCGAAGTTGAGAGAACTACATGCAAGTGAAAACATACAGTTTGTTGTTTGTAAGTGCTTATCAAAAACCGGTGACAACAAAGAAACCCAAGACACTCTAAAAGCTATATTTGATGGAAATGATTATGATCAGCATAGTGGTAAAATATCTTCATTGCGTAACAATCTGATTCACAATCATACAGATTTTGCTTCTAGTGCATTTAAGGCAGACTGCGGTGATTTGGTCAGCAGGTTGTTTGCTCTTCCATTCGTTCAGAACGCACTCCACAGTAAATATGGCGGCAATATCTCTTGCAACTATGAAGTGGAGCGAAAAATTCTAGCAGAACTTGGAATACAAAGTAAAAATGAAAAACCACTGTTCACACCAGACTATGTTATCACACACGACATTTTTGAGGATTTGATTCAAACAAGGAAAACTGTTTTCCCAGTCTTGAAACAGGAGTTATCCGAATCCATAAAGTCTGAATACCTGGATTTAAATGATGTGCAGATTTCAAACGTGGATTCAACAAGTGCCTATGTATGGTTATCAATTCCTTTAAAATCATCAACCTTACCAGAGAAAATTAGGATTAGGAGTAAACTACATCTGCCCACATTGAGCATTGCCTTAACCCCAGCAGGTATCTGGGTATATGTAGAGTTTGGCGGCCTATCCTACCCATATAAAGTTGCTTATTATGAGTATCTATTGAATGAATCAAATTTTTGCGAATTTCTTGAGAGTGTTAATCGATCAAATGTTGACCAGGATATTCCAAACAGCAAAAAGATTCGCAACGTTCATTGGTATGTATTTGAGAATAATTCAATAAACCTTTCAGAGATAAACTTTGATGAAATTGGAAATTTCCATCAACATTTTTCTTTAATGTTAAAAAAATGGCTGAATGACAAAGAGTCTTTGTTTTGTAAGGCGGTAGAGAAAAACAAACCGCTTTCATGGAATATCGCGCTTACTGGATGGGAATATCCTCATACCTCATTTATTACAGGCACTCATATAACTTTGAGACAATTCGCCACTAGAGTCCGAAAGCACATAGACGCCTTTGAACCTCTTCTAAAGTATCTGATTAACCTTAGAAAGCCTCTTAAGAAATCTAACAAAATTATTTGCAATGAGTACAGGAAATTACTCCGATAAATTCTACAAATGATCAAGTATATGACTTCAACACTACAGGCAGTTTATATTTATCTTGGTGGCAACCATAAAGATCAATCATCATGGAGGGAAGACTTCGACAAACAATTGGGTGTTGCAAACATATCTTCAACGATCCCTCCTCTTATCAGCATAAACCCATTCAAGAGAAGTATTAACGAGAAAAGTGCGGATGATATCGTTGCAAGAGATATGGCAATACTGAAGGATAATCGATTAAAATATGTCGTGCTCAATAGCATCGACTCATTTGGTTCACACAGTACAGGCACAGCAAGCGAGATGATTATCGCGAATTATCTTAAAAAACCTGTTATTACAGTAATTAACAATTCTGAAGAAAACAAAGCGGGATGGATTCATCCTTTCACACAGAAGTTTTCATCTTTTATTGCCCATAATCTTTATGATGCAGTAGCTTGGATAGTGATGGATATGAAACTTAATACAGAACACAGATCACTAATGGAAAAAATATCGGATTTTGCAGCTGTATATATCCCATCAATAGACGATAATTATCCATTTAAATAATAGCGTTAATTGTTGATGTCAACACTCTAATAGTGGGCTATATAGCATTTTAATGCTATCACATAATGTGTGAACTTTTACCATACTAATAAACCATATATTAATTCATTTTTGTTTTGAAACTGGAGAAATCACGCATGTGTTCAACTGAAAATTTTAAATCGTTCGTAGACAAAGTTCGAGCATGTGATTGCACAACATGTGTTCTGCATCGCTGCATAAGTAACTCCCTTAAGCCCATTCAGTTAGAACACGAATCTCCAAACGATGTCAATGTATTAGTTATCACTGAACAACCTAAAATATTGAATGACCAGCCTGTAACAAATGACAACTTCCTTTTGGTTGTTGCTAAAAGCTCAACTGTTAAAGGTTTACGCGACATCTTAGGGAATGATTTTTTGAATTCTATAACAAGCAGAAGTGGAAAATATTATTGGACCCATCATACTAGATGTCCAAATGAAAAAAGGTCGCCACAAAATAAGTGTCCTGAGAACTATCTCGAATCAGAACTGTCTAACTTTGTAAACCTTAAGCTAGTTATCTCCTTTGGCAGCCAGCCTTTTAATGCTATTAGTAAACATATTATTAAGAATGGAAAAAATGAAAAATTAATAGATTACTTTTATCCCTTACTAATTGAACAAATCAACAGTACAAAAAGGCATGTTTACAAATTAGCCATAAACGGCAGAGATGTTGAATATTTGGCGTTACCACACCCTTCACCCGCAAATCCTTTAGGATTACTGTTGTGCAAAATCAAACCCTTAATAGAATCTTACCTTAAGCAGTCAACGATGTGACTGGAGAAACCAAAAACCCAAAAAAGGACAGAGTATCGATAGGAGTCCAGATATCTCCTATCGATCTGGAAATACAGATTGTACATCTATTGGGTGAACTCAATGCATATCCCATTTTTTTAAAAGAGACTCAGCACATGACAGAGACGCCGAGTGCCAGTGCTCTATTGAAATGCGACATGGCTGGTGATTATACGAGGTTGATCAGGGAAAGGACTCTCAACCTGGACTTAATGCTGCAAGGGAAAAAGCAAGGCAAGGATGCCGCCCATCTCTTTCTAAAAGTGATCGAAAAGGGAATGAAGATCAAAATGGATGCCTAGCTTTCGGGGGCAGTAGATCTACATAATTACCAATATTTGAAGCTGAACGCGTCAGTTTTTTAAAGTTGGCACGTATCGCAGCTATCCGGTCATTAGGCCAACCAAACATAAAAGGCAAACCAACCAGCTGTTGCCACTGAAACCTCTAGCCCGGCGAGGATCGCGACAGGTCCAAGATTTCTATCAAGTATGCAGCACCTTTGCGATTTTAGCGGCTAAAATTATTCTACAGCAGGAGGGGGCGTCTGGTTGCATCAAAACTGCGGCAAGTGATTCATCAGCAAGGTACATCTATGGCCTTGTCAAAATTCTCGAAAGCGTAAGCCTTTGTTCTAAATTTCCCGCTGGGCCAGATTTTTGTTTTATATTCTAAAAAAGTATACCTTGTGAACATAAAGCCATAGGTTTAACCAGTCCGGAAAAAAATACTTTTTTTTTTCAATAGATCGACGCGACCGATAGTAAGGTAGTATCAACCGCCCCTGCCATCAACACGCTTCTTATAAGGCGAACTTGCAATATACTGGGTGATCGATATGACCATAGTATCGATCACCGCCATCATGTAATATCATTTATATTCGGATAGATACACTGGAAATCGACTTGATTTAATCTCTGTGAGCGATTAGCGTAATACGTATCCAACGACACCAGCAAATACCAAACTTAGGGGTGTCAAAAACACTGTTGCTTTTTGGCTTTGACGTATTAAGCTCGGGATGAAGTACAAAAGCCCGTTACCAGACGGGCTGGTATACGGGCTTTGGTGGTGTCCATTACTCTGTGGCAATGAACGGCGTGAGAACCTTCTTTTAAAACAGAATCAGGCGCACCGTCAAGGTTAATTGTTCACCTCTGCTCTCGCGATGCGTGAGAAGGAATGCCTATGATTCTGTTGTATCTGCTATGGCGGGTGTTATCCCTCCTGCCCCACTTCTTTTCGATTCGGTTCCGGCTTGTTTCGAAGTGGTTGAAGGTTGCTTTCGCTTTTGAGCTGAAGCGATAGTATCCAGGCCCGACCAAAAAAACCTGTCTGGACAAGTGCGGCAAGTCCAGGCAGGTTACACGCGATTCGCGTGAAAGATTGGTGGGCTTACGCATCTGCCGTGTAAGGTAATCAGACTTGAAAAGGAGCAATTTGTACCACAGCATCTGGAGAAAATTTTTCAATCAAGATCATTCTTGAACACGTTGAAAAAGCGTGTAACGGTATAGTCCAGGCTGATTCACCCCTGGAGCCGTTTGCCATCACCCTCCAGAGGCTGACGCCACCGATCCGGACGGCGCTGCCCGCTCAATCTCATTTGGTGCTATCAAAAACGTGACCAGGGCGAGGCCTCGATGTTATGTTTTGCTATCACAAATTTTCGTCCGGAGCAGCTGCAGCCGTTTTAAACTATTAAAGCTTTTGTTTGACAGCCAGCTTGCCAATTGGTAGGCTGATGATATAATATGTCGTGTTTTCAAATGGTTCACCGTTTGCGTGAGACATCATGACCAATAACACCAAGACACTCATCTTTCTCAGTTAGGCTCACGAGGATGTTGATGTTCTATCATTTTTTGAAAATAATCATTGACTACTTCGTCAATATACCGCATATTCTCTTTAACAGTGCCCGATCCCCTGGTATAGACATGATCTATATTACGGTCGGGCCTTCTTGTTTCTACCCCTCCAGATGACAACTCCCATCATCAAACCACATTGTGAATATTCTGAGCTAATAGAAAAGCTTAGAAGTCGTGGCATGGCCATTGACGACGATGCACGTGCTATTCGTAAGCTCTCCCAGATAGGCTATTACCGTTTAAGCGGCTTTTGGTATCCTTGTAGAAAGCCTAAGACAGATAACGACGGTAATTATTTGAAAGATGAAAAAACCAAGTTGCCACTAAGGCATGATAATTTTCAGGAAAATGTAAATATCAGTGATATTATCGACCTGTATTTGTTTGACAAAAAATTACGTCAGCTTATGCTTGACGCCGTTGAGCGAATTGAAATTTTTATGAGAAGTATCATTGCCCATGAAATAGGCAAAATAGATCCGTTAGCATACGAAAAAGAGGATTTCATTAATCCTAAAATTATTAAAACTAAAAGAAAAAAAGGTAACGTTGTCAATTATTGGTTCGATTGGCTTCATCGTTTAAATCACCTAGTCGATATAAGCAAAGAAGATTCTATTATTTCCCATAAAGCAAATAACAAGCCTATACCTTTCTGGGCTGTTGTTGAGTGTTGGGACTATGGATTGATGTCTAAATATTTTGAAAATATGAATGGGCGCTGCCAGAATCTTGTGGCTAAGCGATTAGATTTAGACAATGCAACTATGTTAACGAACTGGCTGGTCGAGATTGGTTTGCTACGAAACAAATGTGCTCATCATAGCCGCATTTGGAACCGTGATTTTTCAAACCCAATCAGTTTGAAGGGTGTTCAAAACGATCCATATTTCCAAAAGCTTAATCTGGATGAGCATGCACGTAAAAAGCTATATGGGCGTATTGCAGTAATTTGGTATTTGATAAAAAAAATTGGTCCTGGTTCGACCTGGTTACTTAGGGTCGCTGATCTAGTTGATAGCAAACCACCTGTTGATAGTTGTCCATTCACAGCAATGGGATTCAAAGATAATAGTGGCTTTCCGAGAGAGCTTTTCAGTATATAAAAGTCCGAAATGCGATGACCCCGTATAGCCCAGTTGGGATCATCTGATTCACCACTGCAGCGCTCTACCGGCACCGACCAGGGCGGACACCAAAAGAAAACACTCAGTCACCGTGGACCTGGCAGAATGTGAACTTTGTCCAAACCTTTGTATCCGCTAATTAAACCCCACTTATTGATTGCGGCAAAAGGAGGTCGGCGGCTTTGAGCCTGTTCGGTAGCAGCTCTTCGTAATCGCTCTGCGATTCTGCGAAAGGAAGTTTTTCGAAGATAAAACGAAGATATCTGTACGGTTCCAGGCCATTTGCTTTCGCTGATTCGACGAGACTGTAGAGGCTGGCACTAGCTGCCGCTCCGGCAGGATTACCGGCAAAGAGCCAGTTTTTGCGGCCTATCACAAACGGCCTGATGGCATTTTCAGCTGCATTATTGTCTGGGCCGACTACGCCTTGGTCAAGGTAGACGGTGAGGCGGCTCCTTTGGTTGAGT
>NZ_FRFE01000059.1 GCF_900143695.1 Desulfopila aestuarii DSM 18488
ATAATTCGCGAAACTTGATAGTCATTATACCTAGCAGCACGGAAAACAGAGTGATAATCCAAGGAAAATATTTTATTTTAGATATATACCGCCCGTAATTAGGTAGCCATAGAAGAGCAAACCAGAAGCCGCTGAATATATTGGCGAGGCTTCTGAGCATCACAAAACCATGATTTATTACTGCAATGGAATGGAACCCGTCGAGAACGCCCATCATCAAAAATCCCATGGACAACAAGAAATATTCTTCCTTCTGCTTTTCGTTGTCCTGCTGCAAATACAAAAGAAGCAGAGCCATGAGAATTGCTTGAACAGCTCCAACCCCTTCGATAGAGGAATGCAAGGGTTCATATTCTAATTGGATATCATTCGAGAAAAATTGCAGAAAAATACCGGCAGAAGCTATAAAGAGAAAGCTCAATCCAAGAATGAGTAGGAAATATGTCCGTTGCGCCTGAGGAATGAGCATCACCTCCTCCCTTACGTAGTGGCTCCAAGTGCTTAAAGAACTAGCCTGCTTTTTTAGGGTAACACTGTCTGCTTCAAAGTAGGCCAAATGCACTTATATTTCTGACATTATATTATTTTTGATAAGTAATCAATGGGAGTGGTAAGGCCCGTGTTCAATTGTTGAATGAAATTCTGATCATTAATTTGGTGGTTAAAGCCATCGACATATTAAAGTAAACTCAAGGCGATATTGAAATGTCGTTTTACTCCAAACATATGGCAATTGCGAATAACCATTTTTTAAAAAACAGCGCTCAAATTATGAGGGACATGGAATTCTCTGACACCATACATCTCAGCGTACTTTAATTCTGGTTCTTCGGTTGTTTCCGCTTCCTGCAAGATCGGAAAACATGACGGACAATTATTATTGCTCATTTTCAATCTGCTGCCTAAATCTGTGCAAGAGATTTGATTTTATAGAAGCAAGATCTAGAAAATATATATCCTTTGGAAAAAGCAGATCGGCAACTCCTGAATCAAAAAGTCTGTTAACCTCATACTCACGATGAGCTACACCGCGCTGGTAGATGTAGTTCAAGAAACTTTTGTTAGTGTGGATAATAAACTCGACACGCATCCCTCCCATTCGAGCAAAAAATTTCAGCATTGGCGTATTGGCTGAACTTCCCGCATTCCCATTATGGTGAAATCTACCCTCCAGAGTGTCAGAAACATCTTCCTGGATTAAGAAGGAACCGGCTCTGAAGGCACTTTCAACCAAGTGTTTCTGAAATATTCTTACATCGGCGATTCTATCAAGAACCCCCATGAGGCCTAGCTCGTCTGCTACGGCAATATCCGGGTTCTCTTCACCTTTTCTTAGTAGCTTTAGCACCTTGGCAACAGGCTCTTTCTTGCGGACAATGACATAAATGGGAATCTTCCTATTACCGGAATGAAACCAGAGACGCTTGATGAGGGTCCTTTTCAGGCCGGGTTCAAAAGACTTTTCCGTGTCTTCAAGAACCCGATCCCAAGTGTGAACAGCCACATCACAGCAGGAAAAATCCTCAGGTGAATGACGACTCACTAAAAAGGCGGGCTCCTGTTCACCTATTTTTGCATCCGCACTCCAGACATAATTATTTAGAAAATCAAGAAAATCTGCAAATTTTGTCTCGATTTCAGTTTCTCGTTCGCGTTGCTCAATGGCGGCCGCAAGTTGCATGAGTATCAGCTTGCGCTTGGCCTCAAACCTTGCTTTTTTATGGTATCGGTCATCAAAGGGAATAAGCAAAAGTTCAACGGGATCATAAATTGCGTCTACTTTATTATCCATATCAAGATATGAAGAGTAAGGAGACAAAACTGCTCTTTTTAGATAACGAATGACTCCATCAGCAGTTCTGGAATAGTTTTTAATGGCAGTAAGACATTCACTTTCATTTCCTGCTATTCCAAACATCCTAGAAAGGAGGCTATAGGCTCTGTGGCGGGTAACCTTTCGACAATCTTCATTGTCGATAAGATTTTTAATCTCTACGTATGAACGAACATCAAGGAACTCAAAGATTTGGTTTCTGGTAATAAAATATCGGTTTAAAAGGTGACTCTTTTTCAGGCTGACTACCTGGTTCCTGCTGAATGGGGAAAACAATGGTTGGTAATGGATAGTATCTCGTGTTGCAAAGGGGCCATCCTGCTCAAGAAGTTTGAAAATTGTGTCTTTGCATGCCACAGTCTTCATGAGATGCCCCCCTTTACAGGATGTTTATCGGAAGAGCCGACTGTCATCTGACTTTCCAAGCATAATGATATTTTACAATATTACTCCTTGTATGCGATAGAACTTATTCTGTTGAATCTGTTTTTCTCTTTTTCAGAACGAAACTACTGCAACATATATCCATAAGTGCATAATATAATTGATTGTAGCTTGACGCATTCTCAACTGTGTTTGAGAATTACTGCAAAATACTGATCTTGCCCGTTTTGAGTGGACATCCAGTTAAGCTGCTTTGAGAGCTTCAAACACCAGACTTGACTATAACTCCGCACTATGGCTGCGAATGCGATTGAAATCAACTTCAATATATTCAAACACAGTGTGACGCATCTCTTCACAAGTAGCAAAGCGTTCACCGTGGATGGCTTCCACCTTCATAGTGTGAAAGGAACTTTCAGTACAGGCATTATCGTAGCAATTGCCTTTGGCACTCATACTGCAGATCAGTTGGTATTTTATCACGAGACTTTGGTATGCGGTAGAACAACAATATTGGCCGCCGCAATCTGGATGCAGGATTCCCCCCCTGGGCATCTTCCGCCTCCAGAGCGCCATCTTTAAAGCCCGACAAACAGGGATCGACGGTAATGCGCTCCGCCAAAGCCCAGCCAACTACCAGCCGTGAAAATAGGTCTATAATCACGGCAAGGTAAAGCCAGCCTTCAGCTGTCCAGAGGTAGGTTATATCACTTACTTGCTTAACGGAATGTACTTCAAGAACGGGCAAGATCATCACCCGACTTCTGCCAAATCATATCCAATCGTCGGTTTAAAATTTTCGTCTACATCGAATAATAAGTGTGCTCTCTTTTTAGTCTAAAGGTTATCGATGTAATACGATTGGGGGGCATAGGAGTTTCAGGTTGAAATACCTGGCTACCGGTTGTTCAAAACCATACGGACAACATTACCTAAGTCCCTCTTTGTAAAAGGCTTCATAATGAAGCCTTTTATTCCCATTATCCGTGCCTGTTCTTCTGAGATAAGGCTGCTATATCCTGTGCAGAGAATGATGGGTATATCTGGACGAGTTTTAAGCAGGTTGCAAGAGAGATCAGCGCCTGACATATTAGGCATAGTCTGATCGGTAATGACCAAATCGAAAGCATCCGGTTGACATCGAAAGACGTTGAGAGCCTGAAGACTATCATTCATTGCAGTTATTTGATAACCCAGTTTCTCCAATATTCTCTTGTTCACGACGTTGAGCATTTCCTCGTCGTCAACTAGAAGAATGCGCTCATTGCCCTTTGGAATCACCTCTGTAACATTTTTATCTTCCACGGCAGAGCCCTCAACGATTGGCATCAATATATGAAACACCGTACCCTCTCCAGGTTTGCTGTCGCAGAGGATATATCCTCCAGAGCTCTGAACAATCCCTAGAACAACCGCAAGTCCCATGCCGGTTCCCTTGCCTACCTCTTTCGTGGTAAAATATGGATCAAAGATCTTTTCCATGATTTCAGGCGCAATTCCCGTTCCAGTATCTCTGATCGATACTTGTACATATTTTCCTGGACGCAAACGCGAACTGTTGTCTGTATCTTCTTCGGTAACTGTTTTTTTATGAACAGAGACTCTTAACGTTCCTCCCTTCGCCTCCATGGCATGGAACGCATTCGTACAAAGGTTTATCAGTATTTGCTGGAATTGCGTAGGATCGGCAAGAATAACACCGGCATCATGATCAATGTCCTGCTCAATGGTAATTGATGACGGCAGTGTAGAACGCAAAAGCTTAATCGCCTCTTTGGCAAGCAGCGCCGGTTGCAATGGAATATGCTCGATATCTGTCTGGCGGCTAAAAGCAAGTATCTGCTTCACCAGTTCTTTCGCCCTGTTGCCTGCATTGAGGATTTGGTCGATATCATGAATCGTTCTGGCATCTGACGAACTTGTCTCCCGAAGCATCTCTGCATAACCAAGGATCGCTCCAAGAATATTGTTGAAATCGTGTGCAATACCTCCTGCGAGAGTGCCAATGGCTTCCATCTTCTGAGCTTGGGCGAGTTGCAACTCAAGTTTCTTTTGTGCAGATTCAGCTTCATACTTAATCGTCGTGTCTTCAATGATCATAGCAAGTTGCCCTGAGGTCGGCTGGAATACGGTTATCTCGAAGCGTTTGCCAGATTCAGGTTGGGTGTAAATAAAGATGTCGGGTTGACCGGAAATCAAAACTGACCGGCAGCACTCGGCACCTGAGGCTTTTATTCCTGTCATTACATCAAAGACGTCCTGGCCAACAACATCATCACTCCTCTTCATGGTGAGTTTTTCAAAAGCAGGGTTAACCACAATTATCCGATATCCCCGAGCTGATCCCTGTTCATCGCAAATAATATCGCAGAGCGCAAAACCATTCACCATTGTAGTAAAAAGCATGTGGTACTGATCCTCGGCCTTTTTGCGCTCAGTATTGTCCGCATTGACCTCCAGGGTACGTGATGGGCGTCCTGCGCTATCCCGGTAAAGGACCCACTGGCTCCTGACAAATATTTCCTCACCATTACGGTTATGATGAATAAGTTCACCATTCCAGGCCGAACGAGTTTTGAGCGTATTCATGATAGAATCGAGGCTTTGCGGAAACACCGTGTTCAGCAGTTGATGTGAAATGTGACCGATTGCCTCATTTTTGGTGAATCCGTAAAGTCGAGAGGCACCTGCACTCCAAAAGACAATCCGAGACTCGAGGTCACGGACAATTACCGGAGCCAGATCAAGAATCTGGGCCTGTTCACGAATTGCCTCTTCCATACGATGTTGTTCAGTGAGATCAACAAAAGTTATCACAACCCCCTCAACCTCGCCTGTTGAGGTCCGGTAGGGTAAAAGCCGTATCAGGTAATATCGGTCGCCATCGACAGTCAGTGCTGTGCTTTCAATGATCGTATTCGTCTCAATAACCCTCCTGGCATCGGCAGAGATATTCACCTGAGAGATAGTGCCGGTGATGTGCTCCAAGGGGCGATCAATATCAGATGAAACGAGGTTGAAGATTTTCGAAGCCATCGGAGTAAAACGTTTTACCCGCAAATTGCAGTCAAGAAATAGTGTCGCTATCTGTGTTCCATTCAGCAAATTTTCGATATCATTGTTAGCGACATCGAGGGCCTCGACCTTTTTCTGCAACTCGGTGTTGAGGGTCAGCAGTTCCTCATTCAGGGTCTGAAGCTCCTCCTTTGAAGTTTCCAATTCTTCATTGGTTGATTGGAACTCTTCATTGACAGACATCAGCTCCTCATTGGTCGACATTAGACTGTCGTTGGAAGCTTCAAGTTGTTGGATTGTAGAATTCAGTTCTTCCTGATTGATTCGCAGCTGTTCCTCAAGATTGCGAATAAGTAGGTCCTTTCTGCTTCTTTCTTGCTGGGAGCTACTCTCTGTGAAACCATCTTGAGATGGTATTTGGACAGGGGTTGGCTGCAGAGTTACCAGAGCAAGTCTTCTAGCTATATTTTTGGCATCCAGTGGCTCGGCAGTCACATTCACCTCTATCTGTTGCTCGTGCACGGTCATGCATTGACCACGAAAGGCAACCTGCTCACCTTGCGATATCGCCTGGTGTATAGCAGCCCGAAGCGCTGGCCGGAGCTCTTTTTTTACCATCCTCAATATATCATTGGTCGGCGTTCCAATTGGAATTTCAAGGAGATGGCTGGCAGGTGTCGAGACATGGACAACCTCATACTTATCATTGACCACCACGCATGGCGGGGCATAGCGTTGGACCAGGATTTCTGTCGCCAGCTCACCGGGCTCTGGCCAAATCTTTTCAGGTCGGTACGCATCGCGGGTTGACCGATCGATCATTTGCACATTACTGGTGAGAGACAATTCTTTTGCTGAATGAAGTGCAGAATCCAGCTTCTGGAATATTCTCCAACGTTTGTCAACAGTTGCAAAAAGCTCTGTGAGGGGTCCAATGCTTTCTGAATTTCCCATGAAGAGATACCCACCCGGCCGAAGCATGGCATGGAAAAGATTCAAAAGGCGTTTCTGAATGTCTGCATTCAAGTAGATGAAAAAATTCCTGCAAACCACCATGTCTAGCCGGGAGAATGGGGGATCCTTGATGAGATTATGATGCGCAAAAATGACCATTTCTCTCAATGACTTAATAACCTGGAAGCCATCGTTTACCTTGGTCAAGAAGGTGTTAAACCGTTTATCTCCCAAGTCTAACTTGACCGTTTCAGGATATATCCCGGTTCGAGCAGCTGCTATCGCTTGTTCATCGAGATCTGTAGCAAATATTTTGGTGGTGCAATCGATTCTGTTTTCGGCAATATATTCATGGATCAACATCGCAAGGGAATATGCCTCTTCACCGGTCGAGCAACAGGTGTCCCAGATGCGGACCGGATCATTTGATGATCTGTTTGAAAGAAGCTTTGGTAAGATATCGTGGTAAACAATGTCGAAAGCCTCAGGATCTCGAAAGAAACCAGTCACACCAATACAGAAGTCCTGGGAGAGGGCATGTGCCTCCTCGGGGCTTTCCTCAAGCAGATCTATATACCGCGAAACCTCTGTCAGCCCATTAGCTTTCATGCGACGATCTATGCGACGTATCACCGTGTTGGGTTTGTAGAGGCTGAAATCATTGCCAGTACGAATTTTTACAATATGACAGATGTCATGTAACTGGCTGGCAAGCTCTATATTTGACTCTTTGACTCCTGCCACGGCGGCTATTTCAAGGACTCGAGCCGCCATCATCTCCGGTAGCAGGATTTCGGTAGTTGAACAGGCACGCAGAATGTTTTGAGGCATTTCCGGATGGGTTGCAGTGGCAGGGTCTTGAACCAAAACAACACCACCTTCTGTTTCAATTGATTTGGCTCCATCAACACCATCGCGACCGCCACCTGAGAGTACGACAGCAACAGCTCGATCTTTATACGTAATTGCAATTTGGTGGAAAAAACGATTAATGCGGTCGACGCTACCGTCAGACGCTTTGTCAAACCTGATGATGTATATGTTATTTGGCTCAAATGATGACTCTTCTCCGACAACTTTGACAGGTATTGAAGAGTATTTGCTGAGAAAATCGGCCAGCCCCTCTGAGTGCTCTGACGCTGAGTGCAGGGCGAGGGTAATAGCCAGACCATTTTCAGAAGGAAGATCGGAGAGAATAGTTTCAAGCGCTTCTAGACTTCCTGCAGACCCACCGATAGCTACAATGACGAATTTTTCGACTTCTTGCATTTCTTGCTCCTGATAATACCTCTTCGACGCGACACTGCATCAGCCCTATTAGCAGGTCAGGAAGATCTCTATCTCTATACTTCCAATACATCAGAATTTTAGAAGGAATACTGTGCCGGTGAACCTTGTGCCCTCTTTTCTCCTGAATGTACCTTATCCTCCTCGTGATGAGGAGAACAATTTATGTTTCGGTTGGTTGAACTCATAAGAGCAGAGGTGGCCTCTCTCTTTTGAACAGAATTGGAGAAAAATTGAGATGGGAACTGGCAATGCCAAACCGTCATCGGTATAGCCTAGTATAGATTCTTCCTGACAAGGTGCCCGACAGTATGCGTGCACTCTCTCTTCAAAAAATTCTCAGCTCAGATTTGTGTGTCCCATAAAACGACCGTTTTGTGGAACATATCAAATTTCATCGAAAAGTGTATCAAAAACCCGTCTTGTTTATTTAATCCTGGATTTGTCCCTTAAAATACGTTTAATGAGACCAGGAGGAGATTTTATGGGAACAGTTTTTGGGTATGCACGTGTGAGCACGAAAGATCAAAATTCTGATTCACAGGAAGAAGCTCTCATACGAGCTGGTTGTGCACGGATATATAGAGACATTGCAAGTGGAGCTTTATCAGAACGGTCAGGTTTGAAACAGTGCCTCGATGATCTCTCAGAAGGTGATACTTTTATAGTTTGGAAGTTGGATCGTTTAGGACGATCACTGCCACACCTTGTTCAGGTCGTGACTTTATTGAAAGAGAAAGGCGTTGGCTTCAAGTCCCTGACAGAGGGGGTTGTTGACACTACCACTCCTGCTGGTGAGCTCATATTTTCGATTTTTGCAGTATTAGCTCAATTTGAGCGAGGATTGATTCTGGAAAGAACTCACGCGGGTCTTGCTGCAGCCAGAGAGAAAGGGAGAATTGGTGGCCGCCCATCTTTATCCAGACATGATCGCAAAGTTCAACTCTCTCAAGAGATGACAGAAAAGGGGATGAAGATTAAAGATATTTGCCTAGCCTTGGGGATCAGCCGATCTACTTATTATCGATATTTGAAACTGAATAGGCAAATCTGAAAAGTTGGCCAAAATTTACAGCTACCCGATCATTGGGCCTAATAGCATGAAATAGTTTCGATTTGTTCTGATAATCACACATGCCAAGGCTGATCTCCGTGCTTCTTTAAGTTACGTCTTATGCCGTGACAGGCACGATGTCAGCACAGGCGTGGTCAACCGTAATCTCTATCTCTCATAGAGTAATTCAATCTGTCGATTATGTGCCTTGCATTTTCCCAGCAATATCGACAGTTCTCTTGTGCTCAGCAGACCTTTTTCAACGAAAAACTGACCGATTTTCTTTTCCTGCCGCTTCTGTCTCAGCAATAACTCATGAACCTCGCTTGCCGTCAAGAAACCCATACCCTGGGCGGTGACGCCGAAAGGTCCGGTTTTAACAGATTTTTTTAAAATTGCCACAACGGAGTTCCGATCAAGAAAACCCAGACTAATCCCCAACTCACCTATTCTTGGCCGGCCAGATTTCTGCCAGGTAAGCGCCATGAGGAGCTGACGCCATTCGATGACGCCCATGCGATACAAGAAACGACCAAAGAGAAGCTTTTCGGCAGGTAAGTCGTTGGGCTGCAGATATTGATTATCCTGAGGTTTTGCAGAGTAGATTTCTCGACGAGGGGGATTGTTTCTGGAGGCGATATGCCGACGCAGGACGTGACAGGCTGTCTGTAGAGAAACAAATTCATCCTGGCAGTGTTGTTTCGAAAAGCCAGAAATTAGCGCTCGATCCGGGTGGACTTCCATCGCCTTTTTCCTAAAAGCGCTGGTCACACCTTCGTCTTGAAGATAACAGAGAAATTCCCTGGAAAGCTCGATCTCATGACCAAAGAGGACCCGACACGCCTCAAATAATCGGTCTTCCTTTTCCAAGCGATTCATCCCTGCTTTGATGAGAAGTCGGCATTATCAATAACAAAGGCTCGCAACAGCCTGAGCGATTTTTATGAGTGGTACGACCTGATCGACTCCACCCAACTCAATGGCTACTTTCGGCATGCCAAAGACCACACAGCTTTTTTCGTCCTGGGCAATAGTCGCGGCCCCAGCCTGCTTCATCTCCAGCATGCCCTTTGCACCATCGTCACCCATACCGGTCATGATAACCCCGACTGCATTTTTCCCGGCATAGCGAGCCGCCGAACGAAAAAGGACATCAACAGAGGGCCGATGCCGACTGACCAATGGGCCGTCTTTGATCTGCACATAGTACCGAGCCCCGCTTCGCTGTAGCAGCATATGCCTGTTGCCGGGAGCAAGCAGAACACGTCCGGGCATGACGGTATCACCATCCGCTGCCTCTTTGACCGTCATTTTACTTAAACTATTGAGACGTTCGGCAAAAGAGGTAGTGAAATGCTCCGGCATATGCTGGACGATAATAACACCTGGAAAATCGGCTGGCAACATTTCCACAAAGGTGCGCAGCGCTTCGGTACCTCCGGTCGACGCACCGACGGCAACGATTGTTTCGGTTGTCTGGATCATCGCCTTGGCACCGGGTTTGGCCAGGATTACATCGGCATTTAATTTCTTTTCGGTGCTAATGGTTGTGGTACGGCTTTGCCGTCTCACACTGGCTTTTGCCGCTGCTTTTACCGCGTCGCAAATGACCACTTTTGACTCATCCAGAAACTGCTTTGTTCCCATTCGTGGTTTCTGTATGATATCAACCGCTCCGTATTCCATGGCTCGCAACGCTGTTTCCGAATTTGTTTCGGTCAGACTTGAACACATCACCACGGGAATAGGATGCTGGGACATAATTTTCTGCAAAAAACTCAAGCCATCCATCCTTGGCATTTCAACATCCAGGGTGATGACATCCGGGATAAACTGCCGCAATCTTGCGGCGGCGACATACGGGTCCTGCGCCGTGACGACTTCATCAATATCCCTATCTGCCAGTAGTATGTCCGAAAGGGTTTGCCGAACCACCGCCGAATCGTCGACAACCAGTACCTTAACCCCCATATCCCCTCCTATGACAAACAAGATCCCTGTTTCCCCACATACAAAAGCATTGCCGCATGTCGTCCCTCTTGCTCATCTAGGTAATTGGTAGTTGGTCCTGGCCACTCATCTTCTTAATAAAGACAATTCCGCTATCGGTTTTAAAAATCAATTTTCGCCCGTTCTTACCACCAACATCGGAAGCAGCAATAGTCAGTCCGGATCCCTTCAGACAGCGAATCGCAGTAGTAATATTCTGTCTTCCAACCGTGAGGTTACCGACACTCACCCGATCGCCGGAAAACATGTCCGCCCCGCCAAACAGTTTGACCTCGATCTCCTCCCGAGCAATCTTCATTTTTTGAAAAAACTTTATCATGTACCCTAATGAAGTATCGACGAATTTGAAGTTATCACTTCCTCTACCATTGGGCAGCATTCCGTGACATATCGATGCTGTCTGTGTACCCGAGTGGTACATCGTCACGGATACACAGGAGCCAAGTACCGTCGTCACCATCACCGGCTCCTGCGTGATCACCAACTCTCCTGGTTTTAGGTAAATTTTCTCCAGCGGAGAGAGGTTCATATTCATTACAATTTCCGATAGATTGTCGGTGCCACCTGGCTCAGAGGAGTATCATAGCCATGCAGAGACTCAGAGTGACCAAGGAACAGGTATCCTCCCTGATTAAGAAATTGACAGAATTTGATCATCAATTTTTCCTGAGTCTGTTTGTCAAAGTAAATTATGACATTCCGGCAAAAAATGATATCGACCGTATACGGTAATCCAAAATTCTCATCCATGAAATTCAAGCGACCAAAACGTACTCGCTTGCGCAATTCGGGCACTATTCGAACTTGCGGATTTTTCGCATTCTTCCCTTTCAACAGATATTTTTTCCTGAATAGAGGAGCCACCGGTTGTATCAGGCCCATCGGGTAGATCGCCCGACGAGCAATTTCAAGTACCCGGGTCGAAATATCGGTAGCCAAAATGTCAAATCTGAAACCTGCCTGACTCGCCTCGATCTCAGAAAGGACCATCGCCAAGGTATAGGGTTCTTCTCCGGTTGAACAGCCTGCACTCCAGACCTTCAGGCTGTTCTGATAACTATACGTACGTGTTTTCTGCAAAGTTGGCAGTGCAGTCTGGGTCAGATACGAAAAATGGCTTGGTTCACGGAAAAAATCGGTCTTATTGGTGGTGATAACATTGACGAGATGCACCATTTCCTCTTCCTGCCCTTCCGGGCTGAAGAGAAAATCACAGTATTCACTGAAACTCGACAGTTCGAGTGCGCGCAGTCGTTTCGTTAACCTGCCGGTCAACATGGTACTTTTACTATCCGGCATTTTAATGCCCAGATTATCATAGATAAATGAACTCAACTGCTGAAAGTCACGTTTCGTCAATGTTGCGTCCATAAACACTTTACCGTTACTCCGTTTGATCGACCGGATCTGCGCTG
>NZ_FRFE01000019.1 GCF_900143695.1 Desulfopila aestuarii DSM 18488
ATCTGCAGCCGGACCACATTCACATGCTGATCTCAATACCACCGAAATATGCTGTGTCCCAGGTGGTTGGGTATATGAAAGGAAAGAGCGCAATCCACATTGCACGAAACTACCTTGGGCAGAAGAAGAACTAAAGTGGGATGCACTTTTGGGCACGAGGTTATTTTGTCTCAACTGTAGGCACCGACGAAGAGGTTGTTCGGGCATATATCCGGGAACAAGAAAAAGAAGACCATCGTGTGGAACAGCTATCGCTCTTTAAATAAGCGACCACCCAATGGTGGTCAGTAAATTTGTTTAACATACCGCTTTGAGCGGTCCAAAATCTAAAGCCACCGGCTTTGCCGGTGGATACTTACTTTTAGATTATAATGCATATCATCGGAAGAGTCAGCGGTCCCACCTGCAAAGAGCTGTTCTTTTGTCAGGCAAAAGAATATCCTACCAGCCGGCCAAGCCGTTGACTACGCCAAACTGTCACATTGTTTCAGGCTGTATAGGGGGCCATAAACCATGATCCAGACTGTCAAGCATGGCCGCCCCGACGTGAACAGCTTAAAAAGGTTGAATAATCAATTGTGACCAAGTAAAAAAGAAAGAGGCTTTCAATCCATTTGCCAACACTGCATCAAACACCACATCGTTTCCTCGTCTCCTTCGTAGTTGCAGAAAAACATGTGGCGTCTTGAAAAGATTATCAACCCTGACAGTCGATTTTCCTACCTTAGTGGGGCCGACCCAACACCACGAATTCGCAGCACCATGCATGACCTGAATACGATTTTCGCCGAAGCTGTCCGTTGCCATCAACAGGGGCTGTTTTCTGAGGCCCAATCCAGATACCTCACGGTTCTTGAAGCCCTGCCTGACAATATCAATATCCTTGGCAACCTGGGCCTTCTCTGTCGCGATATGGGGAATCTTGAGGAAGCTCTCCATTATTGCCTGCGTGCTGCCAAAGCCGCCCCAGATGACCCTGTCCAGCAAGTCAATCTGGGTGCCGTTTACGAAGCGATGGGCCGGCTCGACCAGGCCAGGAGCTGCTATGAAAAGGCTCTGGCCCAATGCCCGAACCATCCCAAGGCACTCAACAACCTCGGCAAGCTTCTCCATCTGCAGGGCGAGGCGGAAAAAGCGCAGACACTTATTGAACAGGCGGTGGCCATCGATCCAGGTTCATCCCTGGCGTTGAACAACCTGGGAGTCATCCTGAGTGCCCGTGGCAATACTCGTTCCGCTATTACTTATATCGAAAAGAGCCTTCAGCTCGACCCCGCCAATATCGAGACACTCTACAACCTGGCCGGCCTCTACAACTGCGAAGGACAATATGATTCGGCTGCCGAGTTACTGGAACGGCTGCTGGCGCTTGCCCCCAGCCACGGTCCGGCCAGCCACATGCTGGCAGCATTAAGAGGCGAGGTGCCCCCGACAGCACCGCCCGATTATGTGGCTATGACCTTCGATCGTTATGCGGGCCGTTTTGATCGGCACATTCAGGAGGTACTCGGTTACACGGCCCCTCTTGCCCTGGCGGAGATGACATATGAACTGACCGATCAGCCCACATTCGATCATTGCCTTGATCTTGGCTGCGGCACAGGCCTGTCCGGAGCCGCCTTCCAGCCACTGGCCGGACAGTTAACCGGTGTCGATATCTCACCGCTGATGCTATCTCAGGCTCAGGCAAAAAACATCTACGCACGCCTTGAATGCGCTGAGATCCTCTCATTTCTCGACACCGAAAAACAGCAGTATGACCTGGTTGTCGCCGCCGATGTCTTTATCTATCTGGGCCAGCTTGAACCAGTCTTTCAGCGACTACAGCGCCTCGCCGTACCAGGGGCCCTCCTTGCCTGCTCCATCGAGCGAACTCAGCAAAACACCCCCTTTACGCTTCGGGTCTCCGGACGGTATGCCCATAACCCCGATTACCTTGTACAGGAAGCCCACAAAGCTGGCTTTGGGGTCAAGAGTCATCGCGAACACGATCTGCGCAAGGAAAACAATAACTGGATAGCCGGCGATCTCTTTATTTTTGAAAAAGAAAGCCATCACGCCTGACCCGACTCGTCACATTTGCATCCGGGATATGGCACCGCACATGTCCCGGCTTGCCCCGCACTTCCACTCCCCATAGCGCTCTGTACCTTTTCCGCAATTACTGCCAACACTTTGTAGTTAACAGCAGAAATATGCTATACTAGCGTACCGTCAAAAACATATCGCTGATCTCTTCAACCGTTCGTATGTACATTCGAAACGCTCTCATCTCAGACGACAGAGCAAGCACTCGAACATGTGCCTAACCTCAACCGGTGGAGAAGTAATAATGCTAGGCAAGGTGATCAAGCTCGAGATACAGGAAACGTTCAGGTCCTGTCCCACCTGCGGATACAGGGATGGCTTTCACTCCTCCTTTCAAAAAGAGGGTGCGTTGATGAAGTGGCTCCTCAACTGCCCATCATGTCACGACACATTTGATATTGGGTTGACGGCAAACCAACAACTGGAATCCATAACCAAGAAGGGTTGATCCAGACTCCCGGCCGAGTTGTTTTTTCTCTACCCATCGGTCCCCTCCCCCTTCTGCCCTGGCCCCGCCCAGAGTGTGACAGGAGCCTCAATGACGCATATAAGCCATTATCCACCCGTGTGTAATGCCCTTGAAGCCGACAATGGTGCTTTACGGGATGCCATTTTGTACCATTTGCAATATTCCTGCGGTTCTACCAAAAAAGAGGCCACTCAAGGCGAGTTGGCCCGTGCGGTGATGCTCGCTGTCAGGGATCTGCTGACAGAGCGTATGCTGGCAACGGAAAAACGATACCAGCAGCATAATGCCAAAAGGCTTTATTATCTCTCAATGGAGTTTCATCTCGGCAGAACCCTTGGCAATGTGCTTGCCAACCTCGGTCTTACCACTCTCCTGGCCAGGACCATGGAAGAACTCGGTGTCGATCTTGAAGAGATAAGGGAACAGGAATCGGACGGTGCCCTTGGCACCGGTGGTTTGGCCCGGCTTGCCGCCTGCTTTCTCGATTCTCTCGCTACCCTTGATATGCCTGGTTTTGGCTATGGACTCAAGTATCAGTTCGGCCTGTTTCGTCAGGAATTGGTCCAGGGGTACCAGAAGGAACTGCCAGGCCGTTGGGATACGGAGCACAACCCCTGGTTGATCTCACGTCCCGATGAGGTGTTCGCAATTCCGATGTACGGCAGAGTGGAACCATCCAGAGGACGTAACAATCGTTACGCACCGGTCTGGCAGGATCAGAAATTCGTATTAGGTATTCCACACGATATGCCCATTGCCGGGGCCGGCGGCAAGACTGTCAACACCCTACGTCTTTTCTCGGCCAGGTCCGCAGATGCCTTTGATATTCAAATTTTCACCGCCAACGACTATTTTCAGGCAATCCGGCATCAGCTCTTTTCCGAATCAGTCTCCAAAATGCTCTACCCCAGTGACGTGGATGACCAGAGCCTTGAAATGCGGCTCAAGCAGGAATATTTCCTGGTCGCCTGCACCATCCAGGATATCATGAAAAAATATCTGAAAACGGGTGGTGAGATAAGCAATTTCGCACAAAACACTGCAATCCAGCTCAACGACACCAATCCCGCCCTTGCCATTGCCGAGCTGATGCGCTGCCTGGTAGACGAACATCAGCTGGACTGGGACAACAGCTGGGATATCACCAGGGCGACCTGTGCCTACACCAGCCACACCCTCGTTCCCGAAGCTTATGAAAAATGGCCAGTACAGCTCTTTGAAAAGGTGCTGCCACGTCATCTCCAGATCATTTATGAGATCAACCACCGGTTCCTCCATGAAGTCCGGCTGCGGTACCCAGATGATGAAAACGCCCCAACCCGGATGTCGCTTATAGAGGAGACCGGGGGCCGACAGCTCAACATGGCCCATCTGGCCATTATAGGCAGCCATTCAGTCAACGGCGTCGCAGGCCTGCATAGCCAGCTGTTGCGCGACAACGTCTTTCCCGATTTTGCCGACATGTTCCCCGAGCGGTTTTCCAACAAGACGAACGGCGTGACCCAACGGCGCTGGCTCTATAAAGCCAACCCGCCACTTGCTAATCTCATCACCTCGGCCATTGGCAACGAGTGGATTATTCGAGCAGAAACGTTGAGCCGCCTTGATGAGTTCGCAGCAGACAGTCAGTTCCAGAAACAATTTGCAGAGACCCGAAACCACAACAAGCGTAGTCTTGCCGACCACATTATGCGAGTTACCGGATTAGTTATAAATCCGGATTCACTTTTTGATGTCCAGATTAAACGGGTCCATGAGTACAAACGGCAGCTCCTCCATCTCCTCTATATTATCCATTGCTACCGGGCAATCATCGAAGATGGCGAGCCCCCCCAGGTACCCCGCACCCATATTTTCGCTGGAAAGGCCGCACCCGGTGACCCTGCCGCCAAACTGATCATCAAACTGATTAATAATATCGGCCAAGTCATCAACCGCGACACCCGGACTCGGGATATGCTGAAGGTGGTGATGCTGCCCGATTTCGGGGTGAGCCTGGCAGAAAAGATCATCCCGGCCGCGGATCTCAGTGAGCAGATTTCCATGGCTGGCACAGAGGCATCAGGCACCGGCAACATGAAACTGGCCATGAACGGGGCACTCACCATCGGCACTCGCGACGGATCCAATATCGAGATCATGGAGGAAGTAGGAGCCGACAATTTTTTCACCTTTGGCCTCGATGCAGATACCATAGAGGAGCTGCGCACCGAAAACAGCTATAACGCATGGGATTATTATGCGGACAATCCATTGATCAGACGGGCTGTGGACTGTCTTGACAGCGACATGTTCTGCCAGGAGGAACCGGGACTCTTCAGGGATATTTTTGCCAGCTTAATGTATGAAGGCGATTATTTCTTTCATCTCGCCGACCTTGAGAGCTATATCGACACCCAGCAACAGGTGAACGAACTCTACACCCATCCTGCTTCCTGGCGGAAAAAAGCGATTCTTAATATCGCCAGATCCGGCAAATTTTCATCGGACCGGACTGTTATGGAATATGCCGAGACAATCTGGCAGCTGAAACCGGTCGTCTGAATCCAGACGAGTCCGGCCAAGTTGCCTCCGGCTGTCAGCCGTATTCCGTTGCGACAACCAAATCTTCGCAAATAATCAGTTTGCGCCGTTACTGTGCAGATGCTACAATGCGCCAACGTTCTGAGATCATAAAAAAAGAGGTAACAGACGTGACCGTTCGCCGGCAGCTGCCGGTCCCAGCGACTGTAAACCACGGAACCCCGGAGTCATGAGATGCCCCGTACAACACATTCCGATACCGACCAGCCCGCACCAGCACTGTCTGTCCGGGTCGGCGAGATAGATAAGCTGGCCAACGAGCTTTTGCAAGTGGAAAGCCAGCTGGGAGCCAACATCCCGACAACACTCTGGATCAGCGATCTGCATGGTGAAGGAGACCGCTTCAAGTCGATTCTTCGTGGCCGGTTCGGCATGCTCTACCAGACCTGCCGTGAAGCACTCCCCAACACCTTTTCCTCGGAGAAGATCCAGTACCTGGTCCGCATTATCCGCCGTACCGAGTACTTCAAGGACAAAGACAACTACATGGATATCCAGGACGTCATCTTCTGCCTGACGGAAGTCCTGAAATATAAGATATCGAACCGGATGTACGATGTGCACGAAATTCTCAAACCGGAATTCCGCGATACCATCAGCAGGCTCCTTGCCGGCCTGCCGGTGCCGGACCCGATTTTCGAGGAAGAGATCATCTCCAGGCGCCTTATCGCCCATCTCTCCCTGGCTATCCGTGAAGTACTCCTCGACCGGATCCAGGTTGTCGGTGACATTTTTGACCGGGGACCGCAACCGGACAAAATTATCCGCATTCTCTCGTCTCCCGCCTACAATAGGATCGTCGACTACGTCTACGGCAACCACGACATTCTCTGGATGGGAGCTGCCTCGGGCAACCGCTCACTCATTGCCGAGGCTCTGCGCATAACCTGCCGCTACGATCATTTCGAGCTGATGGACAGACTGGGTTTTGACACCAGTCGCCTGGCCGAATTTGCTTCTGCGACCTACCCGGCTGAAACCGTTACCGGTAAATTCAAGGCGAAGACCGACCTTGGCCGGTCCATGGAGAAGGCGCTGGCGATCATCCAGTTCAAACTCGAAGAACGCACTATTCTCGAAAATACCGAATACGAGATGCAGTCGCGCATGTGGATGGACAAGCTTGCAGCCATGTTGAAAAGTGGCGAGACCGCAGGGCTGAACGACACATCTTTTCCAACCATTGATCTCAACGATCCATTGCAACTGAGCGCTGAAGAACAGACAATCATCGACGACCTCGCCAACCAGTTTGTTACCAACAGAAAGCTCAAACGACTACTGGCCTTCTTTTTTACCCGCGGCAACACCTACCATATCCACAGTAATACCCTGAACATCCACGCGCTGGTGCCCTCCACCGCCGATGGCCACTTTGACGATTTCATGGGCAGGAAAGGCAAACTCCTGCTCGACTTCATCCAGGATATGATTCGTCGGGTGGGTTTCAACTACATCGAGGGGAAACCCCAGAAAAAGCAGGACCAGGATCTCTTTTTCTATCTCTGGTGCGGGCCAAAGTCGCCGTTTTTTGGCAAGCACGCGATGAAGACCTTCGAACGCTACTTTCTGCTCGATAAGGAAAGCCATGTAGAACGATCGCTCTACTGGAAGGACAATATGCAGACCAAGGCTTTCAAGCAGAAGATGTTACAAGAGTTCGGGGTCAAACGGGTTGTCTACGGGCACACCCCCGTCAACTATATGAAAGGTGCGAAGATGGCCAGCGACGACGGCGTTGCCATCAATGTGGATGGCGGCTTTGCCGAGGCCTATTATAATCGCGGCCACTCTCTGGTGCACACCCCGCATCAGCTCTACGGCATCATCCTGCCAACCCCCGAAGAGATCAAAGAAGCGATGAAGCGGCTGGAATCGGCCCCACTTGATATCGAGCTGATCGACGAGTTCAGCCATCCCATGAAGATTAAGGACACCATCGAGGGCAAGGAATTGATGGCACGAAGAAATGATATTCTTCAGCGCATCCACGAACTGGCGAAAGCCAGCGGTTATGATCCGAAATCCAAAAAGAAACTGGACTGAGAAAGAGCTATGAACACCAACTACGGTATGGAAATTGTCCGGGCGACGGAAATTGCCGCACTGACCGCCGGCAGGATGCAGGGGCTCGGCGATCACGACGCCATTCTCAACACCACCCGCTCTGCCATCATCAAGACGTTGAACCGTATCCACATCGACGGTGCCGTGGTTAACGACCGCTTTCACGACCGTGAAGATATCGTCAACCTGCCTGAACGGATCGGTCAGGGCGGAGAAAAGACCGATGTTATGGCCATCGCGCTCGAAGGCTACCATAACGCCGCCGATGGCCGGAACAACGTCACCTCCTTTGCGGCGATCGCCCGGGAAGGCTCGATTCAGTCAGTGCCCAATCTCTCGATGTACAAAATTGTTGTCGGACCCGAGGTGGGCAACGTCATCGACATTAACCAGCCCCCGCTGGTGAACGTCAAACGGACAGCACGGGCGCTCAGAAAGTACACGGAAAACGTTACCGTCTGCATCCTGAACCAGGCCCGCCATTACCAGCTGATCCGGGAAGTTCGGAGCTGCGGTGCCCGAATCAAGCTGATCGACGAGGGTGAAATTTCGGGTTGCCTCGCCGCCATTACCGGCGAAAAGGCAGATATCTATATGGGCTACGGATTTGCTCCGGAAGGAACCATGGTGGCGGCGGCGCTGAGCTGCCTTGGCGGCTACTTTGAGGGTAAGATCTTCTATGAAAATGACAGGGACAAGGCACTGGCCGCCGAGCACGGCATCAAGGACTTTGACAAGACCTTCAGAGCCCAGGACCTGATCCGCTCCAAAGAGGTCGCTTTTGCTGCAACCGGTGTCACCGACGGCGAGTTCCTCGAAGGCGTACGGTTCACCTCAAACGGTGCCGTCACCTCCTCTTTTGTCGCCCGGGCCGAGACGCATACCTATCGTCGCTTGGAAACCAGGCACTTCTTCGACTATAAGCCGGTTTTTTAATCCTCGTGCAATATGCTTTTTTCGGCCGACAACAACGTCCGTCCTGGCATTATCGCCGAACGGACGTTGTTTTACTGCTCCCCCAGCCATTTTTTGATATGGCGGGTCAGCTGCTTTACATCCTTATACTGATGGTTGTTCCCGGGAACCTCGACTATGGTCGTCTGTGACGCCTTGCCGATTCGTTCACACAACATTCCACTAGTTCCGACCACATCATCTTTCTGCTGGATATAGAGGGCGGGTAGAGACAGCCCATCGACAAGCTGGAAGAGATCGATGTTCTCTTCGATAAAGGACGTTACCGGGGTACCGATAAAAACAGCACGTTTCGGTGCGATCACCGACTTCTGGCAAGCCAGCAGACCAACAACCACCCCTACAGACTTCCCTATCAGCAAATCAACTTCTACCCCGCGTAATCGTTCGATTTCTGCTTCCATCATCATGCACTGTTCACCACCGGTGCCATCCCAGTGTCCATAGCGCTGAATGGTGACGCTGCTGTCCGGCAGAGCCAACTCCGAGATAAGGCTAGCCCCCCATTTCTCGGTTTTCTGATTGATACCAGGTAATAATAGAATATTCATAACTCAACTCCTTTCCCGTTATACTGCATCTTCGTCTAGTGAAACTCTGTTAAATCCCCAGGTTTAAACGAACGAGATAAGTGAGACACGATAGTGTCATACTCTTTTTTCTGGTTGACAGCGTATTGAATATACAGATGATTTATTGAACCTTTACCTACATATGTTTTCAGATACAAAATATCCCCACCCTTGAACCCAGAAAGAACAAACCAGTTATCACCTTCTTTTCGGTAGGTGATTGAGTCAAAGGCCATACCCTGTTCAGCCATTTCGGTACTGAGGGTATTGTCAGTCGCGTTGTTGATCCCGCTGGCAATCATCATGAATT
This sequence comes from Desulfopila aestuarii DSM 18488, assembly GCF_900143695.1. Taxonomy (GTDB): domain Bacteria; phylum Desulfobacterota; class Desulfobulbia; order Desulfobulbales; family Desulfocapsaceae; genus Desulfopila; species Desulfopila aestuarii. Next base: position 9,065 of record NZ_FRFE01000019.1, read on the forward strand.
TATTACGATCAAAGAGTTGTATTCCATCACCATTATCTGGAGGTGTTTCCATCTGAAATCCATCGGGATACTCAACACAGAATCCAAACCGTTCATTACAATACGCCACATACTCTTGGGATTGCGCCGAACAGATAGTTGCAGAGTAAACCATACAAACAAGAACGAATGGAAAGCATAATCTTGTCATTTTGGCCAATCACCTGGCAACCAAACCATTGATAAATTCAATAATACGGTTTGTCCCTTTGACATCCCCCATCGCCATAATATGAATGCCATCGGTATAATCTGCGATCTTCTCTATAAATTCACAAGTAATCTCTATCCCGTTCGCACCGTCATGTTCCATTCGGGCAATAACCTCTTCAGGAACATCGATACCTTCGACATTATCGTTCATGAAGCGGGCCATCTTCACACTTTTAAGAGGCATGACTCCGGTTAATATCGGTTTACCAAACCTTCTGGCCTCTTTGAGAAAAGCTATCGCCTTTTCAGCATCATACACAACTTGAGTCTGAAAAAAATCGGCTCCGGCTGATATTTTCTCTGTCATTCTTCCGAGTTCAAGGTCAAGATTTTTTGCTGTCGGCATTGCCGTGCAAGCGATTGTGAAATCAGTTTTTCCACCGAATTCCTTTTCATTATAGTCAAGACCGCTATTCATCTTTCCAATAAGCCGGATAAGTTCAAACGTGTTGTAATCATATACCGCCTTAGAGGGATAAGGCCCATGCTTTGGCAGATCACCAGTAGTAACCAGAATATTGCGGATGCCAAGAGCATGGGCAGCAAGAAGATCAGCTTGGGTACCTAAGAGACTCCGATCCCTGCATGTGAAATGAGGTATTGCATCAATGCCCAGCTTATTCTGAATCAGGCTTCCCATGGCAACCGCATTTATCCTCAGATTAGCCATTGGACAGTCGTGAACGTTGATACCGCTTAGCGGAAGATACGCACTGGCTTTTTCAAGAGATTCATCTACCAATACACCCTTTACCGGGCCAAGTTCTGTGGTAATGACAAAATCATTGCCTAACTTTTCGTTTAGACTCATATAATAATCCTTTTAATTATAATGAATTTTCTATTTGAATAGTGGTAGCGTATTATTGCAAAATGGGTTTTACGTCCAAAGGAAGTGCCCCAGTGTCAGGAAAGCTGCCGCATATCTCCTGCATCGCAGTTGTAATCAGATTTTTCTCGAATCATACGCCCAGTGGAGGAGTGCTTGGCGCTGCTTGCGTCGACAGTTGAGGTCACCTTGCAAGCAGTTGTTTCTGATTTGCGCAATGTGTCGACGCATGGCACGCCACCGTTTGATTTGCCGGTCATCGTCACGGCATCGGCGCCCCATGTAGTATCGGCAGTACCATTGAAACCACCCACGTGGATCTTCTTCGTAGATCCATCCCTTCTTTTGCCATTCCGATAACGGTTGCGATGCGTTTAATCCAAAGAAGTTCAGCTTTGGGTCATGACGCGATGAACACAATCGGGCATTTTTGAACCAATCTGACGGAAATTCCTTTGTGCAGTCTGTCATGTACTTGCCACCAAACACGCCAAGTTCGAGCATTTGCCTGGGGGTAAGTTCAGGCTGAAATTCTTGATGGAAGTTCTGTCCGACCGGTTCGGTAAGAAGATAGCAATAACCCGACTGCATCAGGTCATCGATTTGTATTCGTCGTTCTATCATGAGATCAAAAGTTGCAGGAAGAAAAGATGGTCTTTTCGAAGACAAACCACGTTTTCAATTCAATTATTATGGTTCATCCGATTAAAGCGTACTTCGATTCATGCAGGATATAGATTTTCAGTTTAAAAAATCGAGTATAAGATGACCTATATACATTGATTTTGTTTGATGAATCGTTTTTTCAATCATGCCATGTGATTTTTTTTATACATTAAGAGTGTTTTTTGAGAGGTGTCTCAGTTCGTTTGAACAGGTTTCGTCATTCCTTAAGTGGAAAACCCGCCCTGGTTACGCTGCCAGATCCAATGCTGGCAGCGTTGCGCAATATACCTCATCCGGTGTCCGCCTGTTCAGGCCTGAATGCGGTCGAGATCGGTTGTACCAGTCAAAGTATCTCATGATCGATCTGCGCGCCTCAGAAACAGAGTCATATGCATGCAGATACACCTGTTCATACTTCACGGTTCTCCATAAACGTTCTACAAAAATATTGTCTCGCCACGCCCCTCTCCCATCCATGTTCAGCCTGCAGGTATTGGTGGCCGCAATGATTCGCACATCAACTTTTATTACCCTGTGCCCGCCAACACGCGTAAATTCCTGCTCCTGCAATACTCGTAAAAGCTGGGCCTGAAATTCACTTTTCAACGACGAAATTTCATCCAGTAACAAGGTGCCACCATTGGCGAATTCAAACTTACCCGGGGTGCGATTATGCGCTCCGGTAAATGCACCTTTTTCATGACCAAATAATTCGCTCTCGATCAACTCTGAAGGAATAGAGGCACAATTCAGAGCTACAAAGGATTTTTGAACTCGTTCGCTGCTGGTATGGATTGCCCTGGCAATTAATTCCTTGCCCGTTCCGCTTTCACCTGTAATAAGCACACTGCTGGAAGTGCCCGCCACCTTGTTGATGGTTTGAAAAACCTCCTGCATCTGCCGAGATTGACTTATGATTTGCGCATGTTTGGAAAACTGAGCCATTTCGGAGCGAAGAAAAGAAACCTCCTGTTCGAGATAGCGCTTCTGCAATGCCCGATCAACTCTGGTCAGAATGGTGTCGGGGTCGAAAGGTTTGGTGATATAATCATAAGCGCCTTTTTGAATGGCTGACGTCGCTTCCAACGCCCGGTCTATGGCCGATACAATAATCACATCAAGGGACTTATCGAAGATTTTGATCTGCTCGAGGGTTTCAATGCCGTTCATTTATGGCATCGAAACATCAAGCAGCACAAGATCGAACTCCTCTTTTTGTATAGCATTCAGAGCCTTATATCCATCTTCGGCACAGACCACTAGATAATCATCTTCAAGAATGGCCTCAAGGGACTCCCGTGCGCCTGCTTCATCATCGACAACGAGCAATCTCGCTTTTTTAGGTAAATCTGTCACGGTCATGATAGTACCACACAGGATTTCGGGGAAGGTCTCCAATCGAGATCAACAAACCAAAGGCCGCACAGGAGATATTCAGGAAAAAATGATCACGAATATATCTTCTGATTGCTCGATATACTAGCCTTTTACTTCCGACATGCCAATACTCCAGAGTAAATAAATTCAATTTCTCCAGTCTTTTAGGAAAGGAACCCCTTTTAAAATCATGGTCATTCTTTTGATTCTTTTACTTGAATGTGATGCTGATATGTCTGACAATGCTCAAGCGCTACAAGCACGTAAAAGCTATCGATGCCACGGATTGAGACACCCGTTCAGTGCCGTAAAAATGCATGAAGGATAGAACCAACGACCACGGCATGAGAATGCAAGCAGGTATTCATGATGACAGTCCGGACAGCGGATACGGGCGAATCCTTCATGCAGATCACCGCACTCCAGGTACTTGTTGGTCACGTGCGGGATGACCGCACGGTAAAAAACGTAAGTTCGAGAAAAGCGTTGGGCATAGCAGGATTCAAACTTGGGAAAGTGTACATTCAGCAATTGCCAGAGTGGCGATTCCTGAGGATTTCTCGGATGGTAGATTTTAGCCTGGCTGTTGATTCCCAATGTGGCACCTGAGACAAGAAGAAGGTGCCACGTTATATAACCAGAAGATTTTATAATTTTCCATCCATCACCGGCCTTGAAAGGCTTTTCTCTAAAAGACTATTGAGCCAATAGGCCAGAGGAGTCGTTGATGCAATACTTATTACCAATCGAGTATCCGGGTAATTATCCCCGCCCAGCCCCACACCACCTAGCATGTTGGTCCGCACTAGTCGGTTCCTGAAGAATATCGGACCGTAGCCGTATAAGACACATCCACAGCTCCTTGAGAGCAAGTTAGGCGTACAGAGTCCATCAAATATCTCGATATCATTTATATAAATTTGAAATGATCTGTATTTTTTTATTCCCCCGGCTCTATTACGACAACCATTCCTCACCCTGTTTCACCATGTCCAGCGCAGGAAGGTCCTGGGTAAGCCATCTCCTGCAACACAATTACGACATTCGCACCATCCAGGAGATATAAATACTATTTAACAGGTTATTTTCGCAAAATAACCTGTAAGATACTACTATCTCCGTAAACTCAATCGATACGCGGTATATCGTGCCAGCAGCGTCATGGCCAGACTACAGTTATCAAACACCGGGACGCCTCTGACTCGCAGTGCGTCATTGATCGGTTCATGAGCTCGTCCGGCATCGTTGAAGACGATGAGCGGTTTGGTGGATTCGAGCTGCAATTGCGGCAAAAGCGTTGCCAGGCTCTTCTCATTTCCCACCCAACCTGCCGGCGACGCCGGATCAGGCGTATCGGATGTACTCGGTGAAAGCGAACCGAGCGAGGTCACCACGGCGTCGATGTTCTCGTCCGTCAGCATGGCGCGGATACTCTCCAGATAGACCACATCGGGAGCGGCCGGACTGATATCCAGTGGGTTCTTCACCTCCATTATTCCTGCCAGCCCGGCCCGGTTGAACTGGTCGGAAATGGCCATCATCGTCTTTGCCGAGAAGGTCGGCAGTTTCAGGATTGAGTCCCGCGACTGCAGCGAATCGGCAATTCCCACGCTCTCAAAGCCTGCAGGACTGAGCGCGCCAATATTATAGCCGGTCACCTGCTTCTCGTGCAGAATTGCCGCAAGATTGATGAGGCCGTCAAACTCTTCCAAGGTATCGGCCACCAGCGCCCCTGCCTGGGTAAGACAGGAGGTGCAGACCATATAGTCGCCGGCTACAGAGGCGGTATGACCGGAGGTCGCTTTTTTCCCTTCCGGCGTGCGGCCCGCCTTGTAGACAATTACCTCTTTACCGTTTTCAACCGCCCGGCGAATCCCCCGGCAGGCGTGCAGGCCATCCAGATCCTGAAAGCCCTCAACATAAACGCAGATCACACCGACATTGTCATCGTCTGCAAGGTAGGTAAGGAAATCACCGATGGTGAGGTCCATCTGGTTTCCAACAGTGATATTATAGGCAGGATCACCCGTCACCAGCTTGGTCATCCTCACCAGTGCAAAGGCGCCGCTCTGGCTCACCAGGGCTATCGGACTCGGGGGCAGTCCCTTTCGCTTTGGCGAGCAGGTCTCAGGAGTGAAAAATGAGTCGACCCTGCCAATCCGTGAGATAACTCCCATGCAGTTGCCGCCGAGAATGACCGGACCGCCGCCTTCACGGCCATGGGATAGACAAATTTTTTCCACAAGTTCCCGCGCCTGCTCGTAACTCTCTTCAGTCTCTCCGAGCCCACCGGAAATAAGGATCACGCTTTCTGCCCGCCGGTTGTCAATGATCTCATCAATAAGTGACGGAACCTGTTCAGCAGCCACGGCTACGATCATCAGGTCCACCCCGTTCACCTCGGTAATGTCTTTCACACACCTAACGCCATCTATCTGACCAGCCGAAGGTGAAACCACCGTCAACTTTTCAGCTGGAAACCCGGCTGTCAGCATATTCTGCAGAATATTTCTGCCAAAGTTCATCTTGGTGGCACTGACCCCGATTAACGCCACCCGTTCCGGATGGAGCATATTCCCAATACGGGTGATAGCCCGTGGCGCCCGGGCCCTATAGGGCAGCGCAAATCGGCATAAGCCGTCCAGCGGCACCATTTCATAATCAACCAGAGCAAAAGGATTCACCTCAAGCTCCTCAATCACATAGGGAGCCTGATCATTTAAGGGTGAAAAATAATTGCCCACACCAATAAAAGCGCCGAAACATTCGATCAGCTGCTCATCAGAAACCAGTCGTTTTCCACCCCTGGTCTGACCCGAGAGTTTTTCGTAGGCGATGGTCTTCTTAAAGAGCTCGAAGAACTCCTCACCGCTCACATCGGCGGTGGAAGTTGAAACCACCGCCTGGCCAAGCCGGAAACGCTCGGCATAGAATTCGGTGTCCGTTCCGCCAAGGCCGGCAGTGATAACCATACCAAACTCACGGGTCCAGCGCAGACTAACCAGTAGCTCATTCCCCAGCGACTCGGACTCGGGTGGCAGATACTGGGTGATCAGCACCCCTTTGACCCGCTTATGCACTGCCTCCTGCAATTCTTCCCCGGAAAGCCCTACATACACAGACGGCCACTGATCGGGATGTGCTTCCAGGAATTCGGTATACCGACGCCCGACCGTATCCATCATCCGGCGGCTCTCACTACGCACTTTGCCGGCCATTTTCGGCACCACCTTCACCCCGCCGACATCGGATTTGTGCACCACATCCGGGCTCACCACTTTCAGCACCACTTTTTCACCTAAGAAAGGTGCCAGGGCATCAGAACCAAGCCGCTGGTTTCTCGAAAGAAGAAGATATTCCAGAACGGACTCCGAGCCGAGCGCCGCCAGCAGGTCGTAGGTCTCATGCTCATAGAGCAGGAACCGCTCTTTTTGTGCTGCCGTGGCAAATATCCGGGTCATCTTGTCAAAATCGATAAAGAGCTGCATAGCAATCCATTCCTCAGGAGGTAAACGAGTTGTCTGCACACCTTCTGTCCCTCTTTCCAGGTTGTTTGGCTGGCAGAAGACTGTCGGAAGATGTCGCGGTAGAACATCTGATACTTTAAGGACATTTCACCCAAACCGTCAAGCAAAGCCCCGTGTTGGAAAAAAGCGAGTTTTTTTCTCTTATCCCCAGTCCCTGATAATGCCTCTACGATTTTTGTTAAAATACCACTGGCTCATAGACCAAAGAGAAACGTAAACGCTGTTTCTAAATGTTAATTCGCCAAGATAGACCGAATCGCCTCGGCTGGTTTCAGTTGCAAGGATCATCTGAACAGGTAATATTGGCCCAGTTTCTATTGCTAAACTTCACATCCATATACTACTACTTCAAGAAGGAGACTCATTATGTCAAAAGCTGACGGGCCCAAGGGGGCCATACTGCAGCGTGATAAGAAAACCTATGCCATAGTGCCGCGCATTCCTGCCGGCGTCATCAAGCGAGAACACTTGAAAGCGCTGTCTGAGGTCGTTGAGAAATATGATATCCCTATCGTCAAGATCACCTCAGGTCACCGCATCGCCCTTGTAGGCATGAGCGAAGAGCAGATCCTGCCGATCTATGAGGATCTCGGCATGAATGAGGGTAAGGCCATTGAACTTTGCCTCCATTATGTTCAGGCCTGTCCGGGCACCGAGGTGTGCAAGTTCGGTATCCAGGATTCACTGGGTTTCGGCACACGGCTTGAAGAGCTTTTTTCGGGCACGGAAATGCCGGCGAAATTCAAGGTCGGCGTCTCAGGCTGCCCCTTTCTCTGTGCCGAAAGTCTGGTCCGCGATCTTGGCCTGATCGGCAAAAAGAAAGGCTGGACCCTGGTCTTTGGCGGCAACTCCGGTCGCAGGGTACGGGAAGCCGACGTCTTGGCCGAAGATCTGAGCGATGACGAAGCCATTGCCCTTGCCAGAAAATGTATCGACTTCTACACCACCAATGCCAAGACCAAAGAACGCACCGGTGCCTTTATCGATCGCATTGGGGTCGATGAGTTCAAAAAGGCCGTTCTATAATATACTGTTTCTCTTCGAACTGATCAGGCCGTTGTGACGATTGTATCGCTCTAACGGCCTTTTCATTTCTACGGAAATTCGACAGTACATATATGCTACGGCGAATTACCGTGAAAGATCTGCAACGAAGGAGATCGGACTTTTTACGAGTCAATCACAGATTCTTCCTTGTGATTTAGTCAGAACCTGCCGATACTACAGAAAGAACAATCTGATCGCTATCTTTAAAAGCAACGTATCATTGCTCCGCATGGTATCGAGGACAGGATGGACTCACAACAACCGATAGAGACCGAAGAACGGACGATAGAGCCGCCCTTCGGTGCCAAGTATGTCTCAATAGAACGCCGCAGCAACACCGATACGGTCTTTCTGGTGGACGATATCCCGTTCCGTTCCGCCATGCCCAGGACAACACACTGGTCAGTCGCCTGGTCCGATTTGATGATGACCATGTTTGTACTCTTTCTCTCCATGTACGTTTACAAGGCGGCTGATCAGGATTTTTTAAACAGACCTGCGCTTGAAATTATCGGCGGCGACACTACAGAGGCCCTGGAAACCGACAAATTCTCCGCTTTAAGCCCTCCTATCACGCCCATTGCCCCCGGCCTGCCGCTCATGACCGGTGGAACGGTAAAGAAGGTAGAGTCGATCAATTTGCGGGATGTCGACATCGATTCAGCCTTTTCCTCTATCAGTGATCAAACAAGAATCGAAAAAGAGGTGGTCGAAGTTCCAGCGGACAGGGTTATTCCGCCTCAGCCTGAACCGGGTGTGACTGCAGCGTATCAGGAAAGCGAGAGTAGCCCGCAACAGCCATCCACCCCGACCGTTGCCGACTCCGAACCATTCCTGCCAATCGGGGTAGGGAAACCGGATAAAATCCAGGAAATTTACCGGCTGAGCAGATCCGCCCTTGAAAGCAATGACCTCAACAGCTTTGCGACAGTGGACTTAATTGTTGACAACACCATGCGCATCATCCTGACCGGCGACCTGCTCTTTGACACAGGCCAGGCAGTGATGACCCAGGATTCGCGGAATAAACTCGAGCAACTGGCAACGGCCATCCAGACCACGCCATACATGATCAATGTGATTGGCCATACTGACAACGTTCCCATGTACTCCGGCCGTTACGCCAGCAACTGGGAGCTTTCCGTTGCACGCGCCAGCACCGTGGCCCGCTTTCTCATTGAAGACATGGGGATGAACCCCAACCAGTTTATCGTAAGCGGTTATGCATCGTATCGACCGTTGGTACCGAACTCTACCGCTGAAAATCGAAAATTGAACCGAAGGGTGGAAATCATCATCAGCAAACGGCTGCCCAATCCGGTTCCGGCTGACCAGCAGAACCTGCGTTAGCCAGTATTTCTGGCGAATTGCTAAGCGACACGTCACTGAAAAAATCTGCCGCTATCACTGCGGTAAACGCCTCCGAAAGGATCATTCCAGACGGACATCAACAAGAGGACACATCATAATATGATGCAGAAAAATATTATCGGCCTGATTCTCAGCGTAGGGATCTTTATTCTGGGGTTTATCCTGAACGGCAACGTAGGACTCTATTTCAACATTTCTGGCATGTTGATCGTCTTCGGTGGCACCTTGGCGGCCACTCTTCTCAGCTTCAAAATAGACCAGTTGCGGATTGTCGGCAAGGTCCTCTGGACCGGCTATAACCGTCCGATCAAGAAGGAGCCCGAGATTATCAACATCCTCATCGACCTCTCCATTCGTTCGCGGATCGAAGGTATTCTCTCCCTGCAGCAGCATGAAAACGAAACCACCGTCCTCTTTATGCGACGCGCCCTTGGTTGCCTCGTAGATGGCTACCATGCCGCCCAGATCAGGGATATCCTCAACACCGAGATGTACTTTTTCCGTTTACGAAGAGAGGATTCCGAGCGCATTCTTCGTACTATCGCTGACTTCTTCCCGGCCTTCGGCATCATCGGTTCGGTGGTCGGTTTGATCACCATGCTCGGCGGCATCGGCGACACCTCAGTGATCCTGAAGGCGATCCCCATCGCTCTAACCTCAACCCTCTACGGTCTGATCTTTGCCAATTTCTTTTTTCTGCCCTTTGCCGCCAATCTCAAAGAGAGAACCAATCAGGAACTGCTGTTACAAAAGATCATCATGGAAGGTGTAATCGCTATCGATTCGGAGATGAATCCGATCATCCTCAAGACCAAGCTTGAGGCCTTTCTCACCCCCTCCGACCGCGAGACAAAACTGGTCAGTTACCAGAAACTGCGGGAGAGATTCAAAATTGAGCAGCGGGAGTTAAAAGAACAGCAGGAGCAGCCCCAACATATGCGCACACGAGAAGAAGCCCACGACCTGGAAGAAGAGGAGGAAACGGGCCCGGCTGTTGACGTTTAAGGTTCAGGTATTCTTCAGGGAAAACCTGCTAGGCTGTGTGATTCCGAAGCGCCCTCTTCAACAGGATGTAACCCAGCCCCCCTGAAAGCACTGAACCCAGGATGACGCCCAACCGCTCATCGAAGATCAGGTCCACATCAGCCTGCCCAAATGCGAGGGTGGCTATAAAAAAGCTCATGGTGAAACCTACCCCGCACAAGGTTGATACCCCGTAGAGGGATAAGAAGTTCATCCCGTCCGGCAATCTGGCAAGACCAACCTTGATAGCCGCCCAGCAGATGACAAAAATACCAATCGGCTTACCCACAAACAGCCCCAGCATAATCCCCATCGGCACTGGATGCAGAAACTGCTCAAATTCCATCCCGGCAACACTGACACCCGCATTGGCAAAGGCAAAAATCGGCAGCACCATAAAGGCCACCACCGGATGCAGATCATGTTCGAGATCTTTTAAGGGCGAGAAGTTTTCATCACTCTTTGATCGCAGAGGAATGAACATCGCCATGATCACCCCCGCCAGGGTCGCATGCACGCCAGACTTCAGCATTGCCACCCACATGATAATACCAATAAAAATATAGGCGCTTTTCGACTCGACACCACGACGGTTCATCACCAACAGTACCGGCAAGCAGGCGAGCACCACGATAAGCGCAGTGATTGACAGATCGGCAGTATAGAAAAGAGCGATAATCACAATCGCCCCCATATCGTCAAAGATGGCTAACGAGGTGAGAAAGATCTTGAGCGATAACGGCACTCTCGGACCAAGCAACGCCAAAATACCCAGGGCAAAGGCAATATCGGTGGCCGCAGGAATAGCCCAGCCCTTCAACGCCAGCGAATCCCCGAGATTAAACAACACATAAACCAGTGACGGGATAGCCATTCCACCGATTGCACCGACCCCGGGCAGAACGATCTTGCGGATGTCCGACAGCTCGCCCTCAACAATTTCCCTTTTCAGCTCAAGGCCTACCAGAAAAAAGAAGACTGCCATCAGCCCGTCATTGATCCAGAGCAAAAGCGGCTTGGCAATCTGCAGTGCACCGACACGTACCTCCACCGGCATGTTGAGCAGCTGATCATACAACGGTTGTAACGGTGAATTATCCGCCATCACTGCCGCTAAGGCCGCCAGCATAAGACAGATACCACCTGCGGATTCCATTTGGAAAAAACGGGAAATGGACGTTTGTTTGACCTGCATTCCAGCACCTCGTAGTATATTGAGCGGTTCAAACCGCATCTTTTTTCGAATTTGTCAGGACTAGGACATTGAAAGCGAATGTATCTTGCTCATTAGCATAGATATTTAACTAACTCAAGGCAACCAGAACAATAAGGCAGCTACCGTCGTATTTTTTGAAATGAGGAGTCCCAGTGGTGATACCAAGAGATCATCGGCAAACATTCACACCGACCTTACGAGACAGATAAAAATAGTTTTGCCAGTTAACAATAATCAATGCACCTCAACGCTGAATGGCTGACTCTTACAGCTTTTGAGATTGAAAACAATTTTTACCGTGAAATTCAACCATCAGCTACAAGATCGATATTGTTATTGAATTCAGCATATTAAAGAAACCTCCCCTCTCTTCCAACTATCCCTCTTTCCTGTGCAAAAATGGTTCGGGTATGCTAAAACAATTCTGAAATTCAATAAAGTCATAAAATACCATTTATCTCAGCCAGAGAACTGTATGAATATTCATAAAAATCGAATCGTTACAACTGCTATGGCGGCAATACTTGCTGCAATTCCCGGATGCGGGATCAACAGTCTGGATCAGATGCCTCAAGCCGGGCAAAACACCTTGAGCGCAAAGTCACTCCATTCGCTCCTAGCTGGCCAAAACCTGCACTTAACCTCGATTGATTTCGACGCCCAGGTACTCTTCAAAGAGAACCAGAAACTTGCGGCCAGGAACCGTGGCGGTGAAACGGACACGGGCAAGTGGGACATCACTTCCGACGACATGGTCTGTCTTGATTTCGACACGTGGCATTTCGGTGATATGCGATGCTACTCCGTTGCTCAATATCCAGGTGGCAAAGGTTACATCTTTTTCACCGAGAATGGCGCCAGAGCCTATTCAGTAGAAGTCCTCGACACCATCCCGGCTGCACTTATCTCACTTGGAGCCGGCAAAAAACGAACATCATACCTCAAAGAGCAAAATAAGACGGTTGCCGCGCCAGCCACCCGGGAAATCGCGCCGGAGGTGACAGTACCCGAGCCACCGCCAGCTCCGGAACCGAGTCCTGAGGAGATGAAGCGTATTATGATCACCACCGCCAGGAACTGTCCGGCCTGCAATTTTGCCGGCGTCGACCTCCGCGGGGCGGAACTGGTCGGCGCCAATCTTGCGGGGGCCAATCTCGCAGGAGCTGACCTTACCGGCGCCAATCTGCGACGAGCCGATCTCTCGGGCGCCAACCTGCAGAACGCCAAACTACGAGTCACCAACCTCCCCGGGGCCAATCTCACAGGTTGCGACCTCACACAGGCTGATTTCAGTGGCGCCAACCTCATTAAAGCAAATCTTTCCGGCTCTGCCACTCAAGGTGCTCTCTTTACAGATGCACTCATGGAAGGAACAAAAGGAATTAAGTAACGCGTATGTCTGCAGGTTTTACTCATCTTCACGTCCACACCCAGTATAGTCTTTTAGATGGCGCCATCCGTCTCCCCGACCTGTTCAAGAAGTGCAAGGAATACGGGATGGAGAGCGTCGCCATCACTGACCACGGCGCTATGTTCGGCGCACTGGAATTTTATACCAAGGCCAAAAAATCAGATATCAAGCCTATTGTCGGCTGCGAACTCTATATCGCTCCAGCAGATCGTCGGGAAAAAGGCCAGGTCGACGGCCAGATCGCCTACCATATCGTCTTGTTGGCAATGAACATTACCGGCTACCAGAACCTGATGAAGCTGGCGAGTATCGCTCAGCACGAGGGTTTCTACTACAAGCCGCGTATCGACATGGAGACCCTCATCGAGCATAACGAGGGCATTATCGCCCTCACCGCCTGTCTCCATGGCCAGGTTCCGTATCTCATCGGCAAAAAGGACATGGACGGTGCCCGGGCCAAGACCCGTGAGCTGCTCGATATCTTCGGTGACCGGCTCTATTTCGAAATCCAGGAAAACGGCATTCCGGAACAGACCCCAGTCAACAAAGGATTGATGAAACTCGCTAAGGAGTTCGGCATCAAACTCGTTGCCACCAATGATTGCCACTACCTGAACCGCGAAGAAGCGCATGCCCATGAGGTGTTGCTCTGTATCCAGACCGGCAAGACTATCAACGACCCCAAACGATTCCGTTTCTCCACTGACGAGTTCTATTTCAAATCGCCGGACGAGATGAAGAAGGCCTTCGCCTACTGCCCGGAAGCCATTGCCAACACTCAGGAAGTGGCGGATCGCTGCAACCTTGAGATAGATTTCGGCAACTACTATTTCCCCGACTTTCCTGTCGTGGAAGGGGAAACCCTCGATTCGATGTTCACCAAAGCCTGCCAGGTGGGGCTGAAAAAGCGCTTTGCCAAGATGCGTGAACTGGGAAAACTCACCCCTGAAATCGAAAAGCAGTATCGGGAACGGCTCGATGTGGAGATGGATGTCATTATCACCATGGGTTTTCCCGGCTATTTCCTGATCGTTGCTGACTTCATCAACTGGGCACTGGACCAGGGTATCCCTGTCGGCCCTGGCCGTGGCTCCGGTGCGGGCAGCCTTGCGGCCTATTGCATGGGTATCACCAACCTCGACCCCATCCCCCATGGGCTCATCTTCGAACGTTTTTTGAACATCGAACGAAAATCGATGCCCGACTTCGATATCGACTTCTGCATGGACCGCCGCGGCGAAGTCATCGATTACGTCCGTAAAAAATACGGCGGAGCGAAGTACGTGGCCCAGATTGTTACCTACGGGACAATGAAGGCACGTGGTGTTATCCGCGATGTGGGCCGCGCACTCGACATACCTTTTTCCGAGGTGGACAAAATCGCCAAGCTGGTACCAGAACAGCTGAAGATGACCATCAAAAAGGCGCTGGATGAAGAGCCTCGTCTGCAGGAGGCGGCCAACCGCGATCCCCGGATACAGGAGCTGATCACTGTATCGAAAACGCTTGAGGGCCTCGCTCGTCATACCGGGACCCATGCCGCCGGCGTGGTCGTTTCGCCCGGGCCGATGACCCAGTATCTGCCCACTTGCCGAGGTACCAACGAGGAGACAGTCACTCAGTATGACATGAAGCATACCGAGATGACCGGACTCATCAAGTTCGACTTTCTTGGCCTGAAGACCCTTACCGTCATCGATAAAGCGGTCAAGCACGTCAAGTCGGATATCGGTATCGAGCTCGATATTGATACCATCCCACTGGACGACTCCAAGACCTTCAAGCTGCTTTGCGACGGCGATGCCCTTGGTATCTTTCAGCTGGAGAGTTCAGGTATGCGCGAGCTGCTGGTGAAGATGGCACCCGAGCAGTTCAGTGACCTTGTTGCCCTGGTCGCCCTCTACCGGCCCGGACCGCTTGACTCGGGCATGGTCGACGACTTCGTCGAGACCAAGCACGGCCGGGCCACCGCCAACTATCCGCTGCCACAGATCAAGCCTGTACTGGAAGAGACCTACGGGGTTATCGTCTACCAGGAGCAGGTCATGAAAATCGCTAACATCCTGGCCAATTACTCGCTGGGCGACGCCGACATCCTGCGCCGGGCCATGGGCAAGAAGATTCCCGAGGTCATGGACGAGGAGAAGGTCAAGTTCATGAAGGGGGCGCGGGAAAACAAGATCGACGAAAAGAAGGCCGAGTATATCTTCGACCTGATGGCCAAGTTCGCCGGCTACGGCTTCAATAAGTCGCACTCGGCCGCCTACGCCCTGGTCTCCTACCAGACCGCCTACCTGAAGGCCCACTATCCTGCCCAGTTTATGGCAGCCCTCCTCTCCTGTGATATGACCAACACCGACAAGGTGGTGATGTATATCAATGAGTGCAGGGAGCATGACATTGAGGTGTTGCCGCCGGATATCAATGAGAGCTTCAAGGACTTCACGGTTGTGAACGACCGCATCCGGTTTGGTCTGGCAGCTGTGAAGAATGTTGGCGAATCGGCGCTCGATTCCATTATTGAGGAGAGGGAACAAAACGGCAAGTACAGCTCGCTATCCAACTTCTGCAACCGGGTGGACTCCCGCCGGGTCAATTCACGGGTTATCGAGGCACTGATCAAATCGGGGTCAATGGACTCCATGGGATGCAAGCGTTCACAGTACATGGCGGTGCTCGACAAGGCCATGGAACAGGCCAAGGCGGTACAGCGCGATCTGCAGAGCGGCCAGATGTCGCTATTTGCCGTGGCGCCGGAGACTGAGCAAAAGGCGGAGATCAACGAGATCCTGATGCCGGATATCGACGAATGGGATGAACGCACCCGCCTTGCCCGGGAGAAAGAGACCGTCGGTTTCTACATCACCGGCCATCCTCTGGACGATGCCATGCCCGAGATCAAAACCATCACCGACAGCGATATCCATAATCTTGCTGAATGGGGGGATGAACAGCCGGTCCGCTTTGGCGGGTTAATCCGCAGCTGCAAGTACCATAAGAGCAAAAAAGGCGACCCCATGGCCTTTCTTACCGTCGAGGACATTCTCGAAGCAGTCGAGGTGGTGGTCTTCCCGAGTGCTTACACCCAGTGCGAACATATCCTTTCCTCCACTGACCCGGTGATTGTCTGCGGCACCGTCCAGCAGGATGAACGGGGCCCGAAGATCATCGCCGAAACCATCGACAGCTTGCCGGAAGCGCGTGAGAAATATACCGAGAAGGTCAAGGTTCGGCTTGATTCGGACAAGATCAGCAGAAAGCAGATTGAAGCAGTAAAGAAGACCCTCTACCAGTTTCACGGCTCCTGCCCGTTACTACTCACCCTCCACTATCCGGGAAGAGGCGAGGTCGATATAGAAGTGACCAAAGATCTCACTATCCGGCCTTGCCGCGAACTGAGCGACCGACTCTATGAGATCCTCAATTACAATGCAGTATCATTTAGCAAAAAAGCTGTTTTTATTGCTCCACGCAAGAAAAAATGGGGCAACGGCAACGGTAATGGTAATGGCGGGAACGACAACGGCAGTAATTGAAACCAAGGCGCAGAAACCGTTGGGTGAAAAAAGGTCAGTCCGGATTATGCCGGACTGACCTTTTTAATTTTTACAGCATTTAGTCCTTCCCCTTAATTGCTCGGAAGTATCTTATCAATGCAACGGCCGTTGACCGAAGCTGAGTCCGCACTCCGGGCAGGTAGCATCGTCGCCGGGGGTAAACGCTGAACCACAGGCCGGACAGACTGTACTCAGTGCATTTTCATCAAAAACCGCATCGGCAGTACTAAGATCGTGGCTGGAGATGCCGGTCGAGCGGAGATACTCCTCTTCGAGAATCTGCTGGGCATGCTTGGCATCAGCTAATCTGACCTCCAACTGGAGGTCGGGGCCGCCTCAGCCTTTACGGCAATCGCCCTCTTGACCGGTAAGAAGCGCAGGAATCCGTTCTTTGGCAAGGAGCAACTGATAGGGTTTGAGGTCCCGCAGTTTGCCGCCCTTGATGGCCACCCGCGGCTCCTCCGGACCGATCTCCATGGAACGGCTGAAAAAAGCCTCTGTTTTCTCTTTGGCCTGTGAAAGCTTCTCCGTTCCAGAGATCAACGCGATGTTGCATCCGGCGCAGGTTGTGATATCTGCCCGGTACTCGTCACCGCAGGAAGGACAGTAACACATTTCCGGATCGATACCCAGCTGCTCCGCCACCGGATCTTTTTTCCTGCCTGTATTTTTGCCCAGGCCAAACAGTTTTCTCAGCATGTATCAAAAACCTCTATAGAATATATCTGCTTAAGTCCTGGTCCTGAACAATATCATCCAGCTGGGAACGAACATACTCTCCGGTGACCACAAATTTCTTGTCACTGCGCTCCGAGGCATCAAACGAGAGGGCGTCGAGTACTCGCTCCAGAACGGTATGTAACCTTCGGGCGCCGATCTCTTCGGTTTTCTCGTTAACCTGTACAGCGATGTCGGCCATCGCCTCGATACCGTCGTCAGTAAAGATCAGCTCAATGTCCTCGGTGGCCATCAGCGCTACATACTGTTTTGTCAGAGCATTTTCCGGTTCAGTGAGAATCCGGATAAACTCCTCTTTGCCAAGCGACTGCAACTCAACCCGAATAGGAAAGCGACCCTGCAATTCCGGGATGAGATCAGACGGCTTCGCCACATGAAAAGCACCACTGGCGATAAAAAGGATATGGTCGGTTCGGACCATGCCGTACTTGGTGGAGATGGTGGAGCCTTCCACAATCGGGAGAAGATCACGCTGAACCCCTTCACGTGATACTTCCGGCCCATGACCACCACCTCCGGAACGAGAAGCAATTTTGTCGATCTCATCTAAGAAGATAATACCCGACTCCTCGGTACGCCGGAGAGCCTCTTTTACCACCTTGTCCATGTCCACCAGCCGCTCCATCTCTTCTTTCTTGAGCGCACCGAGAGCATCCTGAATCTTCATTTTGCGGTTTTTCTTCTTTTTCGGGAACATCTTGGAAAAAGCATCCTGCAGGCTGCTCTGCATATCCTCCACCCCAGAAGAACCGGTGACTATCTCGATCATCGGCATCGACTGCGAATCTTTCAGCTGCACTTCCACCTCACGCTCATCGAGCTTGCCGTCGCGCAGCATCTGCCGGAATTTTTCCCTGGTGGAATTTTCCTGAGGCGTCGCCTCAGTGGTCACCGGCATGTTGTAATCCTTGAGGGTAAAAGAGTTGTTTCCCTCCGGGCCGGTCGCCGCAGCAGGAGTTCCTCCTGCTGTCGGCAGCAGCAGATCCAGCAGCCGATCCTCGGCGTTGGCTTCGGCAATCCCCTTAATGCGCTCTTTTTCCTCGTTTTTCACCATGGCTATGGCCAGCTCTACCAGATCACGAACCATGGATTCCACATCCCGGCCAACATAGCCGACCTCGGTAAATTTCGAGGCCTCAACCTTAATAAACGGAGACTGGGCTAACGAGGCCAAGCGCCTGGCAATCTCAGTCTTGCCAACACCGGTGGGGCCGATCATGATGATGTTTTTGGGCATGATCTCTTCACGGAGCGGTGAAGCCACCTGCCGCCTCCGCCACCGGTTGCGAAGCGCAATCGCTACGGACCGCTTCGCGGCACTTTGACCAATGATGTATTTATCCAGTTCTGCCAGTATTTCTTTGGGAGTCAGCGAATCGGTTGTAATCATATCTTCTCAACAACTATGGAATGATTGGTATAGACACAGATAGAGCCTGCAATTTCTAAGGCGGTTCGGGCTATTTCCTCGGCGCCGAGATCACTCTTTTGCACCAGAGCCAGGGCCGCGGCCTGGGCGTATGGCCCACCGGAACCAATGGCTAGAATGCCCTGATCCGGCTCGATGACATCACCGGTGCCGGAAAGAAGGAGCGAATGATCCTTGTCCACGGCGATGATCATGGCCTCAAGACGTCGCAGCATCTTGTCCATCCGCCAGTCCTTGGCCAGTTCTACTGCCGCGCGCATCAGGTTGCCGTTGTATTGTTCCAGCTTCTGTTCCAGTTTTTCAAAAAGGGTAAAGGCATCGGCGGTGGCACCGGCAAAGCCGACAATAACCTTATCTTTATAGAGCCTGCGCACCTTGCGGGCATCATGCTTCATAACAGTGTTGCCGAGCGAGACCTGCCCGTCACCGGCAATGACCACCTCACCTTTGTGGCGGACGGCCAGAATTGTTGTCGATCGTATTTTCATTTCAACCTGATTCCTGGAATGTGTTGTAAGTGTTAATTTTACGGTACTTTTCAATTCACTCCCCTCGTTCATCTCCGGACGACAGCGGATGCGCCTTGTCATAGACATCGGCAAGATGATCGAGAGTTAAATGGGTATAGCGCTGGGTTGTGGAGAGGCTGGCGTGCCCAAGAAGTTCCTGTACTGCACGCAGATCAGCTCCCATCTCCAGCATGTGCGTGGCAAATGAATGCCGCAACGCGTGGGGCGTAACAATCTGGGTAATACCGGCCCTCTCGCCATACATCCGTACCAGACGCTCCACACTGCGACTCGTCAGACGGCTGCCCCTGTTATTTAAAAAGAGCGCCTCGGTAGTTGCAGGTTTTCCTCTGGCAGCCCGCTCGACAATGAGTTGGTGTCGTTGTGGTAGCCATGATTTCAAGGCCTCCAGCGCCGGGCGGCCCACGGGAACAATCCTCTCCTTGTTTCCTTTGCCCCTCACCCTAAGCACTTCAGTTGTGAAATCAAGGTCAGGGATGTCCCTTGAAACAAGTTCGGAAACCCGCATACCGGTTGAGTAGAGCAGCTCAAGCATTGCCTGGTCCCTCAGCATAAACGTATCACGGGAACCGGGTTCTTCAAGAAGAGCAAATGTCTCATCCACGGTGAGGAATACCGGTATGGCCTGCCCGATTTTCGGTCCGGTGATGCCGGATAGCGGATCTACAGTGATAGCGCCTCGCCGCTGCAGAAAACGACAGAAGGTTCTGAGAGCCGAAAGCTTGCGACCTACTGTTGCACTGCTGTTGCGACCATGCAGACTCACAACAAAGGAACGTATCTTCACCGCATCCATCATCTCCAGCCCGGGATTATCACCAAGGTACGCGGCAAACTCGAGTAGGTCACGACTGTAGCCGCTGACGGTGTGTTCAGAATAGCCTTTATCGACGGCAAGCCAACCTGCGAACCGGAGTATTGATTCTTTCATGAAAATCGGATAATTGTCGCCACTTCTTGAAGTTAGATAGTCTAAACATATGAATCCACAACCCCTTGCCAGGCCTCATATAGAAGAAAAATCGGCCTGACAATAGCCGAAATCAACGCTTGCACGGAACTGCCGGGATAGATATACTGTCCTCTTTGTTAAAAACAGCAGTAACCAACGACTCAATGGTGCAATTGAACGCTGTAACGTGGCGTGCATACAGACCTGTTCAGAAGCTCATCATCGTCATGGCCTGCATCACTGCCCAGACGATCGAGGTCACGAATCCTCTTTATCCTACACTGAATTCATGAGGGATTCGACCCTCTTTTACCCGGTAAACCGGACACAACAATGGCGAAAAAAACATTTGAAGCAGCGCTGGCACGTTTGGAAGAGATCACTCAAGAGCTTGAAGAAGGCGACCTGAGCCTTGACAAGAGCCTGAAGAAATTTGACGAAGGCGTGCAGCTTGCAAGATTCTGCAACGAACAGCTGGAAGAAGCACGGGCAAAAGTCGAACTGCTTCTTGAAAAGAACGGTGAAATCGAAGCGGTACCATTTGCCGAGGAAGAACGTGAACATCAAGACCTATCTGAGTGAACAACGCGCCGTTGTTGAAAGTGCACTAGAGCGTTTCATGCTCCCAGCAGAAGGCCCTTTCAAGCCCCATATCGAGGCCATGCGTTACAGTCTTTTTGCCGGCGGTAAACGGGTCCGGCCGATCCTGTGCCTGGCAGCTGGCAGTGCAATTGATGACAGCCGGCAGACATATGAAAATCTCATGCCGGTAAGCTGCGCTCTGGAGTGCATCCACACCTACTCGCTTATTCATGACGATCTGCCCGCAATGGACGACGATGAGCTGCGCCGGGGCAAACCGACCAACCATGTGCTCTATGGCGAAGCCGGTGCAATCCTGGCCGGCGACGGACTGCTTACCTTCGCCTTTCAATTGCTCTCGGATGACACAACTGCCACTCTTGAACCCACCAGCCGGCTGCGCATCATGTCGCTTATTGCCACAGCTGCGGGTTCTCTTGGCATGGTCGGTGGACAGTCACTCGATATCGCATCAGAAAATACAGAGTTTCCCTTTGAAACCCTCAAAACCATTCACCGCAGCAAGACCGGAGCACTGATCACCTGCTCGGTGCAGGCCGGTGCTGTCGCGGCAGGCGCCAATCAGGAACAGTTTTCCCGTCTGACAGAATATGGAGATAACGTCGGCCTTGCCTTTCAGATAGTCGACGACCTGCTGAACGCAACCGCCACCACCGAGCAACTGGGTAAGGCGGCTGGCAGTGATGTGGTACGGGGCAAGGCTACCTACCCTGGATATTTCGGCATAGAAGAGACACGACGCCTGGCGCAGGAGGCGGTAGATCGCGCTATTGCGTCGCTTTCCAGTTTTGATGCCAAGGCCGAGCCTTTACGGGCGATTGCCGAATATATTTACACACGCAGCAACTGAGTTCTTCCAACCTCTGATGCCAACCAGTTTGCAGATCGCACACGGTGTGGTACTCTTTATTTTGGAAATCGGTTTATAGCGTTTTTCGCGTCGGCAGCATTGATTGTCGACCTCTACGTATTGTAATGACATGTTAACCACACTTCTCCAAGATCCGGCCACGTTGCTGTTGCCGAAAGTACACTCTCCCGAAGACATCCGCGACTTTTCCCTGCCGGAGCTGAACCAGCTCGCCCAGGAAATCCGTGACACCATCATCCATACCGTTTCCAGGACCGGCGGCCACCTCGCCCCGAGCCTCGGCGTGGTTGAGTTGACCATAGCCCTGCATTATGTCTTCAATACTCCGGACGACAAGCTGATCTGGGATGTGGGTCATCAATCCTATGCCCACAAACTTCTCACCGGACGGGTGGAACAATTCGCCAGCCTAAGACAGTACAAGGGGATGAGCGGTTTTCCAAAATTCAAGGAAAGCATCTACGACGCCTTTGAAACAGGCCACAGCTCAACCTCCATTTCGGCCGCTCTGGGCATGACGGTCGGCAAGAGCCTTGGGCAGAATGGCAACAAGGCGATTGCCATCATCGGAGACGGTTCGATGACTGCCGGTATGGCGTTTGAAGCGCTCAATCATGCCGGCCACCTGAACAAGGACCTGATCGTCATCCTCAACGACAACGAGATGTCAATCTCCCCCAACGTCGGCGCACTTTCGAGCTTTCTAAGCCGCAAGCTCACAGGCAAAACCATGCGTCGGGTAAAAAACCACATTGAAGAGCGGCTGACGGCACTTTCCAATGTGGGCGAGAACATCCTGAGCGTCCTCAAGAAAAGTGAGGAATCGTTCAAGTCGTTTTTTACGCCGGGTATGCTCTTTGAGGCATTCAAGTTCGACTATATCGGACCAATCATGGGCCACGATTACGAAGAGCTGATCCCCGCCCTGCGCAATGCCCGTGATAACTCCCACGGCCCCACCCTCATTCATATTCTCACCACCAAGGGTAAGGGGTATGAACCGGCGGAAAAAAATCCCGGTCTATATCATGGTGTCGGGCCATTTGATATCGAAACAGGAACACCGCATTCGTCCAACGGGTCTCCAAGTTACACCAGCATCTTTGGCAACACCCTCTGCGACATGGCCGAAAATGATGAACGCATCACCGCCATTTCCGCCGCCATGGTGACCGGCACCGGCCTGGCCGGTTTTGCCAAGAAATATCCAAACCGTTTCTTTGATGTAGGCATCGCTGAGCAGCACGCTGTTACCTTTGCCGCCGGCATGGCCACCGAAGGAC
The DNA here is from genome assembly GCF_900143695.1 of Desulfopila aestuarii DSM 18488. Taxonomy (GTDB): domain Bacteria; phylum Desulfobacterota; class Desulfobulbia; order Desulfobulbales; family Desulfocapsaceae; genus Desulfopila; species Desulfopila aestuarii. The sequence continues at coordinate 31,747 of NZ_FRFE01000019.1, forward strand.
TGCGCCCCGTGGTGGCAATTTATTCTACCTTTCTGCAGCGGGCCATGGATCAGATACTGCATGATGTCTGCATTCCCAACCTGCCGGTCACCTTTGCCATCGACCGTGCCGGAGTTGTGGGCGATGACGGACCGACCCATCACGGCGTCTTTGACATCTCGTTTCTTCGCTATATTCCAAACATTGTCCTGATGGCGCCTAAAGACGAAGATGAACTGCGCCATATGCTCTACACCGCCGTGAATTACAATGGACCAACGGCGGTTCGCTACCCCCGGGGAAGCGGAGAAAATGTGGTAATGAAGAAAGAATTACAGCTACTGGAAATAGGCCGTGGTGAACTGCTCGCCGAAGGTGATGATGTGCTGCTTCTGCCGGTTGGCAACAGGGTCTACCCTGCGCTGAACGCGGCCGCAAAGCTTAAAGAAATGGGCTTTCAGGCTGCGGTCATCAACCCGCGCTTTATTAAACCCCTTGACGCCAACCTGATTCTTGAATGGGCACAACGCACTGACAGAGTCGTTACCATAGAGGATGGCGCCATTGCCGGAGGCTTTGGCAGTTCCATACTTGAGCTGCTTGCGACCAGGGGTCTGCATACGGTGCGAACCAGGACACTTGGCTATGCTGATGGTTTTGTCGAACATGGGCCACAGCGGACACTGTGGAAAAATGGCGGTATTGATGTTCCCGCAATTGTCCGAGCAGCCTTGCAGATTATGGACAAAGATCCCAATATTTATCTCTGATGATCTCATGCAAAAGCGATTCACGTCGTTGTGGGTCGAACTTTTGCTTAGCCCGCTTGTATGGCAAAGATGACTTTTTACGAGATCATCATTTCTGACAGGTGCTGTGTTCCCGTTGAACCTCATGAGCTGCTGCTCTTTTTCCAGCCAACCAGATGAAAATTCTTACTGTCGCCGACACCGTCACCGAAAAGCTGCTGGACCGTGACAATCCCCCGCCCGAACTTGCTGGCATAGAGTTCATCATCGGCTGCGGTGATCTGCCACCCGAGTACCTCACCGCACTCCGCTCCATCTACAATGTGCCGCTCTATTACGTGCTCGGTAATCATGACATTCGCTACGATGCTGCACCGCCGGTAGGGTGCCATGCCATCCATCGGCGACTGGTTGTACATCATGGAATAAGGATTGCCGGTTTTTCTGGCAGCCGCTGGTACAACGGCAATGTCAATCAGTACACCGAAAAAGAGATGACCCGCTACATCCGCAGAATGTGGTTTAAATTCTGGCGCACCGGAGTAGATCTCATCGTTACCCATGCACCACCCCGATATATTGGAGACGCCGAGGATCCCTGCCATCGTGGATTTCATGCCTATCATAAGCTGTTGGCCAAAAACAAGCCCCGCTATATGGTGCATGGTCATATTCACAGAATTTTTCAAGATGATGCCGAACGTACGAGCATGTTCGGCACAACTCAGGTAATCAACAGCTATGGCTACTACACCTTCGAAATCGAGCCCGTTTGATTTTATCAACAAGCTGAACCCGTTTGCCCAGAGAAAAGAGAGTGACCAGCTCCAGAGCTTCGGCGATCGACAGGAGAGCGAACAAGCCTACGACTCTGTGGACCGGGGGAACTCCATGGTGCCACTGGACCGCATTGTCGGCAGCGTCGGCCGGTATCGCGATTTCGACAGCCAGTTCAATCCTATCCGTGACACCTCCGGCAACGAACGACTACAAGCTATTTTGAAGAGGATGCGTGAGGGTCGTGCCCTCCCACCGGTATCACTCTACCAGATCAAGGATGACTATTTCATTCTCGACGGTCACCACCGGGTCACAGCAGCCAAAGAGCTGGGTCATACCCACATCAACGCCTGCATCCTTGAGCTGCTGCCGTCCACCGACACTCTTGAAAACAGACTCTACATCGAAAAGACCGAGTTTCGCGACAAAGCCGGTCTGGCCAAAACCATTAATCTCACCGAATTCGGCCAGTTCGCTCACCTTGAATGGCAGATCCGCGAGCACCAAGCCTGGCTCTCAGAAGAAAAACAGCAGGATATCAGCTACAAGAAGGCGGCTGCAGACTGGTATCGCACCATTTATCGACCACTTGCAACCATCATTAACAATAGCGGCCTGGTTAAATCATTTTCTCACCGCACAGTCGATGATCTCTACTTATACATCTCGGTGCACCAATGGGAAAAAGGCAAAGCAAGGAAATACGGGATTGGCGTAGACAAACTTATCCCAAAAGACATGGAGGAGTTTCGGGCCCAGATGGCCGAACACAAGGAACAGGAATACCCGGAAATGCGCCGCGAAATAATGGCCTTTGTCCTCCTTAATGTTGACGGCAAGTATGAACAACGCATCTTCGACAAACTGGTGGCACTGGATGAGGTTCGCGAGGTCCACTCGGTTCACGGCTCCATCGACATTATCGCCAAGATTGTCCTGACCCGCGACCTGCTCTCCTCGGATGCGGAACTGCTCTCCCAGTTTCTGACCAGTACCATCCGGCAATGGAAAGGGGTTCGGGCAACCCAGACTCTCCTGCCAGGGATTGCGATTGATAAAGATAAGAACGGAACGCTACCAGCGGCCTGAAAGCAATCTGGAAAAATGCTCTCCGGCCATTGAATTCTCAGGTCGACTGTTTTTATAAAAAAAAGGGTTGGTGCAAAATTTCTCTTTGCACCAACCCTTTTTGTATTCCACATTGAGGAACTACCAATACACCTGGATCTTGTCTGTCAGCTGACCTTGTAATATTTCTTATACCACTCAACAAACTTACCGATACCGTACTCCAAGGTGGTGCCCGGCTTGTAGTCAAAATCGCGTACCAGATCCTCGACGTTGGCATAGGTGGCGGGGACGTCACCCGGCTGCATGGGGAGGAAATTTTTGTCCGCCTTTTTCCCCAGGCAGTTCTCCAGCACCTCGATATACCTGAGCAGCTTTTCCTTATTATTATTGCCAATATTATAGACCCGCCACGGACAATAGGAGGTAGCCGGATCAGGCTTGTCGCCACTCCAATCGTCATTGGGCTCAGCAATCTTGTAAATTACCCGGTAGACGCCCTCGACAATATCATCAATATACGTAAAATCCCGCTCCATATTACCGTTGTTGAACACATCAATAGGCTCACCGGCAAGAATCGCCTTGGTGAAGAGAAACAACGCCATATCCGGCCGGCCCCATGGCCCATAGACCGTAAAAAACCTGAGCCCAGTTGTCGGTAACCCAAAGAGGTGGCTATAGGTATGAGCCATCAACTCATTCGCCTTCTTGGATGCTGCATAGAGAGATACGGGATGGTCCACGTTATCATGCACTGAAAAAGGCATGTTCGTATTGGCGCCATATACCGAACTGGAAGAGGCGTAAACAAAATGTTTCACCCCCGAGTGGCGGCACCCCTCCAGCAAGTTGACGAAACCGACCAGATTGGTGTCCACGTAGGAGTGTGGGTTGATCAGTGAATAACGCACTCCAGCCTGGGCGGCAAGGTTCACTACCGCATCGAAGCGATGCTCCTGAAACAACCGCGCCATGGCCTCTCGGTCGGCGATATTGATATCCAGATGGGTGAAACGCTCACCCTCAGCCAGGGTTGCCATTCGATCACGCTTGAGCTGCGGATCATAATAGTCGTTAATATTGTCGATGCCCCAGACCTCGGCACCGCTGGCAATAAGTTTTTGACTTAAGTGGGCGCCAATGAAACCAGCCGCACCCGTGATGAGTATCTTCTTCATTTCCTTTCCCAATGAACATTCAAAAAAATCCGGGGTTCCCTTGTAAGGGCAATCCCCGGAATATTGGTAACGCATTTACGATACGACAGCTATCTTATCGCAAGATATTGCTTTCTCATATATACATGGTGCAATCAGTCGTCAAAATTCCCTGCGGGACCAGAATTGACAACCAGCGTTTTCGCCCGTTCAATAATTTTTTCACGGCTCCAGTCAGCCGCATCCTCGACGCGACCAGCTTTTGGTCCGAGATCATAACTTTTAGCTTTCATGAGCAGGTCTTTGGCAATGGTACCAGTACCCTCAGCGTTAAATACGTTTACTAAAAGTGTGTAAACAAAGTCCTCAACCCGCTTGGCCATGCGGTCGCGGATTGTTCTTTCCTGAGCGAGAATTTTGGTCTCGAACGGCAGATTGAGTTTTTTGTAGTCACCGCCCTTGAGGCCCTGTTTGGCGGCGTAGGCTGTCATCTCCGCCCACAGTTCTTCACTTACTCCCTCACCGGGCAATTTATGGAAATTGCCGTCATCATCGCGGATAGCATTGCCATAATCGTTGACCTCAAGCCCCCAACTTACCATCTGCAGCGCTGTGGCGACATTGGCCTTGGTAGTGTATGTGTCACTGGCAATGGCTCGGAGTTTTTCCGAACTGTTGCCGGAAGTTCCATGCTGCGCGCCGGAAACCCTAAACGGCTCCAATGCTTTATGGATCGAGGCAGTCAGCTCCACCTGAATCCCCTGACCACTGGCCTCAAGTCCATGGGTAGTGCCGTTGTTCAAGGCGATCCAGTCTGCAGAAATACCGTAGGCGTTTAAACCTTTGATAAGAAATGAAGCATCATCAACGGTGGACAGCCCTTCAGCGCCTTTAATTTCTCCAACCTCAGTCTCAAGCCCGGCCCAGGAAGGAATCAGGGCGTTCAACTCGATATTGGCCAGCAGGTTTTTGTCATCAGGCATATGTGAGGCATCCACCGCGATCGAGGTAATGCCTGCATCAAACATTGAGGGGAGCTCTATCTTGGCATAGGGGATATCGGCCTCACTCTTGATCCCGTAATGATCAGCGTGGACCGCAACCGGTACGGTAATCCCCAATTCATTGCAAAGAGCATCCACCTGTCGGGCAATATTATAAAAATTTACTGGACAATAACCACACTCCGAACGGGCAATTTCGACGATAATGGCTGCATCGGCCCTCTGTGCCGCCATAAGAGCGCCGCGAATAACAAGGTGACTCCGGCCGTTGGCCGCAATCGTCATTGCCCGCCCTTTGGCGAACATGGCCCGATCGATGACCTTACCACTGACGATCAACGCCTGTGAATGGGGAAAGAGCCTTGCGATATTGGGTGGCCGACCAATCTTCACAACCTTTTTATATTCTTCAGCAAGAATCATGTTCTCCTCCGTTGTTGTCTTCATGTCAGTTGCAGGGACGTTTCACTGCAACACAAAATGACAGACCCACCATAGCAGAACCTTTAGAACGTACACGTCAAATGAACAGATCAAATAATTGAACTTTGGCCACTCGTCGTTCGTTCTTACCAGGTCAGCGGTGGTTACATATTCTTATGTTATACAGTAACTGCAGCTGGAAATCCAGAATCTATAATCGTATTCATGATATTATAATATCTGCATTTTCCAGCAACAGCCTGACATATGAATCAACCACCCTGAAAGTCGACAAACTTTTTCCGGCCAAACAGCCAGACAGCCACCACACTGATCTCATAGAGGATGAGCAGCGGAATCCCCATCATCATCTGGTTGACAACATCTGGAGTGGGAGTGAGTATGGCAGCAATAATGAAATTAATAAGAATTGCATACTTGCGGTTACGGTTGAGAAAAGATGTATCGACAATACCCGCTTTGGCAAGGAAAACCATCAGCATCGGCATTTCAAAAATCACCCCAAAGGCTAGCAGAAGCCGTATTGCCAGGGAGAAATATTCGCTCACGGCCGGCAGCGATGTAAGAAATTCGTTGTTGTAACCGACAAGAAACCGAAAGGCCGGTGGGAAGACCACTAAATACCCGAAGGCGGTGCCACCAATAAAGCAGAAAGTGGAGAGTAGGCTAAACGGCACCAATACCCGTTTTTCGTGCTTATATAGTCCTGGGGCTACAAACCGCCAGATCTGAGAAAAAATCACCGGGCTCGCCAAAAGCAGCCCGCAGACGAGGGCAAGCTTTAGATAAAAAAAAACCCTTCCTGGTAGGATGTGAAGATAAGAGAGGTCCCTTCGGGCAGCACTTCGGTCAACGGCTTGAAAAACCAGCTGCCGATGGGCTTGATAAAGGCGTAGGAGAGACAGAATCCGGCAAAAACGGCAACAAAGGAGACAATCAGGCAGGAGCGCAGCTCTCTGAGGTGTTCAGTCAGCGCCTGACTTTCAAAACTATCTGGTGTATTGTGTTGATCCATAACATTCCGCATGCTGAAAAGAGCCCCTTAACAAAGGGGATAAGAAAAACTTCACACTCAATACCACCTGACAGAAGAATTTGCAATGCCCAGCCTTTTTCCCCACGAAATCACCCGCTATGCCATCGAATCCAACAGATGAACAATACGACGACTGGGTCGTGTATATGCTCAGGTGCGCCGATGGATCACTCTACACCGGTGTCACCACGAACCTGACCCGCCGATTACGGGAGCATAATGGTACTGCCGCCGGTGCCCGCTATACCAGAGCACGCCGCCCGGTGCAGCTGGTTCATGTAGAAAAAGCCGCAAACCGTAGCGCTGCCTGTAGGCGGGAATACCAGCTCAAGCAGCTCAGCCGAACCGAAAAGGAGACATTGATTTCCACCGACAGCGCCTCGCTGACATTCAACACGAAAGAAGTTTAACTGCTTGAATAATCTCAAATCGTATTATACACTTAAGCCAGCCGTGTTATTCGTTAAGACTGTCGTCCATAAAGCTTTGAGGGGAAGCTTTATGAAAAGTACAGGAATGAAAAAGATGTAAGCTCGTTTTGAGTTGATGTTGACTATTTTTTTTCACGCACCGTAGCGTGAAAAAAATGATCGTGACGCCAATACATGCGACTTTTTTTGGCCTCATTTGTCTGTTTCCTTGAGAACGTTCTCGTTAATTTTCCGTATCATCCTTCTCCTGGTTGTTTTGAGGTGAGTAGCTATGTTTCAGATTCTGGTTGTCGATGATGAGCGCAGTATGCGCGACTTTCTCAAAATCCTGCTCACCAAGGAAGGACATCAGGTTGCGACAGCCCCCAATGGTACGGACGCGCTGGAACATCTTCGCAACAACAGTTGCGACCTGGTCATCACCGACATTCGCATGCCAGGCATGAGTGGCCTGGATCTGCTGGAAGCCATCAAGGAAGATTTTTCCGATCTTCCTGTGATCATGATTACCGCCTTCGCTTCACCAAACGATGCGGTGCATGCTATGAAATTCGGGGCCTTCGACTATATCAGTAAACCGTTCAACGTTGACGAGATTAAATCAGTCATCAACTCTGCCATCAAAAAGGGTAGTAATGATGCCAATGCCGGAAAGGTGACCGACACCTTTCCCGGCATCATCGGCCAGAGCCGGGAGATGGTCAAGATCTTTGATATGATCAGACGGGTTGCCCCCACTCCCGCCAATGTCCTCATCTACGGCGAATCCGGTACCGGCAAGGAGCTGGTTGCTCAAGCCATCCATGCCCACAGCAAGGTCGCAGGCAACCCTTTTGTCCCGATCACTTGCAGCGCCATTCCAGAAGAACTGATGGAAAGCGAACTGTTCGGCCATGTCAAAGGTTCATTCACCGGTGCCATCCATGACAAACTCGGCCTTTTCCAGGTAGCGGACAACGGTACGGCCTTCCTCGACGAAATCGGCGAGCTGACCCCCATTATTCAAACCAAGCTTCTCAGGGTTCTGCAGGAACGTGAGATCAAACCAGTGGGCGGCAATAAGATTCTCAGCATCAATGTGCGAATCATTGCCGCAACCAACCGTGTGCTTGAAGATGAAATTACCGCCGGCAGATTCAGAGAAGACCTTTTTTACCGGTTGGCCGTGGTCCCGATCAGGGTTCCGTCCTTAAGAGAACGGAAAAGTGATGTCCCACTTCTGGTCAACCATTTCCTGGAGAAGTATTCACGTCTTCTGGGCAAGGAGGTACGGGAAATATCCTCTTATGCCATGCAAGTGTTGATGAACTATAATTTCCCAGGCAACGTGCGTGAGTTGGAAAATATTATCGAACGAGGTGTGGCTCTCGAAAGCTCCAACATCATCCTTCCGGAAAACCTTACCCTACCGGGCTCCACATTAACAGGGAGGCAACATGAACAGACATCACGTGACGGCCATGGGCAACAGGGCGATTTTCTTGCTGTCATAAAGGAAGATGAACTCTACGAATTGGGCATGGAAGAGGTAATTACCAACCTCGAGAAAGAGCTTATCTGCCATGCACTCGAAAAGACCAACAACTCCAAGATGCGCGCCGCCGACCTGCTGCGGATGAGCTTTCGCTCATTCAGGTATAAAGTCAAAAAATACGACATCCAGTAACAGGTCATGAATATATCCTTCCTTCTCCACCGAGCCGGCCAGACAGAAACCGTCAACCAGATTCTGCGACATCAGCTCCTGTGGCTGCTGCTGCTGCGCGTCGTCCTCTATACCCTTCTCTCCATCGTCAGTTATTTTTTCGGTGGGGCAAGTTTTGAAGTTATTCTTATGCCGAGGGAGCTGATGATCGGCTTTCTCTTTACAGTCTATCTGGCCTCGATCTCTTCCGCCATCTATCTGTTGATGAGTTCGGTATCGCCAAGGACGTTCGGTTTTATCCAAACCTTGCTTGATACCCTGTTTGCGACTCTGCTCATTTATTGCACGGGGATTTCGCAATCTATCTTCACCTCAGTCTATTTCTTTCCCATCATCGCCGGTGGTCTGCTGCTACCTAGAAAAGGCGGACTCGTGGCAGCTGCGGCAGCCACGCTTCTCTATGGCGGAATACTCTTTTGTGAGCTGTATGGTATTGTCCCCGATTACCTGGTCAGACTCGGCTATGTCGGCAACAAAGGATTCATGACCTCCCTGAATCATTTTTCTGTGCAGGGACTCACCTTTTTCCTGGCCGCCATCCTGAGTGCCCTCTTCAGTCTGCGGGTTAAGTCAACCGAGCTGGCGCTTTCAAAATCACTGAAAAATTATGACCGCCTAGCGGTCCTGTACAAGCAAATTTTCGACAACATCGCCACAGGAATTGTGACCATTGACCGCTTTGGCAATATCACCTCGGCCAATAATGCGGCAATGGAAATAACCGGTTATCCGGCAGATCTCATCATTGGCAGAGAATTTTCCCGCTTTTTTTCTCAGTTGAAACTTTCAGCGCCACGAATGCGGCAATCTACTGATTTTGAGCGCGTTGACGGCAAGACGATCCGACTCGGCTACTCCCATGTGGATTTGCGCCATGAAGACGATGGGCGCTCTGGGGATTTCGATCACCAGAAGATCGTCACCCTGCGCGACATCAGCGAAATAGAACAGTTGGAGCGCCAGATGCGCCAGGCGGAAAAATTGGCGGCAATCGGGATGATGAGCGCTGGTATCGCTCATGATTTTCGCAATCCGCTTACAGCTATTTCCGGCTCTGCCCAGGTGCTTGTCAATGAGTTTTCCCAGGAGGGCAGCGAAAATCTCATCAACTACGAGCTTGCTGATATCATCCTGCGGGAATCGAACAGAATGATAGATACCATCTCCGACTTCTTGAAATTTTCCCGTCCGGAACTCCCCAATCGGGAGTGGTTTTCCCTACGGGGATGCCTCAGCGAGGTTATTCAAGTCTCCAAGGCCGCCCCATCCTGGCCGCTGTCTGCCAACATCTCGGTCAAGTTCTCAGAATCCATTGACATATGGGCCGACCGAAAAATGATGTTCACCGTTCTCAGCCACTTGATCCAAAACGCTCTGGCATTCTGTCCGCCGGGGCGTGAACTGATTGAAATTGATGCTGATGAAATAAAACTTAGCGACTCAGGGGACACCATCCGCATCACAGTCGTCGACAACGGGCCGGGGGTGACGGAAGAAAATAGAGATAAAATTTTCGAGCCATTTTTCACATCCCGGGCCGACGGCACGGGCCTAGGCCTCGCAATCGTGCGACAGATCATCACAGAACATGATGGAGAGATCACAGTTGACAGCGGCCTGCTGGGCGGCGCGCGATTCAATGTGTATCTGCCGTTGCCATCGTAGCCGGTCCCCGCTCGGAAGTGGTTGTAATCATCCGCTACTCTTTCGCTGATGCAGGCTCTCCTGACCGTTGACTTCCATCTCCTTGGCCATCGATTGCATCCAGCAACCCTTCTTCAAAGCGGATTTCATCACTCAAAATATGGATCCTACCGGTACCGGTAGGATCCACTCCAATAATTTCACCGGCTAGCCACACTTTTTTCCCCCTTTCCGTCAGCAGGATCTCCGGAAAACGGGTTGTGTCGATATCGGTCACAATGGTTGCCCCAAAGCCATCCTCACTGACATCAAACAATACGGTTGCCCGCCCGCCCTCTTCTTTTTGCACCTGGAAAAAATAGCAGGGCCACATGACACTAAAACCGGCATACTTCTGGTTTTGCTGAGGTAGTTGAGCCTGCCCCAAGTCCCGGATCAGGGTCAGCATCTCTTCAGCCGTAGGTCGAAGGAAGTAGGATGTGGTGGCGGCCTTACTTGACCTCTTCTGCCCTCCCTCCCCGACCTGTTTAGGCGGGGCGAATGTGACTTTTTCCGGTATACGGGTGGCCTCCTCTTCAGCTCGCTGACGCATGCCGTGGTCTTTTTGCATTCTGGTGCCGATCACAATCAATAGCAACACGACAATGACCGTCAAAACGACAATAATCATATCTCGTTTTTGTCGAATTTTATCTTTGATATCAGATAAATTCATTATTCCTCCCACCCAGAGCGATGTATATGAAAACCTCTTCCACTGCGATTTCCTTTTTTGCCCGCTTCTCACATCTCATTATTGCAGATCACAGTAAAACATCCAATATTTCCATATCATTTTCAAACAATCCGGTAGTCGTAAATGATAATCTTGAAAAAGTCGATCTTACTACACAGAGGATAAAGTATCGGAGAAAAAAACAGGGAGAAGAGAGCTGAAACCCGGCTCACGAGTTTCCAGGTAGTGCGGAAAACATGACGCGCCAGTCAAAACGACGCGTCAAAGTAGATAAGAAGGAAGCGAAAAATGAAGCAAAATCTGGAAAGTACTATTCCTGCTCCTTCCACACAGAGCCACCGAGACCTGCCAGCTTTTCCACCAGTTTTTCATAGCCACGCTCCAGATGGTAAATACGGGAAATCTCTGTGCGTCCAGAAGCGGCAAGACCGGCAATAACAAGCGAAGAGCTAGCTCGCAGATCAGTGGCCATAACCCGTGCGCCACTCAACCCTTCCATGGTCCGCCCTTTCACCATGGCGGTGTGACCATCGATCTTGATATCGGCGCCAAGTCGCTGCAACTCGGCCACATGCATGAAACGGTTTTCAAAAATGGTTTCGTGTACAACCGACACACCGGAGCCAAGCGACATAAGAGCCATGAACTGGGCCTGGAGATCGGTGGGGTAACCGGGATAAGGCATGGTGGTGATATCAACACTTTTCAAAACCCCATTAGCCGGCTGACGAACGGTGATAGTGGTTTCAGTTTCCTCAATCACCAACCCGGTGGCACGTAATTTTTCAAGCAAGGCCGGAAGATGTACAGGATTGCAGTGGGTCACCGTCCCTTCACCACCGGTTGCGGCGATAGCGATCAAATACGTTCCGGTCTCAATCCGATCCGGGATAATGGCACAGTTGGCAGGAGAAAGGGTCTCTACACCATAAATAGTGAGCCGGTCCGTGTCTTTTCCTTCAATCCGTGCACCCATGCCATTCAGCATATCGATGAGATTGCCCACCTCGGGTTCACGGGCCGCATTTTTCAATACAGTCTTCCCTTCAGCCTGTACCGCCGCCATGAGAAGATTTTCGGTAGCCGTAACAGACGGGATATCAAAATAGATGACATTCCCTTTCATTCGACCGTCGATAGAAGCATCGACGTAGCCGCCTTCGAGAAGACATTTCACCCCGAGAAGTTCCAGGCCGTTGATGTGAAAGTTGATGGGGCGGGCACCGATGGCACAGCCACCTGGCAACGATACTTTTGCTCTACCAAGCCGGGCCAGAAGCGGACCCAGCACCAGCACGGAAGCGCGCATGGTCTTGACCAGATCGTAAGAAGCCTCTGAATAAATTATATCCGTGGCGTCAATGGTCAGCACATCTTCCTGACGGGAATGTTTCACACCTAAATTTTCCAGAAGTCGCAACATGGTCCTGGTATCCCGCAAATCTGGGACATTGCGGAGTACATGGGTTCCCGGTGCAAGCAAGGTAGCGGCGATAAGCGGTAACGCCGCATTTTTTGCACCGCTGATTCGTACCTGCCCCTGCAGCTTTCTTCCGCCTTCGACTATGAGCTTTTCCATTCGCTTCCTTTTCGCCTGTTATCGTATTCTGGCATGCAGTACCCTATCGCGGCCTGCATAATCCTTGAGAATCCGTATATCGTAAAAATCACTCAAGCCCACTTGATGGGCAGCAAACATCTCCGCCACCGCCTCCCCCTGATCATAGCCGATCTCCATAAAAAGTTGACCGTTTGGCGAAAGTATCCGGGGCAAATCATCGCGGATGCGTTGAATAAGATCAAGCCCACGCTCACCTCCGTCCAGCGCAAGCCATGGTTCATGTTCCCGCACCTCTGGCTCAAGTTCGTTTTCAACGACAGCAGTAGCTATGTAGGGAGGATTGGAAACCACCAGAGAAAAACTACGATCGTTTCGTAACGCCGATAGAAGATCAGACCGTACCGGCATGACCAATTGGTTCACACCATGCCGCAGACAGTTCTGACCAGTTACAGCAAGTGCTGCTGCAGAAAGATCAATTGCCACCACCTGCCGTTTGAGTTCAAGTGCCAATATAATGGCAATAACCCCACTCCCGCAACAAAGATCAAGTACCGCCCCTTGGCCAAACCCCTTACCGGATTTCGACTCTTCAAAAACGGTTTCAAGCAAAAACTCTGTTTCGGGACGCGGGATGAGAACTGAAGGATTGACAAAAAAGGATTGAGACCAGAATTCCTGTTCGCCAAGAATGTAAGCCAGCGGTTCGCGCTGTTTCCGGCGTTGCAGCAAGCCGACAAACAACTGCTCTGCCCTGGTCGATACCTCTTCCCTCGCTGCCAGCAAGAGCTGAGTCCGGCTTTTCCCAAGACAGAAGCCAAGCAGAAGATGGACATCACTTGTGCACTCCGGAATACCTGCCCCTTTCAGTTCGGTTATCCCGTAGTGTACAAGTTCGGCTGTCTGCATCCTATAAAGAAGAGGGGTCGGTAACCCTCAAATCATTGTACTTTACTAAGTTTTTTGGCCTGATCTTCGGCAATGAGCGGAAAGATAACCTCTTCGAGTTTACCGTTCATGATCGTCTCAAGCTTGTACAGCGTCAGGTTGATACGATGATCGGTCAACCTGCCTTGCGGGAAATTATAGGTCCGAATCCGCTCGCTTCTGTCACCTGAACCGACCTGGCTTTTACGATCTTTGGAAATCTTATCCTGCTGCTCTTGCTGCATCTGATCAAACAGTCTGGCCCGTAGAACGGTGAGAGCTTTTGCTTTATTCTTATGCTGGGACTTCTCGTCCTGACAGGTTACCACTAATCCTGTGGGCAGATGGGTGACCCGCACAGCGGAATCTGTGGTGTTGACGCTCTGGCCGCCGGGACCGGATGAACGATATACATCAAACTTCAACTCGTTCATGTCGATCTGGAGTTCCACTTCCTCGGCCTCTGGCAGAATGGCTACTGTGACGGCAGAAGTGTGGATACGCCCCTGGGTCTCTGTTTCCGGTACGCGCTGAACTCGATGCACACCGCTTTCATACTTCAGCTTAGAGTAGACCTGATCGCCGCTGATAAGGGCGATAATCTCTTTAAACCCGCCAATTCCGAGCGGATTAGAGCTTATGGTCTCTACTCGCCAGCCCATTGTCTCAGCAAATCGGCAATACATGCGGAACAGGTCGGCCACGAATAATGCCGCCTCATCGCCACCGGTTCCGGCCCGAATCTCAAGAAAAGTGTTTTTATCGTCGTTGGGATCCTTCGGTAACAGCAACACCTTGATGTCGTTGTCGATCTGACGCTCTTTCTCCGCCAGGTCAACTAACTCTGCTCGGGCGAGTTCCCGCATCTCCGGATCTTCATCCTCATCGCGGGCGATCAGTTTGTTGTCGGCAATATCGCTTTTTACCTGCCTGTACTTTTCGTACAGGGCATGCAACTTGCTCAAATGTGAATGTTCACGGACAACAGCCTGATATTCTTTCTGGTTGCTCACCAGGGCCGGATCGGAAAGACGGCCTTCGAGCTCGGATAGTTTATCCTGCAGTTCTTCAAACTTCCCTAACATGATAACCTCACAGATACCCGAATTCGATACGAAAGCCCGCATGCTTAGAGCTGCGGGGATGGAATCTTGGAATCAGGGCGGGACTGCCGAAAGCATCCCATCCAAAACTCAAGAGATCAATGAAAAAAGTCCACAGTCATGTGAAAACACAACTGTGGACCTGATACAACTGCTGTTGCTGCCACGAAGAGCAATAAACCTCTTCACGACAGAAAAAAAAAGCCGATGAAGCGTGCTTATTTTTTATCAGCGAAGTGCTTAGCGTAACGCTGCTTGTACTTCTCGATACGACCAGCGGTATCGATAAGCTTCTGTTTGCCGGTAAAGAAAGGATGGCAGTCAGAGCAAATTTCAACTTTGATCTCATCGAGCACAGAGCCCATTTCAAATGTTGCGCCACAGGCACAGCTAGCTGTCAAATTATTATATTCCGGATGTATACCGTTCTTCATGATTTTGTATTCCTCCAACACATCAACTGTGGTGTTCAAAAAGCAGTAACTGCCTCGTTTCAAAGACACAAGGTGTGCATTATACCGAGGCGTAGCAATATTTCAACAAAAATAACCCGAATTTCTCAGGCCAATTCTTTCGGTGGCGACAAGGTCCCCTCGAACGCTTAACCATTCATCGAGTCGAGAAAATCCTTATTACTCTTCTGATGCTTCAGCTTATCCACCAGGAAATCCATGCAATCCGCAGGATTCATGGAATTCAGCAGTTTCCTGAGAATCCATATGCGATTCAGCACGTCAGGCTTCAGCAAGAGGTCTTCCTTCCTGGTTCCGGAACGCTTGATGTCAATGGCCGGGAAGATACGTTTATCGGCCATCTTCCGATCAAGAACCAGCTCCATGTTGCCGGTGCCTTTAAATTCCTCAAAAATAACCTCGTCCATCCGGCTGCCGGTTTCAATAAGAGCCGTGGCCATAATAGTCAAACTACCGCCTTCTTCGATATTTCGGGCAGAACCGAAGAACCGTTTCGGCCTATGCAGGGCATTTGCCTCAACACCACCGGAAAGAATCTTGCCACTGGCAGGCGTGACGGTGTTATACGCTCGCGCCAACCGGGTAATACTGTCGAGCAGAATCACGACATCTTTTTTATGTTCAACCAGTCGTTTGGCCTTTTCGATGACCATTTCAGCCACCTGGATATGGCGCTGCGGCGGCTCATCAAAAGTTGAACTGACCACCTCGGCTGTCTTTACCGATCGGGTCATCTCCGTGACTTCTTCCGGTCGTTCATCAATCAGCAGAACAATAAGGTAGACCTCTTTATGGTTCCTAACAATGGAGTTCGCGATCTTCTGCATCAGCACCGTTTTACCGGTACGGGGCGGAGCGACGATAAGCCCTCGCTGCCCCTTGCCAATCGGGCAGAACATGTCGATAACACGGGTTGAATAGTTGTCAGGTTGCCACTCCAGAATGAATTTTTCATTGGGATGAAGGGGCGTGAGGTTGGCAAAAAGCGTTTTCTGCTTGGACGCCTCTGGCGGATCGAAGTTGACACTCTCCACCTTCAGGAGGGCAAAATATCTTTCGCCTTCCTTGGGGGCACGTACCAGACCATCAACAACGTCGCCTGTACGCAGATTGAGCCGGCGGATCTGCGAAGGTGAAACATAGATATCGTCAGGGCCCGGTAAATAGTTATAATCGGGAGCCCGCAAAAATCCAAAACCATCGGGCAGGATCTCAAGGACACCACTGCCACGCATTTTGCCATCCTTGTCGGCCTGGGCCTGCAGGAGGGCAAAAATCAGCTCCTGCTTACGCATCGAACTGAAGCCTTCTACGTTGAATTCACGGGCAAGCTTTACCAGATCACCGATTTTCATCAGTTTCAATTCCGCAAGATTCATTAAAACCTCTCTCCTTTGGGAACTCTTGTTGGTTTCGTAAAAAAGGACGTAAACCAGCGTTCTATATATTTCATGTTAATTTCGCGTGATTATCCTGATTTTCTAAGGACTTTCTTACGAGTCCACAGACAGTTAGCAGGATTATTTTGACGTATTGTTACAGCATGCTGATGCTCCCCTTTACGGAGAACACATGATTCGCTGACCAGCCTAAGCAGCCAATAACGACTCGATTTCAAAAACGAATCGCCAGCACATTGATTTTTGCTAAAGGTCTATATTGTGTTGTGTTTCAGATTGGCAATAGAGTGGAATAATGGAAATGATTCACATGGAATCGCAACATTTCAGCCGATCACTGAATTTGGGAATACACCTACCTGAAAGGGTGTGCTATGAGACGCTGGATTGTGTTGCCGGAACAACGAAAGACTCATTAGAAGGCAGGGATTCTTCTCTCGCCACTCCATCTCTTATACGTGCTCATTCCGTGCGTGTCAAGCTTTTTACGACCGATTTCTCGAGCGTTTATCTATTCCAAACCATTTGATTCGAGCTGACGGACCAGATGCGAGATTTGCAGTACCGTAGCTGCCCAGATACCACCATTATTCACCACCAAATCGGCCCTTTTAGCCTTCTCTTCAGAAGAGAGCTGCAGGGAGAGGATCGACTCTACCTGCTGGTGGGGAACCCCGTCCCTCTGGCTGGTTCTGGCACCGCATACCGATGTCGGTGCATAAACAGCCACCACACAGTCGAAATCTTCTTGCCAACCCACTTCAAAAAGAAGGGGTACTTCAACAAGCAGATACTTCCCTTTCGCCGCAACATCTTCTGCCGCCTTCGCCACCAGCTGTCGAACCCGCGGATGAAGGATCTCTTCTAAATCCTGCCGCACTGTCGGATCGGCAAAAACAGCCTCTCGCAGCATGGTTCGATCCAGTTGCCCATCATCGGCAAAAAAGCGATCCGCGTACTGCTTTTTCAGCTCAAACCATCCGGATTGCTCTGGCATCAACAATTGGCGGCAAACCATGTCGGTATCGATACAGTCACAGCTCAGTGCTGAAGCAAGCATCGCTGCCACCCTGCTCTTTCCTGAGCCCACAGCGCCGGTTATGGCGATAATCATGCTAAAGTCCCTCACCTGTGGCCAACTGATCCAAAATCTCCTGCATGTCTTGCCAGATCGGAGCTCGAAAGTGGAGATTTACACCTGTTATGGGATGATTAAAGGCGATACGGGATGCATGGAGCATTTGACGAGGAAAGGGTTTGTTGTCTCTGTTTGGACCATAGATAGTATCACCGGCCACCGGATGCCCAAGGTGAGCCATATGGACACGTATCTGGTGAGTTCTGCCGGTCTCAATCTTGACTCGTATCTTACTGAAGCGGTTTTCATACTCGTCCAGAACTCGCCAGTTGCTCACCGCATATTTGCCTGTGGTTTCCTGGACAGCCATTTTCTGTCTGTTGTTCTGATGACGACCGATAGGCGCAACAATCCGCCCTTCTGGTTGGTCGAGGATCCCAAAAACCAGCGCGATATACTCTTTCTCCACCTCCCGCGCCTTGAAAGCTTCAACCAGCGCCCTATGGACCTGATCATTCTTGGCAACTACCATTATCCCGGAAGTATCTTTATCAAGGCGGTGAACGATGCCCGGCCTCGCCGCATCACCGACTTCGGCAATGGTCTCGCAGTGATGCAGCAACCCGTTGACCAGGGTACCATGATGATTGCCGCTACCAGGATGGACTACCAGTCCAGGGGGTTTGGAGAGAACAAGAAGAGATGGGTCCTCAAAGAGAATGGGAAATTCAAGTTGTTCCGGGCTCACCTCTAGCGGCGGAGTATCAATCAGGCTACCACTCACCAATTCGCCGTTTTTCAGTTTGTAACCAGCCTTCTTCGCTTCACCATCTACCAATATATGGCCGGAACGAATAGACGCACCGATCCGCGATCGTGAACTATCGGGAATGCACTGCACCAGAAGATGATCCAGCCGCACTCCGGCCTGAGTAGCATCGATACGTATAACAACCTGTTCCGCATTCTGCTCTGTAGCGAGCGGTTCATCACTTACTGTCACTTCCATAGCAGATATGCGGTGTTTCTCTGTGGTGTGCCTGTGTCGGCATCATACCCGGGATCGGGAGGAAGCCCTGCCACGTCACTGCAGCAGCAGGTCGAGCACGGCAATAAAAGACAATAGAGAGTTTTACGGTCTGTTTTGCTGTTTCCTGCAGAAAGTCAGCGTTTACGCAAAAATCGTCTCAATGCGCTTGGAAACCATAGCCTCTTCAATTTTCTGCGCCAGCGAAAGCTCCTTTACCAGGAGGTTCTTGGCTGTGTCGAGCATCTTCCTCTCGCCATACGACAAATCCTTATCGACACTCAAGAGGAAAAGATCTCGCAGAACTTCAGCGACTTCGTGAACGGAACCGGTTTTGATTTTCTCCATGTAATCACGGTAACGTCGATTCCAGGTCTGGCTTCCAATCTCGATATCCCTCTCCTCCAGAATGTCGATGACCTCATCCACTTGCTGGCTGCTGACAATTGCTCTCAACCCTACATTCTGACTGCTGGCTGTCGGAATCATGATTGTCATTCCGTTCTCCAGGATCTCCAGTACATAAAATGTATGGTCGACACCTGCAACAGACTGTTTTTCAATAGCTTTGATAACGCCTACGCCATGGGCCGGATATACCGCCATATCACCTTCAGCAAACACTGCTTTCACCTCTGTCGGAAAATATCATAATACTAGAAAGACAGGGAAACACTTCCCCGCATGCGAAAGAATTTTCACATGACATTCAGATGAGAACCTGGGCTTCAAATGACAACTTTCTGTCAATCCAGGCATACATTGAATCACGGTCCACAAAACCTGCGAACCGTCTTTACATCTTCAAACGTTATTTAACACTATACCATATCTAGCACAAACATGCCCTGATTTTCCGTGGAAAGTCGTCAAGGGCATAAAAGCACAGAACTCTTGAACAATATTTTCAGCTTATTTGATGCTGTTGATAAGGCTCATGGCCCGGGCCGGACCATCACTGACGAAATATTTAAGGCCATCCTCAATACTGGAAATCCGTTCATTCATAAGCTCAACCTCGTCCCGTGACATAGCCGAGAGGACATATTGGTCCACGGGAAAGTCGGGATGAACACCATTTTTTCCAGGCCTGCCGATGCCAATCTTCAGGCGATGAAAACCATTGTCCCCCAAGTGCTGGGTAATAGATCGAATACCGTTATGGCCACCAGCCCCGCCCCCGGTCACAAGTTTAAGTCGACCGGGATGCATGTCGAGATCATCATGTATAACGACGATATTTTCGACGGGAATCCGGTAAAAATTGACGAACTGAGCAACTGCGCGGCCGCTGAGGTTCATGTAGGTCATCGGTTTGATCAGCGTCAGTCGCGAGCTCCACCGGCTGAGACGACAGAATTGCGCCTCCCATTTCTGCGAAGTAATCGTTTCTCCCCAAAGTCTTGCCAGTTCATCCACAACAAGGAAGCCGACATTATGCCTGGTGTCACTATATTTTGGTCCAGGGTTACCTAAACCGATGAAGAGAAATTCATTATCAGTCATGAGAATATCGCCTGCATAAATGCAAAAATCCGGAGAAGGTAACACCATCTCCGGATTTGCTTCAACATAACCATCCACTCATCCTGCCCCCCTAAGGGGTCAGATAATGGCGGAACAGCATGAACGGTATATTACTTCACAACTCCAACACAAGGAGCATCCGCCTTGGAAACCATTTTCACGTTCTCTGGCAGAGCGATAGCAGAAAAGCTCAGGTGCTGACCAATGGCAATTCCGGCCACATTCAGCACAACATCGTTGGGAATATCGAGGGGCTTGCCTTCCAGCATAACGGAATCCGCATAGGTTTCCAGACGGCCACCAAGGTCAACACCCTTAGCGGTACCTTCGTATTTCAAAGGCACGTTGAAAACTGCGGGTTTCTCCAGATCGATCTCACAAAAATCAGCATGAATCAGAGTGTCCATTACCGGATCGGTCTGCACCTCTTTCAGTACAACGCTTCTATCCGCTGCACCGTCGATCTTCATGGTAACGACAGCATTACGTCTATAAATCTCAAGCAGTTTGGTCTTCATCGACTTGCTGTCTAACTGAAGAGCCAGGGCCTCTCCACCTGCACCATAAACAACTGCAGGGGTTATCCCCTCGCTACGAAGACGACGCATGGGACCCTTACCGGTAACCGTCCGTACGGCAGCGGTCATTTCTACCTGAAGCATAATTCCTCCTTGGTCCGCCTGCCATCTCCAGTTTGTATGGATACTCTCAGCGGCCGAGTGTGTATGTTAAAACTCTCTTCTCTGTATCTATTCCCCGCCCGTTACACAAAGAGTGAACTGACGGAATCTTCATTATGAATCCTCTTTATGGCATCTGCCAGCAACGAGGAAACATTCAGGACCTTAATTTTGCCGCAAGCCTCGGCCTCGGGACGTAACGGTATAGTGTTGGTTACGACCAGAGATTTAATTTCCGAGTTAATAATCCGCTCAACAGCCGGACCGGAAAGAACAGGATGGCTACAGCAAGCGTGAACTTCTTTGGCACCATTCTTGATGAGTGTGGCCGCACCGTTGCACAAGGTACCGGCGGTATCCACCATGTCATCCATCAAAATAGCTGTTTTGCCTCGCACATCACCAATGACATGCATTGCTTCACATTCATTCGGCCGGTCTCGACGTTTATCGATAATCGCAAGCCCTGAATTCATGCGCTTGGCAAATGCTCGTGTTCGTTCCACACCACCAGCATCCGGGGAGACCATGATAACATCCTCGAAATTTTTCTTGATGTACTCAAGAATAACCGGAGCAGCGTAGAGATGATCCACAGGAATATTAAAAAAGCCCTGGATCTGGCCAGCATGAAGGTCCATGCAGAGCACACGGCGCACACCGACCACCATGAGCATCTCTGCCACTACCTTCGCGGATATGGGCACGCGTGGAGCGTTTTTCCTGTCTTGCCGGGCATAACCGTAATAGGGGATAACTGCGGTAATTCTTCTGGCGGAAGCACGTCGCAGGGCGTCAACCATCAGCACAAGTTCCATCAGATGGTCGTTGACCGGGCTGGATGTGGGCTGAACCACAAAAACATCGGCCCCACGAACATTCTCACTTATTTCGACGAAGATCTCTCCGTCGCTGAACTTTCGGAGTTCCGAGCCGGTGATGGGCATTCCGAGATGACTGCAGATTTCCCGCGCCAGAGTCGGATGGGCATTACCAGAGACAACCTTCAGCACTTTTGGCATTTTTCCATCTCTTTTGTATGGCAGAGCAGGATCACATCACACGAACTGGCTGGGGCGCTAGGAGTCGAACCTAGGAATGCCGGGATCAAAACCCGGTGCCTTAACCACTTGGCTACGCCCCAGTGTACGATCGTGTAACAAAAACTCGCTCTTTATATTCCAGGCACAACCGATCGGCAGCACCCTGTACAGCTACCATATCTGACCTGTCATCTGGAAAAACACCGAACACTGTCGGTCCACTCCCGGACATCATAGCCTTGTACGCACCGAGATCAAGCAATTTTTTCTTCATCTGCTCGATTTCTGAAAACGTACCGCTGGTAACCTGTTCCAGATCATTGCACATGTCGTTAAGCGACAGCGCTTTGACATCGTGAATTCGGGAAGGAGACATTCTAGATTCTTCAGAATCACTTGTCAACGCAAAAGTTTCAAAAACCCACTTGGTAGAAACAGAAAAACCGGGATTCACCAAAATAATGGAGCAATTGGTAAGCGGCTCCACAGGAACCATCACTTCACCAATGCCGGTAGCGAGCACTGCACTGTGTTCCACGGCGAAAAACGGCACATCGGCTCCTAACGGAGTTGCCATTTTCACCAACGCCTGATCAGTGAACTCGTGGTCAAACAATCTATTCAGCCCCCGCAGCACCGTTCCTGCATCACTACTGCCACCACCAAGGCCTGCACCGGAAGGAACCTTTTTCTGCAGATGAATCTCGACACCTTTACCTGTACTTTTTTGGCTAGCCTTCAAAAAGGCCTGCGCGGCCCGCCAGGCGAGATTTCCTGCCCCACCGGGAATATCAGGATCGTCGCAATGCAGGACAATCTCTGGTTGCGGCAGGATTCTGAGGCTGATTTCATCGGCAAGATCCAGTTTCTGCATCCAGGTTTCCAGCTCGTGGTAGCCATCCCCCCTTCTGCCAAGCACCCTGAGCAGGAGATTTACCTTACACGGTGCCAGCAGCTTTACCACCTGCTCTGGAGGGTTGACACCTTTATCGGCACTCTTCCGCACGCTAGCGACCATCGATATTTACGAAAAAGCAGTTCACTTTCGTGCTTTCACAAACCGCAGCTTGACGTCATAAATGATATTTTTCAACATTTCCTCTTCGTCCCGCGACAGGTTACCCTTGGTTTTCTGCTGCAGCATCACCAGGGTATCGATCGCATGCCGAGCAAGGTCATGATCGACATTGGTCTGTCCGGTCCGTGGATCCCTGATCTCACCCAGATGATAGAGGGCCGAAGTATTCAGCGACATGACAAAAGTCGAAAAAGTCACCTCGGGCATCACACATCTCCCCTCTTTATCAGGCACCTTGCCCTCGCCGCAAATACAATCTTCGGCAGCGTCGGTTTTTGCTGTTGTATCTTCTACCATATCTATTCCTTTTTGCTGTTTTCTCTTCCCTCTTCAGCCCTGTGAGCTGGTCGGAAAAAAGTACACGAACCCAAGGCCATCATTTCGGCCCTGGAGTATCTATTATAAACTTACTGATCCCACGTTGTTTAGTATCCGTTCAAATCGAGCCCCTGTGCTGCATCGATATTCTTCAGAGCCTGGACTTTTGCCAGAAGATCCCGGGAAATCAGCTGATCGGTGCTTAAAAGAATGATATTCTGATTGCTCGCCTCTTCCCGACCAACCGTCATCCTCGAGATATTCACCCCGGCCTTACCGAGTGTCGTTCCCAAATCGCCTATAACGCCAGGCACATCTTTATTAAAGACCAGGAGCATCGGTCCGCTCGGCAATGCCTCAAGCCGAAACATGTTCAGGCGCACCAGCCTTGGTTCGTTTCTACCGAACACCGTGCCAACCAGTACATTTTCCCCCTCACTCGCCTTCACTTTGATGGAGAGGGTGTTGGTGAAATCACCGGCCTGGTCCGATCGCGATTCGATTACCCGAATGCCACGGTCTTTGGCAATAATTGGCGCATTCACGTAATTGACCGCATCCTGCAAAATCGGGGTAAACAAACCTTTTAAGAACGCCACAGTAATTGGACTGGTGTTCATATCCGCCAACTCCCCGCTGTACTCGATATTGACCTCCTCGATACCACCGCGGGAAATCTGCATGTGCATCGAACCGAGCATTTCGCCAAGGGTGATATATGGTCCTACCTGGGCCAAGACATCACTACTCACCGAGGGAACATTCACCGCATTGGTCACCGAACCATTCAGAAGAAAATCACTGATCTGACGGCCAATAATCAGTGCCACATTATCCTGGGCCTCGCTTGTGGATGCGCCCAGATGCGGAGTGCAGACAAAATTATCGAGCTGCAGTAACGGACAATTCTCAGGGGTAGTGGGCTCCACAGCAAAGACATCCAGCGCTGCTCCGCCAATAACCTTTTCTTTTAAAGCCACATAGAGTGCCTCTTCATCACAGACACCGCCCCTTGCACAATCAATAAACATGGCATCCGGTTTCATGTTCGAAAAGAACTCGGTGGATACCAGGTTGGCCGTCTCCTTGGTTTTCGGGACATGTACAGTTATATAGTCTGAGCGCTTTGCCAACTCTTCCAAGCCCACCAGTTCGACCCCGATCTTCTCAGCCATCTCTTTAGGCATGTGCGGATCGTAGGCGATCGTCTTCATCTTCAAGCCCTGGGCCCGGCTGGCGGCAATGGAACCTATGCGTCCTATACCAATAATGCCAAGGGTCTTACCTGTCACCTCCCGGCCCATGAATTTTTTCTTCTCCCATTTGCCGGCCTTCATAGAGGCAGTGGCCTGAGGGATATTGCGGGACAGAGCAAGCATCATGGAAATTGCATGTTCAGCGGTAGTGACAGCGTTACCGTCCGGGGCATTCATAACTACAACCCCCTTCTCACTGGCAGCATGGATATCGACATTGTCGAGCCCAATACCTGCCCGGCCAACGACCTTCAATTTCCCAGCAGCCTCCAGCAGATCGGCCGTAACCTTCGTGGCACTACGGATCACCAGACCATCATAAGAGCCTATAATCTTTTTCAACTCATCCGGGGCAAGACCGGTGTTCACGTCAACTTTTAATCCTGCATCTTCAAGAACCTTCACACCAACCGGGGATAAATTATCGCTGACCAGTACTTTCATTTCCGCTCCTTTCTCGCTATGGATCTCAAACCGCCATATATCTGGCGCCGGTCCATGATTCTCATCGTGAAAAGCAGCACGGCCCATCTCCAACTGCCGTCACCGCCGGAAGAACTGACTTGCTGGGTTGTCGGTTTTGTAACGCGGCGAAAGGCTCGCGATTCCGCTTGGCAACATTTACGCATGTAATATCGCCTCTGAATGTCTCGACGCCTCTCTCGTTGAAAAAAATCTCTTACTGAGTAAATCCGAAAATATACTGGGTTCAGTGACAGAGAACAATAGAAAACGGTCTGGCATCCAGCTCACCCTTCATGAAGACAAAACAGGTTGTTTATCGGCCAGCAATTCATGACATAGATATTGAAGATTGGTTCTATTCTGGCTATATAGCATGCACACCGTCCCGGCAAAGAACGCCTTTGCCCCCAAAACCGGTCAGCGACAGCGAAAAGATCGACCACTCCCCGGCAAACCTCCCTGATTTTTCTTTCTGCCAGTGGAAAAGCAGTGCGACTACGCCAAAGAGTGCTTATATCTTTCAAGCAATATTGACAATTTTATCCACAAACGGCAGTGTTAACGCTCTATTGAGCCAGCGCTGAATCTGTGTCTTTTATCAGGCACCCACTATCGTTTGTGGTTTTTCTATACACACATCTGCTAATTTTTTGCACAAACTAGGAGCTCTCTCCATGACCGAGACACGACTGCGTTTTCCACCGAGCCCAACCGGCTACCTTCACATAGGCGGGGCCCGCACCGCCCTTTACAACTGGCTCTATGCCAAAAAGACCGGTGGCAAGCTGGTTTTACGAATCGAAGATACCGATGTTGAGCGGTCCACCCAGGAGTCTATCCAGGGTATCCTTGACGGCCTTGAGTGGCTGGGCATCAACTTTGATGAAGGCCCATTTTTCCAGACCGATTTCAGCGACGATCACTGCGCCGCCGCAGACAAACTACTGGCAGAGGGCAAGGCATATAAGTGCTTCTGCACCAAAGAAGATCTCGACGCCAAACGCGAGGCAGCTCTCGCTGCCAAACAGAATCTTGGTTACGACCGGACCTGCCTGAAATTGAGTGAAGCGGAACGGGCTGAAAAAGAAGCGGCCGGGGTCCCTTACGTTATACGGTTCAAAGTACCTGATGGGGAAAGGGTCATCAGCTACGATGACCGGATTCTTGGCCGCATTGACTGCAATATTAAAGAGGTGGACGACTTTGTCATCGTTCGCTCCAATGGAAAGCCGCTGTATTTGCTCTGCAACGTAGTGGATGATATCCGCGACCGGATTACCCACATCATCCGCGGCCAGGATCACATGACCAACACCATTCGCCAGGTGTTGCTCTACGAAGCCCTTGGAGCCCCGATTCCCGTTTTTGCCCATATGCCACTCACGCTGGACACCAAGAAAGCAAAAATATCGAAACGCAGCCATGGCGAGGTCGTTACGGTCCAATTCTACAAGGAGCACGGATTTCTGCCATGGGCTCTCAGCAACTTTCTGGTTCTGCTAGGCTGGTCTCCCGGCAATGATCAGGAGATCTTTTCACGAGAAGAACTTATCGAAGCCTTCACCCTGGAGCGCATCAATAAATCAAGCTCGATTTTCAACTTTACGAAGGGTGATGAAAAGTTTTTCACCGACCCAAAAGCCATCGCCATCAACGAGCATTACCTGCGCACCATGGATATTGTTGAGCTTGGTGAACTGGTGAAGGTTGAGCTGCAGCAAGATGGCCTCTGGGATGACGCCTATGAAGGAGAACGTCAAAAGTGGTATCACCATACCCTGAGCCTCATCCGGGACCGGTTCCATACTCTGAAGGATTTTACCACTCTTGGCCGTGCCTATTTCGCCGATGATTTTGCAGTGGAAGAAAAGCCCCTGAATAAAAATGTATTGAAGCATGAAGGATTGAAAGAGTGGTTCCCGATGTTAGCGGACCGTTATGCTGCACTTACCGATTTCTCGCTTGAGGAAACTGAGCGCGTTGCCCGAGAACTTGCTGAAGAACTCGACATCAAACCGGGTATTCTCATCAACGGAATGCGAACGGTCGTCACCGGTCAGTTGGCCGGCCCCTCGATGTTCGATATCCTGGTGACCATTGGCCGGGATAAAGTTGTCGAGCGGCTTCGTGATATCGACAAATTCTTTCCGGCGGCAGCATAAACCATCTTCATCAGAACAACCATAGGCACTATATAGATTATGGAACCTCAAGAACATCTCGAAGAAAAGCCCCTCGACTTTATCCGGCAGATTGTGGCTGAAGACCTGCAGAGCGGTAAACACAAGACCACCATCACCCGCTTCCCGCCCGAGCCGAACGGCTTTCTCCACATCGGTCACGCCAAGTCCATATGTCTCAATTTCGGCATCGCCGAAGAGAACAAGGCACGTAACGCTCGGTGCCATCTCCGCTTTGACGACACCAACCCTTCAAAAGAAGAGACGGTTTACGTTCAGTCAATCCAGAACGACGTCAAATGGCTTGGATATGACTGGGGGGAAAACCTCTTTTTCGCCTCCGATTATTTTGATCAGCTCCATGAGTTTGCCATCCAGCTGATCAAGATGGGCAAGGCCTACGTCTGCGACCTCTCTGCCGACGAGATCCGTAATTATCGTGGTACCCTGACCGAGCCCGGCAAAGAGAGTCCCTATCGCAACCGGAGCATCGAGGAGAACCTCGATCTCTTTCTCCGAATGACCAACGGTGAGTTCGCCGACGGATCCCGGGTCTTGCGGGCCAAGATCGACATGGCTTCGCCAAACCTCAACATGCGCGATCCGGTCATCTACCGGATCATGAAAACCGATCATCACCGCACCGGCGACAAGTGGTGCATCTATCCGATGTATGATTACACGCACTGCCTCTCGGATATGCTCGAAGGCATCACTCACTCGCTCTGCACCCTGGAGTTCGAAGACCACCGGCCGCTTTACGACTGGGTACTCGATGAACTCGAAACGCCCTGCCATCCGCGCCAGATTGAATTTGCCCGCCTCAACCTCACGTATACAGTGATGAGCAAACGGAAACTTCTGCAGCTGGTCAACGAAAAATACGTCGACGGCTGGGACGACCCACGCATGCTCACGATTTCCGGACTCAGGCGTCGAGGCTACACACCTGAGTCGATCCGCGATTTCTGTCAAACTATCGGGATGGGGAAAAAATCGAGCTGGATCGATATGGGTGTTCTGGAAAAAGCGATTCGTGACGACTTGGATCCCAAAGCGCCCCGCATGATGTGCGTGCTCAATCCGGTGAAGCTCATTATCGACAACTATCCTGAGGGTACTATTGAGATGATGGAGGCCCAGAACCATCCGAAAAACCCGGAAATGGGGTCCAGGCAACTGCCTTTTGGGAGAGAACTCTATATAGAACGGGATGACTTTATGGAGGATCCGCCCAAAAAATTCCATCGGCTCGGACCCGGTCGTGAGGTTCGTCTACGCTACGGCTATCTCGTCACCTGCGTTTCATATGACAAAGATGAAACAACCGGTGAAATCACTACTATTCACTGCACCTACGATCCGGCAACCAAAGGCGGCTCCGCCCCTGATGGACGGAAAGTCAAAGGTACTATCCACTGGGTGTCAGCTGAAAAGGGCATCGACTGCCCGGTTCGCCTCTACGATCGGCTCTTCACTGCCGAATTTCCAGATGCCGAAAAAGGCGTCGACTTCAAAGAATATCTCAACCCACAATCAAAAGTCGTTCTGGAACACGCCAAAGCCGAACCGGCCCTTGCCGAACTGGAGCCAGGCAAACAGGTCCAGTTTGAACGCACCGGCTATTTCTGCGCAGATTACGTGGAGTCTGAAACCGGCAAGCCGGTATTCAACCGTATCGTTACCCTGAGAGACTCCTGGGCAAAGGAGCAGGGAAAAAGCTGATACACTCCCTTCACACATCAACATTGCCCGCAGACTAACCCCCTAAGAGGTAAGTCTGCGGGCTTTTTTGTCCCGCCCCACCCCTATTCGTTATTCCAAATCTATTTGGTTCCTCGTTTTTATTCAAAACAACCACGCTCGACTGTTGGCCTGCGAGCTTTTAGGAATTCCTAATTATTTTTAGCTATCTTGATATATATGTTGATCTCCCTTAATGTTTGGTGTATCTAAACACGAACACAAAAAGAGGGGAGGAAATCATGAAAGACATGAGTATTACATTTCAGCACGTGACGAGAAAAATCCGTGACTATTTCCGCTCACAATACTCCCCACAGACACTGGTGCCGCTTTCCCGACTATGCAGGAGCGGCCGATTTACCATCTGCAAAGTGGCTGGAGACAGAAAACTCTGCGCACGCATCGGGGCACTCGGTATTTACCCAGGCGCCCAGGCAGAACTCATCTGCCCGCACAACGGCAGTCAGTGCATATTGCAATTGCATGGCAGCAGACTTTGCCTTGACCGGACAATTTCGGAAAATATTCTCGTGAGCGAATACTGATATTCAAACACACAATATTGTATTTTGAACCACATGGATT
Source organism: Desulfopila aestuarii DSM 18488 (assembly GCF_900143695.1). Taxonomy (GTDB): domain Bacteria; phylum Desulfobacterota; class Desulfobulbia; order Desulfobulbales; family Desulfocapsaceae; genus Desulfopila; species Desulfopila aestuarii. The sequence continues at coordinate 60,930 of NZ_FRFE01000019.1, forward strand.
TTTAGAAAACTTCGAACTTCGCCTGTAGAGTACTTCAACTAACCAGAACCGAATCTGCCTTGAGCGGATTTTTTTTAGATTATCAAAGTTAGGGTCACATAAAACTATACAAAGGAATTAACAATTATGCTGGAAACACTCTTCATCTGGACAATCATCGGTGGTTGTGCCTTCTATGTCGGCCGCAAGTTTTATAAGCAATGGCGAAGGGCACTTGACCCGAAAGCTGGAGTATCCTGTGACTGTGGGTGCTCAGGCTGCAGTACAACATCCTGCGACAGCAGGAAAGAAGCATGTTGAATCCTGCCCATTACCACCTCAATATTTTCTAATACATTTTCATACAATTACCGCTATATAAACAAAGAATTCCAACTCAATCATCCAGGATTAATGCTATGGAAATCATTCCACTACGACAAATGAAAAAGGGACAAAGCGGCTCCATCTTCCAGGTAAAAGCCACAGGTGAGCTCGGCAGACGCATCAGAGAAATGGGTCTCATCCCCGGCGCCAGAGTAACCATATACGGCAGGGCTCCCCTCAAGGACCCCGTAGCAATCCGGGTGCTCAACACCACACTGACCCTCAGGAACAATGAAGCCGAATATATCCAGATAGAAATAGACTGATTTTTTTATCTTCCGGTAACACCTCACAATATCTCATCTTTCTCGTACAATATTATCATGACACCACCACTTACCATGGCCCTCGCGGGCAATCCGAATGCAGGCAAGACCACGCTTTTCAATCACATAACCGGTGCCCGACAGCATGTCGGCAACTATCCCGGCATCACTGTCGATCACAAAGAGGGGCGCCTTGTTCACCGATCTCAGCCGATTACCCTGACAGACCTTCCTGGGACCTATTCAATGACCGCCTATTCGGCGGAGGAACTCGTTGCCCGCGATTATCTCGTAAATGAACGACCACGAGTGGTCATCAATATCGTTGACGCTTCCAACCTTGAGCGGAATCTGTATCTGACCTGCCAGCTACTGGAACTCGGCGCACCACTGGTGATTGCACTGAACATGATGGATGTAGCCAAGGACAGGGGTATTGAAATACATGCGGATAAACTGGAAGAACTTCTCCAGGTGCCGGTCGTTCCAATTATCGCCCGCTCCGGCAAAGGAACTGAGAAACTGCTCGATACAGCCCTTCAGGTTGCTAACCAAGAGCATAAATGGCAATCACGCCACATTACTTACAGCGACGATATTGATGAAGCTATCGATGAAATGGTCTCCCTCATCGAGCAAGAAAATTTTCTGACCGACCTGTATCCCCCGAGATACACCGCCATCAAGTATCTCGAAAGCGACGAGCAGCTTCTGACCAAAGGCGGCAACAATGATCCAGCGAGTTCATCTCTGCTTACTGCCATTGTTGACAATATCTCCAACCACACACTGAAGACTCTGGAAGTATATCCCGAGTCGATCATTGCAGATCACCGATACGGCTATATCCGGTCCATCGTCCGCCAGGGGGTGATGAGCCAGAATCATGATAGCGACCGCCTCTACACCTCTGACAAGATCGACAAGGTCCTTACCCACAGGCTTATGGGGCCCCTGTTCATGTTCGCCATCATCTTCATCCTCTACCAGTTCACGTTCTCATGGAGTGAGCTGCCGGTTGGTTGGCTGGAAAATTTCTTTGGTTGGCTGGCCGAGGTTGCCGAGGCGACCTTACCCGATGGACTCATGAAATCTATGGTGATATCCGGTGTTATTGATGGGGTTGGTGGAGTCCTTGGCTTTGTTCCACTGATCATGTTCATGTTTTTCGGTATCGCCATCCTGGAAGACTCAGGCTATTTGGCCAGGGTCGCCTTCATGATGGATCGCATTTTCAGGATTTTTGGCCTGCATGGCTCTTCGGTCATGCCCTTTATCGTCTCCGGAGGCATTGCCGGCGGCTGCGCTGTGCCCGGGGTTATGGCCACTCGAACCCTTCGATCTCCCAAAGAGCGAATGGCAACCCTTTTAACCGTTCCATTCATGAACTGCGGGGCCAAGCTTCCGGTGCTCGCCTTACTCACCGGTGCCTTCTTCAGCGAACATCAGGCCCGCTATATGTTCTTTTTTACCATGCTGGCCTGGGTGGTGGCCATGCTGGCGGCAAAACTGCTTCGTTCTACTGTCTTACGTGGTGCACCGACCCCTTTTATCATGGAATTGCCCCCTTACCGTTTTCCAACCCTCCGCGGTTTACTTATCCACACATGGGAACGTACCTGGCAATACATCAAAAAAGCGGGCACTGTCATTCTCGCTATTTCCATCCTCCTGTGGGCCATGATGACCTTCCCGGAACTGCCGAAGGAACAATCTGCTGTTTTCAGCTCCGAGCGTGATACTGTTATAGCTGCCTATGGGGAAACAGTAGCTGCAGAAGTCCTTAATGCAGAAAAGGACAATCTCACCGGCAACGCAGAACAGCTTGCAGAAGAACTTGCAGAAATTGACAGTCGTGAAGCTGAAGCATCGCTAAAGAACTCTGTAGCCGGTCGTATCGGCACTGGACTTGTCGGAATTTCATGGCTAGCCGGCTTTGACTGGCGGACCAATATCGCCCTGGTTGGGGGGTTTGCCGCCAAGGAAGTTATCGTCTCTACCCTCGGTACAGCGTATTCCATGGGTGAAGTGGCTGTGGAAGAGTCAGAGTCGTTGGGAAAACGCCTCCAGAGCGATCCAAAATGGAACAAGGTCAGTGCTGTTGCAGCGTTGCTCTTTATTATGTTCTACGCGCCTTGCTTTGTGACAGTGGTCTGTATAGCCAAGGAAGCTTCTTGGGGATGGGCCGCTTTTTCCGTCACCTTTAACACCGTCTTTGCCTTTGGCCTAGCCACACTGGTCTACCAGATAGGGACCCTATTGCAGCTTGGTTGAACTCATTATTTCCGGTAAAAGGGCTAGCAACACAAAGGGCCAGGTCCCGAAGGATCCTGGCCCTTTGCATAGGGGGGGAAGGAGAAAATTAATTCTCACACCTCATCTATTACACATTTAATGCCAACCAAGATCAATTAAGACCTTCCTCTGAATATTTAGCTATTTACGCTAGATTAAAAAGAACATACCCAACGCTGTGAATGTTTTTCATGGGCACATTCTTCCCAACACCGGCAAAAAGTTGGAAATATTTGCCCACGCTTCCCGTTTGCTGTTCATATCCCTGCCTTGGCTTTACTACAAATTAAAATCAGATTACTTCACGTTCATGATTTTTTTGCACATTTTGAGCAAAATCCCAAACGCTGCTCTTCAAAAGGATGTTCAGCGTCTCAGATGGTGCGACAACAGTATGAGCAGAATAGGGAGATGGCCAGAACCCGATGGCCCAAAACACAAAGGGCCAGGTCCCGAAGGATCCTGGCCCTTTGCATAGGGGGGAAGGAGAAAATTAATTCTCACACCTCATCTATTACACATTTAATGCCAACCAAGATCAGATAATACCTTCCTTTGAATATTTAGCTAGTTACGCTAGATTAAAAAGAACATACCCAACGCTGTGAATGTTTTTTATGGGCACATTATTCCCAACACCGGCAAGAAGTTGGAAATATTTGCCCACGCTTCCCGTTTGCTGTTCATATCCCTGCCTTGGCTTTACTACACATTAAAACCAGATTACTTCACGTTCATGATGTTTTGCACATTTTGAGCAAAATCCCAAATGCTGCTCTTCAAAAAGATGTTCAGCGTCTCAGATGGTAGGACAATAGTATGAGCAGAATAGGGAGATGGCCAGAACCCGATAGCCCAAAACACAAAGAGCCAGGTCCCGAAGGATCCTGGCGCTTTGTATAGGGGGGGGAAGGAGAAAATTAATTCTCACGCCTTATCCCTTACACATTTAATGCCAATCTGACCGAATAATACTTTTTCTATTATTTTCAACATATTAAACAAATAACAAGAATCTTACTTTGCGAATCGATCACATTTCGTGTGCACATTCTTCCCACCAACGCGACAGAGTGGGAATTTTTTGCACACTCTTCCCATTTCTGCTCACTTCCAGGCTCATCATTTAATCCATGCCCAGATAGGCTTTTTGTACTTCCGTGTTGTTTTTCAGATTTGCTGCCGTATCACTGACAGTGATCTCACCGGTTTGCAGGACATAGCCACGATGGGCAATGGATAGTGCCATCAGGGCGTTCTGCTCGACCAGTAGAATGGTGGTTCCTTTGTCGTTAAGCGTTTTGATAATATCAAAGATCAACTCAACCAGAATCGGCGCCAATCCCATCGACGGCTCATCAAGCATTAACAAATCGGGATCCATCATCAGTGCCCGGGCAATAGCAAGCATCTGCTGCTCTCCACCCGAAAGAGTACCGCCATATTGTCCAAGTCGTTCTTTAAGACGGGGGAAAAGAGTACAACCGTATTCCATACGCTCTTCAGTCAGGCTCCTATCCCGAAGAGTAAACGCCCCCATTTCCAGGTTTTCTTTGACAGTCAGGGTCGGAAAAATCCCCCTGCCCTCCGGGACATGGACCATGCCAGACATCACGATATCATGAGGCGCTGTCTGAGAAATATTTTTCCCGTTATATTCAACGCTCCCTTTTTTCGGATGCATCATTCCGGAGATGGTCCGGAGAATAGTACTTTTACCGGCTCCGTTGGAACCGATAAGCGTTACGATCTCACCTTTGTTCACCTCGATGGAGATCCCTTTCAGGGCATGAATACGACCGTAGTAACTGTGGACATTTTCTAGTTTCAACAGGCTCATGCGATCTTCTCCTCATGCTGTCCGGCTACGGCACCGCGACCAAGATATGCCTCGATGACACTGGTATTTGATCGAATCTCTGCCGGTGTGCCTTCGGCGATCTTTTCGCCATAGTCCATAACACAGATATTCTCGGAGATATTCATGACCACCCGCATATCGTGCTCAATCAAAAGAATGGTGATACCCATCTCTTCACGAATACGCCTGAAGAGCCGCGTGATCTCTTCTGTCTCCTGCGGATTCATGCCTGCTGCGGGTTCATCGAGCAGCAGCAGCAGAGGGTCGGCCGCCAGTGCCCTGGCTATTTCCAGTCGCCGCTGTGCGCCATATGGTAAGTTCTTGGCAAGGTCATTGCCAACATCACCCTTTATGCCCACATACTTCATCAACCTGAGCGCTTTCTGCTCAGCTTCCTTTTCCTCTTTTTTAAAGGTGGGAAGCCTAAAGAGGGTATCAATGCCGGACTGCTTCATATGGACATGCATTCCGGTGAGGATATTTTCAATAACCGTCATCTCCTGAAAGAGCCGGATATTCTGAAATGTCCTCGAAATACCACGAGCGGCAATCTGATCGGGACGAAGCCCAACCAGCGACTTACCATTAAACTTTATGGATCCCTCGGTTGGTTTGTAGATACCTGTGAGGGTATTGAAGAACGTGGTCTTGCCAGCACCGTTTGGGCCAATGATTGAAACAATCATCCCCTTTTCAAGCGAAAAGCTCACGCCGCCGATGGCTCGCAGACCACCAAATGTCTTTGTTAGATTCTCTATTTCCAGTAATGCCATAGCAGCGCCCTCTTACTCCGTTTTTTCCAGTGCAAGCTTTCGCTCGCGCCGTTTTGCCGGGATCAACCCTTGCGGCCGGAAGATCATCATCAAAATGAGAATGAGACCAAAAAGCAACCGCTGATACTTGGCTGGATCTAGCTGCGTTGAAAGATCGCTCCAAGCAAAATTGATAATCGGGATAATCGCATCACTCTGTCGCAACTCATTGAGGTACAGTGAAAAACCCTGGAGCACCTGCAGGTTGAGAATGGTAATGGTCGCCGCACCGAGAATAACACCGGGGATACTGCCGGAACCGCCCAGAATAACCATGGACAGAACACCGATCGACTGCATGAAAGAAAACGATTCAGGGCTGATAAATGTCCTGCTTGCTGCCAGAAGTACACCCATGATACCAGCAAAAGATGCACCCACCGCAAAAGCGGAGAGTTTGGTCTTCACCAGGGGAATTCCCTGAGCAATAGCTGCCGTTTCGTCTTCACGAACAGCTGTCCAGGCGCGGCCCATGGCAGAGTCATCGAGTCGCTTGGTGACAAAGACAATGACCATAATCACCATCAGCGCCAGTATGTAGAACCAGAGGTTGTACATGTGTGAGGTGTTGACTTCATGCCCCACCAGTGGACCAAAAATGGTGTTGAACCAATCGACCACCCAGTCCGGCATAGAGGGTCGCTGAATCGGCGTTATCCCTTGTGGGCCATTGGTAAAGTTGAGCGGTTTATCGAGGTTGTTGGCCAAAACCCGGATCACTTCACCGAACCCGAGGGTGACGATGGCCAGATAGTCGCCGCGCACCCGCAGTACAGGCAGACCAAGCAATATTCCGGTCATGGCGGCAACAATGACACCCAACATCATGAAGAGATAAAAGAAATCTCCGGCAAGCAAAAAGGGCAGATCGGATGGCTGAGTGCCAGGAGCATACGGCAGCACGAAAAACTGCTGGGAACCAAAAAATGCCCAGAGATATGCACCAACAGCGTAAAAAGCAACATAACCAAGATCGAGCAAACCGGCAAAACCAACAACGATGTTGAGACCAAGGGCCAGAGCAGCAAATACGCTGATCTGAAAAATGACCTCGAGGTAGAAAATGTTTCTGACCCCGAGTATCGGCATTATCAGAAGCGTCATCACTACCGCAGCAGTAATTTTAAAGCGATTGCTGGTATTGAAGAAATAGAGCGAAAGAAACGAACTCATCAGGACCAGAAAGGCCAGATTCGATCGCGGCTGAAAATAGACCAGGAGAGTGCCTGTGACGATATGAGCGAAAACGATCAGATACGGCAGAGGACCCTGGTTCACTTTATCGAACGCATCCTTAAAAGAGAACGAACTCATGTGCGACTCCTATGCTTTCTGTCCGACGTTTTTACCCATCAGTCCCTGCGGCCTGAAAATGAGCACAAGAATGAGAATACTGAAGGCGAAGATGTCCTTGTATTCCGAACCGGCAGCTCCCATGGTGAAAATCCCCATGTAGGAACCGGCAAAAGTCTCGAGCATGCCGAGAACTATACCTCCGAGCAGCGCACCGGTAAGGTTGCCAATACCGCCTAAAACCGCGGCCGTAAATGCCTTAAGACCCGGGAAAAAACCAACGAACGGATCAATTCGGGTAAACTTCAAGGCATACAGGACACCCGCAGCACCACCAAGCATACCGCCAACCAGGAAGGTTGTTGAAATAATGCGATTGACATTAATCCCCATGAGGCTTGCGGTATTCCGATCCTGGGCAACCGCCCGGATTGCCTTGCCGATCCTGGTGGCGTTTACCAGATAATTGAGTGCAACCAGCATCAGTACTGCAGAAACGATGACCACAATTGATTTTACGGAGATGCCAAGTGTGATATTCGACGTACCCATGGCAAATTTTCCAAATACAATTCGCTGATCAAAGTTGCCGAAAGTCGGCATGATACGGTTGAACTGGCCGGTAGTGAGACTTTCCACCAAACGGATAACATCCTGCAGAAAGAACGACACACCGATAGCGGAAATCAGCGGTACGAGACGCGATGCCCCTCGAAGTGGCCGATAGGCGACACGCTCCACCGTCATGGCCAAGCCACCGGCAGCCAGCATGCCCATCAGGATGGCCAAGATGAGGTACGAGTACGCCATCCCCAGCGAAGCTCCTGCCAACATCCCGGATGAATCGAGGGCGATGAGCAGTTCAACCCCGACAAAAGCGCCGACAGCAAATATTTCGCTGTGGGCAAAGTTGATAAACTCTAACACCCCGTACACCATCGTATACCCTAGCGCGATAGCGGCATAGACAAAGCCGATGGTCAAGCCGTCAATGACGACCTGAGGCAGATTGATCATGGTGTAGGTGTACACAGAGACGTTATAGCGATCCAGCAGGTCCACACCGACAGCTGTCTTATCCAGCATCAGCGCAATGCCAATTGCAATCGCCGACATCACCACGGCACTGCCGCAGGAAAAGGCGAGCAGCTGACCGATCGGCCGCACGATCTCGGTCACATTCACGTATTTCAGGAATCCTTTCATATTTTCGCCCTAGATAAAAAAGAACCGGCCCTTTTAACAGCAAAGGGCCGGACTATCAAACTCAGTGATTTCTCACTTGGGCGGAGCGATCTCAAGGGTCTGTACGACCTCGTTCATGCTCCACTTCGCGGCATCAGCATCTTTTACCTGAATAACAAAATAGAGAGCTTTCTCAGGATCGCCGATTTCATTGAAAGTAAAGGATCCGGTAATACCCTGGAAATCCTTCAGTTCGCGAACAGCCTTGGTAACTGCTTCGCGGGAAGGTACTTCGTTGTTGTTGGCTTTGGCTGCATTTTCAATAGCTTTCAGACTAATGGCCATTGAGTCAAAACCTTGTGCGGCAAACGGCTGAGGATCTGCGTTGTATTTGGCTTTGAAATCCTCAATGAATTTCTTCGTGCCGGCATAGACAGAGGCAGGACCGGAAACGGTTGAATAAAAGGTCCCGCCGCCGGAGATAAGGGTGCCGCCGGCAATTTTGGCAGCATCGGAAGAATCGAAGCCGTCATCACTCATGAAGATACCTTCGTATCCGCGCTCACGAGCCTGCTTGAACAGAACGGCTGCCTGAAAGGCCATGCCGCCGAAATAGACCATGTCCGGGTTACCGGCAACAACCGGGGAAAGCAGCGCGTCAAAGTTAGCTTTTTCCTCAGTACCTTCAAAGCCGAAAACCTTGATGCCATTCTCCTCGGCCTTCTTTCGGAAAAACTCGGCAATACCCTGGCCATATGCGGTTTTGTCATGAACAACAAAAACAGTCTTCACGCCCTTCATCTTGGCAAAATCTGCACCTACCACACCCTGAACGTCATCACGTCCAACTATACGGTTCACTTCCATATAGCCACGGGTGGTTACCTTCGGATTGGTGTTTGCCGGAGAAACGTTGGCTAACTGGGAGGTATGATAGACCTCGGAAGATGGGATCTGGACACCTGAGTTATAGTGTCCGACCACAGCCAGAATTGCAGGATCAGCAACAATACGCTTGGCGTTGGCGACACCAGTGTCCGGGTTGGCCATATCATCAAAAGGAGCAAGATCAACCTTGAATCCCATTTCAGCCAAGGGTCCGCCCAGCTGCTCAAGAGCCAGTTCGGCTCCGCGTTTGATATCCACACCGACCACTGACTGATCACCGGACAACGGCGACTGAGTGGCAATTTTGATGGCCTTGTCAGCTGCACCGGCAGAACCTACAACCGCCAGGCCAAAACCAGCTGCAACCATCAGTGAAAACAGTGAAAATCTTCTCTTCATACTTTTTTTCCTCCTCTGAATTGAACTCCCTTTCTTTATCGGTCATTTCCACAGCAGGATGCCAACACCATTGGTTGGCGACAGCCGGGGCAATGACACTCCTCCCAACTCAAATCAGCAGGTTCCTCTCGCCTCCGGCCATTGCACATGGTCCCAGAAGGTTGAGGAATCAAAAGTGAATCTTCACTTTGTACTATTACCACAAGGTGACAAGCAACCTTTTAAGCACAGATCACATAAAAAAAACTGCAACCCCAGGAGATACTAGGAAACCAGGTTTCATCAAAATAATTGTCGCCAGACAATACAGATTTTTCTCTCGCCAAACACATCACGTCGCAATCGTAATAAGTTGACAGAAAAACAGCAACACTCTTTATTCTCACCCAGCACGTCCATATCCCTTATGCTTTGCTGATTTCGTAAAAAAACTTCCAAAATCTTTACATTCACCGAGATAACTGCCTATACAGAAGCCAAAGATGCAACTCTTTCTACATTTATGTAGCATTCTGACATGTTCTACATTTTTGCAGTTATCCGTTCAGAAAACAAATAGCGGAAGTATAGAATCTTATCTTACGCCACCATCTTCTGCTGAAAAGTATTGCAGGGCTTGTGCCACCTGTGCCGTTCGTGCTGTTTTTTATTTTTCCTCTTCTTTCTGTAGTCCTGAGAACCTTTCTTTTTCCTCGAATACTGTAATGCTGCCAAATCAGAGGAGAGCTACTCGATTCTGATCGAACCTATCCCGGAATCGGAATCATCTTCGTCGTCATTGTCATCGACCAACCCCACTTCCGGCTCTTCGCGTTCGTCATCGTAAACCGGTTCTTGATCATCATTAGGCTCATCACGATAATCGGCTTCAAGCTCCGGTTCATTGTCTAACTCATCAGCTGCCTCATATTGCGGCTTGACAGCTACAGCGGGAGCCACAGAAGAAACGGCTCGCCTCTGTTCATCCCGGTGCACAGGCGCAGCCTGCCTTGTGGAGGGAAAATCCAAAGACTGCTTGAACACGGCCAGCACACCGTCCCGGGTCTCAAGCATCGAAACCAGTTCCCATCCTCCCTGCCCATACTCATTTAATGTCTCTTCTATTTCCGCATCATCAAGAAAAGAGCTGCCCAGCAGCCCGTCCTTTTTCAAACCAAAATGTATGGTCTTATAACTCCAACGCACCGCTTCTCTCCAGGTAATAACCAGTTACCGCATCCGGACTGACAGTCCCCTTATCTCTTCTCCACCAGCCGGTCCTCTTCAAACAACCCCTTATAGACTGTACCATCACTCTGCTGCAGCACCCCTTCGCCATTGCGCCGCCCTTCCCGGAACTCACCCTCAAACCGACTGCCATCGCTGCCACTGAGTATCCCTTTGCCATGGGGCAGATCGTTGGCGAATTCGCCATCATATACTGATTTATCACTATAGGTCAGGGTTCCGTGCCCCTGGAACTTACCCTCGGCAAAATCGCCGACATAGACACTGCCGTCAGCAAAATGGTAGGTCCCTTTTCCTGAGAACTGATCGTCCGCAAATGAGCCGGTATAGCTGGTGAAATCCGGATAGAGCAGCACCCCTTCACCAGCCTTTTTGCCATGCAGGAACATACCCTCATACTGCCGCTGGTCGCTGAAAATGTACTTGCCAGTCCCATGCATCTCGCCGGCGACAAACTCCCCCTCATAACTGTCACCGCTCGGATAGAGCAGCTTCCCCTTGCCTTCCAGACGGCCTTCTACCAGCTTGCCGCTGTAGATGCTGCCATCCGGCAGCAGCAGCTCCTCAACCATCCCGTTTACCGGCTCAAGTCCCGGGGTATCTGCACAGATTCTGTCATCGCGAACGATATAACTAGCGGCCTTCCCCGTCACAGGTGTGCCGATCGCTTCCTCTTTGGCGTTTTGCTCCAGGTGTTCTATAACCTTGCTCTTTTCTTCATCCGTCAGCACAGGTTGCCCATCGGCAAACATTCCGGTAAATACCGCCCCATTGGCCTCAACCAGCTTACCCTTTCCCACAATGACATCGTCAACGAACGCCCCAGTGTATACTGCGCCGTCAGCAAAAAACATTGTACCCTGACCATGTCTCTTACCATTGACAAACAGCCCCTCATATCGACCACCGTCAGCATACTCCAGCACACCTTTACCTTGGCGCCGGTCGTTTACAAAAGCACCTTTATAGATGCTGTTATCGATATTCACAAACGAACCCTGGCCGTGACGCCTGTTGTCGACAAATTCACCGATATAATGTCCACCGTCGGGATAGCGCAGGTCACCCTGACCATTGAATTTTCCTCCGGCAAAAAAACCCTCATAGCGGCTGCCATCAGCTCTATCGAGCACTCCATAGCCATTCCATTCGCCAGATGTAAAATTGCCGGAATAACGGCTACCGTCTTTGTAAAGCCGAGTCCCTTCACCATCGGGCCGACCGTGGGAAAGTCTCCCCTCATACCAGGTCTTATCGGGATAGGTGACTTTCCCGGTTCCGTAAATGATATTATTTCGGAATTGCCCTTCATACTTCCGGCCGTCAGGATACTGGAGCACACCGGTACCGTGATATTTTCCCAAACTGAACTCACCAACATAGTGCATTCCATCCGGGGTCAGCAAATCCCCTTTACCGTTGATGACATTCTCGGAAAACTGCCCCTCATACCGCCTCCCATCACTGCCGATCAGCACCCCGAAGCCCTGAAGTCGGCCTCGGACAAAATCGCCTTGATACTGAGTTCCGTCGGGATATTTCAAAGTTCCGGTGCCGCTACTCATTCCGTTCTTGAATTCACCGTCGTACACCCTGCCGTCCGGATGCTGGAAAATCCCGTGACCATTCTGACAATCGCCCTCAAGGCAGGCCGCGCTGACTGACCATGCACAACCCAAGAGAATTGAGCCTATCGCCCCCAGCTGAAATAATCGTCTCACTCTCACCGCGCTTTCTCCTGTCTCTTGCCTTTAGCTTGTTATCACGAATGATCTCGTAAAAAATATCCCCAGATAGATGCACTCTGGAGAAAATTCGAAAGACAACAACGCATCCGCAATGACCATTTGACATTACCTATGGCATTATCGTCGTTTACGATCCGCAACACAGCAGATCGGACGCTACGCGTCCATCATCGTTCCAGCCCGTAAGCTTTTTTAACCTCTTCGGCGATAATCGCCAACCCTCTTGCAACATCATCATCGTTTTGCGAATAGGTCGCTCGAATGCATTCATCCCTATGACGCCATTCGTCTTGAATTCCCGGATAGAAGTAATGTCCGGAAACAACCAGCACGCCCCGCCGCTTCAGCCGTTCATACAGCTCATGACTGGTAATTGGCATCTCCTCAAACCAGAGCCACAGAAACATCGCCCCCTCCGGTTTATGCACCCGCCAGGGCACACCCGCAAATTCTCTGCGTACCACAGCCAGCGCCCGTTCCATTTTCTGCTGATAGAACGGCCTGATCAACCGGCGACTTATCTCTATTATATCGCCGCTCTTCACCAGACCTTCGGCCAGGACCGCCCCGAAACTGCCTGGGGAAAGGGACATGATCGCGTTCATGCTGGCCAGGGCCCTGGTAATCTCCGGCCTGGCAACGATAATGCCAGTGCGCACTGCGGGAAGCCCTAGTTTACTTAAGGAAAAACAGACAACCATATTCTCGTTCCAGATGGGAGTTGCCTCTCCATACACCATCGACGGGAAAGGTACTCCGTAGGCATTATCAACAATGAGCGGGATGCTATGCTTTTTGGCAAGATTGTCGAGCCGCGCCAGCTCTTCATCGGTTACCACGTTGCCAGTGGGGTTGGTCGGCCGGGAGACACATATCGCCCCGATATCGGGCCCAATGCTCAGTTTATCAAAGTCCACATGGTACTTGAAGAGATTGTCTTCCAGCTTCTCGATGACAGGTCGGGTGGAAACAAAGAAATCATCGGTTATCCCTAAGTCAGCATAACCGATATATTCCGGTGCCAGCGGCAGACAGATCTTTTTCTTCGTACCATCGCCATACCTGCCAGCAAAGAGGTTGAACAGCATGAAAAATGCCGTCTGGCTCCCATTCGTCAAACAGATATTTTCCGGGCCGAGCTGCCAGCCGAGCTCCTGCCTGAGCATCCTGGCAAGTCCCGCAACAAAGGCGGATTCCCCCTGAGGCGGATCATAGGCACCGATCAGCCGATGGAACTGGCATGGATCATCACATATATCACGAAGTCTTTTCCTGAGCAGGTCCTGAAACTCCGGCACAACACCGGGATTACCACCGCCCATCATGATCATATTGTCGCCGCCAGTCGCCTTGGCCTCGCCAAGATCGTCCATCAACGAAAGGATGCCTGCATTGCAGGTCAACTGCTGGCCAAATTCAGAAAATTTCATATTCAATGTTGAGAAGTAGAATAAACGGCAGCAACCTGCCATCTGTGACAGGTTTGCCTTATTATGATCCTGTTCTTTTCCGGCTAAAATGGCTCAGGATACTGTATTGATCAGCGTCTGAACCAGCTACGACCTCACACAGCCAAGCCAATCAAAGCTCATAAAAACCTCAAATTTACAGCAACAAAGCAGGTAAGCGAGCGTTACAAGACTCCGGATGGAGAGTCTTTACGGCGCCATCAGCCTGGATATTTTACCTTTTGCGGCAGAATACTCAACATCCGAACCAGCAGGAAGACCACAATGAGGGAAAAGAGTATTCTACCCCAGAGAATTCCACCCAACCGACCGCCAAGCGCAACCATCAGCAGCGTATCCTCAATCAAACCGTGACAGAGCCCCATAAGCGCCATGGAATAAACAATTTCCTTCCGATTCATGGTACCTTTTGCAGTCTCGCGAATGATCAACGCTCCTCCGTACCCCAACCCCATGATCATACCCACTACGGTGAGAGGTGCGGCATTACGACTCATGCCAACAAACGGCAGCAGCGGGGCAAGCATCTTTTCCAGCAGACCAAGTGCTCCGATATAACGCAAGATACGCATAATCTGCAATATGCAGAAAATCACGAAAATGATAAGCCCGAGATTCAGGAGTTGCTGAAGCGTCCACTGGGCAAGAGTAGGATGAGCGGAAGGAGTGAAGAAAAGCAGCTCTGCGGGTTGTTGCCAGATCCCCATACCACGGTAGAATCTGTCCAGCAGAAAGCAGTACACCAAAGCCCCGAAAAAACGTAGCAACCCGATAGGCCACAGCGGAGCCCCGGCTTTTTTACTGATACTGAGCTCGATCGGCAAGGCATGGGCGATCAACATCGCAGAACAGAGCACAGTGACCTGGGCAACCGTCAGGTCAAGGGTGGAGGCGAGTGTTGCAAACACCGCCATCCCTCCGTAAATAGTGGTGAACATTGCGGTAGCCCAGACCAAACCGAGAGAACCGGGCAAACCGATAACGCTCATAACCGGCTCGAGCAACGCACTGAGGAAGGTGATGGCCCCGATTTCTGTCAGCACCTTCACCACAATCATCACCGGAACCATAATCCGGATCAGCTCCCAGCTGGTACTCCAGGTTTCCATGGCGATGCGAAAGAGCCATGCCCATTTCGTTCCACTGGTCATATTATTCGTATCATCCGCTCTGCCGCAAATCAGGCGACCCATGAACTTGAAGAACCGGCTTTGCCGCCCGGTACCGGTTTGGGAACAAACAGCTGGCATGCAATGCCGGAGCTCTCAAAGACCACCCGAGACGGCAATCGCTGGCTTTTAAAACCCAACGCCCTGCAACCATGCGGCTTGGCCCGGTCATAGGTGATGAAATAATTCTTGCAGTTTCTGCACTGCGGTTGAGTTTCCACCATTTCGTCAACGTGAAAAAAAGATGTTTCGTGTCATGGTTCCTCATGCCGCAGGTGTTTTTTAGGATAATCAAAGAAGAGCATCTCGCCCCTGCCACCCGTCACCTCGCTCCAGGAAGCGACATTGAAAGCGATAGAGACGATCCCGCAGGTGGGGATGTTACCCAGCACCTCTGAGGTCAGGGATTCGGCAAGATCGGTCAACACATAATTGTGCCCGACCAGAAACAGGTTAGCAACCGTGTCCTCGATTTGCTGAACTACCTGAAGTAACAGATTCAGATCAGAGGTGTAAATATCATCCAGCAGACGGATATCCTGGGTAGGAAAACCGATGGACTCAGCAATGATTTTAGCGGTCTGTTTTGCACGTTTGGCGGGACTGGCACAGATCAGGTCAGGCATAATCCCTTGTTCTTTTAGCAGTTTCCCCATAAACGGCGCATCGCGCTTACCACGTTTGTTCAGTGGGCGTTCGGCATCGGTGAGTCCAGGATTATCCCAGCTCGATTTTGCATGACGGATAAGATAGAGATGTTTCATCCACCTATACTCCTGTTCCATATTTCCAGCCAGAGGCTGGTGTACTGCTTCGCGGCAATCGAAGCTGGCGAAACAGCCGCCACCGGTTGCCGGTGCAATCCCATCTTTTCCACTTCCGCCAGATAAGGTATCTGCACCTTGCGGAAGATGGCATACTGCTCATATTGCGCGATCATATCCCTGTGCATCACCTTACGTGGCTCCACCATGGAGAAATACGCATTGATACGCTTCTCCTTTGCTCCAACCTTTCGAAACAGCTTCAACAGCTGCTTAAGTGCCACCAGGGATAAGGTGGTGGGGATGACCGGTGTCACCACACTGTCGGCAGCCAGGATAATATTTTCCGAAAGCAGGGTCAGGTTAGGGGGACAATCCATGATCAGGACATCATATTCATCCGCCAGGGGCTTGAAAAGCTTTTGCAATGCAAGGCGTCGTCGCTCTTCTTCCAGCTTGGCCAACACCAGGTCCAGATTACGAAAAGAGAAGTGGGCCGGCAGCAGGTCAAGGCGTTCGTAATCCGAAGCACGGATAAACTTTTTCAAGCCACCCTGCAACAGCTTTTTACCATTAAATTTTTTGCCCGGTCGAACCCGGAAATAAAAGGATGCCGCCCCTTGAGCGTCCAGATCGCAGAGCAACACTCGATGGCCGCACTGGGCTGCACTGTAGGAGAGATTGACCGCACCGGCGGTTTTACCTACTCCGCCCTTGCTGCTGTAAATTGCAAATATTTTCATCAGCTCAATTCTCCACGGAAGATTCTTCGTCAATTCCAGCAAGAATCTTTTCCATCAGCTGCACATTCTCTTCGGATGCAAACGCGTTAAAGGTTTCTTCGAACCGGCCACGCACCTGTCGCTGATGGGTATGCAACTGGACGATCAAGCCGCCCAACGCTGCAGCGGTGGCAAGACGTGTCCTGGTTATCGGCTCCAGGTTCTGCAGCTGCCGACTCAGCATATCCTTCTGGACTGCAAGATCGTTAAAATCACCGAGGGTATTCTGGAGTTTTTTCATATGCTTCAGGTACTCATCCACCGCATCCCGCTCAAACAGGGAGCGAAAAAACTCCAGCAGATAACGAAACTTTTTCCCTTCGATGCGCAGTTCATGCAACATCTCATCGGGTGTCTCGGCAGTAATAGCCTGGCCCTGACGCAATATCCTGTTCATCCGCTTGCTGATAATCGCATCAGCCACTGAACGGCAACGACGTTTGCCCTGGGGGTAATCCGGTTGCTCCGGCAATCCTCGCAAAAACACTTCCCAGTTTTGCAGCAGCTTAATAAACCGAGCCGACCGGAGATGCACACGCAATTTTTTCAAGGCTCGCTTGCGACGCCGGGAAAGGTCCTTGAAAAAAAGTGTCAGGCCGGCCTGCAGTTCTTCCGGCAACAAATCCCGGTATTCCTGCTCTTTTAATAGATAAACATCCAGGTCCCGCACAGGTCCGGTTACATTGCCCAGCCATTTAAATTCGGCCTGGAAATGTTTGACCCCTTCGACCGGCAGCTGTTTTTTCATCAGGGAGAGAAGAGATCTGGTCCGACGCACACTCACCCGCAGATCATGAAGGAATTCGGAATCGATATCTTCCAGTGTGCCGGAAACGTTGAGCAGCATTGTCGACCGCAGATGCAGGCATATATCTCGCACCGCTTCTGCAACCGTCTCGCCGTAGGCCAGCTCCACAGAAAACTTTGAGCTCGTATCTCTGGGATCGATTGAGAGGGCCGTTTGAGCCATGGCTACGGGGTCGTAGCCATCTGTTATTTCAGAAAGCCCAGCATCTTCCAGCAGTCGGCGCACCTGTTGGAGCTGCTTTTCATATCCCCTCAACGGTTCAACCAGCACGATCGGCTCCAGGATGAACCGCTGCTCTTGGGCCTGCCCTGTTATTTCCTGAAAAACCAGCCGAACGACTGTCTTCTCATCCTTGTTTAAAAGATTTACCCGCCGCATCCTGCCGGCAAGAGTAAACTGTGGCAAGAGGGCCCGCTGTTCGACCACTGGTAGCAGCAGATTCCGTAATTCACCTTCCGGAAAATCCCACCAGAACAGTTTCTTTCTGCGGGGACCGACTCCGGCCTCGACCAGACTGTCCCCCAGGCGGTTCTGCAAAAAATAGAGTCTCCCCCGGCGGGAAAAACGGAGATCCGCGGCAAAGAGCCGCCAGTCAAAGGTGTCGTAGTAGATCCCTTTGAAAGATTCTTCACCACTCTCCTGTACGGTAAAGAGCTCACCGGTTGATGCCAGCAGATCAGCTACATCCAGCTGCCGTGGGATCAAAAACGGCTGTCCCCCGTTCATGTCTTCCCCCTTACGATCGGTAATCGGCGTTAATTTTCACGTAATCAATGGAAAAATCACAGGTATAAACCTCTTCACAGCCGTTGCCTTCCTTGAGGTCGATACAGACGTTAAAATTTCGCTCTTTCAAAACTTTTGAGGCCTCGTCTTCCGCCTCTTTGCCAACGGCCAGACCGTTGCGGACGATAACCACATCATTAAAGGCAATGTCGACCCGATCCGGATTAAACTTCACCCCGGAACGACCCATGGCGGCGATGATCCGGCCCCAGTTGGCGTCTTCACCAAAAAAGGCAGTCTTCACCAGGTTGGAGTTGGCAACGGTTCGTGCCACCTGCTCGGCTTCATCATCCTCACGGGCTCCACATACCCGAATGGTGATACATTTAGAAGCGCCCTCACCATCCGCCACAATCATCAACGCCAGTTCTTTTAACACCGATTCAAGGGTATCCTGGAACAGCTCAAGCTCAGCTTTTGAATCTTCGTCAATCCAATCGTTTTTGGCCTCACCGCTGGCCATCACCAGAACCATATCGTTGGTACTGGTATCGCCGTCGACGGTAATGCGGTTGAAGGTCCTCTCCACACCGGCCAGCAACGCTTTCTGCAACTCCGGAAAACCGATCTGCACATCAGTCAAGACAAAGGATAACATGGTGGCCATATTGGGCATAATCATCCCTGCCCCCTTGGCCATGCCCATCAGGGTCACTTCGGTATCACCGATCATCACGGTCTTCCTGACGGTCTTTTTCACCGTGTCGGTGGTCATGATCGCCTGGGCAACTGCCTCGAAATTATCCGGTCCAAGTCCAGCCACCAGCTTTGGGATAGCCGCGGTTATGGCCTCCATATTCAGCTGAGCGCCGATCACACCGGTGGAAGAAAGCTGAACCATATTTTCGGGAATATCCAGCTCTTTGGCCACCAGGCTACTGGACTGCAGAGCATCGGCCATCCCCTGCTTGCCGGTACAGGCATTGGCGCAACCACTGTTAACCAGCACCGCCTGGGCCCGGCCTTCATGTTTGAGCCGCTCCATATCGATAACCACTGGTGCAGCCTTT
The DNA here is from genome assembly GCF_900143695.1 of Desulfopila aestuarii DSM 18488. Taxonomy (GTDB): domain Bacteria; phylum Desulfobacterota; class Desulfobulbia; order Desulfobulbales; family Desulfocapsaceae; genus Desulfopila; species Desulfopila aestuarii. Next base: position 80,058 of record NZ_FRFE01000019.1, read on the forward strand.
ACCTGATTGGTGGTAAACGCTCCGGCAGTGACTGCCGGGTTTGTGCTGTAGATCAGGCCCAGATCAAGCCTATCCTGATATTTAATACCTGCAGCTACCGCTGAAGTGAGAAATCCCTTTACGCCCATGTTACGTCTTTATCCTGTAAATAAGTGTTGATAGGCTCATTCAAAATCTCACAAACCCAATGACATACACTGCAAATCAACGTACTGCTACGCAATGTCACTAGCGTAAAGAAATTGAACAAAATCGGCAAAATACCTTTGAAACAACAGCATTTCAGCCGAATGCTACTCTTGATGATATTCCCTGTCGGCAATCCACAGCCAGCGGTAAAGAACGGAATCCCCGTTGTATCTGCCAGCCTGGTACTTCAATGTGGACACAAGCCTCTGGAAGATTGAATAATCATCATCTAACCGATATTCCAGAGATACTATTTTTCCACCCGCACCTGACATCGTTTCCCAAGGCAGGTATCGGATAGGGTCTCACCTCCGAAGCAAGGAGAATATCTCTTGTAATCTAGCATTATTCCATGTCAATATGCTACCTGAAAATGTAGTTAATCCCCCTTATCGTGTTGTTCCTGCCGGCCAAATCGTGCGATCACAAATTCCATGCCGGGTACATACTTACCATTGGACATTCTTATGGCCACTCGGGATGCTCAAACTTCCCATACATACGTTGAGGTAAAAACAGCAATGCAGATACTGCTTCTGGCTGACATACATGGAAACTACCCCGCCCTGAGGGCAATCGACGCATTTTTTTCTCAGACCTCGTTTGACGCTATTGTTAATTGTGGAGATTCGGTGGTCTTTGCCCCTTTTTCCAATGAGGTGATCAACTGGCTCATCGCCCGCAAAACGATCTCCATTCTTGGCAATACCGATAAAAAGGTGATCAAGCTCCTGCAGGGGCAGACATTTGCCAAACCCTCAAAGGAAGAGAAGCGGATCATGTATTTCCATGCCGCCAGACAGCTCAGCAGACAGTGCGGCGACTATCTGCAGTCGCTGGGAATTTCGGCAGAACTCCCCCTCACCCCCATTGATCATGACCCAGAAAAACATAAAGGGAACCAGCTCGGTATTTTCCACGGTAGCCCGGCCAAGCCCCATGAATTTCTCTTTGACACCACGCCACGCGACCGATTTGCCGAACTGGCCCGTGACTACCCTTACAAAGCCATCGTCACCGGTCATTCGCACACCCCCTATCATTTTGAAGTCAACGGCACCCACTTCATCAATCCCGGCTCAGCAGGCCGGATGTTCGACGGCAACCCGGCTGTCGGCTGCGCTGTTCTCACCTGCAAGGAGTCTCAGGTGGAGGTCCAGCATTATCGTATCGACTATGACGTGCCCCAGGTTGTAGCTGAGCTCGCGAGGCAGCAGCTTCCTCAGATCTACCAAGCCATGTACCTTGAAGGAAAAAAGCTCAACTGACATTGTCTCCTTTGCATTTTCTATAATATTCCTGATATGCTGGTAGGTATACAGAGACACTGAGCATACGATCAGGCGCACAGATAACTGGTCAGGACGCCCCTGCCCGACACCGATGCAATACAAGGTGCGAAAACAAAAGCACTGGCTTGACGCTTTTCACCCCGCTCGTACCAGTACCCAATCATTACACATCAGGAGAGCCCATGGCGAAAAAAGAGAAAAAAGCTAGCAAGGCCGAACAAGACAAAAGTCCTAACCTTGCAGACATCAGGCTGATCGAAGGCACCGCCATGAAGAATATGGACGGCAAGGAAGGGGATGACAAAACTGCGATCTGGATAAAAAACGAAGTATTGCTTTATGAGATCGAACTGAAAAAACTCCAGATCGAGTTGATGAAACTGCAGATCCAGATGAAGACGACCGGACAGCGGGTACTGGCTATCTTCGAGGGACGAGACGCGGCCGGCAAAGGCGGCACCATCAAGCGGATCATCGCTCACCTCAACCCCAGAAACACCCGGGTCGTGGCCCTGACGAAACCCAATGAAACGGAAATGACACAGTGGTATTTCCAGCGCTACGTCTCCCACCTGCCGGCAGCAGGCGAGTTCGTCATATTTGATCGAAGCTGGTACAACCGGGCAATGGTCGAACCGGTGATGGGGTTCTGTACTGACGAGCAGAACAAACGGTTTTTAAAAGACGTTTCGATGCTTGAAGAGATGCTGGTGAAAGACGGCATCCGCCTCTTCAAGTTCTACTTTTCGGTTTCAAAAGCTGTGCAGAAGGAGCGTTTCGATTCCCGCAAGGCCGACCCACTGAAGCAGTACAAGCTCTCACCGGTGGACAACCTGGCTCAGGACTACTGGGACCAGTATTCCATCCGAAAGTTCCAGATGCTTACCGAGTCGAACCGGACCTTGACACCATGGACTATCATCCGCTCCGACAACAAGAAAAAGGCGCGCATCAACTGCATGAAGCACATTCTCAGCTCGATGGAATATGAGAAAAAATTACCCGAGGAGGAGCTCAATCCTGACCCGGAGATCGTCGTCTCCGGCATTGATGAGATCCGGCATATGGAAGAGATGTTGATGAACCCCAAAAAGCTGCATGGGTAGAAAGGTAAGGAGATAGGAGTAAGGTGTTAGGAGTTTTTCCCCTAACACCTCTCACCTTACCCCTTACACTCAGTTCGCTCTACCGCAACACTTCTTGTATTTCTGGCCCGAGCCGCATGGGCACATGGCATTACGGCCGATCTTGTCGCTATCGCGTTTGATGGTTTTATCATCTTCATCAGTGGTGTTGCCGCCACCGGCGATCCTCGCCATCTGCATTTCCTGCTCTTTCTTCAGGCGGCGCTCTTCTTCAAGGCGATCCACATCCTCCTGACGCATTACCCTAACCCGCATCAAGTGAGAGATGACCTGGGAACGAATCGCATCCATCAGCCGGTTGAACAGTTCAAAACCTTCCCGCTTATACTCATTGAGCGGATTCTTCTGTCCGTAACCGCGAAGACCAATACCCTCTTTTAAATGGTCCATGGAAAGGAGATGATCTTTCCAGGCAGCATCGACAATCTGCAGCAGCAGAATTTTCTCAAGCTGGCGCATATTTTCCGGGCTGTTGGCCTCTTCCTGGGCGGCATAGGCCTTCTGCACCACTTCCATGGTCTTTTCGTACAATTTGTCTTTATTCAGATCGACGCGTTCCTCTTCACTCCACTGGTACCCGATGTTAAACATCTCCAGCATCCGCTCATGGTAGCCCTGCCAATCCCACTCAGTGGAATCCTTCCGCTCCACTGCAAATTCTTCGACCACGCCATCCACCAGCTCGGCAAGCATGTCCTGGATAAGTGACGAAACGTCCTCGCCCTCCAGCACCTCACGGCGCTGGCGATAGATGATCTCGCGCTGCTTGTTCATGACATCGTCATACTCAAGCAAGTGCTTTCTAATCTCGAAGTTATGCCCTTCCACCTTGCGCTGGGCGCCTTCGATGGCCCTGCTGATCATGCGGTGTTCGATGGGCTCGTCCTCTTCCATGCCGAGTTTATCCATGATTCCGGTGATCCGGTCAGAACCGAAGATACGCAGCAGATCATCTTCAAGTGAAAGAAAGAACCGTGAAGAGCCGGGATCGCCCTGACGACCGGCTCGACCACGCAACTGGTTGTCGATACGCCGTGATTCATGACGGGAAGTGCCAAGGATATGAAGACCACCGGCCTCGACAACCCCTTCCCCCAGCTTGATGTCGGTACCGCGACCGGCCATGTTGGTGGCAATGGTCACCTTGCCGTACTGGCCGGCGTGGGCAATAATTTCCGCCTCGCGGGCATGATGCTTGGCGTTCAAGACCTCATGCGCAATTTTCTCTTTTTTCAGCATGTTGGAGATCTTTTCGGACACATCGATGGAAATAGTGCCCACCAGTACCGGTCGACCTGCTTCATGCATCTTCCGGATTTCCTCGACCACCGCCCGGTATTTGGCTTTTTCATTTTTGTAGATGACATCGGCGTAGTCATCACGAACCATCGGCATGTTGGTCGGCATCACCACCACGTCGAGGTTATATATCTTCTTGAATTCCGGGGCTTCGGTGTCGGCAGTACCGGTCATGCCGGCCAACTTGTCGTACATCCTGAAATAGTTCTGAAAGGTGATCGAGGCGAGCGTCTGGTTCTCCCGCTCAATCTTGACCCCTTCCTTGGCTTCCAACGCCTGATGCAGTCCGTCACTGTACCGCCGACCTTCCATGGTGCGGCCGGTGAATTCATCAACAATAACCACCTGGCCATTATTGACGATATAGTCGACATCGCGCTTAAAGAGGATATGGGCCTTGAGGGACTGATTGAGGTGATGCAGAAATTCGATATTGGCAGGATCATACAGATTTTCAAGCTTCAGCAGATCCTCGCCAAGAGCAATACCCTCTTCCGTGAGTGAAACCTGCCTCGCCTTCTCGTCAACGACGTAATGCTCATCCTTTTTAAATCTCGGGATAATGCGATTGACGTTGCCGTAGAGTTCAGTAGAAATCTCAGCCGGTCCGGAAATGATAAGCGGAGTCCTGGCCTCGTCGATCAAAATTGAGTCGACCTCATCGACGATGGCAAAGTTGAAGCCGCGCTGGCAGAAATCAGCGAGCTCAAACTTCATATTGTCACGCAGATAGTCAAAACCAAGCTCGTTGTTGGTGGCGTAGGTAACATCGGCACCGTAAGCCTCTTTGCGCTCGGCATCGTTCATGCCGTGGACGATACGTCCGACGGTCATGCCAAGAAAGGTATACACTTTCCCCATCCATTCGGCGTCACGGGCAGCGAGGTAATCGTTGACGGTGACCACATGGACACCTTTGCCGGACAGGGCGTTGAGATAGACGGCAAGTGTCGAAGTGAGCGTCTTACCCTCACCGGTTTTCATCTCAGCTATCTTACCATGGTGGAGAATGACGCCACCGACCAGCTGCACATCGTAATGCCGCTCACCAAGGACCCGTCGCGCTCCTTCACGTACTACAGCAAACGCCTCACAGAGCAGATCGTCAAGGGTTTCACCTTGTGCCAACCGCTCCCTGAATTCAACGGTCTTGGCCGCCAAAGCTGCGTCATCCAGAGGCTGGATAGTAGCCTCCAGCTCATTGATTCTCTTCACCAGCGGCTTGATCTTTTTTAAGACCCTGTCGTTCTCGCTGCCAAACACCTTGGTTAGTATTTTTCCAATCATAATATGTGGTCACTCTGTAGCTGATATTGTCACAGTGGGGTTGTCTTCCAAGGCCAACCGAACTACGTTCACCGCCACCGCAAATAGACGCAGACACGCCCATCGCGGCAACACGACCGGCCACGCGATCTTGTTGGCCTCGCCAAAGTCCCCAGACCTGCAGGACGAACTATTTTATGCAACGTATTGCCGTTTTCAAACCGTCGATCGGCCGCTCTCAATGGGGGCCGACAAACCATGTACAATTACACATAACGACGCAAATATCAAAGAAAAGCCAACTTCGCGCCGAAGAAACAGGGAACCTGACAAACGTACGCATAAAGCGACCGAGAGAGAAATACCGGTCCCCTTACTCCTTCACCACCTTTTTCTCCCGCACAGGTTCGATATGCAGTAGATCATCGACCTCGGTCGCAGCAGGTAGCGGCGTGTTGCCAGCCACTTTGACCGAAGTCTCAATAGAAGGCAGCAGCAATGTCTGCCCGGTCCAGACTCCCAGGAGAAACATCCACAAAAAAATGCAGAAACAGACGATGCCGATCCCGGCAATACCGCTGTAGGTCAGCTCGAATTTGACTTTTTTCACCGGTGGCTTGCGCCGTGCTGCCATATCCCGCTCCGCTTACATCTTTTCCGGCGCATTCAAGCCGACAATGGCCAGGCTGTTTCTGAACACCTGTCGAAGAGAGGTAACAAGACAGAGACGCGCCTGGCTGAGGGCTATATCCTCGCCGATCACTTTGTGTTTGTTGTAGTAGCTGTGAAACTGTCCAGCCAGCTCCATCAGATAAAATATCACCTTATGCGGGGCCAGCTCGAGCGCGGCATTTTCGATCATCGCCGGGAACTGGGACATAGTTCGAAGAATCTCCATCTCCTCGGGTTCCTGCAAGAGCGTCAAGTCGACATCTCCGACTTCAGCCAATGCCACACCCTTTCCAGCCGCCTGATCGAGGATGGAACACATACGGGCATGGCCATATTGCACATAATATACCGGATTCTCCTGACTCTCTTTGGTGGCCAGCTCAAGGTCGAACTCCAGCTGGCTGTCGGCTTTGCGCATCATGAAGAAGAAGCGGACCACATCATGACCAACCATGTCGATCAGCTCATCAACCGTGACAAAGTTGGCCTTACGGGTGGACATCTTCACCTGTTTGCCGTCACGGGTCAGGGTGACGAACTGGTGCAGCACCACCGTCACCTTTGACTCGTCATACCCCAGAGCCTTCAAGCCGGCCTTTACATCCGGGATGGTCGCAATGTGATCGGAGCCGAAGATATCGACCATCCAATCGAAATTTCGGCGATACTTCTCCCGGTGATAGGCAATATCCGGCAGCCGGTAGGTGGGCTCGCCTGAACTCTTGATGATAACCCGATCCTGGTCATGCCCGAACTCTGTGGTCTTAAACCAGGTGGCGTCGTCCTTTTCATAAACATAGCCGAGATCACGCAGTTTCTTTACCACGTCATCAATATGGCCATCCTCATAAAGGGAATGTTCGTTAAAATAGTTGTCAAAAACGATACCCATGCGGGAAAGCGTCCCGGAGATATCCTTGAAGATATAGCGTTCGGCCCGTTCCTTGAACGGCTTGACATCCGGTTCGTCTTTTAAGCTGTCGCCATGGTCGTCGATCAGCTCCTGGGCGATATCCATTATATATTCGCCCTGATATCCGTCTTCCGGGAACTCAAACGGCAACCCCAGTTTTTCCAGATACCTGGCTCTGGTGGACTCTCCAAGAACCCGCATCTGCCGCCCGGCATCGTTGTAATAGTATTCGCGGAACACATCATGGCCGGTGGCTTCGAGCAGACGGGCTATGGAGTCACCCAGAATCGCCTGTCGACCATGGCCAATCGAAAGCGGCCCGGTGGGATTGGCACTGACAAATTCCACCATGACCTTGCGGTTCTCGCCGACTGTGCTGCGGCCAAAGGATTCGCCGGCCGTATAAACGGTCTGAACCACTTGCTGCCAGACAGCAGGCTGAATGAATATGTTGACAAAGCCCGGCCCTGCGATCTCCACCCGCTCAACCAGCTCTGTTTCAGCAGCCAGCATCCCGCTTATAATGGTCGCTATGTCCCGAGGCTTCTTTTTTTCTATTCCGGCCAGTACCAAGGCGATATTCGTGGCAAAATCGCCCTGCCCCTTATGTTTGGGCAGCTCAACGGCAAACTTGCCCGCACCGGCCTCAGACCATTTGCCCTCGGCAACACCCTGCATAAAGCATCTGTCAACAACCTCTTTCAGTCGTGCACGAATCATTCTAACCCCTTCAAATCCTTATCCCGTAAGGTTGTCTACATTATACGCTAACATCGGCAAAACAGCCGCTACGCGTATTGCGTTCCTATTTACGACACATAAACTGCGGGAATTGTAAGCACTGTACAGGAAATCGCAATAGCTATCGGCCTGAAGATATCTTTTCGTTCAAACGGCCGGACGCCAGTTTCTTTCAGACGGCCAAACGCCAGGCGCGCCAGCCTTTACGGCTCGACCAGAACAGCGCCCAGCCCACCATAATATACACTGTCGCCAGAATGGGTCTGGGGAACGATGAGTTCCGCAACACAACGCCCATGCTCATCATGCCCATTACCAGCAACCAGGTCAACTTTGAATAGACCGCGCCAAGGCAGGTTCCATCCTGCAGCAACAAGATCCGGTCAATGCTTCTTGTCGCAGTTTTATCCAGGATAAAGTGTGACTTGAGAAACCCGAGCAAAACGGCAGGCACGGCAAGATAGATGAGGTCGGCTGCAATCAGCCAGCCCATACCCCGAACCATCAGCATAATGCCGATGCAGGTCCAGAGGATGGCAGCCGCCAGAAGGTGGGTCTTTCTCTGCACGCCAGGCTTAAATCTGGCAAATCGTGATAACATCTGGCACTACTTCCCAGCCGGCATAACGGGAACAGTTGATGCCGACAAATGCGACAAGCCCATCCCCCGTAAGGAGATGGGCTTGTCAGGTCACACTGTGCGTAACGGGATATTACATCTCGTTTACAGTGATAGCACCCTCAGGACAAACCTCAACGCAGGTCTCACAACCAAGGCACTCGTCAGCCTCAACCGGATCTGCTTTGCCGTCTACCATCTCGAAAACCTGTGCCGGGCAAGCTGCTACACATTCCTCGTCGCCGGTACACTTGTCTTTATCAACGATTACTTCGAACATAATACACCTCCATGAAAGGATAAATTAAAGAAGTATCTTTCTTACATTCTACATGTAATCCAAATACCTTCACGAACCTGTATTTTCGTGTACTCATCCGTTTAATGTACGTCCAGTTTTTTGTCAAGAAAAAACACTTACGCGGGCCAACCAATATATTTTCGTGCATTTTCATAATGTTAAGCACCAGTATTGGTTCTTTAGGCACCACAAACCCTACACTATCGGTGTGTGATTCCTCACCGTTACAACTGCTTACAGAAGCAGAAAACCACCTGATCGAGACGAATGACCAGACTGTTTATTTACCTTTCTTTTCTCTTCAGGCATCAACTTACCGGATAAACAAACCAGGTGTCCGGAGTAAATATAATGGTTGACCCTACCCAGGCTTTGTATTTATGTTGCACTCTCTCGTAATAATCGCGGGAGCAACCTGGTAATTTTCTCACAGCAATCAACGCAGACTCTCTGCGATTCACCGACAATAACGGCGACAGGTCATGACCAAAAAGAAAGAACAAAGACAAAAGGTAACGGCAGAAAAGCGCGAACTGGCAATGATCGAGGGTATCCTGGAAGGCAGCCCTGATGGTATCGGCGTTGTGGTAGTACGGCTCGACTGCGGCTGTCGCAAGATGGCGGCAGTGGACAAAACCGGTGAGCCGGCCTCGAAAATCATCATGTACCGCGACATGGCCGAATCAATCTGTTCCAAATGCAAACAGGACAACGGCGCCTTCATGCGCGTCACTGAATCGTTCATCCATTGGACCGATCCGGAACCAAGCGAAGACGATCAGCTCATGATCTACGGAAAGGTTTTCGGCAACACCCCTTCCCAGTAATTGGCGTTGTTTCGCTATAAGGCCGGACGCTTATCTTCGTTCGGCCTTATAGCGACGGCACCGCTCCACCAGACCTGTGGCCCATTCCGGGGTGCCGTCTGCGTGAATATGGGTGTACATGGCCAGCACATTCCGATAGAGCAGCCCGTCACGCTGCTCGGCAAAGCCTTTGCCCCGCCCCATTTTCAGCACCATATCGTCAGTATCCCCGCCCCAGTCCAGAACCGTCGAATAGCGGAACTCATGCCCTTTTACCGCAAGTCCAACAGGATAAAAGGGATTCGCCTTCTCCACGGTGAACGCAGTATAGCCATGGGCCTGGGGTTTATTCGACATACCGAATCGTGACGGGAAGATACCTGCCAACGGATACTCAACCCCTTCCAGCAAAATCGATTCGCCAAGATAGATCAACCCGCCACATTCGGCATAGATGGGCAGGCCGCCATCCGCCGCTTCCCTGATTGACCGACGAAAACTCTCATTAGCCGCCAGTCCACGAGCACTTGTCTCGGGAAAACCACCACCGATATAAAGACCGTCCAGTTCCGGCAGCGCCGGCTCCGTCAACGCATTGATTGCTATCAGCTCGGCACCCGCCCGCTCCAGGGCCTCAAGATTTTCAGAATAATAGAACTGGAAGGCAGCGTCCCGAAGAAAACCGATACGGACATCCCTCGGCCCCGCCGCAGGCAATTCCAGTGCAGGCGCAGCCATTGGAGTAAAGGGCGCCATCACCGTTTCGATACGGTCCAGATCGAGATTGGCGGTAACAGTGTCAATCAGAAACTGCAGCGCCCCGCTGCTGTCCGTATACTCCTGATAGGGCACCATGCCGAGATGCCGCATGGGGAAAATGTCGCGCCCCATACGCGGTATCGAGCCCAGTACCGGCAACCCCGTATATTTCTCTACCGCCTCAGTGACGAGACGCCGCTGCCGTTCCGTGGCGACCTGGTTCAACACCACCCCCCGGATATCGACCCGCTCATCAAGATGCATGCAGCCTAGTACCATAGCGGCCACCGTGCGTGTGGTCTTGGTGCAGTTGACGACCAGCAATACCGGCATATTCAGGGTAACAGCCAGATCCGCGGTGGAATACCCGCCATCTGCGGTAACCCCGTCATAGAGCCCGCGATTGCCTTCCAACAGCGCAATATCAGTCCCTTGCGAATGGTGGAGAAACGATTCCCGCAACTTCTCCTCGGCCACCAGAAAGGGATCGAGGTTGTAGCATTTCCGGCCTGCGGCCAGCTGCAACCAGCCGGCATCGATATAATCCGGCCCCTTCTTGAACGGCACCACCGTTTTGCCCCGAGCCGCGAAGGCGGCAGTAAGACCGACGGAAACCACACTCTTTCCCGAACCGCCGGCCAACCCAGCCACCATAATTCCTTTACTCTGCATATCCGCTACGTTTCTGTTGTATCTTTATAATGTTGCGGCAGAAGCAGGAAAACCCGTCCGCCGCGGATGTCTATGTTGATGATCTCGTAAAAAGTCAGCTTTGCAATGCAGATGGACTCTGGAAAAGCCCATCAATTTTGAAGATGGCTAAGTAAGAAGCTCCATATGCGAGGTGCGCAATTTTTCTATTGTTTCGGCGTACTAAGCGTACGTCGAAACAATAGAAAAATTGCAGCAACGAAGCAGATGGAGAGTTTTTACGACGCCATCAATGTTCTTGTTTATTTTGGAATGCCCACACCTGCCTGTACATATCATTCATCCGTTGGTCCAGCAACAGCCGGTACTGCTCAATACCCTCGCCATCCAGGCCGGCCGGAACCTCGATCGGCTCACCATACAAAACATCAATCCGGGAAAATGGCCATGGAATAGCAGTCCTGTCCCATGAACGAAAGGCCAGATAACGCGATGCGGACCAGAGCATCGGTAAAATCGGGTTGCCGGTGCGTGAAGCGAGCAGGATTGATCCCGGCTGGGCCACACGGGCCGGCCCCTGGGAACCGTCGGCCACCAGGGCAGCGTTCTTTCCTGACTTGCAATGCCTGAGCAGCTCCTTCAACGCCTGGGTACCCTGCCTGTTCCGCGATCCGCGAACTGCGGAAATACCGAAGCATTTGAGAAAACGGGCAATATATTCACCATCCTTGCTGGAACTGACCATCGCTACCCCGCCGTAACGCCCGATAAAGTGGGCAATCGGCACCAGCGAATAGTGCCAGAACGTCACAATACCCGGCCTGTCAGCGACGAGCACTCCCTGCAGATGCTCACCGCCATGTACCTTCACCCGGCAAGTGCCGAACCAAAGTCGGGTAATGAACCAGGCGATACCAGGTACGACCTTGATGGCCAGTGAATCGAGCACCTTACTTTTCATCCCAGTTCGATCTCCAGTTTTCTGAGCGTTTTAATCCTGTCCCTCAGCTGCGCCGCCTCCTCAAAGGCCAGTTCCCGCGCCGCCTTGTGCATTGCCTCCTCGAGCTTTTTGATCTCCCGTTCCAACTCCTTCATCGAATGGTAGATCGGCAGCTCCTCAGCCGCCTCCAACAGCGCCGCCTGTTTTTTGTCACTCATGACATAACCGGAGGCCTGCAGATGCTGCTGCATGGTGTCTTTTACCTTTGAGATAATGGTGGCCGGTACGATGTCGTGCTGCAGGTTATGCTCTTCCTGGAGTTTACGTCGCCTCTCGGTTTCCTCAATAGTGTAGCGCATGGAGCCGGTAATCTCATCACCATACATGATCACCTTGCCACCGGCATTTCTTGCAGCCCGTCCACACGTCTGAATAAGCGAGCGTTCTGAACGCAGAAAGCCTTCTTTGTCTGCATCAAGGATAGCCACCAGCGACACCTCGGGGATATCGAGCCCCTCTCGCAAAAGGTTGATACCCACCAGCACATCGAACTCGCCATTACGCAGATCGCGGATCAGCTCAATGCGCTCCAGCGTCTTGATATCCGAATGAAGATAGCGCACCCTGATGCCGAGCTTTTCGTAATAGTCGGTCAAATCCTCGGCCATCCGCTTGGTGAGGGTGGTAACCAGTACCGCCTCTTTTTTAGCGGTACGGACACGAATTTCCTCAAGCAGGTCGTCCACCTGGTTGCTGGCGGGCCGCACCTCCACCACAGGATCAAGCAGACCGGTTGGCCGAATCACCTGTTCCACCACCCGTCCTTCGGCTTTTTCCAGTTCATAGTTACCGGGCGTGGCAGAAACATAAATAGCCTGGTGGATACGCTTTTGAAATTCATCGAACCGGAGAGGCCGGTTATCGAGCGCCGACGGCAGCCGAAAACCAAAATTGACCAGCGTGGTCTTACGCGAGCGATCGCCGTTGTACATACCGTTCAGCTGACCGATGCCGATATGGCTCTCGTCGATGAAGAGCAGAAAATCTTCGGGAAAGTAATCGAGCAGGGTTGGCGGCGGCTCCCCCACCGGTTTACCGGTGAGGTGACGGCTATAGTTTTCAATACCGTTGCAGTAGCCCAGTTCCTGGATCATCTCCAGATCAAACATGGTACGCTGCTCGAGGCGTTGGGCCTCCAGCAGCCGGTTTTCCCGATGCAGCAGATCAAGCCGTTCAACCAGCTCTTCCTTAATAGTACGTGTGGCGATCTGCAGCCGATCTTTGGAGGTGACAAAGTGACTTCCCGGAAAAACAGTGTACTCCTCCAGCTTCTCCAGCACCACACCGCGCAAGGGATCAATCATGGTGATGGATTCAAGGGTATCGCCGAAAAACTCCAGACGAATGGCCCGCTCCTCCTCATGCACCGGAAAGATATCGATAACGTCACCGCGCACCCGGAAGGTGCCGCGATGAAATGAAATATCATTGCGTTCAAAGAGCATGTAGACCAGTCGCCGCTGCACATCCTCCATGGGGTGCTCTTCACCGGCCTGCACAAAGAGGTGCATGTTCCGGTACTCTTCCGGCGAGCCGAGACCATAGATACAGGAGACCGAGGCGACAATCAGGACATCCCGTCTGGTGAGCAGCGAGCGGGTAGCCGAGTGGCGCATCTTGTCGATGGCGTCATTGATGGATGAGTCTTTCTCTATATAGGTATCGGATTGGGGAATGTACGCTTCCGGCTGGTAATAATCGTAATAGGAGACAAAATATTCCACGGCGTTTTCGGGAAACAGCTCCTTGAACTCGGTAAAGAGCTGAGCCGCAAGGGTCTTGTTGGGAGCGATAACCAGAGTCGGCCGCTGCACCTTCTCCACCACGGATGCCATGGTAAAGGTTTTGCCGGAGCCGGTGACACCCAGCAGTACCTGGTGCTTCACCCCCTGGTTCACCCCGTTGGCCAACAGTTCGATGGCCTGTGGCTGATCGCCGGACGGCGTGAAAGAGGAAACAAGTTGAAAGGGAATATCCATGCTTTTGCTCAAACCCTGAGAAATTGACGTCAATAGCGACCGGTTGATGGTAACAGACTGCCGGCACGATTGCCACCTTCCCTGGCGGCCCGTACGCTTTTTTAGTCAACCGATTCTGCCACCAGCAAATCCTTCACCATCTCCTTGGCGGCGGCAAGATGACAGGGAGGCTCTGCCTTATCAATTACATGAAAGGTGACCGGCACCCGATCAAGCACCCCGGCCAGAGCCTGCCACTCGGCCCGATTGCTGACCTCCGCGCCTTCGCGGGTCTGCCAGTCGCGACCACGCCACTGGTTCAGCCAACTGCTCGCCCCCTCCTTCAGATAACCGGAAGTGGTATAGATATGCACAGGTATACGCCGTTTCAACTCACTAAGCGACTCAACGGCTGAAACAATATGCAGACTGTTGCCCGAACCTTCACGGCGAACATTGCCCACCACCCGGTAATGATTGCGATATCGCATAACTCCCGTCCAGGCACCGGCACCAATCTTCTGCCGCCAGGTGATTGCCAGAAAGATATGTATACTGTCCTCATCGCCAAGAGGCAGCAACGTCTTCTGCCGGGCTCCTCCGGCAAGCTCATCGGCCAGGATATTCCAACGCTCGGTGCCATGCCCCTTCACCCAGCTCCACTCAATTGAATGACGACTGATTTCTGCTGCCAACTGCTGCCAAAGGTCGCGGTTCCGCACGTCTTCGCCGGTAATGGTGGTCCAACCGCGTGCAAGCCAGTTTTTCATCCACAGGTTAATACCGTCTTTTACATAGCGGGAGTCGGTATACAACTCAACCTGATGCGGCTCGGACAGCTGCTGAAGACCGCGCAAAGCTGCAGTCAGCTCCATCCGGTTATTGGTAGTATCTTCCTCGCTACCGGAAAAAGTCGCGGCCTGCTCATCCCGATCAATGATAACAACACCCCACCCACCCGGCCCGGGATTCGGCCTGCAGGACCCATCTGTGTATATCCTTACCCTGGGCAGCATATCGACCCCAGTAATCTCCTCACCCCTCACCCCTCACTCCTCGCTCCTATCACCTCACCCCTCACTCCTTACCCCTCACCCCTATCACCTCACCCCTCACTCCTCACTCCTCACACCTCACACCTCACACCTCACACCTTACTCTACATCTTCCCAATAAATACAATCTTTTGGGCAGTTCTTTATCGCCTCCCAGACGATTTCGCCAGGATACTCCTGCAGATCGATCACTTCCATACGACCTGTGGCCTCATTATAGTGAAAAATATCAGGAGCTATCTCAACGCAGCCCATGCACTCTGTACAGCGACCAATGTCTATAATAAGTATTCGCTTCATTCCCCTCCTGATTCGCAGATATTTATCCATACAGCATTATCCTGAATCCAAGGAGGATTATTTCATCGAGGATAATGAACATTTGTCATTTTCATGGCACACTTCCGCAACCAACACAAATTCCATTTGACACTATTGATAATTATTACTATTTAAATACAGGTGTCAACGAGAGCTCCATACTCTGATCTGTTCTTGTAATCGGTTGCGCTCTCCATTAATATAGATTGGTAAAGATTTCAAAGGTTGAGAGACAAACTCGACAACTACTACAAATTACCGGATGTGCACGGTGCATCTGCAATCCGTTCACATTTCTATTATCCGTCATATCCTCTCAGCGTTCCGTCACTGACGAAACGTCTGAAAACACATAAATGCTTTCTGCAGTAAGCAGCACATTGGAGTCATCATGAACAACATTGAACTGGCAAAAGGAATTTACTGGGTCGGCGCGGTAGACTGGGATGTCCGCGACTTTCATGGCTATTCCACCAATCGGGGAACAACCTACAACGCCTTTCTCATTATCGACGAAAAGGTCACGCTGTTTGACACCGTCAAGCGTTCTCATCTCGACGATCTGCTGCGGCATGTCCGCAACATTATCGACCCTGAAAAAATTGACTATCTTGTCGTCAACCATGTGGAGATGGATCACTCCGGCTCCCTGCCGGAACTGATGGAGATCATCAAGCCGGAAAAACTGTTCTGCTCACCCATGGGCCACAAGGCGATCCTCGACCACTTTCATCGGGAAGACTGGCCGTTCGAGATCGTCAAGTCTGGCACCGAGCTGAGCCTCGGCAAGCGTACCATCCAGTTCATCGAAACCCGGATGCTGCACTGGCCCGACTCGATGTTTTCGTTCATCAAGGAAGACGGTATCCTCTTCTCCAGTGACGCCTTCGGTCAGCACTACGCCACCAGCGAGCGATTCGACGACGAAGTGCCTCTTTCCGAGGTGATGGAAGAGAGCGCCAAGTATTATGCCAACATCCTCTATCTCTTCTCACCGCTTGTGAAAAAGCTCCTTGAAGCGGTGGCGGGCATGAATCTCGACATTAAGATGATCGCTCCCGACCATGGCGTCATCTGGCGCAAGAACATGGACGTCATCCTTGAGGCATACCGTAAATGGAGCACCGGCGAATGCCGTGAAAAAGCCCTGGTTATCTACGAATCCATGTGGCACTCCACCGAAAAAATGGCCCATGCTATCGCCGCCGGCTTAGAGGAAACCGGGGTCTCCACCGACCTGATCAACCTCAAGGTCAATCACCGCAGCGATATCATGACCAAGGTGCTGAGCGCTAAGGCCATTGTCGTCGGCAGCCCGACCCTCAATAATGGTCTACTGCCGAACATTGCCGGTTTCCTCATGTACATGCGCGGACTGAAGCCGATTAATAAGGTCGGTGCGTCGTTTGGTTCCTTTGGCTGGAGCGGTGAATCGGTCAAACTGCTCAATCAATCCCTTGAGGACATGAAGATTGAACTGATCGAGGATGGTATAAAGCATAAATATGTCCCCAGTACTGACATTCTGGCCGAATGTACGGAAATGGGCCGGCGAATTGGTGCAACTGTCAAGGCTCGCACCACTGCCTGAACCATACATGAACCCGACGGGAGTGTGAGATGGAAAAGATAGCCCAGCATAAGGTCCTGGTGGCAGGAGAATCATTCGCCAACTGCTGTGACCAGGTGCACCGCTTTTTCGATCTCACCTCCCTGGTAATGTACGACTGCATCCAGGTTATCGATGAGAAGTGCGTCAATGGCCTGGATGCGAATTTTTTTGAAACGGTGGCCGCGGCAGAAGGAAGAAACCGCGCAACGGTCAACGGCTTGATAGATGAGCTGCAGCAGACCGGTGCAACATCCATATCCGACCTTCGCCATCTAAAACACGGTTATCCCAGCAAAATACTGCATGTCATCAGCCACCTGCTTGATGGTTTCATTGGCATAGATTCACATTTTTACAATCTGCCCGCCGATAGCCACTGGCTGGCGGAAGAAGGACTCGCCGCAGTCAAGGATGATCCTGGCGGCTACTGGCTCATCCATATCGACTGTTATTCAGCCACACCCGAGGAAGCGGGCCTCCTGCGCATGTAAGTGTATCTCTCCCCCCTCTTGCTCGATCACCCATAGCTGGAGTTGCCCTTTATGAACTGGATGTCGCTCTTTGCTAAAAGCGAAAACATCAGCCCGGAAGAAACCAGAAACCTCCGGGATAAATATCCACCGGATTCCTTTCAACTGCTCGACGTCCGACAGCCCAAGGAATATGAACAGGCCCATATCCCCGGTGCCAGGCTTATCCCACTTGGGGAGTTACCTCAACGGCTTGATGAACTTGACCGCGACAGGGAAATAATTGTCTATTGCCGCAGTGGAGTTCGCAGCAAATCCGGCTACCAGATCCTCAATTCGGCAGGATTCTCCCGTGTGCTCAATATGACTGGCGGCATCAATGGCTGGCAAGGCCATAAAGCCATTGGCTCTGAAGAGCTTGGGCTCGATTTCTTTACGTCGGGAGATTTTTCCTCGGCGGTGTCGATGGCACTCACTATGGAGATGGGGCTCCGCCGGTTCTACCAGCTTTTAGCCGACAGTGCCGACGATGACAGCAACCGAGAGCTGCTTGAATACATGGCCAGACTTGAAGACGGCCATATGGCAAAACTCAAGACGCTCCTGCCCTCTACCGATGACAGTGTCCCTGACACCTCATCCGTTGCCGAGGGCGGCTTCAATGTCACCGAATTTCTTGCCACTTACGGCGACCAGCTCAAGACCATCGAGACCATTCTCCATACAGGCATGAGGTTCGAGGCCCAGGCCTACGATATGTATTCCCGACTGGCAACCAAGGAACAGCACGCCGACCTGCGCGAATTCTATCTACAGATGGCAGCGGAAGAACAGACACACTTAAAACGGCTGGCGCGGGAACTAGATCAGCGGTTAGGATAAATTGTGATCTGAGAAAAACACATTCACCAGGAGAAGTAGGCATGAGGAGGTAGGTTGGGCAAAGGCGGCTTTTGCCGTGCCCAACATCGGTATAGCAGCGACAGACTGAGGCTGTTGGGCACGCTACGCTTTGCCCAACCTCCAGACCCCATTTTCCCCAATGTATTCATATAAACACATTCACTAAGAGGAGAAGGTATGAGTATTTTCCCTTATGCCGCAAAAGATCTGTATGACTGGCTGACCACCAGGCAGGACATGGTGCTGCTCGACGTCCGTAACTCCAAGGATTTTGCACGATTTCCAGTGGAAGGTCCGTATCCGTTTGAAATGAAGAATATATCCTACTTCGATTTCATGGAGATTGAAGAGGAATCAGTAGCAAAGCTTCCGAAAGGAAAACCGATACGGGTTGTCTGTGCCAGTGAAGGTTCGGCCCAGTTTGTCGCCGATATCCTCGCCAATAATGGATTCACCGATGTCGGATATCTCGTGGGTGGCATCAAATCCTGGGGCAACGTCCTGGCGCCAGTACTGCTGAACGAGGGGGAGGAATTCCAACTCTATCAGTTTATCCGGCCCGGTAAAGCTGCCTGCAGTTATGGACTCGCTTTTGGCGGGGAATTGATGCTCTTTGATCCTTCCCGTGCCATCGATTTTTATCAGGACTTTGCCAAGGAAAAAGGGTTGAAGATCATTCGAACCTGCGAAACCCACCTCCAGGCCGACTACATCGCCGGCAGCCGACTGCTGAGAGAGGCAACAGGTGTTGAGATTATCGCCAATGAAAATGATTTTTCCGGAGCACAATTCAGCTACACCAAGGCCCAGGACGGCCAGCTCCTCAGCTTTTCCAAAGGCGGACCTGAAGTGAAGGTGATGTTCACCCCCGGCCATACCCCAGGCTCCACCTCCTATATCATCGACAACCGTTTCTTCATATCCGGTGATACGGTGTTTCTCCAGTCTGTCGGCCGACCGGATCTCGGTGGCAAGGTGGACGAGTGGTCAGATATCCTTTTCAGCACCCTCAAGAAAGTCCAGCAGCTCGCCCCCAACCTGATCGTACTGCCAGGGCACTATATCAGCTGGCAGGAGGCAAACGCAGGTCTCGCTTTCGCCGCTCCACTCAGCCAGGCCATCGAACACAACAAATCCATCTACGCCATCGACAACGAGAAGGATTTCCTCGCCTTCATCAAGGATAACATGCGGGAGCAACCCAAGGAATACGCAACCATCCGCAAGATCAACGCCAACCTCGAACAGGTTGAAGACGACAAGGCAGAAGAGCTGGATTTAGGTAAGAATGAGTGCGCGGCTTCAGCGCATAAGAAGGCGATGGGGTGAGGAGTTAGGAGTTAGGAGTTAGGAGTTAGGAGTTAGGAGTTAGGAGTTAGGAGTTAGGAGTTAGGAGTTAGGAGTTAGGAGTTAGGAAATTGAACTTCATGAAATATTAATGTCAATAAAAAAGGTGAGTTGGACGGATCCAACTCACCTTTTTCTCGTTTCCCCTACCCCGAAGTAAGCGGTTTCAGACGGCCTGAGATCCGAGGACTTGACATATCCGCTATATTTAAGATATGCGGATATGTCACGTGACGAAGGAGATCAGGCCGTATCAAACCGCGATTACTTAAAATACCTATTGAGGAGCCCTGCAAAAGCCTGCCCATGACGAGCCTCATCCTTGCACATCTCGTGAACGGTGTCGTGGATGGCGTCAAGATTGAGCTGCTTGGCGCGGGTGGCCAGCTCTTTTTTACCGGCGCAGGCACCATGCTCTGCAGCAACGCGGGCCTCAAGATTGGCTTTGGTATCGCCAACAACAACTTCGCCAAGCAGTTCGGCAAATTTGGCAGCGTGCTCTGCCTCTTCCCAGGCAATGCGCTTGTACGCTTCGGCAACTTCCGGGTAACCTTCACGATCCGCCTGACGGGCCATGGCCAGATACATGCCAACCTCAGTGCACTCACCGGTGAAGTTCATTTTCAGCCCTTCAACGATCTCTGCATCGACATCCTTGGCAACACCTATGACATGCTCATCGGCCCAGGCCATGACACCATCGCCCTGAAGTTTGAATTTTGCTGCACTGGCACCACACTGAGGACAGATTGCAGGAGCGGAACCATCATGAGTATAACCACACACTGTACATACATATTTCTGCATTGGAACACCTCCGTAAGAGTTATTATTTGCTATTGAGAATCATTACTGCTTGATTGAATGCCACAATACCGAGTCTCGATTATCTTTGCAACATTTTTTTTCTCTTTGTATAAAGAAGCCCGCATCATACGCACGAATTGCGATGCTTTTTCTGCACGTTTTCGCCCTTCGCGACGTGAGAATCAACAATGAATTGGGAACATAGAATCGTGGGACCTTCATGAAAATATATGCTGATTACGACGAAGAACCCCGCGAAGAATTTCTGGCGCTGCCGGCAGCACTCTACCGGCAGCTGTATGATCTTGAGTTACATGACTTCAGCGATGATTTTCCCTTCTATCAAGAACATTTGCCCCCCTGCTCCGAGATCCTCGAACTCGGCTGCGGCAGTGGCAGATTGACCCGCCTTCTCACGAACGCCGGTCACTGTATCACCGGGATAGATCTCTCTCCCCCCATGCTCCTGGCAGCACAAACGCGGGCACCTGGCAGCCGCCTCGTCTGTATGGATATGCGAAAGATCGCTTTTCGCACTACCTTTGCCGCAATCATCATCCCCTACAATACTCTGAATCTGCTGGCCGATAACGATGATGTCGTACGCTGCCTCACGTGCTGCAGGGAGCATTTGCAACCCGAGGGGCAGTTGCTCATCCAGCTGTACATTCCCAACACAAACCCTAGCCCTGAAGACTCAACCTCTTTTCAATTCCAAATCTTCGATCGCCCGGAAGGTGGAAGAGTCGTTAAAGAAACACTCCGCACCTTCCACCCCGCCACCACAACCATCACCATGGAAGAGCGCTACAAAATTCGACCAATGAACGGAGTAGAACCAAACTGCAATTACAAGCACACCATGACGCTGAACGCCAATTCCCGAGAAACATGGCTCAATATCATCAACTCAGCAGGCTTCACCATCACATCTGCTTCCTCATCCTACACTCCGACAAGCCCAACCGCCCCCACCCTCCTCCTCATTAAAGCCTCCACTCCCCTCTAACCCCTAACCCCTAACCCCTCACACCTAACTTTTTTCCAATCTCTTGACCTAGATCAAAGTTTCTGAGACAATTTCCAGGTACTCTCTTTCTAAACGATGAGAGAGCAACAACCCGCCTCCATCCTTGCTTGATGTTCATTCAACGCACTTCAAACAGTCCGCCCCGGCGGACCAATACCTTCTCAGGAGGACACCATGTTTTGTAATCAATGCGAACAGACCGCTCAAGGAACCGGCTGCACCAAAGTTGGCGTATGCGGAAAAAAGGAAGAAGTAGCCAGCCTGCAGGATCTTCTTACCTATGCAGTACAGGGCCTTTCTCTTGTGGCCGTGGAAGGTAGAAAGGTAGGCGTGGTCGACAAGGCTGTTGACCGCTTCACCGCTGAGGCAATTTTTGCCTGCCTGACCAACGTTGACTTCGATCCGATCCGCTTTCAGAACTGGATCGCCACCGCCGTCAGCCTCCGTGAAAGCTTGAAGACAACAGTCAAAGCCGCCGGCGGCAACGTCGACTTTGCCGAACCCCAGGCCGCATTCACCCCGGCCGCAACCATCGCTGGCCTTGAAGATCAGGGTGCCAAGCTCGATTTCATCAACAGCCTCGATGCCAATGAAGATCTTCGTTCACTCAAGCAGATCACCGTCTATGGCGTGCGGGGTCTCGCTGCGTATGCCGATCATGCCGCCATCCTTGGCCAGGAAGACGAAAGCGTTTTCACCTATATTCATGAGACAATGGCTGAGTTGACCCGACAGGGTCAGGACCTGAATACCCTCGTCGGCATGGCACTGAAATGCGGGGAAGTAAACCTCAAAGCCATGGAACTGCTCGACGCAGGCAACACTGGTACCTACGGTCATCCTGTTCCAACCCCGGTTCCCCTTGGCCAGAAAAAAGGCAAGGCCATTCTCGTCTCCGGCCACGACCTGCACGACCTCGAACTGCTGCTCAAGCAAACCGAGGGTAAAGGAATTAATATCTATACCCACGGCGAGATGCTGCCCTGCCACTCCTATCCGGAGTTGAAGAAATACAGCCACTTCTACGGCCACTATGGTACCGCCTGGCAGAACCAGGCCAAAGAGTTCCCGCTCTTCCCGGGTGCCATTCTGTTCACCACCAACTGCATTCAGAAGCCTGCCGAGTCTTACAAGGCCAATGTTTTCACCACCGGCCTGGTTGGCTGGCCTGATGTTACCCATATCGGTGCCGAGAAAGATTTCACTCCGGTGATCAATCGTGCCCTCGCCCTCGAAGGCTTCACCTCGGATACCGACAAAGGTACTGTACTTACCGGATTTGGCCGCAACACCGTACTTGGCGTAGCCGATAAAGTCATTGACGCGGTGAAAGCAAAAGCGATCCGCCACTTCTTCCTGGTTGGTGGTTGCGACGGTGCCAAACCCGGCCGTAACTACTATACCGAGTTCGTTGAGCAGGTTCCGGCCGACTGCATGATTCTCACCCTGGCCTGCGGAAAATTCCGTTTCTTTGACAAGCAGCTGGGCGACATCGGCGGCATTCCTCGCCTCCTCGATGTCGGACAATGCAACGATGCATACTCTGCCATCCAGATCGCAGTTGCATTGGCCGGTGCGTTTGAATGCGGAGTCAACGATCTTCCGCTGTCGATGATACTCTCCTGGTATGAGCAAAAAGCTGTTGTTATTCTGCTCACCCTGTTGAGCCTCGGCATCAAAGACATCCGTCTCGGACCCTCCTTGCCGGCCTTTATTACCCCGAACGTGCTGAACGTACTGGTGGAGAATTTTGCCATCAAACCGATTGCCGCAACCCCGGCTGAAGATCTGAAGACAATTCTCGGCTGATAGTTTATAGTAGCTTCCGCTGAAATGAAGGCAGGGCGCCCCACGGCACCCTGCCTTTTTTTATACCTGCCGGGTTATTCAACAGACATTATGAACCACACGACATTTCTGCTCGTTCCCAATTTCCGTGTCGAGACCTTCACCATTGAGCAACTCGAACTGCTTACACACGTTCTGCAAGACCATCATGTCAATGGGGTCAAGTTCACCGCCGCCGGGCGTTTGCGTGTTGCCGGGATCGACCGGCAGCAACTTGATGTCATCGCCGAAGCGCTGCAACCGCTGGCAAACGGTCCGGTAACCGATTGGATCACAACCATTCAGTCCTGCCCTGGTAAGGAAGGCTGCCGGTATGGTACCCGCAACGGCGAGGAGCTGGCAGCCAGGATTGAGGCTATAATCTTACCTGTACCACCTCCGGCCAAGATCAAGATCGGTATCGCCGGCTGCAGTATGTGCTGCACCGAACCCTATGTCAGGGATATTGGCCTTCTCGCTGAACAAAAAGGCTGGAAATTGATCTTCGGCGGCAACGCCGCGGGCAGACCACGGATCGGCGACACCATTGCCGAAGGCCTGAGGGACGATGAAGTTATTGAATTGGTCCAACGATGCCTTACTGTATATGTGCATCATGCAAAACCAAAAATGCGCACAGCGAGGTTTATGGAATATTTTGGAGTCGAGGCCTTTCACCGAAAACTTTTCGATGAAGACATCGGGGATACAAATGCGTAGCAGTTTTTTTTCTGATTACCCCGAAAGTTCAGCTACATGAAGTGAGGAGAGAGGAGTGAGAAGCGCCTGCATGAAATGGTAGTGCCCGTTCCAACAATATGAAAATAGGAGAAATTCTGTTGAGTGATCACTTTCCAATATGTCACGCCTTACACCTCACACCTCTCACCTAACCTTATCAGGCTGAGAGTGAGGGGGAGTTAAATATTTTTTTTCGAAAAATAAACGTTCTTGACCCAGATCAAATCATTTCCGCTCTATTCTGTTACCATAGAATCATGATCACAACGGGCAGCACAGGCCGCCCCTCAACAATCCGCCCAATGATGACGAGCCACGGAGGTTCACTATGAAGAATGTACGCAAGATTATCAAAATTGACGAAGAACTCTGTGACGGCTGCGGGCTCTGTGTTCCCGACTGCGCTGAAGGTTCCCTGAAGATTATCGATGGTAAAGCCCGACTAGTGGCTGACAAACTCTGTGACGGCCTGGGCGCCTGCCTCGGTGCCTGCCCCCAGGGCGCCCTGCAGATCATTGAACGGGAAGCGGACGAATTCGATGAGGAGGCCGTTGAAGAATATCTGGCCGCAGAAAAGAAAAAAGCAGCACCTGCAACAGCTCCGAAAGCCATGGACTGCGGCTGTGCCTCAACCCATATCCAGAGCTTTGCACCGATCAGTTCCTGCCAGGCCGCCAATGTACCCAAAAACCTCGGCGACGGTGCAGCTTCCGCCCTGAACCACTGGCCTATCCAGATTCGCCTGGTACCGCCCACCGCACCCTTTTTGCAGAACGCCAACCTGCTGATCGCCGCCGACTGTACGGCCGTTGCTGCCCGCAGCTTTCAGGAAAAATACCTGGACGGTAAGGCTGTGATGATGGGCTGCCCCAAATTTGATGATGCAGAGATGTATGTCGACCGGTTCGCCGAGATCCTGAAGAATTGCAACCTCAACTCCATCACCGTGCTGATCATGGAAGTGCCCTGCTGCTCTTCAATGAACGTCATCGTCCGCCGGGCCATTGAAAAATCGAAGGTCACCATCCCGGTAGAACAGGTAACGCTCTCCGTCCGTGGCGAAGAGATTGAACGGAAAAAATGGTAATAAAAAACCAGGACTGAGGACTAAGTGCTAAGTCCTTAGTCCTCACCACCCAGCACCCAGAACTTAGCACTTAGCACTTAGCACTTAATACTCAGCACTCAGCACTCAGCACTCAGTCCTTATCCTTAGTCCCATGGCAGAATGGGTATCGCCGAAATGCTGTTTTTCGGCGATCCTTCAATGACTCTATTCGAATAGGTAAGATACACCAGGCAATTACGTTTTTTATCGTAAAACCGCACCACCTGCAGGGTTTTAAAAAGCAGAGACGTCGACTTCTGAAAAACCTGCTTACCGTCATCCTTACCCGACTTGATGCGCTCAGACAGCTCGATTTTACCAGTCTGCCGACAGGCCAGCGAGGCATCCGAAGTATCTTCCGCCAGTCCCATCGATCCACTGATACCACCGGTCTTTGCCCGACTCAGGTAACAGGTCGCACCCGCAATATCAGGATCATCAAAAGCCTCGACCACGATCTTGTCATTGGCACCCAACACCTTGAACTTGGTGCGAACCTCCCCAATCTCCTCCGCCATCGCCGAACCGGCAAAGATCCCACCGGCAACAACCACCAATCCCAATATCATCCATCTTTTTACAAATTTTTTTCCTGATAACACACTGGTCTCCATTTTTAACATCAACTGTCGGTTGATCTCTTAACGTGTATGGTATACTTTTTCCATTCCGCGAAAAACATAAGTCTTTAATAACAAAATGCCATCACGACATGAACGTTACCTTATACAAATCGAGCTTATGCCCCCGCTGCCACCTTGCACGCAAGTATCTGGAGCAGCTCAAAGCCGATCAGCCCGATCTGGAAATCGAATACGTCGATATTCTCGTCTCTCCCCGGCGGACGCTCAGTGATGGGGTCCGGATGATCCCCGCCATCAAATCAGGCCAGGACATACTGAGCGGAATTTTTCTCGACAAAAAAACACTCGCCGCGTTCCTCGACAAAATTCGGCAGAATTCAACACGCTGACCTCATTGTGAAAAAACTCCTTTTCGACTCAATTGGCCATCTTGACCTGCTGGTCTGGACGCTGGTCATTCTCTTCTTCTGCGGCAGCGCCCTGCTCTTTGGCGGAAACCTGCAATACTCCTTCATCGGAGCCGGCGGTGTCATCCTTGAAATGCTGCTGATCGGCATCGCAATCGAGCTGATCATTGAATGTCTGAAAAACACTAAGGGCATTGGCACGATTACCGGTTTTATCACCAACGGTCCTGAGGCGCTCTGCCTGCTTGTCGGCCTTCTGGTCGGGGATATTATCTTTGCCGCCTCAACCCCGCTCGGCTCCAATTTCATGAACCCGATTCTGCTCTTTTTCGCGGCCCTCGTCTGCCGCCAAATCGGGGTAACAGCGAAAACCAACCCAGGGTATACCGTATCCACCGTATTGGGGACTGCCATTTTTGCAGGTTCGTTCTTCTTTATCGATGAGAAATACTATATCTATTGGGTCATCGGCGCAACCGCCTACGGCTTGATAACGTTCTTCAAACGCCCGCAGGAAGCCCATTCAGAGGAAATCGAAGAACATCATATCAACCCCAGGGTCTGGCTGCTCCCCGCTGTCATCATTCTCACCGTCACCGGTTATTTTCTCGACAGTGTCGTCACCTTCGCCGCCACCCATTCCCATGCCCCCAAAGGCGTCATCGGCTTCCTCGTGCTTGCCACCCTGACCAGCTGGCCCGAATTCAAATCCTGCATATCTCTTCTGGCCCGCCGCAAACACCTCGCCGCCATCCTGAACATCGCCGTCTCCAACATCACCAATATCTGGCTTGCCGCCGCAGGCGTCGCCACCTATCTCGTCACCAGATAAAAAAAGGCGGAGTCTATAGAACTGGCAATCGTTCAATTCACTCCGCCTTCATTTTTTCAAATTGTTATCCTTGCAATTCAGCTGGTATTCGCGATATTGTAATTTAGTGCTTTTATCAGTTGAAAGGAATAGTTGCGCCCACTAGTCCAACCGCGTCATCTGTCTTATGCCCCATTATTCCAATGAGATTCATACTACATGTAACGGAAAAATATGCTCATGGCTGACGGCTACAAACGCAAAACCATCTTCATCAAGAGGGGGTATCAAAGCAAACTGGTGCTGGCCACCTTCCTGTTCTTCTCCGGAGGATGCCTGCTCTTTATTACGTTGCTTGCGCTCTTTTCGGCAGATACGCTGACCCTCTCTTTTTCCGGCGCCGATATTACACTCGGCTCGACTCCGCTGATGATTGTCAAAGAGTTGCTGACCGCCAACTGGATGCTCCTTGCCTTTGGTGGCGTGATGCTGCTGATAAGCTCAGTTTTTCTCACCCATAGAGTTGCCGGCCCTCTCTATCGCTTTGAACGAACGCTCGACAGTATGAATAGCGGCAATCTTGGTGCTCAGATCCGCTTACGGGAAAAAGATGAAGGAATGGAGCTTGCGGGCAAGATCAATCAATTCAACGATTCATTGTCGCAGTCCATGCGTGTGCTGAAAAACAGCACGGCAGCTCTCGACACCCTGCTTGAACAGGCAGACTCATTCAACCTGCCCGAAGAAGAAAAAGATGAACTCGCCAGCCTCTGCTGGTCGATGCGGGAACATAACCGGAAAATTAAGACGGCTTTCGCGACCTACCTTGAAAATGAATAAATATGAGCATAATGGCAGGCAATATCTAACACGTATCGTTCGATTCATTCTCAAAGAACTCTTTGAGCCACATCCATAAAAACGGTGGTGAAGTGTACTTTCATCGCAGATGATCTTAGACCAATAACGTGTTTTCCAGCTGGCGAATGAGAAATGCCAGTCTTCCCTTAATCTTTTAACTTTTGAGCCTCTTGCAAAAAGACGTGCAATAACAGAATCAGGGAGTATTTTGATTTAACATACTGAAATAATAGAGCTTCATGGCATTTCCTGGTATAGTTTTGTATCCAGCAAAACCAATCCAAGGAGAATGCCATGAAGCTCATAGACACGATATCATGGTTGATGGGACGTGTCCAA
>NZ_FRFE01000020.1 GCF_900143695.1 Desulfopila aestuarii DSM 18488
CTATCGAGTCAACGTTTGCCACTGTACGACTTCGGACAGCAAAAACAAGGGGATGTGTCGCAAGACATACTATCTTGTCGATGGTTTACAAACTCGGCCAGAGCGCCCAGAAGAAATGGCGTCGGCTAAGGGGATTCAAGCTACTTGCTGAGGTCATTCGAGGGGTGAGATTCAAGGATGGCGAGAGGGTTGAACCAGTAAAAGAAGGTGAGCTGACCAGGGTGGTCAATATCTAAGAATGATTCTTCAAACACCAGATTTGACTATAACTCGACACTCTGAATGCTATTATCCAACAGCGTAGTGGCATGGGTGAGACTAGTGAGAGCTTTTTAGTTGGGAAGAGTAAAGATAAACTTACCCTGAGAACTGATCGGGTAGTAAAATCTGGGCGTACGGGCGATGAGGTTGCCGGTGCGAATATCGAAAAAGCGTTTACCGGTGAGTCAGGATTTGCCAGGCAACAGGGGACTGACGGCAAGGAGGAGCTGATTCGCTATGAACCACTGGAAATTTATGGTGCATCCTGGGCTATGATCACTACAGGTGCCACTGAGGAAATTTTCGGTGCAGTTGATTCCCTCAGGAACACAATGATCGTCATTATCCTGGTGACCATGGTATTGGTATTCTCTGCAGCTCTTACCACAACCGCGTTGGTTATCAAACCCATTAAGGGAACAGCTCTGATGTTAAAGGATATCGCCCAGGGCGAAGGAGATCTTACCAAAAGGCTGGCAGTTGACACTAAAGATGAAATGGGCGAGATGGCTTTCTGGTTCAATAATTTTATGGATAAACTGCAAGGCATTGTTAAACAGATTACCATTGATGCCACGAGTCTCAATAGCTCTTCTCGCGATCTGTCATCTATCTCAAACAAGATGACGGCCGGCGTTGAAAGGATTTCCGAGCGTACCGACCAGGTCACGGTTGCCTCCGAAGAAATGAGCAGCAATATGACAAGTGTTGCGGCGGCCAGCGAAGAAGCATCAACCAATGTTAACATGGTGGCATCAGCAGCCGAAGAGATGACGGTAACGGTCAGGGAGATCTCACAACATACCGAAAATGCACGGCAGGTAACGCAAGAAGCTGTAGCCAAAGCCGAAGAAGCTTCCGGCAAAATTCATGAGTTGGGCCTGACTGCCTCTAAAATCAGCTCGGTAACCGAGACTATCACCGAAATCTCGGAGCAAACCAACCTCCTGGCACTCAATGCCACCATCGAAGCCGCCCGTGCAGGTGAGGCTGGCAAAGGTTTTGCCGTCGTCGCCAATGAGATAAAGGCATTAGCCAACCAGACGGCATCAGCCACCCAGGAGATCAAAAAGCAGATCGATGGGGTGCAGAGATCAACGGATACGACCGTAAAACAGATTGAAGAGATAAGCAATGTTATCAGCAAGGTAGATGAGATTGTTGCCGTCATCGCCCATGCTGTACAAGAGCAGGCGTCCGCCAGTCAGGAAATCGCCGACAACGTTTCCCAAGCCTCCCTGGGTATTCAGGATGTCAACACCAATGTCAACCAAAGCTCGGTTGTTGCTGGCACCATATCCGGAAATATTTCAGAGGTGAATATTTCAGTGCAGGAGATCGCCGAATTCAGTACCATGATCACTACTCAGTCGAAGGAACTCCAGTCTCTTGCGGATATGTTGAGTAAATTGATGGGTCAGTTCAAAGTCTGATATATAAAACGACAAAAAGAGTGGGCATGATGAAAATAAAAGTATATCATCTTGCCCACTCTTTTGGGTGGTTGTTTGCTAAAGTTATCCGAATATCCAACTGCATTCCCTTTCATCCGCACCAATTCCCATTAGATTTGAATGTTCCTGATTTAGAGAATAAACGTCACATTAATTAAGACAAAGCGGTAGGCACAAGCAGACCAAAATGTGCCACGCCTTTTCCTACTCAGGTACCGGGTCCATGCAGCCCTGCCATTTTCCTTTCAGGTGTATTTTACCTTATGGATTTTTCACCCGAATTTGCCTTTATGCTTTGGGAGCGGCTCATTTGGCCGCTGATACGACTTATTGTCTTTATTTCATTAGGACTTCTGGTAGCAAACTTTATTGAAGCCCTCAACTGGACCAGATGGATCGGATTGCTTTCCAGACCTCTTGCCCGGCTCGGTAATATGTCGGATACAACCAGTGCCTCTTTTTCACTGGCTATATTCTCGGGACTCGCCGCAAATACCTTGCTCGCAGAAGCTTTCGACAAAGAAAAGATGAGCCGGAAAGAATTGATCATTGCCAATCTTTTCAACAGTTTTCCAACCTACTTCACGCATTTGCCAACCATTTTTTTCATCACGGTACCTCTTATTCACGCTGCAGCTTTTATCTATGTAGGAATGACTGTGGCGGCAGCAGTCCTGCGCACTCTTGCCATCGTCTTGGTTGGCAGATTCGTTTTGCCAAAACCTGAAGAATCGACTGAGATGAAAGAAGAATCGAGTAATAAGAACGGAATTGACTGGCATGGGGCAATGACGAAAAGCTGGAAAAGGTTCAAACGACGAATACGCAAAATAATAACCTTCACGGTACCAATCTATATCGTCATTTTCATCATGCACAGGGTTGGATATTTCCGCGAACTTGAACAGTTTGCTTCTCAATATCTGGTAATGATTCCATGGCTATCTCCGCAATCCATTGGCATCATCACCCTGCACTTGGCAGCTGAATTAACAGCCGGCGTAGCAGCTGCCGGAGCATTATTACAGGAAGGGGCAATGTCACAGAGGGAAATTATCTTAGCACTTCTGGTGGGAAACGTGCTGTCGTCGCCACTACGAGCCGTACGTCACCAGTTCCCATATTACGCGGGAATTTTCAAGCCGGCCATGGCTGCCCAGCTCATCATATACAGCCAGGCATCAAGAGTTATCAGCCTGGTGATTGTTGGTGTAATATATTACTACTGGACGTTATAAAGGAAAGTCTTCTAGAAATTACTGCTATAAAAATAGGAGATTACTGTAGGATTATTTACAAAAAAGTGACAATATTACACCTTTATCGTCCGAGCATAATAATACATTTGGAATAAGGCGATCAATATACAGCAGTTGGACAGCTATCAGGCGTTTCCGGCTGCCCAATCCTCGTCCATCCCAAGAAACTCGGCGGTCAAAATCAACTCAGTCCATTCCCAGGAAACATCGAGGATCTTAAAACCAATTTCGAGGCCATCAGAAGATGCTCGACTCCAGCAAGGCTTGGCCAGAATCTTGAAATGTTTTCCACCGCCATTCACTACCGTACGATAGTAGTGTTCGTCACCCTGAAAAGCTTCGGTCACCTGCGTCATTTTGAAACCGTTGGCGGATATATCCTCAACAATTCCAGCGAGAAGACGGTTTCCATCAGCGATATCGCAGGTGAATCCTGCGACTCGCTCACGTCGGGTACGTCGAGAAAACCCCCCCATTCGATTCGCTGCCTCTTGACGATCATTTAACTGTTTTCGCTCCATAATGGTGCTCCAGTCCAGGCTGAGGGTACATTTTGTTTTTGGCATTCAACACGTTAGCCAACCATCACTACAGAAGTTTATAACACAATACAGTAAGGCCTCCAACGAAAAATAACACCTACTATTAGCGTAGCATAGGCAATATGTTTTGTCACTTGACTTTCGAATCTGTTCTGAGTAAGCAATAGATGTAATATTCAGGTACTCTATAGCGTCGGCAGAATTGGCGCTGAGTGTAAAAAGGGAACTTCGTGCAAATCGAAGACGGGCCCGCCGCTGTAACCGGTGACGATTTCTGAACAAATGCCACTGTCCGAATGGGATGGGAAGGCTCAGGAAAAGGATGACCCGGGAGTCAGAAGACCTGCCTGAACTATTGGTCAAGATGAATCGTGGACAGATTCGCTTGATGCAGTCGATTTTGGATAGCCAGGGATATCCCGGATCACACTAACAGGTGATTCGGGTTTTTTTTATGCCTGTTGGCAGGAGATGAATCCTTTCCTCCCTGCCAGCTATTTTGGCATTATCCCGGTTCCTCCAGTCCGGGAGCGGCAGTTTGTCGGAGCTTGAATGCGCTGTAATTCCACATTACTTTTCGGATCACTGACTTTTCTTTTGCTTGCCACCGTTGTCACGGCCACAGGAATGGGCTATATCGCCATTCCCGCCAAGGCAGTGATACAGACTATTTGCGCCAACACCCTCGGTCTTGTCCCCACAGGTCAGGAGATCAGCCAGACCTTTTCCACCATCATCATGGATGTTCGTTTGCCGAGAATCCTCGCGGCCACCCTTGTTGGAGGTGGTCTTGCAGTTGCCGGATGTATCTTCCAGGCGATTCTCTTAAATCCACTGGCTGACCCTTACACGCTGGGGATCTCATCGGGTGCAGCATTCGGGGCATCAACAGCTTTTATCCTCTCCATGCTTGGCCTTACTCTCCCCTTAACTTTCTCAGTTCCTATATTCGCCTTTTGTGGCGCACTTGCTACTCTGGCCGCCGTATTTGCACTCTCTGCCGGAGATGCTCAACTGTCATCCAACACCCTGATTCTCTCCGGGGTTATTGTTGCCGCGATTCTGTCAGCAGCAATTGGTTTTATGAAGTATATGGCCGATGAGGAGGTCAACGTCATTATCTTCTGGTTGATGGGCAGTTTCACCGGAAAATCCTGGCAGGATGTGGGTCTGCTGCTCATTATCCTCTGCCCTGGCCTCCTGTTCTGTTGCTATTTTGCCCGCGACCTCAACATAATGGCGCTTGGCAATGCCACTGCCAACACTCTTGGTGTCGATACTGCTCAACTCAGGAGACAACTGCTGATCTGTGCTTCACTCATCACCGCCAGCTGCGTAGCCGTTTCGGGAGTCATTGGCTTTATCGGCCTCATCGTCCCGCACATGCTGCGAATGATAGCCGGCCCTGACAACAGAATTCTTCTGCCTGCAACATTCCTGGCGGGCGGAATGCTGCTGCTCTTTGCCGATACCATTACCCGTGCAGTTCTCCCCCATGAGATACCAATCGGCGTTTTGACCGCACTTATTGGCGGACCTTTCTTCTGCTACATTTTTCGCAGAAGACAAATGGGGGTAGCCTATGGCCGCTGATCTCTCCACCACCATCTATACTCTCGATGGTTGCGATTTTTCTTATCGCGGAACCCCCTGCCTGAGTGATATCACTCTCTCTCTCAAAAAAGGCAGAATGTACGGCCTTATCGGCCCTAACGGCAGCGGCAAGACCACCCTTATCAACCTCCTGACCGGATCCACTCATCCTACCTCCGGCACTATTCTTTTCAAAGATCGACCAATCCACACGTATACAAAACCTGACCTTGCAAAGGTATTGTCTTTCGTGCCCCAGACCTTCTCCATGGATTTCGATTATACAGTTTCCGAGGTGGTCATGATGGGACGCCACCCCTATATTGGCCGTTTTGGTTCACCCTGCACAAGAGACTATGAACTTATAGAGAGCGCCCTTACGATACTTGACATACAGCACTTGAAAGATAGATATGTTACCCGCCTTTCAGGAGGTGAGAGGCAACGTGTCCTGGTTGCACGAGCCCTTGCCCAGGATACTGAAGTAATGGTTCTTGATGAGGCCACTGCCAGCCTTGATGTACGCCATTCGATCGACATCATGAAAGCGCTACGTGCCAAGGTCATTGATGCAAAACTCACCGCTATTGCTGCCATCCACGATCTTGATCTGGCGGCATCATTTTGTGATGAGTTGATCGTCATGCATCAGGGGGGTCGCATACATTCTGCAGGAGATGTTAGCGAGCTGCTGACGCCAAAATTGTTGAAAAATATTTTTGGAGTCGAGGCAACCATCCTCCATGTACCAGACGAAACCCCACACATTCACTACCGGTACAACCATGTCTAAGCCACAAGCTCTTCATATATACGTTATTTCACTTTTAATGTTGGTCATGACGCCGTTAGTGACAATAGCCCAGACCATTGTTGATGATGAAGGTCAAGAGATCTCCTTTGCCAAACCGTTTTCCAAGATTATCTCACTCTATCCGGCTCATACCGAAAACCTCGCATCCCTTGGTTGCGATTCCGAGCTGATTGGTATTGGGGAATCAGACAATTACCCAGAAAAATTTACCTCAAAACCCAGGTTCAGCTACCGGGACAACACCGAGAAATTCCTGGCCGCCGAGCCTGACTTGCTGCTCATCCGGCCGATGATCTCCAGATCCCAGCCGGAACTCATTGAAAAATTACGGGCAATCGGCATCACTATCGTCTCCCTGCAGCCTACAAGTATCGATCAGATGTTTTCCTACTGGCAAAAACTCGGCGATCTCTGCGGACGTAACGATCAGGCTCAGAAAATGGCAAAGAAATTCAGCGATGAATTGACCCGCCAGGAAGCACTTCTCCCGCAAAATGAAAAAGATCGCCCCACTGTCTACTTTGAATCCATCCACAGTAAAATGAAAACCTTTGATCCGGATGCGATCACCATGTTTGCGTTAAAGATCGGCGGCGGCAATAACATTGCGGTTGACGCCTCCGGCAGAAATGACAGTAATATAGCACCGTATGGCAAGGAGAAACTGCTTTCAAAAGCGGAAGAAATAGATGTTTTTCTCAGTCAGGTAGGAAGAATGAACAGAGTCAGCCTTACCGACATTTATAGCGAACCCGGTTTTCAATTGATAAAGGCAATACGAACCAAATCAGTCTGTCTCATCGAAGAGGATATTGTTTCCAGACCGACTATGCGGCTCATTGATGGGATCAGGCAGATTCACTCCTGCCTCTATCCCGATGCCCCATCGGCAACCTCCATGACAACTGGCAACATGCCAAAACCCACCATTCATATCACACGGCAATAATTATGCAATCCACGCTCTTCATTATCGGCACCGGACCTGGCGATCCCGAACATTTAACGTTAAAAGCCTTCAACACCCTGAAAAGCTGCCCTGTTATTGTTGCGCCGAAAGGTTCAAAAGACGGCCGTTCCACTGCGCTCTCAATAGTCGAGCAGGTCGTCAACATTGCCGAGAAACAGGTTCATGAAGTCTATTTTCCTATGAAAAAGATTAAGCTCGGCCAACCACCATTACCTGAGGTTGAATCAGCCTGGAAAGAAACCGCCAACCAAGTACTTGCACTACTCGACTCCGGCACTAATGTGGCATTTCCCACCCTTGGCGATCCAGCCATCTATTCCACCGGCTACTACCTGTATGACACCCTTATGTCCATCCGGCCCGATCTGCAGGTGAAATTTATCTCAGGCATCTCGGCAATGAGCAGCTGTTCCGCTTCTACCTTGACTCCGGTCTGCCTGGGTGACGATATGCTTGCGGTGTTACCTGCGACCTTCTGCGAAGAAAAGATCAGAAAGGCGTTTTGCGATTTTGACGCTATTGTCCTTATGAAAGTCCACCGAGTGATGGATAAGATCTGCAGATTATTGAAGGAAGCTGGACTGACAGAAAACGCGATCTACGTGGAAAAAGCCGGAATGCATGACGAGCGAATCATCAGTGATCTTTCTTCCATTCCTGAAAATCCCCACTATTTTTCCACCATTATTGTGAGAAAACGCGGCAATGGCCCTCACGCTGAGCTGCATTGAAGTAGTCTTTTCTGGTTCACCTCGCTTCTGGTGCAGCTGCTAAGGATAGCTGCACCAGAAGCGACCTATTTGTTTTTTTTTTTTGTAAATCCCCCCAACCTTAACTGCAAACTCTGGCTCAGTGCCTTGGCTCCATCTTGTTTTTTGTATTGACCCATCCTCGTAACCATGCATATCATATTAAAAAACGATTCCATAGGATGACAGGCCGATGAAAAAACAAATTTTGATTTGCATAGATGACTCCCCCACCAGTTCCCAGGCGCTTCTCTATGTTTCGCATCTCTTCGGTTCACAGGAGGATGTCAACTTTTTACTGCTTCACGTTCACGCCGGCAGCGCAGCAGCCTTTCCCGAGCCTGAAGATAGCCTGAATAGCCTAACACCAGATCGTCCCACATCAGCCATGTCACGAAAGGGGGACCATCTTTTACAAAAAGCCCGGCAGAAACTTGAGGCACATGGCATTCATGCAGAACGCATCACAACCTGCTGCCAGCCCGCCGGAAGCATCGCCTCCGCAATTCACCAGTTCGGATCCCATCATCTGGTCGATGCCATTGTGGTTGCCCGTAGAGGAGTGGGAATTGTTGGAGAATTACTGCTCGGTTCTGTCTCATCGGCATTGTTCGACAGGTGTAGATCTACCCCACTCTGGGTTATTGATGGCAATATCCAATCAGAAAGATTTCTGATTCCTGTCGATGGTACGCCAAACTCGATGATGGCTATTGATCATCTGGCCCATATTTTCAGCGGTCGAACCGATGTAAGATTGTACCTTTTTCATGCTAGAAGCTTTCTTTCCTCACCACCGGTGTGTCGACCGGAAATGTTTTACGATCGCTGGGGGAAAGAGTGGTGCGACACTCACCTATCCGGTAACGGCTGCATGTTCACCGGCCCCACTCATCTTCTGACCGAAGGAGGCGTCTCTCAAGAGTGTATATTCACCTTGCCCGAACCCACTACCATTGAGGAGAGCACCGCCATTATCAGCGCCGCCAGAAAAAACAACTGTGGCACCATTGTTATTGGTCGGCGACCAGAAAGTGAAGTGAAGTCTATCTTCGGCGGGGTCTCAAAACGAACCATTCGCCAGGCTGAAAACCTGGCGCTGTGGGTTATTGGCTAATCCGGACATTAGAGAACTCTGATCAACGCCTATCTG
The DNA here is from genome assembly GCF_900143695.1 of Desulfopila aestuarii DSM 18488. Lineage (GTDB taxonomy): Bacteria > Desulfobacterota > Desulfobulbia > Desulfobulbales > Desulfocapsaceae > Desulfopila > Desulfopila aestuarii. The sequence continues at coordinate 8,796 of NZ_FRFE01000020.1, forward strand.
ACGGGCTGACTACGGCCTTTGCCATCTTTGCAGGAATGAGATAACGGACAGCCAGTTCTTCGATTTCTGCTTCGGTTATTCCTTGAAAATCATCTATCATGGATAACGGCCATTGGAGTTGTTGTGGATGTCGTTTAGAGCCTGCCAGTACTGAATTCATCCAATAGTCATTTGACTTCACCACATCCTTCAGACCTGTCATAAGTGGCCCTTTGGCTCGTGCAAGTTCTGTAGATGAAATGCCATCATCCTTGAGCTCAATGGCAATTTTCTCGATTTCCGCCAGAATAGCATCTTCATGCCCGGGGGCAACCACAACCTGTACCTGCATCCTTCCGTATCCGGTATAGATTCTGCTTGGCGCGCTGTAAACAGCTGGTGCGTAACTTGCTCCCAGCTTCTCGCGGATGACCTGACGCAACCGTTCCTGAAATATGTCAGCCAGGATGTTAAGTCGCCTGGTCCGATGGATATCCCAGAAGTCAGCCGTAGGCCAGGCAGCAATGACAATAGACTTTTGAACTGAAGTGTCCACCGACGTTCGCAACATTTGACCAACCGGAAAAGTTATTTCTGAAAACTCCGGCTTGTTTTCCTGCCGTTGTGATAACGCACCAAAATATTTCATGGCCAGCGTCTGCATCTGCACAGGATCAAAATCGCCGACAATTGTAACTTCCAGACTTCCGGATGCAAACTCAGGTAATAGCCAGCTACGCAACTGTTCCAGCTGAAGACTGCGCACCTGCGGCCAGGGCGGCAAGCCGACCCGCGGATCACCGCCGGCCAAAAAGGTTTCAACCTCCATACTGATAGCTCCCTGGATATCCTTTGCCATGCCAGCATACATCTGCTGCAGCCGCCCCATGGTTCGTGTCCACGCCTGGTCGCGCAAGGCAGGATCTTGTAACAGGTGATAGATAAGCTGAATAAGCAGTTCAGACTCACCGACAACCGCCCTGCCAGAATACCTAAAGCTCTCCTGACCTACCCCAAAGTTTACGTCGACAGTCTTCCCTGCCAGAGTTTTAGCAAGATCAATCGACGATAAACGCATCGTACCGGAATCGTTCACTACTCCTTCAGCCAATAAAGACAACCCAGGAACTGGCTCGGAAAGTTTCCCTCTTCCGATATCAACCATAATTCTCACAGTATTAGCTTCGTAAGTCGTTTTCTTGAATGTAATTGCTACGTTGTTAGCAAGTTCTACCCGTTCAGCACCAATATCAGGGAAACGCTCTTCTTTTACAACCACCTGAGATTTTTCAGGAACCTTAAGGTATGGGAACTGTTCAAGACGCGCACCTTGAAAGGGCACAACCTCTTTGGACGCATATTCCTCATATGTTTTTAAAACGACTTCTTGAGGATCCTGCTCCTCAATTGCCACGTCACCACTAAGGGTAATTATCCGATTTTCCTGCAACCAATCAGTTTGCAAGAGACTGTTCAGATCTTCCACCTTCATCTGCCTGACAAAGCCACCATAAAGTTCACGCTCTTGAGCAGGCGACAGATACACCCGGTTATCACCGAACTGACGAATGATTTCACGGCCCAACTTCTCAGAGTCTCTGGTTCCTGCTGTCAGAACGGCGGAGTCAAGAGAGGCAAGAATATCCATTTTTACGCGTTCCAGTTCGTCCTGCGTTACTCCATAAACCAGTGCCTGCCTGAGGATTGTGTCAAGCAATCCAAGTGTTTCCTGCCATTTATCCCCGGTGGTCGCTGCCATAATAGTGGAGTAACGAATTCTCTCCAGCATGTCTCCCGAGTAGTAACCCGCATCCGTCAGCACATCGCTTTTTTTCTCCTGAAGTTGCTGCAACCGGTTATGCAGAATCATTATTGATGCGTAACGTAAAAGTTCTTCTTTTTGCAGGTTACGAGAATCGTTCCGGGGCTGCTCATTCCAGAACGTTTCGATGGCGATATTGGTACGTCCTAACTCAGACTCCGGATGATAGAACACCTTCGTCCCTTTGTGATGTACCTCGCCAATTTCTGGGCATGGTGGCATTTTGCCAATTCCTTTAAGCGGTTCGAACATCTCTCCGATAAGCGACACTGTTTGTGAGGGTTCCACATCTCCAACCACCACCAGCAACATGTTCTGCGGATGATACCAGCTGTCATAGTAGCTTCTGAGCAGTTTACTGTCTGCGTGCAAAAGAACAGAATCGATCCCAATGACCTCTCGCTTTGGCAATAAGGTTCCATCATATTTATATCTGCTCGCTGCCACCATGCTGCGATATTTCGCGGAATCACGACTTCTTTTTTCAGCAATGATGACCCCTCTTTCTCTCTCCACCTCCTCTTCCGTAAGAAGAGCCCCCCGCGCATAGTCTGACATTACCAGGAAACCCTTTTTGAGGTATTCCTGGGAGCCTTTTGGCAGGTCAATTCTGTAGACGGTCTCGTCGTAACTCGTATGGGCATTGGTATCACCGCCAAAGCTCATACCGATGTCCTGGAAGAATTTCACTAATTGTCCGGGAGGGAAGTGGGTTGTGCCGTTAAACTGCATATGTTCTAAATAATGGGCGACGCCACGCTGCTCATCAGTTTCATTCAGCGAACCGGTATGAACATAAAGAAAAAGGGCGACTCGATTTTCGGGCTCATGATTTTCCATCACTACATAACGGAATCCATTGGCAAGCGTTCCTCGTGTAAGAGCAGGATCAGGCTGGAGATCGCTTCGCTCCGATGGCCAACCCGGTGCTAGACAACTTTCCTGGGAAAATACTGAATGACTTTGCAAGAAGATGAGCAAAACGCATAAAGGGAAAAAAGACAATTTTCGAAGGAAAATAAAAAATCGCATACCAAAACCTTGGGTATTCGTTAATGTTTGAAATTTACACAATAAAAATTTTGATTACCCACAAAGCTCAGCCAACTTTATGAGCTTTTGTGGCATTGGTGGCGTTCTTAGAGCCACATAAGTAAATCTGGGTATCAACTGTCGCAGATCAAATCTACGATTGAAACGATAACAAAACTCAGCGAGGTACCTGCCAAAGTGTTTTTTGCTGATGGCGTGGAACGTGCCATGAAATGACCTCTTAACGTTACCAATGACTGTATTAACCCATTTGAAATCAGCCATTTTGACACTCTCAGGTCCACCTCCAGTGATAATAACTTTGTGTGAGAAATCTGCATCATCGAAGCCTTCAAAACCGAGGAGGCCGTCGGTGACAACATCGCTACCCTTACAAAGATGTTTGTCTGCCCAATCGATGATAGATTTCTTTGAAAATGAGGGCACTTGGCTAAAACGCATATGAACTGGAAGGCCTTCCGTATTGGTTGAAACTGCAGCAACAAAAGGTATTTTACCTGTTGCTCCGCGGCCTCTCCGGCCATCACGTTTTTTGCCGCCCCAATAAGCATCGTCAACTTGCACGAGGGTTGCTGAGATCGGTTTGGAATCGTCTCGTTCTTTCATAACTTGTTGGATTTTATGCTTGATCAATAAGGCTGTATTGTAAGACACACCAACAGTTCTCTTCAAACTGAGAGCTGAAATACTGATTTTAGATTGTGTAACGATATATATACTGAGAAACCAAGTAGTCAGAGGTAGCTTGGTAGAGTCAAAGATGGTTCTAGCCGTAACTGAAATCTGAGAGCGGCAACTGTTGCACTGCATGAGTTTTCTCGATTTCAAAGAGCAATAGCGATCACCACCACATTCTGGACATCTAAATCCATTGGGCCATCGCCATCTGAAAAGTGCTTGATAGCATTGCTCTTCTGAACCGTATTTTGAGATAAATTCTTGCAAACTGATACCTGGTTGGAACTGGATTACGTTTTGCGACATGTTTACCTCCATTTGTTTAACGGTATAGAGGTAGTGTAACAGGGGCGGGTACTCATATAGTGACACCCCTAAAAAATAGCTGAGCTTTATAAGTAATCAGAATTAAAAATAGTGGTACAGCAGTACCAGACGATGTCGTTGAGCATTGCTGTGCTTGACATCGTCACCCTGTCATCAACTTCAACAACCTTATGCAGAATAAGATGAAATACAAGACATTGCTGAGGGAGTTTTCACTGCTGCATATGGAATTGCCTACTTATGCTGCACGTTGGTATCTTAATTAACCATTGAATGACAATCTTGATATTGACAAAGAAGGTAAACAGATACTAAATACTCAGGATAACATGTCATTCCCCTGGAAAATATTATCCCGTTCATGCCACAGCAGGGTGACGGGTACAACTGTAATGAGGCCCAATCGCCATGTCGTCCCCTGAACTATCGCCTCGCCCTGCCGCCCTCATTCCCGGAGCATCTCGAATCATTGGCCGTCACATCGCCCGGCGTTTCGCCGCATGCGGGGTCAACCTGATTCTTCCGTGGTTTGACTGGCCCGAATCAGTGGAAGAAATGGAAAAAGAGTTCCAAGATGCGAATGTGGAAGTGCTAAGCTGCCAATGCGATCTCCGTGACTTTTCTGCTGTCTCTGAGTTACTGGAGATAGCAAAAAAACGCTTCGGCAGACTAGATTATCTGATTAATAATATTGAGCGCGGTGGAATGCCTGTGGTACATGGTTCCTATCTGCATGAGCACAACCGGGACCAATGGGAGTTGGAATTTGACACAACTGTAAAAGCCAAGTGGAACCTCTTCACTTGCTCATTGCCGCTCATGCAGCAAACTCATGGGGCCGTGGTCAACATTTCCTCCATTGCCGGTCTTTGCGGACGCAGTGGACCAGCAGCCAGTTTTTTCAACGATGGGTATAGTGCGGCCAATCGCTCAGTGAGTTCTCTAACTGAAACCTGGGCCCGGCAAGGGGCACCAACTGTCCGGGTCAACGAACTGATGCTTGGTCTGATCAGTGGCCGTCATGGAGATAACACCCGAGGCTGGACGGCGCTGTCGGGAAAAGAGAAAGATGCTCTCATCGAGCATACCTTGCTGGGTCGGCTTGGTAAACCGGAAGAAGTTGCAGAGGCAGTGTATTTTTTGGCGTGCCAGGCGTCGTTTATGACCGGGACAGTCATCCGTATGGACGGCGGCTATCTCCTCGGTGGGGACAGGGTTCCGCCCCTCCCCGAGGGAATTCTTTAATCAAATGGGTATTTCTCTTCTACTTCACGCTCAGAGAACCTTCGACTCATCCTCGAGGTCCTGCAAATACCTTTTCGCCAGTTCACCCACCGTATGGCTGAGGAACTGTCCTTGCCAATAAATAAACACTTCCGCAGTATCTTCCAGCAACCCGGACGCTGCCTTTCCGCCAGAACTCTCCTCAAGGGCAGCAAGAGCCCACAGAGCCAGGCCCCGTACCGGCCCATCGGGTGAAGCAAGATACGCCTGCAGATCTTTACCAATGCAAAAATGCTGCATCCGTTCTTTACGGGCAAAACAGAGATTGCCGATCCCCCAGAGAAGTCCGCGCTGCAACATGGGCAGTTCAAGATAATTGCCGTCCTGAAAGAGTTCCGGTCCATCATCGCGTGTATAGGAAATAAGCATATGCAGGTATTCATCTGCTAACCGCTCATCCTGCACCATAATTTCAGCCATAGCTTCAGGAGCTCCCCAGCCAATCCCTCCTGACTCATCGTTCAAGCTCCAGAGAAAACGCCGCATAATTACACGTGCCGATTCGAAATCTTCGTTGGCTATATTGGGTACTACCCAGCCAAAAGCAGTCACCGCATGCCATTTCACTATTTCATTTGGTGAACACAATGCAGAAAAGAGTGGATTGACAACTTCTTTTGCAGAAAATGATGCCAGAGATCGTCTCACCTGGAGCAGGTCTTCTCTACCCAGTATGTTGAGAATTTCCTGTTTCAGCTTTCTCCTGCTCATATCATTTTCAGAAAGGGAAGAGAGGTAGGGAGTATTGAATAAGAATAAATTTGATTACCCCTCATTCTCAGCCGGATAAGATTAGATGAGAGGTGTGAGATGAAAGGCTTTGTTGATTAAGCCTCAGTGTTTCATCATGCGGAAGAATCATCGATCCGTTTCATACCCTCCATGATAAGAGCCATGAAACCACCAATAACATCATTGCTCCTGCGCACCGAGGGAATACCCTGGGTAAATTTAAACCTGCCATTCTTCATACCAAGAATCCGGAAAAAAGCATCCTTGCCTGTAACATTTAAAACATCGGCATGAATGAGTTCCCCCTCATTGAACATCAAGGTTGCTCGCTGATCTTCATATTCAATTTTCAGTACACCGGTCTTCTGGTTGGAATTGATCATCTGACAGAGCTCAACTACCGGTATGTCTGCTATCTGCCCAACCATTCCGGAAGCAAGCTCTTCTGCACGCTGCAGGTTAATGGCAGTAATACGGTTCACCAGTAATTTATAGAAAAAGACCTGTAGCGCCGGGAATCTGGTGAGAACATGACGGAAATCTTTCTGATTCATTACCGCCAGCTTGGTCGGTTCAGCCGCAATGATGGTTGTGGTTACAGGGTCACCGGACAAGAGGCTCATCTCGCCAAAGACATCTCCCCGCATTAATTCCGCCAGGGCTATCCCATCATTATCTAGTACCTCTACCTTGCCGCTCACAATAATGAAGAGATTCGTACCGGGATCACCCTTTTGGACAATGGGAAATCCCCAGGGATAATCTTCAAGTTTCAACAAGGTTGCCAGATCGAGAAGGTCATCATCCTGTAGCGGCTCGAAGATATCAATAGTACGCAACAGCCCGGCAAACTGGGCAACATTCTTAATCTTTTCTTTTCGTTCTGAGGCAGCCAACAGTTTCATCTGTAACGTCTCAAAACCTTTGGCCTTCTTGAACTCAAAACGAATTAAACCCGTACAGCCACCACAGTCGAATTTGGTCTTATGCTGCCGGCCATCCTGCATTCGCTCAAACGATTCATCTTCCGAGGCAATCCTAATAAGCTCAGTAGCAAGAGTCATACAGGTTGGCTTTGCTGCGGGCAGGCTTAAAATCCCTTCTTCAATGGCCAGTTCCTCACCAACATTATAGAGTGGACAATGATTTTCCTCGGTGATGATGAATATACCGTTTCGAAAACGCATGATACCCCTGTCAGTCGGATCTGCCGAAAAGAATATAGATGGCGAGCCCTAAAGCTGCAGCTCCACCAAAAACTACCGGTAGCACTTTATCCATCTGCAGCTCATTTCCTACAATCAACGTATCCATGTATTCGGTGCCGGACACCCACCATACACCAATCAACATGGCTAGAAGAATAAGATCCTTAAAGCTTTGCTTATACAATAAATAAACAACAATTCCAACGAAAGGGACCATAAACCAGGGATTGGTAAAAAGTCCGACAAAGTCGACCTCGGTTATCTGCTCGTGCAGATGCGTAGAGTCAAACCACTCTACAATTCCAGAAAACATACTCATAATGTATTGTATCGTATTAATTAGTTATGGTTCACTTGCATACCGAAAACCTCACGATGTTTCCACAAGACCACATTGTAAATGTTTTCAGCCTAATTAGCCAATTACAACCGGAGGCACCCGTATAGCATAACACCAATTGCCAGGGTAATCTATTCCTCGGCACCGGATTTTCAAAGAAATTGAAATATTTTTTTCTTCTGCCAATTCCTGATAAACCCAACACCACTACCGAGGTCCATTTGCAAAATGGTCTCGACCACCTATATACTACCACTGATATGAATTTCTGCAGGATAACCTTTGACAATTATGCCGACATGTTATCTTTATAGACGATTACGATATCACCTCCTACAGTCCATAGGGGATGTTCCAGAATTTCAGACTCGTCTAATTGTTCATGTCTACTCTTAATCTGCAGAACAGGGATTACTTAAATTCTTTTCTCACATCCCTAGTCCAGTCGGTTTCTTTGAGCATGCCCTCTTCCTTGCTCATGAATGCATTGCGTTCTTTTCTTGTCAAGAACTGATACTGCCTTATTTTCTACAAGGTAATTCTATATCTTTAACTAGGACTTAATCATGACTGACTATACGTCAAAATCAAATATTGTTCTCATCGGCATGCCTGGTTCGGGAAAAAGCACCGTGGGTATTATCCTCGCCAAAATGATGGCCAAGAATTTTGTCGACACCGACGTACTTATACAGCTTGCTGAAAACCGGACACTACAGGAGATCGTCGACAGTGAAGGTCATATGGAGCTGCGCCATATTGAGGAACGGGTACTGCTCGACGTCAATCATCGCCATCACGTTATTGCCACCGGCGGTAGTGCCGCATACAGTCATAAGGCCATGACCCATCTGGCGCAGGATGGAATCATCGTTTTTCTCAACGCGGACCTCTCCTGCCTTCGCTCCAGGATTCAAAATTATGAAACCAGGGGCCTGGCTAAACGACCAGATCAAACATTTCAGGACCTATTCGATGAACGGTATCAGCTGTATACCAGGTACGCAAATATCATCGTTGACTGCTCGCTGCTCTCTCAGGAAGAGGTCTGCAATAAAATTATAGTTGAAATTCGATCACATGTCTAACGAAAGGACAGGAGCACCGCTCCACCCAAGAATGCGTAGAGAATTGCATACCATTAGGGCGATGATCGCAATTTATTGTAAATTTCATCACCATTACCGGCATACGCTCTGCCCTGACTGCTTCGAGCTACTCAATTATGCCGAAAAAAGGCTCAAGCACTGCCCATTTCAAGAAAACAAACCAACTTGCGGTAATTGCAGTATCCACTGTTACAAACCGGAGATGCAGGAGAAAATTCGAATTGTTATGCGATTTGCAGGGCCACGTATGATCTACCTTCATCCACTCATGGCAATCCGACATTTGCTTGATAGTCGCAGAAAAGCAGATCAATTTCCATGCAACAAGAAGGTTTCAACCGACCATAACACTACTGATCTTAAGTAAAGGAGAACATCGGGATGAGAACACTGATAACTGGCGCATCGGGTCTTATCGGCTCTGCATTGCTAGAATCACTCCACGCCAAAGGTCATGCTATCCGCTGCCTCCAGCGCAACAAAAAAAATAGCGCATCAACTATATGGAACACCGATGTTTTCGCCCAACAAGAAAATGAAGACAACTTTGATACCATCATCCACCTAGCAGGGGAAAATGTTGCCGATGGCAGATGGAACGAAAGCCGCAAAAAGCGCATTATGGAAAGCAGGATCAAAGGCACTCGAGAACTCATTGAGCTTTTAGGTAAACTTTCCAATCCACCCGCCACCTTTATCTGTGCTTCTGCAATCGGCTATTACGGTAACCGCGGCAGTGAGCTACTTACAGAGGAAAGTGAAGCTGGTAAAGGATTCCTCGCGGAGGTCTGTAAAAAGTGGGAAGTTGAAGCCCAAAAAGCTCAGGAGATCGGCTGCAGGGTGGTCAACCTTCGATTCGGCATGGTTCTGAGCCCGGGAGGCGGTGCACTTCATAAGATGCTCCCGCCATTCAAAGCAGGACTTGGAGGACCTATTGGTAATGGCAAACAGTATATGAGCTGGGTTTCAATTCGAGATCTAGTCGAGATCGTTGACTTTGCCATCAATGACGATTCCCTCAACGGTCCGGTTAATGTTGTTTCCCCGGTTCCGGTTACCAACAGAGAATTCACCCGTTGTCTCGCCGGGGTACTTGGCCGACCGGCCCTTCTTCCGGTCCCCCCCTTCGCCCTGCGGCTCATGTTTGGCGAGATGGCAGATGAGATGCTGCTAGCTGGTAGCAGGGTGAAACCTGAAAAACTCATTTCATCCGGCTATAGCTTTCAGGATGTGAACCTATCAGAAACATTGCGCTTTTGTACTTCCTGACCTCAATCTACGCCATAGCCTCACCTACATCTTTGGACTATGAGTAATAACGACTTTTCCAGTTGATGGCCCAATTCTTCATGACGAAATTGATTTCACTGTACTGTTCGGGATTCTAAATTCTGTATTTCTCCTTTCAGGCTGAGTAAACCAACTCGGACACAAAAAAAGGCAGGGAGAAAAGATAGAAATCTTTTCTCCCTGCCTAAACTGCAGACTGTAGCGACAACCCTCAAGAGCTATACTCTATTGCTGTTGATATTATTCAGTTATTCGTCGCACCGCCTCTTCGTAACGTTCTCTGGTCTTGTCGATAATTTCCGGGGGAAGTTCCGGAGCCGGCGGGTTCTTGTCCCAGTCAAGAGATGAAAGGTAATCCCGCAAATACTGTTTGTCATAACTCGGCTGACTTTTCCCTGGTGCATATAAGTCTTCCGGCCAGAATCTTGAGGAATCCGGAGTCAAAACCTCATCAATCAGAATCAAACGACCATCAACTTCGCCTAGTTCAAATTTGGTATCGGCAATGATAATCCCGCGTTCACGGGCATAATCAGAAGCACGCTGATACAGACGAATAGCGATATCAGCGATCTCTTGTGTTCTCTCAACACCAACGATCTTTTCCATCGTGGCAAGGGAGATATTCTCGTCATGATTGCCAAGTTCGGCTTTAGTGGACGGCGTGAAGATCGGCTCTGGCAGTTTATCAGATTCCTGTAGCCCTTCCGGGAGCTTAAAGCCACAAACCACAGTATCTTTCTTGTAGGCACTCCAGAAAGAACCTGAGATATAGCCCCGTACGATACACTCGATGGTCAGCGGTTTGGTTTTTTTCACCAACATCGAACGACCCCGAAGATGATCGACATAGGGTTGGCAGGCTTCAGGGTACTCCTCCACCTTGGCTGTGATGAGGTGATTCTCGACGATATCGCCCAGCAAATCAAACCAGAACAGGGAAAGCTTGGTAAGTACCGCCCCCTTGCCCGGAATAGGGCTGTTCATAATCACATCGTACGCGGAAATCCGGTCGGTGGCGACCATCAACAATTTGTCTTCATGGCCAGGAATGGAGTACATATCCCGTACCTTGCCACGGTGAACCAGGTTGAGACCCGGGAAATCTGTTGTAATCATCGGCTCTGTCATCGTGTTCTCCTTTCAAACAGCTTCATATCATGTTGATTAAGAGGCGCCTCTTTGTGAGTGCCGCCAGTCGAACCCACCTTCTCCCCCAGGTTAATCCGAGCATTGTGTCATAGTCGCCTTGTAAGCAAAACCGTCTCAGGCTTTGCGGAAATAGGGTCTGACCGGGATCAATTCACTGCCTTTCCTTGAGTGTTACTCGTTATATTGACCTTTACCAGCTGACCACTTTTGTCATATCGACTGCAGAGTGGATTTTCATAGGACAAAAGTGTCGCTGTAACTGATCCAATCTTGAGTTTCGAAGTAATTTTCACCGGTACCCTGCATTCGTCAGCGGTGTACCATATGGTTGTATCCCCGCGTTTGTCGTATAATCCCTTAAACTTCAGGATCGGTGAAACCTTAAAGGTGTCCACCACGCCAAGTACGGTTTCTTCAAAATGTTCTTTCGCCATCACCCTAACCTCGACTTCCGAGCGACGTTTGTCGGCAAAGGTGGGTACAAGAAAGGAACTTCCAGGTGTTAATGGCATTAGACGACTGGCAAAAAAAGCACTAAATTCGTTATGTACCGGCGGATCGACCTTGTAAGCAACCGGTGCTTTATCGTTTTTGGTGTAGCTGACAACACCTTGTTCCTGATCATATGTAGTGAATCGATGAGCACGGTAGTTATACCCCTCTTTCTGCCAAACCTCATACGAGAAGGGAAACCTATCTACACCGCGAACATTGGTGAGGTGAATATCGCGCACGGGATAGATAGCATTGAGTACACTGTCCTCGGTTGTTACCAGTGCGTATATCTCAAAAATATCGGCCTTATCCGCAACTGCCCGTATCTCCAGATCCAGCTCACCAAGTTTGATACCGCCAGTGAAAGCAATTTCATAACTGAAAATCTCAGTTCCTGCATAGGCAATTTCCACTAAGGCCGGCTCCATCACCCCATAAACCCTGTTCGTTGCAGCTTCCGTCACTACTGGACCAGCCATTGCTTCCATTGCTGGAACCAATACGGCTAGCAGTGAAAAACAGTAGATGAAACGACCTCTTCTCATCATAGCCTCAAGGTGCAAGCAGCAGTGCCAGCCAGGTTGCAAAAAACAGGGCAACACTAATGATACCGTTCATGGAAAAAAATGAGAGATGGATTTTCGTCAAATCATCGGGACGTACCAAACGGTGCTGATAAAACAGTGCTGCTGCTGTCAGGGCAACACCCAGATAATACACAGGATGGAGACCGGCAACAATCCCGGTGAGCGTGAACAGCATAAACGCTACCACGTGGAACAGCCCGGCCAAGCGAAACGCTCTCAGACTTCCAAGTCGAGAAGGCAGGGAATAGAGTCCGGCCGTTCGGTCAAAATCGGCATCAAGACAAGCATAGATAGTATCAAAACCCGCAACCCAGAACAGCACCCCAACGGAGAGTACCCAGGGAAATCCGGCCAGAGAGCCATTCACCGCGACCCAGCCCCCTAATGGGGAAAAGGCCAACGCCACACCAAGGATGACATGACAAAAGGAAGTAAAACGTTTGGTATAGGAGTAAAAAAAGGTCAATGCAAGTGCGACCGGCGACAGCAGCAGGGTCAAAGGATTGAGGTTATAACAAGCGAAAAAAAACAGGAGCCCGGCCACGACAACCATAGCCGAGGCCTCACTCATCCGCACCTCACCGGCTGGAATTGCCCGCTTTTCTGTACGTGGATTGGCACCGTCAAAACGAGCATCCACAATACGATTAAAACCCATTGCGGCAGTACGGGCCCCGACCATGGCAACAATAATCCATAGAAAAACCCGTAATTCTGGAATACCACGAGCTGCGAGGAACGCACCGGTAAAGGCAAAAGGCATGGCGAAGATGGTCAATTTGAACTTGATCATCTCCAGAAGAATGGCAATTTTTTTTAGCATTCGACCTGTCCACCCCATCGTTTTCTGTCGGGAATATCAAGCCCAAGCTGATCTGCTAAGCGCCAGGAAAAGGTCTGGGCTGCCTCGGCCAACGTTGTGGGGTTCATGTAAAAACCGGGCATAGGTGGGCAAATAACTGCACCGGCATCATGGACTTTCAGCATATTTTGCAAGTGGGTGCGGTTAAACGGCGTCTCACGCACGGCAAGAACCAGCTTTCGCCGCTCCTTCAGCATCACATCTGCGGCCCGGTGAATAAGATTGATCGACAATCCACCGGCAATGGCTCCAAGTGTGCCCATAGTACAAGGCAATACTACCATGCCGAAATAGTTGCTTGAACCGGATGCCGGAGCAGCGGTGAAGTCATCCTCGCTAAACCATTTGCTGATGAGCGGCAAATGTTCCGGATTTGCCTGCAACTCCATCTGCATCACCTTACGCCCGGAAGATGAACATATCCCGTGAACCACTAAGTCAAGGTGCTGCAACTCTTCAACAAAGGAGCGTACAAAGAGCATGCCGGTTGCTCCGGTGACGGCGATAAGCAGTTTTGGGCGATCTCTCTTCATGGCATTAAAGCCTACTTAACGAACGAATGCATTTTGAGTGGCAATGCACCAGGGTCGATTTCGCCGCGCTGGATCAGATAACCGAAAAAACGTTCAAGCGCGACTCTTTTTTCATCGGCAAGATCGTACTCGATTCCTTTCAGATAGGCAAAACAGTCCGCCACCTCCATGGGAATCCTGGGCGCGGCAATCATGCAGATATCTTTCAGCCGTGACCGCCCTTCTTCTCTACACTCAATGAAGCGGCGATGAATGGAACCAAGCATTACAGGCTGGGCTGCACAGAAGTCTTCACGCACTGCACAGACGGCAAACACAAACGGCAGACCAGTATGTTCTTTCCATGTCTCACCAAGATCGAGCTGATAATCAAAAGCGCCTTCCTCAACGAGTCGAAGGGCATCGTCGCCTATCGCCAGAAGAGCTGCACACTCTACCCGGTACTCACCGGCCACTTCCCCCTTCACGTACCTTGGTTTCACTCCAAAGAATTCCTCCAACACTACCTTAGTCAATAGCACCGAAGTATCCGACTGACTACTGAGCAGTACCAACTGGCCGTCGAGTTCTTTGATCGGAATCTTTGAAAAGAGAAAGACCGAACCAACCGGTCCATTTGCGCTAATGGAAAGATCGGGTAAAATCCGATAGAGCCAGGGATGCAGACCATACTCAATGCAGGAAACAAAGCCGAGATCCAGCTCGCCTGCAGCGAGTTTTTTATTCAGTGTTGCTGGCGGTGCTTCCTCAACCTGCCAACCGAAATCAATACCCCGTCTTTTCCATGGCTCATAAATAGGCGCCGTATTGATATAATTGACCATACCAATCCGAGCCATGATCTCTATTTGCGGACCGGCCACTTCCTGCGGTTCCAAAACTGACATAGCCAACTTCTTCTCAGCGGAAGCTACACCGTTCACTCTCATCTGATCGTCCACGCTCTGATACACGATCTATTTTACTCCACTAATGAATAATCCATACGCCGTTGCATCGGTGTGAAACCGGCATCGGCAACCAATCTGCGAATCTCCTGCTCGGAGAGCCTGAAGCTAACTCCAGCTGCAGCTACAACATTTTCTTCAATCATGGTGCTGCCAAAATCATTGGCACCAAAAAAGAGAGAAAGCTGTGCGACTTTAGGTCCCTGGGTTACCCAGGACGCCTGGATATTGTCAAAATTATCTAGATAGATTCGGGATAGCGCCAGCATTCGCAGGTAGCCATTCGCACCAACTTTGTCGATATCAGCCAACACCGTATTATCTGGTTGAAACGGCCACGGAATAAAAGCTGTAAAGCCTCCGGTCCGGTCCTGCAATTCACGCAGCCGACGCAGATGTTCAAGGCGTTCGGCAATTGTTTCAACATGTCCGAACATCATGGTGGCGGTAGTCCGTAAGCCCTGCCGGTGAGCCTCTTCCATAACACCGATCCATTCGTCGGACGAACACTTTCTCGGTGCCGTTGCTTGTCGCACCCTATCAGAAAGTATTTCCGCGCCACCTCCAGGAATCGAATCAAGCCCTGCAGAAATTAACCGTGCAATTACCTCACGAATTTTAAGTCCTGCAATGTTTGCAAAGTGACAGATCTCAGGGGGAGAAAAGCCATGGACATGAATGCCAGTGGACTTCATGAACCGCAGCATGTCCTCGTAATACTCCAGCGGCAACTCCGGATGCAGGCCGCCTTGCAGCAGGATCTGGGTTCCCCCTAGTTCTTTGGTCTCTCGGATTTTTTCGGCAAGTTCATCAAAGGTCAGCAGATAACCGCCCTTTTCGTCAGGTGCCTTGTAAAACGCACAGAACTTACAGGCCGAAACACAGATATCGGTATAATTGATATTGCGGTCAATGACATAGGTGACATATCTTTCCGGATGTCGTCGTTCCCGGATTGTATTGGCGAGAAAACCCAGCTGATAGAGGTCGGCTTTCTTTTCCAGCAATAGGAATTCGTCATCACCAAGCCGTTTGCCAGCCGCTACCTGGTCAACGATGGGTTGCACATGCTCCATTTTATTAGCACTCCCGTTTACGCGTCATACGCACAGATAACGTTGTAGAGCGTATCGCGTTCGATCGGTCTACGGCCCGCCTCCCGGATAAGCTTCACCAGGGTATTGCTGCCAATGGCCTGCTCGGTGTCCGCTCCCGCCATGTGGGTGATGATTTCCTCTTTGACCGTACCATCCATATCATCGGCGCCAAACGACAACGCCAATTGGGCAAGTTTTGGCCCAATCATAACCCAGTACGCCTTGATATGCGGGAAATTATCAAGAAAGAGCCTTGAAACTGCCACATTTTTTAAATCATCGATACCGGTAGATCTCGAGATATGAGAGAGTTCGGTGTTTTTCGGATGAAAGGCAAGAGGAATGAAAGCGAGAAAACCGCCAGTTTCATCCTGGGCTGCTCTCAAAGCAGAAAGATGCTCGATACGCTCCTCCATGGTCTCGATATGACCATACAGCATGGTGGCATTCGTGTGCAGTCCATGTCGATGAGCAGTCTTTGCGACATCAATCCACTGGGTACCAGGGAGCTTATCGCCACAGGTCAGGTTACGAATGCGAAGGCTGAATACCTCGGCGCCACCACCTGGCATGGAGCCAAGCCCGTTCTCTTTCAAAATTTCAAGTGTTTCGCCAACCGACTTTTCGGCCAGCCTGGCAAGATGTGCAATCTCAACACAGGTAAAGGCCTGTATATGAACTTCAGGTCGTACCTCTTTTATGCCACGCAGCAACTCAAGATAGTAGGAAAACGGCAGGTCAGGATGAATTCCACCAACCATGTGAATTTCGGTAATCGGTTCAGCGAGACGATCCCGGACCTTCTGTTTCACTTCCTCAACTGACATCTCGTAGGCCTTGTCAGCACCCTTCTCTTTGCCAAAGGCACAGAATTTACAGAGGTTTGTACAAATGTTCGAGTAGTTGATATGTTGGTTGTAAATGAAGTAGGTATTGTCGCCGTTCTTCCGGTTTCTCACGATATTGGCAAGATAGCCGAGCGCCAGGATATCAGGACTGTTGTAGAGCTTCAGGCCATCTTGCTCACTTAGCCGCTCTCCAGATTCGACCTTGTCTAAGATCGTACCGAAACCGGCCTGTTCAATATATTTTCTCATGGCAGATAACTGTTATTGTGAACTTCGCGAGGCAACTCAGGTATGGTTCTGATATGCCGGCTGTAGAGATGCTGTTGATGTGAGTCCGAGCAGATACGTCATTAACGACAAATAAAAAAGCCGGGAGTTTAACATCCCGGCTTTAATCGGAATTCATTCATCAATCAGTCGATAAAGAATTTTAATTTATCCCGGCGGCTCGAATGGCGCAGACGATTCAGAGCCTTCTTTTCAATTTGGCGGATACGTTCCCGGGAGACATTAAAACGCTTGCCGATCTCTTCAAGGGTGTATTCCGCTTTTTCACCAATGCCGAATCGAAGACGGATAATTTTTTCCTCACGCTCACTCAGCGTTGACAAAATCTCGGTTACCCTACCAGCCAGTTCACGATTCTGCACCGCATCGTAGGGAGACTGGGACTCCTGGTTTTCCAGGAAATCTCCCAAAGTGGAGTCATCGTCACCCACGGGGGTCTCAAGGGAAATCGGCTCACGGGACGCCTCAAGAATAGAGAGGATCTTGTCCATGGGGAGATTGGTCGCCTTGGAGATCTCAAGCGGCGTGGGCTCCCGGCCAAGTTCCTTATACAAGGCATAGAACGCCTTGAAAAACTGGCTACGTAGTTCAAGAAAATGCACGGGCAAGCGAATAGTTCTGGTCTTGTCGAGAATCGCCCGGGTAATCGCCTGTCGTATCCACCAGCTCGCATAGGTAGAAAACTTGTTACCCTTGGTATAATCGAAACGGAAAACCGCACGCATAAGACCAAGATTACCTTCCTGGATCAGGTCGGCCAGGGTCAGGCCCTGATGCATATATCGTTTGGCAATTGAAACAACCAGTCGCAGGTTGGCCCGAATCATTGTGTCTTTTGCCACCTCAATCGAACGGCTGTATGCCTCGATCTTGGTCTGCAGCTCAAACAAATCTCGGATGTCGGTATATTTCTGAGCGGCGGAACTGACGCTGTAACGCATCAGGTTCAGCTGCTGTTTCTTGGGTTTCAGGGTGGGGTCACGCTTTTCCCAAAGATCGATCCGTTCCTTTAATAGATGTAATTCCCTCACCCCGGAACTGTCCTCGCGGATAGCTTCGATGATCGACTCAAATCCCTGCCTGATAGTTTTGCTGTATTTGGCCTCTTCTTCAGGCGTCAACAGATCAAACCGTCCCATCTCTCGCAGATAGGTTGTGGTAGTCTCTTCGGCCTCGTGGGACTCGTCATCCGCTACCGTACCGGCCAGCTCAAGATCATCAAGGTTTTCGAGCGAATCATCGCCTCCATCCTCTTTTTTCTCCCAGACTTCGCCGGACAAGGTACGCTTCTCACCGGATTTCTCAACGGTGACAATTTCAATATCGTGCGCACCGAGAAAATTAAAGATTGATTCTATAGCATTAGGATCTTTAATTTCGTCCGGCAGGAGTTCATTGAGATCGTTAAAGCTGATACAACCTTCAGATTTACCGGCTTTCAGTAGGTTTTCTTTTATTTCAGACAGCACAGGGCTACCACTCCATTTGCTTGAATTTGAAAAACAGATTGCTGTACACTGGGTATGCGGGATAGGAATTCTGGTGGACTCGCATAAAGTCAATAGGCATTCATGACGTAGATGAGAGCTCAATACGTTCTCATGATGAACCGTCGATTCTCGTCCTTATTGTACGGAACCAACAATCGCCAAGGCCTGTAATGACCAATCACCTAACTTTGAAAGGCTTGATTATTCACAAAAAAATATCGGTCCAGACTGCCAGCGGACACAAAAACTTGAAGATTGCAATTTTACCCCAAACAAGGAAATATGGCAATCACTATTGTGTGTTCGCACAAAAACGGCAAACCTGTCCCGAACATTCATTGGTCACGCCCTCATCCCGCATGTGGCCCGTTACTGCCACCTGCCCTAAAAAACATTACCATTGACAGATAGTATAGCATTCATTGCCCTGGAAACAAGGCGGCCCGACCCCATATTTTTACTGAACATTCAGGTGTATGCCCATAATAAATTAAAATAACAAAACTTTTACCTCAAAACTTTCAGGAAATCCTACCATGAAAAGTACACTCACTGCGAGACGCCGAAGCGGCATCCTCGCCCATATATCGTCACTCCCGTCGCCCTATGGCATCGGCGACATCGGCACGGCCAGCCATAGCTTTCTCGATTTTCTCTCAGAGAGCGGCCAAAGTTGCTGGCAATTTCTGCCTCTTAACCCAACCTGCGACCTCTTTGACAACTCTCCCTATATGAGCAATTCGGCGTTCGCTGGCTCGCCTCTTTTGATCTCTCCTGACCTTTTGTTTACGGAGGGTCTCATCAGCCGCCAAAGTCTCGAGGCACATCCTTCTTTCTCACCGTATACAACAGATTTCCAAAATGTTCGATCGTTCAAATCACGTCTTCTGGATGAAGCTTTTCGAAACTTCAACCCGAAAATAGATGAAGGATTTAAAAACTTTCGGGCGAGCACCCCCTGGTTGGATGATTACGCCTTATTCATGTCCCTCAAGGAACATTTTGGCGACAAAGGCTGGTTTGACTGGCCAAGAGACATAGCTACCCGTCAAAAAAAAGCTCTCAGCAACTATACCAGGCTCTGTGCTGAACGGATCAACTACTATATTTTCGAACAATATATTTTTTACTCTCAATGGTCCATCCTCCATAGCCTTGCCAAAGAAAAAGAAATCCTTCTTTTTGGTGATATCCCGATCTATGTCGGCCTTGACAGTGCTGACGTCTGGGCTCATCAGAAGATATTCACCCTTGACCCGACAACGTGTCAACCGACACATGTATCCGGAGTACCACCAGATTATTTCAGCGCTACCGGGCAGCGCTGGGGAAATCCCCTTTACCGCTGGGACCACGACTCGCCACTCATTCAAGATGAGCTGGTCGCCTGGTGGGTCACTCGCTTTGGCGCAATCTTTAAACTGGTCGACGTAGCCCGTATCGACCATTTTCGTGGTTTTGAATCCTACTGGGCCATACCTGCCGAAAACGAGACTGCTGTTGACGGTAAATGGCTCCAAGGGCCCGGTACCAAATTTTTCGAAGCGGTGTTCGACCGCCTGGGTGAACTTGAAATCGTTGCAGAGGACCTTGGCATCATAACCAGTAAGGTACTCGAACTTCGCGATGCTTTAGATTTTCCAGGCATGAAGGTGCTCCAGTTCGCCTTTGACGGCAATCCGGCCAACAGCTTTCTCCCGCACAACTTCGAAACGCCAAACTGTGTCGTCTACACCGGCACCCACGACAATGACACAACCGTAGGTTGGTATCTCAGCAATCAGATAGACGATCAGGTCCGGGACCGTCTCAAACGCACTGCTAATCGACAGATCCATGACAATTCCGGCATACATGATGACCTTATTCATCTCGCCCTTGCGTCAACAGCTAAACTCGCCGTTATCCCCCTGCAGGATGTACTCGGGTTTGGTAATGACTGTCGAATGAACATCCCCGGTGTCGCCCACGGCAATTGGCGATGGCGCTGCGCTCCCGAATTTCTCACAGGCGAAATTCGACAGCGTCTAAATCAACGTACAGAGCTTTTCTCCCGGCATAGTTCACAGTTTTCGCCATGTCCTGGCAGTGTAAAAGAAAACATGGAAGAGACTTTTCTTCCTTTGGAACCAACAAAAGATTGACAAGAGTGCAGGGTTCCAGTATAAGAATCGCTCCACTAGGCCCCATCGTCTAGCGGCCTAGGACACTGGCCTCTCACGCCGGTAACAGGGGTTCGAGTCCCCTTGGGGTCACCAAGAAATTCAAGCACTTAGCGGAAAAACGCTAAGTGCTTTTTTCTTTTTTAAGTTTCGTAAATTTCCCAGAAGGAGTACACCATGCCTGCAAACGGCGATAAAGTTTCCGTCCACTATACTGGCAAATATGCCGATGGCACCATTTTCGACTCTTCCAAAGGAGAGGAGCCGCTGGTATTCACCATTGGCGAAAATGAGGTCATTGATGGCTTTGAGAGTAGCATTAAAGAAATGGCCATTGGCGAAAAAAAGACTGTCACCCTTGCCCCTGAGCAAGCCTATGGTGAGCGCTACGACGACCTTGTGGTCGAAGTGTCTCTTTCCGATATGCCTGCAGACCTCGAGCTTGAACTTGGAGACGAGTTGGAGATAACTACTGAAGACGACGAACCGATGCTGGTCATCGTCGCAGCAATGACCGACGAAACAGTTACTTTAGACGGCAATGCGCCGCTCGCCGGTGAGTATCTCACTTTTGAGCTGGAGTTGTTGTCCGTCAACTGATTCCCCATATTTTCAGACACACCAACCGTTGGGCAAGCACTGCCTGCCCAACGGGCTCTTCCCCTCCCCACAAGAGCAGGAAAAGTAGCTCTACCTTCTTATTTTCTTCGCTTTACATTTTTTTATTCTGGTTGCCTGCCTCAATCATTCAACACCCTTTCTGACAATCATTGCCGGCAAGACCTTGCCTTCTAAAAAAGTGATCCTACAATCTCATCAAAGGCTCCTTTTGTCAGGAGATGTCATACTAACCAGGTAAGCGACCTTGATGAATAAGAAAAGGAATTCGCATTACTATCAACATCCCCAGAATATCCATTCCCTATACCACAAAGCTATGTCACCGATTCACTGGAATGAAGACAACAGCGTTGGCAACTCCCATATCGATCAACAGCATATGGAATGGGTTCGGATCTTTAATAAGCTAGAAGACACGCTTTTGAACAGTTCCGGCCCACCAAGCAGTGAGCAGGTAGAGTTACTCAAACAGATCCTCGACTTCACACGGGAACATTTTCTTGAGGAAGAACGGATTATGGCGTTACACGGCTACCCAAACATAGTCCGCCACCGCCGGATGCATAAGGATTTCGAACTTCAGCTCTACGAAAAATTCAGGTTGGTGATTGCCGGTGAGCTCGTCCTCCACTCAGAGCTCATCGCCATGATCCGACACTGGTTTATCAATCACACCAGTAGCGAGGACAGACGTGCTTTCGAATTTATTCACACGACCACTGATCATACATAAAGACGATATACATTTGAAACAATCACAAACAATTTGTTGACAAGGGTCTGCCCGTCAGTTATAAAAGCCGCATCTTGGCCCCATCGTCTAGTGGCCTAGGACACCGGCCTCTCACGCCGGTAACAGGGGTTCGAGTCCCCTTGGGGTCACCATGTGACAACACAAGCCGTTCAGGATTTTTCTTCCTGAACGGCTTTTTTTATGGTAATGGCAACTCGCCAAGCATCAACCACAATATCTATGCCCTGTTATTTTTCCTCACCACACAGGAAACGGTAGACAACGGCACCGAGCATACCGCCAAAAATCGGCGCAACCCAGAACAGCCACAATTGCGTAACTGCCCAGTCGCCGACAAAAAAGGCAACCGCAGTACTGCGTGCCGGATTCACCGAAGTGTTGGTAACCGGAATACTGATCAGATGGATAAGGGTAAGACACAAACCAATAGCAATCGGTGCAAATCCCTTCGGAGCCCGCTCATCTGTAGCTCCAAGTATGACCAGGAGAAACATCATGGTCATAACCACTTCTGTAATGAGTGCAGCCAACATATTATAGCCACCTGGAGAATGCTCTCCATAACCGTTCGACGCAAAACCCCCAGAGAGCTCAAAACCCGCCTTACCACTTGCAATCAGATAGAGCACTCCTCCGGCAGCAATGCCGCCTAAAACCTGAGCAACAATATAAGGAATAAGATCTTTTGCCGGAAAACGGCCACCGGCCCAGAGACCTAACGATACAGCCGGATTAAGATGGCAGCCGGAAATATGACCTATGGCAAAGGCCATAGTCAGTACAGTCAGACCAAAGGCAAACGAGACACCTAAAAGACCAATACCTACTTCAGGGAAAGCAGCAGCGAGCACAGCACTACCACACCCACCCAGTACCAGCCAGAACGTCCCAAAAAATTCTGCACCATACCTGTTCATACATTTCTCCTTTATTTGAGAAAATACCAACCACGAGAAAGTGTACCTGTAGATGGCATTGCGGGGTCCACAACCCATCTTACGCCGCTATCATCTCCAATGAAGTTCAGACAAAAGTTTCTGCATCTCTTTAAGAAATAGGTTCACAATGCAATCTGGCAGCCATGAAGAGGTAATTCCCCCTCTCGGACAATAGATGGATTTCAACCTACATTTAGCCAGTTAATAAAAATACAGATGAAACATGCTCAAGATTTCGCCTGCCAAATAATATGGGTATGCTCCCCAAGGCTTGCAAAGGGTTCCTGCCGAAAATAGAGTTGCTCCTGTTGTAGCCACTCTTCAGGAGTGAGAACCTGCTCGGATACTCCTTGCCGGAAGAATTTATGAAATATACGTATACCCGACTTGCTGCACATTTTGCCAGGATATTTTGTTAGGATTTTAATGATATCATCAGGAGACATAGCCCCTGGTGGCGTGAGGGTATTTATTTTTTTACTACTTTGGGCTTTCTCTTGAAGGAGCATACCATTTATGCCCCTCTTAAATGTCAGGCGATCTTTATTGAAAACCAAAAGTGAAAGGTACCCACCGGATCGCACACAACCACATGCCTTGACAATAGCAGCCTCAGGGGAAGACATCCACTCAGCGGAGCCATGGAGGAGAACAAGGTCGAATTGCTCGCTAAACACACAGCTTTCTTCCATAAAATCCTGATGCGTCACACCGATATTCCCAACTGGACCACACTCTACGAGACTCTCGCTCACTCGGCGTATCATCTCTTCCGAAGAGTCGAGCAACAGAACCGAATGTCCTTGATTGGCACAGATACGGGCAAATCGTCCACTACCGCCACCGATGTCGAGAATCCGTAAGGAACATGATGTATATTCAGGACAATACTCTCGCAAATCCTGTTCCAGGAGGGCCAGACGGATCTGGCCTTTTACCGACCCATAGACATTTTTCTCAAGTCTATCGACCCGGTCTGCAAATAAAGAATGATTATTTTGATCCATCTGCCACTCTCCGTCTTCATCCTACTAAAATGTTCTTACAAACCTACACGGATAACAATTATTTCTCCTGGAGCCGCTTGTCTCATGCAACAGCGAAACCCCTATAATTCTTATATATTATGCACTCATTTCGATTGTCATAGCATCTATCTAAAGCAACCTACACCACATTTTCGTCACTGGCAGTCCCAATCGTCAGCAGAACCAAATTCACATTCAAAAGCGATCGACACTGTTTCCGGCAAAATAGGCCTTTGGCTTTCTTGTCAGGTAGTGTAAAACTACAGCCGATTTTTCGTAAAGCTCTGCCCAGACAGCCGCAACAAACAAGTAGTGATAATTTCCTGCGCAAATTTCGGCTGAACCTATTCGCATCTTTCATCGTTTCCAGGGATGCGCATCGCCTTCTCAGCAAACAATCCCTGGCCGTTTACCAATCAGGCAAATTTTACCAAGCCATCCTCTCAGTGCACGACAATGACCAATAAAGAAATACTGAATAGACTCTATCAGGTTATCCTGCCATATAAAGGCAAGCTCATCATATCTATGCTGACCATGGTTGTTTTCTCGGCCTTGACGTCCGCTCAGGCATGGATCTTAAAACCGGTTATCGATGATATCTTTGTCAATAAAGACAGCTCGGTTCTCGCCCTGCTGCCTTTTGCTATCATACTTATCTTTCTCTTCAAGGCCATTGCCTATTATGTGTACACATTCCTACTTCAATTTGTAGGCCAGTCGATCATTCGCGACATGCGCACACGCCTTTTCACCCATATCAACACACAGCCGCTTTCTTTTTTCCATGAATACCCGACCGGCAACCTCATCTCCCGGATCATCTCCGACGTTAGCCAGATACAGAATGCAGTTTCCAACGCACTGGTGAGCTCTCTCAGGGACTTTTTCCAGATGATTTTTCTACTGGCCCTCGTCTTTTATCTGAACTGGAAGCTGGCAATGTTTGCCTTTATCATCCTTCCTATCGCCATTTTTCCTATCGTCACTTTGGGCCGCAGATTCAGGAAATTGAGTACCAGGACCCAGGAGGAGACCGCCAATGTTTCCGATAGGCTATATGAAAACATCACCGGTAATCGTATCGTCAAAGCCTTTTGCCGTGAGGACTACGAGGACAAGCGATTTGGATTCCAGATCGACAGACTGTTTTCTGTGACTATCAAAGATGCACGTTTACGTTCACTGCAGCATCCGATAATGGAATTTATTGGCGGATTAGCCATTGCCCTGATCATCTGGCTCGGTGGTAAAGAAGTCATTGCTGGCTCTGCCACCCCCGGCACTTTCTTTTCTTTTCTTGGCGCACTTATCGCGGCCTATGAACCGGTAAAAGCACTCAGCAAGATTAACCCGATTATTCAGCGGGGACTTGCCTCAGCCAACAGAGTCTTTACGCTTATGGACATTGAGCCGAAGATCACTGACAAAGAAGGGGCAATATCCTTACCGCCCTTCACTCGTGATATCGTCTTTCAGGACATCTGCTTCAGCTATGACAATGAGGATCAGGTCATCCATAACCTCAACCTCACCGTCCCCCGTGGTGAAGCGTTGGCTATCGTCGGTTCTAGCGGCGGTGGCAAGACCACGCTGACCAATCTCATTCCCCGCTTTCTTGATATCGACTCCGGCTCAATAGCCATTGATGGCAAAGACATCCGCGACGTCACTCTGGCTTCGCTGCGTCAGCAGATCGCTATTGTCACGCAGCAGACCATTCTTTTTAACGACACGGTCTACAACAATATTGTCTATGGTGATCTGGAAGCATCAGCTGAAGACGTTCGTAATGCCGCGAGCGCCGCCTTTGCTCTCGACTTTGTCGAGAAACTGCCGAAAGGCTTCGATACCATTATCGGCGAGGGCGGGGCAAGATTATCGGGCGGCGAGCGTCAGCGCATCTCCATTGCCAGGGCAATTCTCAAAAATGCGCCAATCCTGATCCTTGATGAGGCCACCTCAGCACTCGACACAGAATCGGAAAGAGAAGTACAGAAGGCCCTTGAGAACCTGATGAAGAATAAAACCACCTTCGTCATTGCCCATCGGTTGTCGACTATTGTCAATTGCGACCGGATCATCGTCGTCAAAGGCGGCAGGATCGTTGAGGAAGGCACCCACGAGGAGCTTCTGGCGCGAAAAGGTGAATACGAACTGCTCTATAATATGCAGTTCAAATAAAAAAATCTGCCGCCGCTCACTGCTATACGTTATTTGCCAGAAGACAGATCTCACATGGGCACTATTTAAGAGAGGGACTCAGGTCACTGCAGGCAACTGCAGTCGAACCTGAGTTCCGCGCCCCAACCTGCTGCTGATGGAGATGGAACCACCATGCTCTTCGACAATTTTGGCTGACAATGCCAGCCCCAGGCCAGTGCCGTCACTTTTCGTGGTAAAATAGGGGTCAAAGAGTCGGCCCATATTCTCTTCTGCTATCCCCACACCATCATCGTTGATGGAGCAGATAAGCCATCCTTCTTCCCGCTCTGTAACAATCCGCAGTTCTCCGCCATCAGGCATAGCCTGTATGGCGTTCAGCATAAGGTTGAGAAAAACCTGGTTCATCCGGTCTTCATCCACCTCCACCAGATCATTGTCTAGCGTCAGGGACGGCACAATCCTGATATTCTGTGCTGCTGCATCTACCCCAACGAGTGTCGACGCTTTTTCCAAAACCTCATGCAGGGCGATCGTTGATGTTTGAAGCTTTTCCGGCCGGGCATAATCTAGCAATTCACTGATCGAACGGTTCAGCCGTTCAACTTCTTGCACTAGTATGTCGGCCGTCCGTCGCCCTTCAGGATCCTCAGCGACCCTACCCTTAAGCAACACTGCAAGCCCTTTGATTGAACTGAGTGGATTCCTGAGTTCATGGGCGACACCTGCGGCCATCCGTCCGAGAGCGGCCAGCCGCTCATTACGTCTCAGCTTAGCCTCCAACTGCCTCAGGTTACTCATATCCTGCAGCAACAAAACATCACCGGTAGATTCACCCTCTTCATCGCTGACTCCAATGATAGTTAAGTAGAGGGTACGGGTATCACCACCTTCGACAGTAATATTTTCCTCATAATTCTGTGGCATACCATTATTTTTTGGCCCGAAGATAAAAGGTCGCGCCAGCAACTCAGGTAATGCTTCGGCAGGGCTTTTACCAACAAGAGTATCTGAACTCATGCCAACCATCTTCTCAGCGGCTTGGTTAGCAAGTTGAATAGTGTTCTTGGAGTCGGTGGCAATCAGTCCAAGCGGCAAGACCTCCACAAGCATATCGTTAAAGGCCCGTATGCGCTGCAACCTGCTCTGAGATCCTTTAAAACCCTGAAGAGTGAGCAACGACAACCATCCCCCCGCTCCAACCAGCAGTAAGACCACTGAAAGAATGACGATCTGCAGCAGCTGTCCATGCACCGCACTGTTGAACTGTTTGAGATCGAGTTCAACCAGTACAATAAACTCCTGGCCCTGCAGCCTCTTGAGCTCTTCCTGCATGTGCTCCATGTCGGGTTGCAGACGACGCATATTTTCCATCATCCTGCCACGCTGCCCATTTGGTGCGAGCCAAGAACGCAGTCTCGTTTTCATATTACTGGCTACTTGAAATCCAGCTTCACCGCCATCTACCCCTTCATGAATTCGAAAAACCGGCTCTTCCTCACCCCCGCTCTGCGCAAAAAGCAATGTTTTCGAATCAACTTTTACGCCGATACGTTCAGGCCTGCTGGTTGCCAGGATTGTCCCACCACTATCCATGAGTTCGACATAATGGATATCTGTCTGGTCGTGCAATTGATCTATGACCCCCTGGACATGGTCCTGCCAGTTGACTGTCCCCCCGCCCCTCCTCTGCCAGCCGGCCCGCATTGAAACACGAACACCCGTCTCCAGAAAACGCATCACTGACAGCCCTTTCTGTAGAAGCGCTTCGGTCATCAAGGCCTTTTCACGGCTATAGTTGTTCACGGCAAAGGCCCCAATGATAAATGCCAGCAGGGTAAAAGCCGCTGCAAGAATCCACGGGCTGACATCGGCAAGACGATTTTTCATGTTTTTATTCTCTGCATGGTGAACGAATTCAAATCACTACTTCAGCCAGAGCCATGCTTTCCCTATTCGGCAGTCTCCCATGTATCTCTATTTTTTTGGCCTGCCCTCAGGATTCAGAATTTTTTCGAGGATAACTCTTGAAATCATGTAGGTCGGCACAATCCCCTCCTCTCCCATGGGACCTGAAGCCAGCGTCTGGCCACTCACTAACGGGTTATCCGAAGCATAATAGGCATAGCGAGTCTTCATTTCCGGATTAATGTGTCCCTGTATTATCGCAGCGTTAATTGCCCGCTGATAATGCCCTCCTTCCATCTCCAAGCCTACAGCCTTCCAGTTAGAAGTGTGGAAACGTTCCAACACATCACGATTCTGAAGCGAAGTCCCGAGTACAGTAACCATCGGTCCGCTGTAGACATCCACCCCGTTTTCAAAATCCGCCGGATTCAGATCATTCTGTACAATATAATTATGCGGCGTCCCTTCCATCACATGGGCAGTCGCAAGCATGATATCGCCTTTTCGACCTGGCAAAATCCCCGCTTTACCCATCACGGAAATCGACTCGATCTGGTAAGTGACGACCTTGTCGGAAAAATAACACGGACAAAGTAGTTCATCCATGACCTCAAAGGCCTGGGTACCGAAAGCATAGTCCATTACCACGAGGACCGGTTTATGCTCACGCACATATTCCATATCAAATGTGCAACTGGGATGTAGGGTTTTCTCATCTATGAGAGCAGTATCTACGATATGAACATCTATATTGGACCCGGACTGATCCTTGTGCATGACAAAGCCATGCTCAGCAGCGTAAGCGCTGACCTCTTTACCCTTACTTCTAATAAGTCGCACCATCTGATATAAATCTTCAGGTACGTCAATTCCTTTTGCCAATAATGCGCCCGATCCGTAGAGGATGTTTCTGATTGAGTGCATATTGGCGCTGATCACATGCAGTGGGCGCTCTTTGAATCCGAGTTCATACAGCCGCTCCTTCAATGATTGAGCCCAAAGTGTTGCATAGGTATGCTGGCCTATCATCTCTCGCAAGGAGGGCGTAAAATAGACAGTCAGCTCATCTTTGCCCTCCTTCTGCTCATCGATCACTCTTTTCCCGATGGTATAAACAATTTTAAACAGACCATTGTTGCTGGCATACTGCTTATGATTGGCATTAAGTGACTCATAGGTTTCCCGGGTCTCTTTATAGGTTCGGCCAAGAATAATGGAAAGATTCCAGATAGCCTGGTCGAGCTCACCACCTTCAGGCATACGTCCTTCCTGTACCAGCCGTTCGAGTTCGCGCCACTCCGGTGTAGTACCATCTATACGGTTGCAGGCCTGATGATATATTTTATGAGCCTCGATATTTAAAAAGGTGATGTGTGTCAGGATATCGTATATCTCACTGAGACCGTGGGTAATGACAAAACACATCTCTTTATCGGAAACAGCATACGAAACCCGGCGCCGTTTCAGCGGAACGATCTTGGAAAACGCTGTGTCCTGGAAGTCTTCCTGGGCAGTGAGAATAAGCCGGGTGCAGCCCTCTACCCCACAAGGCATACGATCGATAACATACTCAAGCCCCTTTAACTCGACGATACGTGGATCGGACATTGATCCATATATCTCAGGGCTTAGCATTTTCAACGCCTCGGCAAGTTTTTCACCGGTTTTACCGGATGGGGTGTAAACCCCCTGCAAGGTCAGGGCATCGGCTATGGTTTTAAATGTACGAATAGCGGTGCGCGCCTTCTGGGATTTGGATAGTTCCTGCATGCCTGCTCCTATAATAAACATTCAAACAGAACCATTGCGCATTACCTGCGAATGGAGACTGTCCTCGAATCGGGCAATGATTCAATTACTCTATAGCCACTAACTATAGTGACTATAGTACCAGTTTCATTTATTTTCCGCCGAATCCTTTTTGAGGTGGTGATGGAAATAATTCAAGAAGTCCCGGCGAAACCGTATGGTATTTCATGCAAAAAAGCAGACCAGAGATTGTAGGTGACAGAACAAAGAGCAAGACAGGAGAACAGAAGAAATGGAGCGGGTATCAGGCGGAAACGGTCATACAGCAACTGTTGCATTCTCGGGCATGACGAATTTCGGACAGTTCATGTGAACTCAGGCCAGCGTTACCGTGTTTTATGATATAGACCAGACAGTCGCTGCAGATATCAGCCAGAATATAGTCGAGACTACCAATCACTTCCCAGCAGGGCTTTCCGGCAACACTACTTGCAGGACAGCCATCTGGCCGCGAACACTGACGAATCTGCCAACATGCCCATTCAGACAATTCAGACACCGACCCCTCCCTGTTCTATTCATCGAAAAGATGTCGAGCCGGACAGGCTCGACCGGTAGAGTGCAAGGCAGCCGTTTACGGTATGCCGCTCACAGGCTGTATCAGAATTTATCTTTACAGATATTTTGTCAGGGCTGCAATCAGTTCTTCACGCCCCTGACCTGTTTTTGCGGAAAAGAGAATACGATCTTCCTGACGGATACCATGGCCGGCATCAAGTAGTCTGGCGTTTTTCCCACGCTCGTTGCCAGACAGCTTGTCAACCTTGGTATAGACCGGTACACAGGGTATTCCCTGCTGACCAAGCCAGTTCAGCAACTGGGTGTCGGTCGGCTTGGCTTCATGGCGGATGTCCAGAATAACTACCACACATTTTAACTGCTGGCGGGTTTCAAGGTAGCTGGTAATTAACCCCTGCCAGCTGTTTTGCATGTCTTTGCTGACCTTTGCAAAGCCGTAGCCAGGCAAATCGACCAGATGATAAGAATCATCTACCAAAAAGAAATTCAGTCCCTGTGTTTTTCCGGGACGCCCGCTCACTTTAACGAGACTTTTACGACCAATCAATGCGTTCATCAAGCTTGACTTGCCCACGTTGGATCGACCGGCAAAGGCTATTTCAGGTAGCTCCTCGGTCGGCAATTGCCGCTCACTGTGCACACTGAGTACGAATTTCACATCATGAAAATTCATTATTGTCCCTTGTTGTGGAAGTCCTGTTTACCGGCAAGCAACTCAATCAGCAGTTGCCACGAAAATGGAAGTGGCCTGAGCGCTTCAAACGATCAGGCCACTGATGGTTCATATTACTTTATTCAAAGGATATTCGATAATCCCTTCGGCGCCCTTTTTTTTCAGTTGTGGGATAAGGTCACGAACGATATCTTCACTCACCACGGTTTCGACCGAGTACCATTTTTGGTTGTAGAGATGGGCAATAGTCGGCGCGTTAAGACAGGGCAGAATATCAACGATATCTTCCAGTTTTTCTTCCGAAATGTTCATTTTCAGACCAACAATCCGGTCCGCTTTCAGTGCCCCCTGCAGCAGCATGAAGATATTTTCAACCTTCTCGCGTTTCCAGGGATCCTGCCACGCCTCCCTGTTGGCGATGAACTGGGTGTTCGATTCCATGAGATCGTGAATAATCCGTAAGCCGTGAGCACGGATAGTCGATTCAGTCTCTGTTACCTCAACCACGGCATCAACAAGGCCAGCAACAACTTTTGCCTCGGTGGCACCCCAGCTGAATTCAATGTCGACATTAATTTTCTTTTCAGCAAAAAAACGTTTGGTAACATTGACCAACTCGGTGGAAACCTTCTTACCTTCCAGGTCTTCCAGGGTCTTAATATCGGAATCTCCAGCTACGGCAATCACCCAGCGAGTCGGCTTTCTGCTTACTTTGGAATAGATCAGGTCACCAACCAAAACGGTGTCTGACTCGTTTTCCATGGTCCAGTCCTTGCCGGTGATACCAGCATCAAGCATGCCACTTTCGACGTAGCGCGACATCTCTTGCGGGCGGCAGATGGAACAAGCCAGTTCCGGGTCGTCAATCTTCGGGAAATAATTACGTGCCGCTGGTTTGATCAGCCAACCAGCCTTTTCAAAGAGTGCGATTGTGGCATTTTCCAGGCTTCCTTTCGGAAGGCCAAGCTTCAACTGATTCATACTATTTCTCCATCTCATTTAGATATTGGTATCGTCAAAAGTAGCGACTACCAACGGTTCAACTATTTCACTCGTCAACGCACGGTGTACGTTTCACCCAACAAGGCTTCTCACGAGTCTATCAATTGGTGTCAGGAACCGACAATGCGGTTCATTTTTTTCCGTATACCATCTCAGGGTCAAACAGTTTCTCACCTTCTGTGATCAGCTCACTGCCCTGTACTTTTCGATGAAAGCAGGAACGATGCCCAGTATGACAGGCTGCCCCTCCAACCTGCTCCACCAGGAAAATTACAGTATCCTCATCACAGTCTACCAGGATATCATGAATTTTCTGGACATGACCTGATGACTCACCTTTCAGCCACAGTTTCTGTCTCGATCGGCTCCAATAATGGGCCGTTCCGGTTTCAAGGGTTTTCTGCCAGGAAAGCTCATTGATATAGGCAAGCATCAATACTTCCCTTGTCTCATAATCCTGCGCTATCGCCGGTAGCAGACCATCAGCGGATTTTGCAAAATTCAACATAACCTTACTCATTTGTTTGCAGTGAAATATTGCCGTCATCCGGGTTGCAACCGGAGTACGGCCGTTTTATCTATGTATTTTCCAGCTACTCTTTCACGGAAATTTACAGAGGCACATAGACTGTTTTTATGAAGACAGTGAATGGTTCGCGGTAGAGGAACTTTCCGCGCACCATCTCCAGGTTCGAAACGAAAGACCTGCTCGACAACATGAAAAACAGGGCCTCCGCAGCAAGACATTCCTGCAGCAACCTTCATAACCGTCAATACCGATTGTCGTTATTGCGATGTGCAGTATTCCTTCACAATCCGATCGGAGCAGCACAAAACGGTTCTTCAGGTCTTAATAAAAAAGTGAACTCTGCACATTACGGACATGGCAGATCTTTGTCAAGCAGAAGAACGGTTTTTTTCCAAAACCTCATTAGACTTGAAAAAATTGAGCTAACCCAGGTATTATGTCTGCCCCATACGTCAAATCTGGCCGGAACCAGGGTTTGCCCGATCTATAAACAGATCCGACCCATTATTTATCAGGAGTTCAACGAGCTATGAGTACAATTGAAAAGAACGATATCGTTACCATCGCTTTTATCGGTAAACTGGATAACGGTGCCGAGTTCATGACAGTTACCCAGGAAAACCCGATGAAAGTCCATGTCGGCGCCAGCGAAATGCCACCTACCGTCGAAACAGCGCTTCTCGGCCTCAAAGTCGGCCAGACCAGGAAGGTACGCGTTTCGCCGGACGAAGGCTATGGCCCCCGCCAAAAAGACCTTCTTCAGACCATAGAAAATCCCGAATTCATAGAAAAAATCAAGCCACGCCCAGGCATGATACTCTCTCTAAAGGTAGAACGTGAAGGCGAGGAGCATCAGGTTCCGGCTACGGTCATCGAAATCAACGACAAATCGGTGGTTGTTGATTACAATCATCCCCTCGCTGGGCACCACCTCAACTACGACATCACCATTCTCGATATCCAGAAAAGTAGCTAACCACTTTGCCCCCAGAAGGCCTTTCGCAACGTTTGGTAATCGCACCTGTTGCAAGATTCTTGTCTTTTAAGAAGAACAAATCGGTTTTGGCTCAGCTTTAAAACCGATTTGTTCTCTCAGTAACTATCTAATGTATCGTTTCTCAATCATCCCTTAACCTTTTTCTCACAACTTCAACGAGAATTATCAGCACTTCCCAATATTTCTTTTGGAAAAAGGCCTGTACATTCACTAATCGGTATGTATTAATTAAGTAAGTTGTCCGCCATTAATACTGATTGTAGGGAGTTATCATATGGAATTTGAAGATGATGAAATACTGCAGGGCTTTATAGAAGAGTCTCTGGAGCATCTCGCTGACATCGAAAACGACCTTCTGACCATCGAGGAAGGAGGGGCGAACATTGACGAAGAACTCGTCAACAAGGTCTTTCGTGCGGCCCACTCTATTAAGGGTGGCGCAGGATTTATGGGGCTTACCTCAATTCAGGAATTGTCCCATGCCTCCGAGAACGTCCTTGGTCTTATCCGCAGTAAAAAGTTGATCCCAAATCCGGAGATCATTAACGTGCTGCTCCTGGCCTCAGATCAGCTCAGGCAGATGATCGAGGATGTGCAAAACAGTAACGAGGTTGACATATCCGCTCACCTCGATCCTTTGAATTCGATTTTTGACGGCACCTTTGCTCAGGCAGCTGCAGCTGAACCCAAGAAAAAGGCTACAGCTCCGAAGAAAAAAGCTGCTGAGCCAGTTGTCGAGATTGAGCCGGAACCAGAACCGACAGTCGCGGAACCGGAACCAGAGCCCGAACTGGCAGAGGAAGAGGACGTACTGGATCAGGAAGACGAGGAAATCGAAGAAGAAGAGGACATTCCTGCAACCGTTGTCAGTAATCCACAAAGAATACAAGATACAGACCAGGCTAAAAAAAGCACTCCTGCCACCAAGGTTGAAACCTCGATTCGAGTCAATGTCAGTTTGCTTGACTCTCTTATGACCTTGGCCGGCGAACTGGTCTTAAGCCGCAACCAACTTCTACAGACCATCGGCACGGATGACTTCCGCAACGCTGAGACCGTCGGTCAGCGCATCGACCTTATCACTTCCGAGTTGCAGGAAGCGATCATGCTCACCAGGATGCAGCCCATCGGTAACGTCTTCAACAAATTCCCGCGGGTTGTCCGTGATCTCTCGAAAAAACTCGCAAAAAAGATCGATCTTACCATCGTTGGTAAAGATGTCGAACTCGACAAGACTATTATCGAGGCAATCAACGATCCGCTTACGCACCTGATCCGTAACTCCGTGGATCATGGCATTGAGATGCCGGCCGAGCGCAAGAAGAAAGGCAAACCGGAAACCGGATTGGTCATTCTTAAGGCCTACCATGAAGCCGGCCAGGTGGTCATCGAGATTCGCGATGATGGTAAAGGGATCGACGGTGATGCTCTTGCCGCCAGTGCTGTTGCTAAAGGGCTGCTCACCGCTGATCAGATCAAGGTGATGTCTGAAAAAGAGAAGGTTAACCTGATCTTTCTGCCCGGCTTTTCTACTGCCGCCAAAGTAACCGATGTTTCAGGTCGAGGCGTTGGGATGGATGTGGTCAAGACCAATCTCGATCAACTGGGGGGTCATGTCGACATTCTTTCTGAAGTTGGCCTCGGCACCACCATCTCCATCAAGCTACCGCTGACATTGGCCATTATCCCCTGCCAGATCATCATGACGGGCGATGAGCGTTATGCGATCCCTCAGGTGAATCTTGAAGAATTACTACGGATTCCTGCCAATCAGGTAAAAGAGCGGGTTGAACGAGTCGGTGACGCTGAAGTTGTTCGACTGCGCGGCAATCTGCTTCCGCTTATCCGTCTCTCTGATGTTATCGGCCTTGATCGCACCTTCTGGGATGACAAAGATCAGACTTTCAAGGAAGATCGGAGGGAGATGATATCTGACCGCCGAAGCAAGGCATCGCCGCTCTTTGGTACCAGTGACAAGTCACAATCCGAACAGCAACAGCGACCCAATCGCTCTGTGATTGATCGCCGTTACGCTGCCAGCAGCGCTTTAAACATAGTTGTCGTCTCCACCGGAGCTATGAAATACGGCCTTGTCGTCGATCGACTTCTTGACTCCGAAGAGATCGTTATCAAGCCGCTAGGTCGTCATCTCCAGCAGTGTAAAGGATACGCCGGCGCCACCATCATGGGTGACGGCCGAATCGCCCTTATTCTCGACGTTGCCAACCTCGCACGAATGTCCAACCTCACTTCGCTTGACGGAAGTGATCGTGCGACGGAAATCGCTCACTCCATGGAAGAAGCGATCAAGGCGAAAAAAGACAAACAGGCCCTGCTGATTTTCCGCAGTTCCGAGACAGAGCAGTTTGCCGTTCCGCTCAACCAGGTTGAGCGTATCGAAAAGATCAAGGCTTCCGATATCGAGATGCTTGGCGGTAAACGTGTTATGAAATACCGTGGCGGCAGTCTTTCTCTTATCCGGGTTGATGATCTGGCCATGGTACAACCGCTTGCCGATTACGACAATCTACTGGTTATCGTATTCAATGTCGCCAAACACAATGTCGGTTTACTCGCTATCGGCCCCATCGACGCCCTTGAGATAACTGCAGATATTGATGACATCACCCTAAAGCAGCCAGGTATTATGGGCTCGCTGATTATCGATACCCACACCACCATGCTGGTCAATATCTTTGAACTTGTCCAGAACCTTTTCCCGGACTGGTTTGACAGTATAGAGGTGTTTGATGCAGTAGAAACCACCGATGGTTCTGCACCGACCATCCTGCTCGCCGAAGATTCCAACTTTTTCCGCAACCAGGTAAAAGGGTACATGACCGAAGCTGGCTATGAGGTCATTGAAGCGGAGGACGGCCAGATAGCGTGGGATCTTCTTCAGCAAAATCGTGAGGTTATATCGATGGTCATTACCGACATTGAAATGCCGAACATGGATGGTTTCCAATTTACCAAAACCATCCGCAGCGATCCACGCTTCACGGGATTGCCGGTCATTGCCCTGACAACCCTGGCTGCCGAGGAAGATGTCGCCAAGGGTATTGCTGTGGGAGTAAACGAATACCATCTCAAGCTCGACAAAGAAAAGCTGATGACCTCTGTCCATCATTTTATGAAACAGCGATATTGACAGTCAGGCTTGACCCACGCCGTTAAGGCGGAGCTGTATTACCAGCTCCGCCAGAGATCCTATCAACACGACACGTGAATTATGAAAAACGAATCACAAAAGGGCCAGCCATCCCGCAAGCAGGTTATCGAACTGGCTACCTTTTATATTGGTGACGCCCTTTGCGGAATGGACATTCTCAAAGTCCAGGAAATCAACAAGCTCATGCAGATGACCAAGGTTCCACAGGCTCCCGATTATGTTCTTGGCATCCTGAATCTACGCGGCCAGATCGTCACAATTATCGATCTTGGCAAAAAGCTGGGTCTTGGTGAAACCGACCTCAACCTTGACCCACGCAATATCATTGTCAACTCCACAGGTGGACACGTAGGCCTACTGGTGGCGAAAATAAGTGATGTTGTAGAAGCGGATATGGAAAAACTTGAAAGGCCACCTGCCAATATGCGTGGAATTCAAGGAGAATTTTTCAAAGGTGTCTACAAGACCCAGTCGACCCTGATAGGGATTCTCGATGTTGAAAAAGTCCTCAGCCTCGAAGAATAGTTAAGAAATGATAAGTGCTAGAAAATTGCGTGTCCTCGTCGTAGACGACACAATCGTTTACCGTAAATCTGTTTCAGATATCGTTGCTGAGATCTCCGGGGTCGAACTGGCTGGGGTTGCACATAACGGCAAAATTGCTCTTGATAAAATTGCCACAGTAAAGCCCGATCTCTTGACTCTCGATATCGAGATGCCGGTAATGAATGGCCTTGAGGTTCTTGCCGAACTCAAGAAAAAACACCCACAGATCGGTGTCATCATGCTCTCGACCTTGACAGCAGACGGCAGCGAAATGACTATGAAAGCCCTGGAACTTGGTGCCTTCGATTTTATTTTAAAACCGCAGAGCAAAAATCTCGTCGAAGGCAAAAAGGAAATCAGGCGCTTACTTGAACCGATCCTTGATGCCTATGCCAAATCGAAAAGTGGGAGACACTTGCGAACAGCGACGTCTTCACTGCCAAGAACTTCCACCACCACAAATGGACTGACGCGACCTGCCGCCATCGCTGGTAGAGGGATGGTGAGACCTGCATCAGCTCTACGGCGGACCAAATCTGAAATCGTCACCATCGGCATTTCAACCGGCGGACCAAATGCCCTGAATCATATGTTGCCGAAGCTTCCAGGCGATATCAATGTGCCGATTCTGATCGTTCAGCACATGCCACCGGTTTTTACGAAATCACTGGCCTCAAGCCTCGATAAAAAATGTAAATTGACAGTAAAAGAGGCAGAGGACCGTGAACCTCTCCGACCTAATGTCGTCTACATTGCCCCTGGCGGGAAACAAATGAAGCTGGTTGCCGCTACCGACGGTACCCACCGTCTCATCAAGATAACCGACGATCCCCCAGAGAACAGCTGCAAACCGTCTGCTGACTATCTCTTCCGGTCGATCGGCGATTATTATGTCGGACGTACCACCGCTGTTATCATGACCGGCATGGGTTCCGACGGCACGAAGGGCTTGGAAGTACTAAAAAACAAAGGTGCTCACATTATCGCTCAGGATGAAGCGTCCTGCGTGGTATACGGCATGCCAAAGGCGCCAACTGAACGTGGATATGCTGACATAGTTGTTCCGCTCGACAGAATCGCTGATGAAATTGTAAAAAGCGTGAAGTAGCCGGCGCCTGAATCACTGCCGACTTTTTTGATGATTGGGAAGACGTACCGATATGATAAAAATCTCACCAGACGAGCTCAAGGTTGTTGCTCAATACATCCATGATATATCTGGGATACATCTGGATCAGAGCAAGTCGTACCTCTTTGAGACGCGCTTGAGTTCTATTGCTGAGGCATCCGGCTGC
Source organism: Desulfopila aestuarii DSM 18488 (assembly GCF_900143695.1). GTDB lineage: Bacteria > Desulfobacterota > Desulfobulbia > Desulfobulbales > Desulfocapsaceae > Desulfopila > Desulfopila aestuarii. The sequence continues at coordinate 47,033 of NZ_FRFE01000020.1, forward strand.
TCTTCCTACCGGGAACTTCAACAGAAGGCCAAGCAGGACCCAGCCAAAAAGCTGGAACGGGCGATTATTGATGCCATCACCACGAATGAGACGCTCTTTTTCCGTGATAAAGGGCCTTTTGAATTACTCCAGCACAAGCTTCTTCCTGAAATGATTGATGCCAGAACTCCAAAGTCCGGCATGATGAAGACCAACATCCGCATATGGAGCGCAGCCGCCTCCACCGGTCAGGAGCTTTACTCCATAGCAATCATCATCAAAGAATTGCTCCGAGACCTTTCAAAATATAACATATCCCTGCTTGGAACAGATATATCCGATGCGGCAATAGCCCAGGCAAGCTACGGCAAATACAATAAGTTCGAAATTGAACGCGGTCTGGATAGAGCTGTTTTGCAAAAATATTTTTCCCTCTTTGGCGACTCCTGGAAGATAAAGGATGAGATTCGATCAATGGTGAATTTTCGTAAACTGAATCTCATGCAGCCATTTACCGCTCTTGGCAAATTCGACATCATCTTCTGTCGTAATGTCGCAATTTACTTTACCCTTCAGGATCGCACCAAGCTCTTTAACAAGATAGCCGACAGTCTGGCCGATGACGGCTATCTGGTAATTGGCTCCACCGAGTCGTTGACAGGGGTATGTAGCCGTTTCGTGCCCAAAAGGCATCTGCGCGCGATCTTCTATCAGAAGAGTTGAACTGACAGACAATTTCAGAGGAAGGTAACAGAAACAGGCACAATCCGAATATCGCCCAGCAGAACCGCCGGTGTCACTCTGTCAGAAATTACCGGCACAAGATCAGCAAGGAGGAAAACTGCCATGGAAAGCCTTACTATTCTAGTGGTCGATGATGACCCGGTCATTCGGAGGCTCCTGCAGCAGCGCCTGAAAAATGAACACTATTCGGTCATGGTCGCCAATGACGGTTATCAGGCAGAACGGCTCCTGAAAAAACAGCATTTTGATGTCGTACTGACCGACCTGGTTATGCCTGGCGACATCGGCGGTATAGAAGTCTTAGAGATCACCAAAGAACTCAGCCCCGACACTGAGGTTGTACTTATAACTGCTCACTCTTCGGTGGACACCGCTGTGGCGGCCATGAAAAAAGGCGCCGCCGACTATCTTGAAAAGCCGATTAACTTCGATGAACTTTTCCTCAGGATGGACAAGATCGCGAACCTGAAGTCCATTCTGAAAAGCGCCAAAGACATCGGCCAGGCCATGTCGATAACCGAAGCAGAAGCCGCCTCTACCATTCAAAATTTAGAAATGACTGTGGCAAAATTACAGACCAGGCTGGATGAGGTGGAAACCGCACTGCGAGACCGAACTAAGGCCGAGGATGAACGAATAGCAAACGCTATCGATATTCTTACCGGAGAGTAGTGGTGTTGCCGGCAGTTACGTGGAAACAGCCGGCAACATCAATAACAACAGATTCACTCTCGCTACTTCACCATACCTGTCACGCCTGCCAGCTGAGTATCCTCAAAGATGGCACCCTCCAGATTTGCGCCCGTCAGATCACTTCCTGAAAGATCCGCCCGGTAGAGATCTGCTCCGCGCAGATCAGCATTCTGCAGATTTGCATTTTGAATCATTGCCCCTTTGAGATTACTTTTGCGGAGATTGGCTCCAGAGAGATTACAATCGCTCAGATTGGCCTTTTCAAGATCGCCATTTTTCAAGCTGGCTCCTGAGAGATCCTGACCAGAGAGGTCGCAACCATAACATTTTTTTGAATCGAGCAGTTTTTCTTTGGCAACAGCCTTAGCATCAACAACAGGTTCTTCCTGCTCAACTTTCGGCTGGTCAACCGCTTGGGTCGCAACATCTTGCACTTCAGGAACTACAACTACTGGAGCGACCTGCTCGGCAACAACCTCCGCCTTCTCTTCAACGGGTGACTGTTGTTCCTTTTCCTCGTGGGCAACTACAGGTAAGGCTTCGGTTGTTTCCTCAACGATTTTCTCTTTTCCAGTCTCCTCAGTAGTTTTTTCGCTTGCAACCTCTTCACTGGGAAGCGGTGGGCTGGCTACTTCCGGTGTTGCTGGCTGCTCCGGCTCATCTATCTCGACTATATCTTCACCAATGTCACCGCTTTTTTCCTGAGCAACCTCTACTTCTTCTGCTACCGGAGGTGCTTCGGCAGGTTCTTCTTGTGCGACCTGCTCAACATGAACGCCCTCAACGGGTTCAGAATCTTCCTGAACAACAACCTGTGATTCCTCAGCCTTTTCGTTGTTATCAGGATCCTGCAAAAGAGCCCCAACCACATAAGCCCCATCCAGGGTAGTTTCCGTCATTCGTGCACCGCGAAGATCGGCCCCCGCCAGATCAGCACCACCAAATGCTGCACCCTGCAGATTGCAGTTTTTCAGGTTGGCACCAGCCAGGTTAGCAAGTTGCAATTTTGCACCGGTTAAGTCAGAACCTTCGAGATCGGCCCCTTCCAGGTCAGCTCGATTGAGATTCACACCCTGAAGAGCACATTCCCTGCAACTTTTTGTTTTCAGGAGGGTCGTTAGATTGTCATTCACATTCTCGCCAGCGAAGGCCTTGGAGGTTACCACCAGGGGTACGCAAAGAAGCGCAGCTATTACGATAATGTTCTTTACACCATATTGTTTTTTCATATTTCCCCGTAATAAATACTATTAATGCAATTGTAAACAGTTCGACAAACACCTTAAACCAGCCATATGGTACATGAGATAACCAGAAAGCAAAACTCTTGTTTTCATCACATCAGAGCATGGAAACCGAACCATCCAGAATGATGAGAGATGATCGAATCCGTGTTATCGCCTTCTTTGCCATAGCAGCATCAGTGGGTGTCCCTCCGCCATTGCCAGGGGGCAACTTGTTTTTTCACCTTCCATAAACCACGTTGTTCAAAACGAGCTTTGCTCTCTAACGACTTCCATTCGTCACAAATGGATTCGCGGCAATAATGCTTGTACACCCAGGCTGCCCCCCGCCTCACCAATTCTTCATTTACATTTAAATTTCCCTGATAGACGACACCTACATATCGACCATAGCTGTCACGCGTTCTCACAACCACCTGAGCATTTTTATTCAAAAGAAGCGCTTTACTCAGTTTTTGGGCATTGGCTCCATACGGTTGGCCATACTCGGGACAATCAATCCCCCAGAGCCGAACCTCATATTTTCTTTTTCCTTCCCTTACAATAAGCGAATCGCCATCTATTACCTTTTCCACCCTACCGCGTAATATCCTTCCAGCATCCATCCCGAAACTGGTAACAGTTAGAATAAACAGGATAAATGTCTGGATAATCAACATTAGTCTCATGTTTCACATAAATAAAGTCAATTTTCCGCCACCATGCGACTTTGTAGCACTTCAAAGGGGCTCTGTTTTCACCAGATATATGGCCCAGGGTCACACGTTGTTTAATGTTTTTTTGTTAAATGATATCTGTTCATTGTTCTTTTGTTATGATAATGTTGAAAATATCACAAGTGTCAAAAAACAGTCACAAACACCTTGCAAGCTCTAATGTTATGTCATTTCATGTCATTAACCATTATTGTTGATCTTGCAATTTACATGATTGCGACACGGTAACCAATTGAAAAACTTACTTTCGCCGAGCCCGCCATGTCACAGAAACAACTCTCAGAAACGGAAGAGGATACCAGAAATTTTCTATTGCATCTTCCGGTATTTGACAGCTTCGACACCGATGAGCTGACACTCCTTGCCAAACATATGAGTTACGTGCACTTGCAACGTGGTGAGTATCTTTTCATGGAAGGTGATAAAGGTAATTTCATGGGCTTTGTTGTCCAGGGATTGCTTGAGGTAATGAAAAAGTCAGACACCGGTCAAAACATCGTCATTGCCCGACTCACCAAGGGGAATTCCATAGGCGAAATGGCGTTAATTGACAAATCGCCACGCTCGGCAACGGTGGTTGCCAAGCAACCAACTACCATGGTCACACTCACCGACAAAGGTTTCGATCTGCTGACTGAACGTTCTCCAATTCTCGGTGTCAAAGTGATCCAGAAAGTTGCACGGCTCTTGAGCCTCTATATGCGCCGAACCTCGAGTCGGCTAGCCGACCTCATGCAGTCGGATCCGAACCTTTAAAAGACACGCGCTTGTCTGCTGCTCAGATAGTCGAGTGAACGACTGATTGTCTTACTTGATATCAGCAGATTTTTTCATTTTCATCTCTTTTTGCAAATCATCTGGTTGTATTTATGGCTTCAACACCGTCCATCATCATCGCGGCTCCCCAAACACCTGACAGTCAGGTACTTGCCAACCATATCCGCGACAAATTCAATGCTGCAATTCGGATGACAGCAGTATCAGCAGAATTGCGTGGTTACCTTGATGTAGATTGTCCGGACATCCTTATTGTCGATATTTCAGCGAAATTACCGGAACAGGGAATAGAGATGGTCCGCGAGCTACGCCGTTCCCATCCCGCCATCATTATTTTGCCGCTCATTCCCGCCAGTCGCAGAGAACTGGTGAAACAGCTGCTCAGCCTAGATGTCTTTTTGTATCTCTACACCCCCATCGAACCGGCTGAAACAACCATTGCCATAACCCGAGCCCTCGAACATCTAAAGTCTCAGCCTAAAAATTCCACGTCACCGCAACCTCGCGAGGATGTCAATTTTCACGGCATGATCGGCTCTTGTCGCACCATGCTACGCCTGTTTGACCTCATCACCAGAGTGGCTGAAGACGACGATTCGACCGTGCTCATCCGAGGCGAATCCGGCACTGGCAAGGAGATGGTCGCCAAGGCCATTCATGCCCAGAGTTCAAGAAGTGGAAAGAATTTTGTCCCTGTCAATTGCGCGGCCATTCCTGATGACCTGCTCGAAAGCGAACTGTTTGGTTACACCAAAGGGGCGTTCACCGGGGCCAGCAGCAACAAGATCGGGCGAATCCAGTATGCGGATGGCGGCACCCTTTTTCTCGATGAAATTGGGGATATGAAGCCGACACTCCAGGCCAAGCTGCTGCGTGTCCTGCAGGAAAAGGAATTTGAACCGGTAGGTGGCTTGAAACCGATTCCTGTGGACACTAGAGTCCTTGCCGCCACTCATTGCGATCTTGAACAGCTGGTCAGCGAAGGACGATTTCGCGAAGACCTGTATTACCGGCTCAGCGTTGTGCCATTAAACATCCCGGCATTAAAAGACCGACGTGAAGATATCCCCCTGCTTATCGATAGTTTTGTCCATGGTATTACAGGCAAACGAAACAGGGAACCTTTCACCTTCTCCGAAGCCGCCCTTCTCGCTCTTATGAATTTTGAATGGCGTGGCAATGTTCGCGAGCTCGAAAACCTGGTGCAGCACATGTCAATTCTCTTTGGCGGCCGACAGGTTGAATTTGATGATCTTCCAGATAAATTTCATCATTTACGAGAGCTCGTTGCGAGTATCATGGCAGAGCCATCCACCGACCTTGCTCCTACAGGGAAACCTGCCGAATCGTCTGAAGAAAATCTTGCTCAAGCAACGAATTCGATAGAAAATATCCCCTGGCATGAAGGTCAGGTAGATTTCAGAGAACTGATCAACAGTTTTGAGACTGAACTCATAGTGCATGCAATGAAGCTTACTGACGGTAACAAAAAGGAAGCAGCCCGTCTGCTCAATCTCAAACGAACCACACTTTTGGAAAAAATTAAGAAAAAATCGTTAAACAGTCTTTGGGGAGAATGAGTCATTCGCGCTTTATTATAGGCCTTCTAAGGGATCAGGCGGCCATCTGAACCAGGTTATTTTCTAGGTTTTCCTGAATATCTTCAGCGCTCGCAGGGGTAAGCAGGATATCATTTACTCCGTACTTCACCGCCTTTATAACACGGCTGCGGGTCCAGTCGGGTCCGGCTGCGATAAGCGGCAGCGAGCAGGAAGAACTTATCTTTATCGCAATACCAAAAGCCTGCTCATTCACTTCCCGCATCACAATATAAACCGCTTTCAGCTCCTGGGTGATAGCATTTTTAATGTTATCTTTAAAAGAAACCTGCCTTATGGTAAATCCCCGTTTCTCTGCGACAGCCACTAACCTTGCCGCTTCAAACTCATCATCGCTGATAACCAGGATATCGACAGGTACATGCTGAACGGTTGGAGATACCTCCCGCGGCGGAGAAGCAGGTTGAACCGGCTCCGGCTCTGGCATGACTTCCTGCCTCGAATCCAGCATCAACATTTCCGCCGGAAAAAGCAGATGAACCTTGCCTTTGGCATGCCCCTCAACACCCAGGGACATGGTACTCATGTAGTATTCAACATCAGGGATCGGCTCACCGGAGTCAATATCGACTTTCATCGGCACAACCACCCCAAGCTCATTTTTGACAAACCGAATTTTCGCCAGATACTGCTCTTCGAAAACCGCTGTATATACTCCTGAAATTATATTGGCAATTTCACCAAAGGCGTCACGACTGTCTTCACTGAACTCTTCATCAACCACTACCGACTCAAGCTCGGCGGGGGGCAGCATGATCAAAACGCCGCCAAGATGAATGGCATCTTTTAAACTGAGAAAAAGATAACTTTTATCCTCAAGTTCACCAACCACATCAAAGTTGGTGACCACCTGCTTACCGCTTGCCACATCAAAGAAAAATTCTTCCTTGGTGATATGCCGGTTTTCCATTTCGGTAAAGGTAACCTCTGCCCCCAGAAGCGCGCCCACCTCCTCCTGCATCTTCTTGCGGCACTCTTTCAGCAGCTTATCTACACGTTTCCGGTGCTTGCCAACGTCAAACTTTGGATCACGTGGAGGTCCCTTTCGTTCATCTGCTGGAGCAACCACCGGAGCAGCTTGGGGTTCCTCCGTTTTTTCAACAACTGCTTTTGGGGCTGCTGCAGGTTCGTCGACGGAGGCAGCCTGTGCCTGCTCTGGTTGCGCATCCAGCTGGAACAGGGATGCAGGTAAAAGCATCCTCACTCTTCCAAGGTGGTCACCGTCGGCCGTGAGCGACATACTGCTCATATAATATGTCAGATCTGGACAAGGCTCGTCTGAAGCGACATCCACTTTCAAGGGCACAACTTGTTGCATCCCTTTCTTGATAAAGCGGATTTTCTCCGGATACTGTTCCTCAAACATCAAGGTGTATACTCCGGAAATGATATTGGCTACTTCACCGAAGGCATCACGCGCATCCTCACCAAAATCTTCATCGATTACGACATTTTCCAATTCGGTAGGTGGCAGCATGATAAGAATGCCGCCTAGCTGAATGGCGTCTTTAAGGTCGGTGAAAAAGTAGCTTTTACCTTGAAGATCACCAACGATCTCCATATCGGTGACCACCTGTTTTCGCTGCAACTCTTCAAAAAAAAGATCTTCTTTTGATATCAACCGGTTGTCAATTTCAGAGAATTTCACCTCAACACCTAACAGTGAAGAGAGATCTTCTCCCAGCTTTTTCTCACAGAGTTCAAGCAGCTTATCTATACGCTTTTTATTTTTTTGCGCATCGCCTGGCTTTCGGGGTACAGCTGAGGCGGTTTGTGGTGAAGCGACATCCTCCGCTATGGAAGATGTTGCGATAACGGCTTCGGGGGGTTCAGGAATGGCAGCGATAGAGGACTCAGTTGCTTCATCGGTCGGCGAAGCAACAGGTTCGGAGGATTCGACCTGGGGCGGTTCGGCGACTTCTTTCTCCTTCGGCAGTAATCCTAACGGAGCTGCCGGCATAAGCATATGGATATCGCCCATCTGCCGCCCCTCCAGTTTCATGGAACAGGAGACTTGATAGTAAGGCTGATCGGGGATGGGTTCGGGGCCGGCAATATCCACCTTTACCGGGATAACGACCTGTTGCGCCTTACGTACAAAACGAAAGGCGTTGCTGTGCATCTCTTCAAAGGTTTTGGTATATGCGCCGGCAACGATATTGGCAATCTCGCCGTATGAATCTTCGGTCTCCCCTGTATATTCCTCGCGCCCGACCACCTCTTCAAGTTCACTGTCGGGAAGCATAATGAGGGTTCCACCGAGGCGAATGGCATCCTTGATGCCAATAACCAAACAACCAACTCCCTCAACCTCGCCGGCCAGATCGATTCGGGCAACAACCTGCTTGCCGGCAACGCTATCAAAAAACTTCTCTTTACTGACGAGATCATTGTGGGAATCGCCGAGGGAGAACTCCACACCCAGCAGAACCTTGATCTCCTCCGCTACCTGTTCATGTACAGCAGAGAGGATTTTATCGATGCGTTTTTTTGCGTCCATGCAAGGTTTCTCGTCTACCTGTCAGCCGGTTGATGAAAGTACACCACCGAGCGTATTGAAATAAGCGGTTGTCATGCCCGTTTTCTGAACAAACCCGAAAATGGTGTGAACTTCAACGGTTCATCCAGCCTCCTCAAAAGTTTCCACCTCGTCTTCACCGACACTGCGTTCCTGCATAAACAAATCTCGATCAGTATCGAATGGCTCAGAGACCGATCAGGTGCGTATGACGAATGGAAAACGCCCAGCGCACCCGCCCGATAGTTTCGTATCGGCCGGGTGCTACTAAAACTTTATAACTAGATCAGGGGAATATCAACTGAGAACATACATGAGTTCGACCCAGAACGGGCCGCTTTCCAGCTGGAAGGAGACATAGTGACGGATAGCACCGCCAATACCACTTAATCGAAAAGACTTGCCGATAACGGAGGTGGGGATTGCAAGCTCAACGTTTACCCCGCCGTTAGCATAGGCGATTTTCAGGTTACCGGCGACCATATTGGCAATCTCACCAATGGCATCCTTAACATCTTCATCAAGCTCCTCAACCTCCATACCGAGAAAACCACCGGTAATCGCCTTGGCCACCTCTGCTGGGCAGTGTACCGCCAGCATCCCCCGCACCCCTCCGCCAAGACCAATCATGCTGGTCATATTGGATTGAATGACGCTGCGTCCGCTGGCAGAGATGTCCTCTCCGGTGACATCTATCATCAGCATGGAAGAAAAGACCTCCTGAGTGGCAGATATAATCTCCTGCGCGAGGTCCAGTTGTTTTTCTATTTCGGTCATACGCTTTCTCTCATCTCACAAAAAAAAAGACAGAGCCCCCTTGACGGACTCTGTCATTTTCTTAAGCACTTTTTGCGCTATTTTTCAAGTTGCAGTTCAACACTGAACTTTCCGGCATCGCTGACAAACGGGATGACATGTCTTTCCGCATCCTTGGTTGTCTGAAAATCATAATGTTTACCGGTTATGGTTGACGGCATGGATAGCTCTATATCTCTACCTTTTTCAGAAAGGATAGTTTTTACATTCCCACCAAGCATGTTGGCGAGTTCACCCACCGCGTCTTCCACATCTTCGTTTATTTCTGTCACCTCCATACCAAGAAAATTCCCGGTAATGGCCATGGCAACGGAATTTGGAAGATGGATAGCCAGAACACCTTTACGCATACCAGCCAGCCCGATAATCCCTGAGATGCTGTCTTCCAGAGACTGGCTTCCAGTAACCACCTCATCGGTTACATCTATTTCCATCATGATCATAGACGAAAATATCTCTTTCGCCGACGCAATGATCTTATCTTCAAGATCCATTTAAGGCTCCTTAGGCAGATTTACAGAAGCGGTCCAAGTACCTCATTGACCTTATCAGGGGTAAACGGCTTTTTGATAGCCCCCACAGCGCCGAGCGACTTTGCTTCGCCGATGATATCGTCCCCAGTCTCAGTAGAGATCATGAGCACCGGAATATTTTTCATGTTGGCCCGCCCGGCTTTTTCACGCAAAAAAGAGATACCATCCATGTTTGGCATATTGATGTCGCTAAGGACTATATCCACCTTCTCCTTTTCCAATACCGCCAAGGCTTCCAGTCCATCACCTGCCTCAAAAATATTATCGAAATCAATGCCGGCCTGTCGCAGGGAGCGGCCAATGATTTTGCGCATGGTACTTGAGTCATCGACCAGCAATACGTTCTTACCCATTCTATTCTCCTCTCATAATAATAACATCGGTATTTACCCTAAAATCCGGAACAACCGATCCAAAACGAAACATCACATTTACAGCTAAAGCCTGCAATCACCGCACGGGCTAATAGGTTTTCATATCCACTGAGGAATAATAGCAGTTTGAAACAGGAAAAATCAATTCTGTATGAAAAAAAATATCATTCGAGCCCTTTGCTCAAAATTATCACAAGATTTTTTCCGCAAATGTCTCAGCCACAAGCCTATCTCAAACTCGCGTGCACTGTAAACAGATTGAAAAATTCGCGCTTGAGATTTTCGACAAAAAAATGACACACAGAAATGAGGGAAAGATTTCATATCACGTGTGAAAGAGGTTTCAGAGACATCGTGTCATTTTTTTGACATGAGAAATCAGGCCGGTGAGCCACCGAATTCATACATAATCATAAATATATCATAAAATTACCAGCAGAAGGAATCGAACGACAAGTGGTATTAATATTGCAGAGTATCACTAAAACATATCTCAATCTATATGCCAATGAAACAAACGACCATAGCCATTTTCTGCCTCTTTATATTTTTCTGCAATCATAATGCTGCGGCGGAGTCAACGCTTGTGAAAATTGCCAAAGCAGATGGCAAGGATATCGCTCAGGTATTTTTTTCTTTTGACAGCTTGCCAAAATACTCTCAGAAAATCGGTAATAAACGTATCGACATACTCCTTGAGAAAACGAGAAGGGCGGAGGAATTCCAACTTTTCGCAACCGATGATCGTATCATCAGGGTTGTTCCGACTACCCGTAACGACATGACAATCGTCTCGTTTTTCTTCCGCTACCAACCCCAGAAGGTCCAACTTGATACATCAAGTGACGGGAAACTTGTTCTCGAAATCCTTCTGGGTAATCGTTACAGCCGTTCGTACCAGGATCTTTCAGAACGCCTCAAGGGACTCACCGTGGTGGAAGAAGAAAAGATTGATTATAGCAACCCTTTGCTCTCGTCTCCCTATGCATATAACTGGAAAAGTTTTATCCAGTTATATGAGCCGCCAATCAACATCTCTGTGCCAATTGAATACACCACGCCCCCTTTTCCTGCTATTGCCCTGATTCCCCCTGGACTTGAAAAGAACAGCGAATTACTACCAGCCGAAATGTTGCAAACTGCCGCATTAGGCGACTGGAACACCCTTGTTCCACTCTTTCTCGACCTTTTAAAGGCGCCCAATGGACTTGAAAACCAGAAAATGATCGCCCTCACCTATGGCGAAGTGCTTTTGCGAGCCGGTGATTACGAGGGGGCCTTTAAGCAACTCTATCTGCTGAAGGAAAAATACCCTGATGAGCATATCGGCATTATCGCCAAATACCTGCTTATCCTGCTCGATGCCAAATTCCGTGACCCTTACCTGGCCGACTATAACTTTCGCGAGATGGAGCAGCTTATAACTCCTGATCACCCCCTTGCACCCTACCTTCTTTTATCCCGGGTCGAAACGGCACTTGCCACAAAACAGTTTGAACAAGCCCGACTGCTCCTTAATCGAGATGATATTGCCTTCCCCGGCAACACGCAGAAAATTCGTGAACTCCGGCAAGGCGACTATTACAACGGCACAGCCCAGCTCGTCAAAGCCTACGTGTCATATGTGCTTTTAAAGGACAGTACGTTACTCCACGCCCATCCATATTCGCAAAATGGCTACTGTAACACCATCTATCTCCAGAAAAAGTTTGAACAGGCTGCTTCCTGCTATCGCGAGCTTGCCCCGCGGGTCAGCGATACCGCTGCTCTTGGACTGATATCGTATCGAACCAGTATGGCGGAACTCCATTTCCAAGGCGGTAACACCATCATTTCAGGCTTTGCACGGGTTGCAGATGCCTTCCCCGACACTGAAGCCGGATCCCGGGCAGCCATAAAGCAAACCGATCTGAAATTTCTCTACAATACGAACTGGGGCAAACAAGCAGCTGATCAATACAATCAGATTGCCGCAACTTCTGTTCTACGACCTACAGTGGCGGAAGCATCATTCAAAGAGGCCATCGTCTGGTCACTCATAGGCCAAAAAGGCAAGGCCATTGAACTCTTAACCGATTTTTTACGGAATTTCAGGATATCGGATATTCGGGACAGCGCCTTGGCCCTGCTGATCGATCTCCTGCCAGGGGAAATCGAGCGACTCATCAAAGAAGGAAAAAACATGGAGGCCCTCGTGCTCGCCAAGCAAAACAGGGAACTCTTCCAAAATAATTGGATCAGCCTTCAGTTACTGGCACAAATTGCCGAAGCTTACCAGAAGGTCGGCATATACAGTGAAGCCCAGCGAGTGTACCTCTACCTGCTCGAGATGAGTGATGTAGATAAACGCGAACAGTACTTTTTGCCACTCGTTCGAGCGGCATTTGAGCAGGGAGAGTACAGTCTTGTTGAGGATTTTGGTTCCCAATACAATTACAACTACGGCCAAGGAAACGACAATCTCGCAATTTTGCTGCTTCGCATAAAAGCATTGATCGCCACCTCCCGCTTTGATGAAGCGGGAGCACTACTGCCTTCGCCTCTACCTGAAAATACGGAGTTACAATTATTGGCAGCTGATATCTATTTTCATGACCTGAATTACGCCAGTAGCCGAGAAGTTCTCGAGAGACTTAACGACAGGAAGATACCACTTCCTATCGACGCCCAATTCCGACTCGCAGAGAGCAAATACCAACTGGCCGATTACCCAGGTGCTGCAACACTTTTTACGGCTCTTGTCGATAGCAAAACCATTGGTCAACAATCCCTGTTTCGGCTGGCACAGATTGAGCGTAAGCAAGGTAATGAAGAGAACGCCCTAAAACTCTTCCGAAAAATTGTCGACAAAGGAACAGATGACCTTTGGAAACAGTATGCCCAAAAAGAAATTGAATACTCTGAGTTGAACTCCAGCATCGAAAAGATGACAAATCCATAAAATGCTGAACAGTTACAGGAGATATACTAAATGATCCACACATCGCCGTTTGATTCCAGCACGCAAATCTTGGCCAAGGTCCTTGACCTCCGAGCCAGAAACCAACAGGTGATTGCCTCTAATATTGCCAACGCCGAAACACCAGGATATTCGCCTGCGACCTTCCACTTTGAAGATGAACTACGTAGCGCCGTCTCCAAAAGTACCGTCTTGCCCCTCGCCGGTTCAAATGAGCGCCATATCGCCCCAACCCTTGGTAGCCTCGAATCGGTTCGCGGAACAATCACCACCACACCAGACCAGACAGGAATCGGTGACGAAAACGGGGTGAGTGTCGACGAAGAGATGATGAAGCTATCAGAAAACGAGCTGCTATACGAAGCCGCAGCCCAACTGCTCAGAAAGAAACTCGGCATGATCAAGTATGTCGTTTCCGGCGGACAGTAACAGGCTCCGGTCACTTCTAAACAGGAGAAATTCTATGGACTTATTTACGACTTTCAAAATAAGCGGATCCGCCCTGAAGGCCAACCGCATACGATTAAACACCATCAGTTCAAACCTCGCCAATGTTGAGACGACTTCGACCCCAGAAGGTGGACCCTATAAGAAAAAATCGGTCTATTTTGAGTCAAAGCCAGTCAGCTTCAAAGAACATCTGGATAGCAACCTCCGTAATGCCAGCCAGGGAGTTGAGGTCACCAAGATCATCGAAGACCAGGAACCTCCGCAGAAAGTCTTCAATCCTTCTCATCCTGATGCCAACGAAGAAGGATACGTCGAAATGCCAAACGTAAGTGTACTCAAAGAAATGGTCGACATGATGTCCGCCACCCGATCCTACCAGGCCAATGTGACCACTATCAAATCCGCCAAACGAATGGCATTAAAAGCCTTGGAAATAGGAGGATAATAACCTATGAACAATACCATTCTCATAAGTCCGGCAAATCCCCTGCCGCTCCGGCAACCCGACACCAGCAGTGTCAGTAAAGCCAAGGAGGGTTTTGGCGAACTGCTCACAAAAACCATCAATGAAGTGAACCAGCAACAGGTTGCAGGTGACGTCGCCTCTGATAAGGTGCAAACCGGTGATGCAAAGCATCTCCATGAGGCGATGATCGCCATCGAGGAGGCAGATATTTCCCTTCGCATGCTAGTCCAGATGCGCAACAAGGTTCAACAGGCTTACGAAGAAATCATGCGATTGCAGATCTGATGCGTGTATAAAGTTTACCTCTTTTTACAGAACTGGCATTCGAATTGTATGAACATAAGAACCAGCATAATCCCCTGAATTTTCTCAGGCCTACATGTCTGCATCGCACAATGTTTTACCCTCAACTTACCGGAACAATGAGTTTTACTCACGGAAGAGCTTAACAGGAACGAAAGTATGGAAGCTGAACTCCAGAGAAATGCAGAAACCGGACTTGCCACCCCCCAGGCCCCGACCAGGAAAAACTTCCTGCAGCTGGCAAAGGATTGGCCAATGCCGAGAAAAATCGCCACAGGTGCGGTACTTCTCATCTGTATTGCGCTCTTTGCGGTGCTGATAATCCAGGCGAGGGTCGCCGACCAGCAGCTGCTCTATGCCAACCTGACAGAGTCGGATGCTGCCTCGGTTGTCAATTGGCTAAAAGCCCAACGAATCCCCTACTCTCTGAAAAACAACGGTAAAAACATCTGGGTCCCCGCCGACAAACTCTATGAGACCCGCCTCGATTTGGCTGCCAACGGGTTACCAAGCGGAGGAAGTGTGGGTTTTGAAGTATTTGACAACCAGAGCTTTGCCCTCACGGATTATGTCCAGAAGGTAAATTATACCAGGGCATTGCAAGGAGAACTGGCACGTACGATTTCATCTCTCGAGCCTGTCGAATCGACCCGTGTCCATCTGGCTATCCCTGAAAAGCGATTATTCAAGGACCAGCAAAAACTCACCACTGCTTCGGTCATTGTTACGCTGGCACCTCATCGCACCTTGAGCGGTGAGCAGGTGAAAGGGATCGTCCATATGGTGGCCGGCTCCATACCCGGCCTTGAGCCAGAGAATGTCAAAGTGATCGATTCAAGGGGAATGGTACTCGAGTCTGACGAACTCACCGATAAAGACAAAATGCTCTCCGTCGATATGCTCGCCTTCCAGCAGGAAGTGGAACACCGCATGGAAATGCGAGCCCAGGATCTTCTCGACAAGACCATGGGCACAGATAAGGCCATGGTACGGGTTACCGCTACCATCGATTTTTCCAAGGTAGAAAAGACGGAGGAGCTGTTTGATCCGGAAGAGCCTGTGATCCGTAGTGAGCAGATCGCCCAGGAAGCTAGTGGCACCACCAGCCAAGGAGGCATTCCCGGTGTAGAATCCAACCTGCAGGGCAATACCCAAGTCAGCAGCACCACCTCCCCGTCATCAAGCAGTAATACCCGAACCACCAATTACGAAATCAGCAAGACGGTCAGCAAGATCGTTAATCCGGTAGGAACGGTTACTCAGGTCTCTGTTTCGGTACTTGTCGCCGACAAAGAAGAAAAAGACGCTGATGGAAAGATATTGCAGACAACCCGTACTCCAGAAGAGCTGACTTCCATACAAAACATGATTTCTGCAGCTCTCGGCCTGAGTCCTCAGCGAGGCGATCAGATTAATGTTATCTCTATGCCTTTTATAGAAACACCCCCTGGCGCTGGCGATCAGGATCAAAGCCCCCTCATCGCGGAATCGATCTACCAGTATCTGCCGATTATCAAGATTGGACTGGTTTCCCTTGGGGCACTTCTGCTCTATTTTCTACTTATACGGCCGGTGATCAAGACGATGAAAGGCGAGGTTACCCAACATTACAAGACTGTTGAGGAGTTAGAGCGGGATCAGGCCGCCCGCCTTGCGGCTGAAGAGCAGGAAAGAATGGAGCCGCCTCCTTCAATAGATGACGATATTGTTCGAATCAGACGGGAAGTGATGCAAAACCAGGTCCCCGCCTCCTATATCGTGAAGAACTGGATCCAGGAAGGATAAGTGCATGGGAATTGAAACACTCACCGGCCTCAACAAGGCTGCTGTTCTTTTAATCTGCCTCGGAGAAGAAGCCACAGCGCGGATCTTCTCTGAGCTGTCCGATGATGAAATCCGCCAGGTTACCCGAACCATGGCAACGATCAACCATATCCCAACGGACATTAAGGAAAAAGTGCTGGAGAGCTACAGGAAATCCCAGCAAGACTATGCCGGACTTTTCGTTAAAGGCCGTGATTTTGCAAAAAAATCCCTCGAGTCGATCTCAACCGATTCTCGCGGCAGACAACTGCTTGAACAATTTATTTCCGGCACCGAAACCCGATCCCTTGAGACCATTGCCCTTATGCATCCACGAATGGTGGCAGGTTTGTTGGAAAAAGAGCATCCCCAGACTGTTGCCCTGGTACTTGCAACCCAGCACATCGAGCATGCCAGTGAAATACTTGCTCATCTCCCTGAAGAGCAACGTACCGATGTCGTCTATCGAATTGCCAAAATTGAAAAAGTTTCACCTGAGGTCATCTCCCGAATCGATGATGCACTCAATCGTGAAATTGGCCTTGTTGCAAGCGCCGAACACCGGCAGGTCGGAGGACTCGAAAAAGTCGTCGACCTGCTTGGGCATTTAAAAGATAATATCGACGCCGAGATACTAGAAGCCATGGAAGAGACTGACCCTGACATGGCGGAAGAGATCAGAAAGAAGATGTTCACCTTTGAAAATCTGGTTGCCCTCGATGGTCGCTCTCTCCAGCTTATTCTACGAGAAGTCAATAATGACTCCCTCACTCTGGCTTTGAAGACCGCCTCCGACGAAATGCGAGAAAAGATTTTTGCAAACATGTCAGCCCGCGCTGCCGATATGATACGTGACGACCTTGATGCAATGGGTCCTGTCCGGCTCTCAGAAGTTGAGCTCATGCAGCAGTCCATTGTCAAGATCGCCATGAAGCTTGAAGAAGAAGGTAAACTGGTTATCGGCGCCGGAGGAAAAGATGAATTTGTCTAAGGTTTACAGTACACAGGATACCTTCCAGCCCGAGGACATCATTAGCGCCAGGCTGGTGGAACCACCTGTTTTCAATCAATCCATCATTTCTTCTCGACTCAATGATAAAGGGTTTCAGCGACAGGAACTCACCGCAGAAACTGTGCGCCTAAAGGCTGCACCGGAAAAAATTGAGCCGACAGTAAACAACGGGGCGCAAATCCAACCGACGTCCGTCCCTCCTGATAAGCCAGCACAAGAAACTCACCAGGAAAGCACTACCCAAGCACAACCCAAAAAAGAAAAAATCCCTGCCCCTCCACAGCCTCCACCTGGCGTGCCCCATGCCGAGGTAGATCGACTGGTGGCTGAAGCCTATGAAAAGGGGATTACTGAAGGTCTGCAACAGGCAGAACACGATTTTGGATCAGCAACAGCAGCCCTGATACTTGTCTGTCAACAACTTGACACCCTTCGTGAAACCGTCATAAAAAACAGTGTCGGCGAAATCCAGGATCTGGTCATCGCCATCGCTGAAAAAATCATTCGCCATTCCGTTCAGGAACAGAGCGAGACCATTATTGACACTGTTGAGGAAGCAATTCAAAAAGCGGTCAAATCAGGAGAATTCTACATCTATGTCCATCCTGATGACTATACGGTGATTGCCGCCAAAGCTGATGAACTCATCGCTGGAATGAACGGTCTCAACAACATTGTCGTCAAAAAAGATACGACCGTAGACCGGGGTGGCTGTCGGGTCGAGTCGGATAATTGCACCGTAGACGGCACAATCACCAGCCAGCTGGAGATAGTTCGAGAGCATTTGCACGAACAATAGCCCCACACAACCACCATAACTCTGGTAGCCGAATTCATGCCCCCCCTTCAAATCTCACATCTCGCCAGTCTCAACACCATCAAGGTCTGGGGCAAAGTGACACGTATCATCGGTCTGGTCGTTGAAGGCTATTGCCCTTCCTCATCAATTGGCTCACTCTGCGAGATAATCCCCCGAGACGGAGGCGAACCGGTATTTGCTGAAATTGTCGGCTTCAGGGACCAACAAGCGCTACTGATGCCCCTTGGGGACTTGCGTGGACTTGGACCGGGAAGTCGAATACGGGTTATTCGCGACAGTGCCACGATAAAGGTCGGCCCAAACCTTCTTGGCCGTGTTATCGACGGCATGGAACGACCGAGTGACGGTTTACCAGCTCCTGCCCTTACCGAGGAACTGCCTCTCTACGCCCCACCGCCCGGGCCGATGCAGCGCCAGAATATCACTGATGTGCTTGATCTCGGTGTACGTGCTATCAATGGCCTCACGACCTGCGGCATGGGCCAACGTATGGGCATTATGGCCGGTTCCGGTGTCGGGAAAAGTGTATTGCTTGGTATGATGTCTCGTTACGCTAAAGCCGATATCAACGTTATCGCCCTTATCGGCGAGCGCGGCCGTGAAGTTCGTGAGTTTATTGAACGTGATCTCGGCAATGAAGGTCTTGCCCGTTCAGTATTGGTGGTCGTCACCTCTGATCAGTCACCACTGCTCCGAATGCGCGGAGCCTTTGTCGCCACGACCATAGCCGAATACTTCTGCAGGCAAGGCAAGAATGTCCTGCTCATGATGGATTCGGTTACCCGTTTTGCCATGGCTATGCGGGAGATTGGTCTGGCCGTGGGTGAACCGCCGACCACCAAAGGTTACACCCCTTCCGTTTTCGCAACTCTTCCCAAGCTGCTTGAGCGAGCCGGACGCTTCCGCGATCAGGGTTCAATCACAGGGATTTACACAGTTCTTGTCGACGGCGACGACATGACCGAACCTGTAGCCGATTCGGTCCGATCCATCCTCGATGGCCATATAGTATTGTCGAGAAGCATTGCCGCCCGCAACCATTATCCGGCAATCGATATACTGAATTCTGCAAGCAGGGTCATGCGCGACATTATTTCGTCACGCCACCTAGA
The DNA here is from genome assembly GCF_900143695.1 of Desulfopila aestuarii DSM 18488. Taxonomy (GTDB): domain Bacteria; phylum Desulfobacterota; class Desulfobulbia; order Desulfobulbales; family Desulfocapsaceae; genus Desulfopila; species Desulfopila aestuarii. Next base: position 65,971 of record NZ_FRFE01000020.1, read on the forward strand.
ACTTGCAGGACGGGCAAGAAATGTCCTGGCAACATTTTCGGAAGCTGAAGACCTCATAAACATTGGCGCCTACGCCAGAGGCTCAAACGAAAAAATTGATTATGCTTTAGGAAAGATAGACCCTATCAATGAGTTTTTGCAGCAGCGATTCAATGAATCGACACCATTTAAAACGACAATAGAGCAGCTTGGTTCAATTCTCAGCGAACGAAAGGACGAGACCGTTCAGCCGAAGAACCGTCGGGAAGGCGATCGCTAGCCTCTATTGAATTGTGGTGCGTAAGAGATGAAACCATTTGGTCTCGATACGGTACTCGATTACCGGCAGCGACTTGAGGATATTGCCAAAAACAATCTCGCTCAGGCCAGGCAGGCTGAAGAAGAGGTCAGGCATCAACTCGAGAAAGAACAGGATCATTACCGCCAACTGGTGGCGACCATCGAACGTGTTCAGGAAATAGGTGTGAATATCATGGAACTTATTCACCATGAAGAGCACCTCAAATACATCAAAACACGGGTTATCGAACTGGAAAAAGAGTTGAAAAAGAAACGCGAACACATTGCCAGAACACGAAAAGAGCTGATGAAAAAAGCCAAAGACAGACAGGTCATGGAAAAACTCAAAGAACGGCAAAACGCAGACTGGCAACAGTATCTCAACAAAAAGGAAGCGGCAATACTCGATGAGATCGCCATTATCTTCCACAACAAATAGCAGGCTGCGATGACAGATCATTTCATAGACAACAGATTCTTTTTGCGGATCACAAACCCCATCGGCAATGGGGCCGCAGTTATCATCCTGGCCTTCCTCATCAACACAATCATATCGGCAACAGTCATAGCTCAGAATGGTACACCCTCTCCCGAACAGTTCAATTCTGTTGAAGAACGTCGACTCTATAATTCTGTCGAGACCGAGCGTGCCGGTATCCGTGAGGAGAGAAAGGAACTTGATATGAAGAAAATCGAGCTAAAGAGCATCGAGGAGGGTGTCGATAAGAAACTAGCGGAGATAGATGCCAAACTTGAAGAAATGAAGGCGCTTCGTAAACAGATACAAACGCTGCTTGCGGCCAAATCCGAAGAAGAAGTGAAAAAGACTCAGGAACTGGCCAAAATCTATGAAAAGATGAGTCCGGACAAGGCTGCTCTTGCCCTCGCCGGACTGGATAAGCAGCTTGCCGCAGACCTCCTTGCCAACATGAAGGTGAAATCGGCAGCCAAGATACTTGACCAGATATCCCAACAGAAAGCTAAGGAACTCAGTACAACATTCTCGACAATTCAGCTTGAGTGAATCTTTATGATGAATATTGCTCCCCTTCTCACCCCGTCGCAACCGACATCCCCCCCCACTACTAACCCTGGTAGCAGCCAGGGGAGCGAATCAATATTTGGGAAAGTTTTTTCTGAAAAAATCAATGATCAACAACCACCTAAAGACAACCTCCCGAAATCTTCTAAAGATGAATCACAAGGCACCAGCGAGCAGCATACGACATCTCCTGAGACTACTGAAGCCATTCCATTTGTAGAGCCTGACACCACCAGTATCCAAGCTTCGCAATCTGGAACCAACGATGACAACTCACAATCTAATATGTCCGACGCACCTGAATTGGTGAATATATTCTTGGGAAACCTCTCTCCCCAGATGGCAAGCACAGATTCAACTATCCCTCAAAACATCGTTTTGAAAGGATTTACAGCCAACACCCCAAGTGTTCCTTCAACAATTTCAACAGTGGAGAATGACCTGTTGCTAGTTGCAGGTGAGGAACAAATTCTCCTTTCGACACAAGCGGAGACTCCAGAAAAGTACACACTCTCGCCACAATCTCCCAGCATTTCCACAAAGCAAGCTTTCACTAGTCCCGCGACTCCAAAGGATACTGATCCAGCGGCCTCAACCACATTACAACCAACCGTCACCGTATCTAACGGTGCCAATATTACCCAATCTGTTTCTTCCCCATCATCACCCTCGCCAAGTCTTTGGCCTACTGATGCATCAATGACTGGGAAGGAAACCATAACAATTTCCGGATATTTTACTGAGCAAAAAGTTGTACCCACATTGCAAAAAGCTATACCTGCACTGGAACAGGGCCTTCGTCATCTTACAGTTATCACCGAGCAACCCCCAATAACGAGTACCACTAGCTCTCCGGTCGCTATGCACACGCCCCAGCAAATCGTAACCGAAACATCTCCACTAATGGTCTCGTTGAATCAGTTAACCTCCATCAAATCACCTACTGTTGACTCACAGGAAAAATATCGTCCTCTTGCCAGTGATCCCCTTCGGCAGCAATTTCACGAGCAGCAGATGCAAATTAAAACCGAAGCAAAGAGCAGCAAAGGGAACGAACAGCAATTTAGCTCAAAGCAAGAAACAGCCACCATAATACTGAACCAGAGTTCGCCCAATTCTCTCACGAACTCGACTGGACAGCCCCTCAACTATTCTGAGGTTAGCCAAATTGCAATAGCGTCAAATTCATCACACAACGCTCCTGCCATCCCGCAACCTATATCTCCGGCAGTTTCACTTTCACCAGTTATTCATGACAATAGTTTACTACAACAGGTGGCCGAACGTTTTCAAATTCAAATGCAAAATCAAGAGACCAGGTTAAGAATCCAACTTCAGCCAGCAGAACTTGGCGATCTTGATATCAACCTGACTGTAAAAGAAGGTTCGATCAGGGCCCATGTAATAGCCCAGAGCGGTCAGGTACAAGAACTGCTTGAAAGGAATATGACCAGGCTCAAAGGGATTCTTGAGAGTCAGGGTTTCTCAATTGAAGAAATTCTCGTCTCGACCGCTCCTGAGTCTATCAGCAACTCTGACCTTTTCCAGGACCAGGGAGCACACAAGCAGAATCTAACCAATACAAAAAGTCATTATTCCGACACTCATTTCGACGACACCTTTGACAGCATCGTCACACCCGGTGATGAGACGTCAACCAGTGTCAATATTACGGCATAGAGGTATCTTATGACCAGCGCTCTCGACGCACTATTTCCATCTTCACCGACAAAGAGTTCCGCCAGCACATCCAAAGAGGACAAATCCATCCTTGGCAAAGAGGATTTTCTCTCGCTACTGGTCGCCCAGATGAAAAATCAGGACCCTCTAAACCCAGACGACCCGACCCAGTTCACAGCCCAACTAGCCCAGTTCAGCCAGCTAGAGCAGTTATTTAACCTCAATGGCAGTATGGAAAATCTTGTATCCTCCTTCCAGAACAGTGACAAACTTACTGCCCTTAATACTATCGGTAAAGAAGTCGCATTCAAATCAGATGTCCTCACCTTTAACGGCCAACCTGTAACGCTTGGCTACAGTCTTGATGAAGAGGCTACTGATGTTTCTATCGCACTCCAAAAAGACGGTGCAACGGTAGCGGTATTAAAGGGTGAAGAGCTGAATATGGGTACACATTACATTACATGGGATGGGCTTAATTCCAAAGGTGATGCAGCAGGGCCAGGGAATTACACCATACTGATTAAAGCAAAAAATACCCAGGGTGAAAATATGTCTGTCGAATCCATTGTTCGGTCAATCGTCACGGGTGCAGATCTTGATGGAACGACCGGGGGGACATTATTGACCGGTTCGGGAAATGTATCTTTCAATACCATTTTTGGGGTTTTTGACCCCACAAGCAAGATTGATCAAGAGATTGCAGATGAAAATGGTTGAAATGATTAAATATGAAAACACTTTCATCCGATATATAGAATAACAAATACGACCAAGAGCGAAACAGCAATTGTTGCCGAAACATCTACGGTGCAGAACTAGTAAGTCGCCGCACAAATCACCAAATCATGCTGCCAGGCTGGTCATGAAAAGCAAAAGGGATTCGAAGGAGTAAACAATGGGTATATCAAGTGCATTATTCAGTGGCGTCAGTGGTCTCAACACCAATGCCCAGGCGATGACTGTCATCGGTAACAATCTGGCAAACACCAATACCATTGGGTTCAAAGGATCTCGGACCATTTTTGCCGATCTTCTGTCCGCTTCTATCAGTGGTTCTGGTGGCGAATCTCAGGTCGGGCGCGGCGTAGGGCTTTCCAGCGTAGATGGCAACTTTGCCCAAGGGACTTTTGAATCAACCGAGTCATCACTTGATTTAGCCATTGAAGGTAAAGGATTCTTCATGCTCACACAAGAAGGTGATGAAACGGTATATTATTCCAGAGCAGGGTCCTTCCGCTTTGACCGAGACGGCTATCTTACCAACCCAGAAGGGTATAATGTTCTAGGCCTCCCATACAATCCCGATGGGACCCTTACACCTGGAGTTCCTGGCGTGATTCAGATAAATAATCTTGGAATGGCTCCTGGTGAACCAACCGCTGAAGTTTCATTCACAACCAACCTCGATGCTTCTGTAGTGATTCCGGCCGTCCCAATTCCTTTTGACTATACCGACCCGGACACGTTTGATTATTCGACAACAGTCGAGATATACGATACTCTTGGCACATCCCATCTCATGACAACGTATTACAAGAAAACAGGTGGGCCTGAGGTAGTTCCTGGAGACCCGAATGTCTGGAGCGTGTATTGGACAGCCGAGGATGCTAGGGGTACACCAATTGGCTCAGTCGGCGTTGGACCTGCTCCTGCAGGAACACTCACCTTCGACGGGAACGGTGATCTGGTCACCATACCTTCGACGATTACCATTCCCGGAGCTTCACTCGACTGGTTAAACGGCAGCACTGCTCAGGACATTAATATCACCTTCAATACCACTCAATACAACTCCGAATCGTCGGTCATATCCAAAGAACAAGATGGTTTCGGCCCTGGTGCCTTGACAGGAGTAAACGTAGATGAGGCGGGCGCGGTTATTGCTACGTATGCCAACGGAAAGAATATTTATCTTGCAAACATTACCCTTGGAGCTTTTAATAATCCTGGCTCTCTTAAGCTTGCCGGTAGCAACCTTTTCCTCGCTTCTCCCGAATCTGGTGTTGCCAGGGTAGGTTTACCTGGAGAAGAGCTTGGTAATGTTTTTACAAACTCCCTTGAACAGTCCAACGTTGATATGGGACTTGAATTCGTAAGAATGATTACCGTTCAACGTGGTTTCCAAGCAAACTCCAAAATCATCACCACAATTGACGAACTAATGAACGAGTTGATCAATCTGAAACGCTAACGTGTCAACATTTTGACACTCGCTTTGCCACTACAAGGCTGAATCCAATTGGATTCAGCCTTTTTTTATATCCTGCCTTTCTTTTGCGATACATTATCATTAATAACCTGCTTACCATCCAATTTCTTCTCATGGAATATTTTTTGCATTCTTGAGTTTTCACAAGCAAAGGTCTATGATTGTCGTGAGTATCAGACTGAAAGCATTTGTATATCCTGATGTTCTGTTGGCATGTTGGGACTGCAATCATAACAATGAGAACCACAAAGGTCTCTATTTTTACTTAGAGGAGTGTTATTTGGACCTTTCAACTATAATCGGCATTGGTGCAGCCTTCGGGCTTATGATCATGGCGATCCTTCAGGGCGGGCCGCTCTCTATTTTCTTCGACGTCCCTTCTGCAATGATCGTTATCGGTGGCACTATCGGCGTAGCTTTTGTTCATTACCCCTTCAGCGAGGTTTTCGGTGCCGTCAGCGTGGCCAAAAAAACCCTACTCCACAAAGAATCGTCGATCAACAATATGATCGTCCAGTTGATGGAATTCGCCAACAAAGCCAGGAAAGAGGGTATACTCTCCCTGCAGGGTGCCATGGAAAGTGTTGAGGATTCATTTCTCATCAAGGCCATGCAGATGGCAGTTGACGGCCAGGAACCGGAAACCCTGAGAGACATGCTCTCTACCGAAATTGAGTATATCGAACTCCGCCATGAAAAAGGTGCTGAGATTTTTCTTTCTCTTGCGGCTTACGCCCCAGCCATGGGTATGATCGGCACCCTGATCGGTCTTGTCCAGATGCTCCAGACCATGGATGATCCGTCATCCATCGGACCTGCCATGGCTGTCGCTCTCCTCACCACCTTTTACGGTGCAGTTCTAGCTAATATCATTTTCACACCGATGTCAGGTAAACTAAAACTCCGCTCCCAATCGGAAGTGCTGCAAAAAACCCTTATTATCGAAGGAATGCAATCCATCCTCTCGGGTGAGAACCCGAGAATTATGGAACAAAAACTCCATTCATTCATCGCTCCGAAGATGCGTGAATCGATGTTCAAGTAGCAAGGAGACCAGATCATGGCAGAAGAACAGGCTCCTCAGGAACAAAAAAAAGAAAAGAAAAAGAGTTGTCCCGCCGGTGCACCAATGTGGATGGTCACCTATTCCGACATGGTGACCCTGCTGCTCACCTTCTTTGTATTGCTCTTATCGATGGCAAGCATGGACCCGGTCAGGTTTACCCAAGCCTCCAACTCTTTGCAAGATGCCTTCGGTATGCATAAACAGCCATCCCAACTAGAGTTCACCTTGCCCATCCTGCCTTCGCCACCGCAAACAAAATTCACCCCGGTCCAACAGGAGATGACAACCAAGATTCATGAACGCCTTAAGGCGCAGCTTGAGATGAAAAACATGAATGATGATGTCGACGTGGTCCAGAAAGACAGCGATACCATTATTCTGCGGGTAAATGAATCGCTGCTGTTTAAACCAGGTCAGTCACAGGTTCCTCCGACCGCGTATCCTCTCCTCAGAAACATTGCAGACATTATTCGCCCTTTGCCGATGAAGCTTCTCGTAGAAGGTCACACTGACGATGTGAAAGTTTCCCAAAATCCTATCGGCAATTGGGATCTTTCCATGGCCCGTGCCGTCTCGGTCATGCGCTTTTTCAAGCAGGGAGACTTGCTTGACATGGAACGCATTTCTGCTATCGGTTTTGGTCCTGATCAGCCGCTTGTTCCCAATCGCGATGAAGCGAGCAGGGCCAAAAACCGGCGTGTTGACTTTGTCCTTCGACTCGACAGGCTACCGGACGATACAAAGCAGGGTTCAACAAGAAACACTCATGTGCCGCTCTGATGAGTGGTTATCACCAGCACATTTAATTTAGCATCAGGACTGTCATGGCTGAGAAAAAGGCGACGAAAAAAGAAGGGGCAGAAGGCGGCGGCAAAAAAAAGATGATTATCATCATCGTTGCTGCGCTCGTCCTACTGCTCGCACTTGGTGGGGGTGCCGCATTCTACTTTATGAAGAAGAAACAGGCAGAGGAAGATGAGAAAAATAAAGACCCAGGCCTCGAGGTACCCGTACCTGAGCTGAATCCTGCCGCCACCATCGGCCCCATGGTCGATATCAATGAGTTCATCGTCAACATCATAAGCGACGATGCCAACCACTATGTTAAGGCAAAACTGACCATTGAACTTACCAACGAACTAGTCAAGGACGAAATGAACCAACGTATGCCGCAGATTCGCGATTCCATCCTGTTGCTGGTTGGCAATAAAACCTACGAGGAACTACAAGATCTGCAGGGAAAAAAACAACTCAAAGCCGAGTTGACCAGCAAGATCAACTCGATTCTGCAAACAGGAAAAGTCAAGGCAATATATTTTACCGATTTCGTCGTCCAATAAGTCATTTACGTCAAGGTGTCCTTTGGAGCCCATTCTCTCAAAACAACAAATTGCCGACCTGCTCGCCGCTATCAAAGCGGGCAAGGTTCCGCTTGACCTGGATGAAGATTATCGCGATGACCATTTTCTCGCCTGCACTCCGATCAATCTTTTCCAGATGGCCCAGCGGAAGGATGAACAAACCCGCATACCAAACTTTGACATTATCCTTGATAATTTTTGCCGCAACTACTCAATATCACTCACAAACCAGCTCCAAAGGACTTTCACTTTAACTCGCATCTCAATGGAGAACTGCGAATACCAGGAGTATCTCGCCAAACGCAAGGTTCCAGGAGCCATCGGCATGTTGAATATGTCACCGCTCCAGCATAACTCGCTGCTTGTTTTTGATCGGCAACTCTCCTACTCCATGATCGAAGTCATGCTAGGCGCATCCACCGAACTTGATCCATTGCAGCTTGATCGTCCACTCACTACCATTGAGCTGTCGATTTTGAAAACCGCAATGCGCGATGCCTGTGTTGATATTGACAAATCCTTCAAATCTCTGATCGATCTTCACTCAACTCTGGTGAAAATTGAAAACACCACCAGACTCGTCTCTATCACGGAACCGGAATCCGAGGTACTGGTGGGTACCTTTCACCTGAAAGTTGACGATCTCTCCGGCGAGATCGATCTCGTCTTCCCGGCCATGACGCTCGATCCGCTTCGCGATAAACTTCGCGAGCTGCTCATGGTTGACGTTACCACCCGGGACACCTGGAAGGAGTCGCTTGAGAATGCCATCAAATATACCACTGTCGATATCGTCGCCCAATCCGGCTCGGTTACGTTGACAATTGACAAGATTCTTCGACTGAATGAAGGCGATATCATTCAGTTGGATTACGATCCCAACTCGCCGCTCAAAATTCTTATTGAGGATCAATTAAAATTCAATGCCATACCCGGAACAATTAATGGCAGAAAAGCCATCAGTATAACCGGCGTCGCCCAAGAAGGAATGTAATATGGATTCACACAATCACAGCAATAGTGCTCGACCAGCCCCAGAGGAATTAAAAGAGCTCCTTGATAATGAGGACATGACCAGCGGCAGGGCGGGAGCACAGGATCGCGATCGTTCGAGATCTCTCGACTTTCTCTATGACGTCCCCCTCCAGGTCTCAGTAGAAGTTGGCAGAAGCCGCATTCTCCTGCGTGATCTTTTGCGAATGGGCGAAGGGTATGTCATAGAGCTTGATAAAATGGCTGGTGAACCACTCGATCTTTATGTTAATTCCCGCCTCATTGCCCGAGGTGAAGCCGTCATGGTTGGCGAAAAATTCGGCATCCGTCTCACCGAGGTGATCTCCACAACTGATCGCATCGAAAAGCTTGGATAAAACATGAACCGGCCATATTCACATATCCAGATTATTGCCGCCTGCGTGCTTGCCCTCGCGCCCGCCGCCAGCGCTCAAGCCGCGGTAGCTGCCACAAGTGATATCACTGCTTATTTTCGGGTCATGTGGGGGCTCCTAATAGTCCTAGCCATCATGCTTGTTCTCTTTGCTTTTTTAAAAAAAAGATTTTCCATTATCAACCCTCGCAGCACCAAGGCCATTAGGGTATTGGAAATACAACCACTGATGCCAAAAAAATCGATCTGCCTCATCGAAGTTCGAGGAAAAGAGTATTTGCTTGGCATTGCCAACGAATCGATAACCCTTCTTGCAGACATGAACAACAGCAACAAAAGCTCATTCCAGGACATACTGGACGATTCCCACAATGGGCAGCAGCCATGAAACACCGTGCTTTTTCAGCAACCGGCCGCGTCACCTTTCCGGCTATCCTTACCGCTTGCATCCTGTTGTTGCTACCAACAATTGGCGCTGCCATTACCCTACCGACAGTTAACCTGGGACTGACCCAAGCCGAATCCCCTCAGCAGGTCTCGACAGCACTGCAGATCCTTCTCATTATCACCATTATCTCTGTCGCCCCCAGTATCATCCTGATGACCACATGTTTTACCCGGATCGTCATTGTCCTCGGCTTTTTACGCCAAGCCATGGGCACTCAGAACATGCCGCCCACCCAGATTATCCTCGGTCTATCACTGTTTCTCTCCTTTTTCGTAATGTCACCAACCCTTTCCCAAATCAACGACACTGCATTGCAGCCGTATATGGCAGAGCAAATCAGCCAGGGCGAGGCGCTGGATAAAGCTATTATCCCCTTAAGGACATTCATGTTCAGCCAGGTGCGAGAATCAGAACTGGGCCTCATGACAGAACTCACCCTCGACGGTGAACCAGCCAACGAAGATGACATCCCCACAATGACCCTCATCCCTGCTTTCATGCTCTCAGAGCTGAAGCTCGCGTTCCAGATGGGCTTTATGATTTATATCCCATTTCTGGTCATTGACATGATCGTCGCCTCCATCCTTATGTCCATGGGCATGATGATGCTGCCACCGGTCATTATTTCCATGCCGTTCAAGCTGCTCTTGTTCGTGCTCGTTGACGGCTGGAACCTGATCGTCGGCTCGCTGATCAAGAGCTTCAACATTTTTTGACACAACTTTTTTGCTTGAAGGAGGAGAACATGACTCCGGACTTGGCTATCAATATCTGCCGTAAGGCAATCCAGACAATTCTCATGATCTCGGCTCCCATGCTGTTGGCCGGCCTTCTAATCGGTCTTCTCGTCTCCACCTTTCAGGCGGCAACCCAGATTAACGAGCAAACATTGTCCTTTATCCCGAAAATAGTCGCGGTCTTTTTGACCTTACTTTTCTTCGGGCCCTGGATAATCCATATCATGACCACTTTCACCATCGGTCTCTTTGAGACCATGATTACCCTTTAGCAGCAGGTTGTGGATCTCCAGCTTATCCCGATAGAGCAGGTCCAGGCCTTCCTTGTAGTCCTTGCCAGGATTGCAGGATTTATCGGGGCCATCCCTATTTTTTCTTCAGGTCAGTCACCAGTAAGGGTTCGCGTCGCCCTGGCATTTACTGTGGCAATGGTACTTTTTCCAATAATGTCACAGAAATTGCCCCCGATCAGCTTTATGCCGCTCCCCTTCATGATTTTTCTCATTAACGAGTCCCTTTTAGGAGCAATGATTGGACTCGTCGCCAGACTCATATTCACAGCAGTGGAATATGGCGCTACGGTCATTGGCTATCAGATGGGTTTTGCCGCCGCCAACGTTTTTGATCCAACCGGAGAGAGGCAAATCGCCTTGGTCTCCCAGTTTCAAAACGTCTTTGCCATTCTTATTTTCCTGGCAATAGATGGTCATCACCTCTTTTTCCGACTGGCGGTAAGGTCTTATGAATTGCTGCCTCCCGGCGACCTCAATCTCAGCGGAGATGCAGTACCTTTTTTAATGGAACTCGCCTCCCGCATGTTTGCCCTTGGTGTCCAATTCAGCGCTCCCGTCCTCATTCTCCTCCTCCTATCAGGTCTGATACTTGGCGTTCTCGCCCGGGTATTTCCTCAGCTCAATGTTTTTCTCCTCTCCTTTCCACTCAATATCGCCACAGCTTTTATTGTCATCGCTTTGACACTTGAGCTTGCAGCGGCCCTTTTGAGTCGGGAATTTGACACGCTTGGTGAAACCCTTGTCACGCTTATGAACTACCTGGCACAATAAATATCCTCCAGCTTTTCCTTCCTGGCTTCCGGCCTGCAATTTGCAACATATTTCGTTGCAGTAGATCCAGAAGATAACCAGAACCACCTTACCGACCCACTTGGTCGCAACAGCTGCAGGCAGGAGCCAACTCCATGGCTGAAGAGGCCCCCACAGGCGGAGAACGCACGGAAGCCCCATCGTCGAAACGACGGGAGGATTTTCGCAAGAAAGGCCAGGTCGCCCAGAGCAAAGAGGTACAGACTGCGACGCTCTTTACCATCGTGTTGTTGTTCTGGATCTTCTATATGCCTGTATTCTGGCGTGGAATAAATGATCTACTCACCTCGTTTTTCCAAGGAATTGGCAATTTCCAGTCTACCGACACCCAGACCATTGCCCTTTTCTGGTTTATTATTCAGAAATCCGCTCTGCTGCTGGCACCACTGTTTCTTCTTGTCTTAATCATCGGATTCTTCTCTTCCTTTTTCCAGATCGGCTGGCTCTTTACCACCCAGCCACTCGTACCAGATTTTTCCAAACTTGATCCAATCAAAGGTTTTGGACGTTTTTTTTCACGTCGATCCCTTATTGAAGTCCTGAAATCCATGGCCAAAGTCGCTCTCATCGCCTGGGTGGGCTATTCAACAGTCTTGGGAAAATTCGGCGAAGCCTTGTTGCTTGCTGACACAACGGTCGGGGCCACGGTCTCTTTTCTAGCCGAAACAGCAGCACTTATTCTCGCTAAAATCTGCGCTGTCCTGATCTTTATTGCCTTTCTCGACTTTCTCTTTGTCCGCTGGGAGATGGAAGAAAAAATGAAGATGACCAAACAGGAACTGAAAGAAGAATACAAGGAGATGGAAGGCGACCCTCACATCAAGGCACAGATCAGGCAAATTCAGCAGGAGATGGCACGAAAAAGGATGATGGCCGAGGTTCCCAAAGCAGACGTGATTGTTACCAACCCTACGCACATTTCTGTTGCCATTCGCTATTCTGCAGACGAAATGGATGCACCAATGATCATCGCCAAAGGCTCTGATATTGTTGCCATGAAAATCCGCGAAATCGCCCGTGAACACGAGATCCCCATCATTGAAAATCCGCCCGTGGCGCGGTTATTGCATAAGCTTGAATTAAATTCATTTGTTCCTGAGAACCTGTTCAAGGCTGTAGCTGAAATTCTAGCCCATGTCTATTCACTGAAACAGCGATGAACAATCTCAACATTATCTGATCAACACTAAACGACCAATACGAAGAGATGGAATTAGCAGAAGCACGTGACATATTCAGCAGGATAAAGATCCAGGATCTGGCGGCACGCAGCGATGTTATTGCTGCGATAGGTCTGATATCGATCCTGATGATCATGATCATCCCCCTGCCCTCTATCATTCTCGACATTTTTCTGGCCACAAACATCACTATTGGCCTACTCATTCTGATCATTAGTCTTTATGCGGTAAAAGCGGTGGAGTTCTCGATTTTCCCGTCGATCCTCCTCACGACTACCCTCTTTCGCCTCGCATTGAACGTCGCCTCAACCCGACTCATTCTCCTCCACGGTGATGAAGGACCTTCAGCAGCCGGCTCGGTCATCCAGTCGTTCGGCCAGTTCGTGGTCGGCGGCAATTACGTAGTCGGCATCGTTATCTTCGCCATTCTCGTCCTTATCAACTTCATGGTCATCACCAAAGGTGCCGGCCGTGTCGCTGAGGTTGCCGCCCGTTTCACCCTTGATGCCATGCCCGGCAAGCAAATGGCCATCGACGCAGACCTTAACGCCGGCCTGATTGATGAGGGAGAAGCACGTCGCAGACGAGAGGAAATTGCCGCTGAATCAGCTTTCCATGGTGCTATGGACGGTGCATCGAAATTCGTCAAAGGCGATGCTATTGCCGGCATCATCATCACCCTCATCAATATTGGTGCGGGTTTCATTATCGGGGTACTGCAAAAAGGCATGCCCATGGCAGAAGCCGCTCAGACCTATACCATCCTTACCGTCGGCGACGGTCTTGTTGGCCAGATCCCGGCGCTGATCATTTCCACTGCCGCCGGTATGCTTGTTACCCGCTCAACGGGCGACAAGGATTTCGGCAGCGACATAAAAGAACAGTTCAGCCGAAACTCGGTTGCCATCTGGGTTGCAGCCTTTATTGCTCTTGCTTTTGCACTCATCCCTGGGCTACCATTTTTCCCATTTTTGTTGATGGCAATATCGCTTTCCTTTTTGGCTTTCACTCTCGACAAGAAAGAGAGAATTGCCGAAATCAAGGAACGAGAAGAGATTCCACCAGAAGCTCCTATAGCAAAACGGGAAGAAAATTATGAGGAGATGCTCCATGTCGACCTGCTGCAGCTTGAAGTAGGCTACGGTCTCATTCCTTTTGTCGACTCCTCCCAGGATGGTGAGCTGTTGACTCGAATCCAGTCAATCCGTAAGCAGTTTGCAATCAATAATGGCTTCATTGTGCCTCCGGTGCACATCAAGGACAACCTGCAGCTCTCGCCAAACCATTACACCTTTTCTTTAAAAGGTGTCGTCGTCGCCGAAGCCGAAATCCTTCCAGGCCACTTCATGGCTATGGATCCCGGTATGGTCACTGAGACCATCAAAGGCATCGCTACCACAGAACCGGCTTTTGGACTACCCGCTATCTGGATCACCGCCGATAAAAAAGATCGCGCCCAACTGGCGGGCTATACCGTGGTAGACTGCACGACCGTTATGGCTACCCATATCAGCGAGGTGATCAAACAACATGCCCACGAACTGATCGGCAGACAGGAAGTACAGGGCCTGCTCGACAGTCTGTCCAAGCATTATCCGAAACTCGTGGAAGAACTGGTGCCGACGGTCCTTTCCCTTGGTACCATCATGCGGGTCATTCAGAATCTTTTGAAAGAGGGTGTCTCCATTCGCGATCTTCGGACGATCCTTGAAACAATGGCTGACTGGGCCCAGGCGACCCAGGACACAGACGTCCTCACCGAATATGTCCGTCATGCCCTGGCCCGTACCATCAGCTCTCAGCTGGCTATAGACGGCATTATCCCTCTTATCACGTTGGCTAAAGAGGTGGAAGACGCAATCCAGACCTCGATCCAGCATCGGGAAACCGGCAGCTACCTGGCCATCAATCCGCATACTGCCCAAAAGATCCTCGACTCGATTGGCCAGGCGATCCCCTTGTTTGAAGGGGGCAGTAGACCTACACTGTTGGCAGCCCCCCAGATTCGTCCGCATGTTCGCAGTCTGACCGAAAGGTATTACCCAGCACTGGCGGTGATTTCACATAACGAAATCACTCCTAACCTTAAAGTACGATCACTCGGAACGGTAACGCTTAATGCAAGTTAGAGTATTTGAATCACCAGATATGGCTTCCGGCTTAAAGCTTGTCCGTAAAGAGCTTGGCCCAGACGCGCTGATCCTCTCGACCCGTACGGTGCGCAATGGCAAGCTCGGCCTTCTCGGGAAGCCGACCATCGAGATCACCGCCGCCATCGACACCAATTGGCCCAGGGAAGAGAACACTACTATTCAGGAACCTGCCGCAGCAGGCAGGCCCACCTCGCCATCTCGTATCTTTGGCCGTACAGGCTCAAAGAAAAAGCGTATCAACACAACGGTAGGTGGAGATGATATCCAACTGGACTATTCCGGGAATGAAACATCGGACGATCTCAACAGCAAAGAAGCACGGCAACTGCTGACCATGTCCCCAACACCAAAGCGTAGCTCCCAGTCAACAGCCGATACCGCACTTCGTAATGAAGTCGATGAATTAAAAGGCTTAGTGCAACAGCTCGCAGCCCAACTTGCAGATAAGCCGGCCTACAATGAGGGCGAGGAGCAAGGCCAGGACACTTTCAATTCTGCCCTAAGAGATCGTTTAAGCCAGATGAAACCGGTGCGCGATCCGGTCTCTGAGCTTTTACACCGCCATGGCATTGAAGGTGAACCAGCGAGAACCATCGCCGCTGTTGCAGCTGAACAGCTTACGCAGGATGACCTCAAAGACAAGGGAAAAATACGACGTTTTGCTCTTCGGGCCATTGAAAGCCTGGTCGAGGTCAGACCGCCGGCTTTTCAGAAAACCAAAGCCCAGTCCAGAATCGCCCTTATTGGCCCGACCGGTGTCGGCAAAACCACTACCCTGGCCAAGTTAGCTGCTCATTATCTCGGCAACCACTCCAACTCGGTGGCAATGATTACCATCGATACGTATCGGATAGCCGCGGTGGAGCAGTTGAAAGTCTATGGCGAAATCATGCACTTGCCGGTAGACGTGGTAATCAGCCCTGACCAGCTTGAAGAGGCAATTACACGCCACTCCGACAAATCACTCATTCTCATCGATACTGCAGGCCGCAGTCCGCGTGACACCCTCTGTATCGAGGAGCTGACCTCTTTTCTCCGGCCTCATCTTGAAATAGAAAAACACCTTGTTCTTTCTGCCGCCACGCGAGAAAATGAACTGCTGGACACCATCCATCACTTTGAAAAAGTTGGTATCGACAAGACCATTTTCACAAAGGTTGATGAGTGCATGAGAACCGGAGTCATCCTGAACGTTCAACTGCAGCACCAAGCGCCGCTTTCCTATATCACTAATGGTCAGCGGGTACCTGAAGATTTGCTGCAGATTACAAAACGCTCGGTTGCGGAACTCATAATGTCCCATCATGAAGGAATTGCGCATGACTAATACAAGCTACATGGCTGCCGATCAGGCAAAAACCCTGCGAGCCCTGAATTCACAACAGAATGAGACGGGTCTATTGACAGGATCAGATCGGGTCACCTGCGTCTATTCGGTGACCAGCGGCAAGGGTGGCGTAGGCAAGACCGCTGTCACCGCCAACCTCGCTTATTCCCTGGCAAAACTCGGCAAGAAGGTGCTGATCCTTGACGCTGACCTTGGACTGGCCAACATTGATGTGGTTTTCGGCCTGACCCCAACGTACAATCTCAACCATTTTTTTTCAGGTGACCAGGAGCTTGATGCCATTTTGGTCGAGGGCCCAATGGGTATCAAAATTCTCCCGGCAGGCTCAGGCATCCAGAACTTTATACGCCTCGACTCCCATCAAAAAATGCGGTTGCTCGACGGGCTCGACTCGATGCACAACAGCTTTGACTACGTCCTGATCGACACCGAAGCCGGCATCTCTGAAAACGTCACCTATTTCAACACGGCAGCCCAGGAAATTCTGCTGGTTACCACTCCAGAACCAACCGCCATTACCGACGCTTACGCTCTCATGAAGTTGCTTTCCACAAAATATCACGAGCGACACTTCAACCTTGTTGTCAATCAGATCCAGAATGAGGATGAGGCCCTCGACGTTTTTCGAAAACTCACTATGGTATCCAACAGGTATCTCGACATCTCCATCGATTATCTGGGCTCTGTCCCTGAAGACCGACAGATGATTGATTCCATACGAAAACAACGGGTAATCATCGATCTCTACCCTCATTCCAAGATCACCGCCGCCTTTGCCCAGATTGCCGGCAGGATCTGCATGGAACCGGCCCACACCGAGCCCAAAGGTAATCTGCAGTTTTTCTGGAATAAGCTCCTTAATTTCGGCAGCAAAGGATAACAATGCTCTACAACCAGCCTCCTATGGTCGATGACCGCTCCAGACTCATCCAGGAGAATCTTTACCTCGTCGACATCCTTGTCGGGCGCATGGTTACACAGGTACCATCCTTTATGAACAAGGATGACATGCGAAGCGCCGGCATGGTCGGTCTGCTCGACGCAGCCAACAAATTCGACGCTTCAAAAAATATCATGTTCAAGACCTTTGCCGAGCATCGCATTCGTGGCGCCATCCTTGACGAGATGCGAAAACTCGATTGGTTCTCCAGATCATTGCGCGACAAACATAATCGTATCGCCCGCACCATCCATGACCTTGAACTGCGACTCGGCCGAGACCCCGAAGAGGAGGAAATTGCCGCGGCTATGGAAATGAGCCTCCACCAGTACCAGTTGATGCTTGGCGAGGTGAGCCACCTTGGTTGTGTGAGCCTCAACGAAACCCTTGATCACTCAGACGAGGGACAGTCGTTTCTCGATTCGCTCACCGAAGACAAGGTAGGCATGCAGCCTGGGCACAGGCTCGAGGCCACTGAACTGACCCAGGTTATCGCCCAGGTTCTCGAGCAACTCTCCGAGAAGGAACGATTGGTAATCTCACTCTATTATTACGAGGAGCTAACCCAGAAAGAAATTGCCGACATCCTCGAACTCTCGGAAGGCAGAGTCTCGCAACTTCACAGTCAGGCCCTTATTAAACTGAAGACCAAAGTTCAGTCCCGTCTCGACTGAACGTGTCAATTCACTGAACACTCAGGCCGCCATGGTCTTATCGATGCAGGGAATAATACCCCCGCCAAACGAGATACCAACCATTGAACATGGACAACGATTCATTCGCCATCATCATCGCCCTCCTGGCGTTATTCCTCACCTGCCTCGCCTTTGGCCTGTCCGTTTACTATCGTCGTAAAGCCGCAACGTTATCCCGTAAACTTTCTGTTGCCTTAGAGAAACTCGCCGTAGCTCATGCCGAGTTACAGGACTTGGACCAACGTTATCAAGAAACCGTTGAATTCCAGAAGAATCTGAGCGAGGCTGAGCTCACCACTCGTTTGCAGCAGCCACGACTTTCCGCACAGCATGTCCTGGGCCAGGTCAATGCGCCAGAGCGCTACCTCTATGTCCGCTCGCTTGCCCAGAATGGTATGGATGCCAAAGAGATTGCCTCCATCCTTTCCATCTCCACCCAAGAGGCTGAGCAACTGGTCAACCTCTCCAGGCTCGCTCAGGTGCCAGCAAATAACACCAATAGTCTTGAATTGTGATTTTCCTCTGTTTTTCATTAAGAAAACAGCCCTTACAACCGATACATCACCAGAGCAGAGAAAAATCTTTTTTCCCCATCAGCCAGGATCAAAACTATGGTATCCGGAAAATACAGCGCACTGGCAGGAGCTATCTCCAGAGAACAGTCAATCGCTAACATCAGCGCCAATCTGGCAAATGTTAACACCTCAGGTTATCGACGAACTTCTGTCAGCTTTGAGTCGCTTCTCCGCGGAGAACAACAAACGCAGAAAGCAAAAGGCATCAATTACAGTCGGGTTAAGCAAAATGTCACCGATTTTGAACAAGGTGCAATGCGTGAAACCGGCAATCCCTTCCATGTGGCTATTAAAGGCGACGGTTTTTTTAAAATTGAAGGACCTGACGGCCCTCTTTACACCCGCCGTGGCGATTTCACCGTCGATCAGGAAGGCGTGCTACGTACCAGTTCCGGCCTGGCGGTACTCGATGACGCCAATGGCCAAATTACTGTCCCCGATACTGACACCTCCAAACTGGTCGTCTACGAGGATGGCACGGTCTCTACCATTACCCCTGATGGAATCGCCACCGAAGCTGGTCGCCTGGCAATAGTCGATGTTGATGACCGTTCTCTATTGCAAAGAGAAGATAATACTGGCTTCTCACTTCAACCTGGGGGGACGGAGATCGCCTTGGACAATCCGCAGGTTGACCAGGGTTTTCTTGAACTTTCCAATGTCAACATGACAACAGAGATGACCCGAATGATCGACAGCATGAGAACGTTCGAGACCTATCATAAAGTACTTGAAAGCTATTCGACGCTTGGCCAGCAGCAAGATGAACTGGGCACAATCGGCTAAACAGGATAATCAGCGATCCTGAAAATAGATCATCCCGGTTATCACCTGCCCGATAACTTTTACCAACAGGAAGACGCCACATGATTCGTTCACTCTGGACCGGCACCACCGGTATGAACGCCCAGCAGCTCAATATCGACGTCATCGCCAACAATCTCGCGAACGTCTCAACCACTGGTTTCAAGAAAAGCAATACCGACTTCCAGGATCTTCTTTACCAGGCAATGAAGGTACCAGGCAGCCAAACCTCACCTGATACGCAGTCACCCACAGGTATCATGATTGGCCTCGGAGTCAAACCTGCCGCCGTGACAAAAATTTTCACTCAGGGAGATATCATCCAGACAGAAAACGAACTCGATGTAGCCATTGAAGGAGATGGTTTTTTTCAGGTCGAACTTCCCGACGGCAACACTGCCTACACTCGCGCCGGCGCATTTAAACGTGACAGCGACGGTCGCATTACCAATTCCGATGGCTATCCGATACTGCCGGCAATCACTATCCCCGACGGTGCTCAGAGAATTTCCATCGGGGATACCGGTATTGTTACTGCCGTAATCGGCAGTGATACCGAAGCTACCGAACTCGGCACCTTCGAGCTTGCCCGATTTACCAATAACGGTGGACTTTCGGCTGTAGGAAAAAACCTCTTTGAAGAGACCGGATCCTCCGGTACCGCCGACATCGGCACACCCGGCACAGATGGTTTTGGCACCCTGCTCCAGACCTACTTAGAAGGTTCAAACGTCAACATCGTCGAGGAACTGGCGCTCATGATCACCACTCAACGAGCCTATGAGATCAACTCGAAGACCATCCAGACCTCTGATGAAATGATGCAGACCACCAATAACCTGAAATAATTATAGAATTATCATGTTCAGAATATCTCTCATCATCCTGCTACTTGCTGTCTGCGCCGACGCGTACGGGCTCACCGTTTCGCTCAACGGATCAGCCGAGGTTGCAGAGGCCACTGTCACGCTCGGTGATATAGCCACCTTTGATGAAGATACAGATTTGAGCAGAGCCCTGGCCAGTCAGCCAGTCGGCCAGGCCCCCTCGCCAGGCCAGGAAATCACCCTGCAGGCCTCTTCGATAATTAAAAACCTGGTTAACGGTCTTGACCAGTACGCACCGGTACAATGGCAAGGTGCGACGGATATCAAGGTGACAAGAAGCGCCACCGTTGTCAGCTCCGCCGATGTCTTGAAAATTATCGATACGTTCATTCATGAAAACACCAGAGAATTTGCGCAGGCGAAGATCAGGTTTATTCCTTCAGCCCAACCGCTGCCATTTTCCCTACCGTCAGGCAAGCTGACCTGGCAAGTAGTCCCTTCTGACCCACAAATCATTGGAAGCTCCCGCTTCTCGGTCATTTTCAGTGTTGACGGCCGGGTCAGAAAAAACATGTCGGTTCGAGGTCAGCTGGAGGTCCTCGCCCAGATTGTCGTGCTAAAGGGTGATGTCAGAAAAGGCACCATACTTGGCCCTCAACATCTGGCTATGACTGTGCAGGACATCAGCGAATTGCAAGATCCAATTCTTAACCCCAGGGAAGTTCTGGGCAAACGACTTCTTGTTTCCCTCCAATCAGGCAAGCCTCTTGCAAAGCATCAGGTTGAGTTTCCGCCAATGGTCAAGAAGGGGGAGCTTGTACGTATCATTCTGCAGCGCGGCGATCTGTACCTGACAGCCACCGGTATAGCCAGAAATAACGGAATAGCCAACGAAACAATTCGTGTCCAAAATATCGCATCAAAAAAAATGATCTACTGCCGGGTTGCCGCCCCGGGAGTCGTGGAGGTCGCACTCTGATATGAGAAATGTACTTTTTGCCATGCTGCTCTTGTTGCTCGCTTCTTGTGCCCGCCAACAAACCAGTATCGTTGATATCCCGGAACCGCTCGAAGACAGCAAAACACCGGAACAGAGCCACCGCACTCCAGGCTCCCTCTGGACCAGCGAGTCCACATCGATGTTTTCCGACCAGAAGGCAAGAAATGTCGGTGACATCGTCACCATCATCATCAGTGAGAGTTCGAGCGCCTCCAAACAAGCAACGACCTCCACCGGCCGTGATACAGAAATCAGCGCGGGTATCCCTAATCTGTTTGGTTTGGAGAATTCCAGTTTTATCACCGACTCGAATCTTGACCTCAACAATATCGTGACAGGCAACTTTTCAGACACTTTCGACGGCACTGGAACAACCACCAGAAAAGGCAACCTGACAGCATCACTCACAACCCAGGTCATCGAGCGTTATCCCAATGGCAACCTCAAGATTCGTGGCGGCAAGGAAGTGATGGTGAATAACGAAGTTCAGATAATCTATCTTACCGGTATTATCAGAACAGTAGACATTACAGCGGCAAACACTATCCCTTCATCGAAAGTGCTCAACGCAAGAATCACCTACACCGGCCAAGGGGCCATTGCCGACAAACAGAAACCAGGCTGGCTCATGCGCACCCTTGATAACGTCTGGCCTTTCTGACATTGTGAGTCCATCATGAACACAAAAAACAAACAGCCAGAGCATATGAAACGCCCCACCTTTTATGGAGTCCTACTTGTAGCAGTTTGGCTCACCATTTTCATGGCTGCAGATTGTATGGCTGTACGGGTGAAGGATATCGCTTCTTTACAGGGGGTTCGTAATAACCAACTCCTGGGTTATGGTCTCGTCACGGGCCTCAACGGCACCGGCGATGACATGAAAAAATCACGTTTCACCCTGCAGTCGGTCTACAACATGATTGTCAGAAACGGCGTCACTATCAGCCCAGACAATATTAACGATATCAAATTGAAAAACATCGCAGCAGTTATGGTCACCGCCCAACTTACGCCATTTGCCCGGCCGGGTTCAACCATTGATGTCCTTGTATCCTCCATTGGCGACGCCAAAAGCCTCGCTGGCGGCACATTGCTCATGACACCTCTCCATGGGGCTGACAATCAGGTCTATGCTGTAGCCCAGGGACCGCTTGCCATTGGTGCATTTTCTTTTGGCGGCAAAGCTGCGCAGGCGCAGAAAAACCATCCCAACGCCGGAACCATCCCCGGTGGCGCAATTGTAGAATCAACTGTACCTGTCGCCCTTGGCGAAAACGGTCAACTCGTCTATCAGCTCAGTAATGCTGATTTTACCACTGCCAATAATATGGCCGAAGTCATCAACGCCAATTTTGGTCCGGAAACTGCTTTCCCGCTGGATTCCGGTGCAGTGCGAATCAACATCCCCACACAATTGCAAGACAATACCGTGCAGTTTATCGCTTCGATCGAGAGTCTTGATGTCCAAGCTGACTCCAGGGCCAAGGTGGTTGTCAATGAACGTACCGGTACCATCGTCATGGGCAAAGACGTGCGACTCTCTACTGTTGCCGTCAGCCATGGAAATCTGAGTCTCATTATTAAAGAAAATACTGATGTAGTGCAGCCGAACCCACTCGGGGCAGGCCAGACCGCTGCGACTCCGAATACCAACATCGCTATATCTGAAGAACCGGGACAACTGGTACTCATTGACATGAAAGAGGGAGTAACCATTGGCGAAATCGCCACAGCATTGAATGCAATCGGCGCTACGCCTCGTGATCTGATTGCCATTTTTCAGGCAATCAAGGCCTCGGGCTCCATGAATGGAGAACTTGTTATTTTATAACTGGAAAAACATATGAAAATTGATCCTCGAACAGTTTTAAGTCATTCTCTTAGCCCATCTACACCACAGGAAAAAAAGGCCAAGGACTTGGAGCGATTACGTGAAACTTGCCAGGAATTTGAGTCCATACTGGTGATGGAAATGTACAAATCCATGCGAAAGGCTGTTCCCGAGGGCGGTCTTTTTGAGAAATCGATAGCCAAAGACACATATCAAGAGATGTTTGATATGGAGGTTGCACGTCAGACCGCCAGTGGCTCCGGCATTGGCATAGCCGAGGCGATGTACCGCCAAATGGCTGATCAGATCGAAAACAAAAAGTATGAATAATACATGAGGACGGATGTGCTTAACACACAGTCCTCAGCCCTCTTTTCCTTTTGCCTGACACATTCGCCCGCCTCCTTCCGCACTTTCTCCCTTTCGTAGTTTTTTTCTAAAGTTCACGTCATAATACTCCGATAAGAGTAATAACAGGAGGCAGATAACATCTCCTTCAGGAACTGCACGGATGCAGATTCAGACAGCACGGAGGCGTCAAAATGATTGAAAATACAGCGATTCAACCTGGGATAAACCCAAGGATCTTTCAACAGTACAAAGCTGAAAGTTATAGCGAATCCAGGCAAAACGAGACGGTGAAGGCAGTTGGAAATTCTTTATCTGTCGATAAAGTCACCCTCTCATATAGCACCGAATCCGTCACCACCTATGACAGTTCAATGACGCTGCAGGTCGTACATAATGACGGGTTTGATCTGCTTCGAGGCCTGGTCATCAACATGTTTAAAGAACAGGGGCTCTCACTGAATATCCCAACCGGCAATACCGAGCCTGGGATGGAAGAAATCAACCTTGAAGAGATAACCCCGCAAGAAGCCGAACAACTTATCGCAGATGACGGCTATTTTGGAGTTGAACAGACTTCCGATCGTATTGTAGATTTCGCCATAGGCATCGCCGGCGGAGATCCCACCAGAATTGATGCAATAAAGGCGGGTATTGATAAGGGATTCAGCGAAGCGAAGCAGGCATTCGGCGACTGGCTCCCAGATATTTCCTACAATACCTATGATAAAGTGATGGAAAAACTTGATGACTGGGTCAACAACACAACGTCAATCCAGGCATAACCTAAGCAGGTGACATTATGAGCGTTGAATTCTTCGGAGTCGGTGGACCAAAACAGATAGGTAGTCTGAAAAAGACGCCAGCGGCCGTAACCGACAAAAAAACTGAAAGCACCTCAGCTGACAAGGTAGAGTTCTCAACTGTTCTGCAGAACGTTAACAAGGCGCAGGGTGCCAAAAGCGCAGCCAGCTCCGAACGTACTGAAAGAATAGCTGAACTGAAAGCCCAAATCGCTGATGGCTCCTACAAGCCAGACTTGGAAAAAGTAGCGTCCTCTCTGGTGGAATTTCTGCTGCAGGGAAAATAACGATATGAATGCCGGAACAACACATGATTATCTCGTTCGCCTACGGGACGTTATTCTCCAGGAGCGAGAGTGTGCCAAACAACTCGACCTGGAAGGAATGGCCTCCGCCACCTACGAGAAAGAGCAACTGCTCCAGGTTCTGGCCCATGTCAAACTTATCGACGACAAGGATAAACCGCTTGCCGCTGAAATTCGTCATGAGAATCGCCGCAACGCCTTTCTATTCAAATCCGCCTTGGGCTGGATTCGCGATACCATGGAATTTTTCGGCCGAAAAACTGTCTCTTCGACCTATTCCGCATCTGCCTATCAGGTAGCCGCACAAGTAAACGGCAGACTTATCTCCGGGAAGGTGTGAGATGGCTGGCCTGCTCGATGCCCTCAATTCAGCCAAAACCTCACTCGAGGTCAATCAGAAATCGATTGAGGTAGTTGGCAACAATATTGCTAACGTCAACACCGAAGGGTATTCCCGGCAGTACACTCAGTTGACCCAATACCCCTCCGTTAACTTCGGTGGTTTTTTTATCGGACAAGGTGTAAAAGTCTCCGACATCCAGCGTGACCACGATGTCTTCATTCAGAACCAGCTGGTCGATAAATCTGCCGACTACGGCTACCAGAATGCCCAGGCTCGCCCGCTCTCCGAGCTTGAGAGGGTCTTTGCAATCACCGATGGAAACCTGGCCACCGATGTGGACAACTTCTTTGATTCATGGCAAGAGCTGTCAGCCAACCCAAGCGATCTCGTATTGCGAGATGTGGTCATCCAGCGCGGGGATATACTCTCCACGAATTTCAACAACACCATCACCGAACTCAATACGGTCCAGGAAAACATCAACGACACCCTGACCTCGAAGGTTGATGACATCAACTCCAAGATCCAGGAAATTGCCGACCTGAACTACCGTATCTTTTCGGTAGAGATTAATGGTCAGTCCGCCAATACCGCTCGAGACCGACGCGAGCTCCTGGCCAGACAACTGGCGGAATCGGTTGGCGCCCAGTCTTTTTCCGATTCACGCGGCATGCTGACTGTCCAGCTGCCCGGAGGATTGCCACTTGTTCAGGGCAGCACCGCGATGTCGCTGGAAACAATCTCATCAGGCGCAGATCTTGATGTCGTACTGCATGCCGGCGGGATTACCCGACCAATAGACCAGAGAAATATCGGTGGTGAGTTTAAAGGGTTAATGTATCTAAGGGACTCATTTATCCCTGGGTTAATTGATGATATCGACCGCCTTGCCTATGAGATCACCACCCAGGTAAATGAGCAGCACGCACTTGGTGCCGGACTCGATTCCATTTCCGGCAGATACTTTTTCGTCGATTCACCGAACAGAACTGCCGCGCCACCAACAGATCCCTGGCATGATGCAGCACGCGCAATGTCAGTGCAGATAACCAGTGCTGAACAGATTGCAGCTTCCCAGGCGCCAACTCCACCTGGCGTTGTTGCACCTGGTGATAACCGGAACGCCCTGTTGCTCGCTGATCTTGACGAGTCCTACCTCATTGCTGGCATTGACAATTTCAATGGCTTTTACGGCAAACTTGTTGCCCGTGTTGGTCTCGAAACCAACCAAAACCAGCTCTCTTTACAGGGAACTGAAGACGCGGTGGTACAACTCGATAACCTGCGAGACGGACTATCCGGCGTATCTCTTGAGGAAGAGATGATTGAACTGATCACCTACCAACGTGGATTTGAGTCCTCAGCCAAATTCCTTACAACCGTCGATGAGTTGATGGATACACTCCTGGCTATCAAGCGATAATCTGCACCATCGATAAGCGATAGTTTGAGAATATCCACAGGAGAGCCCTGCTATGAAAGTTACCGACAACGCCACATTCCGGCTGATGCAGACCAACCTCGACCGGGTCTCCAATAAGCTGCTTGATCTCAGGTATCAGGGCGCAACCGGCCTGAAATTCAACAAAGCTTCCGATGCTCCCGGCTCAATCCGTCCGGTACTGACTACCCGTACCCAGATGAGCCGCACCGATCGCTATCTGGAAACGATGGGAGTCAGTCTCGATAAAATGCAGGCAACCGATGGTCACATGGCTAGCGTGGAAAATATCATGCAACGTGCCAAGGAACTTGCACTCAGCGCGATCAACTCATCTCTCAGCAGCGCAGACCGCCAGACTATTGCCGACGAAATAGCCGAGCTAAAAAACCAGCTCCTCGACTCAGCCAATGCAACAATTGACGGAAAGTACATTTTCTCCGGATTCAAAGAAAACACCATTCCCTTTGTCGAAAATCCAGATTACGACCCAGCTCTTTACGACGAGAACAACGTCAACACCTGGCCCTACCTGTATCAGGGTGATGCCAATCCGACAATGCTGGAGATTACTCCGGGCGAATATGTATCGGTGAATATTACCGGTAACGAACTGTTTATGGGCGTGACCAACGAGCTGGCGGCATCAGGTTATAACCCACCCTACCTCGGAGAAACAGTCACGGCAACGCTCAACCCCGCCACTGCTCCCGGTCCACTCGACCTTACTATCGGTGATGCCCCGCTCGTTAGCTATGTCATCCCTGCCGATACCGACGCCAATTATGCCGCCAATGTGGCCAACGTTATCAACAGCAATCCCACAGGGTTAACGGCGACGGTTAATGCTGCCACAACCGATCTAGGCCCTCTCAACCTGGCTGGCTATAACGGTGGAGATACCTATAGCCTCAGCGTAGATGTCGCCGGTTCCCCCATAAACGTCACGCTTGATGGAGCAACGTATGATTACACACTGCAAGGCCTAGCCAATGCACTTGGCAATACCGTAGGTGCCATCGCAGTTACAACAACCGGTGGTACTCTTGCCAATGGCGTTACTTACGATATTTCGAGCGGATCATTAGTCCTCACCGGGCCAACAACAGGTGAGGAAATATCTCTCACTGAAACCATTTTCGATCCTGACTCAAGCACCAGTGGAGGCATCTCCGGCGGCAACCAAACGGTTTACGGTACAGTCGATATCGCCACCAATACTCGTGAGAATGTGACCATCGACGGCGCAGGCCTGACTGCCCTCGGCCTGACGCCAACCACCCTTGATGGCCACAGTGGTCGAATAGATATTTTCTCTATTCTCACCCGTACCGAAGAGGCAGTCCGAGCCGGCAATTTTGATGACCCAACCGGTCCAGGCGGTTCTATCCAGTCCCAGGTGGACAATCTTGAGACAGCCGCCAACCAGAACCGCCGGGTTCGCAGCCGGCTCGGTGCCAGGGCCGGACGTGTTGAGACGGCTATCTCTAGTCAAGAGGGTGTAAAAGTTGACCTCGAGCAGATTCTCTCCCGCTATCAGGATGCGGATGTCATCGAGACCTTCAATAATATTGTGAAGCAAGAAACGGCTTTTCAGGCAGCCTTAAACGTCACCGCAAAGATTTCCCAAATTTCCATCCTCGACTATTTTTAGTGTGGCAAGCTAACCTTTGACATCTATTGGTGATTTCAATTAGTATAGCAGAACGTAATACGCTATACTCATTGCAGTCACGTTACTTACCACCACTTCGGAACGGAGCACGACATGCTGGTTTTAACCAGAAAACTCGGTGAAGGCATTATCATCGGGGACGATATAACGATCAAAATCATTGAGATGAAGGGGGGATCAGTTCGAATTGGCATTGAAGCCCCCCGTGAAAACAAGATCTATCGCCAGGAAGTTTACGAGAAAATCTGTCAGGAGAACCTTGAAGCCGCGAACTGGAACATGGACGTTCTCGACTCTCTGAGTGACAACCTTCAAGAAAAGACACGGAAGAAATGAAAACAATCAACACCCGTTTTGGCCAAGTCGACTATGATCCGGACAATCTGCTGTATTTCCCAGCAGGCATGATCGGGTTTCCGCAGCTCCATAAGTTCATCGTCATGCCCAATAAAAAAGAGGGGCCGCTTTTCTGGATCCAGAGTGTCGACGATCCGGATATCGCCTTTGTCCTGACAGATCCCTCGAACTTCTTTCTTGATTACATTGTTGTACCTGATGAAACAGAGCGAAAAATATTACAGATCGCCAATGAGGATGAATGTTTTATCCTAACTGTAGTTACGGTTCCACCCGACCAGAATATTACGCTGAACCTTTCAGCTCCTATATTGTTTGCCCCAAACACCAACAGGGCAATACAAGTTATTTTAGATGATCCGAAATATCTGACGAAAACACCTTTGCCGAAATAATACATTTCTCAATACCTTCAAAATGCCGGCGTCCTTCTGTTGGATTCCGGCATTTTTTTTTCATCCCATCATCATTATCCAAACATGAGCATCTATCAATGCTCAGCCATCCTGCCACCCTGCTCTGGTTTTTCAAATCTTTAGATATTTTTTCAGAATCTTACCTGCTTAATATTTTTTTCTGTATTAATGTTTTTTTTCTCTTTTAGATTAAAGATAGATCTCTCTTCTGACGAAAAAGATCCAACTGCGAGGTACACCCAAAGAGATATTACGTTTGTATCGATTGACAACGACGCCAAATGACCTTTTCAAGGAGGAACGAATAATGGCACTGACAATCAATACAAACATTGCTGCACTGAATGCCCAGAGAAACTTAGGAAAAAGCCAGAACGATCTGAACCGCTCCATGCAGCGGCTATCTTCAGGCCTTCGAATCAATTCCGCTAAAGATGACGCTGCCGGTCTTGCGATCTCCGATCGTATGACCTCGCAGATCCGCGGCCTCAACCAGGCTGCCCGAAATGCCAATGATGGAATCTCCATGGCCCAGACCGCAGAAGGCGCGCTGCAGGAGACCACCAATATGCTCCAGCGTATCCGTGAGCTGGCAATCCAGTCCGCCAACGATACCAACAGCGCCTCCGATCGCGCTTCCCTGCAGGCTGAAGTCAATCAGCTGCAGCAGGAGATAACCCGAATTGCGGAAACCACCAGTTTCAATGAGCAGAATATTCTTGATGGCTCGCTTACTGGTGCCCAGTTCCAGGTTGGCGCCAACGCCAATGAGACCATCTCCTTTTCTATCTCATCAGCCAAGGCCGGTGAACTTGGAGACGAGTCCCTCAGTTCCAACAATCCGACCGGTATTGAAATGGCAACCCCTCGAAAAGCCAATACCGGTGCAGGTAATTCCGTTGCCGCCCAGGACCTTACCATTACTGGTGCTCGCGGAACAAGCATCGTCAAAATCGATGCTGACGATAGCGCCAAAAAGATCGCTGAGCTCGTCAATATCGAAGCAGACATTACCGGGGTCAGAGCCAACGCCAGGACGGAAGTCACCCTCAGCCATCTGGCCGCCGACGGCACCATCGGTTTTGACATTCAGGGCAATAATGAGTTTCCCATCCCGATCAGTGCCACTGTAACCACTGATAATCTGACAGCCCTTGCCCTGGCCATCAATACCCAGAGCGGCAATACCGGCATTTCTGCCGAACTCTCAGGGAATAAGGAAAGCTTGCGGCTTGTTCAGAGTGAAGGTTACGACATCAAGATTAGCGATTACACACATAGCGCAGCTGATGGGACGCTCCAGTCCATCCGGGTCACAGGCACGGAAGGCGTTGCCACCAATCTTGTTGACGAGGGTGTTAACGAAGCGGCGACCATTGCTTCTCTTTCTAACCTCTCAGATCCTGGAACCGTATCCTTAACTCTGCCAAGTGCTCAGGTGATTACCGCTGTCGTTCTTGACACCAAGGATCTTACTAATTTATTGGAAGCTATAAATATTAAGGGCACTACCCCTAAAATAACAGCATCTTTTACCGATGTCTTTGGGGACGATAAGAGCAGTATCACCTTGTCAACCGCAGCGACCAACCAGACAATCGCTATCACAGCATTTGGCGTAGTCGACTCTGGCGGTACAGCGATCCCAGCCTCTCTTGACGTTATTGCCGGCGACGGTGCGGCAATAACCCAAGTAACGCCAGCTTCAACAATCACTCTGGGTGGTGTCGCAGCTGTCGCCGCAGCAACAGTTGAGGCTCCCACAGTTCCTGGTGACTCCACCGTTATAGGAGGAGAAATCACCTTTACTAGCTCAGGTAATTACAATATTACCAGCAGTATAGCCCAGGCAGCCGGCTCATTATTCAACACAGACGATGGTGAGGCCAACGCGTCCCAACTCAAATCCGTCGATACTATCGACATCTCCACAGTGGCAGGTGCCAACGAGGCAATAAAAATTGTTGACGGTGCCATTGGCCAGATCGACAGTCTGCGGGGCAACATGGGTGCAATTCAGAACAGGTTTGAATCAACCATTGCCAACCTGCAGAATGTATCTGAGAATCTGTCGGCGGCCCGCTCCCGGATTCTCGATGCTGACATCGCCATGGAGACGTCGGCCATGACCAAGAACAATATTCTCCAGCAAGCGGGTGTCTCGATTCTGGCCCAGGCCAACACTACTCCGCAGTTGGCGCTGCAGTTACTCCAAGGATAACATTCCATAATTACATCATAAATATTGTAAAAGGCCGACTATTTAGTCGGCCTTTTACTTTTTCTCTTACATATTTCCAGAAAAAATACATTTTTCCCTAAAGCTTTCCTTAAGGTCCACCGATATGAGACTTACAGGAAAAGAGAACTGATAGATTTTTTCTCTTAAGCTTTTTGACCACGCTGTCGATACAGCATAAACTAGAAAGAATCACTGCAAGGAGGGAGGTGCCGCACACGAAACAACGAAAGCAGTAAAGTAGAAAAAAGTAAATACGCAATACCAGGGCAAGGATGCCCGCCAGTAACCCATCAACTTATTCATGGAGGAATAAAATGGGACTTTCAATTAACACAAACGTAATGTCTCTCAATGCTCAGCGTAACCTGGGCACATCACAAAACGCGCTGTCCAAATCCATGCAGCGCCTGTCATCTGGCCTCAGAATCAACTCTGCAAAAGATGACGCAGCTGGTCTTGCCATTTCCGACCGTATGACCTCGCAGATCCGCGGTCTGAATCAGGCTTCCAGAAACGCCAATGATGGTATTTCCTTGGCGCAAACCGCAGAGGGTGCTCTGCAGGAAAGTACAAACATCTTGCAGCGGATGCGTGAACTTGCTGTTCAATCTGCCAACGCAACTAATAGCGACGGTGACCGTTCTTCCCTCAACTCCGAATTCAAGCAACTCTCAGAAGAATTGGATCGTATCGCAACAACAACCTCCTTCAACGGTAAAAAGCTTCTTGATGGTACTTTTGGACAAGCTAGCTTCCAAGTTGGCGCTAATTCCGGCGAGGTTATCACGCTGGATCTCAGCTCTAGCATGCGGGCTAGTGCCATTGGTGATTATGCATCCGTAACCTATACCTTGGGCAATGTGCTTGACTCAGCAGTAGATGACACACTTTTGATGGATGCTTCAGGTGATCTGACCATCAACGGTGAAGCAATAGGTGCTGCAGTAGATGGTCTCAACGGCTTGTCGGATGGCAGTGCCGAATCAATTGCCAATGCGATCAACTTGTTAACCGATAAAACCGGCGTTACTGCCGAAGCTAGTACCAGCTCAGTATCGGTCTCTGGTGCTGATATTGCTGCGGGTGGTATCTGGACTGATAATGTTGGTACTGCTGATACATTGACATATACCCTGTCAATTAACGATACTCAGATCTTCCAAGCCGGTGAAAGTGACACCCCAAAAACTGTTACCCAGCTTGTGTCTGATATTAACGCACTAAGTGACACCACAGGTGTTATCGCCACCGCCCAGGACGATGGGAGCATGAAACTTTCCACCGCTGATGGCCGCAATATCGATATCAAGGAAGTACTTGGTGGCGCCACTGACGGCGCTGCTGACACTGTCGTCGGTTATTTTGGTAATACTCTTACCGGAGCCGCTGCCACAAACCATGATATCTACAAGGCTGATATCACCTTGAGTGGTGCGGAATCTATCACAGTAGCAGTAGCCGCTGGATCTGCTAACTTATTTGCCGGTGGTACTGGTGGAACTGGACCTGCAAATGGTGCCAATCAGACCACTAATGTACAAGGCATTGACAACTCTGACATCCTCACTGCAAGCAATTCAGGGTTGGCAATAAAACGTGTCGACCAGGCAATAAGTGATATTGATAGTTTCCGAGGTACTCTCGGCGCCATGCAGAATCGCTTTGAATCAACCATCTCAAACCTTAACAACGTTTCTGAAAATCTTTCGGCAGCTCGTAGCCGGATTCTTGACGCGGACATCGCCCAGGAAACTTCAGCTATGACGAAAAACAACATCCTGCAGCAGGCTGGCGTATCCATTCTTGCCCAGGCAAACCAGGCCCCGCAGCTTGCGCTTTCACTGCTTGGCTAATATCCTTAACCGTTCAGGGGAGCTGGTTTTCCAGCTCCCCTGAACTCACTTTACGATTTTTCCGTTAAGGAGTTTCCCATGAATGTCGATACAGTAAATAGCCTGGGAGGATCAGCTCTACCGAAATTTTCCTCTTCAGAGCAAGTTGATCTCCAGCGCAAGAAGGTGAAAGAGGAGCAGTCGAGCGAACCTCAGGTCGAGACCAAGGAAGCGAAGGTGCAACCGGAAGAGCTGCTGGCCGCCATCAAGTCAATCACCCAGGATGGCTTGTACAGTGTTCGATTTGAGCAGTTCAAGGATACCAACGAGCTGGTTGTGCAGATATTTGACAACGAGACTGAAGAGGTTATAAGGCAAATCCCGGCTGAAGAGCTTCTTCAATTAAAAATGACCATCGAAGAGTTACGCGGCAATCTGGTAAATACTTCCGCGTAATCTCAACAAGCAGCACGAGTAACAACTACGAGGCTCAGTTATGGCTATCACATTCAGCGGTCTTGCCACCGGCCTGGACACGGATTCGATCGTCACGCAGATCATGCAGCTCGAACGTGCCCCTATTGATCGGCTCACAACGCAGAAAAACAATGCAACCCAGAGATTGAATGCATTCTTTCAGTTCAAAGGCAAACTTGATGCGCTGAAAACCGCCGTGAGTGATATGAGCCTGACCAGCCAGGTCAGGGGTACCAAAGGCACACTCAGTAAAGAAGGAAGTTTTACCGCCACCACCAACAGCGCAGCACTTGGCAGTTACGATATTGCGGTCGCCCAGTTGGCCCAGACACAAAAAACGATCACCAGTGGATTCAGCTCTGATACCGACAGCATCCTTGGCACCGGCACTATAGAGGTAAACAGTGTTACTATCACCGTTGGTGAAGGCAACAATTCGCTCCGGACCCTGGCCGAGAGCGTAAACGCTGTGGCAGATCAGACCGGGGTACGCGCCACCATCATCAACGACGGTGGCTCCAGTCCGTACCGTATGGTTTTTACCGGCAAAGATGCGAACACCGAGTTTGATATTGTGCCTGACCTGGAAAGCAGCCCCGGAAATTCAATAGCATTCACCACAACCCTGGCAAAATCCGCGCAACAGGCCGTTGCCTATATCGACGGGATCAAGGTGGTGAGTAATTCCAACACAATCACCGATGCCATCAGTGGTGTAACACTCAATCTGACTGCGGTGGACGAGATGGTGCCTAACACCGATCCACCGACATTGGCTACCACCCGCTTCGATGTAACCGCTGACACCGACGCCCTGAAAGAAAAAATCACCAGTTTCGTTACGGCTTACAACTCTGTCATGGAATTCATCAATTCGGGATATGAGGAGTTTGGCGGCAGCTCGTTGCTTGAAGATACCGCTGAAGAGGATAAAGAATCAACCACTACCGATAAGGATAAGCTGCTGGGAGCGGTTCTCCGTGGCGACGCAACCGTTAATGGCGCCAAACGTCAACTTCAGGCCGTCCTCACGGACAGTATCAAGAGCGGCGGCACCTTCAATATCCTTTCGGAAATTGGTATCTCCACCCAGAAGGATGGTAGCCTCAAACAAAACAACACCAAGCTCGACAAGGCACTTGCCAACAACTTTGATGATATGGTTGCATTGCTCTCCGGAGAAGGCGAGGTGAGCGGCGTCATGAAACGGTTCAATTCCGTTTTGCTTAACATGACCAGCCTCTCAAGTGGCATCTATGCGACCCAGAAAAAAGTCTTCCAATCGTCGGAAGCCAACATTGATAAACAGATTGGGCTCATGGAATTACGTATGACCAAGCGCGAGGCCTCCCTCCGCGCCCAGTTTACCGCAATGGAACAGCTGATCAGCGGTTTGAATGCCCAAGGGAATTTTCTTACCCAGCAGATCAATAATCTGAATCAAAAGGATTAAGCATGAACGGTTACAACCAGTATCAGACAAACCAGATCGCAACCGCTACGCCAGAGCAGATTCTGCTTATGCTCTATGACGGAGCAATCAGGTTTATACGCCGTGCCATTGTTGCCAACGATGAGAGCAAACAAGTGGAGAAGCTTCAGGGAATCAGCAAGTGCATGGCTATTGTTGCCGAGTTTTCCAACTCGCTCAATCACGATATTGGCGGCAATATCGCAGAAGACCTTGATGCCCTTTACCAGTTCATGATTCGTGAACTGAATCTCGCTCGAAATGACAACAGCGGCGAACATTTGAAGACTGTTGAGACGTTGTTGCTCGATCTGCGTGACACCTGGGGTCAGGCAGTAGAGATCAATCGTCAAGAAATCGCTGTGGCCAGAACTGTTCAAACCAGTACAGCAGACTCCGCGGCAGATATGCAAAGACCGTATAAATCATTAATGACTGCCGGTTGATCAAATCTTAAACCATCTGTTTCCAAACCGGAATAAAGAGAGTACTTCTCCTTCGCCCCACGAAAAACATTATGACAACTTGTAGCGAACATCTCCAGAAATCAAACGAACTCTATCAACAGATGCTGCATATGTTGAAGACACTGCGAGAATCGCCCGAAACAGCAACAGCCCAACAGATTGAAGTTAGATATCAACGATTCAGTGTGCTGCAAGAGAACATTGAAGCCAATGATCGCTTGCTGAATACGACCCTGTTAGAGCTGGATCACCGAGATGAGCATATTGAACAACTACTGCACGAGCGTCATGCACTAATAGAAGAACTGATCAATCTGAACAAAACGGTAACCGTGCAAGCACAGGCCGTCAAATCCCTGATTGGTGATGAGATTCGAAAAGCGACAAACGGCCATACTGCCATTAAAGGATATCGCACCCCAGAGCAGCAACGAAACAGCGGATCTTTCAGAAATGCGATGTGAACACCTCAGGCTGCCCTCTTCACATCCTTCACCGATTCTTTTCCAATAAACGAGAGCAGCCAAACTTCCAATGAACAATGCATCCATCATAGACGTAAATGACTTCCTAGAAAGAATTACAGAAAGATACACGCTTATTGGGCACAAGGCTGCGTCACTTGCTTCAGAAATCCATCTCTTGCAACCGGATATCATAGAACATAGATGCCAAAAACTTAACGAAGAGCGGTTAGAATTATCCACCCTTGACGATGAGCTTATAGAAATTCTCAAACTGGCAGGCAAAGATATTGTCCATAACGATCATCTCAACCATTATAGAAAAGCCTTTTCATCAGCGGTCCAATCCGTGAATTCCGTTCACAGTCAGCTGCTTATTATCAAACAATCACTTCAGGATGTTACGCGTCATTAATCTTCCTTCCTTGCCTGAGACGCCCAATAGTTTGCAATGAGGTAATCTGCCATAACATCTATTGACCACACATCTCAATTGCCAACTCGCTTGTAATATCAACACCTTGTTTTGATA
The DNA here is from genome assembly GCF_900143695.1 of Desulfopila aestuarii DSM 18488. GTDB lineage: Bacteria > Desulfobacterota > Desulfobulbia > Desulfobulbales > Desulfocapsaceae > Desulfopila > Desulfopila aestuarii. Next base: position 101,816 of record NZ_FRFE01000020.1, read on the forward strand.
GGCTATTGCCTCAGCATAAATTAGGTGATACTATGCAGAGATACAAGATGCCTAAGAGCGGTAGCTTCGCTTGAGATTTACTGAAAAAACTCCTGTTGTGGACAACCTATGACCTCTGATATTCATTTGCTAGACTCAATCCCCGATGCAAAGCCGGTTCGTGTATTCATCCCTATAATCGGTAAGGCGGAACGATATAGAGCAAGCTGCGTCCTTCATAAAACAGGCCCAACAGCATTTCAACTCCTCTTTCAGGCCGGTGTCATGCCCACCGATGTTATCGACACCTACCAGACATGTCTGATTTCTGTCGATATGGGTGGGCCAAGTATTTCTATTGAAGCCCGTATCATCAAAATTATCGGCGAACAGACGCTGCAGATGGCCATTGAAAAATCGGTCAGTCACGAGCAGATGCGCGAATTTTTTCGCGTTGATGCCACCACCAGTGTCATCAGCAGTTCATTCCATCCGGAATTTTTTGATAAACAGGGAGAACCCTGGGCAATTAAAGGCAGAACAATCGATATCAGTGGTAGTGGTATTCTTGCCGTCTTTACAGAGCAACCGCCAAAAGACAAACAGATCAAACTTGAAATCGCTCTCTCGACCGGCGAATCCAGCACAATTTCCGTACTTGCCCATCCTGTCCGATCTCTGAAAATTGCAGAAAACCATTACGAGGTGGCCTATCATTTTGACGATATCTCAACAGAAGACAGAGACCGGATTATCGGCTACTGCCTGATCATTCAGCGCAAACTACTGCGATTGAAGGTTCAGGTTAAGGATAGCACTAAACTTTAATATCTACCTGTCTCGATCCCATGTCCGACTCTTCTCTCAGTAATCTGGTTAAATCCTTACAAGACAACCAGCCGGCATCCATTCAACTCTCGACCACCGATGGATATGCCGTTTCCATCGACTGCATGTATAAGGAGTCGCACGCTCCGAGTTTTTTTGTTGTTGTTCCTCCCGGGTCCATTCCGGAAAATGTTAATACCTCGGCACCATGCCTTGTAACATTACAGGACGAAACCGGAACTTCCTTTGCTATCAATGCCAGGATTCTTGATGTAGCAAGTGAGCGATCGATTGAGTTGACTGCAACGAAGGCTATTGATCCTATAAGCTTACGTGAATATTTTCGGGTGGACCTTCGCACTGCGATGACGATCAGCCATGAAACTATGAACCCGGACTCATCCCGCAACTGGTCCATAAAAGGTCAAACTCTTGACATCTCCGGCTCCGGAGTGCTTGGCCTGTTCAGTGATGCACCGCAAAACAGCCAGAGCCTCTTTATTGAAATACGTCTCACCCACCCGGAAAAATCGATCCAGTGCATCGGCCATGTGGTGAGAACCAACCGACTGCGTGGCGGCCGCTGGCAGGTTGCCTTGCATTTTGATAACATTACCAGCAAGGATCGGGATTCGATCATCACCAATTGCCTTTGGGAACAGCGCCGGCAGTTGAGAGAAAGAGTTCAGACCGCTGAGAATTGACACTTTCGAGCTGATTATTACGCTGCACTTCACCGCACTCTACTTAACCACCATGTTTTCTCTGGGGCTGCTGTTCATTATAACGAGTAAGATGAGCGCTCATGAAGACCATAACTCCACTTCAATCCATAACACAGTATACTCAAAGCAGCCCTGCAACCGCTCGAACGCCTCAATCACTGCAACTCCCAGAACCAGGCCAGTTACTGAAGGCTTTGGTTATCGAAGCCAGAGCTGGCAACACTGTTATTCTGCAGATCGGCGACAACCTCCTCCCCGCCCGCTCTGACATGCCCCTGCAACCTGGTCAGACGTTGCAGCTGCAACTGGTCGCCACCTCTCCGCAGATTGAACTGAAAATAGTCAACGATACCCTCCAGCAGTTTCTCGGCCGTCCACTAACGTTGATCGGCAATACCGTCGATATTCGGGAACTGTTTTCTCTTCTCCAACAACCGCAATCACTTCTCACCACCTTGTCTCTTAACAGCAAAGAAGCGCTGGAAAGTTTTATGAGTCTGCAACAAAGTAGTCTCAACCCAAATACGGAGAACGGCGGAACCTTCCTGAAACAAATGGTGGACCAGATAGGATTAGCATTTGAAAGAATGATTGGTGAAGGAAATGGCGCAAGAAGTGCTCTAACCCTGAAAGCAGCCCTCCTTGAAGTGCTTAGCAACTTCAAAACAGACAGTCAAATCCACAATAGCGCCTTGCGCTCCCTGACCACCCTTGAGTTTTTTCAGCTCGCTCAACTCCACACCGAATCATCCCAGCAATTTATTTTCCCTCTTCCCCTACCCTTTCTCGAACAGGGGTTTCTTCTGGTGGAGAAACGAAATGACGATGATGGTGGCGGCGGTGCTGATTATGAACAGCAGGAGTATCGTTTTTCATTGTTTTTGAAACTGAAGGAACTGGGAAATCTGCGGATAGATTTTTTTCACAGCCCGGAAGGACTGCTCATCCGCTTTCATGCAGATTCGGAGGAAAAAGCTAACTTTATCGCCACATACGAAAGCGATCTCAAACAGTCAATTTCAGAAGCACCTCTCCTTGGCATCTCGTTTGGCGCCAACGCTCCTGACCCTGCTACAGAACTCATCCGCCGCATCGTCCCTGAAGGACGATCGGTATTCGACACCACGGCTTGATTATGCAGGAACGCGCGGCTCAGAAACAGGCTGTAGCCATTATCTACAACGAGAAAGAGACAGGTGCAGCACCACGTGTCATTGCAGGAGGTAAAGGTTTTCTCGCTGAGAAGATTATCGAAACTGCCAAAGAAGCCGGTATCCACATCCATGAAGACCCCAATCTTGTTGAGTTGCTTGCCAAAGTCCCTATCGGTGATGAAATCCCCGTAGAACTCTACCAGACAGTGGCTGAGGTCCTTGCATTTGTCTATCAGGTCAATGAAAAATTCAAGAATAGAATAACTCCAGACAAGTAATCACTTCTTGTTCTTTTTACCTCACAAGATTTTTCATCTTTATATATCGGCTAATCAAAAGCTTTTCTTTCTTAATTTTGCCGCAGATATACCCCATACTATGGTTAGTGCTGGAGTCACGTAATAAGTGCAACGCGTCGACCAGTAAACGCCTCCAGAGGCGTCAGGCCGTTCAGTACTTTTCTTGGTGTTAGGTTTAGCACGAACACTCCGTCCTGAATCTCCTGCTCTGAGAGAGTGGCAAAATCGAACCTTTTAGGCCAGAATCTGCGGAGTCTGCCATTGGTGTTTTCATTCGTCCCTCTCTGCCAGCTTGCATATGGCCTGGCGAAGTATATTGTTGCCCCAGTCTTGTTTGAGACTCGAGCATGGTCTGCAAATTCG
>NZ_FRFE01000021.1 GCF_900143695.1 Desulfopila aestuarii DSM 18488
CAAGAGGCTTTCCAGTGGTAACTGAACTGCAGGCCGGACAGGCCTCCCCGGATAAGGACGTGATCTGTCGTTACACGACCGCGGCATTTACCGTATCTCCTGAACCCGGGGCTTTGTCATGTTGTGCTGACTTACCCGGAGACTCGGCCTTGTATGCCATTTCTGTTCGTCGGCCCATAACTTTGTACTCCAGCTTCCTCCGGACGAGCCCTCGCGGGATCGCCCTTGCTTTCGACTAGTATTTATGTTCCTGTCATTACGACAAGAACAGGGTTTACATACAGGGGACTTACACCCCATAAGATCACGCCCATGCCGGGCGTACACAAATCTAAAAACACGGACGCGCAAACAGCGCGCGCCGGTTATATCTACGTTATATTTATTAAAAATCCTCTTTCGAATCAGATACTATATTTATAAAGAAGTAGATAACTTCCTAGAGTTTCGAGGGAAGACTTTTGTCCTTATAATAACATTGGTGATGACTCTCTTGGGTTATGCCGTTGGCGTAAAATATTCAAATGAATGATGCATTTAAAATATGAGTACTGATGGTCTGCTATTGATAATTTATGTGCTACTTGCATTGGTATTTTCATTTCTCTGTTCAGTGGCGGAATCGGTACTTTTAAGCATTACGCCTTCATATATCGAAGGGCAGAAAGAAGGGCGGCCTAAGCATGCTGCGCTTTTGAAAAGACTGAGACAAGATAATGTGGACCGTTCACTGGCTGCCATCCTAACCTTAAACACTATTGCACATACGGTTGGCGCGATCGGGGCCGGGGCCAAAGCGACCGTCGTATTTGGAAGCGCATGGTTTGGTCTGTTTTCTGCTGTCATGACGCTTTTGATCCTTTTTCTTTCCGAAATCGTGCCTAAAACTTTAGGCGCCATCTACTGGTCTCAAATTGTAGGTCCAATTTCGTATTTTGTGAACATTCTGATTGTGGTCCTCTATCCAATCGTGTGGATTTCAGAGCGTCTGACAAAACTTATTTCACATGGAAAGGACATTCACATTTTTAGTAGAGACGAATTCATCGCAATGGCTCAGGTCGGTGTTGAAACGGGGCATATTCGCGATAAAGAATCAACGATTATTCGAAACATATTCCAATTCGATTCACTAAGAGTAAGCGATATCATGACACCAAGAGCCGTGGTTTTCGCATTGCCCGAGAACATGACGATTAACGACTCATTGAAACATGTTACCAGAAGCCCTTTTTCACGTCTGCCAATTTACACTACGCATATTGACGACATAACAGCTTTTGTTCTTAAAAAGGATATTCTGGTTAACGCCGCCCAGAAGCGAGGTGATGAAAAACTCAAAGCATTGAAGCGTGAAATTCTCGTTGTTCCAGAGTCGGTATCGCTGAGTTCATTGTTGGAACGTTTTTTTAAGGATCGCCAGCACATTGCTATTGTCGTCAATGAATATGGAGGGACCGATGGACTCGTGACGCTAGAGGATGTAATCGAGACGCTTATGGGTATGGAAATTATGGATGAAACGGATGATGTTGAAGACATGCGCGCTCTAGCACGGCAACAATGGAAAGAACGTGCCAAGACCATGGGTCTTAATGCTGATATCTTTGACCAAGGAAAGGTAGAGCAAGCTCATCCAGCTGAATCAAAAAGTCGCGCGGTTGATTAGCAGCGTCACTTATGAAAATTACAAATATCCATACAAGAGTTGTCCACCAGGGAAGAGGTAAATTATCTGGAATTCTAGACTATTTGTCTTCAAAAGATGATCAACTGTGGACAAGCGAACAGTGGCCCCCAATGATTTCCAGGAAAGGTCTTTCGGAAGGAGCGGTAGGTGGCAATGGGCCTATTAAATATTCGATCCGGAAATATGTTCCTGGAAATAGCATTGAATTTAAGTTCATCAAGCCAGACGGTTTTAACGGAACTCATACGTTAGAAATTACAGAATTAGTTTTCAAAAAACAGAAATAAGACATTCAATAAAAATGTCGCTATCAGGAAAGGGCATCTTGATTTGGTATTTGGCTATCAAATGGCTTCATGATGCGTTACTTGAAGATTAGGACATTCAAAATTTTGAGTAGCTCCCTTTTGATGTCCTATAAATCAAATATTAAATCAATCAATAAGTCAAATATTTATTAACTGGATCTATTCATAACGTGGCACAGTGAGTGCCAATTTTGAGAATGAGGACTATCTTGGAGATTAATGAAGGCGCTGTACTGAAGACCAGTAAAGAAATCGAAATCAAGGCTCCGGTAGAGGTGGTATGGAAAAATATAGACCCACATTTATTCGTAGCCGGATTGGCAGCCTGAGACCACTGATTGAAAGATAATGGGTTCTCTTGAGCCGGATGCGACCTTTGTTTGGAAGTCAGACTGATCTAAGCTCACCTCCACAATCAGAAAGGTTGCCTAAAACAGCTTCATTGGGTGGATCGGTTAAGACTTCGGTACCTTGGCAATCCATACTTGGGAATTTGTGGCACTGGAGAACGGAAAAGCTATGGTGCGAACAAATGAATCCATTGGCGACTGGCTGGTGAAGCAGCTGAAGGGTGCTATGGCAAAGAAGCTCGATGCGCCTATAGATATTTGGCTGTACGCTTTGAGTAAAGCGTCAGAGTCCCGGTAAGTGCTTTGAGACAAGGCGATCGTGAGTGACGGAAGAAATACCCGTTGCACGCGAATTTTGACGCTTAGCGCTGCTTTACGATTATACAATATACGAACATTCCAAATTTTTATTCGAAGTAGAAATATTTGAAGGTGAGGATGGAGACATTACGCAAATCCCTTCTGAGGTGAAGCCAGACTTTGACGATTTTCATCATCCAAAGGTTCCTTTGGGATCACCGAAGCTCGCCATTGAAAGCCATGATTGGAGAGAGCTATAATTCAAAGGAGAAAAAACCATGGAATCTGCTGAAACAAGACTCAAGTCATTAGCGAAAAGCCTTGGTGCGGATTTAGTTGGTGTGACAACCAGAGACCTCCTCGCAAACGGACCACCTTCAGCCGACCCACGCTACCTTCTGCCTTCTGCAAACTCCGTTATTTCATTTGCGTTATCTTTGGATAGGGATCTCGTACAGAATTTTATTAGCAAAAAGGATTGGCGATCTCACTGCGACAACCGAAAAAACATCGCTCAGACACTTTATGCTATTGGCGATAATCTTGCCGAGCAACTACGAACTGAAGGATATGAAGCTGTTAATGTAGACCTCAACAACAATTATCGGCCTGAGAAAGCCGCTGCCGATGTAACAGAGATGACCGACTTCCATCCAGATTTCTCACATCGCTATGCTGCCATTGCTGCCGGGGTCGGACGGTTGGGTTGGAGTGGAAATTTGCTCACCAAGAAATACGGCGCGCTGGTTGAGTTAGGGAGTGTTCTGACCTCTGCTATCTTGACACCAGACTCACCTGTGCCGGATGAGGAAAATCCATGCGATAGATGTAAAATGTGCAGCCTGGTTTGTCCCGTGGAAATGATTCATCCAAGGGAATCGTTCCAGGTTGCGATAGCTGGTGTCACCGAAACCATATCGAGAAAGCGACCCAACACCTGTTGCTGGATCGGATGTACCGGCTATGAGGGATTAGCAGCTTCGGGAACGTGGTCTAACTGGAGTCCTTACCGACTCGGCCGCAAGCTGCCAGAAGATAAGAAGGAACTTGATGCACTGTGCACCAGTTTGCAGAAGTTGGACCCTCAGATGCAGGCAGACGATAACAGCTGGAGTGATTATCGGCAGGCGGTCTTCGATCCTGACTGGTTCTATTACACTGTATGTGGCTTCTGTCGCAGTGTCTGTTCGCCTTGCAGAGAAGAGCGGCTTGCTAACCGAAAGCTGATTGTCAACTCGGGTACCGCCGTATTAAGGCTTGACGGCTCTCATGACGTCACCGATGAAGAAACCATCGAGATGCGAACTCCCTTCGGAGTGAATGTCGTCGTACCACGCGCGGAACTGTCCGAGAAACAATCAAAAAAGCGGAAATGGCCAGGCCAATTCCCATTGGACCGTGAGGTAATCGAATACCTACGCCAATATGTGAACTCAGCTGACACAAAGGGTCGTACTACTGAGTAAGGAGTAATGTGCCAGAAGTAAGTTGGAACGATTCGTCCGGCGGGAAAATAGAAATGATTTTAGTGGAAGTATATGCCGAAATCACCTGCGGATCATTCCTCACTGGAGTTAAATCGACTATTGCAGGAGTTAACCTGTAACAGATGAACTATCAAAGAATAGTATCGGCACTTTATCAAAGTTGGAGCCAGGAAAGTAGTTCAAGATATGATAGGTGTAATCCTTCGAAAGGTCAGTGTTCTGTTACGGCAATTGTCGTTAAAAGAGAATTTGGTGGAACTGTATTGAGAACATGTATCGGTGGTCATTGGCATTATTACAATAGGATAAATGGTAAAATATTTGATTTTACATCAAGCCAGTTTGATGAAAAAATCGAATACGATAATCTGGAAAGTTCGATTGAAGATGCACTTACTGATTGTGACGAACAGCAAGTCGCAGCATTAACGATAAGGTTTAAGAACTTTTACAATGAAATCTAAGCGATCAGAAAAACCAAACATGTAAGACGGACTTTTTTGGCCCGCTGCCCAACGATATTGCATGTGTCACAATCTCTCCGATAAAGTAAAGAATGTTTAAGAAACTCAAAGAAATAAACTCGAGGCCAGAACCTTTTCAATTCTATACAGCTGATGAATTGTGGGCAAATGAGTATACTTCAAAACAAATGCTCGATTACCATTTAAATGAAGCGATTGATGTCTCGTCTCGAAATCAGAGTTTCATCGAACGCTCTGTTGAGTGGATTGTTAATCGTTTTGGTGTGAGTGAGAAAACTAAAATTGCAGACTTTGGTTGTGGCCCTGGCCTCTATACAACAAGATTCGCTGAGCGAGGCGCAGCTGTTACCGGCGTAGATTTTTCTGAAAATTCGCTGAAATATGCAAAGAAAATTGCAGAGGAAAAAGGTCTGGAAATCAATTACGTCCACACAAACTATCTCAACTTTGAGACAACTCACCGTTTCGACTTGATTACGATGATCATGTGTGATTTCTGTGCATTGAGTCCGGAGCAAAGAAAGACAATGATTTCAAAATTTGCTTCCCTCTTAAAGGTAGGGGGCTCTGTACTACTCGATGTGTATTCTCTCAACAGTTTTAACCAAGCAAAAGAATCAGCAATCTACGAACTTAATCAGTTAGATGGTTTTTGGTCTCCCGAGGATTATTACTGTTTTGTCAATACATTCAAGTACGAGAAAGAGAAGGTAACCCTCGATAAATACACCATAATAGAGAAGTCGAAAACGCGTATGGTTTACAACTGGTTACAGTATTTTAGCGTCGAATCAGTTTCCGAGGAGTTTGATGGAAATGGCTTGAAGATTGAAAGTTTCTACTCAAATGTTGCGGGTGACTCTTTTGACTCTGAGGCTACAGAATTTGCAATTGTTGCAAGGAAAAGATAAATAGTACAATAAAACAGGTATATGCATCAGGCAGCATTAGACGCGGCTGTGCCGATGGGAGGGCCGCTAGTTATGCAAGTCGAAAGAGAATATTGTAAATTTGTATAAATAGAGGAGGTTAGGGGATGGATTTGCATGTTTTGGCCGCTGTTTCAGTCATTTGGAGCGTAGCAGCAATTACTCCAGGTCCAAACTTCTTTATAACTGTTCATACTGCAATTGGTACTAATCGCAAATTATCCTTATTTACTGTACTGGGCATTGTTGTTGGTACCCTAGTTTGGTCTGTTTCGGGTTATTTTGGGATTTCTGTGTTATTTAAAGCTGCTCCAATGCTTTACTTTTCATTGAAAATTCTTGGTGGCCTATATCTAGTATATGTTGGGTTCTCTTTAATGATAAAAAAGAAGAATCAAACAGAAATGAATGTTGGCAAATGTTACTCTGTGTTGAGTTGCTTTCGTCTTGGTTTGTTAACAAATCTGCTCAATCCGAAGACAGCTGCCTTTATGACAAGTCTATTTGCCGCTACAATACCATCCAATGCATCAATTGAGCTTGGTGTAGCTTGTGTGATATTAGTATGTTCTATATCTGCAATATGGTATGCTGCTGTTTCAGTTATATTTTCTTTTGACATTGCTAAAAGACTATATGATCTGCAAAGGCAAAAAATTGAGAAGGTCGCGGGTGCTATATTTGTTGGTTTCGGTATTAAGTTGGCAATGTCAGATTGAACATGAATGGAATCATCTTCAGGGTAATGCTAATAAATTTCCAGAACCGTATATGGAATAAATAGTTGGAAAATGCGTTTTTGATAGATAAGAACTATATAGCGGCCAAGCGCTCTATAGTTACTCGCTTATATAGGTCGGGTAGTTCGTTTCGAGGGAATAATGAATTGCAAATGCAGAATTTTTAAGAATGATGATATCGTTGCTCTCAATAATCTTATCGCAGAGCTAGGCTACAATGTTGATCAGAAAGAACTTGAGAAAAATATACATGAAATACAGATGCGGGGTGGAGCAATATTTACTGCTGAGGTAGGTAATGAGGTTGTCGGGAGTGTCTGCGCGATCATAGATGTCCGTCTTGCTGAAGGGGTATATGCTGAGATCGTAAGTCTGGTTGTTTCCAGCAACCATAGAGGGAAGGGTTTTGGTAAAGAATTGGTACATGCCGCTGAGTGTTGGGCGAAAAATCATGTAAAGAAGATACGTGTAAGAGCAAATGTGACAAGAACGGCAGCTCATTCTTTTTATGATGCACTTGGATTCAAAGAAGATAAAGAACAGAAGGTATTTATAAAATATATGTAAATATTATCTTTTTTTGTCTGAAATGACGATGATTCACACACGCGTTATCCTCAAATCGTCATTTCAGGCAGTGCATTATAAATAGAGCTTATCCCAGAGAGCTATCTGAGAGCCCTTCAAGGGCAAAACTAATGACTGGTCGATGCGTTCATTCCATGATATTTGGAATACAGGTCGTGGAGTCGCCGGCGCATGTTCCTCAACGTGCGTGAGTAATCGTCCGCGACCCAGCGGGGCTCACTGATTGAGTAGAGCTCCTTCGCCATTTCGTCCAGGGAGAATTCGATAGCCCTGCACCACTCTCCAGTACAGACTTCATCAATTTCACGAGCTTCTTCGAAGTCGGTTTCAATCTTTTTCAGACAGTCGTTCAGATTTTTTATATAGCCACGATGCATCATCTGGAATGATTCGACCATTTCTTTCTGCGTTTTCATCGGTTGACCTCCTCTCACGACTACGGGTAAAAAATTACTTTTTTCTATGTGCTACCAGGTCGCTCACGCCTAATGAGCGATATAGTGAATATATTAAGCATGAAGAGGCGAGTAGTGAACATTGTGGTACATGTCATAAAGTGGAACTACAGGGAGATAGCATGAGAACTATACAACTTACCGAGACAAATGAGTTTACACCTGGTGCGATGAAACGCTTTTTTCTGGTTGAGGACTCTGAATTTTTCAAGATCATTAATTTTAATCTGGATGCAGGCGTGACTTTTCCAGTTCATTCCCATGATCTGGATGGCGAGCTTTCAATTCTGGTACTGGAGGGGGAGGGATGGTTTCTGGGAGAAAACGACACAGAAATCCCCGCCAAATCGGGTGATATTCTTATCTCGCAGATCCGTGAACCGCATGGGGTGCGAGCCAAAGACAGAATGAGGATTCTCGTGACCATAGCACCGCCGATTTGAGGGTCGTAGCGTATATACATATGACATGGTTGCATGATACACTATGAGGGTACCTGTAGTTAAAAAATACACAAAGGAGTGACCCATGGCGACAGAAGTACAACTCGATCAAGATGAATGTATCGGTTGCGAAGCCTGCGTAGAGATTTGTCCATCGGTTTTCGCTTTTGATGACGATGAAGGGAAGGCACATGTGATTGATGGCGCCGATGCTGAAGAAGATTGTGTGGATGAGGCTATCGCTTCATGTCCCTCTGCCTGTATCACCAAAGAGTGATGGCGTCGTAAAATGCTCTCTATATTTGCTCATCAATCCATAAATATGAGTTTTTTTACGAGACTGTCGAGAGTGGCCATGGTGTGATGAACTGGATGTGGCAATTCGCATGAACCTACATTCTTACACGGTTTTCAACCGGACCAACCAAAAAAAGGATGATTTGTGGCACAGAAAGCACCGGATATTTATGATCTCTGCGTTATCGGTTGCGGCCCCGCAGGTTTTGCCGCAGCTATGCGGGCCCTCGATTTTGGTAAACACGTCTGTATCGTTGAGGGTGCCGAATTAGGTGGGGCCGGAGTGATGTGGGGAGCCCTGGCTTCAAAGACCATGTGGGAAATTGCCAAGGATTATGCCATTGCCAACATGCAGGATCGCGGTTATCGGGCGAGCGGCATGTCAGTGGATTACTGCGCGGTTCGGCGTACGATCCTCCAGGCGGCTAAGGAAAAACAGTACCAGATGCTGTCGCAGATAGAGACCTACTCCCCTGAGCGTTGGGACGGGCCCGGTTCGCTCACGCTGAAGAATGGGTGGGGGCGGTTCCTCTCGAACAATGAGGTGGAGGTCAGCGCTGCCGACGGTACATCTGAGCGGGTAAAGGCGCACTTTTTTCTGATTGCCACGGGTACCAGACCACGGAGTTTCCCCAATATACTTCTTGATCAACAGAGGGTTTTTAATTCCGACGGTATTCTCAACCTGCAATGTTTCCCAGGGCGGCTGGTCATTATTGGCGCGGGTATCATTGGCTGTGAGTACGCAACGATCTTTTCAAATTTTGGTCAGACTATCGTTTACCTGGTGGACCACGCTAAACGGGTTATCCCCTATGAAGACGAAGATGTCTCTGCATTTGTGCAGGACAACCTGGTGCGTAGTGGGGTCAAAGTCATCCACTCCGCGAAACTGCGAAATATTCGTCCCAATGCTGATATTCTCCAGGTGGTACTCGATTTTCAGGATGGCCACTCGGAAGTGATCGAGGCAGATGCTGCCTTTATCTCCATCGGCAGGACCTTTGACCGAACCGGTCTCGGGCTTGAAAATCTGGGTATTGATACCAGTCAGGCGGGTATTCTTGTTACCGATGAAAACTGCCGGGTAAAAGATAATATCTATGCTGCGGGTGATATAACCCACCATCCGGCGCTGGTAAATATCGCGGAAATGGAAGGGCGTTACGCGGTAAAACATATGTTTGGCAAGAAGCGTTGGCCTCTCAATTACCAGAACATGTCGACGGTGATGTTTTTTTATCCGGCTGTAGCGGCGGTTGGGTTGAGCGAAAAAGCCTGTCGCAGGCAGAAGATCCCTCATAGAGTTGCGTACTACTCCAATGCGCTATGCAGCCGGGCCATCGCGATGCGGTCCACCCACGGTTTTGTGAAGATTATCGTGAGCGACGATGAGCAGCAGCGTATCCTCGGGATGCGGGCCGCCGGTCCCCAGGTTTCAAGTACCATCATGTCTATCGCCCATTTTATGGACCAGGGCAAAGGTGTGCTGGATGTGTTGCAGAGCATATATCCTCACCCCACCATCACCGAAGCAATCGAGGAGTGTCTTCGGATGCTGCTCGGTAAGTCGGTCTTTAAACCCCACGCCTTTCCTGAGCATTTACAGATCCGCAGCTGGAGTCCCGACATTGACCCGAATGACGAGGAGGAGCTGCCAGTAGAATAAGTTGCGAAAACTCCATGGCGGTAACATCGCTGTTTATGCTAACCGTTTTGGTTATTTTAGCCGATTACCAACCAGATGGCATTGAGTCATTCAATGGAATGGTGTTATATGTCCACGCGAGGCGAATGATTGCAGTATCAGCAGATACAAAAGGAGTGACATGGGACTAAGGGCAACGACACTGGCGGTTATTGGGACAATTCTCGTTCTGATGATTGTTCTTATTTCTTCCATTTCCAAGGTCATTGTTCTTGACGGTTACAGCCGGTTGGAAAATGACAAAATTCTGGAAAGTGCTGAGCAAGTTCTCAGGATGGTGGATGATGAAGTCGGCCAGGTCAAAATAGTGACGGGAGACTGGGCTCCTTGGGACGATACCTACCAGTTTGTTCAGGACGGAAACCAGGACTATATTGACGATAACCTTAGCGACTCAACCATTAATAACCTGCCGGTGGATTTTATAATCTACATTGGACCAGAGCGAAATCTCCTCTACTGTAAGTATGTCGATCCTGAAACCGAAGAGGATGCGACATGTCCCAACTCGATACAACAATTTGCCTTGAGTCCGTTTATCCAGCGTAGTGATGAAAATGGTGAGACGATCAGTGGTCTGGCAATGCTTGGCGATGTGCCTGCAATTATTGCGGCAGCTCCCATCATGACGAGCCAATTTACCGGTCCTGCGATGGGCACTCTCCTCGCCGGCCGGTTTCTCTTTCCTAAAGAGATTCAGCGGCTGGCCACCAAAATAGGTCTAGCGCTCCAGCTTGAGTCTTTGGCAGGCAGCGATCTTTCTGAAGATTTTTCCCTGGCCAGAGAGCATCTCACAACAGGGGCGGGAAAAGCTGTGGTGGAGCGGATTGATGCCAAAAACATTGCCGCCTATTCGCTGTTATTCGATGTACAGGACAGTCCAATCCTCATGCTGGGAATCAAAACGGACCGGCAAATTTTTGCCGAGGGCAAGAAAAGTCTTTTATATATCATCATTGCTATCTGCATTACCGGTCTGGTGTGTATTGTTGCTACCATGCTGTTTCTTGAAACCAGGGTACTCTCCAGGGTTGTTCGCTTAAATCACGAAGTTCAGGATATCGGCACAAGCGGCAATCTGTTAAAAAAGGCAACAGTGGAGGGTAAAGATGAACTGGCAGGGTTATCGTCGGCCATAAACCAGATGGTGGACTCAGTCCGGATCAGTACCGAGCGGGATCGGGCCATCCTGGAGTCGATGGAGGATGGCTATTTTGAGCTCGATCTGGAAGGGCGGATTACCTTTTTTAACCAAGCCCTTGCCAAGCTTTTTGGCTATCCGGAAAAAAATATCAGTGATGTGCATTACCGTCATCTGATGGACCGAAAATCTGCCAGTCAAACGGTTCAGGCCATGAAGCGGCTGTATGCCACTGGCCGGCCGATAATAGGCATGGAAACAGGCTTTACCCTTGAAAATGGCAAGCAGCTGTTTCTGGAATCCACCATTTCCCTTATCAGGGATGCTGACGGCATGATCACTGGTTTTCGGGGGATAGCCAGGGATGTGACAGAGCGGAAAAAGGCGGCCGAAGAGCTTCTCTACCTGGCATATCATGATGGGTTGACTGGTCTTTTCAACCGTAAGGCTTTTTATGAGCATCTCAAGAACGAGCTGCTCTATGCGGAGCGCTATTCCCAGCAGCGCTCATTGCTCTATATCGATCTCGATAAATTCAAAAAGGTTAACGATACCTTCGGGCACGCAATAGGGGACGTTCTGTTGAAGCAGTTCTGTGCCAGAGTTGTCCAGGTTTTGCGTAACGCTGATAAGTTTTTTCGTCTGGGCGGAGATGAGTTTGTGATTGTGTTGTCCGAGCCGCAGGCCCATTCACCGGAAGTGGTGGCAGAACGGGTTTTGGCGCTGATGAAGAAACCCTTTGAGATTGGTTCGGAGCGTATCGACTTTGTCTCTGCCAGTATCGGCATAAGCATGTTCCCGACTGATGGCCAGGATATTGATATCCTGCTGTTGAAGGCCGATAGTTCCATGTACCGGGCTAAGGAGCGGGGCGGCGCTGGTATCGTGGCGGCAGAGCGGGACAGGAAGGTATAGCGGCCCGTTCCTTGTTGGGCTACAAATCAGGGTCTTGTGTCCAGCACGTTTCGTATCTTTTGTGATAATTCTGAAAGATTGTAGGGCTTTTGAATAAACCCGTTGCAACCTCGCTGCATGATTTCCATCGCCTCGTCACTCATGGCGTAGCCGCTTGACAGGATGATCAACAGGTTCGGAGAGAGTGCCCGCAGCGCATCGAAGGTTTTCCCACCATCCATTCCCGGCATGATCATGTCGAGCAGGACGAGGTCAATATCATCGCCATATTCCTCCAGCAGCCCGATGGCCTGCCGTCCACCACGGGCAACGAGTACCCGATAGCCGAGTTTTTTGAGAACGGCTTCTCCCACTTCTACGATCATCTCTTCATCATCGACGAGCAGGATTGTTTCCACTCCCTGGTCAATACGGGTCTCCTCCATGGTCTGTTGCTGGGTAATTTCGATTAATGCGGGGAGGTAGATGTCAAAATTGGTGCCTTTGCCAGGTTGGCTTTGAACGGTTATGCAACCCTGATGATTGCTGATGATCCCATGGGCGGAGGCGAGCCCCAGCCCCGTGCCGCGACCAAGCTCCTTGGTGGTGAAAAAGGGGTCGAAAATGCGGGCGCGGACTGTGTCGTCCATGCCTATACCAGTATCGGCAACTGAGATTCTAAGGTATTTTCCAGGCGCAATATTATATGGGGCGCAAAATGCTGCGTCCAGCATGGCGTGGGAAACCTTTACGCTCAGTGCGCCGCCGTCCGGCATTGCCTGCCAGCCGTTCACGAACATATTTAAGAGCACCTGTTCGATCTGGGGTGTGTCGATGTTGGCTATGGCCGCTGTTGGAGAAAGCTGTAGTTCAAGACTGATTTCCTTTCTTGTTCGACCAAACAATTTGACGCTACGCTCTACCAGCTTATTGAGATCAGTGGGCTTCGGGTCATATTTGCCGCCCCGGGCGGTACCGAGCAGCTGTGACGTGAGACTTGAAGCGCTCCTGATATATTCGTCAATGGCGCGGGTATGCTCCTGAGCGGGATCGGATGGCGGCAGGTGCATTGCGATCAGCGAGGTGCGTCCCTGTATCCCCATAAGCAGATTGTTGAAATCATGGGCGACACCTCCGGCCAGGGTGCCGAGAGCTTCGAGCTTCTGGGTCTCGCCGATTTTGCGGACCAGTTCAAGCTTCTCCTGTTCAGCCAGCTTTTCCATATCAATACTGGTCAGTACCCCACGCAATCCTGCTGGGTGCCCATCTTCAACGACAGGCCGGTTCGATGTCCTGAGCCAACGGGTTTTTCCTGATGTGTCGAGAATGCGGTAGTCGAGAGGGGTGAGTTCCCCAGCCAGGGTTGCATCAAAGTTGGCTTGCACTTTTTCTCTATCTTCAGGGGCAATGAAATCCTTGAGAGGTCTGCCGAGGAGTTGGTCCGCGGGATAACCGAGAAGTGGTGTTACTGCCGGGCTTATGTAGCGTATGATACCATTTACATCGAGTTCGTAAATGACATCGTTGATTTCCTCGATCAGGCGGCGATAGCTTTCCCGGGAAGCCTGCAGCTCAATGGTGCGTTCTTTTACGAGGTTCTCCAGGTGTTTCTGGTGGTTGACCAGTTCCGCCGAAGTTTCCTCCAGTTGTTGTTTTGAAAGGATTAGTTCAAGATGGTTCTGGCAGATTTTCCTCGTAAGTAAAATCAAGGCAACGATGAAAATAATTCCCATACAGGCTGCATATTGAAAGGTACTCTGGCCGGACATAAACATGATGATAATAAGCGGACAGCCAGACGGCAGGATGAAACAGAGAAAGCCCAGAAGAGATGGCGCAAGGGTAAGGATTGCGCCGCCCATCATGCCGCAGATTATGGTCAGGAGAAAAAAACTCTGATGCTCAGATGTCGTGCTGAACAGTTGCGTGGACGTGTATCCCCATGCGACGCCCTGTACGAAAATGGTGAGCAGGATAAGAGTATGCAAACGCTGCAAATTATCTGTCAGAACCATTTTTCGCGAAATAAAAATCGGGAGAAAGCGAAGCAATGAGGCGATAAGGATAAGCGAGAGCCAAAGCGCGGATGGAGAGGGGATAGCCATCCAGGTAAGGATGGCTATGGCACTGTTGACAGCCGCAGCAGTGGGGGTGTTGTTCAGCAGAAGATTGATGCTTTCCACCTGGGCTGTTGTGGTGTACCGAGGGAAGATTTTGGTAAGAAGTTGTTGAAGCATCAGCACTCCTAATGTCTTGGTAGTGTTTTTAAAATACCGTTATTGTTCAACGTCTCTTTATTGTCACCCCCCATTCCACCTTATCCGATATATTAACGTACTGCAATCCCGTTGAGAGACACGGCTGTTGCCATATAAGGATATCTTCTGGTGTCTAAAATATTAACCGTTGCTGGCGTTACTCGTTTTGCGTAAAGTTCATTCCAGGCGATCTGCTTACCTTGACCGGCAGGTGTAAAGCGTAATGGAACAGAGAGGAGGAGAGAATGGAGTTTGATGCGGGGCAACGGTTGCGTGCTGTGCGTGAGATGTATGGACTGTCGCAGCGGGCACTGGCCAAGAAGGCAGGTGTCACCAACGGGATCATCTCAATGATCGAACTGAATCGTAACAGCCCTTCTCTTGCGACGCTGAAAAAAATTCTCGACGCCATTCCCATATCCCTTTCCGATTTTTTCTCGATGGATCTCAATGAAAATCATGACATAGTTTTCCGAGCCGAAGAATTGCAGGAGATTGGTAGTTCTGGATTTTCCTTCAAGCAGGTTGGAAAAAACATGAAGGGAAAGACCATGCAGATCCTCCATGAGCGAATTGCTCCCGGAGCTGATAGCGGCAAGGAGATGCTGCGCCATGAATCGGAAGAGGGCGGTGTAGTGATAGGCGGAACGATTGAACTGACGGTCGGCGCTGAGGTGCATATTCTTGGACCTGGCGATGCCTACTATTTTGACAGCCGTATTCCGCACCGTTTCCGTAATATTGGCACTGAAACCGTGGAAATGGTCAGCGCCTGCTCCCCGCCGACTCTGTAAACCGTTTCTGATTATCTCTATCCTGTCTCTGCTGGTCTCTGCAAACGTTCCCCGGTTGTCGTTCCACCGGGCCTCTCCGACGAAAACGTGTGTGTTTGCCCGGATCGCCGCCTGGCGGCCTGCCGGCAATTGGCCGAGGCGTGTCGGGTTATGGATTTTTCTTGTTCTGATTTCCTGCCGACTATGGGGTGATGTTGTATTGGCTATCGACCAGGAATGGATGAGTTCTTGTTGATATCTTGTTCACTTTGATGGGCGCCAATGTGCTAACACGCCTTTATGTCACTATTGTTTGGTGATGATGAAAAAGTTGTTGTCTAAAATATTGAACACATGTAGCGTGTATTTGTGATGGAGGATGTGTGTCAAAAGGAGTGCGCAACCGTTCTTGAACTTAAAGTGGCCTCAATGGAGGATGGGATGGGAAACATAGTTGGACATTTTATCAACGGTCAGAATGTGTCTGGTGCTGGAAACCGAATGCAGGATGTCTACAACCCGGCAACAGGAGAAGTGACACGACAGGTGGCGCTGGCGTCAAAGGAAAGGGTGGAAGAGGCTATTCGTGCCGCCGAGGCAGCCTTTCCCGCCTGGAGAAACACGTCTCCTGCAAAGCGTGCACAGGTCTTTTTCAAACTGAAGTATCTGATAGAACAGCACGCCGAGAAAATCGTCGGGATGATAATCGACGAGCACGGCAAGGTCTACCACGATGCCATGGGTGAATTAACCCGAGCAATTGAGAATGTAGAGTTTGCCTGCGGGGCTCCTGAGCTGTTAAAGGGCGAGCATTCAAAAAATGTCGGCACCTCGATTGATTCGTGGAGCGAATTTCAGCCATTGGGTGTAACCGCTGGAATTACCCCGTTTAATTTTCCGGCAATGGTGCCTTTCTGGATGTGGCCGCTGTCTGTTGTGGTCGGCAATACCTTTGTCCTCAAACCGTCTGAGCGAACTCCGTCTGCCTCAATATTCATGGCGCAGCTGGCTCTGGAAGCAGGCCTGCCACCAGGTGTTTTGAATGTTGTTAATGGCGATAAAGAAGCCGTCGACACTCTGCTAATGGACCCACGTGTCCAGGCTGTAAGCTTTGTTGGCTCGACCCCTGTTGCAGAATATATCTACGCTACCGGAACCGCAAACGGCAAGCGTGTTCAAGCCCTTGGCGGTGCCAAGAATCATGCAGTAGTCATGCCGGATGCAGACCTCGATAATGCGGTCAGCGCTCTGATGGGTGCTGCTTACGGTTCGTGCGGAGAACGTTGTATGGCCATCCCTCTGGTCGTCGCAGTTGGCGACGAGACGGGTGATGCTGTGGTGGCCAGGCTGAAAAGGCAGCTGGAGGTAATGAAAATCGGCCCCGGCGTGGATAATAGCAACGACATGGGGCCACTGGTTACCAAAGAACATCTGGCTAAAGTACGGAGGTATGTGGATTTTGGCGTTGCCGAGGGCGCTGAGTTGCTTGTCGATGGGCGAAATATTGTAATTCCGGAGCATGAAAAAGGATTTTTTCTCGGAGGTTGCCTGTTTGATAAGGTGACCAGTGAGATGACAATTTACCGTGATGAGATCTTTGGCCCCGTTCTTGGTGTCGTCCGGGTGAACAGTCTGCAGGAGGCGATTGATTTGATTAATCGTCATGAATATGGCAATGGCACCTGCATTTTTACCCGAGACGGTGAGTCGGCCAGGTATTTCACTGATACGATCAAGGTTGGCATGGTGGGTGTGAATGTCCCGCTGCCGGTACCGGTTGCCTATCATAGTTTTGGTGGCTGGAAACGATCACTATTTGGCGATCTGTATGCCTATGGCCCCGACGGGGTGCGCTTCTATACCAGGCGAAAGACCATTACCCAGCGCTGGCCGTCATCCAGTCTGCGGGAAGGAGCCGTCTTTTCTTTTCCAAGCGGCGTAGAATAACGCCGATGTCTGTTTCGGCAGACATGAAAGGTCTTCTTGCCGTTGCTGTTGTGTGGTGTTGTTGATTGGCAATTCGTAATTCTCACCCAAAAGGATAGATGGTATGGCACTTGATACGAATGGTTTGTTGGCAAATGACAAGCAATATCTATGGCATCACCTTACCCAACATAAAAATTTTGAACACAATGATCCCCTCATTATTGTTGGCGGCAAGGGAATGGTTGTGCGAGACATCAACGGCAGGGAATATCTTGATGCTCTCTCCGGCGGCGTGTGGAGTGTGAATGTCGGCTTTGGGGAAAAGCGGATAGTTGATGCCGTTTCCCGGCAACTTATGGAGTTATGCTATTTTGCGGGATCTGCCGGAACCGTTCCCACAATTGAACTGGCCGAATCCGTTGTCTCGAAAATGAAAGGACTCAGCCGTGTCTATCTCTCCCCCTCAGGTTCAGAGGCCAATGAAAAGGCCTTCAAGATGGTACGGCAGCGGGCAGAGCTCAAATATCGAGGCCAAAAACATAAGATTCTGTATAGGGACAGGGATTATCATGGAACGACTATAACCGCACTGAGCGCCGGCGGGCAGGAAGAGCGGAGAATGCAATATGGTCCCTATACCCCGGGTTTTATGAAATTCGAACATTGCAGCTGTTATAGATGTCCATTCGGGAAGCAGTATGGATCATGTGAGATCGAATGTGCCAGGTCGGTTGAGGACCACATTCTGCGAGAGGGAGCAGAGAGTATTGGCGGGGTTATTGTTGAGCCAATGACGGCAGGGGGAGGAATTATCATCCCGGTTAAGGAATACCTGCCAATGGTTCGTGCGATTTGTGACAAATACGATGTCTGGCTGATTATTGATGAAGTGGTTTGCGGGCTGGGCCGAACGGGTAAGTGGTTTGGATACCAGCATTATGATGTGGTACCGGACATCGTCACTACAGCGAAAGGACTTGCCAGTTCGTATGCTCCCCTGGCGGCGACGATTACCACCGAAGAGGTTTTCACGGCATTTGTCAACGAAGTGTCGGATACAGCTGCATATTTCCGTGATATAAGTACCTATGGAGGCTGTGCAGGTGCAGCTGCAGCCGGTGTCGCCAACATAAAGGTCATTGAGGAAGATGGTCTGGTCGAAAACAGCAGAGTGATGGGGGCATATCTGTTGGATCAGCTTCAGGATAAGGTGGGTTTAAACAGACATGTCGGTGAAATTCGGGGCCTCGGTCTCTTTGCCGGGGTCGAGCTTGTCGAGGACAGGCAGAGCAAGGTGCCACTGCATGAAAGCAAATTGATGGCTATCGTTGGCGAATGTCTGAAAAATGGTGTGATGATCGGGCGTACCAACCGGAGTCTGCCAAATCAGAACAACACCTTGACCTTGTGTCCCGCTCTTATTGCCACCCGATCTGATATTGATACGATTGTGGATGCAATAGCACGAGGAGTGCACGCCGTTCTGGGTGAATAAACGATTCTGATTTCCACAAACACTCAGCTGGTAAAGGTTTGGAGAGAGGTGTAAGGCGTGAGGCGTCATTTCTTTGCATTAGAAGTGACGCTATCGTTTTGCTCAGTTCCTCCTCACACCTTTCTCCTTACGCCTCACTTCATAAAGCTCCACAACCTCAATATGAAGGCAGCTGCCAGCAAAGAGAGATGTAGGGATTCGCTCTGAAATTAGTCATCCTCAAATGTATAGCCTGGGTAGAGCTTATTGGCGCATGTTGGGCAGATGCTGTGGCTGAACTCGGCTTCAGAATGGTTGCGGATATACTCTTCAACCTGTTGCCAATAACCTTTGTCATCACGGATTTTCTTGCATGCGGCGCAGATTGGTAGAAAGCCGCTTAAGAGTTTAACCTTGGCGAGATTTTCTTCCAGCGCCTTGATGAGTTTTTCCCGTTCATTCGTAGCTTTCTTCTGTTCGGATATGTCCCGGGCCACATGAACCGAGCCGAGCAGGCTGCCGTCCTCAGCCTTGAGTGGGGAGCAGGTTACCAGCAGGGGAACGCCGATATGGTGATCGTTGACTTCAAAGGTGATGGTTCTATTCTCTTGAAGAGCTTTTAGGTGGGGACATTCCGGCCATGGCTGCTCCAGGCCGTGCATGACCTTATAGCAATATTTGCCGATGAGATCTGCAGGATCCTTCCCCAAGAAGTTGGCAAGTGCTCTATTGACTCTCACAAACTGCTGATCCTTATCATGGACAGAGACAAAGTCGGAGATTGTGTCGAAGGTGTTGGTCCATTGACGGGCAACCAACTCGAGTTTTTCATGCATTCTCTCACGTTCAGCGACCTGTTCACTCAGCTGTCTGTTGACGATCTCATAGTTGCGGGTCCGTTCAGCCACCAGGGTTTCCAAGTGCTCTAAATGGTCTTTTAGCTGTTTTCTCGCCTGTTTTTCTTCGGTGATATCACGTAAGACCATGGTGGAAGATTGGGTGGGAGATCCGGTTAATGGCGTTAATCGAAACACAAGATCTCTATCACCTATTCTAACGGAACGGGTGCTCTCGATGAGCGTGCGGCTAACCTGGAACTGGTCGAGGCATTCAAGTACGTGGGCACAACATGTATCCGTGAAGAGTTCCCGCAGATTGTGGCCGAGTACGACGGTTTCGTCACGACGGAAAAGTCGTGTTATAAACGAATTGCAGGCGACGATTTTTTCATTATCGATGAATTCGATATAGCCATTATCTGTATTTTCCAACAGAAGTTGCAGATGGTGTTTGGCTGCAAGGAGCTCCTTGGTCATCGCCCTATGGACAAGGTTTTCTGCGCCAAGTTTCATGCCGGTCAAAAGGTCTACGCGACCGCTGGTGACAAGCGACAGGACCAGGTCAATATTGGCTGCCATTTGCTTCGCCGGGCCTTTGGCAAGGCAGGCGTGGGCACCAAAAGCTCTGAAGTTGATCTGCTCTTCAAGGGCGATCGCTGAGACAACTACCAGGACTGTTTTGGCAAATTGTTCTTTGCTGCTGACAATCCGGCAGAGCTTTTCCCCGCCGATAAAAGGCATGATGAGGTCGGTAAAAATGATATCGGGAGTGAAGGAGTCAAGCACTTCCAGGGCGAATAGTCCATCACCGGCGGTGCGGACCTGAATTCCCCGTTGTTGCAAGGTATGGGTGAGAAGTTTGAGGATAACCGGGTTGTTGTCAACGACAAGAGCGGTGGTCGGCATAATGATGCTCCCGGGCTGTTTGGGTCAGGGTCGCCGGTGAACAAAAAAAGCGTCCATCGTTGTCGCAAAGATGGGCGCTATGAGCATTCTGCACTGACCCTGATCTTATCTGCGACCCGGCTGCCATTGTTATACGGCCCGTGGTTTTGCGTCCTCAAGTTTCCCTGAGTTTGCCTTTTCTAAGTGGGTACACTTTATTTCAGTGTATGGATATGGACAGCTTATGTCAAATCAAAGCAGAAAGGTATTTCGTGATGTGGGAGATTTGGTGGGGGGCATTGGTCGAAGTCCTGTCCTTTGATATTTAGCAAATCTCAATATGTGGAGAAATAACAAAATGATGCCACGCGTGTTTCGACGATGTGCAAGAACTTGAGCTATTCCTCTGTTGAGATGGCGGCCGAGATTTTTTTTGCGAGTTCGACCAGGACGGAGCTATAGGCCTTTTCGAATTGGGCCATCGAGTAGCGTGAAGTTGACGAATCAAAGCTTATCCCGCCCAGAACTGTCATGGTATGCAGATTGAAAATGGGGGCGCCGATGGCGATGAGCCCTGGGAGAAACAGCTCCTCGTTGAGTGAGTAACCCCGTTGTCTGGTTTGCGTCAGTTCTTTCTTTAATGTTTCGGGGTTGAGGGCTGCCCTGGTCTTGCCATGTTTACTTTCCGAATGTTGGAGGAACTGGGCCAGCTGCTCCTCTTCCATAAAAGCCATGGCCGCTTTGCCGGTTGCCAGATTGTAGAGATCGCCGGCAGCGGTGAAGTGTAAGAAGGCCAGGGTGTCTTTTGATTCGCGGCGATAGACCAGATAGATGGAATTATTCTGGATGAGTCCGACGTCAATGTGCAGGTCAAACTCCTTGTGCACTTCATCGACGTAGGGCTTAATGCGGGTCACGATATTTGCTTTCTGGAGAAAGCTGTGTGCCAGCGGGATGGTTCGAATCCCCAGGTAGTAGGCCTTGGTCTTTGGGTCTTTTTGCAGATAACCGTGCTCGCAGAGGGTGTTAACCAGCCGGTAGACCGAGGTTTTGTTCACATCCAGGCGGCGGGATATCTCGGCAAGAGTGAAGGCGGACTCCTCACCGCAATAGAGGTCGAGAAGTTTTAACCCCTTGTCAAAGGTCTCAGAGTAATTTCCCTTGGTCATTCTGGTCATAGCGTTGCCTTGCGTAGCTGGTTGCGGGATAACGGTATACCTCAATATCTCAGGGAGTATAGCGTAAACAGAAAAGGAAGGTAAGTGGTTTCAGCTACAAAGTGTCATGTCTGCCTGGATGATCGGGTGAAAATGACGAACACAGGCAGTGAAACATCGGTTGCCTTCAGGATGACTCGATATCTTACAGGTGTTCCACCTCAATTGCCGGATCAAGGAGGTCGCTTTGGATCGGTGATTCGATCAACCGTTTTATCTCTCCGAACTCATCTGAAGCGGCTAGAGCCCACATGAGTTTTGGGACAATTGCTTCGGTGTTCATATCTCTTGCATAGACGATCTTATCGAGAGGAAGTTTGCGGCCGACCTCGTAGATCTGGGGGTGTACCCCTTCTTTCATGCATTGGGTGGTGACCACTACCACAACTCCACTATCGGCGAGACTGCTGACCTTGGAGGCGAGATCAAGTGTCTCGGTGGCGATGCCACCGGTGCCATAGCTTTCGATAATAACGGCTCGGAAGTTATCTTTGATGTAATCAAAAATCTCAGGGTGCAGGCCGGGGAAAACTTTGAGAACCAGTATTCGTTCCTCTAAAGCTGTTATCAGCGGTGAGAGGGTGCCCCCCTCAGGCAGCATGTTTTCGGGAAAGCGTTTGAAGGTCCTGGCGATGGTGAGGTCATAGCTGATACGGTTATGCTTTATCTCCGCTACCAGTGGATAGTTGACACTCTCGAAAGCGTCATAGCTCTGGGTCTTGGTTTTCATGGCTCGGGTACCGTTGATCACCTTGCCATCGAAGACGATAAACACCCCGGCCAGTTCTTCACCGGCAAGCAGCAGGGCGTCATGGAGATTCTGTACCGCGTCGGTCTTGCGATCGATCAGGGAGTACTGGGCGCCGGTGAGTACCACAGGTTTGTTTAACCCTACGAGCAGGTAGGCCAGGGCGGCAGCACTATAGGCCATAGTGTCGGTGCCATGAGTTATGACAAAGCCGTCGAACCGGTCATATTCAGCGGCAATGGCCTGGGCAATAACGAGCCAGCGGGATGGCGTCATGTTCGAACTGTCGATATTCATCAGGGTCTTGCCGGTGATGTCTCGATCGACCATGAAGTGGCTGATGTGGCCAAGCAGATCGTCAACGGTATAGTGCGGTCGAAGTCCCTGGCCGTCATCGCTGCAGACAATGGTACCGCCGGTTGCGAGTATGAGTATCCGTTTCATGGCTTCATTCCGTGGAGTGTGAAGGTGAATATGCATGTGCCGCCAGGATGGTGAGCTGACGAACACGATAGAACGATTCATTGCACTGGTGTCCTGTCTCTTGTGACAGTTTAACACGAAAAACGGCACCGTTCTAAAATGAAAAATCCGGGAATCCTCAATGACGAGGATTCCCGGAAGGTACAGCAGTTACAGCGGGGTAATTCTGATCAGTTTTTCAGATCTACTTCCGCTCGTACGCGGTTCCTTTCGTTGATTGTATCCCAGATCTCAGCGTTTTCGATACCGAGTTTTGAGGGTTCAAATATTGGGTCAAGCCCTTGTTTCTTCTGTGCCTCATAATCACGCAGGGTAGCAAGACCCGGCTTGGTGAGGGCAATGATGGCGATGATGTTCAGCCATGCCATGAGGCCAACGCCGACATCACCAAGTGCCCAGGCTGAGCCGGCGGAATTGACGGAGCCGTAGACGACCATGATCAGCAGTACCACTCGGGTGACGTTGAAGACCAGTTTGTGGTTTTTCATGCTTCTGGCCAGGTAGGCAACGTTGGACTCACAGTAATAGTAGTAGGCCATGATGGTACTGAAGGCGAAGAAAAAGAGGGCAACTGCTACAAAGATGTTGCCAAAGCCTGTGCCGGGGAGCAGTGAGTCAAGGGCTGACTGGGTAAAGATAGGCCCGGGTGCTGCACCTTCAAGGGCGGGATTGCTGTAGATATAGCCGCCAGCGCCGTCACTGGTGGTGTACATGCCGGTGATGAGGATCATGAATGCGGTGGCGGAACAGACGAAGAGGGTGTCGACATAGACGGAGAATGCCTGAACCAGTCCCTGCTTGGCAGGATGAGATACTGAGGCGGCAGCTGCAGCCATCGGGCCGGTACCCTGACCAGCTTCGTTTGAGTAGATACCACGCTTAACCCCCCACATAACAGCCTGGCCGATGATCGCGCCGAAAGCGGAACTCGTGGAGAAGGCTGAGGAGAAGATCAGGGAGAAGACTGCAGGAACCTTATCGATGTTCATGACGATAACAACAAGAGCGACCAGAATATAGGCCACTGCCATAAACGGTACCATGATCTCAGCTACTCTGCCGATACGGCGTACACCACCGAAAATGATAAGAGCAAGGAGAACGGCAACGACACCACCAGAAACGTAAACCGGGATGCCGAAAGCGGTGTGCATTGCCAGGGCTATGGAGTTGGACTGGATGCCGGGCAGGAAGAAGCCCATGGAGACGATGGCGGCGATGGCAAAAACAATACCGAACCAGCGCATGCCAAGACCCTTTTCAATGTAATACTGGGGGCCACCGCGATATTCACCATCCATTTCTTCCTTGTATACCTGGGCGAGAGCGGCCTCGATGTATGCCGAACCGGCGCCGAGGAAGGCGATAGCCCACATCCAGAAAACCGCACCTGGACCGCCGAAGCCGATGGCTGTGGCAACACCAGCAATATTACCGGTACCAACGCGACCGCCAAGAGCCATGGAAAAGCTCTGCAGAGAAGAAACGCCTCTTTTGGACTCTTGACCGGCAGCCAGCTGGCCAATCATGTCTTTGATCAGTCTAACTTGTGGGAATTTCATCAGTATCGAGAAATAGACACCTGCTCCCAGGCAGAGATATACCAGAGCCTTACTCCAGATAATATCATTTAAAAAATTAACAACTTGATCCATGCGTTTCCTCCTGCTTTTCGGTTGTAATGCTGTTGGGACCGAAGGGGAGATCAGAAACAGATCTTCCGATTTCGGCGGACATCAAGCTGGAACAAAAGAATCCTATAATGGGAGATTTGTTCCAACAAAAGGACTAAAGGTAGCATTTAGAGATTTAAAACCCTAATCTGAAGAAAAATGCAATAACAAAAATATATTTGCGCATTTGTGAGATATGTTGGCGCAAAAACGTTGATATCATAAAGACTAATGTTGCAAAATGATGAAAACATCAGTCGGTTGCCGTGGTGCTGTTGTGTGATCTACTGACACGAGATGATTGGTGATGTCAAGGAAAAAATAAACAAAGTTTCGCATTGTGGAAATGTACGAAATGCATACTGAGTATATGCGAAAATATAACTGATAATATTGTGTAAAAACTAAACATAAGAAAAAATGCTTTGGCTGGTTTTTGGAAAAATAAAGTAATTTTACTGTGCTTACTGGAGATGATGAGCACATTGACAGGCAGGGGTGCTTCGGGGCTATTATGTAGTATATGCAAATGCAGCTACCTGTCTGATCACCTCAATGTCTTTGCTTAGGCCGGTGAGTTGAGAGACACTATGTGATTGAACGTGCAGTAAATACAAGGAAACTATACATGGGCCTGAGATGTTTTCCGGCCTTTAGTCGGTTGGAGTCTGTTGATCACGTGTGTCATATACTCTTTAGAAAAAAGCAGGAGGGTATTGAATGCGAACATGCAAAATTTTATTCTTTGCTGTTCTTTCGTTTTTCGCAATGACGATGTGTTCGCAGGCCGAAGTAAAGGATGTAAGCTTTCGCTACGGTAGAGGGTTTGACGGGAAGGATTTCGATCAGTTCGACATCGCAGTGTCAATGGCCTTGCCCTGGCAAAGATCTTTAAACTCCGGTTGGTTGACGCATTTTGATGTGGAGGGTATCCTCGGAGTGCTCACCTTGGATGGTGACACGGCGGTAAAACCTTCGGTTATGTCTAATGTCCTCGTGACCTCGCCTGCTGGCAAGCTGGACGTGATTGCCGGTATAGGAATGGGTGTGATGCTTGGAGAAACAAAGTTCAGTGATGATCATGATCTCGGTGGCCCATTTTTTTCCAGGGGCAGGTAGGAGTTCGTTGGTATTTCACCGAAAATATTTTTGCCGGCTACCGCTGCTATCATCAGTCCAATGCTCACATCTATTCCAGCAACAACAGTGTCAATCTGAACCAGGTTGAGATTGGCTGGACATTCTAACGTTTATCACATCTTGCTCTGAAATCGGCTGACCATCGGGTTTAGACCCTTCTCGGCCGATGAGTTGTTCCATTTTCCCATCTGATGCGAGGGTACTCTTTATCGAAAGTCTCTCTTTCTTCAGGCAGACTGGCCCCACCTCGTTGAATTGTTCCATCTCTTCTTATTGAAATTACTCCTGGTGTCTGCGGTTTGCAGGGTGTTTTGAAATGTTCTGTCCGCATCATTTTATAGAACAGTAAGATAATATCCATCAATACAGAACGTTACGTTATCGGCGTAAGTAATTGTATCTCCGTTGGAGAAAAGTGTTGACGTCCCCTGTATTATTGTATTATGAATTTTGAATACAAAATACATTTTGCATGATTTGCAAATTTCTATAAGCGAGGAAGCATGGAAAATCTGGCAATTGAATACGAAAACCTCGATCAGAAGGTCTATCAGCTGGTCAAGGGGATGATCGAGAATAGACAGCTATTGCCCGGAAAGAAGATACCACAGGAGAAGCTGGCCAAAGAGATGGGGATTAGCCGCACCCCACTTATTGCAGCCCTCAAATTTCTTGAACACGAAAAACTGGTCGAGGCAAAACCGCGTCGAGGCTATTACGTCCGGCTCTTCTCTATCGAAGAAATGGTGTCGATATTTGAAATCCGTGAGGTGCTGGAGGGGCTTTCTGCCCGCAGGGCCGCAAAGGTAATCACCAAGGACGAGGCCAGGCAGCTGCAGACGATTTTTCAGCCGTATTTGTCTGTCGATGACATTACCGATTATCAGGCCTATTCCAGGGCAGACCGTCAATTTCACATGCTGATTGCTGATATTGCCTCGCGTGAATTTCTGACATCCATTCTGCAGACATTCAATATTATTTCGTTGGCCTATCAGTATCCGACACGTGAGGGTCTGATCAGGCATCCTAATGAGACAATCCACGATCATTTGAAAATCGCTGACGCTATCTGTAACCACGATTCAGAAACGGCGGAAAAGCTCATGCGGGAACATCTGCGCTCAGCCATTTCTGAGCTCACGAAAACGATGTGATAGAAACCGGTTCATCAAAATAAAGGAGGTGGAATCCCGAAAAAGAGAGATTCGTTCGAAAGAGGAGTTCCAAAAAAAGGTTGTGATGGTCCCCGATTGGGGGAGGAAACACAAAACCGTATTTGTGGAGAATGAATAGAATGAAAAAGATTATAGCCTTAGGTCTTGCAGCATTTTTCGCTTTTTCTGCCAGTGCCATGGCCGCGCCGGCATATCCCAAAAGAAACATCACCAACGTTGTCGTTTGGAGCGCGGGTGGCGGAACTGATGTGTGTAACCGCATCATCAGCGCCGAGATGGCCAAGGTGCTGGGAGTCAACATAAATGTCATCAACAAGACCGGTGGCGTTGCCGGGTCGGTTGGCATGAGTCACGCCTATGGCATGGCACACGATGGCTACACCCTGGCCGGTATTTCCGAATCCAACGTTACCGCAGGTGTTCAGGGCGGCTGGGATAAGAAATTTGAGGTGTGGTACCCCTTTATCGTGGGCGGATCACCTGATGTGCTTTCTGTAACACCTGATTCTCCTTACAAAACCATGCAGGACCTGATTGAAGCCGCCAAGAAAGATCCGGGCTCCATCAAGGCTGCCGCCAGTGGCGCAGGCTCCATTCATCACCTCAACCTGCTGGCGGTTGAAAATGGTTCAGGGGCAAAATTCAACTTTATTCCGTATGCCGGTTCCAGTCCTGCCCAGAATGCCGCAATGACCGGTGAAGTCAATGTGGTCGTCACCTCTCTGGCTGAACAACAGCAGCTGCTGCGCGGTGGTAAATTACGTGCCCTTGGTATGCTTATACCATCCTCATTTGACGTTGCCGATCTCGGCACCATCCCCTCTGCCTTTGAAGCCTACCCAGGACTTTCCAAGTATCTGCCGATATCGCAGGCCATCGGTTTTGCCGTTCCTGCAGATGCTCCAGATGACGTGAAAGCAGTATTGGTTGATGCGTTCAACAAGGCAATCGCAACCGATAAGGTAAAAGACTGGGCTAAGGAAAATTACTATCTGCTCTCCGGTAAGAGTGGTGCTGACGCCAGCGCAGTATTCTCCGCCCTGGAATCCAACTTTGCCTGGACCCTGCATGAGCTGGGCGCAGCCAAAGTCAGCCCTGACACCCTTGGAATCCCGAAGTCATGAGAACATTTGCTAATATCAAAAAATAAGCGGCTGGCATCGTATGATACCAGCCACTTGGAGCCGGGCCTGATGTCCATTCCACTGTACCCAGGTCCGGCTGTTTGAAGAAAATATAACATAGCCGAGGTTTATTCAACCATGATGGAGATCGAACGGCTCCGAAAAGCCGATATATTTTCGGGGGCGCTGGTCGTTTTGACCGGTATGTTGGTCATCTTGCAGGCCATGAAGATGCCGATGAAGGATTCCTATGGCGGCGTGCAGAACGTCTGGTACGTTTCGCCGGCACTTTTCCCCCTACTCGTTGGCGGGATGCTGATACTCCTTGGCTTGGTGTTAATCCGTACTGCGTTAAAGGCTGTTGGTTTGGAAGGGATCAGAAGTGTTTTGTCTTTTATCTGCAGCTCAGAATTATTCAGTTATTTCAAAGAGGAGAATAACGTTCGCTACTATGGCGTCGTTGTCAATCTGCTCGGTTTTGTATTTGTTTTCATTCCCCATGTGGATTTCTTTCCTGCGGCAATCCTGTTTTTGCTGGTTCTCTTCTTTATGTATTACTGCGGGGATCATGGCACATTGCGCACTCTATTGAAGTGTTCATTGGGGAGCATAACATTTTTTGGTCTGTTCTTTTTTTCTGGTCTGGACCAAAAGGTCTCCGCGACAGTCTCATATCCAGGTGACTGGCTGACCTTTATGACAATTGCGATATTGATTGTCTATGGCGTTTTGCAGCTTCGCACTTATCCGGAACAGGCGAGGCGTTTCAGGATCAGCTTGATCATCGCCGTGGTAGCACCATTTACAGTGGGTATCATTTTTAAATATTTCCTGCTGGTTCCCATGCCCTCGGAAGGGCTGGTAATCCAGTTGCTTGATACTCTCTGGTATATGGAATTCTAACTGTTCACATGAAAAACCGCCGGTACGATTTTCAACATTCATCATACTGGCAACTCAAGAAATTAACGCCTTGCGGAGTTTTCGCTGTTTTCAGAAAAAACCGTCAACAGGGAAATTGTGACCGCAGGGGAGGCGCGCTGCAATGATGATTTTTGAACGGATAGGTACCTTCTTCGGTATCATCGGCGGGATGCTCACCGATCCCGTCTCGGTGGCTGTCCTCTTTGGTTCTGTCGTGCTTGGCATTCTCTTTGGAGCAATGCCAGGGCTTACATCGACGCTTGGGGTGGCGCTCTTGACCGCGCTTACCTACTCGATGGATACGGAATTGGCCATGGTATGCCTGCTTTCGATCTATGTTGGTGGTACCTATGGTGGCTCGTATGCCTCGATTTTATTGAATATCCCAGGAACAGCCGCGTCTGCCGCCACGGCCATGGACGGTTATCCGCTGGCGTGTAAGGGGGAGGCTGGCCGTGCCATCGGGCTGACCACTACGTCCTCGGCGATTGGCACCATTATCAGTATGCTCTTCGTGGTGAGCATTTCGCCTCTCATCTCGATGTTCGCTCTGGAGTTCACCTCGTTTGAATTCTTTCTGCTGGCCTTTTTCGGCATCTTGATCAGTGGAACCCTGACCGCGCCGGATCTGGTGGTGAAAGGGTGGATTTCAGGTTTCCTTGGGCTCTTCCTGGCCTGTGTAGGTCGCGACCAGCTGCAGTTTTTTCCCAGATTCACCTTTGGTATTCCTGAACTTGATAGCGGTATTGAGGTTGTTCCGGTATTGATCGGCGCTTTCGGAATTCCCCAGATTATAGAGGTGCTGCGCGGTCACGAGGTGAAAGCCAAGATGAAGGAGCTGCAACGCATCATCCCGGAGATCGGCACGGTTATTCGTAACATTCCGGCTATTATTCGTTCAGCGTTGATCGGGGTTGGTGTCGGCGCCGTTCCCGGCATCGGCGAAGATATCGCCGGCTGGGTATCCTACGGGACGGCCAAAAACACATCAAAGCATCCGGAAACCTTTGGCAAAGGCGAATTGAAGGGCGTAATCGCCAGCGAGACGGCCAACAACGCCTGTGTGGGTGGCGCGATGATTCCTCTTTTGAACCTGGGTATTCCTGGCAGTCCGCCCGCGGCAATGCTCCTTGGTGCCTTGATGCTTCATGGTGTGACACCGGGGCCGATGATCACCTTCGAGCAGCCGACCTTTATTCTCGAGGTTGCTGCCATCCTGCTGCTGGCTTCCATGGCCATGTGGGTTGCGGGCATGATTCTGGCCAAGCAAGTGGTGAAAATTTTGAAAATACCAACCCAGCTGTTTATGCCGATTATTGGGATTCTCTGCATCATCGGCTCCTATTCGTTGGGCCTTAATATCTTCAATCTCTACCTGATGCTGCCTGTTGGCATTATCTGTTATTTCCTCACGCTCATGGGCTATCCCATCGCGCCGTTGGTGATCGGCGTAATTCTTGGGCCCATGGCCGATGTTAACCTCAGGCGTGCCCTCATGGTGTCCCAGGGTAGTTTCATGCCGGTTTTCGAGCGTCCGGTATCGCTCATCCTCTTCCTGATCATCGTCTGGATGGTAGTGAGCCAGTTCAAGTGGTACAAGCGGCTGATGTCAAAAATAAAATCACTGCTGTTTCGTAAAAGAAGCCACAATAACATCTAATACAAAATTAATACGTTGAACCGTTGGTCGCTTAGGCGATTACAACATTTATCCGTGGAGAGAAAATATGTTGAAGTTTGCAATCATTACCGCGTTTCTTGGCCAGACCAAAGATCGCTTTCATGAATACAACAAGCCGCTGACCGTAGAAGAAAAATTTAAAATGATGACCGAGATCAGCGGTTATAGCGGCGTAGAGATTATTTATCCGTATGAAGTGCAAGAGGCGGCTGCAACCCGTGAGCTGTTGAAAAAATATAACCTCGGTGTGGCTGCGGTAAATGTCAACGTGAAGGCGGAACCTGAATTCCGTAGCGGTGGTCTCACCTCTTTGAAACCAGAGGTGAGGGAGCGGGCGGTGCAGTTTATCAAAAATGCCAAAGATTTTGCCGCTGAAGTAGGTGCTGACAAGGTGACCTGCTGCCCCCTGGGCGACGGCTATGAATTTTCCTTTCAATACGATTATGCCACGGCCTGGAAAAACCTGATCGAGACATTTTCAGCTGCTGGTGATTACCGTCGTGATATCCCACTCTTTATCGAATACAAGCCTTCGGAGACCCGAGGTCGCTGTTTTATCGACAATGCCGCCAAGACCCTTTGTCTGTTAAACGACATTGCTATTGCTGAAATGGGTGTGACCCTTGATTTTGGTCACTCTATTTACGGTAATGAAACCCCGGCCGAGGCGGTAGCTCTCCTCGAAGCAAGCAGATTTAAATATTACGTCCATATCAATGACAACGATGGTCGTTGGGATTGGGACTACTTCTGCGGCACCAAGCACTTTGTCGATTATGTGGAGTTTCTCTATTACCTGAAAAAGTACGGCTACAACGATTATTTCACCTCCGATACTTCGCCGACCCGTTGGGATATCCGCGGCACCTTCGAGGTCAATAGCCGACTGACCACCAAAATCTGGCAGCGACTGGATGAGGTTGATACCTCTCGGCTGGATGGCTTGATGAATGACGGCGACTATATTGAAACCTGGAAATTTATAGAACAGAACCTGTTGGGGATGAAATGACGTTGGTGAACCAAACGAATGCAATCCTCAATTTAGAGGTCCTGCAGACCCTGCCGCTTGAGCGCGAGGGCGATTTTCTCGCCACCATTCGAGAGCGGATTGGTAATACCGGCTCGAAGGTGGTCATTCTCGACGACGACCCGACCGGCACTCAGACAATTCAGGGGCTGCCGGTACTCACCCACTGGTCACAAGAGGCCCTGGTAAGTGAGCTGCAAAGTGAGTATCCGGCCTTTTTTATCCTTACCAATAGCAGGAGCATGCCGGAGGAGGAGGCTGTCCGGCTTGGTGAGGAAATCGGCACCACTCTTTTCGCTGCTGCTAAGCAATGCGGCGTGAAGGTTGTGGTTGTCAGCCGTAGTGATTCTACCTTGCGCGGACATTTCCCGTCTGAGGTAGATGCGGTGGCAAAGGCAATGGGCAAAGGAAAACTGCCCTATATGATCATCCCGTTTTTCCTGGAAGGCGGGCGCTACACTCTTCATGATATCCACTATGTCCGCGAGGGTGACAAGCTGATCCCTGCTGCGGATACCCCTTTTGCCAGAGATGCAGCCTTTGGTTTTCAGCACTCGGATCTCAAAAAATGGGTTGAGGAAAAGAGCGGTGGCAGGATTAAGGCCAAAGCGGTGGTGTCGATCACGCTCAACGATATTCGCACCGCGGATATTCGTGCGCTTTGCGAGAAATTTCTAAGCGTGGCAAACGACGCAGCCTGCATCGTCAATGCCGTTTCCTACAAAGATATGGAAGTGGTTGTGACGGCGCTGATGGAAGCAGAGGCAAAGGGAGCGGAATTCCTTTATCGAACCGCCGCCTCTTTTGTCCGCAGCCGTATGGGAATAGCGGCTGGAGTAGGCCTGCTTGCCGCAGAACAGCTGGTGTCGGATTCGAATCATGGTGGACTGTTTGTGATCGGCTCGTACGTTCCCAAGACCGGCAAGCAGGTTGAGGCGCTTTTTAACAAGACCGGAGTGGTGCCGGTGGAAGTGATGGTCACCAAACTGCTTCTCGAAAACGATCGCGGAGAAGAGATCAGACGGGTCATTGACCAGGCAACAGAACTGCTGACAGCAGGAAGAGATGTAGCGGTCTATACCAGTCGGCAATTAGTCACAGGTAAAGATGCAGTGGAGAGTCTGGCTATCGGTTCGATCGTCTCTGATAGCTTGATTCGGATAGTACAAGGCATTGAAATTCAACCCCGCTATCTGGTGGCAAAAGGCGGCATTACTTCAAGCGATGTCGCCACCAAGGGGTTGGGCGTTCGGCGGGCCATGGTGATCGGCCAGGCGTTGCCGGGTGTACCTGCCTGGAAAATCGGGGCAGAGAGCCGCTATCCGGGCATGAGCTACATCGTTTTTCCCGGGAATGTGGGCGACGACGATGCTCTGGTCCGTATCCAGCAAAATCTCGGGTGAATTCGTGCTGCATACAGTCAAAATTCGGCAAGGAGAACGAGGATGCTGAGTTCAACAGCTGCGCTGCTGCAGCGGGCCAGAGCACAAGGTTATGCTGTGGGGGCCTTCAATATCTATAACCTTGAAGGCGCGACGGCAGTGGTTGCTGCTGCCGAAGAGATGCGCAGTCCTGTGATTCTGCAGATACTACCCTCAGCCCTGCAGCTTGGCAGGCGGCCGCTAGCAGCGATGTCTCTTTCCATGGCTGAAGAGGCTTCGGTGGAGGTCGCAGTGCATCTTGACCATTGCAGTTCTGCCGAGATGTTAACCTTTGCTCTGGAGTGTGGATTTTCTTCTGTTATGGCTGATGGTTCAGCCATGCCGTATGAGGAAAACATACAATTCACTCGCGAGATTACTGCGCTGGCTACCGCAAAGAACAGGGCGGTGGAGGCTGAGCTGGGAAAACTGAGCGGCGAAGAGGACGGCATCACGGTTGCGGAGCGCGAAGCAAAGATGACTGATCCGGATGAGGCCGTCGATTTCGTCAAGAAGACTGGGGTAAGTGCCCTGGCAGTCTGTGTTGGCAATATCCACGGCACATATCATCAGCCGCCCAATCTCGATTTTGCCCGCCTGGAAGCCATCGCCAAACAGATCGGGATTCCCCTGGTTCTGCACGGTACCTCAGGGCTACCCGATGAGATGATCACCAGAGCCATAGATCACGGAGTCTGTAAATTCAATGTCAACACTGAGGTGCGCTCCGCCTACATGCAGGCCCTTGGTGATCGTTTTGCAAATTCGGCGAAGGTCGAGCTCGTGGAGATCATGCAGCTTGGTATTGCCGCAATGAAGGAACCCGTAAAAGAAAAAATCAGGTTGTTCAAGTCCGCCAATATGACGGCATGCTCGAACAGATAACGCATAATATCAAATAACCAAGGAGACCGTTGTGAGCAAACATACAGTAAAAACAATCAAGGCAATGCACGATAAAAAAGAAACCATTACCATGTTGACGGCCTATGACTTCCCGACCGCCAAGAAGGTGAACGATGCAGGAATCGACATGATATTGGTCGGTGACTCCTGCGCCATGGTTGTGCATGGACACCCCAATACCCTGACCGCCACCATGGACATGATGGTGCTGCATTGCGCCGCGGTGGCTCGGGCATGTGACCGGACCATGGTCATTGCCGACATGCCGTTTGGTTCATTCCAGTACGGTATCGAAGAGACAATGCGTAATGCCGCCCGTTTCGTGACCGAGGCCAAGGTCGACGGCGTTAAGTTTGAGGCCACCCCGCATCATATCGAGAAGACCGAGGCAATTGTCAAAATGGGCATTCCTGTTGTAGGTCATGTCGGGCTGCATCCCCAGGCGGTAGGCGCTCTGGGTGGACTGAAAGTGCAGGGCAAGGATATCGAAACGGCCCGTAAGGTGGTGAGCGAGGCCATCGCCCTGCAGGAGGCTGGCGCTTTTGCCATTATTTTCGAAGCAGTGCCGGCCAAACTCTCCGAGTGGGTGACCAACAGGCTCTCCATTCCGACCATCTCCATCGGTGGTGGGCCGGGCTGCTCCGGTCAGTTGCTGGTGACCCATGATGTACTTGGCATGTACGACAACTTTACGCCGTCCTTTGCCAAGAGATACCGGGAAGTCGGTCAGCTGATGCTTGATACCTTCAAACAGTACAAGGAAGAGGTGCTAACCGGCGTTTTCCCGGCCAAGGAAAACTGTTACTCCATGTCCGACGAGGTAATGGAAGCCATTGAAAAAGAGTTCAAATGATCAAAAGTTAACGAAAAATAAGAGATAAAACTCCACTGACCGGCAGGATGATTGGTGGGAAATTGGTACGAGAGTCGCGCGGTTGTTGCCAGGTGCGCCTATCCGTATTCGTTTTTCTGTCGACAACCTGCCGGTTGTCTATGTACCGGTTGTGACCACCTGGAATCGCAGTCCGCGGTAATTGAGTATCACCCCGTCCCAGGTAATTTCCTCAAGTTTCAGGCCGGGTCCGATCGAGTCGCCTTCACGCTTAATTCCGTTATTAATAATGATAAGACGATCGCCTGCAACAGTAGAGTAGGTGTGGCCGGCAAATTTCATGGTGGGCAGTTCTTGCTGTTGTGCTGCCGTTAACTCTTCCAGAAACGGAACCGGTTCTGCTATTGCAATCGACTCAGGGTCGTTGTCGTCGGTCAGCATGATGGGCGCAGGCTGCAATGTAACCTTTGCCCTGTCGGCGATACTCTTTTGTATTGGAACTGCGGGAACTGTGGATGAGGGGCCGATGATCTCCTCCTGTTCCATTTCTTCAGACGCGGCAACGGTTAGAGTTTCTGACTCGTTGCTGATGGTTTCCACTGTCTGTTGCTGTGCCAGGACTTCTTGTTGCCCATTATCGACTTTCGGCTCGGTAGCATCCGGGGTTGATGAGGTTGGCGCTGTTTGCGGCTCAGACGTTGCCTGGGGGGCCTGGCGGGTTATCTTGATTTCAAGCTCAACTGGTAGATGATCTCTCAGCAACCAGGCTGACAGGACAAGAGCAATAGCGAGCAGGATGGTCGGGCGCAGCAGCCGGGAAGGGCTGGCGGGTCGTCTGGAGCGTGAGCGCGTTATCCCAGGATATAACGTGGGCTGGGTCTGCAGGTCGGGAACGGCGCGCTGTTTTCTCTCCTGTTCTGATTTCTCAAGTGCTTCCAGGATATATGACATAATGAACCTCTTACCTGGCAATCAGCTCTTGTACCGCTTTTTGAGGATGAGCTCCTGCCTTTTCCCGTACCAGCAGTGGATCAGAGACCTTGATAGTGGTTTCCTGTGGTTTGACTGTTGGTGGTGGCGGGGAGGGTGGTGACATAGATTCTTCCATCTGTTCCACGCTTTCTGCTGATTGATCTGCGTTACTCGGCAAAGCCTCCACTATTGGTGGGGCTGGAGTTGCGACCTCAACGTGTTCGGTTGCCAGCTCCGGAGTGGGGGCGGGCGGTGGCGCCGGTTTTTTTACTGCTGCATTTTCTTCAACAACCTTTTCTTCAACCGATGCGGCGACTTGCTGAGCAACAGGTGGTAATGCGGGTGACTCCGTAATATTTTCATGAAGTTGAATTTGCTCGTTTGGTTCTGGCGTCGGCTGTTCTTCTGCTGGTATTTCCTGAGTTTTCGAGCTGACCATTTCCGGTTCGGCCTTTTGAGCAACCGGCGGTTGTTCTTCTGTTGCCGTTGTTGTCTCGATTGTAGTCCTGGCCTCTGTTGTTGCAAGTTTTTCCGGAGTGGTTGGGGCAACCTGCTCTGTAGTACTTGTGACGGGTTTAGAAGGGGGCGACTGCAGCCAGTCAGGGATAAAAACAACCGCAGGTACCGCGAGTATGGCAAGCAATGAGCCTGCTATAATGGCCGCTTTTTTGCGTGTGTGTTCTTTTTTGTACTTGTTGGGGAAGAGTTCCTCGCCGGCCTGTTTCATTATTTCAAGATCAACGTGGTCGGTATTGATTGCATAAGCGCCGAGCAGAGCCCGGTCGCAGAGCACATTGATCAGTCGGGGGATACCGCCTGTCAGGCTGATGGCGTGACGGATAGCTTTGTCAGAAAAAAGGGAGGAACTGTGGTCACCCGCTACGTTTAGCCGGTGCTGGATGTACGCCTGCACGTCGTCTGGCTGAAGAGGTCCCAGATGAAACCTGCTGGTGATACGTTGATTGACCTGGGAGAGCTCCGGTCGTTCCAGCATTTCCCGTAGTTCTGGCTGCCCGAGGAGCACAATTCGCAGCAACTTGCGTGTTGGTGTTTCCAGGTTGGTCAAAAGACGAAGCTGTTCGAGAACGTCAATTGCCAGATTCTGTGCTTCGTCGACAATGATGGCGATGTTGCGGTCATTGGCATGGGCTCTCAGCAGATGCGCGTTGAGGGCATCGATATAGGTCTTGATCGAGCCGGTGGTATGGTCCGGCAGCAACTCGAGTTCTTCACATATAGTTTTCAGCAGTTCACGGGCCGTCAGGCGTGGGTTGAGGATGACAGCCACTTCGGTGTTATCCGGCAGTTGATCCAGGAGGCAGCGGCAAAGGGTGGTCTTGCCGGTGCCGACGTCGCCGGTCAGAAGTATCATGCATCCGTCGCTGCTGATCCCATAGAGAAGATGGGCCAACGCCTCTCGGTGCGACTCGCTCATGTAGAGATAGCGCGGGTTTGGCGAGATTCCAAAGGGGGCTTCGGTCAGACCAAAATAACCTGTATACATGTTGACCTATTATATGCGACAATGGTTTAGCTGTTTTGAGATGTCGCGAAATTTTCGGGATCTGGTCGCTGTAAATGCTCAGGCCTGTTGCAGCGAGCCGCTTTTTGCATGGTCTGGTTCTGAAACGACTTTCTTTTGCAGCCATGAATGCGGATAGTATAGGGTAAACAACGGATTATTTCCATTCTTCTTTATTTTTGTTGTAACTTCTGGTTATACCTCATAACATATTTCCGAGAATGGAACTGTGTTAAATTTCAACAAATTGAATAGAGACTAATGCCCGTTTTCGAATATAAAGCGCTCGACAGCGCCGGAAGGAATATAAAAGGCATCATTGATGCGGAGAGCGAAGCCCAAGCGAGAAGTCGGCTGCGATCGTCCGGAAAGTACCCCATCACCATCAAACTCGGCAACCCTCGATCTGGTGCCGGTGTTGACACGGCCAATAGTGTCGGTTTTTTTGAGCGTATCAAGGACGAAGAGATCCACGTCATGACCCGGCAGCTGGCGACGCTGGTCGGGGCGGGCATACCGTTAGTGCAGTCGCTCTCTTCGTTGGTTGAACAGTCCTCTAACCCTGCCTTGAAAAGGGTAATTGCCGAGGTGCGGGAAAAGGTCAATGAAGGTTCAACCCTGACCCGTGCCCTTGGGGAACATCCCAAGCTTTTCTCCAATATCTATGTCAACATGATCCGGGCTGGCGAGGCCTCCGGATCTTTAAGTGTGGTGCTGGAAAGGCTGGCGGATTTCGGGGAAAAACAGCAGGCTCTTGAAGGTCGGCTTCGGGCGGCGCTTATCTATCCGATATTCATGGCTATTATTGGGTCTGCCATTCTTTTTATTCTTGTCACCTATGTCGTTCCCAATATCACCCAGGTCTTCAGTGATATGGGCAAGGTGTTGCCATGGCCGACTCGTTTTCTTATTGATCTGAGCGGTTTTCTTGGCACTTACTGGTGGATTGTTCTGGGTGGTTTGGCCCTTTCATTCATGGGTATTCGTTACTTCTTCAGTCTGCCAGCCGGTCGGGCGTTCTGGGATCTGGTGAAGTTGAAGGCGCCGATTATCGGTCCGGTGGTGCGGAAGGTGGTGCTGGCCCGTTTTGCCTCAACGCTTGGCAGTCTGCTGAACAGCAGCGTGGGGCTGTTGACCTCAATGCAGATCGTGAAAACCTTGATCGACAATGTACAGGTGGCAGCTGTGCTCGATGAAGCGATGACCCATATAGAAAAGGGTAAGTCCATGACCGCCGCACTGTCTGGTTCACCATGGTTTCCGCCGATGTTTGTGCAGATGATTTCGGTTGGGGAACAGAGTGGTAACCTTGAAGGAATGCTTGAAAAAGTATCTACTTCATATGAGCGGGAGGTGGAAACAGCCATTCTTGGCATGACCTCGCTTATTGAGCCGATTATGATCGTTGGCATGGGTGCTGCTGTTGGATTTGTTGTGCTTTCGATTCTGTTGCCGATTTTTGAAATGAATCAGTTGGTGGGGTAGTTCTGAGGTAGGTGGTCAGCTTTCAAAAAGAGTTGGCGGACGTGCTAAAGTTTTTTACGAGATGTATAATAAAGCCGCTTGTTACGGCATTACCAGGCAGTTTCCGATAGATGGGGCAAAACATGATGCGAATATCACGAGAAAACATACTGAAACGAGGGTCAGGATTTTTCAATAATAAAGGTTTTACCCTGATTGAATTGCTGGTGGTGCTGGTCATCATCGGCATCCTGGCAGGCTACATCGGCCCGAAAATCCTGGGGAGGCCGGAAGAAGCGCGCCGGACCAAGGCCGGGTTACAGATCCAGGCCATTGAGACAGCGTTAAAACTCTATAAACTTGACAACGGCACCTACCCCTCCACCGAGCAGGGGCTGCAGGCGTTAGTAGAGGCTCCTACAACCGGCAAGCTGCCGCCCAAATGGCGAACAGGTGGCTATCTCGAGAACAGCTCTGTTCCCAAGGATCCCTGGGGGAATGATTTTGTGTATCTGAGCCCCGGTGTTCATGGAGATATCGACCTCAGCTCGTACGGTCCTGATGGCGAAGCCGGTGGCGAAGGTGATGATGCGGATGTGAACAGCTGGGAGTTGGAGCAATAGCTCGTTACCCGGAGATGGGTTTCGCGAATGGAATAACACCTGACAGAACGATTGATGGACACGATCGGGGTTTTACGCTTCTGGAGTTGATCATCGTTCTGATGCTGATTGGCCTTTTTATGGTCGTCTCCATCCCGGCGCTTCGGAACACGCTGATTGACGACCCACTGAAAAGCACTGGTCGCCGCTTGGTCGGGTATATCGACGGTATACGGGAACTGGCCATCCGCGAGCAGAAGGGATATTTGATCTATATTGATATCGATGGTAACAGTCTGCGCTATTTGCCTGAAAGCGAAGCGGGCAAAGACGATATCGAAGAACCGGAAAAGAACCTGTTCTCCCCAACAGGTGATGCGCGGCTGCGGAGTGTATGGCAAAAGAGCGATGGCTCTGCCGGCGGAGGGGTCTTCGAGCTCTGGATAAGTGGCCAGGGTTATCTGGAAAAGACAGTTATTCACCTTGAGGATGACGCAGGTGAGACGTTGAGCCTTGTAGTCTATCCTTTTTTGCCTGGAATAGAGATCCGGGACGGAGTGTATGAGCCGGTACAGGATGATCAATAAGCGTTATCATCAATCTGAAAGAGGGCAAGAG
Organism: Desulfopila aestuarii DSM 18488; assembly: GCF_900143695.1. Taxonomy (GTDB): domain Bacteria; phylum Desulfobacterota; class Desulfobulbia; order Desulfobulbales; family Desulfocapsaceae; genus Desulfopila; species Desulfopila aestuarii. The sequence continues at coordinate 39,509 of NZ_FRFE01000021.1, forward strand.
GTCGGTGTGGACGACTATCGGGGTTTTACTCTTCTGGAAGTGATGATTGCGTTGGCGATTCTGGCCATTGCCATGACCAGTCTCTTTGGCTCCCAGTCCCAGGCGTTGTCGCTGGCTATCGAAGCGAAGTTTAACGGAGCTGCTTCATTTCTCGCCCAGGAAAAGCTTGCCGAATATGAAGCGGGTATCGTTGAGATTATCTCCGGTGAGGGGGATTTTGGCGAGGGTTTCCCGGGATTTGGCTGGAAAACTGAGGTGAGCGATGCAGAGTTGGATGGTTTTGACGGGCTTGCCGAACTGGATCGCGGTCTCAAGCGTATTGATCTGACTATCAGCTGGGAGGAGGAACAGTTCACAGAAACCTTCACCGAATATGTCAGGATCCGGAAAACAGAGTTATGAGTGTCATGGCGAAGGGAGAGCAACCCAGAGGTTTTACACTATTAGAAGTGTTGATCTCCATTAGTGTCTTCGCCCTGGTCGTTTCCTCAGTATATGGGGCCTATCGGGTAACATTTCAGACTGTGAGTGGTTCGGAGGGCCAGGCGACCGCAGGTGCGGCGGCCCGGGTTATCCTTGAGCGGATCAGTGAGGATCTGACGGTAATCGCCACCGACAGCGATGGTTCGTTGCAGGGAAAAAGAGGTGATGTCGGTGAACACCGGGCGGATGGTTTTTCCTGTGTTGCGTTTGCCCACCTGCCCTTTTCCCGAACCGAAAAAAGAGGCGGTCGGGCAGCCCTCACCTACAGTACCGAGGAAAACGAGTCAGGCCGCATCGATCTTTATCGATTAGACAGCCCCGTTCGTCCCGGCGAAGTGCAGGAGGATACGGGGCGCGGTGAAATACTCGGCAAGAATCTGCTTTCGTTTCATGTGAGTTATGTGGGGGCGGATGGCAGCGAGTCCGAAGAATGGACGAGCGGGTCGGAAGAGGATGAGGGTGGCTCCGCTGGCGAGACGAAAAATATTATGTTGCCGGTGTTGATCCGAGTTGAGATCCTGGTGCCAACCTCACAAGATGATGAGACGGGCATCTATTTTCGGACTGCGGTGGCTCTGCCGGTTCGAGGGGACGAACCTTCGGAGGGTTGATGCTTTTAGCGCATATGAGAAGCATAGGCCGCGAACAGCAGGGGATGGCCCTGCTGATCACCATCATGGTGGTGAGTCTTTTGATCGGCGTAACCGTACAGTTCTCAAAGAGTGTGCGTCATAGCTACTTCTCTTCAGCTGCCCAGCTCGAGGGGCAGAGGTTGAGCGCCATTGCCCGGTCCGGTCTTGCCATCGGTACGGCACTGCTCGAGGTTGACGGCAAGGCCAATAATTACGACACATTGTTTGATGAATGGGCGTTGGTTGCACCAGACAAGTTTACTGATCTCTTTCCGCGAGGAGAGGTACATCTCACGGTGGAGGATTTATCCGGCAGGCTACAAATCAATAGTTTGGTGATGGCGTCTGGAGGTGATGGATCTGATGCGCCGGGTACACCAGACCCATCAGGCGTACCGGATGAGCAAACTGGCACGGATGGATCGGAACAACCGGAAAACAATGAGATGATGGTGAATAAAAACAGGGAACTATTGAATCAGCTCCTTGCTTCCGGTATCTTGATGGTAGACAGTCCCGAGGAGGCAAGGGAGATCAGCGATGCCTTGATTGACTGGTTGGACCCTGATGATGAGGAATCTGAGTTTGGTGCTGAATCCGGCTATTACCGGTCTCTGAATCCAGCCTATGAGTCGAGAAATGGCCCGGTGACCGAAATTTCCGAGTTGTTGCTGGTGAAAGGTATCACTCCTCGTCTGCTCTACGGTGAAGGGGATAGTCCTGGGCTTGCCGATTTTATTACCGTGCATGGTACTGACGGGAAGCTCAATATCAATACTACCCCTTTGAGAATGCTTCAGGCCCTCAACCCGTTGATGACTGAGGAACTGGCCGGGATGCTTGATGAGTTTCGTCGTGCTGAGGGAAATAGAGAGTTGTTGGTCGACTCCGGTTGGTACCGGAATGTCCCTGGTTTTCCTGGCGATATCGAACTGCCAGCAGCTGTTTTGTCGGTTGCGAGCGCTACATTCCTGTTGAAAAGTGAAGGTCGGCTTGATGAACAGACGCGGAGTATTACAGCGGTGGTTGAACGGAAGGCGGACGGCACCGTTTCTATTGTCGAACAACGAGTGGAGTAAAAGGTGGAAAATCTGCTGGCACTGGACATAAGCGACAACTGTGTGTGCGGCGTACTGCTGGAGTTTGGACAAAAGGTTACTCTCGTCAGAGGCTATGGCTTTGCCGTAACGCAGGACAGTACGATCGCAGAAGCTGTCGCAGATGTTGTTCGTCAAACCGATTTTCAAAAGGGTGAGTGCCGGCTATCAATCTCCGCTGGAAAATGTTTTTTCAGAAATCTGTCCCTGCCTTTTCGCGATATGCGAAAGGTTGCAAAAGTTTTGCCGTTTGAGCTTGAGGATCTAACCTCATTCTCCATGGATGAACTGCAACTTGACTCTCTGGCCACTGCCGGATTGGGGGAGGAGACGGAAATCGTCTCAGCCATGGTGGAAAAAGGCTATCTGGCGGAGACTCTTGCGCAGGTGCTCTCCGCTGGCATTGATCCTGACTGGATTACTGTAGGCAGTGTGTCTACAGCCGCAGCGTTACCGGAGCTGAGTACCACGAATCGGAACTGCATGCTGCTCGATATCGGCTTAAAACAGGCGACTTTGGTCTTAATCGATGAAGGGCGGGTAGTCTTGATCCGGACCTTGGGAGTTGATGCTGAAACCATGGGGGAATTTTCTCTCTCCTCACCCGAGGGAAATGTCATTTGCGGCAAGCCTGAGAATATTACCGATATTGTTGAAAGGATTCTCCAGCCGATACGACAGACTCTACTCTCAGTCGGAAGATCCCATTATCTGGAGGACGGGGCTGTCTGTTTTGTCAATGGAGCGGTGGGACTCTACCCCGCTCTGTTTGAGCAGCTTCGCAGAAAACTCCCTTTTGAGGTGAATCCCTGTAATATTTCAAAACGACTGCTATTGAAAATCGAGCATCTGGAAGGTCGGGAATGGAATCGAGCATTGCTGAATACCCCCCTTGCCCTGGCGCTCTGGAAGAAAAAAGACGCGCCGATCTTTAACTTCAGAGCAGGTGAGTTCAGAAAGCGCCGTTCCTTTAAAGAATTGAAGAAGAATGCTCTGGTGATAGGTTGTGGTGCGGTGGCAGTTTGCTGCGCCATTGCGGGCTATTTAGGGTGGGATTATTCGCAGCTAGCCCGACAGCGGGATGCGTTGAACGATGAGATAGTCACGGTATTCCGGCAAACGTTGCCTGAAGTCAGTCGTGTGGTCAACCCGGTTCAGCAACTACGGGTGAAAGTTGATGAGAGCCAAAAGGTCTATGGCGCAAGTCAGAGCAGTGGCAGCCCCACTAAACTTGCCCTGCTGGCTGAGCTATCCTCCCGTATCCCGGAATCCTTGACAGTCCGGATCACCAGACTGGTCAGCGACCAGAATGATCTGCGGATAATGGCTGAAACAGCCAATTTTAACACAGTGGACAATGTGAAGCGTGAGCTGGAGAAATCGGAACTGTTTCGTTCGGTGGTAATCAGCTCGGCCAATCTGGCGCCGAGGGGCGGCGGGGTTCGCTTTGAGCTGAGGGTGCAGTTTCAGTAATGACTATGAGCAGAGAAAACATGGACAAAGTGCTTGCACAGCTGAAGTCACGACTTGGCCTCAATAACCTGTCGGACCGTGAGCGGCTGATTCTCATTGGTGGCGGTCTGTTTGTTCTGGGAGTGGTGATCTATCAGCTAATCATTTCACCGTATCTTGTGGCCCACGAACGGTTGCAGAGTTCACTGCAGAGGAAACAGGCGGAGCTTGTGGAAATTCAAAGGCTGAGCCAGGAGTATGCCAAGCTGCGGGTTGAAGAAGGGGGCCTGAAGGCCCTGTTACAGAAACGGGATGCCGGTTTTACCCTTTTCGCTTTTCTTGATAAGCAGGCGGAAAATGCTGGGGTAAAAGAACAGATCAAATACATGAAACCATCGGTTATCGAGGGGGATAATGGTCTTAATGAGTCGGTTGTGGAGATGAGGCTCGAAGGGGTTACTCTGGAGAAGCTGACCCAGTTCCTGCAGGTTACCGAATCCGATACCAATGTGGTGTCGGTGCGGCGGCTCTCTATTCAAACAAGCGCCAGGGATGAAGGGTTTCTCGATGTCATTCTGCAGATTGTCACCTTGGTGGAGGCGGGATAACTGTGAGAACGAAGAGAAGATCTTTTGTATTTTGGTTGAGTCTTCTGCTTTACGGATTGGTGTTGACCTGCGTTTTGCTCTATTTCCGATTTCCGGCAGACAAGGTTGAAGGCTATCTGACCGAGAAGGTTTCCTCCCTCAGCCATGGGGCTGCTGTCAATATCGGCAAATGCGGGTACGCCTTTCCTGCCGAGTTACGATGCGATCAGCTCTCTATTGGGGAAAGAGAAAAAAAAGAGGAAATGGTTGTTCTTGAGAACATGACCATTTCGCCAGTAGCATCCGGTTTCGGGCTGAAATATACCATAACTGGTGAAATTTCCGGCGGCACCTTCCTGACGGTTGCCGAATTTTCACCTTTTAAGAAGACTGTGAAGTTGAGCGGCCTGGAACTGACCAGCATGGATCTGAGTCGATCTGAGTTTGTCAAAAAGAGTCTGCAGCGCGATATTCGCGGGCTGCTAGATTTTCATGGGAGTATGGTTGTGTCCCTTGCAGAGGCTGGTCTGGTCGAGCAGGAGGGGAAACTTTCCGTCCGTGAAGGTGATTTTGCTCTTCGACAACAGATACTGTTGGTTGAGCGGTTGCAACTGGCACCCATGAATGTCAATGTTTCCTATAAAAAAGGAGTGCTGCAGTTGCGTGACGGCTCTTTGCGGGGCAATCAACTGGTTGTCGATTTTGACGGCGAGCTCAATACAAAAGATGCGATGGCGGATTGGGCGATGGCATTGAAGGGGAGTATAACTCCGGCCCAGGAATATGTGGCGGCAAATCCCCAGGTGCAGAGGGTGGTAAAGCGGTTGCAACGACAGTTTACAGGCAATAGTCTGCCCTATGTGGTCAGCGGTAGTCTTGGGGTTCCGCGTTTTCGTTTCGGAAGTCAATAGGAAGAAAAATGATGGCAAAGTACAGTTCCACCGCATTGTTTCCTTTTCTGATCGTCACGCTGTTATGTGTTGGCGGGGTGGAGTTGTTGTACAACGGTCTTGAGAGATATCTTCTCGAGCCGACCACGACAGTGCAAAAGCAGATTGAAACAGGGGGGGGGGGAACGGTGGCGAGCGGAACTCCGCCGCTGGAAGAAAATGTGGATTATTCGGTTATTACCCGTCGCAATCTTTTTGGTCCACCACCGTCATCGGCGGATAGTACCACCGCCACCGAAACTCCGCCTGTTGAGGATCTCGAAGCAACGACACTTGAAGTTGTCCTGATGGGAACGGTAGATACCGACGGCGATGATGGCAGGGCGATCATTCTCAAGAAAAAGGACCGCTCCCAGGAAATGTATCAGGTCGGTGAGGTGATCGAAGGCGCCTTGATTAAGGATATTCAGAGGGGGAGGGTCATTCTCACCGTTGACGGCAGGGATGAACTGCTTGATATCAGTGAGGCCCGCGAGTATGCGCAAAATGCGTCACCGGTTGCTGCCCGACCTGCTGTGCGAAGAAGACCGGTTGTGGTTGCCCCTCAGGAAGCAATTGAGGCACCACCCCGTGTTGTCCGCCCCCTTCGTCGCATCGTCCGGCCGCGGAGCGCTATTCAGGCAGAGCAGGCCGTGGAGGAAAATCTCCTGAACGAGGAAGATGTGCCGCCGGATACTGAGGAGCCTGACCTGACAGATACGCAGGATACCGAGGCGCCGGTAGACGCGCAGGTCCAGGATTCCGATAATGAGGATACGATAAGTCAATAACGTCCAACCTTTCTAAATTTTCAGGCCTCTGATCACTTGGTCTGACTCTTTGTCGGAGAGATGGCTTATTCGAAAGGTTTGGTGCCGGAAAAAAGTAATTGTCTATGGGGATGGCAAAGGTTCAGATGCACGCATGTGCTGAGATAGAGTGTATTGGGTGGCATATGCATCCGATTTTAAGGGTTTTTTCATCCTCATGTGGCAGATATGGGATGAATTTATAAGAATGAGGTGGTAAGTGTTACCTCATCCTTTTGAGTGGGAAGTTGAGAAAAAGGTTGAAGATATTGCCGGTCCCGTTCAACCTACAAAAGGGAAAGATCCTTCATTCACAATGAGAGCGGGGCTGAAAAACCTGTTATGAATGAATAGCCCCAATATCGTTGGGAAGGGTTCTCCAGTAGGCAACGCAAACAAGATATATGAGCAGTAGAGAGTAGAATATAGCGCAGAAAATCGCTGATCATCTGCATTTTATGTAAAAGATAACCAGAGGAAGGGTTCATGGGCAGGTTGAGATTACCTCTATTACTATTCGTCGTACTTTTGGTCTCTCTTGCAGCCGGTGCTGGTCAACAGGTGAAAGGCGAAGAGGTGGTTATCCCGAGTGATAGCGGTACCACCGGTAAACGGTTTATTACCATTGATTTTGATAATGTCGATATCCGGCTGTTTATTAAATATATCAGTGAGCTCACCGGCAAGAATTTCGTCATAGATAAAGCGGTTCAGGGCAATGTTACCGTGCTCTCGCCAACAAAAATTTCCGATGAAGAGGCGTATCGGGTTTTTGAATCAGTACTTGAAGTGAACGGTTTTACCACTGTCACTTCAGGGGCCGTGATCAAGATTTTGCCGTCGGCAGACGCGCGCTCCCAGAATGTCCAGACTCTTCGTACTGGTGCGGCATCGCATCCCGAAGATCGGGTGGTTACTCAGTTGGTACCACTGAAATATAGTTCACCGGATGAGATGAAGAAGGTTCTCACCCCACTAGTGTCAAAGACTTCAGTTGTGATCTCCTATCCCCAGGCCGGGATGCTGATTCTGACAGAAACGCTTTCTAATATCCAGCGTCTACTCGCGATTATCGAAGCTCTAGATGTGGAGTTTACCGAAGAAGAAGTGGCGGTGATCGACCTTCAGTATGCAGCTGCCGGATCTATCGCCAAAATTCTTGCCAGTATATATCAACGATCACCCGTCAAGAAAGGGGCGGTGGCCACCACCGCTTTGAAAGTCGTGCCTTATGATCGGGTCAATGCCTTGGTGGTGCTTGCCGATATCGAGGAACTGCGACGGGTACGAAAACTGGTGGCAAAGCTTGACACCCCTGTGCAGCGTGGTGGTGGTAATATCAACGTTTATTATCTCCAGAATGCAACTGCAGCCGAACTTGCCAAGGTGTTGACCACCATGTCAACCGGGCAACCGGCAGAACCTGAGGGCGGCAAGGCCCCGGCGATTTCAAGGGATGTCAAGATTACCGCAGATGAGGAAACCAACTCACTGATAATTACCGCGACTCGTGAAGAGTATGCTGTGCTTGAGGATGTGATCAAAAAGCTCGATATCCCGAGACAGATGGTTTATCTCGAGGCACTCATCCTTGAAGTGAACGACAGCAAGGATTTCAATGTTGGCGTGGACTGGATGTGGAACGGTCGGGTCTCCGGTCATGATACCGCCGCATTTGGGAGCTTTAATAGTAACAGTGACATTGACGTGGGTTCGGCAGGATTGTCCCTTGGTATCCTGCGGCAAGGGATAAAAATCGGCGACATCACCTTTCCGGATATTCATGCTATTCTGCGCGCCTATAAAGGTGATTCCGACATAAATATTGTTTCGACACCCCAGATTCTCACCACGGATAATAAGAAGGCGGAGATTAGCGTTGGTGAGAATGTCCCCTACATTACCAGCCAGCAAAATACCACAGGGGATAGTGAGTTTAATTATACCAATTATGAATATCGGGATGTGGCTACCAAGCTGACCATCACGCCACATATCAATCAAGCAGATACGATGCGATTGGAGATTCAGACCGAGATTGTAAAATTAAAAGCAAACAGTCTGGAACTAACACCAACAACTTTTCGACGTACCGCAAATACCACTGTGGTGGTCAACGATAAGGATACCGTGGTGATTGGTGGCATCATCGGAGAAGATACCACATTTACTGAAAACAGGGTGCCGCTGCTAGGCGATATTCCTGGTCTGGGCTGGTTGTTCAAATCCGAGAACAATAAGACCGTTAAAACGAATATGTTTATCTTCATTACTCCGAAGATCATGCGTAACCCAGCTGATATAGCTGGAGTTACCCTGGAGAAGGAAGATAACATCGACAAAGTGATGCCGGAAGCTAAGCAGCTCATCCATAAGCCGGTCAATAAAGAAAACGCTGCGATTCTCACTGAAAGGGGCTTTGCCAAACTGCTGGAAAACAAGAACCGAGAGGCAAAGGAATATTTCGAGGAAGCACTTGAACATGACGCAGAGAATCCGTACACACTTCTCAATATTGGTGTAGTTGCTGAACGTGAGGGGGATTTCCAGCGAGCCGCCGAGTACTACCAGAAAGTGATCTATACCAATACTGAGGCTACCGCAATTGAGGCGAGCGATCCGGAGAAAAAAGGGTTGCTGCTTGTTGATATTGCCCGCGAGAATATCGAGCGTCTCAAGCCAAGGATGAGCACAAAAAAGTGAAAGCACAGTTTGGTCAATTTGCCCTCGAAGCAAACACGAGAGGATGATGGCGGATAGATGAAAAGACTCGGAGACATATTGCGGGAAACCTGTAATCTTTCCCCCGAGGCGGTGGATGCGGCGCTTCGCACCAGCACCGGCAAGGAGCGAATTGGTGAACTGCTCATTCGAACCAAGGCGGTGGACGAAGTTGATGTTCTGAAGGCGCTCGGCATCCAGTATGAGGTTGAGGTGACCCAACAGTTGCCGGCGGAGATCAATACCGAATTTACCAGTCGGATTGGGATTAGTTTTTTAAAGAAATACCGGATGGTGCCGGTCCTTACTACCGAGGATGCTTTCATTGCCATTAACGATCCGGCGTTGTTCCAGCCCCTGGATGACCTGCGCCGGCTGCTGGGCCGTGAAGACGCGCGCCCTGTTCTCTGTCCCTATCAGGCCATCGTCAGTGCCATCAATTACGCTTACGACATGACTCAGGATACTGCTGAGGAGGTAATGCAGGATATCGACGAAGAGGATCCAGAGCGGCTCTTTTCCGAGATCGAAGAGGTTGGCGATCTGCTTGATGACACCAGTGACTCACCGGTGATCCGGCTGGTGAACTTCATGTTTTCCCAGGCAGTGCGTGATGGCGCTTCGGATATCCATATTGAACCGTACCAGAACAGCCTTAAGATTCGCCAGCGGCTGGACGGCATTCTTTATGACATGTTCAGTCCGCCCAAGCATGTGCAGTCGACGCTGATCTCCCGCGTCAAGATTATGGCTAAGCTCGATATTGCCGAAAAACGACTGCCTCAGGACGGGCGCATTGAGTTGAAGGTGGGAAATAAAGAGATAGACGTCCGCGTTTCAACCCTGCCAACAGCCTTTGGTGAGCGGGTTGTTCTGCGCCTTTTGGATAAATCCTCGGTGTTGATTTCGCTCACCGATCTGGGTATGCCTGCTGATAGATTGGCGCTCTTTACCAAGGAGATCAAGGCGGCCAATGGTATCGTGCTTGTAACCGGTCCCACCGGTTCCGGTAAGACTACTACGCTTTACGCGGCGCTCACTTCTATCAATAATTCCGATATCAATATCATCACAGTCGAAGACCCGATCGAATACCGGATTAGTGGCATAGGTCAGGTCCAGGTCAACCCCAAGATCAACTTGACTTTCGCCTCGGGACTGCGCTCCATCGTCCGTCAGGACCCCGACGTTATTCTGGTTGGTGAGATCCGTGACACCGAAACTGCCGAGATCGCGATCCAGTCGGCGCTGACTGGTCACCTGGTTTTTTCCACCCTCCACACCAATGACTCGGCCAGTGCCATCACCCGGCTCAGGGATATGGGCGTCGAGCCGTTTCTGATTGCGTCTTCCATCAATGCCATTCTGGCCCAGCGACTGGTTCGCCTTCTTTGTACTAACTGCAAAGATCCCTACATCCCTGATCATCAGGAATTGATGAAGATCGGCCTTGATCCTGCAAAATTTGGCGGCGTCAAGATCTATAGGAGCAAAGGCTGCAATAAATGCCATCAAACAGGCTATCGCGGCCGGGCAGGAATCTTTGAGCTGTTGATTATGTCGAGAGGTCTGAAAACACTCGTGATGCAGACTTCCGATGCCAATGCGATCAAACAATATGCAGTCCGTAAGGGTGGTATGGTCAGTCTGCGCCATGATGGCATCATGAAGGTGCTTGCCGGTAAAACCACCATCGAAGAAGTGTATCGGGTCTGTCAGGGGTAATCCGTACAATCCATTTCCATCTCAGCTTCCACCTTTTTGCGAATTTCAGAAATTCCTTTTTGATCCGGTCTCTTTTTGTTACCCTTGAGTAAGATTACTCTAACAACTGCCCAGGCAAGCTCAGTTTCAGCTTCATTTTCTTTTGCGAAATAGTGCTGTTGATCCAACAGATATTTCATGTACGGATGGCTGCACCGTGCTGATGTTGAGTGCGTCAGTTATAGAGTTGATTCACTATTCATTATCTCTGCTAACTCGAAATACGTGGGGTTACCATGTTTGATACACTGCAAAAATATTATCAAGAAAATCGGGAAATGGTTCTTGCGCTTTTCGAGAGGTATCGGGATAGCGGCAAAAACCTTATGTTGAAAAGTGAACTGTGGGACGAATTTCTGGCATTGGATAGTAGTGTTGAACAGAAAGTACGTATCGTTTCACCACTGGGACGGGTTATCGCCAAAGCGCAGGAGGCGGCCATAGATCACGACCGGCTGGCCATGGCTATTCGACCAAAGGTTGCCCAGTGGCATTACTTCTCCTACAGCTATAATGAGGGAAAATTAGAAGAGATGGCTGTGGCGGAGTTTCTGGCCTTTAAAGAGAAGCAGGTGCAAAATGACCTGCAACAGCCGGTTCTTGAATTTGATCTTGGCCCGTTTGAGCGAGATTTCCCCAAAATGACCCAGAGCCGCTCCATCGGCCATGGGGTGGAGTTTCTCAATCGCATCTGTACCAGTCGACTGTCCCGTGAGCCTGTGGGCGGCAGGGAACTGGTTTTTTCGTTTTTGCGTCTGCATGGGTACGGCAATATTTCGTTCATGATCAACGATAAGATTGCAAGCGTTGTCGAGTTGCAGCACGCTTTAAATGATGCTCTTGAGTATCTGGAAGGAAAAACCGCCGGTAGTGAATGGTCGGCACTGGTGGATGATCTGCAGAAAATGGGATTTGAGCCGGGATGGGGACGCAGCCGGGAAAAGGTCATGCAGAGTTTCAGTCGCCTGGCGAATTTACTTGAGGCTCCCGATTATCAGAACCTGGAAAAATTTATTTCCGGTGTACCAATGATTTTTAATATCGTGGTGCTTTCACCCCACGGTTTTTTCGGCCAGGAGAATGTGCTTGGCTTGCCCGACACGGGTGGGCAAATTGTCTATATCCTCGATCAGGTGCGGGCGCTTGAGCGGGAGATGAAAGAACGGATTTATGAGCAGGGTCTTGATATTAAGCCAAAAATACTGATTGTAACCCGCCTTATTCCAGAGGCAGGTGATACCACTTGTAATCAGGCGAGAGAACATGTTCAAGGGACTGAAAATGTGGAAATCGTCAGAGTCCCTTTCCGGCGTGTCAACGGCGAGGTGCTGCCGCAGTGGATTTCACGATTTGAGGTCTGGCCATATCTTGAGAGATTCGCCGACGAGGCTGGGGGCGAGATTCTCGCGATCCTTGGGCGCAGGCCCGATCTTGTCATCGGCAACTATTCGGACGGTAACCTGGTCTCCTATCTGATGTCCAAAAAAATGGGGGTGACCAACTGTACCATCGCCCACGCGCTGGAGAAGACCAAGTATCTTTATTCTGCACTCTACTGGCACCAGATGGAAGAGCAGTACCATTTTTCCTGCCAATTTACTGCCGATATGATTGCAATGAACTCGGCTGATTTTATCATTACCTCTACTTTTCAGGAGATTGCCGGTTCAGCAGATGTGGTTGGCCAGTATGAAAGCTATTCGTCTTTTACCATGCCGGGATTGCAGCGGGTGCTGCAAGGGATCGATGTGTTCGATCCCAAGTTCAACATCGTTTCGCCTGGAGCCGATGAGGATGTGTATTTCAGCTACACCAAAGAGAAACGCAGGTTTACCGAGCACCACGACGAGATCCGGGAGCTGATTTTTGGCGAACAACACCCGGCCGGGCGAGGTGTGATTGGCGAAACGAAAAGACCTCTTATCTTTTCCATGGCCCGGCTCGACCGCATTAAAAATCTTACCGGGCTGGTGCAATGGTATGCCGAAAACGAAGAATTGCGCAGCAAGACACATCTTATGATTGTGGGTGGGACCGTTAATCCCGAACATTCGGGCGATGAGGAGGAGCGAGTACAGATACTGCGCATGCATGAACTGTTTGATACCTATGGTCTCGACAAAGAGGTGCGCTGGCTGGGGGTTCGTCTTGATAAAAGGGTTTCCGGTGAATTGTATCGTTGTATCGCCGATGGTCGGGGCGTGTTTGTCCAACCCGCCTATTTTGAGGCTTTCGGTCTAACGGTGATTGAGGCCATGGCATCCGGATTACCCACTTTCGCTACCCGCTATGGCGGTCCGTTAGAGATTATTCAGGACGGTAGATCAGGCTTCCATATCGACCCTAATCACGGGTCAGCCTCATCGGATATTTTGTTGAAATTCTTCTCTCGCTGCGAAGCTGAAGAAGGTTACTGGCAACAGATTTCTGAGGGTGGCATTCAGCGGGTGCAGGAGCGCTACACCTGGCAACTTTACGCTCAGCGGCTACTTTCACTCACCTGTGTCTATGGATTCTGGAAGTTTGCCACCAATCTCGAACGCCAGGAAACGTCGAGGTATCTGGAAATGTTGTACCACCTTCAGTATCGACCACTTGCCGCAGCCATGGAACGCTAACCCGGATGAGAAATGGAGGCTGCACTGCCACCCTTGCGCAGGTATTGATACGCGCCATGAGCAATTACATGGCGCGTACCGGTTTAAATCAGGCCGAAATTGTGCAACCCTTCGATAATGCCGGCGGCGCAATGCCCTTTTGCGAAATAGGTACGGGGTGAACCTTTCAGGTGCTCCAGTTCTTCTGAGTGGTTGCCGACAATGAGTCCGCGTGCTCTGCCGCTCAGCATATCGGTGTCATTACCGGAATCTCCGGCTACCATCACATGGCGTGGCAGAAAATCATATTTGTACTGTATATAGTTGACCGCTTTCCCCTTGGAAGCTCGATGGGGCAGGATGTCGAGAAACTGCCCGTGGGAATAGATTACCTGGCAACGTAATCGATGTTCATCGAGAGATTTCTGTATTTTTTCAAGCCGGTTGTCGATATTTTCCAGATAGTAGCTGATTTTATGGCTGCGTTGTCCTTCCGCCTCCTGAAAGACCAACCAGGGGAACTCTGTGAGGCATTCCTTGATTTTCTCCGGCTTCCACTGATTCGAGATATGTTGCTGCCAGCCTTTGTCCATGCGCAAGTCGGGTCCGTAATAGAGTTCTGTGCCGACAGAGCAGATTAGCACATCCGGAATGGGTATATTGAATTCGGTCATCGCTTCAAGAGTCAGCTCAAGACTGCGACCGGTGGCTACTCCCCAGGCCATTTCACGTCGATGCTCGTCGAGAAGGTCAAGAAGTTGGGCAAGGCTTTCGTTATCGCCGATGAGGGTGTTGTCGATGTCGGTAATGAGCAGCTTTTTAATACCGGTCAACCTCTTACCAAACGATGGCCGATCTTGCCGTCTATTGCTTCCCGGTTTTTTCTGCCCATTTTGTCGACAATCCGGCAGCGAGCGGCAGTAGTGACTGACAGTTCTTTGGCAATGAGCGTTCCAACTGTAATGGCTGCGGACCCCGTTGATACCGTTGTTGGAAAATGTATCCCATAGCTCCGGATCAATGAGAATTTTGCGGATCGCCTCTGCTATTGCTTCTGTGGATCGTGCATCAACCAGGATGCCATTTGCACAGTTGCGGACGATATCCACCGGCCCTCCGTCATTGGTAGCGACAATCGGCAGACCGCAGGCGGATGCCTCGATCAGGGTCAGGCCAAACGGCTCCACCAGAGCAGGATTGACAAAGACCCCATGGCTCTGTGCGCACATTCGGTAGAGTGCCGGCACTTCTGTTGAAAAGTCATGCTTTTTGGGGATCGCCAGTTTGCCGTAGAGATCATGGCGATCCATCTGCAGCAGCATATCGGTCAATACCCCTTTTTCATTTTCCTCCATACCGTTGATATCCTGGCGTATACCTGCAAAAATTGCCAGGTTGGCCAGGGCCTGCAGTTCTTTGTTGGTGCCGTACGCCTCAATGAGGCCGGTAATGTTTTTTCGGTGATCAGAACGGCAGAGCGCAAGGATAAAGGGCTTTTCCGGATGGGTCCAGAAACGGTACAGTTCATTTTTTAACGTGAGCTTGACCTGCTTACTCTCTTCGGTCAGGAGATCGGCGTCGAACTGGGAATCATAATAGGGGTAGAAGGTGTCCAGGTCGATTCCAGGCGGGATGACGGCGTATTCAGCCTTTGGGCCATTTTCATAAAGACCATACTGTTTGTCGATTTCCTGCTGAGTGGAGGTGATGATCATATCCGCTTTGGCAATGATTCTCTCTTCCATGTCAATGCGGGTGTCGATCTTATATTGGCGGTTGATTTCGCTTTTTTTCATGCCGTCGCCAACCAGTTTCGCCAGTTTGTTGCGGCCCATGGAATGGCCGGTGAAAAAGAAGGGCGCGTCGAATGCTGCTGCCAGCTGCATGGCCACGTAACCTGCATCGGCATAGTGGCCGTGGAAAACGTCGGGTACCTGCTCCTCGGAGGTGATGAATTTGATCGATTTATCGATAAATTCTTCCATATGTGGCCAGAGCAGCTCTTTGCGCTGGTATTTTCTTCCGCCGCACTGGATGCGGACGATGCGTGCGTTGTCAGATATTTCCTCTATCTGTACGCCGTAATCATCAGAAACACGCTTGTCGACGATAAGCCGGGTGACAAGATCCACCTGGCCGATGTCTTCATGGCGAGCGAGCGCCTTGGCAAGTTCTACAACGTATTTCGTCTGGCCGCCGGTGTCGGCGTCACGGCCAAGTTCAAGGGAAGTGCTGCGAATTAATCCATGGATACTGATTAGCTGTATGTACAGTCCGTCCTTTCTCATTGGTATTATTTCGAATTGTTATGCGCTATGTCGAGGTGACAGGCGCGGATAAAGTCAGGTTATTATGGCATGAATGCGTCAGGATTGCAAGGAGAGGGGACGTTGTTGAGCTCATGCGGAGGGGCTGATTTCATAGTGTCCTATGATCTTGCCAACATACGAAGCAAGACCGAGGTTCATTCACAAAAAACAGAATGGCGATATCGTCAATTGAGGATAACAGGTTGCGGCTCAGGGAACATATTCAAGTGAGGCATCTATTAATTCGGGAAAACAAGCTGAAAGCTTTGTTAAACCAATAAAGATAAGTGCATTGATCGAGGGGTATCCCGGACAATCCTGCTAACCAATAAAAGCATTAGCAGGATATGCTCTGTATCAAATAGATAAAACGATCTTACCGGCCAATATGATTGAAGACCTGTGTTGAAGATAAATGGTTGCTTTTTCTTCACGGTTTGAGCAAAATCTGAAGGATAAGGGTGAACGGAAGAGTGATGAATGAGCTTGTTTGCATAGCCCTTCTTCTTTACTGCCGAGCGGTTACCATCATTGATGGTCATATCTGAGCACTTCTGTTGCATCAATGTGCTCGGCTTTTGGATCTATTGAGAACGACAACCGGAGCAGTTGACGTATTCTGAATCGAGCCACTGTTATGTATCTGGATTATTTCGGTTTCACATGTGACCCTTTTTCTATCAGTCCGGATCCGCACTTTGTATTTTTAAGTTCGCGGCACCGTGAGGCGTTGGCCCATCTTCTGTATGGAACCCAGAGTGCCGGTGGGTTTGTGCTGCTCACCGGTGAGGTCGGAACCGGGAAGACGACTATCTGTCGTTGCCTGCTTGAACAGCTACCGGAAAATACGGAAGTTGTCCTGTTGTGGAATCCCCGATTGTCAGTGGTCGAATTGCTGGCATCAATCTGTGACGAACTGCATATCTCCTATCCGCCAGGAACGTTGAGCATTAAAGTTTTTATCGATGGGATCAATGGCTTTTTGCTCGAAGCCCATAGCCGAGGGCATCGCACCATAATTGTTATCGATGAAGCACAAAATCTGCATCGAGACGTGTTGGAGCAGATCCGGTTGCTAACCAATCTGGAAACAAATACGCACAAACTGTTGCAGATCAT
The DNA here is from genome assembly GCF_900143695.1 of Desulfopila aestuarii DSM 18488. Classification (GTDB taxonomy): domain Bacteria; phylum Desulfobacterota; class Desulfobulbia; order Desulfobulbales; family Desulfocapsaceae; genus Desulfopila; species Desulfopila aestuarii. The sequence goes on from NZ_FRFE01000021.1 coordinate 56,008, forward strand.
ACTTCTGGGACAACCTGAACTACAAGAGATGCTGAGCCGTCCTGAACTGCGCCAACTAGCCCAGCGTATTACTGCCCGCTACCATCTTCTTCCCCTTTCTCCCAAAGATGTAGAAGGATATATGGCCCATCGTCTTGCCGTAGCAGGAGGGAGGTTGCCGGTTTTTCCACCGTCGACCATTCCCCTGATATATACATTGAGTGGTGGGGTGCCGCGGGTTATTAACATCATCTGCAGCAGAGCTCTTCTCGGTGCATACGCTCAGGGAGATGATAGTGTCAGTCCCGAAATGTTGAGAACGGCGGCCCGTGAAGTGTTCGGAGCCACTCCTGGTCGACGAGTTGCAAAAAGAGGGGTGATGATTGGCGCAAGCCTGCTCTCTCTGACACTCTTAGGGACGTGGATTTTGCTTGGTACGAATTTTGTCTCATCCATAGATTTGCCCGCTCCTGCGACCAGGGAGATGATTTCTGAAGTAACTCCTGCCCCAGCGGTGGCAACTGTAACGGCAACGGTTGAAAAAATTACAGAACAAAAACAGCGAGTAGAATCGTCCATGGAGCCGGATGCGTTGATCACGGTGTCAGCAGGTGAGGGAAGACCGTTGCCTGAGAAACCAGTAGAGACAGAGTTATCACCTAAGGTAGAAGCACCCACTGAGGCGATTGCGGTTGAACCAGATCCAGCGATAGAACCTGAAGACCCGTTTGAGTGGATAAGAACACTTTTTGATGAATCGGGTGACGAGACAGAATATCATACTCTTTTTCAGAGCTGGGGGGTTCAGTATCGTTCAGTTGAGGGCATAAGTCCTGAAAGATTCGCTCGACAAAACAATTTTGGACTGGTGAAGCAAAAAGGAAGTTTTGGTTATCTGCGGAGGTTGAACCGGCCAGCGCTTTTGAGATTGACCGACTTGACTGGAAAAGAGTTTTCCGCAACGCTTACAGCGATTAAGGGTGAACGTGTCGTTTTGCAGAGCGGCACCGTTCTCCGAGAAGTGACTGTTAGTGCATTGGTGCAGCAATGGCTTGGTGATTTCACCATGCTATGGCAACCGCCACCAGGGTATCGACGAGTGATCATACCAGGAGACCGTGGTGAGGCTGTTCGTTGGCTTGCCCGACAGTTTGAAATCCTGAATGGACGGGAAGCGGAGGCACACAAAAAATACGTCTATGACGATAGTCTTCAGGCCGATGTCAGGGCATTCCAGGCCTCTGAAGGACTCCCTGTCGACGGTCTTGCCGGACCGCTGACGCTCATCCGGCTCAATTCACGGATAAACAGTGGTCAGCCGCAGCTTGAAAGGATAGATCTTGCCCTGGAAGAAAGATAGAGCGAGCTCTCCTCTTTCCCTTCTCCCCACCTTTGAATATTATTCTCATTAAATACAAAAAATTAACCCGATGTTGTTTTGGCGATGAAGTTCAGAAATATCTGGTAGTGGTGGGGGAGGGTGCGTTTGGTGGCGGTGGCAATATAGAGCATTCTGCCCATGGTCAGGCCGTGGATTTTCACTTCTCGGACACTCCCTGCAGCCAGTTCGTCCTGAACTGCATAGCGAGAGAGGATGGAGACACCGAGATCGGCTTTGACTGCCTCTTTTACCGCTGTGCTCGAGCCGAGGACGGCAACGATATTGAGTTCATCGACACCGATCTTTTTCTGGGCCAGAAATGTCTCGATGTTTTTTCTGGTGCCCGAGCCGCTTTCGCGAAAGATAAAGGGCAGCTCCGTTAAATTCTCAGGAGTGATTTTTGGGGGAAGAGGATTATCGCCTGCGCAGACCAGAATCAGCTCATCCTCCACAAAAGGCTCATATTTCACCTTTCGGGCAACGGTCTTGGCACCGACAAAAGCGATCAGTAACTCATTGGCCAAAAGGGAGTCGATGATTCGGGCTGAATCCTCGATGCGTATTTCAAACGAGATACCAGGATATCTGCTTTTAAATGACGAGGCAATGGACGGCAGGATATACGCACCGGGAATGGTAGACGCACCGATGATCAGCTCACCTGACACCGACTGACCAACCATGGCCAGGTCGTCTTCAAGTTTCTGCAGATCTTCGAGAATGGCGAGGGTGCGGGGATATAGAACTTCAGCTTCCTTGGTGGGCATGATGGTACGGCCCAACCGGTCGAAAAGACGGCAATTGAGCCGGAGTTCCAGGTTTCTGATATGTTCGCTGATGGTCGGCTGGCTGGTATGCAGTATTTCCGCCGCCTTGGTAAAGCTGCGACTTCTGTAGACGGCAGCGAATATGCGCAGGTGTCGAGTTTCGATGGCTCGGCCCTCCCTTCAAAATTTGCAGTAGTGGAAGAATGGTTCGAGCCAACGATACTACGATCTTTTTGAGATTGCTATTGAAAGTGGTTGGGGCGAGCCACTTCTGGTTTTGCTCCTCAGTCTTCTGCCAGTAGCGGGGTGCTGAGATAGCGCTCTCCGGTATCCGGCAGAATGACTACCACGGTTTTGCCGCTGTTTTCAGGTTTTCTGGAAATTTCCCGCGCAACATGGGCCGCGGCCCCGCAGGAGATACCGCAGAGGATACCTTCTGTTTTCGCCAGTTCCCGGGCAGTAGCAAACGCGGCATCGTTACTGACAGTTGCGACCTCGTCGATAATCTCCCGATTGAGGATCTCCGGCACGAATCCTGCGCCGATCCCCTGGATCTTGTGCGGTCCCGGTTTCCCACCCGACAGTACGGGTGAATCTTCGGGCTCAACGGCGACAACGTGCATGGCCGGGTTGTATTTTTTCAACACCTCGGAGCAACCGGTAATAGTGCCGCCGGTACCGACACCTGCAACAAAAATATCAACCTTACCATCAGCATCACGCCAGATCTCCTCGGCAGTGGTCCGGCGATGGATTTCAGGGTTGGCCGGATTGGCAAATTGATTGGGCATAAAGGCATTCGGCGTTGTGGCGAGGAGCTCTTGTGCCGCTGCGATTGCCCCGTTCATTCCTTTTGCTGCCGGAGTCAAAACCAGCCCGGCGCCAAGATGCTTGAGCAGTTTTCGCCGCTCGATGCTCATCGACTCCGGCATGGTGAGGATAAGCTTGATGTTCTTGGCTGCACAGACAAAGGCCAACCCAAGGCCGGTGTTACCACTGGTCGGTTCGATTACCGTGGTGCCGGCGGTGATTGAGCCGTCCCGCTCAGCCGCTTCAATCATCGAGACGGCAATACGACACTTGACGCTACCCAGAGGATTGCGTGATTCTTGTTTGCCGAGGATGGTGGCAGCACAGCCCACACCGAAATTGTTTAGGCTCAAGAGCGGGGTATTGCCAATGGTCTCTGTCAAATTGCGGGGCATAATCAGCTCCTTGATAGTATCTTAGGAAGAATCCTTAAAATGAGTGCGAATAGATCAGTTCAGGACGCTTTAGCAGCACCTTGGTGCCGGCTTCGACGCTTTCTGTCAGCCAGATGTTGCCGCCGATAACGGAACCGGCACCGATGACCGTGTCGCCGCCAAGAATGGTGGTGTTGGAATAGATGATCACATCATCCTCAATGGTCGGGTGGCGTTTTTTATTGCGCAACCGCTCACCGGCATCACGGGGCAGGGACAGGGCCCCTAGAGTGACACCCTGGTAGATTCGCACGTTTTTGCCGATGATCGCTGTTTCGCCAATGACCACACCGGTGCCGTGATCGATGAACAGCCCTGGTCCAATGGTGGCGCCCGGATGAATATCGATACCGGTGAGGCTGTGAGCATACTCGGTCATGATTCGTGGGATGATCGGCACCTGCAGGGTGTAAAGCACATGAGCGACCCTGAATACCGAGGTGGCAAGCAGGCCGGGATAGCTGAATATCACTTCATCCGGGTTATCTGTTGCCGGGTCACCATCAAGAGTTGAGCGGATATCGCTGGCCAGGATCGCGGCGACTTGAGGCAGCTCCTCGATAAATGCCAGCGCAATCTGATGTCCTTGTTCCTCACAGGCGGTGCAGGGCTGACCGTGGCGACGGCAGTCGTGGCGAATGGCCATGGTGACCTGCTCGGAGAGCTTTTCGTAGAGGTCCGTGGTCTCTTTGCCGATGTAATACTCCAGGTTTGAAGCGTGGAGTTTGGTCTTGGTGAAGTAGCCGGGAAAAAGGATGCGACGTGCCTGGTTAACGATATCGATTATCTGGGCGTGCGATGGTATCGATACCGGGCTGATATGCTCATAACATTCCTTAGCCTGCCAGGAGCTGAGCAACTTCTTAACCACAGCCGGAACCTTGTCATGCTTGCAACCTGTGGAGTGCTGGATATGCTCACAGATGGCGGAGAGGGAATCTGTTACCGGGCCTATTCGTGTTTGTATTGCCATGGGAGTGATGGGTAGTTTGGTTCAAGAAAAAAAGTAAACATCGATGAAAGTGGAGAGAATGAGAAAACTCAACCTTTCTTTTCGATGACAAAGATTCCGTACGTCGCCCTGAGGTTCGGTAGAAAGTCCACAACACTTCCAGAACTATTGGCACTGTTGGTGTTGATGGCAATCTCTTTCACGATGGTATAGCCGACATCGCGGGCGAACTTTTGGAAATCAGATAAGGTTATAACCCTGATGTTGGGGGTGTCGTACCACGAGTAAGGCAGCTGGTCATTTTTCGGGGCGTGCCCAGAAAACATCAGCTGCAGTCTGATGGTATAGTGGCTGAAGTTGGGAAAGGAAACGATGACACGCCGGCCGATCCTCGACAATGAATAGAGCAGTTGGGCGGGCTCGTAGATCTGCTGGAGTGTCTGGCTGAGAATGACATAATCAAAACTCTTGTCTGGATAATCGGCAACCTCTTCACTTAGATCTCCCTGCAATACGCTTAAACCACGACCAATACAGTAAGCGGCTTTCTCTTTGTCAAGCTCGATGCCGGTACCGACAATCTGTTTGTTGGCGGTGAGCCAGGCGAGCAGATCCCCTTTGCCACATCCGAGGTCAAGCACCCGGCTGCCAGGTTCGATCCAGTCGGCGATGACCTGCAGGTCAAACCGTATCGTTTCAGTTACGGGGGACACCATGGAGAAAACCTCGTATCAAATTGGTTAGCCGGATATCTTTGATGAGAAAGGCATCATGGCCGCAATCGGCCTCGATCTCGCAAAAGCTCATGTCCTGGCCGGTGCGTTTTAAGGCCTGGATAAGTTCCTTGGCCTGGTAGGTTGGGTAGAGCCAGTCCGAACTGTATGAGATAACGAGAAATTTAAGATGTGCTTTGTGCAGGTCATCGATGCAGGATGGGGTGCTGATTGTATCTTTTAAGTCAAAATAATCGGCAGCCTTAGTGATGTAGAGGAGTGAGTTGGCGTCAAAACGCTGTACAAACTTGCTGCCCTGGTGGCGCAGGTAGCTTTCCACCTGGAAATCAATGCCGAAGTCGTAGGAAAAATCATCCTTGTTCTGCAGCTGACGGCCAAACTTACGACGCATTGCCTCGTCAGAAAGGTAGGTGACATGGCCAACCATGCGGGCAACAGCTAGACCCATATCCGGTTTTTGACCGGCGTAATAATCGCCATGACGCCAGTTGGGATCAGCCATGATGGCCTGGCGGGCAATCTCGTTAAAAGCTATAGCCAAGGCCGAATGGCGCATGGTGGTTGCAATGGGGATGGCAGAACGGACCATATGTGGATATCGCACGCACCATTCAAGAACCTGCATGCCACCCACCGAGCCGCCGATCACGGCATGGAGCCTGGAGATGCCCAGATGGTCGATCAGACACTTCTGGGCTGCGACCATATCACCGATGGTGACCATGGGAAATTCCATGCCATATGGTTCCCCGGTTTCCGGGCTGATAGAGCTTGGGCCGGTGGAGCCCATGCAGCTGCCGAGAATATTGGTGCAGATAACAAAGTAAGTATCGGTGTCGATCCCTTTACCCGGGCCTACCATGAAATCCCACCATCCGGGTTTTTCGGTGGTGGGGTCATCAGTGTAATATCCGGCCACATGGGCATCGCCGGAAAAGGCGTGGGCGATAAGGATGGCGTTGTCTTTTGCCGGCGACAAGGTGCCGTATGTCTCGTAGGCGATGGTGATTGGGCCGAGCCTGGCCCCACTCTCCAGCACCAATTCACCTGGCGGTTCAGCAAAAGTGAACTGCTGTTTCTTCACCTTCCCCACCGAATCGTGGGGAAAGGGTGAAGTGGCAGTCTCGATGGATGGTATTGCAGACATCTCCTGTTTCCTTTGATGTCGGTCTATTTATGTGCTACTGCAATCGCCTGGTCGAGGTCAGCAAGAATGTCGTCGATATGTTCGATACCAATAGAGAGGCGGATCATGCCGTCGGATATACCACCCGCTTGCAACTGCTCTGTCGTGAGCTGGGAGTGCGTTGTGGTCGCCGGATGTATGGCCAGTGACTTGGCGTCACCGACATTGGCCAGATGCGAGAAGAGTTGCAGGCTCTCGATAAATTTCTGACCGGCCTCCCTGCCACCGCGAATACCAAATGCGATCATGCCTCCGAAACCGTTTTTCAGGTATTTGACGGCAGTTTCATGGCCGGGCGATCCTGGCAGGCCAGGATAATTGACCCAGTCAACATTTTCATGCTGCTGCAGGTGCTGGGCGACGGCCATGCCGTTTTCCGAGTGGCGCTCCATGCGCAGGGGCAGGGTCTCGATGCCCTGTAAAAACATCCAGCAGTTGTCCGGACTGATACAGGCACCAAGATTACGAAGCGGCACCAGCCGCATTCTGAGCGCAAAGGCGATGGGGTTCATCGGCCCAAGATCGTGGGCGTAGCGGAGACCATGATATGAATGGTCGGGCTCATTGTAGAGGGTAAATTTCTGATCGGTCCAGTCGAAGGTTCCTGCGTCGATGACGATGCCTCCAAGACCGGTGCCGTGGCCGCCCAGCCATTTAGTGAGCGAGTGGATGACGATGTCGGCACCATGTTCGATGGGTCTGAACATGGTTGGCGGGGTGAAGGTGGAATCGACGATGAGCGGCAGTTTTGCTGCATGGGCGATATCTGCAACGGCTCTGATGTCGGTCATATTCAGTGCCGGGTTGCCCAGGGTCTCGCAATAGACTGCCCGGGTTCTCCCGGTGATTGCTGCCTTGAAATTATCTGGGTCAGAAGGGTCGACCATTTTCACCTTGATGCCCAGCTGGGGCAGGATCGAGTCGAATTGGGCAAAAGTGCCTCCGTAGAGGTTGTTGGCAGCTACCACTTCGTCCCCGTGCTGGCAGATATTGATGATGGTGTAGAAAATGGCCGAAGTGCCGGAAGAGAGTGCCAGGGAAGCTGCGCCGCCTTCAAGCAGGGTCATCCGCTGTTCGAGTACGTCCTGGGTGGGGTTGCCTATCCTGGTGTAGATGTTGCCCAACTCTTTTAAGGCAAAAAGATTGGCGGCATGTTCGGTGGATTTGAACATATACGCGCTCGTCCGATAAATCGGAACAGCGCGGGAAAGGGTATCTTGATCAACTTTATGTCCAGCGTGTACGGCGAGGGTTTCCAGCTTCATTCTTTTCTCCTCTTTTCCGTGAAGTACCGTTTGCGATGGTACTCGATATGTGAACGCCGTCCATGACGGTATATCTCATTGTCTGGACGGCGTTTTGGATGGACGGTCTTAGTTTTTTATCTGACCGCTTTTTATCTGATCGACAAACTCTCTGATCTTCTGGCCATTACCAGCTGTTGCATCAGGGTTAATTTTAAGCAGTTCTTCCCAACTGGCAATAGCGCCCTCGGTATCTTTGAGATCATAGAAGCGTACGATGCCTTCATTGAAGCGTGAGGGTTGATGTATCGGATCCATGGCCTGGGCCTTTTCGAACATTTCGATAGCCTTTTCCGGTTGCTTTACCTGACGGTACATGACACCAAGATCTGTGATGAGATTGGCGTCACCGGAGTGGTATTTCAGAGAAGTGGTATACGCCGTGATTGCCTTTTCAGGCTGACCGGTATCGAAATAGAGGTGCCCAAGCTGGACCCAGGTTTGGAAATCGTCAGGTTTGGCTGTCACTGCCGCTTCGAGGTTGGTGATGGCTGCAGCCATCTGGTCGGCTTCCGCATTTTTTTGCTGGCTGGTGGCGGCGGTCTGTTGGCCTTCGCCTGCATCAAGCTTATACACTGCAAAGCCGACGCCGCAGACGAATCCAACGATAAAAATTATAGCGAATACCAGGTACGGTTGTTTTTGTTTATTTTCCGTCATGAGTGCCTCTGAATTGTAATTGTAAAAAATGGGAGATCCGGTGGGAATGTATCCTGCCGTCTGGCTTGGGTTTCCGGGTTTGGTAAAAGAGAGTTTGCTCTTTTGAATTATGGACTAACCTTATTGTGAGATGGAAAGAATATGACAGAAATGGGATTTGGTACATACCACAAAGTGATATAATGGGCAAGAAATTGTAAAATTGGTGAAGAGGGGCTGGACAATGCCTGACGAAAAGTGGCAGAGTGTAGGCAGGTCAAAGGTAAACCAATTCGTCATAACCCATTTCATGAGCATTATATTTCCCCTCCATTTTCAAGATATGGAGGAAGATTTTGTGCCGGCAACCTGGTGGTAGCCAGGTTCGCTCATAGAGCTTTGAAGATTCTTAAAGAAAATACTACGTAGAGTTCTGTTCGGTACGGCCTCGGGTCGTAGCCGGACGAATGAACATCCGCATGTTGGCAACAGGAGAATTCCGAAGGAGGATGCAGATGAAAGTGCAGAATAAAGTGGTTTCCAGTGCCGTACGCGACGATGGGCCGAGCTCTTCTTTACATTTTAAGACCAATGCCGAAACGATCAGGGAAAATATCATTCACCACTTGATGAGCTTTCAGGGACGTGATCCTGAGCGATCCGGGGCGGTGGATATATCCAAGGCACTGTCTTACACCATGCGTGATCTGATGGTTGAAAAATGGATCGCCACCCAGAAGACCTTCTATGCCAAAAAGAAAAAAAGGGTCTACTATCTCTCGCTGGAGTTTCTTATCGGTCGGTCATTGCTGAATAGCGTTATCAATCTGGGTATTATGGACGAGGTGAAGAAGGCGGTGGCCGACCTCGGGTATGATTTGAGTGAGATCTGCGACGAAGAAGAGGATGCAGGCCTTGGTAATGGTGGTCTTGGCAGGCTGGCTGCCTGCTTTATGGACTCTATCGCCACCCTGAAAATTCCGGCCTACGGGTACGGGATCCGCTATGAATACGGTTTGTTCTATCAGCAGTTAGTCGATGGCAATCAGGTGGAGACTCCTGATAACTGGTTACGCTATGGTACAGCATGGGCCTTTGACCGACGAGTGCCGGTCTTTCCTGTAAAGTTCTACGGTCATGTCACCACCTATCAGGACGACAAGGGGAACTATCGAGCCCAATGGGTCAATACGAAAGATGTCATGGCCATGCCCTGCGATATGTTGATTCCCGGTTATCGGAATGACCATGTCATCAATATGCGATTATGGACGGCACGGGCTTCGCGTGAACTTGATCTCAGCTATTTCGGGCAGGGAAATTATATCGCTGCGGTTGAGTCGAAGGTGAGTTCAGAGACTATCTCGAAGGTCCTTTATCCGCCGGACCACAATCTCGCCGGCCAGGAATTGCGCCTCAAGCAACAGTATTTCTTTGTGGCGGCGACGTTTCAGGACATCATGCGCCGCTATAAGAAAAAAAATGAAACATTTGACGCTTTTCCCGACCATGTTGCGGTCCAGTTAAACGACACTCATCCGGCTATCGCCATTCCGGAGTTGATGCGGCTTTTGCTGGATGAGGAGGGAATCGGTTGGGAAAAGGCCTGGGATATCACCGTCAGGACCTTTGCCTACACCAACCATACGTTGATGCCGGAAGCGCTGGAGAGGTGGACCGTGGAACTGCTGGGCAAGGTGTTGCCACGTCATCTGCAGATTATCTATGAAATCAATCATCGATTTCTGGAGACTGTCGCCCAGAAGTATCCTAACGACGGCAATAAATTGCGCAAGCTTTCAATCATCGAGGAAGATGGCGGTAAAAAGGTGCGGATGGCCCATCTGGCCATTGTCGGCAGTCATTCGGTAAATGGGGTGGCGGCTTTGCATACCAAGCTGTTGCAGACCAGGCTTTTTCATGACTTCGATAAATTTTATCCAGGTAAGTTCAATTCGAAAACCAACGGTATTACCCCGCGGCGCTGGCTGTTGCAGGCCAATCCGGAGTTGGCGGACCTGATCAGCAAAAACCTCGGCTTTGCCTGGATCACCAATCTTGATGAGTTGCGAAATCTTGAAGCACATGCCGGTAAGAAAACCTTCCGTAAACGATGGAGCGATATTAAACGGGCGAACAAGGTTCGTCTGGCGGACTACATTTTCAAGGAGACGCAGGTCACTGTCGATCCGGATTCGATGTTTGATGTTCAGGTAAAGCGCATCCATGAGTATAAGCGACAGCTGCTGAATGCCCTGCATCTTATTTATCTGTATCACCATATTCTGCGTAACCCTGGCACAAATGTCCCGCCTCGAACCGCCATCTTCGCCGGTAAAGCGGCGCCAAGCTATTGGCGGGCCAAGCTTATTATCAAGCTCATCACCTCCATTGCCGAGGTGGTGAACAACGACCCGCGGATCGCCAATCGACTGAAGGTGGTGTTTCTACCGAATTACAATGTTTCGCAGGCCGAGATTATCATGCCTGCTGCCGATCTCTCAGAGCAGATTTCCACTGCCGGCACCGAGGCATCGGGTACAGGTAATATGAAGTTTTCCTTAAATGGAGCACTTACCATCGGCACCCTGGATGGCGCGAATATCGAGATTCGTGAAGAGGTTGGTGAAGAAAATTTCTTCCTTTTCGGGATGACAGCTGAGGAGGCAGAATATGAGAAACTGAATCCAAGCCGTTCGCCGATGCAGATATGTGAACAGAACAGGGATGTCTATAATATAATAGAGAGTCTCAGGAACGGTTCTTTTGCCCGGGGCGATAAGGCCTTGTTCCAGCCCCTGGCCGATAGCCTGTTGGACCAGTACGATCCCTATCTGCTCATGCTTGACCTTGAGTCATATCTTAACTGTCAGAACAAGGTCAATGAGGCTTTCCTCGATCAGGACAACTGGACGAAGATGGCGATCCTGAACGTTGCCCGCATGGGAAAATTCTCCACCGATCGGACTATTAAGGAGTATTCAGAAGAAATCTGGGGCATTCTAGTCGAGGAAGAACAGTAGATATCGTACGACTTGCATGGAAGTACAGAGTGGTAACAAAGCAAAGCACCTGAAGCGTAGAGTTATACGCTTCAGGTGCTTTGCTGCATGGACGCCGTCACGATCCCAGCCCCAATAAGTGCGCTGCCACCAACACGATTGAACCATCTACGCACCCGTGTTTTTTGGATGTGCTCGCTCAGTTGGCCTGCAAAGATTGCATAGAGTGCTGCATTGACTGTGGCCAGAATAAGAAAGGTGCCCCCAAGGAGGAGTAACTGCTGAGGTAATGGTTCTGTTGGCCGTATGAACTGCGGGAGAAATGCGACGAAAAAAGCAATGCTTTTGGGATTGAGAGCGGTGACGATAAATGAACTCCAGAAGAGCGATCTGCTTGATGCCATCCTGGATGGCTTGGTGGCAGAAATTTCTTCTGGATTCGCTCGCCATAGTTTTACACCGAGATACAACAGGTAGATGGCTCCGATCCATTTAAAGATGGCAAAGAGACTTGCCGAGGCCGACAGAATGGTGCCAAGGCCGAGCAGGGAAAGGGTCATCGCGGTGAAATCACCCAAAAGAACGCCGCTCACCAGAGGCACAACCGACCGTCTGCCATGGGTTACGGACTGGCTTATGACCAGGATGATTGTCGGGCCAGGTATGACCAGGATAACGGTGGTAGCCAGTACAAAAGGTATCCAGATTTCCATCTTTCACACCAATACGAATGTTGATTGTACCGCGGTCATGCTCACAGATACGCCGATGGTAATGGGGTAACGCGTTGTCTATGTCGTTTGGGTGGAATCCGAATCTGGTTCACCTCAAGGTTTTCGACGCAATTCATCAACGAGTTCCAGACCGGTTTGTGTTGTATCCGGTAAGGCTATTTCAGATTCAGAAATAACCTGGGTCCGTTCACCCCATTTGATCAAATGAGCACTCCAGGTTAACCCTCCACCAAATGCGGGCATAAGTATAGAGCTGTTGGCCGCAACATGTCCTTCCTGGACCGCTTCCACCAATGCTATCAAAGCTGTCGCCGCTGACATGTTTCCGTAACGCTCGATATTGATGAATACTTTATTCTTTGGCAGCCTCATCTTTTTAGCAAGCGTATCGATAATACGTAAATTGGCTTGATGGGGAACGACAAGGTCAATGTCCTCGGTCTGTAAGCCGGACTTTGCCAAAGTCTTTTCACAAGCCTGCGACATGCCGGCGATGGCCTTTTTGAATATTTCCTGGCCTGCAAATGCCCAGGATGTATCTCCTAATATCCTTTTTTTATCAGCATATTTCATCCCCCAACCCTGCACAGAGAGGATTTCGCGTGACTCACCGTAGCATCCAAGCGATTCAGCCAAAACGCCCTGCTCGGTTTCACTTTTCTCCAGATATAATGCTGCTGCGCCATCGCCAAATAGGACCGCGACATCCCGGTTGCTCCATTCCATCACTTTTGAAACAACTTCCGCGCCAATAACGATCGCTGAATTGACAACACCACTCTTTATCATAGCGGTGGCAACAGACAGACTATACATTCCGCTGGTACAGGCAGTATTGACATCCATGCATGCGGCGTTGCTCGCACCCAGTAATCGTTGTACGTTTGAAGCCGCATTTGGGCATAGTTCATCAAAAGTGGTCGAACCAAATACTATAAGATCAATGTCGGTCGCTTTTTTGCCTGCTGCCGCTAACGCTCTGGCGGCAGCGACATACGCGAGTTCTGAAACATCCACGTGCGAAATCCGCCGTTCTTTCATGCCGGTTCGGCTGGTGATCCATTCATCAGTTGTATCAAGAAAGGTTGCCAGATCGTCATTTGACAATATAGCGGGAGGCAAACACTTTCCCCAACCGGTTATAGCAGCATATATCATTGTGTGTCCTTGAATATCTTGAGTTCAACCTGCAGCAAGGAATGAATGATCCCGTGAAGAGGTGCAGGTGAAGTGTTAAGTAGTGACAGTGAATTGTTCCGACGAATCAGAAGCTTCATGGCAACCTAAAGTTTGTCATGATAATGTGCCAAGGATATGATGTCTATGCTTTAATGATAGAATTGCCAAAAGCTCGATTCTCTTCGTTGCAGGTCAGAAAAGACAAAGGGCCATTGGATGGAAGAAGAGATGCTGTCACGAAACGAACACGGCTCCAGTGGGCCATGGTGGCAACGATCCAACCTTAACCACATTACGAGCGAAAAATCTGGCAAAGTGGTGAGGTGGTATTACATTCTCCATCATTAGCCAGTACTGATGAACGATTTCTAACCAACGATATAAGGAGTAACGACATGTCAGATCTAAAAGAACGTATTCTGTCCATCCTGCATAAGCCACAGCTTGCAGCTCTTGCCACAGTCACGGAAATGGGTAATCCCTGGGTTCGTTATGTCGTGACGGTTGGAGACGGTGATCTGATCATTCGCTGCGCGACCTTTGCAGAGTCGCGCAAAGTAAAACATATTGAAGGGCGCTCGGACGTGCATCTCACGTGCGGTGTTAACAGCTTCATGGAAATGCAGCCCTATTTGCAGATTCAGGGTGTGGCAACAGTAACAGCTGATAAAGACGAGCGTCACAGTTTCTGGAATGATATGCTGTCCCCGATCTTTGAAGGACCGGATGATCCGCGCTACCGTGTCATTGTGATCAAGCCATACCGGATTGAATACTGCACCCCGGGATCGTATGAGCCTGAAGTCTGGACACGATAGGTTCTGGTGTGCAGTAGATAGCAAAACGGATGATGTTTTATACAAGCGGCGAAAACACTGGTGGTTTTCGCCGCTTTTGTATTGATCGCAAGTTAGTAAGGGACTACTGTGCGGGGATTTGCTGATATCCCATAATATGTTCAGTCCCGCGATGAAAAAGTACAAGGTAGGTCGAACAGTATAAAAGTCTTTGATAAGTTGTTTGGCGAGCCTGCCAATTCAGCAGGTAATTGTCCGGTAAACCAGAGGTGATAATATTTGATTGGAACGGGACGAATAGAGGAGGTTGTAATTCTTTTTCTGGTAAGTTTTTCTCAATCCGCAACTTTTGCATATTCATCCGATGTGAATGATAGTTGCTACACCGCCGCGCTGCAGTGGATTAGAACAATTGAAACTGAAAAGAAAGATGTTTTAGAAAAACATGCGTTGTCAGGATGTGCATTTTCAAAAAAATGGATAGAGAGATACAATGGAACAAGTGAAGCGAGTAGAGAGAGCTTGTGTACAGATCTTGTTTTGATATGGACTCATAAAGAATGCATGTATTTCAGAGATTCTGTCAGCCCAGAAGCATATGACCCATGTAAAACATGGTCACGGGAGATGTATACACGATGTATGGAATATGAGGATGAATGGTTTGGGGAATGAAATTATCCAAATAGCCGGCATAGTTATACGACCGAATGACAATATATTGAATATAACATAATCAAATATCTCAAAGGCTTCGCTGGGACTCGATTGTTAAACTGACGTAGTATCCAAGGATAAGGAATTTCAAATGAGTGATCTCCCAAATTGTATAAAATGTAGTTCCGAGTACACATATGATGATGGCACCATGTATGTTTGCCCCGAGTGTGGGCATGAATGGTCAAAAGAAATAACCGATACGGATGAGAGCGAGGCGAAGGTCATAACCGATGCAAACGGGAATATGCTCCAGGATGGTGATACTATTACAGTGATGAAAAACCTGAAAGTGAAGGGTTCATCACTCGTGGTAAAAGTAGGGACCAAGGTGAAAAACATCCGACTGGTAGACGGAGATCATAATATAGACTGTAAAATTGATGGTATAGGTGCAATGAAGCTCAAATCTGAGTTTGTGAAAAAAGTGTAACACCGTATCAAGCGAAAATTGTCCTGAATTTTTTCGAAGCGTTAGGCTTTATCTCCATATGATTTACTGGTCGTCAAAGCGACTATAACTATTGCTCATGAGTTCGATATGATACACGTTATTGCTGCAATTCACGTTCGTGAAGGTCGAATGGCCGACTTCCTTGAAATCTTCAAAGCCAATGTTCCACTCGTTCTTCAGGAGAAAGGGTGCAGGGAATATGTACCTACCATCGATATGGGGTCTGGTTTTGCAGCGCAGAAACTGGATGGCAATGTTGTGACAGTAATAGAAAAGTGGGATAGTCTTGAAGACCTTCAGGCTCATATGAAAGTGGCGCATATGGTCAGCTACCACGAAAAAACACGTGATATTGTCGAAAACGTCAATCTTAAGGTACTGACTGCAGCCTAGTACAGGAAAACCGCCTGTCCGCACCGAGAAACCAGATGTGGTGGTTCTCCTTGGTATTAGGGCAGCAGTGCCAACCCTACCAATTTCGTTGGCTTTTGGTTCTTAACGGTATACCATGTTCGTATGTTTGATCTCACCCTGATCGAGTGTTTTGGGTTGGGAACGCAATAGAATACGATTTATGGTGTATACGTGTTGTACGTTACTTGATAAGCTGTTCGATGTCATGAATTCGCTGCGAAATAACGATCTATCGTCGAAGATGCTGTCACGATTCCAGGGGGCCAGTCTGCCGGAGTTGCTATGCTGAGAATAACGAGATCAACCAGATTCTGTCCAGCAATTGAGGCTGAGGTTGCTGTCGATTGCCAATGTGTTGAGGTCAATGGTAAGAAGGTAGGGCCGGATCGGGTTCTCTGTTGCAACTCGAAGCACATATGTAAGCTCGTCTATGAGGATGAAAAACTTACCATCAAACTCAATTGGGAGAGATGTGTGTTGAACCAGATGTGAATTGCTCGAGAAGATCAATTCTTTTCGTGACACTGTCCCGCCCTGCCAACTGAAACAGGCACTGCATCAAAGTCGTGCCACTTCCATCTTCTTTTTCGGGGAAATCGCCTATGGAAACCAGTCAGACAGAGCTGTTGTTCTTGGATGTGGCAACGTATTGTGTTTTTGCATTCTTTTGCTGCCTGGCATTTATGGTCTGGTATCTCAGGAGAAATATTGACGAAGAACTCAAGGAAAAGATCCAGAACGTGATCTGGCTGGAAAATATTTTCTACTTCCGAGATTTTACACGCAAGAGGTTCGGCCGGACACATTTCGCGTATCATCTTGCCATCATCTTTCTCGTTGCGCTCCTCTCCATTTTCAGTCTCAACATTTTCCAACAGTTTAAAGATATTGAGCCGATTTTTAAGTATTCGCTTGCTGCTGCGGTGGTGGTGATCATTGGTCTGGTGGTGGGTCTTGTCTACCGTCTGTCAAACAAGCAATACTATGAATGATTTGCCACGGACGCAGTAGTTGTCGCATTACCAAATCCCTGCGATGTGGTAGTCTGTTGTCGCCTGGGGATGTTCTGCATTTCCAGGGGCGGTGGTTTGGTAGAAGTCCGATATTATATCTGTTTGGGTTGCAGGAGAATTTTCATGAAAGTATTGGGAGTGTCAGGTTCGCCCATAAAAAACAGTAGCACTGATAAAGCATTACGTCATGCGCTTGATGCCACGGGACTTGAGACAGAGTTCGTTAAGCTCAAGGACTATACGGTTGCCCCATGCCAGGCATGTCTGGGCTGTGTGGAAACCAACACCTGCGTAATACAAGACGATGGTATCATGCTGGCGGAAAAGGCCAAAGAGGCGGATGCGCTCATCATAGGCGGGTTTACCCCCTACTCGTCGCTTGATGCGAGAACGAAAGCCTTTATCGAGCGTCTGTATCCGCTTCGCCATACCCACGGTTTCATGGCCGGAAAACCTGGTGGCGCAATCATTACCTGTGCCGTTCCCCACGGAGCAGATATGTTGCCGCCGGCGTTTGATTTTGGCAGCAACGCCATCCGCTTCTACATGATGGAAGAGGGGATGGAGTTTCTTGGCGCGGTGCGAGTTGAAGGTAATGTTCCCTGTATAAAATGTGGTCATGGTGATGAGTGCAAGATGACCGGTATCACCATGCTCTATGGATCGGGTTCCACTGTCGAGTCGGTTGGCGTGCAGTGTTTTGAGGAGCAACCTGCGGCGATGCAGGCGGCAGTGGAGCTTGGGAAAGCAATAGCTGCTAAACTGGACAAAAAGTGAAGTGTTCAGGTCAGGGGCGCAGGGGTAAAGGGGGGAGCGATGCGGGTGCATTATCTGCAGCATGTTGCCTTTGAGGGGCTTGGCAGTATTGCGTCGTGGTGTAATTCTGCCGGCTGGGAGGTAAGCTGCACAAAGTTGTTTGCCGGTGATAATCTGCCGCTGCCGGGAGGGATTGATCTGCTGGTGGTCCTGGGTGGACCGATGAGTGTTAACGACGAGGAAGAGTTCCCGTGGCTGGTGGCGGAAAAGCGATTTGTTGGCGAGGTTATTGCGAGTGGTAAGCCTGTGCTGGGGATCTGTTTAGGCGCACAGCTGATTGCCAATGTGCTTGGGGCACGGGTTTACCCCAATGCAGAAAAGGAGATCGGTTGGTTTCCGGTGTATGGCGTGAGCACTCAAAATACAAATGTTTTTCCGTTTCCGTCGTCAGTCGAGGCGTTCCATTGGCATGGTGAGACTTTCGATCTACCAGCCGGGGCTGTTCAGATAGCACGTAGTGAGGGCTGTGCCCATCAAGCCTTTCAGTATGGGCCCTCGGTTATCGGCCTGCAGTTTCACCTGGAGACAACCCCGGAGTCGGCCATGGCGCTGGTGGAGCATTGTCGGAACGAATTGGTTGAAGCCCGATACGTTCAGAGCGAACAGAGAATTCTGGCTGCGGAATCCGGGTGCTTCCTGGTTATTCATCGTTTGATGGGTGACATTCTCTCCTATTTAGGGCAAACTGCAGCTGTTTGAGAGGTCCGTCGGTTTGAATGTTTAGCGGTCCAGGACCGGTAAAAAATGTATTTTGGGGTGTAAGGCCATGGCAAATCTCAAGACTGACCAGGCGGTGGGAAGTTATTTTGCCTCTGCCAAACGTGCAGGCAGCGGCGAATTGCAGATCGATATCGATATTGTCAGTAACAACCCAGTGATATCTGGGTTGCTTACCAGTATCGGTGGCTTGATTGCGGTGTTGAACGAAGATCGGCAGATAGTTTCGCTGAACACCTCATTTTTGGAAATGCTGGGTATCCAGGATGGCGCGAAGGTGCTTGGGTTGCGTCCGGGTGAGGCTGTTGACTGTATCCATGCCAACGAGGAACCCGGTGGTTGCGGTACGAGTCGGTACTGTTCGACATGCGGAGCAGCCATAGCTATAGTTACATGTCTTGAAACTGCAGCTGCCGTGGAACGGAAATGTGCTCTTACCGCCTTTAAAAATGGCAAAGAGGTGCAACTGGCTCTCCAGGTGCGGGCAAATCCTATCCGGCTGAATGGCAAAATGTATGTACTGCTCTTTCTTCAGGATATAACACTTCAGGAACAACGGGCCGCTCTGGAACGGACATTCTTTCATGATATCAATAATATGTTGAGCATGATGGTGCAAGCTAGTGAGTTGCTTGTTGATGAAAATCCTTCCACCCTGTCCTCGGCGATTTTCGATGCGTCTCTCCGGCTTTCTAATGAAGTGGCTATGCAGAAATGTCTTTTTGAAGAAGAAGCAAGCTTTTATACGCCCATCTGGCACGATTGCGATGCCGGCCAGATCCTGCAGGAGTTACGTGTCTTCTTCGCAAGCCATAAGGCTGGGAAGGGACGGTTTCTGCAGTTTCCCGACAGCTATCAGCATCTCCGTATAAAAACAGACGGTTCCTCGCTCTTTAGGGTACTGCTGAACATGATCGTCAATGCGCTTGAGGCAACACCGGAAGGCGGGACGGTCAAGGTGTGGGTGGAAGAGCAGGAGGCGCCTGTTTTCTGCGTGTGGAATGATGCGGTTATCCCACAGGAGGTCGCGCTCCGAATATTTCAACGCAGTTTTAGCACCAAGGGTCAGGCCGGGCGGGGGATTGGTACCTACTCCATGAAACTCTTCGGAGAAAAAATTCTTGGTGGCAAGGTCTCCTTTACCTCACGAAGCGGTGAGGGGACAACCTTTCGGTTTATGCATCCCGCAACTGTCGTAAATTCCGAAGATGTTGATAAGCAGGTAGAGCCTGTCCAGTGAATTCTTCAAGGTTTCCACAAGTTGATCAGTAATCAATATGAGAGAAAAGGCGTAGATAATGAGTAAGAAGGTCGAACAAATATTGCAGAAGATTCATTTCGTTGAAAGGGATATCGAGCTGCACAAAAATATTTTGATGTCCATCCCGAAAGATCAGGAAAAAGAGATGGAGCGGGTCATCGGTGAGATTATCAGAATGAAGGAGCGGGTGGCTGAGTTGAAAGGTTCTATCGCTGAGGTCGATCCCGAGGTGCATGCGCAGGTGTTGCGACTTGAGGAAGGCACAAAAAAATTCAAAGATCTTGCTCAGGAGAAAGATTTCCGACAGGTCTACACCCTTGATCAATTGGGTGAATGTGTGATTAATCTGGTGGATGGCTCGCAGATCGAATGTCTGGTAAAAGCACTTGACGCACGCGGCGGCTGGGCAGGATTGACCCATGATGGCGAGGTGGTTGAATACGGACCTGAAGAGGTGATGGAAATGTGACTTCGTCGCGGGGAGCAAACTGAGCAGGCACGAAGCAGTGAAGCGGCTGCATTACCACAAAAAGGTGGTGATGCGGCCGTTATTGTTTGCAGAGGAGGAGGGCTCCCTTCTACAGTCCCATAGCCTTTTCAAGGCTTTGTATCTCTTGCTTTATTCGTTCTTTCTCTTCTACTGAAAGACCCGGTCGCTGTAATGAACGCTGTAGTCCGGCGAGGATCATTTCTTCTCTGTACTCGTTGCATGTGTACCGCGGTTTGTTGTTGTCTGCTGGTGGTGTTGTCATGCGTTCCAGGTTGTGTGAGTGGTGAGGCAATTGGTTGCTGCGAGAAAGCCCATATATTGCTGAGTGCGTCAATCATGAACAGGTCAGGCGCAGTATACCCATAAGATGAGTATGAGATCAAGGGCGAGAACGTACCCAGGTGTGGTGAGGGAGATGTGTTGGTGAGGTTTATCCTGTCTGACGGCTGGGGCCGGAGCTGTGGTTGGGTGGACAGGCGTAATCGTAGTGTGGAGCTACGAGTTCCGGCCCTGGTCATTCCGCCGACAGGATAGGTGTAAATGCAGGTGCAGGAAGTCGGAGTGTGGCTTCTCCGACTTCCTGCGGAGGAGCAGCATGGAACCTTTGCAGTCTCGTGAATTTCATCCAGCTAGCAGGCACGGGTGAGTACAAAAGAGTACCATATTCAGGAGACTGAGCTGTCGGTCACGGCTGCATCCGGCGAGACCGACAGCACCTTAATTCTATCATCTGGCTTTAGCAGATTGCAATTCACGTTCTTCAATCGGCTTGGGATCGATCCAGGGCTTGCCAACCGGAAGCACATCGCGACCGAAAATCTGCAGGTAAATAACATGGGCCATCATGTACCAGGCGTTCAGAGCGCAAAGAATAAGAACATACGCGGCAACCTTGGTCATTGCCGGATAACCGAAATGGGCCAGGTCGAGCAGTATGAAGCCTGCCAGCAGCAGGGTGAAGGTAGAGGCCATGGCGCCATGAATACGCAGAGAAGCGAACCACATGATGACGGTGTAGAGGGTCCAGACGATCAGGAAATAACCGATGTCGGTGCCCGAGGACTTATAGATGTCAAAATGGTTGAGCATGAAAATGATCGCCAATGCAATCCAGAAAGCACCGTATGATACAAATGCGCTGTAGCCGAAGTTGTTGCCGACTTTGAATTCCTGGTAGCCGGCAATCATCTGAGCAAGACCGCCGAAGATAAAACCAAGGGCCACGATCGGTCCAACACCGACAAGACCGAGGTTATGGAACTGAAGGATCAGGGTGGTCAGACCGAAACCAGCCAGACCGACGACTGCGGGATTTCCCATTACAGGTGCTTTTGCGTCTGCCATGCTCATTTCTCCTCTCTTGAATTGGTGGTGGGTATCCGCTTAACAGTAACGGATGTTTGAATGCCGATTGTAAAATACTTAAGCAATTAGAGTGCCATGCATGAGGTACTTTGAAAAATGACGTGGATACAGGGGGAAGGGCAAAAAAGGCATTATCGTAAAAGTACAACCATTGTTGTGGATGCGGGCTGGGGAACGAAAAAATATAGGGGTTTTCAGGTATTAAGCGACATTACAACAAAGGTTGTGATTACAACCTTTGTTGTAGGGGCAACGGATGGTGGGGTCAGAAGGTGTCTTTACTCTTTGAAATTGAATGATCAATCGTTAACAAGGGATCGTGGTTGGTTGCTGGATTGCTTTGTTGTCACTGCTGAAACTGGTAATCTTTTTTTATTCGTCCTCTTTGGAAAGAGACTTCAGTCGTTTGCTCAACGCTTGCTGCGAGATGCCGAGCAACGAGGCGGCAATCGACTGGTTGTTGTTGGCGCGAATCATTGCCTCTTCAATGAGCATGCGGGTGGCCTGTTTGATGCTGGGGAGGGGCTCCTTGGTGGAAAAGGCCATGCCTGAGTCGATCGCACGCGGGGGATGCTTTTCATCGATGCGCCGCATGCGGGCTATATGCTCACGGAAGACTGTGAGGGATAGAATTGTGTTTTTGTGCTGGGCCATGGCGTCGAAAATCATGGCCTGCAGCTCGCGGACATTGCCGGGGAATGGATAGGTCTCGAGCAACGTGATAAGTTCGCCGGGCACCTTTGGGCGGGCCTTGTTCAGGGCCTTGGCGGCGGCTGAAAGAAAATGGTCGACAAGAGGTGGCAGATCCTCTTTTCGTTCGCGGAGCGGCACCACCCTGAGACGATGGGTGCGTAACCGGTAGTGCAGGTCTTCTCTGAATTGGCCGTTTGCCTGCTTTTCCCAGAGATCGACATGGGTCGAGGTGATGATGCGGGCGTTGCTGCGGCGTGAACTGTCACTACCTAGAGGCAGGTATTCGTTTTCCTGAAGAAGGCGTAGAAGCTTGACCTGTGAAGCTGGCGTCAAATCACCGATTTCATCAAGAAAGAGCGTCCCGCCTGCGGCTTTTTCAATAAGGCCAGGACGATCGGAGTCGGCACCGGTGAAAGCACCGCGGGTGTGCCCGAAGAGGGTATCGGAAAAGACGTTGTCGTCAAGGCCTGCGACATTGACACCTACAAAATTCCCGGTTCTGCCGCTGCTTACATGGGTGGCCTGGGCCATCAACTCCTTGCCGGTGCCGGTTTCCCCTTTAATCAGAAGCGGCTGGCCGGTACCAGCAATGGATTCGATATAGGTGAAGAGTGTATAGAGCTTGGGGGATGCTGTAATAATGGCTGCGAAGGCCTCAGGATTTTTTAACTGATACCCCTGTGCTGACTGTTCTCCAGGGAAGAGTTGTGAGGTGGTGCGCAAACCCTTTTTGACGGCGTTCAGCAGCCGTTCTTCTTCAACTGGTTTGACAATATAGTCCGATGCCCCCGATTTCATACAGTCAACTGCTGTTTCTGCATCGATTCTGCCGGTGATGACAATGATGGGAACCCGTGGATGGAAAGCGGTTAGCTCTTCAATGATCGCCTCGCCGTTGACATGGGGCATATTGAGGTCGAGCAGCACGACACTGGGAGTGCACTGTTCGACAAGGGCCATGGCTTTTCGCGAATCAGAACAGGTGATGACATTGTTCATGCCTGCCAATTGCAAAATGGTGTCGATTGAGAGCAGGATCGACTCTTCATCATCAATAACCAGAATAGGGTCCTGGGGGTTGGGTCGGGTCATATCATTCGTCCAATAATTTCATTCATATCGTAGCGCGGCAACCGGACGGTGGCTGTGGTGCCGAGTCCGGGTTCAGATTTAAAGTTGAGCCAACCGCGATGGTTGCGGATAATGGTGTCGGAGATGGAGAGGCCGAGTCCTGTGCCGCTACTGTCGCGTCGGGTGGTAAAAAAGGGATCCTTGACCCGTTCGAGTACATCCGGTGTCATCCCGACACCCTGATCAATAATCTCAAGTAGTACCTCCTCTGACTCTTCCAGATAGCTGGTGGTGACGATGATCGGTTTGCTTGGATTATCTGTGGCCTGGCATGCATTAACCAGCAGGTTGATAATCACCTGACCAAGGCGCTGGCTATTGCCGGGCAGCGTCGGGAGGTTTTCGTCGAGTTCAACCCGTAAATCCGTTGTTGCCTTCTTCAATAAACCTGTAAGCAGTCCTATGGAGGTTTCCACTACCTGGTTGAGATTTACCGCTTCTCGCAATTCGGCAGGATTCTGGCGGGAAAATTCCTTTAGCTCTCCAACGATCCGTTTGACCCTCGATACACCCTCCCGGGTAAAGTGCAGTAGTTTGGGCATCCGTTCCCGTAATTGCGGATAGTCCATGCCGCCTATCTCCAGATGTCCGTTTTCGGCATGATAGCTGTCGAGTATTGGCTGGGCAGTCTGCCAGAAGCGTTCATATACCTGAAAATTCAGCATGACCGAGGATATCGGGTTGTTGATTTCGTGGGCGACGCCGGCTACAAGAGTACCTAGCGCCACCATCTTGTTGGTTTGCATCAATTGTTCCTGGCGCATCCGTGCTTCGATTTCCGCCCTTTTTTTATCGGTGATGTCACGGGCGGTAAGCAGGAATGTGAGGGGACCTCCCTGACCGTCCAGCAGCGCAAAGTTGGCCTCAACCGGCATGATCCGGTTGTCGTCAGCGATAAATTCAGTCTCCAGCATCGACGAATCGCTTGCATCACTGCTGACGGCGTCAATCTTGTTGAAAAAAATCATCTGCTGCTCAGAAGGGAGAATCCTGGTAATGGAGGCGTCAATGATTGTGGCCAGTGGGTAGCCGCAGTTTTTGGTAAAAGCAGTGTTGGCGTAGGTGATGCGCAAATCCTTGTCCAGTACCAGAATCATTTCCCTGGCTGTCTCGGTCAGCAGTCGATAGCGGTTTTCGCTCTTTCTGAGTGAGACCTCCATCTGTCTGCGCCGGTTCTCGACGCTTGCACCCTGCCAAATAATGTAAACTGACAGCATGGCGATGACCAGCAGGATGATAAGGAAAATAAATGTCATGTTTTTGGTAATGGCATTTATCTGGGCATGCACGTCTTCAACATACACGCCGGTACCGATGATCCAGTGCCAGGGGGCAAACTCCTGAACGTAAGAAATTTTTGAGAAAACCCGACTGGGATCATCCTGCCACTGCCAGTGGTAATTGACGTAACCGCCCCCGGTCACCTTGACCGCCTCAAGAAAATCCTGAAAGAGTTTCTGGCCGGCAGGGTCTGTCTCTTCCGTTACATCTTTTCCCTCCAGATCAGGCCGGTACGGGTGCATGATCATGTACGGATGGGTGTCGTTGATCCAGAAATAGTCCTTGCCTTCGGGGCCATAGCGCAGATCCCGCAAATGCTCGGCAGCCTGTTGCTTGGCTTCTTCTACAGTCATGGTTCCGCTTGCTGCTATGTTGGCGTAATGCTTAACTGAGCTGAGGGCTGCTTCACTTAAGGCGTGAATCATCTCCCGTTTCCGTTCCATCAGCTGGCCCTCAATGCGCGGCAGGATGAAGCCGAAAAAGGTAGCAATGAAAAGGAACATTGAAAGTAAGACCGGCAGAATGATTTTGACCGGGATGATCTTCGGGAGTGGTCTTCGTTTGTTTCTGCCGGGTAGCCGCATGCTCAGAACCTTCTGAAAAGGAGGGTGTGTCGTTTCAAGGGATGATAAACTGCTCCCTCATACCACTGTGGAACGGTATTTCACCAGCAGCGTATCTGTTCTTGCTGCTGATGGGAAGAGAGATTTGGCCGCCAGTAGGCAGTGAAACCATTTATGGGATAGGTGGGAAGCGAAATAATCAAAAAAAAGACATAAATACGTAAAGATATTGTCATGCAAGTTGCTAATCGACTTACAGGTTGTTGTGTTGGAAAGATAAGGAATTGTTGGCATTTTTATAAGTATTACTTGTTATAAATTGAAAAATGTAACAACGTTACTTGCATTATTTACTAATTTTTTCATTTCGTCAATGGAAATGCTGTTAAAAAAGGTACATAGGTTGCTGTGTATTTGAATAACATAATTATAGACGTGCAATATCGAGAACGAGTGTGATAAATTGTATATATTGTATGTCGTTGTATATAAAGGAATTAAAATTATTTGACATTGAGGCTGTTTTTTCATTCGTGAAGATATCTGTAACAATGTTAAATAAAGTGCTTGCTGTATCCGCTTCATTGCTGTATACAAGTGGAAGTGGTTAGGGTGGACAGGTGGACTAACATCAGACCAAAAGGGGAGTGATTATGACTAGTTTTGATGCCGTTTTTCAAAGTAGTGTCGACAACCCGGAAGAGTTTTGGGCAGAAGCCGCAAAAGGCATTACCTGGTACAAGTGGTGCGATAAGGTATTGGATTCTTCAAATCCGCCGTTTTACAGATGGTTCCGCGGCGGTAAAATGAACACCTGCTATAATGCTGTTGACCGCCATGTAGAGAATGGGAAAGGGGATCACGTTGCCATTATCTATGATAGTCCTGTAACCAATACAATCAAAAAAATTACCTATAAAGAGCTGCAGCAGCAAGTAGCCAGCTTTGCCGGTGCGCTGGTTGAACTTGGGGTCGGAAAGGGTGATACTGTTATCGTCTATATGCCGATGATAGCCGAAGCCGCTGTGGCCATGCTGGCCTGCGCAAGAATTGGTGCCATTCACTCAGTGGTGTTTGGTGGTTTTGCTGCCCATGAGTTGGCAATCCGTATCGATCACGCCCAGCCGAAGGCTATCATTGCCGCTTCTGGCGCCATTGAGGGCAAAAAAACTCTCGCCTATAAGCCTCTGCTTGATTCAGCTATCGAGCAGTCCACCCATAAAGTGGATAAGGTCATTATGTTCCAGCGCGATATCATCAAAGCCGAGATGCTACCTGGCCGCGATTATGACTGGATGGAAATAGCAGCAAAAGCAAAGCCTGCTGACTGTGTCGTGCTGGACGCTACCGATCCTCTCTATATTCTTTATACTTCCGGAACCACCGGCATGCCGAAAGGCGTTCTGCGTGACAACGGCGGTCATGCCGTGGCCCTGAACTGGACCATGAAAGCGCTTTACGACATTAATCCGGGCGAGGTCTGGTGGGCAGCATCGGATGTTGGCTGGGTTGTCGGTCACTCCTATATCGTCTATGCCCCATTGATTCAGGGTTCTACAACCATCCTCTATGAGGGTAAACCCATCGGTACTCCTGATGCCGGTGCTTTCTGGCGTGTCATTTCTGAGCATAAGGTCAAATGTCTCTTCACTGCTCCCACCGCTTTTCGGGCAATCAAAAAAGAAGACCCGAATGGTTTGCTCTACAAAAAATATGACATGTCCAGCTTTGAGTGCCTCTATCTTGCCGGAGAGCGTACTGATCCCGACACCCTGCACTGGGCCGAGGATCTGTTGAACGTACCTGTCATTGACCACTGGTGGCAGACTGAGACTGGCTGGGCTATTGCCGGTAACTGTCGTGGTATCGAGTTGCTGCCTGTCAAGGAAGGCTCGCCCACCAAGGCTTTGCCTGGCTGGGATGTTCGTATTCTCGACAGTGGCGGCGTAGAAGTTCCTCCGGGTACGGAAGGCAATATTGTCGTCAAGCTGCCGTTGCCTCCTGGCACCCTGGCAACCTTGTGGCGTAACGAGGAGCGTTTCATCAAGTCGTACATGGCCAACTTTCCTGGTTACTATGAGACCAGCGACGGCGGCTATATTGACGAGGATGGCTACATCTACGTCATGGGTCGTATGGATGATGTTATCAACATCGCCGGCCATCGTCTCTCCACGGGCGCCATGGAAGAGATTATCGCTGGTCACCCGGATATCGCAGAGTGTGCGGTGTTTGGTACCAACGACCAGATGAAAGGGCAACTGCCTGTCGGTCTGTTTGTTTTAAAAGCCGGCGTTGACCGTAAAGAGGAAGACATCAAGAAAGAACTGGTACAGATGGTGCGCGATAAGATCGGCCCCATCGCCTGCTTCCGTGATGCTGCCCAGGTCAAGAGGCTGCCGAAAACCCGGTCGGGCAAGATTCTCCGTGGCACCATGCGGTCCATCGCCAATGCCAAGGAATACAACATGCCTTCGACTATCGACGATCCAGTAATCCTTGAGGAGATCACCGAGACCCTGAAGTCCATCGGCTATCCCAAGGTCTAGTACCAATCAAGTGGCTATGTTTCATAGCTGAAATCTCACCTATTACCATAGAAGCAACCGGCTCTTTATGAGCCGGTTGCCTCCCGGAGGGGGTATTTATGAAGATTCATGAATATCAGGCC
Source organism: Desulfopila aestuarii DSM 18488 (assembly GCF_900143695.1). Lineage (GTDB taxonomy): Bacteria > Desulfobacterota > Desulfobulbia > Desulfobulbales > Desulfocapsaceae > Desulfopila > Desulfopila aestuarii. Next base: position 83,492 of record NZ_FRFE01000021.1, read on the forward strand.
AAAGAACTGTTCCGTAAATACAACGTCCCGACACCGCAGGGTGGGGTGGCTGACAATGTTGCGCAAGTAGAGAGCATTGCAGCTGATCTCGGACTGCCGGTAGCCGTCAAAGCGCAGATTCATGCCGGTGGCAGGGGCAAAGGTGGAGGAGTTCGCCTGGCCAAAACGGCAGAAGAAGTTACCGCCGCAGCAGGTGATATCCTGGGCATGACACTCGTTACCAAGCAGACCGGCCCAGCCGGCCAGCTGGTCCGGAAAGTGCTTATCGAAAAAGGTGTGAGCATCAAGAAGGAGCTCTATCTTTCGATCATTCCGGATCGCGATACCGCCTCGATCGCTATTGTTGCAAGTCAAGACGGCGGCATGGATATCGAAGAGGTCGCGGCAAAGACACCGGAGCGGATTATCAAAGTGTTCGTCAATCCGCTGGTCGGCATTCAAGCCTATCATCTTCGGGAAGTGATGTTCGGCCTTGGGCTGGAAAAGGACGTGATGAAGCCGTTTGGTCCTGTCCTGAAAAATCTCTATAATCTCTTCGTCGATTATGACTGCTCGATGGTAGAGATCAATCCCCTTATCATCACCTCTGATAATGGTATTATCGCACTCGACGCCAAGGTGGATGTTGACTCGAACGCAATCTATCGACATGCGGATGTCAAAGAAATGCATGACCCCTTCGAGGACGATCCCGCTGAGCTGGAGGCTGCCAAGTTCAATCTCAACTATATCAAACTCGATGGCAATGTCGGGAATATGGTGAATGGTGCAGGTCTCGCCATGGCCACTATGGACATTATCAAGCAGGCTGGAGCAAATCCTGCTAATTTCCTTGATGTCGGTGGCGGTGCCAACGCAGAGCAGGTCGAGAATGGTTTTCGCATCATTCTGAGCGACCCCAACGTGAAAGGTATTCTCATTAATATCTTCGGCGGAATCCTCCGTTGTGACGTTTTGGCTCAGGGTGTGGTTCAGGCGGCACAGAAGGTGAAGCTCAATGTGCCAGTGGTGGTGCGGATGGAAGGCACCAACGTTGACGAAGGCCGCAGAATCCTGGCTGAGTCCGGACTGAATCTGACCAATGCCACAAGTCTGGCGGATGCAGCGCAGAAGGTGGCTGATCTGGTGGCGTAACTGGGAACTTTCCAAAACGCGACAACAGGTCAGGGAAGAGATTAACAGCTGCCTCGTGTGAGACTAAGGTAGGCAGCGTATCACAACACGGTGAAGGTGCGAGATGAGCATTTTTATAAATAGTCAGACGCGAGTACTTGTGCAGGGTATTACCGGCAAGGAAGGGCAGTTCCACACCCGGCAGTGTATAGCCTATGGCACCAACGTGGTGGCGGGTGTTACACCGGGTAAGGGCGGCCAGGTTATGGATGAAGTACCGGTATTCAATACCGTGGCAGATGGTCGCAAAGCGACCGGTGCAAATGCAGCAATGATCTTTGTTCCGCCTCCTTTTGCTGCCGATGCGATTCTTGAGTCGGCGGATGCGGGCATGGAGCTGATTGTCTGCATTACTGAAGGTGTGCCGGTCATGGATATGTTGAAGGTGAAAAACTATCTGGCCCAGACCAACAGCCGGCTTATCGGCCCCAACTGTCCGGGCATTATTACCCCTGGCGAATGTAAGATCGGCATCATGCCCGGTCCAATTCATACTCCTGGTGGACCGGTGGGTGTTGTTTCCCGTTCAGGAACCTTGACCTATGAGGTTGTTCATCAGCTGACCGAGGTTGGGTTAGGACAGACCACGTGTGTCGGTATCGGTGGCGATCCGGTTAATGGTACTGGTTTTATCGATTGTCTCAAGGCTTTCAATGATGATCCTGCCACTGAAGCAGTTGTTATGGTTGGTGAAATCGGCGGATCAGCCGAAGAGGATGCCTCTGCCTGGATCAAGGCCAATATGAAAAAGCCGGTTGTCGGCTTTATTGCCGGTCTCACCGCCCCTCCGGGACGACGGATGGGTCATGCTGGTGCCATTGTCAGTGGCGGCAAGGGCACTGCCGAAGCCAAGATCGAGGCTATGGAAGAAGGCGGCATCTACGTATGCAAAGATCTCGGCCACTTAGGCCGTTTGTGTAAAGAGGTTTTTTCATAAGATTTTGTAGTGTGTAAATATGTCCGGTAGGAGATAAGCAGGAGAGGAGTTGGAGTTGCGGAATTTCAGTGCAAGGAGACAGCATGAATACAAGTGAACGACTCAACCACCTGATGAAGCTCAGGGACGAAGCACACCTCGGTGGTGGTCAGGACAGAATTGATAAACAACATGCCAAGGGAAGCATGACAGCCCGGGAGCGGATCGACATGTTGCTTGATCCCGGCAGTTTTGAAGAATTTGACATGTTCAAGACCCACCGTTGTCGTGATTTCGGCATGGATAGTCAGGTTTTCCCCGGCGACGGTGTAGTTACCGGCTATGGTACGGTCAATGGCCGGGTGGTCTATGTGTTCGCCCAGGACTTTACTGTGCTTGGCGGCTCGTTGTCTGAGACCTTTGCTGAGAAGATCTGTAAGATCATGGATCTGGCAATGAAGAACGGCGCGCCGGTCATCGGTCTGAATGACTCTGGTGGTGCTCGTATCCAGGAGGGTATCGAAAGCCTTGCCGGCTACACCGAGATCTTCCAGCGCAATGTCATGGCTTCTGGGGTTGTGCCGCAGATCTCAGCGATTTTCGGGCCCTGTGCTGGTGGCGCGGTTTACTCCCCGGCACTTACCGATTTTGTCATGATGGTCCAGAATCAGTCCTACATGTTCCTGACCGGACCAAAAGTGGTCAAGTCAGTGACTCACGAGGATGTAACGGTTGAGGAGCTGGGTGGCGCTGCCATGCATGCCAGCAGAAGCGGAGTTTCCGATTATGCTGCGCCATCAGAGGAGGCGGCTATTGAGTATATCAAAGGGCTGCTCTCCTTTATGCCGCAAAATAATATGGACAGCCCGCCGATAATTCCCACAGATGATCCCGGGACCCGGCGCTCCGAGGAGCTGAACGCGATTATTCCAGAGAACCCGAACGCGGCCTACGATATGAAGGAGGTAATTCTTCAGACGGTTGACAATCGTGAGTTCCTGGAGGTGAAAGCGGATTTTGCACCAAATATCATTGTTGGTTTTGCCCGTTACAACGGCATGAGTGTTGGTATTGTCGCCAACCAGCCGGCCCATCTTTCCGGTGTTCTGGATATCGATTCATCGGTAAAAGGTGCCCGTTTTGTCCGTTTCTGTGACTGCTTCAATATTCCGATCGTGACCTTCGTGGATGTTCCTGGCTTTTTGCCAGGTACCGTCCAGGAATACGGTGGTGTAATCAGAAACGGCGCGAAAATTCTCTATGCTTTTGCCGAGGCCACAATTCCCAAGGTCACCGTCATTACACGGAAGGCTTACGGCGGCGCCTACTGCGTCATGTCATCTAAGCATCTGCGTGGCGATATCAACTACGCCTGGCCTACAGCCGAGATCGCGGTCATGGGCGCCAAAGGGGCAGTTGGAGTACTCTATGGACGTCAGGCCAGAGATGAGGCAGATGGCAAGGCGTTTCTGGCAGATAAGGAGAAGGAGTATCAGAATACAGTCGCTAATCCGTATGTTGCTGCCCAGCGTGGTTACATCGACGATATTATCGAGCCGGCGCGGACCCGTGAACGTATTGTCAGGGCCCTTCAACTGTTGCAGAATAAGCGGGATACCAACCCGATGAAGAAACACGGCAACATTCCACTGTAGACATCCATGAACGGGAGAGAATTGTTATGATCAAGGTATTTATCAAACGAAAGGTTGCTGATGATTCCATTATGGAACTCATGGATCTTCTGAAAAAACTTCGCGCACTCACCTTGAGCCAGCCAGGATATGTCTCGGGTGAAACCATGAAGCGCATGGATAAGGAAGGCGAGTGCATGGTCATCTCTACCTGGCGATCAATGGACGATTGGAACACCTGGGTGGCTAACTCAGAGCGCAAAGCCGTGCAGAGTGAGATTGATACCCTGCTGGGCGCGGAGACCACCTACGAGGTCTACAGCTGATCCTCCTGGTCAAAAGTTGAAGTGGCCGCCTTTTTTTTAGGTGGCCATCACGGTAGGCGTGCCTTGAGAACCGTGGGAGTAAACGGGGAGATGCGGCACACCATATTTCAACAAGCCGTAGGAAACGGTGGGTGAACTGATGGCAGACAAGAAAAAGAAGATGGCTGCGGCGCTGGCCGCGGTAAACGCCTATATGCAGCAGGAGCAAGAGGCGGTAGCGCTTCAGGCAGCTGCTGCAGCACCTCCTCCAGCCCCGACTGATTTTGGTATCAGCCAGTGGAGTTTCAGTGGCCGGCAGGAGATGATGGCCATGCGTCGACTGGTGCAGTTGCGGGTGTTTGATCGTTTTCGCTAAGGTGTTCTTTCCGGAGATGGATCATATAGGTGATCCCGGCGTTACGCTCGAAATGTCACCCCGTAAATCCCTTGAACAGCTGCTTTGAAACCGCATGAAGTGCGGACTGCTGAAAAAATGAAGAAAGGGATTTGACGAGGTTTCTTGAAATTTCAATGTATCACGATGAGTCAGAGGAGACGGACCATGAGTGACAAGGTAAAGTTAACCGCAATGAATTACGATGCCGACCGTCCGGCGGCAAAAAATCCCATAAAGATAATGGATCTGTCCCTGCGTGACGGTCATCAGTCCCTGTTTGCCACCCGTGGGCGTACCGAGGATATGATTCCCGTTGCAGAGTTGATGGATGAAGTTGGATTCTGGGCAATCGAAACCTGGGGTGGTGCCACTTTTGACACCATGCATCGCTTCTTGAATGAGGATCCCTGGCAGCGGCTGCGCACTTTAAAGCGTTACATCAAGAAGACTCCATTCTCCATGCTCTTGAGAGCCCAGAACCTGGTGGGCTACCGTAACTACGCCGACGATCTTGCCTATGCTTTTGTCGATCGCGCTGCCGAGAACGGCATGGATGTGTTTCGGACCTTTGATGCATTAAATGACTACCGTAACTTCGAGACAGTCGTTAAGCAGATCAAAAAGAGCGGCAAGCATTTCCAGGGTTGTATCTGCTACACTCTGACCGAACCGCGACTTGGCGGCGAGGTATATAACCTTGACTATTATGTTAACAAGGCCAAGGAACTCGAAGAGATGGGTGCAGATTCCATCTGCTTAAAAGACATGGCTGGTCTGATGGCACCGTATGATGCCTATGAGCTGGTGAAGGAGTTGAAGAAGCAGGTCAAGGCACCTATCCATCTGCACAGTCATTTCACCTCCGGCATGTCGCCTATGACCCACTTAAAGGCTATTGAGGCGGGTGTTGACATTATTGATACCTGTATGACTCCGTACGCCTATCGAACATCCCACGCAGCCGTTGAGCCGCTGGTCATGGCGCTGCTTGGTACCAGTCGTGATACCGGTTTCAATATCAAGAAACTGGCCGAGATCAATGAGATTTTTGAAAAGCAGATCCTGCCGAAATACAAGCATCTGCTTGATGACTCCAAGGTTTCCATCATCGATATCAACGTCCTGTTGCATCAGACCCCGGGCGGTATGCTCTCCAACCTGGTGAACCAGCTGCGCGAGATGGATGCGCTTGACAAGATCGACGAGGTCTACAAGGAACTTCCACGGGTTCGTCGCGAGCTCGGACAGATTCCGCTGGTTACCCCGACCAGCCAGATCGTTGGTGTACAGACTGTCAATAATGTTCTCCACGATACCCCGGATGAACGCTACAAGATGATTACTGGCCAGGTAAAAGACCTCTGTTACGGTCTCTATGGCAAAACCGCAGTACCCATTGATGCCGAACTGCAGAAAAAGGCTTTGAAAGGCTATCCACGTGGTGAAACGCCGATCACCAGCCGTCCGGCTGAGGTTCTCGAGCCAGAACTAGAGAAGGCTAAGGCAGAGATCGGTGATCTGGCCAAGGATATTGATGACCAGATCCTTTTCGCCATCTTCCCTGTTACCGGTCGGAAGTTCCTCGAATGGAAATACGGGGTCTCTGAGGCTCCCGATTCGGTTAAACCAATCACTATGGAGCAGGTGAAAAAGCGTGATGCACTGGTGAAAAAAGCCCTGGCCGGCAAATTGGTGGAGAAGCCGGAGAATGCCCCGGAGAAAACCGAAGCGGTCAGAACATTTAATGTCTTTATCGATAATGAATACTTCACCGTCGATGTTGATCCGATCGGTGGAGCTCCTATTATTGCTGCACCTCAGGTTGCTGCAGCAGCACCAGCCAGGCCTGCACCTGCTGTAAAAGCAGCCGCACCTGCCGCTCCTGCTCCTGCACCGGAAGAGCCGGTTGCTCCTGTAAACGGTGCGCTGTTAGTGGCACCGATGCCAGGTATGGTTGTTCGCTTTGAAAAGAAAGCGGGCGATAAGGTGAAGAAGGGTGATACCATCCTGATTCTGGAAGCGATGAAGATGGAGAACGCCCTCGTTTCCCCATGTGATGGCAGCATCAATGCCGTCAACTTCAAAGTTGGCGACAGTGTGGTGAAAGGTGCGACACTTGCCGTAATTGGTTAGACCCAAGATTGCCAAACAGCCATTACGGTGCAATATTAAAGACGGAGAGGGGCGCAACTACGGTGCCCCATCCGTCTTTTTTTTTCAACACTTTAAAGGGTGAGCTTCATGATAATTCGGGAACTCAATGGCCATACACCACAATTTGGCAAAGACTGTTTTCTCGCGGAAAATGCGACCATTGTTGGAGATGTGGTGATGGGGGATAACTGTTCAATCTGGTATAACGCAGTCGTCCGCGGTGATGTCCACTACATTCGCATGGGCAACAAGGTAAACGTGCAGGATGGAGCGGTGATCCATTGTACCTACCAGAAATCGCCGACCAATATTGGCAACAATGTCTCCATTGCCCACAATGCCATTGTTCATGGTTGTACCGTGAAAGACAATGTGTTGATCGGTATGGGCGCTATCGTCATGGATGACTGTGTGGTTGAGAGCAACACTATAATTGCCGCTGGGGCGGTGGTCACCAAGGGCACCCATGTGGAGTCCGGCTCTATCTATGCTGGTGTTCCTGCCAAAAAGGTCAAGGATATTAGCGAGGAGATGATCTCAGGAGAGATCGAACGGATTGCCAATAGCTATATCAAGTATGCAGGGTGGTATAAGGAGTGAAGTGCAAGGCGTATGGGGTGAAGCGCGGGCGTGACCTTGGTGGCGGTATGGTGGCCTGAAGATCACGCCCTTATCTAGGGGGCTATTTGGTGAAGACTTCGTTACCCTTGCCATCGGCATAGGAAGAGAAGTGGCTACCGTCTGCTCGCTGGACCATGCCGCGCACGTACTCGCCTTCGGCGTTGAACAGAACGATACCGCTGTTACCATTTTTGAACCCTATTCCGGCTCGTTCAACCTCGTTGCCATCCATGACGACCAAGCCATAACCGTCCTTGCCACCACCAAAGGCGAGGACCTTTTTATTTTCCTCGTTTGTCATGGCAATGCTGGGGATGCCCTGGTCCATACCAAAACCAAGCCGCGGTGTGCCGTCATTGTCCGCCACCAGCATGCCACTGCCTTTTTCATCAGCGGTAAGGCCTAGGCCTAGAATGCGCTTGCCTTCCTTGTTGTAAATTCGTATGCCTGTTCCCATGTCTTTATGGCTTCCGATGGTCATGAGTTCTTTGCCGGAAGTATCTATGATGGTGATCGTTCCGGCGGTTATGTTGCGAAAGTGACCGTCTTTCATACCGACTTTTGCACCCATGACCATCAGCAGCACAAGGCTTCCGGCAAGTAGAAACATGGCGCGTTTGAGGCGCTTGTTCTGCAGTTCTATTTTTTCCATACGCTCACGAAGTTGGGTGAACTCAGGGTGTGTGGATTTCATGCGCGATTCTCCTGGGAATTATTGGAAGTATGAGTAGGTAAATCATCCGAAATTATTAATTATTATGCCTGGCATCATTGATCAGGGCCCCGCCAAGGGCACCAACTCCAGCACCTATCAAGGTTGCCGAAGTGCTGCCGCCGATCAGCTGACCGGCTATCGCGCCGCCAGCTGCACCATAAGCAGCGCCTTTCTGGGTTGGAGTCATGTCCGCGCATCCGCTCAGAGCAACAGGTGCCATAAGACACAGCATCAGAATAAGAAAACGTTTTTTCATAATATTTGCCTCCTGAATTGGTTGATAAGCCTATGCGGCTGATACGTATGGGAATTCTGTGATCTCGCTGGATACCTGGAGATCAATTTGGATGAATGCGAACCTGATCCCCCAAAAGGTCAGGTTTATACTAAGCCTATCGTAGAGTTGATGCCAACGCAAATGGATATTTCATTTGCTGAAAAAGAGCACAATTTTTTGTTCCGTTTTCATCTTCTCAGCTAAAAATGATGCTCCACTAGTGAGGAGATGATGTCGGTGGTTTGTCTGCAATCCCCTTGCGGTTAAGGTATGCATAGCCTTAATCGCAAGGGAATAATTCTGATTCGCTTTCAGCTTTTGCGGAAGTGGATGAGCGCGGAGCCGGTTTCGACCGCATCACCAGGTTGGACATTCACTGTTTCAATCACCCCATCGTTCGGTGCGGAGACGGCACTTTCCATTTTCATCGATTCGAGAATGATCAATTCCTGGCCGCGATAAACCCGTTCTCCTGCCTTGACCCTTACATCCACCACCAGGCCGGGCATTGGACAGTCGAGGATATTGTCGCGCTTCTTTGTCGCTGGTGGCGGCATGAACTGGGCTACTTCCCATTCTCTTGGATTATATATTTCAAAGTTACGACAAACACCGTTATGAGCCGCCTCGATAAAATTGCCGTTATATTTCAAGCGGAAGTAGCTGCTTTCGTCGTTAATCGTCAGTTTTAAGCGGCGGCGATAATATTCGAGCGGTGGGGTGAGGACTGTGTAGGATCTGTCTTCTATCTCGATTCGCCATTGCAGTTTGCCATCATTGTTTTCCAGGAGGATCGGAAAGATGTCGGTATCGCTTTTGGCAACATAAGAAAACTGCCGTTTTTCAGGAGAAGAGACGCCAACTGTTGATTTCAAGGGCAGCAGGGATTGCTGCACCAGGGTTTCCCGCAAGTGGTAGATAAGTGTAGTGGCCAACGCCATGTAATGGAGGGTTTCGCGTGAGGGCGGCGGGCCCCCGTCCTCTGCCGGGAGATAGGTGGGAATGAAGGCAGTGGAGATCTCACCACTGATAAAGACCGGATGGGTGAGCACCTGATTGGCAAAATCGATATTGGTTGAAACTCCTTCGATATGGTAACCATTCAGGGCTTGGACCATACGTTTTCTGGCTTCTTCCCGGTTGCTTCCCCAGGTAATGACTTTGGCCAGCATCGGATCGTAAAAGACACTGATGGTGCTGCCGGCCTCCACTCCTGAGTCGACCCGAACATGCTGGCCGCGCGGTTCGGCATAACGGGTAATAAGACCAACTGACGGCACAAATCCACGACGTGCGTCCTCGGCGCAGACCCGTACTTCGATGGCCCAGCCCTTGAGAGTGATATCCTTTTGGGTAAAAGGCAGTGGCTCACCGGCGGCAACTTTCAGTTGCAGTTCAACAAGATCAAGTCCGTTGACCAGCTCGGTTACAGGATGCTCAACCTGCAGCCTGGTGTTCATTTCAAGAAAATAGAAGGATCCATCTTCATCGAGGATGAATTCAACGGTGCCCGCATTCACATATCCGGCGGTCCTTGCGAGTTCACAGGCGAGGCTGCCCATTTTTTCCCTGAGTTCGGGTGAGAGGGCGCAGGAGGGCGATTCTTCAACAATCTTTTGATAACGTCGCTGGATCGAGCACTCACGTTCGCCAAGGTGGACCACATTGCCATGCTGGTCGGCAATGAGTTGAATTTCTATATGACGTGGCTTGGTGATATAGCGCTCAACAAAGATCCGTTCGTCGCCAAATGATTTTCGTGTTTCCTGCTGGCAAAGCTGCAGCGCTGAGGCCATCTCTTCTTTTCTCTCGACAATGCGCATACCCTTGCCACCACCGCCCGCAGCAGGTTTCAAGAGGATGGGAAAGCCAACGGTTGCGGTTGCCGCAAGTGCTTCATCAAGCGAAACTACCGGTTCGCTATAGCCGGGAACCGTCGGGACGTTTGCAGCTATTGCCAGCTTCTTCGCGGCAATCTTATCGCCCATGGCGCTGATCACACTCGGCGGCGGTCCGATAAAGACGAGACCAGCTGCTGACACTTTCTCGGCAAACAGCGGGTTCTCAGAGAGAAAACCATACCCCGGATGGATTGCCTCGCAGCCGGTGCTCAGCGCGGCCTCAATGATCCTTTCAATGACAAGATAGGATTCGCCGGGTCGAGCTGTGCCCACCAGCACCGCTTCGTCGGCCAATAGAACATGCTGGGAACGGAAATCCGGTTCAGAATAGACGGCGACGGTAGTAATACCCATGGCCCGGCAGCTGCGGATGACCCGGACCGCGATTTCACCTCGGTTCGCAATGAGAATTTTCGTAAACATGGGTCACCTCACAGGGGAATGTTGCCGTGTTTTCGGTCGGGACGTCCCGGCTTCTTACTTTCCAGAAACTGCAGCGTCCGGATGAGCCGGTGTCTGGTTGTTCGTGGAAAGATGACGTCGTCTATATAGCCACGCTTCGCGGCAACAAAGGGATTCATGAAACGAGTACGGTAGGAATCCATTTTTTCGTTCAATTTGGCTTCCGGATCGTCGGCTTTGTCGATCTCCCTGCGGTAGATGACCTCGCTTGCGCCCCGCGCACCCATGACCGCGATCTCGGCAGTGGGCCAGGCGTAGTTGATGTCGCAATGGATATGTTTGGAGTTCATTACCACGTAGGCGCCGCCGTAGGCTTTACGCACAATGACAGTAATGCGCGGAACAGTCGCTTCGGTAAAGGCATAGAGCAACTTTGCCCCGTGGCGGATGATACCGCCGTGCTCCTGTTCCGGACCTGGCATAAAACCCGGAACATCCACCAGGCAGACCAGTGGGATATTAAAGGCATCGCAGAAGCGGACAAAGCGGGCTGCTTTGAAAGAGGCGTTGTTATCAAGTGCTCCGGCCAGCACCGCCGGCTGATTGGCCACAAGACCGATGGTCTGGCCGCCGAGACGGCCAAGGCCGCAGATGATGTTTCCGGCAAAATGAGGTTGAACTTCCAGAAACTCCGCGCCATCCAGAATGGAATAAATGAGGACATTCATGTCGTAGCTCTGGTTGGGATTGGGCGGTACCAGATAGTCGAGGGTGAGATCGGTGCGTTCGGGTGGATCGTTGAGATCGAGGATTGGTGCCTTCTGTTTGTTGTTCGATGGTAGATAGTTGATCAATTGCCGAACTGCCCGCAGGCACAGGATGTCGTTGGGGTAAACAAACTGAGCGACACCGCTTTTGCTTGCGTGGACCTCGGCACCGCCAAGTTCCTCTGAAGTGATGTCCTTGTGAATGACAGTCTTGACTACGTTTGGTCCGGTCACGAACATGTGGGACGTCTGGTCAACCATGAAGACAAAATCAGTCATTGAGGGACTGTACACTGCACCGCCGGCACAGGGGCCCATGATACATGAAATCTGGGGAATGACGCCGCTGGCGTGAACATTTCTGTGAAAGATCTCTCCATACGCTGCCAGGGCATCGACACCTTCCTGGATACGGGCGCCACCTGAGTCGTTCAACCCGATGATTGGGGAGCCGACTTGCTGGGCCAGGTCCATAACCTTGCAGATCTTCTGGGAGTGGCCTTCACCGAGTGATCCGCCGACCACCGTAAAGTCCTGACTGAACACAAAGACTTCACGACCGTTGATCTTGCCGTGACCGGTGATGACTCCGTCGCCGGGATGGCTTTCATAGCTGCCGACACCTTCACCACGTCCAACCTTGAGAATATCGATCTCTTCAAAAGACCCTTCATCGAGAAGCAGGTGAAGACGTTCCCTTGCAGTGAGCTTTCCACGTTGATGCTGAATATCGATGCGCTTGGTGCCTCCTCCAGCGAAGGCATTTTCTCGAAGTTCGTGGAGTTCCAGGATATTGCTGTGCATGATCTCGACCATGTTGCTCTCCTTATCATGAATACATCTGTGGGTGTTGTCAGAATATAACTGGACTGTATGATTTGCAGTCCGGCGGCAAGGCTGGAAATGCTGACATGGTTTGGCCAGTCGCAAGAGCTGTTATGAAGACAGACTCCTTTGTTGTGTAAGGCTATCCCTCAGATATCATTTTGGCAAGTGATTCATTCTGTGAAGGTGGTGAAAAGATAAAAACGGATTGAGAGATAAAAAGAGTAGGGTGGAAGAGAACAGGTTGTTTTTAAAAAGCAGTGTTATTATAGATGGCCAGGCTTGGGTATGACCACTTGGTCGTGACACAATTGAGGTACTGGGTTTACTTGTCCTCTCGGTATTATTTGTAGAAATCGCAATATGACCAGACCTTCATATCAAGGAAGGTTAGATCTAAGCTGACTGTAGTGCAAATAAATGAAAATATGAGATTTGCAGTAAGAACATCAGGTTGGCTTGCTTTTGCTCTCTTGATGGGTGTTCTTTGGTAATCTCTTCCTTACAGTTGCTCAATTTTGTTGCAATTATAAGTTGTTGGACGATCCCGACATATCAGGAAGTATTAACCTGGCTACTCAGTCTACCAGTTAATATTGACAACACGAATATTAAATTTCCGGATACACGATAGTGAAATATCAACCACGATACCTAACGTCCTTGCCGAACTTCTCCGCAACAATAATCAGGAAGCATCTCTTGATGAGATAGCGTAAATTTCTAGAATCTCCATATAAAGTTGACTGCCAGGAAGTGTATTACATTCGTTCCATAATCACCTTTGAGGTCACCCTGAAGCGGTCCGCCATCGAGATCGATATCAGCACTTCCAGCATCTAGATACTCATAGGCAGCACCAACGGTTATCTCCGAGTTATAGTCAAATCTGGTGTTTGAAGAATCATTCTTAGATATTGACCACCCTGGTCAGCTCACCTTCTTTTACTGGTTCAACCCTCTCGCCATCCTTGAATCTCACCCCTCGAATGACCTCAGCAAGTAGCTTGAATCCCCTTAGCCGACGCCATTTCTTCTGGGCGCTCTGGCCGAGTTTGTAAACCATCGACAAGATAGTATGTCTTGCGACACATCCCCTTGTTTTTGCTGTCCGAAGTCGTACAGTGGCAAACGTTGACTCGATAGGGTTTGATGTACGAATATGTTGCCAATGGGCGGCAGGGAAATCATAAAACG
>NZ_FRFE01000047.1 GCF_900143695.1 Desulfopila aestuarii DSM 18488
TATGGTGTGCCAGTTGTTCCGCCAGGGGCATTGCTGGGTAGCTAAGTTCGGCAGGGATAACCGCTGAAAGCATCTAAGCGGGAAGCCCACTCCAAGATGAGATTTCCCATGGCATTAGCCATCTCAAGGCTCGTTGTAGACTACAACGTTGATAGGTCGGGTGTGGAAGCGTGGTAACACGTGGAGCTTACCGATACTAATAAGCCGTGAGGCTTATCCACATTTTTTTGATTAACACTGACTACTGATTACTCTACTATTCGATTATCTTTTTTATTGATAGTGAGGAGTTAGGTGATAGGAGTAAGGAGTGTACAGTTTGGCGCCTCCGGCGCGAAACTAAAGTCCCCTTCCCCCTCACCCCTTACACCTCACAGCCGAGATTTTCGGCGGTCATAGCGAAGAGGATCCACCCGTTCCCATTCCGAACACGGAAGTTAAGCTCTTCAGCGCCGATGGTACTGCATGGGAAGCCGTGTGGGAGAGTAGGTCACCGCCGATTCTTTATACAAACGCCCCGATCAGTTTCTTCTGATCGGGGCGTTTTGTTTTATCCTGAGACCAATACAAAACCAGGCAGAGTAGTTAAATGTGAAGGGAGAAAATGTGACACATTTTCACCAGGAAACTCCCCTCACCTCCTTCGCCTTACCCTACTTCACAACAAATCACTGGCAAGATCAGCCAGTTCAGATCGTTCACCCTTGCGCAGGTCGATATGAGCGTAAAGCTTCTGTCCCTGCATTTTATAAATGAGTGAACTAAGACCGTTGGAGTGGATGTCCAAGTAGGGATGATCAATCTGGTAAATATCACCGGTGAAGACAATCTTGGTCCCCTCGCCGGCCCGGGTGATGATGGTCTTCACTTCATGAGGGGTCAGATTCTGGGCTTCATCGACGATCATATACATCCGCACCAGACTGCGACCACGAATATAGGCCAGCGGCTCGATTATCAACTTCTCGTCATCAATCATCCGCTGTAACCGCTGGTACATTTCGCTGTTTTCCATGAACTGATTGCGAATCACCCCAAGATTGTCATAAAGCGGCTGCATATAGGGCCTGATCTTTGACTGGATATCACCTGGCAGGTAACCAATGTCTTTATTGGAAAGGGGTACCACAGGCCGTGTCAGCAGTATCTGGCGATAATGCCTTCTGCTCTCCAGTGCAGCTGCTAGTGCCAGAAGCGTTTTTCCCGTGCCAGCCTTACCGGTAATGGTCACCAATGGTAACGTGGGATCGAGCAGGGCATGAACCGCAAACGACTGTTCAGCGTTTCTGGGGGTAATCCCATAGACCGAATGTTTCTGCACCAGGTGAAAGCCGTCGCCACTCTGCTTACAAGCAGCAAGAGCTGATTTTTTGCCGTTTTTCAAGATAGCAAATTCATTGGAGCGCATCGGCGGCTCGGTATTATATTCCTCAGCGCTGATTCCTTCCACCTGCGCATAGAGCTTTTCTATCACCTCAGCTGGAACCTCGTCCTCATAACGACAACCTGTATAGAGCTTTTTCGGGTCACGCACATGATCGGTGGTGTAGTCTTCCGCCATTAAACCGACAGAACGCGCCTTCATCCGCAGATTCATATCCTTGCTGACAAGAATAACGACATTCTCCGGATGCTCCCGAAAAAGATGATAGGCGACATTCAGTACCTTATGATCAGGCTTCTCGCCGTTTGGGAAGGACATCTGCAGGTCTGCATGCATCGGTCGTTCGAGGCGAATCGAAATCTTACCTTTGTCAGGTCCGAGGGAGACCCCACCGTTGAACAACTTTTCCGATGTTAACTCATCAAGAGCTCGTATAAATTGTCTGGAATGATAGTTGATTATCTGACTGCCTTTTTTGAAGTTGTCCAACTCTTCAAGAACTGTGATGGGGATGATAATGTCATGCTCCTTGAAGTTGTGTATGCAGGAGCTGTCGTGCAGGATTACGTTGGTATCGAGGATAAAGGTTTTTTTCTGAGAGGTCATAAGGGTCCAGGTTGAGATAAGGTCGTGAATTGACAGCCGACGTGTTCTTTGTAGTTATTATTGAATCTGGTAACTATTTTATCCGAAATGAACGATGAAATCATCGAATTGACTAACTCCTGAATGAAAATATGTCTGTATTTTCATTATACAATATTTCCTGACGATTGAGATAGAGTTAGACCACCTCACCCGATCGAGGCATCTCAATAATAAACACTACGATACCGAAGTTAGCAATTCATTAGAATCAGATTGCATCAAGGTAATACTAAGGAATTGGCTCAAAGAAGAGAGACAGCGATGTCTGCGGGAGAGCAGGTTCGACGCGACGTATTTGTTCTCCCGCACAACATGGGGAAATGAAGAGTAGACGAGTTTAGTCTCCCAGGCAGGTGTTGACGTTTCTGGCAGCACGTATCCAACAATGGTCAGCAGGGACTACATGCCTTTTACCGATCACTTCCTCCAACGGAATCGGCTCAGTCCCCTGCCCCCGTACCGAGATCATACATCCTCGTATTCCTTCCTCAAAATACTCGACGCAGGCACTGCCAAGCTTAGTCGCAAGCACCCGGTCTGCAGCACTCGGTGTTCCACCTCGTTGCAGGTGGCCAAGAATGGTAAGCCGAGACTCCAAACCTGTTAACTCTTCCAACTGGCTGGTCAGTCTCACCGTATTATTGGTCAATGTCGACTCAAAACTTTTCAGCTCTTCGGAAAACTGTTTCGCCTTCTTGTTATCACCATTCTCCTTGGCTTTTGCCTTCTGGTCCCGCAATCGTTTCAGGATTTTGTACTCATCCACCGATACTGCACCCTCGGCCACAGCCACAATACTGAAGTTGGTGCCGCGCTGCTGACGTTCGCGAATCGCCTGAGCCACCTTGATGGGATCATAGGGAATCTCCGGGATCAGAATAACATCGGCCCCTCCTGCCAACCCGGCGCCTAGCGCCAGCCAGCCGGCATTATGTCCCATGATCTCCACCACGATAATCCGGTGATGACTGTGCGCGGTGGAATGCAACCGGTCGATCGCCTCGGTGGCGATTTCCATAGCGGTATGAAAACCAAAAGTCACATCGGTCATACCGACGTCATTATCAATAGTCTTGGGCAGGGTCAGAATATTTAGCCCCTGTTGTGCGAGACGATAGGCGTTTTTTTGAGTTCCGCCTCCGCCGATACAGATCAGTGCGTCCAGGTTGTGTCGGCGGTAATTGTCGCAGATGACCTGGGTCATATCCATCACTTCATTGCCCACAGGCATTTTGTGCGGTTTATCACGACTGGTGCCGAGGATGGTTCCACCCTGAGTCAGAATGGAAGCCAGCACGTTCCAGTCCAGACGCATGGTCCGGTTCTCCATCAGGCCTCGAAAACCATCACGGAATCCGACAATCTGGATTCTGCCGCTGCCAAGTGCAGTTTTACCTATGGCACGTATTGCTGCATTCAGGCCTGGACTGTCTCCACCGGCTGTCAGGATACCTATATGTTTTTTCATCTTTGTTCCCATATCTTGGACGCTTCTTTTCAGGTATTTAACCACCAGGTAGACTGGAAATAATACATTTTCACCAATATCACCGTACTGAAGTTATCACTATTCTACCCAGCCAAACCTAATTTGAATAATCACTATCATAGGCACAAACAGACACTCACAGTAACTCGTAACCTCCTCGTAATGATACTCTCACATTTCAGAGCAATTTGTACGTATCGGTTCTGAATGTGTTTATTTATGCCCCCGTTTATGCCCCTGAATATCTGGAAAACCACTAACGAATTTCACACTAGACTGCTTCTTTTGAAAAAGTTTTCGAAACTGCCCATAGAGCGGCTTGATGGAAAAGACCACCAGAAGAAGTGCTGAACCGATTCGCACTGGCTCAGGAATAATATCTGCCGCTTCTCCAATTATCGCCCGAGGTGAAATATCCAGAAAGGTGTAGAGCTGATCAACTCCGAGGCCAAAAAGCACCGCTCCAGTTGAGAGAACCAACAGGTATCGGAAAGTGCTTTTCTTTCCAAGCAATCCGAAGAGTACCGAAAGTGATGTCACATTGGTCGCTGGTCCCACCAGCAAAAACACCAAAGCAGCCCCAGGACTGACACCTTTCAAAATGAGGGCAGCGGCAATAGGAGTTGAGGCCGTTGCACAGATATACAAGGGGACACCGACAAGCAGCATAATAAACATGGAAGATAAACCGCCACCCAGGAGGTTGACCATCAGGGCATCAGGAACCAACACTGTTATCAGTGCGGCAATCCCAAGGCCAATATAAAACCACAGGGCAATTTCACCCCAGATATCAACTATCCCGTACTGAATTCCGGTTCTGATTTTTCCTATCAACGAATGGTGCTGCGTATGCTCGTGTTGTCCTTCTCCGGGGCAACAGTTGCCAGACTCCTGCGTCTTGGAATGATTTACCAGAATTTTTGGTTCCCGCCAGTTCAGCAGGTTTTCGAGAAAACCTGCCGCCACGGCTGTAACAAAGGCCGCGACAGGCCGCACCAGTGTCATGATCGGATCAAGCAAGGCATACGTTATAGCAATGGAATCCACCCCTGATTCGGGTGTTGAAATAAGAAAAGCTGTGGTTGCTCCCTTATTTGCCCCCTGTTTCTGTAAGGATGCTGCCGCCGGCAGCACTCCACAGGATCAGAGTGGGAGCGGAACCCCGAATAGTGCCGCTTTGAGAACGGAACTGTAACGACCACGCCCAAGATGGTGAAAAATGACATCAGGATTCAGCACTATTTTCAAAAGGCCGGCAATGAGGATACCAAAGAGGATGTAGACCGAGGAGTCGAGCAGGATATGCATGCCTGCCTGCAATATTGCGAGTGGTAATTCAATCAACATGGAAAACCTGTAGTACGTGAATGGATTAATTACCTACACAATGGCCGGTTGGCCTTCGCGCAGATGTTCAAGCGCCACAGCCAGCAATGCCGTGACATGCTGGTCGCGAAGCCGGTAATAGAGGATAGTTCCCTCTCTACGATTGGCGACGAGTTTGAGATTTCGTAAAAATCGCAGTTGGTGACTCACAGCCGACTCAGAAATTTCCAGAAGAGCCGCAAGATCGCAGACACACATTTCCTGAATAGCCAGGGCCTGTAAAATACGCAGCCTGCTCCCATCAGCGAAGGCCTTGAAGAGCTGGCTCAGTTCCTCTATTTCATCTGGATCCAACTCCTTTATTCTTGCCGAATCCACCTTGTCCTGATGGATGACCCTACATCCGCACAGTTCTTTGTCCATTATCGCCCCTCTGGCCTCCTTTTGCTATATGAGTATCTGTTCATATATTCACCATAAGGTAACATCTGTCAAGAAAGCAGATGCATTTTTGTCCTCTATTGAGCATAATGCACTCGATCCTCCTCCCCCAACTATCCTCAACCCCGCAACCATTGCATGAACACAACCGACAAAACCGCCCAGGGTATCCTCTACATTGTCGCCACACCGATTGGCAACCTTGAAGACATCACGCTGAGGGCTATGCGTACACTTAAAGAAGTCGACCTCATCGCGGCTGAAGACACCCGGCATACCAAAAAACTGCTCAACCATCTTGATATTCGTACTCCACTTATGAGCTACTATCGGGAAAAAGAACAGGAGCGCGGGGCAGTACTTATCGATCGTCTGCAGAATGGAGAAAATGTCGCCCTGGTGAGCGACGCAGGGACACCGGCCATCTCTGATCCTGGCGCTATTCTGGTACAGTTAGCCCATGAGGCGGGCATCAAGGTTGTTCCTATTCCAGGTGCCTCGGCCCTCTCGGCGGCAGTCTCCTGCTCCGGTTTTCATGAGGGCTCCTTCCTCTTTCTCGGATTTCCGCCTACGAAGAGCAGTCAGCGGAAAAAGCTGCTTACGTCACTCATCCACTCAGAATATCCCGTAGTGTTCTATGAGGCGCCGCGCCGCGTTGCCGACTTTCTAAAAGAAGCGCTGGAGATTCTTGGAAACAGGCAGGCTCTCTGGGCCCGCGAGCTGACCAAGACTTTTGAGGAAATATATAAAGGATCACTGAGCGAACTCCTTGAACAGTGCCGCGACGAGAATAGCCGCGGCGAATTCGTCATTATCATCGGCCCCGGCAACCGGGAGGAAGCCGCAGGAGAAAACCTTGAAGAGCTGCTTATCTGGTACCGCGACCACTCTGAACTCTCCATGAAGGATGCCTGCCGCAAGCTCGCCAAGGACCTGGGGCTCTCTCGTTCGCAAATTTATCAGCAGGCCCTGGAGATCTGGGCCAAAGGCTGACAGATACACGAAATTCAATTCAACCAATAGACGATTTGACCAAAGACCATGAACCGGATACGAAGCTGTGTGACTCCTGAAGGCAGGTTTATTTACGGCATTCATAAACCTCATTACACCGTTACCTCCATGCGGCAGGAAACCGCCGTCACCACCCTTGGGCATTTGCCGGACAGTCAACCGATAGAGAACCACCGCAATTATCCCGCTGCCGATGTACAGGTTGAAAATAGTGACTGGATCTTCGAAATACCCAACCCCTTCCCCTTCAAGGGTGTCACCTATATTGACAAAGAGTGGGCCGATGCCAGCGCCAGGGATTACAGCCGTATCAGGCTGCCATTGCCGAAACCTGTTTCACTGACCGGTGTCCTGGCAAAAAACGGAGTTGAGCCTGCACTTCTGGCCAAAATGCCAGAGCCGGTGCAACTGGCGCTGGCCACCTGCTCCACCGATCCCGCCGACCTCATGCAGCTTGCTGAGTTAAGCTGCATTATTGAAAAAAATGGGAAGGGTGAAGCCACCGGGCTTGGTTATCAACAAGCACCCAACGGCGTGATCCGGCCGGTAATCCATAATCATCTGCTCTTTGAGGCGGTTGCAAACAATCCGCATCTACCAGACTCTTACAAGATTGCAATGGTCATCAGGCCCGGTGCTCAGGGTGGCAGTGAAATTGTAGGAGAGATTCCCCGCAAAACCGGTACCCATGTCTACGAGTACCTGCGCCGCAACTCCTATATAGCTGGTGGCCACTACGCAGCCAACATGGCCGAAGACGCCATCCGTTATGCCATCGCCGATCTTACCCTGGCAGACATGGACGGTTTACGGCATCTCTATTACCAGCGCACCTATGTTCGGATCGCCACGGAACTTGGACTGGTTTTACCTGAAACAGAGACGAAACTCACTGAACAGACGCTCGAGGACCTGCGCCATGCTATCCTCACCGCTCTCTCTCAAAAGGATCTCTCCACCACAGCAACCCTCTGGGGCTGGAATTTTGGTTTTGATTACGCCCCTTCGAAATACCGGCTGCATGCCTCCCATCAGCAAGTGCACCAACAGTACGCCATGATCCCTGATACGGTAGAAGGCTACAGCGGTAATCTCCAGGATCCGGACTTCACCCTGCCTGCCTTTGGTTGCGGCGACATGATCGCCGACGTGATGCAGCGCTATCGCGGAGTATATGGCCGCGACTTTTTCGTCGACTATCTTGCCGCCATCACCAATAACGTCAGGATGGACGAACGTACAGATCTGGAAAAGAGCCTCATCGTCTGGCAGGATGAGAATGCCATGCTCTTTGTTCCCAAGGCCCAAACTTCGCAGTGGGAATTACAGCTGATAACGTTGGAAGGGAAAAATGAACTCCCGGCGGGAAACATTTTGGAATGCGACGCCAGGACACGCAAGTCGCTCAACACCGGTATCCTCAAGGCTCAACAAGCACTGGCCGCCATCGGCGCCAGGATGGTCACCTCGATTGAGTACCCGAAGCGGATCGGCAACAGAGGAGAACCCGGCCAACCGCTGCTTTACGCCTTTCTGCCGCGACTTCCCGAATCGCCTGGTGCCTTCAGCGAAGCACAACTCAGATTCATAAACGGTCATTACCCCGAAGATTTTGCCGCGGTGTTACGCAACAAGCTGGCTGAGCTTGGCGACTAGAGGCAAAAGAACAGCGGCAGATGAAAAAAATTCATGGGCATTGCGAAAGTACAATGCCCATGAGCAAATCCAGTTACTGCTGAACGATATTCACGTCCAAACGCGCCGAAGCAAGAACCTTCTGGATACCAAGACGCTTCTCAGGATTGAGAATTATCGGTCCGGCAATATTGGCATGCAGAGAAGAAGCCTTACCGTCCTCCCCTTTTTTCGAGAGCATCAGCAACACGGCAAGCTCACGGGGATCATCGGTGCCTAGGGCAACCGCCTCGTCATCGGAGAGATCCATCGAGTAGTTCAGCCCGTAATCGGTGGGATCCACCAGGGTAAAAGTAACGCCGGGGCTGTCGACCGATTCTATCCAGTAGACGCAGGTTTTATTTTCCTGCTTGTGAAAAAGCGTGTATTTGGTGTAGGTTTCAAATCCGGGAATACCTTTCGGAAAGGTGATGACTTTTCCTGAATCCATTATCGGTTGCGCTGCATCATGCTCGGCTGGTACCATTTTCCTCTCCTTGGCTGGTTGGTATAGAACTACTGGATCATTCACTATAGCAGATAATATCATTGGCTATCAAGGTATTCACCCGAAATAACAGGATTACCCCTCACCTCGTAAACGTTTTTCGCAGTTGTTACCCACCTGGTTGTACACACTGCCTTGTTTTTAACCCGCGCGCCTTCCGCGCGATGTCATTTTGATGGAGTTAACGATGGATAATAAAGGTTTTTTCGGTAACTGGGGAGGCGCCTATATTCCCGAGATCCTCCACCAGACCTTTCAGGAATTGCATGTTGAATATCAACGGGCCAAAAACGACCCCGCCTTCTGGCAGGAATACCTGCACCTGATGCGCACCTACTCCTGCCGACCAACACCACTCACCTATGCAGAAAACCTTTCCAATCATTTCGGCGGGGCACGCATTTTTATTAAGCGCGAAGATTTGAATCATACCGGCGCACATAAGGCCAATAATGTCATGGGCCAGGGTTTACTCGTCAAACGGATGGGTAAAAAACGGGTCATTGCGGAAACCGGAGCGGGTCAGCACGGAATGGCCACCGCCACCATGGCTGCCAAATTCGGCTTTGACTGCACCATTTACATGGGTGAAGTCGATGTGCGCCGCCAGCGCCCCAATGTCTTCTGGATGGAGAAGATGGGCGCCACTGTGGTGCCGGTAAAAGATGGTTCCCGCACCTTGAAGGATGCGATCAACGAGGCCTTTCGCGACTGGGTTACCAATATCGATTCGACACACTATGTTTTTGGCACCGCCTGCGGTCCCGCTCCTTTTCCGGAAATGGTCACCTGGTTCCAGTCAATCATCAGCGAAGAAACAAAAGAGCAGATCAAGGAACTGCACGGTAAACTACCGGCCAGAATCTACGCCTGTGTAGGCGGCGGTTCCAACGCCATGGGTTCATTCTATCACTATCTTGATACCGACACTGAACTGGTTGGTGTTGAGGCCGGAGGCCACGGTATCGACAGCGGTATGCACGCCTCCCGTCTCTGCGGTACCGACGCCAGTCCCGGGGTGGCCCAGGGCTACAAGACCATGTTCCTGCAAAATGAAGACGGCCAGATGCTTGAGACCCACTCAGTTGCAGCTGGTCTCGATTATGTTGGCGTGAGCCCGATTCTATCCGACCTCTGGGAGAAAAAACAGGTCAGGTTTGAAGCAGCCACCGACAAGGAAGTGATGGCGGCACTCGATCTCACCATGAAGCTGGAGGGCATTATCCCGGCACTGGAATCCTCCCACGCCTTTGTTCAGGCCTTCAAAGAAGCCCCGACCATTGCCAAAGATGAGGCAATCATCATCAACATGTCCGGCCGCGGCGACAAGGATATCTTCACTATTGCCCACGCCTACGACGATCCCAGCTGGAAGGAGTTCATCATCAGCAGGGCCGCGGAATACAGTTCGAAATCATAACACATTCAAGTGAATACGATATCCTATAGAGAAGGCACACCATGCAACTTGAACAGATACTGAGGCAGCGTAAAGAAAAAAAAGACATCCTGCTCATGACCCACATCGTTCTGGGCTATCCTTCCTTTGAAGCCAATAGGGAGATTGTCCGTCAGATGGTAGAAAACGGAGTAGATTGCATCGAGATGCAGATCCCTTTTTCCGAACCGATGGCCGACGGACCGGTCATTTTAAAGGCAAATCAGGACAGCCTGGCCAATGGCACCACCGTTGCCCAGTGCATCGCCTTCGGAGCAGAGATGGCTGCGACTTACGATATCCCCTTCCTCTTCATGACCTATTACAATATACTTTTTAAACACGGGGAAGATCGATTCTTTACTGAAGCAAAAGAGGCGAACATCAAGGGCCTGATCATTCCCGATCTCCCGCCGGAAATGGGAGAGAATTTCTTTCGGCTGGCCAAAGAGAACGAGATCGCCCCGATCCTGATCTTTGCGCCTACTTCAACCCAGGAACGGATGGCCACTCTTGACTCCATGGGCCAGGGCTTCATCTATTGTGTTGCCCGACGTGGCGTAACCGGCAAGAAGTCATCGTTTGGCGATGACTTCAACGAGTACCTCGCCCGTTGTCGCAATGCCACCCGAATGCCCATTGCGGTTGGCTTCGGCATCCAGGACAAAGAAGATATCGAGGCCCTGAAAGGACGTGCCGATATGGCAGTAATCGGCTCCCAGACCATCCGCCTGGTAGATGAACAGGGACCAGAGGCAGTAGGACCATTTATACAAGGGCTACGCTAAGCCATCACATGCCCTGTCTCACCACCGAGGAGAATGGACTATGACCGAAACAACATCGATCAACGAGACCCTGTCGACCACTGAGGTTCTCTGGCAGCTTGAGGACCTCTATATAACCGGTGATGTAAGCCAGCTTGAGCAGGACATGGCCCGTGCAAGCGAAGAGGCGGCCGCAATCCGCAGCGAATACTACCAAAAGGTTACATCCCTTTCGCCCGAAGATCTTTTCCGGCTGGTAAACAGGCTTGAACGGCTGGACTGCAGTCTCGGTAAGCTTGCCACCTACGCCTTTCTCAATTTCACCACTCAGGTCAATAATGCCGAAGCTGGTGCGCTCAACCAGCGAATCCGTGAATTGGTCAGTCAATGCGGCAAAGAAACAGTCTTTTTTGAACTGGAATGGAACAGGATCAATGACGAGCAGGCGGGCGCTATTCTAAAAAGCCCGATTCTTGCCTCCTATAGCCATTATCTTCGCTCCATGCGGCGCTATCTGCCGCACCAGTTGCCAGAATCAGAAGAAAAGTTGCTGCTCGAAACCCAACCGGTAGGCCGCCGAAGCTGGACCACGCTTTTTGAAAAGGTCTTCGGGCACCTGAAATTTGGCCCGACGGGACGAAGCGAAGAAGAGGTGCTGACCGACCTGTACCACAACGATCATGAGATACGGAAAACAGCAGCAGCTGAATTGACTGAGGGGCTGAAGAGCCAGAACCATATTCTCACCCACATTTTCAACACCCTGGCTGCCGACAAGATGATTTCCGACCGGATCCGCAATTACGAAAGCTGGATCGGCTCGATGAATCTGGGCAACCAGCTGCACGATGCCACAGTGGCCTCACTGGTGACTGCTGTTACCAGCCGTTACGATCTGGTGCAACGCTATTACCGGGTCAAGCGTGAACTGCTAGGACTCGGGGAACTCTACGATTACGACCGGTACGCCCCGCTCCCCTCGCTGCCGTCAACTAAAATTGACTGGCCCACCTGTCAGAAGACTGTTCTTGAGTCCTTTACCGATTTTTCCCAGGAAATGGCCGATATCGCAGGAGACTTTTTCACAAAACGCTGGATTCATGCACCAGTCACTCCCGGCAAACGAGGTGGCGCCTTTGCCCACCCCTGCGTCCCGGAAGTGCATCCCTATGTACTCGTCAATTATACCGGAACATTGCGTGATGTCTCCACCGTCGCACACGAACTCGGCCACGGCGTCCATCAGGTACTTGCGGCCCGGAAAGGCTATTACAATAGCGATACCCCACTGGTCCTGGCGGAGACTGCTTCAGTCTTCGCCGAACTGCTGGTTTTCAACAGCCAGCTGGAACTGATCAGGAGTGAAGCCGAAAAACGTGCCTTTATCTGTCAGAAGCTGGAGTCAATCTTTGCCACCATCTTCCGACAGACCGCCATGAACCGCTTCGAAGATGCCATGCACAACGGCCGCAGAGAAAAAGGAGAACTGAGCAGTGAAGCACTGGGGGAATACTGGCTGACCACCCAGCGCCAGATGTTTGGCGATTCCGTCACCCTCACCGACGACTATGGAACCTGGTGGTCCTATATCCCCCACTTTCTCAACACACCGGGCTATGTCTATTCCTATGCGTTTGGCGAGCTGCTGGTACTGGCACTCTATAAAATTTATCAGCAGGAGGGCAAAGGGTTCATCCAGAAGTATCTAACGCTGCTGGCCGCCGGTGGGTCGGATACACCGTATGAACTGGTCAAGCCCTTTGGTATTGATCTCGACTCTCCAGCCTTCTGGCACCAAGGGCTTGATGTCATAGAGGAGATGGTCGGTCAGATTGAATAAAACCATCATTTTCTTGCCAGGAAAGACGGCATCAGCTGTTTCTGCGCCAATGTGGATGGGTGATGCCCAGCTTCCCGATCTTGTAGTTAAGCGATCGCGGCGTAATACCGAGCTTTTTCGCCGCGATTTTCTGTACCCAGAGAGATTCCTCAAGGGCTGCAACGATAAGTCGACGTTCGTGCTCCATCAATGATTGTTCGCTATCGTTCTCAATTACTTCTTTTTCCAAGATCTTTTCGATGGGTCGTCTTCTCACGACCTCCGGCAATGCCAGGCTGGCACTGCGAATAATTGGGCTGTCTTCTAAAATAACTGCCCGCTCTATCGCATTTGAGAGTTGCCTGATATTTCCCGGCCAGTCATAGTCTTCAATACGCTTTTCGACCGCTTCGGAAAACCCCTGGATATTTCTGCGCATGGATTTGCAGTACTTTTTCAAGAGTAAATTGGCCAGCGGCAGCAGACATTCGGGCCGTTCTCTCAACGATGGTAGCCTGATCGGCAGTACATTGATCCGGTAATAGAGGTCCTCCCGAAACAACCCCTTCTCCACCTGGCCGACCAGGTCTTTGTTCGTTGCGGCAATGATTCGTACGTCCGAATAAATAGTCTTGTTGCCGCCTACCCGCTCAAAGCATTTTTCTTCCAATACCCGCAGCAGCTTGGTCTGTAACCCCATGGTCATTTCGCCGATTTCATCAAGAAAAATTGTTCCACCGGAAGCCTGTTCAAACCTGCCAATCCGCTGTTTGTCCGCCCCGGTAAAAGCTCCTTTTTCATGACCAAACAGCTCTGACTCAAGGAGATCAACTGGAATATTGGCGCAGTTGATTTTCACGAAAGGCTTTTTTCGTCGCGGCGAGTTGAAATGGACAGTTCCTGAAAGAAAACTTTTCCCGGTCCCCGTATCACCTGTGATCAGAATAGTGGAATCCGTTGCCGCAAAGCGTTGCAGACTCACCATGATTTTCTTCATCACCTCACTCTCGGCAATCACATCGCCAAAATCATAAACGACATCCTGAAGGTGACGGTGATAGGCGATTTCGTTACGATTGTCACGAAGCTCAATCGCCTTGTCCACGGCAATATAGATTCGCTCTCGTGAAATAGGATGTACCAGGAAGTCGCTGGCACCACGGTTCATGGCCTCGACAATAATCTCGGCTTTTTCCGATTTACTGGTTATAATAATTGGCAGGTACGGATTCTTCCCATGGATTTCCTCAAGAAGTTTCAACGCATTTTCCCCGCCCGCATCGACGTCTAGAAGGACCAGATCATACTGGCGGACATCAAGCTCGGCCTGCAGCTCTTTCATGCCGGTGCTACAGGTCAGCCTGCAGCGGTGGGAAAGCGCTGTGGCCATGTCATTACGGGTTTGTTCACACGAATCGAACATAAGAATTGCGTACATGGCGTCCCTGGGAAGAGGATTTCAAAAATGTAATTGGTTTTTTACTGTTATAGGGATTGTTTGGTGAAAATGCAAATTGATCCGTTATCAATCTCCTCCAGCATTGATGAATGACACGACAACAAATTGACGATATAGAGACAGAAACGGCCTTTTCTCTAAGCCTTCAGGCTGAAGATGAGAAATGGATGCAGATAGCCTTAAAATCTGCAAAAGCCGCCTCCGACCTGGGTGAGGTGCCGGTGGGAGCAGTACTGGTAAAAGACGGAAACCTGATCGCCGCAGCAGGCAATCAGCCCATCCTGCTCCATGACCCTACTGCCCACGCTGAGATCCGAGTACTGCGAACCGCCGCCCAACAGCTGCATAACTACCGGTTACCAGGTTCCACACTCTATGTGACGCTGGAGCCCTGCCTCATGTGTATCGGCGCTATCATTCACGCCCGGGTGGAACGGCTGGTCTACGGTGCAACTGACCCCAAAACAGGTGCTGTATGCTCGCTCTACCCAATCGGCAGTGACCGGCGGTTGAATCACCCGCTGATTATCACTTCAGGTATACTTGAAGCAGAATGCAGTGATTTGCTGCGCACCTTTTTTCAAGAAAAGCGCGCAGCAAGAAAACAACAACCATAGTCAAGGCAAGACGGCACCATATGAGCGTTATGGATGTCCCCTTCTTGAAAGACAGACCGGAATATGATAAGTTTCATCCTTTATACCTACTATTGTCAGCTCAGAGACTTTTTCCACTTTTCTCAGTTTTTCATTGCCAAATAGGCTCTGACAGTTTACATAGTGTTTCACATTTTCATCGGGACAACCGATATGCGGAGAGGTGACCGAGTGGCTTAAGGTGCACGCCTGGAACGCGTGTGTACGCAAGTACCGAGAGTTCGAATCTCTCCTTCTCCGCCACAATATATGATTTCGGTTTGATAGCCGGGTCTGCGCAACGAAGAATCACGAACCCCGCCAGGTCCGGGAGGAAGCAACGGTAGTGACACTCTTCGTGTGCCGCAGGTAGCCCGGCTATCATCTTTTTATCCTCCCTGACTGAAATCTCTCCCACGGTGACGCATGTCCTATCTTGTTCTCGCCAGAAAATCCCGTCCCCAGACCTTCGACCAGGTTGTCGGTCAGCGCTCTGTTGTCAAAACTCTGCAGAACAGCCTCGCCCGCAACCGGGTGGCACACGCCATTTTGTTTTCCGGCGTGCGCGGAGTGGGCAAGACCACACTGGCCCGGATCATGGCCAAGGCCATCAACTGTGAAGGTAATGGCGACAACCGCCCCTGCAATGCATGTAACCCCTGTCGTGACATAATGACCGGCTCCTCGCTCGATCTGATCGAGATCGATGGCGCCTCTAACCGCGGGATCCAGGAAATCAGGGAGCTGAAGGAAAAAATCAAGTTTCTGCCCACCTCGTGCAAGTATAAGATCATTATCATCGACGAGGTGCACATGCTCACCACCGAGGCCTTCAACGCCTTGCTGAAGACCCTGGAAGAGCCGCCCGAACATGTCTATTTCATGTTCGCCACCACGGAGCTGCACAAGATCCCGATCACCATTCTCTCCCGCTGCCAGCAGTATGAACTCAAACGCATTCCAGCGGCTGAACTCGGTGAACATTTCGAAAAACTCGCCCTTCAGGAAGAAGTCGAGATAGAACCAAAGGCCTTATCGCTTATCGTCCGTGAAGCTGAAGGGTCAGTACGTGACGGCTTGAGTCTTCTCGACCAGGTCTTCTCCTTTGGTGAAAAAAAGATCAGCATTCAAGACGTAACCGAGGTACTCGGCTTAGTCAACCGTGACATCCTCTGGCAATTGAGCGAAGCTCTCCTGACCGGAGACAGAACCACTGCCCTGAAATCCCTCGAAGATATTTTTGCCTTTGGCATGGATATCAAGCGGTTCTCCTCTGATTTGCTGGAATGTTTCCGCACTCTCCTGCTCACCAGGATCGAGGGCTGCAGCGAACTACTCGATATACCGGCCGAAGAACTGCACCGCTGCCGTGATATGGCCGCCAGATTCTCCCCAGAGACCATTCATCAGAAATTGAATCTTCTGATGCGGATGGTTGAGGATATCCGGTATTCCAGCCAGCCACGCCTGGCACTTGAGACCGGTTTCTTAAAAATCATCGAGGCCGGCAATATCGTGGCAGTCACAGACATCCTCGGAAAATTGCAACAATTGCTTGGTTCAGACGGACAGTCTTCAGCATCTCGGCCTGCGGTAACGGTTGCGCCACCGGCCCCCAAAGCTGCGACAACGTCACCACCACCAGCCCAGCCTTCGCAACCAGTCAAAAAAAAAATTACCTCTGAGTTATCGCCGGAGCCGCCAGATTACGGAGAAATCCCTTTACCCGAAGAGGAAAACGGCAACAATACTCCTCATGAGCCATTCTCTGCCAACCGCACTGTGCCTCAACCAGCAGCCGCTGTGCAAAAATCCGTCGCAGAAGTGCACGCTACACCGAAACCGACTCCTGCAACCACTGTTCCCGAAGTCCATGCCCATGCCAAGGATATCCGTAAACACTGGCCCGAGTTCATCACCTACGTGAAAGACCGGATTATCTGGATGGCCCAGGATCTGAACCGTGCCCGGGTGAAAGAAGTGGATGGCGAACTGCAGCTTCACTATGATGATCCGGCAGAATGTTCGCTTCTTCGTCGAAAAGAAAACAAAAACCAGCTTACCGAGTTCGTCCTTGATTTTTTCCAGAAAGAACTCAAGGTACACTTCATATTGCCCAAGGTCGAAGACAACCCGGATGAAAAAAACGGTGTTGATTCCCCCCAGCAGAAACGACAGCAACTGGCTCACGATCCCCTGACCATCATGACCGCGGAAATTTTTCACGGACAAATCGGCGATATCAGGATCGGGCCGCGATCACGATAAACCTTATTTATTTTCAGGAAAGCACCCATGGATTTCACCAAGATCATGGAACAGGCGCAGCAGATGCAACAGAAGATGAAACAGATCCAGGCAGATCTGGCCAAGAAAACCATTGTCGGTTCCGCTGGCGGCGGCATGGTCCAGGTCACCTTGAATGGACAGGGCGACGTCCTCTCTGTTGAAATCGAGAAGCTGCTCATCAATCCCGACGAACCCCAGATGCTGCAGGACCTGATTGCCGCCGCAACCAATGACGGACTGCGAAAAGTCAAGGAACTGAGTAAAAACGAACTTGGCAGCCTCACTGGTGGTCTAGATCTGCCTGGTCTTTCCAACTTTATGAAATAGATTTTCCAGGTCTCATGCAAGTAATTCCTCCGGCTCTCGACCGGCTCATTGACGATCTTGGCAAACTTCCAGGAATCGGGCGAAAAACGGCTACCCGGCTGGCACTGAACGTTCTGCGTCGCCCCGTAGGATACGCCCAGGAACTTTCCCAGGCATTGGCTGAACTGCACGCCTCCATCCAGCTCTGTTCCTGCTGCTTCGCCTTTTCCGAAAGTGATCCCTGTGGTATCTGCGCAGATGCACGCCGTGACGGTGAGCTGGTCTGCGTGGTCGAAGAACCGGGCGATCTGATGGCCATCGAAAAAACCGCCAGCTTCAGGGGCCACTATCATATTCTGCACGGTGTGCTATCGCCCATCGACGGCATCGGTCCCGACGAGCTCAAAATTCAAGAGCTGATTGCCCGTATTAACAGCGGCACGGTAAAGGAAATTCTGATCGCCACCAGCTCCACGGTACCTGGCGAAGCCACTGCCTCGTATCTTATCGACCTGCTGCAAAACGCTCCGGTGAAGCTAACTCGGCTTGCCTGTGGCATTCCCATGGGAATGGACATCAAGTACGCCGACAGACACACTCTGGCACGGGCCATTGAAAGTCGCTCGCTAGCGAAATAAAATGGTTCACGAGTGAAATTGATTCATCATTTTTGCTTGACATCATTTTGTATTATTGGTAATTCAAGCGCGTTCGCTGCATGTCACGCCTGTGCTGCAGTGAGCCGCCCAAAAAAATGCTAACGCAGGCGCGTAGCTCAGTGGGAGAGCGCCACCTTGACGTGGTGGATGTCGTGGGTTCAATCCCCTCCGCGCCTACCAAACATAAGGCTAAAGTAGAACGACCATCCCAGATCGTCGTTGTTCTTTAGCCTTTATTTTTATATGGGAAGAGAAGACTATGTCTGACATTGCCGTTTCAGTACAAGATGGCGAACCCGCAGCTGTTCCTGCCAATAGCACCGTCCAGGAAGCTCTAAGCAAACTCCTGTCAAACAAACAGCGTAAGCGGGTCGTCGCGGCCAAAGTTGGTGACTCGATCGTTGATCTTACTACCATCCTGACCGAAGACACCGTCCTCAGCCCCATCATGATCGACACGCCGGAAGGGCTCGATGTATTGCGCCATTCCACAGCCCATATCATGGCCCACGCGGTGCGTGATCTCTTCGGTGCCGACGTCAAGGTCGCCATCGGCCCTTCCATAGAAAACGGCTTTTATTATGATTTTTTACGATCAGAACCGTTTACTCCGGAAGACTTTGAGAAAATTGAAGCTCGCATGGCGGAGATCGCCAATCAGAATCTGCCCTTTATTCGCACTGAGATAGCAAGCAGCGACGCTACACGAGCCTTTGAGGCCGAAGGTGAAAAATATAAGGTGGAGCTCATCCGCGATCTTCAGACCGACGCTGTCTCACTTTATAGTGTCGGCGGCTTCCAGGATCTCTGCCGAGGCCCGCATCTGCCAAACACCTCGTTTATCAAGGCCTTCAAACTCCTGCGCGTAGCCGGTGCCTACTGGCGCGGCGATGAGAAGAACGATGTGCTGCAGCGTATCTATGGCACCGCTTTCTTTGACGCCAAGGAATTGAAGAAATACCTGAACGCTCTGGAAGAGGCAAAAAAACGGGACCATCGCCGCCTCGGTAAAGAACTGCAGCTTTTTACCACCGACGACCAGATCGGTCCAGGCCTCATCCTCTGGCAGCCCAAAGGTGCCCAGCTGCGTCGCCTCATAGAAGACTACTGGAAGGATGAGCATTATCGCCACGATTACGACCTGCTCTACACCCCGCACATTGCCCGCCAGGACTTGTGGAAGACCTCCGGCCATCTCGATTTCTATGGCGAGAACATGTATTCAGGCATGGACATCGACGAGGTTCGTTACCAACTGAAGCCGATGAACTGTCCGTTCCACATCGGTGTCTATAAAAGTGACAAACGCAGCTACCGGGAGTTCCCGTTACGCTGGTGTGAGCTCGGCACTGTCTACCGCTACGAAAGGGCAGGCGCCCTGCACGGTTTGTTGCGCGTCCGCGGTTTCACCCAGGACGATGCCCATATATTCTGTCGCCCGGATCAGCTCGAAGACGAGATTTATAACATTCTCGAACTGAACCTGCACATTCTGAAGAATTTCGGGTTTGCCGATTATGACATCTATCTCTCCACCCGCCCTGAAAAATATGTGGGCAGCGATGAGAACTGGGAAGCGGCAACCAATGCGCTGAAACTCGCTCTCGAGAAAAAAGGTCTTGGCTTTGAGATCGATCCCGGCGAGGGTGTCTTTTACGGCCCCAAAATTGACATCAAGATCAAGGACCAGCTGGGTCGCGCCTGGCAGTGCTCCACCATCCAGGTAGATTTCAACCTGCCGGAAAGATTCAAGATGACCTATGTCGGCGCCGACAATACCGAGCATCAGCCAATCATGATCCATCGGGCGCTCATGGGATCACTGGAACGTTTTATCGGCGTACTGATTGAGCACTACGCTGGTGCGTTCCCGCTCTGGTTCACACCGATTCAAGCCCGCATCATGAACATCACCGACGATCAGGCCGACTATGGCCTTGAAGTCTACGAGAAGCTCAGAAAAGCCGGGTTGCGCATCGAAAAAGATTTGCGCAATGAAAAATTGAACTATAAAATCAGAGAAGCACAACTCGCGAAAATTCCTTACATGCTGATCATTGGCGACAAGGAAAAAGAAGACGGTACAGTCACTGTCAGGCTGCGCGACGGCAAAAACCTGCCGCCTATGTCCATCGCTGAGTTTGCCGCCAAGGTCCAGGAGGAAGTTCAGGCAGGCCGTGGCATCTGATTCTCACGGAAACACCATAGTGACAAAGTAATACAGCTCCTGATAGAATAAGGAGTCTTGCACGATTCCAGCGGGTTAGCACAGCGACCCGTTGGTTCTCGCTGCTTTTTTTTGCATTCATAACAATTTTATCGTGTACCGGAACGAAAAAATGGGCTATTATCATTCGCTTTTGGGATACCGGTACGAATTCCAATTTCAAAGCTCGTAGATCCGAGGAGGTATAGTTATTAACAACAAGAGAGGAAGGCAAGCGCCAGTTCAACGCGAAGCAGCTGCCATTATTAATGAGCACATTCGTTATCCGAAAGTCAGACTTATAGGTAGTGACGGGTCCCAGCTCGGGGTTGTACCCACCGAGGAAGCAAAGGAAAAAGCTTTTGAAGAAGGGCTTGACCTTGTTGAGGTATCAGCCAATGCCGATCCGCCAGTCTGCCGGATCATGAACTACGACAAGTTCCGCTACGAGCAGAAGAAAAAACAACAGGAAGCAAAGAAAAAACAGACCGTTGTCGAGACCAAAGAAATCAAGTTCCGGCCAAAAACCGAAGAACATGATATGAACTTCAAGATCAAAAATATCAAGAAGTTCCTGGCGGCAAAAAACAAGGTCAAAATTACCATGCGTTTCAGGGGCCGCGAGATTGTCTATGCTCAGACCCTCGGACTTGAAGCCATGAATTCCATCGCTGAAGCATTGCAGGAAGATGCAATCCTCCTGCAGCCTCCCAAAATGGAAGGGCGTCAGCTGGTGATGTTCGTAGGACCGAAGTAATTTTAACGTTTATTGAGTTTGAGTTTCACCCTCCCCCGTTTGAAACTCAATGTTTATATAACGACAACGCTAAAGAATGGTTTGACCACTCGCTTTTCCCTCCGAGTGCATGACCGTCGGATAGCCCTGTATAGTGGAGCGCAAAGGAGTGTTACCATGCCAAAGATGAAGACCAACAGGGGCGCAGCCAAGCGCTTCAAGATGACTGGCTCAGGAAAGATTAAACGTAACAAGGCTTTTTCCAGCCACATCCTGACCAAAAAATCAACAAAGCGTAAGCGCGGCCTGCGTCAGAGCGATATCGTTTCCGCTGCTGATCACAAAGGAATCAAAAAGATTCTGCCGTACATGTAAAATTTGCGGTGAGGATTTTCTGAGCACAAGAGATATCTGTGCTCGATCCAAACCGTTTACCCCGCCCGTCATGCGGGAATACAAGGAGTTCGACAATGCCACGCGTCACACGAGGTTTTAAGGCACGTAGAAGAAGAAATAAGGTTCTGAAACTCGCAAAAGGCTACTACGGTGCCCGTTCGCGTCTGTACAAAAGCGCCACTGAGGCGGTTGATCGCGCCTTGGTTTATGCCTACCGCGACAGACGTCAGAAGAAAAGAGATTTTCGCCGTCTGTGGATTGCCCGCATCAATGCCGGTGCCCACATGAATGAGATGAGCTACTCCAGGCTGATGGGTGGTCTGAAGAAAGCTGGCATCGAGCTAGACAGAAAGGTCCTTGCCAATATGGCAATCCTTGATGCCACGGCGTTCTCCAAAATTGTGCAGATCGCCAAAGAAGCAAACGCGTAAGCATACTTCTTCACACGTTTTATTCTTCATGCATGCCGGTAATGGTTTCAAACCATTAACCGGCTTGCTGTTTCCTTGAGCACTCAACTTTCTCGCTACTATGGAACAGGAACTACACAGCCTGGCTGCTGAAGCTAAGGCTCATCTCGAGTCGCTGACCGATCCCGGCAAACTGGAAGACTTCCGCATCCGTTACCTGGGACGTAAAGGACAGTTCAGCACCATCATGCGTCAGCTCGGTACTGTGCCGAGCGAAGACCGTCCAAGGGTTGGACAACTGGCCAACACCATGAAGGCCGAGCTTGAAGCGCTTTTTGAAGAAAAACGCTCTGCGCTGCTCTCTTCTGCGCCTTCCGGAAAAGACCTTACCCGTCCAGATCTCACCCTTCCAGGACGTCGCCCGCAGACAGGTCGACTCCATCCGGTTACTCGGGTGATGAATGAAGCCTGTGCCATTTTTGAAAACCTTGGATTTTCCGTGGCTGAAGGCCCGGACGTCGAGCATGATTATTATAACTTCGAAGCACTCAATATCCCTGCCCACCACCCGGCAAGGGATATGCACGACACCTTCTATGTCAGCGAATCGATCCTGCTCCGCACCCATACCTCACCCATGCAGGCCCGAATCATGGAGACCCAGCAGCCACCGCTTCGGGTCATCGCGCCCGGCAAGGTCTACCGTTGCGACTCCGATATCACCCACACACCGATGTTCCATCAGCTCGAGGGCTTTCTCGTCGACAAGAAAGTCTCCTTTGCCGACTTAAAAGGTGTTTTAAGCGTCTTTACCGAAAAGATGTTCGGCAAAAAACTCGATCTTCGTTTTCGCCCCAGCTTCTTCCCATTCACCGAACCAAGCGCTGAGGTGGATATTGCCTGTGTCATGTGCGGTGGTAAAGGTTGTCGCGTCTGCAAGAAAACCGGCTGGCTTGAGATTCTCGGTTCAGGCATGATCGATCCTGAGGTATTTAAGATGGTCGGTTATGATCCTGATGTTTACAGCGGCTTTGCCTTCGGTCTTGGTATCGAGCGCATCGCCATGCTGAAATACGGCATCGACGACATCAGGCTTTTCTATGAAAACGACCTTCGTTTTCTTTCCCAGTTCTAATCGCCCATTTCACAGACTCTACTGCCATGAAGTTAACGCGTAACTGGTTGCAAAATTATGTAGATATTGAAGGAATCTCTACCTCAGAGCTGGCTGATCATCTTACCATGCTTGGTCTTGAAGTCGATTCCGTTGAAAACCTGTATCAGGATCTCTCCGATCTTAAGACTGGTCATATCGTCACCGCCAAACCACATCCGGATGCTGATAAACTGCAGGTGTGCGAGGTACAGATTGGAGAAGAACTCCATCAGATCGTCTGCGGTGCTCCCAATGCCAGGGCTGGACTGAACGTGGTCGTCGCTCTGCCTGGCATCACCCTCCCCGGCAATTTCAAGATCAAGAAGTCAAAGGTACGTGGTATCGAATCCGCTGGCATGATCTGCTCTGAACGCGAGCTGGGTTTAAGTGAGGACCATACAGGTATCATGGAGCTGCCCGATGATGTGCAGCATGGTCAATCGTTCATCGAGGTAATGGGCCTTGCCGATACCATGATCGAGGTTGATCTCACCCCGAATAGACCTGACTGCGCCTCCGTCATCGGTATTGCCCGTGAAATAGCCGGAATTACTGGTCGGGAGCTAATGGTACCAGTTAAAGATCGCGAAGTAGCCAACACCAGCAAAAAATTCCAGATAGATATTGAATCCCCTGAACTTTGCCCCCGTTATGCCGCCCGCCTCATTGAAGGTGTAAAGATTGGGCCCTCTCCATGGTGGCTTCGCCGTCAGCTTAAGGCTATTGGCCTCCGACCCATCAATAACGTCGTCGATGTAACGAATTACGTAATGATGGAATACGGCCAGCCCCTTCACGCCTTTGACTTCGATACTCTCGCAGGTGGAAAAATTGTCGTACGGGTACCCCGTGCAGGTGAAGATACATTTATTACTCTCGACGCTGTTGATCGTAAGATTGATAATGAAACGCTGCTGATCTGCGACGGTGAAAAACCAGTTGCACTCGCCGGTGTCATGGGTGGGATGAATTCCGAAGTCACACCGCAAACCGTCAATGTACTACTGGAGAGTGCCTGCTTCAATTCAGTCTCTATTCGCCGCACCGCCCGCAAGGTCAATCTTGCCACTGATGCCTCGTACCGCTTTGAACGCGGCGTCGATCCGGGTGGCACGATCAATGCAATGGATCGTGCAGTACAGTTGCTGGTTGAAATTGCCGGCGGTACTGCCGAAGATGCCGGTGCTGACTGTTTCGGCGGCCGTCGGCCAATGAACTCCCTTGAGTTGAAAATTTCCAGAACCGCCCAGCTTATCGGTATTGAGCTGGGCTATGACCGCATTGCCGAGTTGCTGCAGTCCATAGGTTTCATCTGTAAGCCTAAAGATGAAGACACGATGTGGGTGCTTTGCCCCACCTTCCGGGTCGATATTGATCGTGAGGCAGATCTTGTTGAGGAAGTAGCCCGTCTCTACGGTTACAACAATATTCCGACCACCCTGCCCGGTGCCGACCTCAGCTACCCCGAACAGGATACGCGACGGTTTAAACGTGCCGATGCGACCCGCATGTTGCTTGCCATCGGTTTTTCAGAAGCAATCAATTACAGCTTTGCCAGCGCCAAACACGTGGACATGTTACGTCTTGATGCTGACGACACCCGCCGTCAGTTTGTCCATCTGCTCAACCCGCTCTCTGAAGACCAAGCCGTTATGCGCACCATGCTGCTGCCGGGTCTTTTAGAGAATGTGAAACGCAATATCAGTTTCCAGAAAACCGCCGTCAAACTCTTTGAGGTCGGCAAGGTGTTCCGCCCACTCGAGGAAAACAGCCAACCTCTGGAAACAAGCCATCTCGCCGGTGTTCTCTGTGGCAGTAGGCACGGCGAAGCTTCCCCGCTCTACTTCAAGGCTGAAGGCGTTGATATCCTTGACGCCAAGGGTGCCGTTGAGTACCTGCTCGAAGAGATGCGACTTACAGAAAATAGCACCGCACCAATAAAATTTGTCCATCCGGTTGAAGAAGGGGTGGAAAAATTTTGCGACTCCGACTATTCTCTGCTCGTTTTTGCCGGTGACACCCTGCTTGGCATGATTGGCAAGGTGCTTCCTGACGTACTGCGCAGTTTCGGCATCAAGCACGATGTGTACTATTTCGAACTCAACTTCGACAACATCTGCGAGCTGCAGGCTGCTCCGCGCAGTTTCAGTTCCCTGCCGGTCTACCCCTCGGTCAAGCGCGATATCGCACTGGTTGTGCCGGTAACCGTCTCCGCAGGCGAACTACTCGCCAAGGTTCATGAGAGCCGCGAAAAGCTGATCGAATCCGCCGAGATTTTTGATGTCTTCCAAGGCGGTAAGATCGAAAAAGGATATAAAAGTGTGGCGGTTTCCATTACCTATCGTTCAGCAACCAAGACGCTGACTGAGAAAAATGTGGAAAAGGCTCACACAAAAGTTGTAAAGTTGCTTACCGATACATTCGGTGGCAGTCTACGTGATGCATGAGGATATATGAACAGTAGCAATTTGACCCGTAAAGATTTGGCCGAGGCAATCAGCAATCAGCTCGGCTACCCACAGAGCAGCTGCGCCGATATTGTGGACAGCTTTCTCGACACCATGAAGCAGGCTCTTCTTGATGGAGAGACCATTAAACTGGTACACTTCGGAACCTTCTCTGTTCGCGACAAGCAGCCCCGCCGGGGACGCAATCCGCGCACTGGAGAGTCGATCACCATCAAGAAGCGCCAGACAGTAAGTTTTCGACCGAGCAAGAAGCTGAGAGAGCAGATTAACGTTTAACCAGCTCGCTCGTCATCAATGAAAGGGGTAAGCTGGCCATATGCAATTCAACATACCGGACAAGCTTTACTTTAAAATTGGTGAAGTCGGCAAGCTCGCGCAGGTACCGACCCACGTCCTGCGCTATTGGGAAACGGAGTTCAAAGGCATCAAGCCGAAACGGGCCAATTCCAAACAGCGACTCTATCGGCGCGAGGATGTTGAACTCATCCTGAAGATCAAGGTCCTGCTCCACGAGCAGGGGTACACCATCGCT
Source organism: Desulfopila aestuarii DSM 18488 (assembly GCF_900143695.1). Taxonomy (GTDB): domain Bacteria; phylum Desulfobacterota; class Desulfobulbia; order Desulfobulbales; family Desulfocapsaceae; genus Desulfopila; species Desulfopila aestuarii. Next base: position 25,764 of record NZ_FRFE01000047.1, read on the forward strand.
GGAGCACGAAAGCTCATTGAGGAGGGTGGCCAAAGTGGCCAGGTAATATATGAGCCCCCTCCCGTCTTCTCTGCAACTACTCCAAAAGTGCGGAACAAGGAGAGGATGGCCGCCAAGGCACTTGACACGATCAAGAGCGAACTGCAACAACTTCAGCGGATTATTGATAAAAACACCTAAACCACCTTGGTTTCACTTCGCTTGTGTTGACAGGCCAAGGAACTCATGGTACATAAGGCGGCACAGGTCGGGATGTAGCGCAGTCTGGTAGCGCACCTGAATGGGGTTCAGGGGGTCGGAGGTTCAAATCCTCTCATCCCGACCACTAGAGTTTTAGGGGATTAACAACGATAATGGGTTGTTAATCCCCTTTTTTTATGCTTTTCTGGTTGTTGTTGGTAATTATCCATCTGGTGGTTATTTGTCTCTATGACGGCAGAAATCGGAGTTATGCTCAAAAGTGGTGTTTGAGGGAGAATTTAAAAAGAAATGACGTATCCTGTTGGAATCAGTTCGCCAAAACAGAATTCCAACAAAAAAGGATACGTCATGATCAACAGTAAAGTTATCACACTGAAAAAGCCAGGAGAGTTTGTCGAAGACCCGCTGACCGAACTGTTACGTACCGGCGCCCGACAACTCATTGCTGATGCGGTTGAGGCTGAATTGCAGGACCTGCTCCAGTATTACGCAGAGCTGAGAAATGAGAAAGGGCACATGCAGGTTGTGCGCAATGGCTATTTGCCTGAAAGAGAAATT
>NZ_FRFE01000049.1 GCF_900143695.1 Desulfopila aestuarii DSM 18488
CAACGAAAGGAGAAGCAATGAGCCGTTTCCGCAAGTTATCACAGACGATATGGTGTTGTCAGTACCATATTGTGTTTGCGCTTCCCCAAATATCAATATTGAATTTTGTCGCAGTACTTAAAGAGCGGACAGCGATCAGAATTTTCAATAGAGTTAGGAAATTGAAGAATAAACCCTATTGGGGTAATCATTTCTGGTCACTCGGATACTGTGTCGATACCGTTGGTTTGGATGAAGAGATGGTACGGAAATATGTGAAGTATGAGCTGCAAGAAGAACAGAAACAGGAAAAACAAGACAGATTATTCTGAAAAGAGAAAAAGCTGGGGATAACTCCCTTTGCCTCTTGAAAAGGCAAAGCAATCTATCCCCTTCTAGGGGTTATCAATACCGGCCCCTCTGGTGTCGGTCGCTTATGTTTCTATTATTAAACCTGCGGCCAAATAGGTACACAGACATCATGATACAAAATAAGTATCCTCCTGGATTGCCCGCAAAGTGGCAATCTCATCAGGAGGCCGAATCAGAGTGCCCATGAAAATTTCACCTAAATAATTGCCGGATTAATACAAGATGTGAATATTCTGGCCAACGTAGTGAAGGTGACCTTGGGACCGAAAGTCTGTCGTTTTCATCGGTAGTGGCTTCATGATTAACTTTCCATAAGAACGAAAAACCACGCTAAGACTTTAACCTCCAATGGATGAAAAGGGTCGGGCGGACTATGTCGCGATGCAATAGTTATCTTCATCGCTGGTAGGCAAGCTGCACAGAAGATTTGCTCTGGCAGGGTTAATAGCTTGCTGGTTTCACCTGAGGATTTTCCTCCCAAATATTGAGAGCAGAGCCGCCTAAGGATATCATTTTGAAGCTCAAGCTCAATCTGGTGGGTATGGAGCTCATGAACCAGTTTGTGGGTTTCTTCCAGAGTAAGGGGTAAAGAAGGGTATTGTTCAGAACCTGAGAGCCATAATTCCGCTCGCTTTCTCAGATTAAAAAAGCCGTCTTTTCTGCTGTTGTCGGTTGCCATTGCCTGTTAATACAATGATATTATAAAACGAAGTCATCAGAAATGGTTGGCTCGATGACTATAGTCTCTTCTCCACTTCTCGGCACATGGATATAAGGTCGGTATCGGTTCCGTATGCTCTCAAGGTTATGTTTTTTACATTTCCGTACCCGCGAAAACAATTCCATATTTCACTTGTATTTTATTGCATAACGATTTTCGAAAGAATTCTCATTATTTCAGAGTGAAGAAAAGACGCCCCTCCTGATCACCTCAATCTATCAAACATTTGCAGTATATTGATTTATACAATTTCGGGTGATAGATTGGAAGTGTAGAGTTTCCACGTCGAATTGGTACAGTAAAACGTAGTAGTTCATTCAACTGCTTTACCTGGTCGTTGCAATTTCTAACCGAGCGGCATTGATTCGAAAAAGATCAGATTTGATCAGGTGCTTTAATGCCAAACGAGAAGAAGTGAGAAAGGCATACACAACATCCGCATCGGTTGGATCCTATGAGCCCAGATATACAAAGTGAACGGATTCTTGGTGATATCGAGTCACTCCCAGCCGGCTCCCGGCAGGAGTTGCACCAGTATAAGGAACAGATTGAGCGGATAAACGATGAACTACAAAGGCGACAGGAGCAACTCAAAGCCGAACAAACCCGGTATTTCGATTTCTACAATGCGGTGCCGATAGGCTGTCTTACCGTCAATGAGAAAGGTATGATTGTTCAGGCTAACCTGCACGCTGCCTGTATGCTCAATGTCCCCAACGACACGCTGATCAACCTGTCGATACCCAGATTCATTCATGAAGATGATATAGACACCTACAACCAGTATCATCAACAGCTGTTTTCCTCAGGCAAGCCACAGGCTTTCGAATTGCAGATGGTGAAAGCAGGGAAAACTGTGGCTTGGGTACAGGTGCACGCATCTCTCTCCTGCGGTGCTCAAAGAGAGCGCGTATGTCATGTCTTTTTTTCGGATATCTCTGGCCGTAAAAAGGTGGAAGAAGAGCGTGAGCTCATGGCTCGTCTGCTTACACAGATTAACGCAACCGGTGATCTGCGTACCTGTATATCGGAATTGACTGCGTCCCTGCAGAGCTGGTCAGACTGTGAAGCTGTTGGTATCCGGTTGCGGGATGGTGAAGACTATCCCTATTATGAAACCCGTGGATTCCCATTGTCGTTTGTCGAAGCGGAAAGTGTTCTCTGCCTTTATGGACCGGATGGAGCATTGCAACGCGACTTCACCGGCAATCCTGTACTTGATTGTATGTGCGGCAATGTCCTGTCAGGTCGATTTGATGCCTCGCAACCCTTTTTCACCGCCCGGGGAAGCTTCTGGAGCAACAACACTTCAGCCCTGCTCGCAAAAAGCACGGAAAGCGACCGCCAGGCTTGTACCCGCAATCGCTGTAATAGCGAAGGTTATGAGTCGGTTGCACTGATTCCCATGCACAGCGATAATCGCGTCCTCGGGCTTCTGCAATTCAACGATCGCTGTCCCGGCAGATTTACGCTTGAACTGATTCAACATTTTGAAAGAATAGCTGATACGCTGGCGTTGGCGATCAGCCGTCGGCAGGCTGAGGATCAATTGCGCAAGAGTGAAGAGAAATACCGCACTGTTGCAGAATTTACGTATGCCATGGAAACATGGCAGGCACCAGATGGTACCTATAAATATGTCTCACCATCCTGCAAAAGGGTAACCGGATATACAGTAGAGGCCTTTCTTCAAGACCCAGAGCTTATGGAGCATATTGTATACCCGGAAGATCGAGAGAAGCTTCTCGAACATCTCTCAATCAGTCATCCACAAAATGCACATGACAACAAGGGTCTCGATTTTCGTATTCTCACCCCTGATGATGAAGTTCGTTGGCTCAGCCACTCGTGTACCCCAGTATATGATACCCACGGGCAATGGGCTGGCCGTCGTGGAAGTTTCAGGGAGATAACCAGGAGTAAACGTTCAGAAGAAGATCGATTAAAACAAACTGAAAAGAAACGGCAAATTCAGAAAACCACAAGTCTGCAACGCATGGGTGGAGCAATCGCCCATCACTTCAACAATAAGCTACAGGTGGTTATGGGGTACCTTGAATTAGCTATTGAGCATTTACCAGAACAGGACGTGGCACGTTACAACCTCACATCGGCTCTCGATGCTGCCGTCAGGGCAGCCGAGGTGAGCAGGCTGATGCTCACATATCTGGGCCAGGTTAATAGTAAACGGGAACCACATGATCTTACACTAATCTGTCGTGAGTTCCTACCTACATTGAAAAACCGTTTACATAGAGGACTGAAACTTGAAACAGACCTCCAAGGACCTGGGCCTGTCATCAGCACCAGCAGTGAAGAGATCCGTCAGATCTTGCTCAACACTATGGCCAACGCCTGTGAGGCGACGACTGATGAGCATGACTGTATCGGCTTACGTGTTACGACCTCCTTTGCAACCGGGATAGGGTCGCACCACAGATTTCCACGAGACTGGCAACCGACGGATACATCATACGCCTGCCTGGAAGTTAGGGATAACGGTTGCGGACTATCGGAAAGTGAATTCGAAGAAATCTTTGATCCTTTCTATTCGACAAAATTCGCTGGCCGTGGCTTAGGGCTGCCGGTGGTCAAAGGTATTGTGAAGGCGCATGGCGGTGTTGTCACTGTAGAAAGTTCGCCGGGTTTAGGCAGTACCTTTCGCTGCTACTTCCCACTCTCACAAAAATGTTTACCCTCACATCCTGAAGCAGTACCGAGTATACCAGAAAGGCGCCAGGAAGGAACTGTGCTGGTGATTGAAGATGATAAGGTTGTACTCGAAATCACCAGCACATTACTGTCAAATCTTGGCTATACTATTCTTACCGCCACGGACGGTATCGAGGCCATTGAAATATTCCAGCAACATAAGAATAAAATTCAGTTTGTAATCAGCGATTTTGCCATGCCTCGCTTGAATGGCCTGGAGGCACTTCAGAAACTCCGGGAAATATCGCCAGATATTAAAGTAATACTTGTCAGCGGCTACAGTGAAGATCACGTAATGAGCGGTAATTTCAGAGAGCGGCCACAGTTTTTCTTAAAAAAACCGTATAGCAGTCAAGCACTGAAGGAAGCGATTGCTTTTGCCCTTGAAGAGAGTGCATAACCGATGAGCAAGGGGAACGTACAGAGGGCGTTATTCTGATTTTTTTGCTTAAGCAATGTTGTCTTTAAGTCTTTGCAGCCAGGAAATAGAGAACTTTATGGGAGCTAAAAACATTATCTTTATGTGTTTAGCCTAAAGGTTTCCCCAATGAGTCAAGCAAAGTCGGAATCAGCCTTCACCGCTCCTTCTGCGATGTGTTGCCAAAATCATTACACCGAGAATGAGCATGCTCTCTTTCAGCGGGCCTTCACCATACTGCAAAAGCGTTCTCAACAACCTACGCCGGCTATAATCTCTGTGGCACAACTCCTGATCGAACAGGGAATACATGCACCTGTGGTCATATCCACCATCCTTGCCCAAATGCTTTTAGCCAGCACGATACGTCCGGCAACTGTCAGAGAACTGTTCGGCAATACAATAGTACCCCTGGTAGCTTCACTCGGTCGCCCTGAATCGAGTAAAAATCCATGTAATGACAGCAGCCATACCCACTGCCTTTCTGCAAACATATCGCATAAAGCGATACTTTCCATAGCCCTGCTCCTGATTGATCTTGAACAGATGGCTGCTGGCAATACGAAACCCAATTTGCTGAAAGCACAAGAGGCCTTGCAGACATTTGTCCCTCTAGCCGGCCGCCTTAATCAGAGAGAAATCCGAAGACGACTGGAGGATGCTGCCTTTCGCATTCTTGAACCTGACATTTATCAGCAGTTACAACAGCGGGTGGAACCGCTTCCGACATTGGATGTGCAGATTTTAAATATCCTGAAGAATGGCTTGCGAATCCTCCTGGAAAGAAATGCCATCAAAGGTGAGGTGCAAGGCAGAATTAAAAGTATTTACAGTCTTTACACGAAGATTGTCCGAAGTGGCAGAAGCATACAATCTATTATGGATCGAATTGGTCTCAGGATAATTGTCAACTCAATACCTGATTGCTATAAGGTGCTAGGCATTGTTCATTCTCATTTCACATCTATTCCCTGCTGTTTTGATGACTATATAAGTTCACCCAAAAAAAATGGGTATCAATCACTCCATACCTGCATTTTTCCCGTACGCAATATTTCCTACAAACCGGTGGAGATACAGATCAGAACTGAACTCATGAATACCGAGGCGGAATTCGGTGTTGCTGCACACTCCAAGTATAAAAACAAGATTGGTACCGTTTCCACAAACACGCATCAATTCAGCCCTTTGCCAGATGAAATTGAAGCAAAAGATATTTTAGGACCAAATGCGGATGAGTTCTTGTGGCTTCTCCACCAGCAGGTTTACACAAATAATATGGTCATTTGGGGTTCAGCCGGACAAGTTATGCATTGTCCCAGAAATATAACTGTTGGCCAATACCTTCAGAAAGCAAAGATTGAGGTCTATCCACAGGCATTGATTCTGGTGAATGGTGTACCATCAAAGGTATCTGATATTCTTCATGATACTGATTCAGTAGAGGTCGTTTGGCCTGACCAATCGGTGCGAGCCCTGAAGAGGACCTCGAACAGCCAAGAACATATACCAGCTGGCAGAAGGATACGATGCATTAACTGATGGTTCGGAAGATGACAGTCAATGTCAGCAGTAATGTCACATTACTGCTGAAAAATGCTGAAAAATTATGATCGATCATTAAATAGTCTATCGCACGTGATATAGCTCATTTATAACCTTTATCAGCCTTTTGATATCTCATTTTCTTCTGATGGAGAGCGAAGACCATGTCATCTCGCAAGAAACTCGGACTTGCCTTAGGATGCGGCGCATCCAGGGGATGGGCCCATATCGGCATTATCGAAGCGCTAGATGACGCGAATATCCCCATTGACATCATCGCAGGCTGTAGCGTCGGGGCCTATATCGGTGCAATTTATGCAAGTGGAGGCCTCAACTCACTCAAGGAATTCTTGTTCAGGATGAATGGGAAAAAAATATTTTCCTATTTTGATGTGGCGTTTTCTCGCTCGGGAATTTTAAACGGTACAAAAAGGGTTACCGAACTATTCTCAATGCATACCACCATAAAAAACTTTGAAGACCTTCGTATACCGTTAGCAATGGTAGCGACGGATCTTGAACGCGGCGAAAAAGTTGTTCTCAAATCAGGGAATATCATCAATGCTCTCAGGGCAACTATGTCCTACCCAGGTCTTTTTGCACCGGTCCAGATTAACGGGTGCTGGCTGGTAGACGGTGGCATTGTCGATCCTGTACCAGTTGGAGTAGCTCGGGCAATGGGAGCTGACATTGTCATTGCAGTTGATCTCAATACCAGGATCGTTTCACGTCAAAAAAATACATCCGCAGGCCATCCCGACACAATTAACCAGCCAGTCTCACCTGAAGCGCTTGAAGCAGAGCAAAATGAACGAGGTGCGATTATCAAGAAAATATTCGGTTATTATGAAGCATTTGAAACCAACATTAAAAATAAAAAATCATCTACTCGACAGAATGATTCTTTGACTCCAGACATTATTGAGACGATAACTACCTCTATCAATATCATGGAGGAACGTATCAGCCGCATAAATCTGGCTGTAGACAGACCCGATATACTGATCCAGCCACGTCTGGGCGAATTAAAAATGATGAATTTCGACCGGGTAGCGCACGCTATTGAGGAAGGATATATAGGTGTCCAGGAAAAATTACTCGATATCCAGACCTTGCTGGCGTCAAGATAATTGGCTGCCAGGGAAACAGGCTGCTTCAATAGCTTTATTTATGGACAGCTTCATCCTGCATGTCCAACAAATATATTGCAATACGCTCTCTAACTCCGAGAGACCTACAAGAGAAGAGACAACGCTGCTATCGTTTTTTTCTGATCGTTGACTGACAGCAAAGTTTCAACCCCGCCTAAATTCAACTGGTACGGAGGAGAACATCATGCCTGCAAAAATGATTGCATATGGACCTAAAGCTCGAGAGTCGATCTTAGAGGGTGTAAATATTCTCGCCAATGCAGTGAAGGTTACCTTGGGACCAAAAGGCAACAATGTTGTACTCCACAAGTCCTGGGGCTCTCCCCTTGTCACCAAAGACGGCGTGACCGTTGCCAAGGAGATCGAGCTGGAAGACAGGTTTCAAAATATGGGGGCACAATTGGTCAAAGAAGTTGCCAGCAAAACAAGTGACAAGGCTGGGGATGGTACAACAACAGCAACGGTGCTGGCCCAGGCAATTTGTAACGAAGGAGTGAGACTGGTGGCCGCTGGCTCAAACCCAATGGAGCTGAAACGGGGTATAGATAAAGGTGTTGAAGCGGTAGTCGCGGAACTCAAGAAGCTATCGAAATTCACGAAGAACAAGAAGGAGATCGAACAGATAGGCACCATTTCCGCCAACGGTGATGAAACGATAGGCCGATTGATATCAGAAGCCATGGAGAAGGTGGGTAAAGAAGGAGTAATCACCATCGAAGAAGCGAAAGCCATGGACACCACCTTGGAAGTCGTTGAAGGAATGCAGTTCGACAAGGGGTATCTGTCTCCGTATTTCGTCACTGACGCTCATAAAATGGAAGCTGTCCTGGATGAGCCCTATATATTGATATATGAGAAGAAAATCTCGATTATGAAAAATCTCTTGCCGTTACTCGAAGAGATCGTACGTACCGGCAAACCTCTTCTTATTATAGCAGAGGATGTAGATGGAGAAGCGTTGGCCACCCTTCTGGTCAACAAGCTGCGTGGCAGCTTGAAAGTTGCAGCAGTAAAAGCACCGGGATTCGGTGATCGCCGTAAGGCTATGTTGGAAGATATCGCGATTCTTACCGGTGGACAGCTCATCTCAGAGGACCTTGGTCTCAAACTGGAAAAAATCAAGCTTCAGGACCTGGGAACCTGCAAGACTGTCAAGATCGATAAAGACTCTACAACGCTCGTAGATGGAAATGGTGCCAAGACAGCAATTGACGCTCGCATAAAACAGATTCGAGTTCAGATTGAGGAAAGCACTTCTGACTATGACCGTGAAAAACTTCAGGAACGGCTGGCCAAGATTATAGGTGGGGTCGCTATTATCAATATCGGTGCAGCCACTGAAATCGAAATGAAGGAAAAGAAGGCACGTGTTGAAGACGCATTGAACGCTACCCGGGCGGCGGTGGAAGAAGGCATCGTCCCAGGCGGCGGCGTTGCGTTGGTACGATGTATTGGGGCATTGGAAAATCTCACTGTTCAAGGAGAGGAAAAAAACGGTATCGCTATTCTGAAAAAGGCTTTGACAGAGCCGTTACGGCAGATTGCCGAAAACGCCGGCCATGAGGGGTCTGTCGTTTTGAACGCGGTACAAAAAGGGAAGAATGATTACGGATTTAATGCCCAAAGTGAAATCTATGAAAATCTCTTGGCAGCAGGCGTAATCGACCCGACAAAAGTTGTCCGATTTGCCCTGCAAAACGCCGCGTCAATAGCTGGCCTGATGCTGACAACTGAAGCGGTGATTGCCATCAAACCGGAAAAGAAAAAAGAAACACGCAGTCCTTCAAATGGAATGGATGAAGATATGTACTGATATAACGGGGAGGGAAAAAGGCGGAACGTAAATGAAAGCAATGGTTTTACAGAAAATCGGCAACCTTCATGACAATCCGACACCGTTACAACTGATGGATCTGCCTGATCCGGTGCCGACAGCCGACGAAATCCTCGTGCAGGTTACAGTCTGCGGGGTTTGTCATACCGAATTGGACATCATTGAAGGACGTACACCGCCTCCACGCTTGCCGCTGGTCCCCGGCCATCAGGTGGTTGGCCGGGTTCGGGCCTGTGGTGAAAAAGCCAAGTCATTCAAAATCGACGACCAAGTTGGCATTGCCTGGATCAACTCGGCCTGCGGAATCTGCAAGTTCTGCAAGGCTGGCTGCGAGAACGTGTGCCGCGATTTCAAGGCAACCGGCCGGGATACGGACGGTGGGTATGCCGAGTATATGACGATCCATGAAGGTTTTGCATATCGCATCCCCGTTGGTCTCAGCGATACGGAAACGGCACCTCTGCTCTGTGCTGGGGCGATTGGTTACCGATCCCTGCAGCTCACCGGGATTCAGGATGGGCAAAAACTGGGGCTTACGGGATTTGGGGCCTCCGGACATCTGGTTTTGAAAATGGTCCGCCACCTGTACCCGAGAACAGCGGTTTTCGTTTTTGCCAGGGGAAGTGAGCAGCAGGAGTTTGCAAGAGGACTTGGAGCTGCCTGGGCCGGAGAGACCAGGAAGGAACCACCCGAGAAATTAGACTATATTATTGATACCACACCTGCCTGGATACCGGTGGTAGAGGCACTGAAAAATCTCGAACCCGGAGGCAGATTGGTAATCAACGCCATTGCCAAGGAAAACATCGACAAAGATGCCCTTCTTGGTCTGGAGTATTCTCGTGATTTATGGCTGGAAAAAGAGATAAAGAGTGTTGCAAACATCACCCGGAAAGACGTGAGTGAATTTCTCATGCTGGCCAGGGAGATGCAAATCAAGCCGGACGTAAAAGAATATCCGCTGGCCGAGGCCAACCGTTGCCTGGTAGAACTTAAGACAAGAAGGATCTTAGGGGCAAAGGTCCTGAGGATAAAATGAGTGTTATTTCTTTAACTTATTCCTGAAGGTAATATCTGAAAATCAGTGAACACCCTTTATGTATAATGACTTAGCAAAATACGGCTCCGAGGAAAGCATTGGTAACATGTGAAGCTAGAAGCTGTCGAGCATCCTGCCGTCAGCCGTTATAAGCTCAATAACAATCCCTTTCTCACCCAGGGAATGGGTGGAACAACTGAGACACGGATCAAATGCCCTGATCACCGCCTGCAATCTACTTATCACATCATCAGTAAGCTGCCGTGAATGAAGATAATGTCTGGCTACCTGAAAGAGGCCACGGTTCATAGCCAGATTGTTGTTACCGGTTGCGACAATCAGGTTGACCCACGTTATGAGGCCATGATCGTCAGCCTTGTAATGATGAAAAAGGGTGCCGCGCGGCGCTTCTACTACTCCAATACCTTCAGGATAATTGGGTTGGGCAAAGGCCCGTATCCTGTCGTTCAGGATGTCGGGATCCGCCAGTAACCGCTCCGCCATCTCAAGCGAGTAGAGAATTTCAATCAACCGGGCATAGTGATTGTGGAATGCACTTAAAACCGGTCCTGTTGACAGCCCGCGAAACTCAACCAACTCCTGGTCTGCCAGGGGAGTACCGCAACTGCTGATAACATTAAGCCGGGCAGCCGGACCAACCCGATAAATGCCATCCGGATAGCCAAGTGGCTTGTAGTAAGGAGATTTCAGAAAAGAATCTTCTTCAACCGCTTCTCCGATATATTCCTGGTACTGCTCACAATCGAGCTGATCTATCACGATGTTGCCGTCAGCATCAATGACGCGGAGTTTGCCGTCAACATGCTCCAGTCTTCCCTCGGAATCAACCAGTCCCATGAAATAGGTGGGAAAATTGGCGAAAGTGTCGATCTCCTCCCTGAAGCTATCGAGCATATTTTTGAATAGTAGCAGGGTCCGCTGAACAATTTCCAGACCCTCGGGTATAAGCTCCTGCATCGCTTGTCGATGTTCGGGGGAAAGCGGCGCATTTACCCCTCCCGGAACAACACAGGTCGGGTGGATGCGTTTTCCGGCAAGCCATTCGATCATTTGTTGGCCAATCCGACGCAACCGAATCCCGTCACGCGCGAAGGTGGGATTGGATTTCATCAAACCCAGAATATTACGTTCTGCCGGAGGAGAATCCAGCCCGAGCAGCAAATCTGGAGACGAGAGATAAAAAAAGCTGAGAGCATGAGACTGAATGAATTCTCCACAATTGAGTAAACGCCGTAATCGTATCGCTGTATCCGGTACTCGAACCCCCATAATTGCGTCACACACCTTAGCAGAAGCAAGGGAGTGACTTATCGGGCAGATCCCGCAAATCCGTTGAACCAGGGAGACCATTTCGCTCAACGGTCTGCCCTCGCAAAACTTTTCAAAACCCCTGAATTGGGTGACATGCAATCTTGCATCCGCGACCTGGCCGAGGTCATCCAGAGTTATGGTGATCTTGCCGTGTCCTTCAATACGACTAACCGGTTCGATGACGAACTGCTGGCTCATTCCTTTCCTCCCTGTAGGTATAGCTAGGCGCCAAACCTGGTTCGATTACCCAGCTCCGGCAGACGTCCCTCTATCAGTTCAGACAGCATGTACCAAATCGCCATAGCCGGGGGAGGGCAACCGGGCAGAAAGGCATCCACCTCGACATATTCATGCAGAGGCCGAACATGGGGTTTCAAGACCGGCACACCAGCGACCGGAATTGATGGTCGCCAGGAAACATTTTCCAGATAGGCCCGCTGCAACACTTCCCCCAGACGAAATTCGTTACGCATGCCGGGCACATTGGCAGTAACAGCGCAATCACCAAAAGAAACCAGTATATTGCTGCGCTTTCGCAATAACCGGAGTTTTCTTATATCGTCATCGGTGCTTACCCCTCCTTCAACCAAGGTTATCTCGACCTCTTCCGGAAAGTCCGGGGTATCCACCAACGGTCCGTAAACAAGGTCTATCTTCTCAGCAAGTTCCATCAGCCGTTCATCACCATCCAGGAGCGACATGTGACAGCCGGAACAGCCATCCAGCCAGACAGTGGCAATACGCGGGCGCAAAGCAGCCATTACTTTTCCTCCCTCAATCTTTACTCTTCTTCCCAGCGCCGCATCTTCTGCAGGTAAGGGAGGAATTGACGGCGTTTGACCATCTCTGCCACAGATTTCCCTTTTTCCGAGAGAGCCCCTGTAGGACATACCTGGACACATTTCCCACAACTGGTGCAGGTTTCGGAACTGCCCCAGGGAATATTCAGATCGGTTATAACCCTGGTATCCAGGCCGCGGTTCATCACATCCCAGGTGTGTGCCCCTTCAATTTCATCACAGACCCGCACGCAGCGCAGACACAGGACACACCGGTTGTGATCCATGATAAAGCGCGGGTGGGAGCCATCAAGGGCCAAACGAGGATAAAGATATTCATAACGGACATGCGTAATATTCAGTTGTATCGCCAAATCCTGCAGTTCACAGTGACCGTTGGAAACGCAAACAGCGCAGACGTGATTCCGCTCGGTAAACAGCATCTCCAGGAGCTTTTTCCGGTAATCGATCACCCGCTCGGAACACGTGCTCACCTCCATCCCTTCCTGAGGAAAGGTGATGCATGCCGGGACCAGCTTCGGTGCATTCTTAATCTCGACAATACAGAGACGACAGGCGCCGTGTTCAGACAGGCCGTCCAGGTGACACAACGTTGGAATATAGATATTGTTCTGCCTGGCAACAGCAAGGATGCTTTCATCCTCGCGGGAACTGACATCCCGATTGTTGATTTTAAAGGTGAGAATTCGATGCGAACCGACCGGACGAACTCGCCGTTTGCGCGGTAAAACCGTACCACTCGTCATAGCACCTCCCTTGCCGAAGAAACCAGGCAACTGCCTGCGAGACACCGTTTACCCTCAATATGGGACAGATATTCCTCCCTGAAGTAGCGCAAGGTACTGAGCACCGGGTTTGGAGCCGTCTGACCAAGCCCGCACAATGACGTATTCTTTACCAGGTCGCACAGCTCTTCGACAGCAGCAAGATCCGCAGACCGGCCAAAGCCGCTGGCAATGCGGCTCAGTATATTGTGGATCTGAGCTGTTCCCACCCGGCAGGGCAGACATTTACCACAGGATTCCGTTCGGCAGAATTCCATAAAAAACCTTGCGACATCCACCATGCACGAACTCTGGTCCATGACGATCATCCCTCCGGACCCCATAATCGAACCGACTCCGGCCAGAGACTCATAGTCAACCGGCATGTCGAGATACTGGGCAGGAACACAACCACCGGACGGCCCGCCGGTCTGTACCGCCTTGAAGGTTCCGTTGCCTGGAATACCGCCGCCGATCTCAAATACAATATCCCGTAAAGATGTACCCATCGGTACCTCAATCAGACCAGTGTTTCGGACCCTGCCGGCAAGGGCAAACACCTTTGTTCCTTTACTCTTCTCCGTGCCGATAGAAGAGAACCAATCCCCGCCATGGCGAATGATTGGCGCAATGTTCGCAAGTGTTTCAACGTTGTTGATCAGAGTGGGATATCCTTTCAGACCCGATTCGGCCGGATAGGGTGGACGCGAACGTGGCCTGCCGGTACGTCCTTCAATCGAGGCAATGAGCGCGGTCTCTTCACCGCAGACAAAGGCTCCGGCTCCCAGCCTCACCTGAATGTCGAACCCAAAACCACTGTTGAAGATGTTCTTGCCGAGAATGCCTAACCGTTCCGCTTGGGAAAGCGCCTTCCGTAGTCGTTTGACCGCCAGAGGATATTCGGCACGAACATAGATAAATCCGGTATGCGCACCGGTCGCATATCCAGCGATGATCATCCCCTCAAGCACCCTGTGGGGATCGCTTTCCAGGACGCTTCGATCCATGAATGCTCCCGGGTCACCTTCATCGCCATTACAGATCACGAACTTGTTCTCACTGATCGCCTTTGATACCGTGGTCCATTTCAGACCGGTCGGGTAACCGGCCCCTCCACGACCGCGGAGACCGCTGGCGGTGATCTCATCAATAATCTCTCTTGGCGTCAGCTCACGCAATGCCCGATACAAGGCCGTATACCCCTGACATGCAATATATTCCTCGATTCGCTCAGGGTCTATTCGGCCACAGTTTTCTAATACAATTTTTGTTTGTCTGCTGAAAAAATGTTGATCGGTCGGACAGCACAGACCTGCAGCCGGACCACTAGCGAGGGATGCAACCACAGCAGTGGCGTCAGAAACATGCAGTTGCTGATACAGTACCCCGCCAGGTTCAACCTGAACCAGCGGACCGGCGGTACATAGGCCGAGGCAACCGACACTCTTCACCTCAACCTGCCCGGTCATACTTTGACGATCGACCTCTTTTTCCAGGGCTTCTTTCAACTCCCCACTACCGCAGGAGAGACAACCTGCAGCCCCGCAAACCCGGAGGTGATATCGGTATGCCTGCTGCCGTTCTCTTTCGCTGATCCCAATCTGATTGAATTCTTCAAGCATCATGGCCGGTCCACTCCCATATCCGTTTAACAACACTTTGCGGATTCAACCTGCCGGTCACCTGCCCATCGAAAGCCGCAGCAGGTGCCAGGCCGCAGGAACCGAAACAGCGGGCAATCAGCAACGAAAACCTGCCGTCGCCAGTGGTCTCTCCCGGTTTGATACCTGTTTGCTCCTCGATGTGTTCCAGGATGGCTTGCGAACCGCCGATATAGCAGGCTGTCCCCAGACAGACGACACAGGTATGCTCACCAGCCGGTTTTAAGGTGAAATAGTGGTAGAAAGTGGCGACAGAATAGACCAGACTGAACGGCACCCCGAGTGCGTTGGCCACATACTCCATGGACTCTCGATCGAGAAAGCCAAATGAATCTTGAACAGCATGAAGTGTTTCTATGAGAGCATCGGCTTGATTACCTCCCTGGCGAATGGTCCGATTTACCATTCGCCACCGTGGGTCTTTCGCCATAATGGCGAATTTCTCTTCAGACAAAGAGGAATCTCTACCATTTCGCTCCATATGACCTCCCGACGCTGACGTAATATCCAGATTCGACTGCTCGGACTGACACTTGGCTAAAAAGTCATAAACTGCTTGCAATACACCACGTAAAAACAAACAAGAGATCTTCTATTTGTTAGGTTATCGTAACGCTGAGGAAAATAGAAGAGTTGTTGTCGATATTCAAGAGTGACCAAGAAAATTCTTGAACTCACATCTTGATTACGACTTGCCTTCGAGCATAATAACTGAGCAACATTACACTGCTACAAAAGGATGCGCGACAACCAGGGGCAGTGACCGGGATGGTACTTTCCTCCAAGCACAGAGATTGGCAGGTCAAACCTTTTGTGAACCTTTCGCCACCTGATGTCTACACTACCGCTGAATAAAGGAAGTTCTGTTTTTCAAATACCTTCTTCTAAGTAACAAAAAATGAAAATCAATCCGCGATAAGCTGTAAACCAAATGATTTTGCTCGATTAATAAAGCGTTTTTTCATGCCTTCCTGGTGTTTTCGTTCTTGCTCGGCAAATATGGTTTCGTCAAACGGTTTTCGATTTTTGATTAAAAAATAGATGATTCGAGCCAATTTATGTGCCGTTGCTGTTATTACTTTTGGAGCACCAAGACGTGTACGCATACGCCGATAATAATCGCCAAGATAAGATTTGCTTCGAATTAATGTGTTCGCCGATATACGTAACGCCTGGGCGGCACGATTGGAACCCGGTCGAGTTCTTGATGAAAGTGTTTTACCCCCACTGATCTTGTTTTGAGGGCTTAACCCTAACCAGGAACAGAAATGATTGGCCGTTGGAAACATGGATAGATCCGGACCGATTTCCGTATAAAGTACCTGGCTAGTGAGTGTGCTGATACCGTCAACCAGGGTTAGATCGGTTCCAAAGAGCCGGTGTAAATGTCTCCGTAAATCAAAGATTGCACTATCATCCTTCGCCTTGGATTTTGAGCGACACGATGGTGGTGTGAGGTTGTCGTCAAAATCAGTATTGGAATCAGCTGCGTTGAGATGAATTTCAATTTCTAGATCGCATTCTCGGATCATTTGCTGATAATGACGATAGGATGAAAGAGCCTGTTTGAGGGTAAACAGATGTTCCGGACGAAAATCACCCTCAAGCGATTTAAGGATGGTTTTTCGATCTGCTCTTATCCTTGGATCAGTTAGGTTAGCCAATTTTTCACGATCTCGTTCACCAGCGACAATGGCATCAATGATCGAAAGGCCGGTAACGCCAACAATATCGCTAATCACGTTATGAATCTGGAGATTCATTTGGGTCAGGGATTTTTGAATATGCTGGACGTGGCTTGATGCTGATTTGACCATTGTGTCTCGATGGCGAAGTAAAGAACGTATCGCGCAAATATCTTGGGATGGTCGAAACGATCCTCGCAAAAGCCCGACGGAGTGAAGATATTGGAGCCATTGGCAATCTTGAACGTCAGTCTTACGTCCAGGTACGTTTTTCACGTGACGAGCATTCACCAGTATAACGTCATAGCCATAGCTGTCCAAAATCTGGAAGACTGGAATCCAGTAGACACCTGTTGATTCCATGGCAATTGAATCGATACTGCACGACTTTAACCATTGGGCAGCTTTGTGCAAATCTTCGGTGAATGTACCGAAACACCTAACTGATTCCTGTGTACGATCTTCTGGTACGGCAATGTAAATCTCTGTCGCTCCGATATCGATACCGGCCCCGTTAGGTTGTAGAACGTGCAGAGCTTTTACCGTTTTTCCTTTTTTCTTTCGCTTGGCCATCATCAAATCTCCCATAGGTATGGCGGTCGCCGGAAGGTGATTTAATAGTAGTCTTCTAAACGGGATAGCTCTGACACAAAAAAAGTCTTAGCTTCACCAATGTTTGGGTCACAACATCCGGAGCCACGCTAACAAACGGGTTCTGAAAGACAGATGACACCATTGGTTTTTCGGCTTACTTCGAACCGCCTGAGTCTATTTATAATGGAATGAGGACGGCTATGACAGGTGTTACTTTACGGTTTGGCCCCGTGCTTAGTTGCCGGGAGATTCGCTAACAGGAAAAATGCAGTCTCAGAGGAGAGATTGTCCATGAGCTCATGATCGATTAACTGGTAATGAGATTGACAAGCATGCCTTTCGAACGCTCGTATGTCCTTCTCTTTGGTAAGCTTTTCCTTACAGTTGCTCCATTTTGGCGCAATTATAGGTTGTTGGCCGATCCTACCATATCAGGAAACCCTCAATCAGACTTAGTGGCAAGACGTTTCGGATTGGTAGCATACATCTTCAATCCTAAATCGCTCTACACTGCTGTGTACCATCTAGCACGTTAGGTTTTTCATCACTGACAATAAACCTCGCCATAAAGCAAGAAATCCGCTTGATAAAGCGTAAAACATCACATCTGCATCAGTAATTTTCACATTCCCGCAAAAACGATAATTGAACATCGTGCCCTCTTTCCGGTAACTGTCGAATAATCTGCGATTTATTTCAAATTAGGAATTGACAAGTTTGACCGAACGGTCGTATAGTCAATAATGGTTGACTATACGATCGTTCGGTCAAACTTTCAGTCATTGAATAGAGACGACAGACTACACCAATAACCAGAACCACTGTTCGATATCAGGGCAAGTTACGTAAAAGCTCTTGATTATGAGATAATAGAGGAGGGTTAACCGGAACAAGGCTCTGCCAAAAGTAAATGGCGGGTACATCATGAATCTGCTTTCAACTTTTACAACAGGAATGAGGTGGCGAAGACCAAACTCAACATTCTCCACTCAGAAGGTTGCAGGTATGGATTTGCTTATCCCAGGAGGCATGCGCCGCTCAGCTCGAAAACACGACCTAGCTAGACAATTACAACCCTATATCCATCCTTGGGGGGGAGAATGAACAGTACTCAGAACGACAACCTGATCATTAACAATGTCACAAAAACATTCGGTGATTTTATTGCTTTAAAGGATATCGGCCTGGGTGTACGGCAAGGCGAATTCTTCACTCTGCTTGGACCTTCAGGTTGCGGTAAGACAACCCTACTCAGAATCATTGCCGGGTTGGAACTACCAAGTTCAGGTACTGTTACACTCCGTGGTCAGGACATAACCATGCAACCTGCCGCGAAAAGACAGGTTAACACCGTATTCCAGAGCTACGCTCTTTTCCCGAACTTGACGATTTTTGAGAACGTCGCATTCGGGCTTCGCTCACGAAAGTTTGCCGAAGACGTGATCAGAAAAAAGGTCAATGCAACGCTTGAAATGCTCGAAATGGGCGAAATGCAACAGCGTATTCCCGACCAGCTTTCCGGTGGCCAGAAACAGCGGGTCGCTATTGCCCGAGCACTCGTCAACGAACCGGACATCCTGCTTCTGGACGAACCGATGTCTGCGCTTGATGCCAAGCTGAGAGTCCAGGTCCAGGAGGAACTTCGGAAGTTGCAGCGCAAACTGGGGACCACCTTCATCATGGTTACTCATGATCAATCCGAAGCGCTGGTCTGTAGTGACCGCATCGCTGTGATGAACCACGGCGAGGTGATTCAATGCGGCACGCCTGAGGACGTCTACGACTACCCGCGTAACCCCTTTGTCGCGCGGTTTCTAGGCGCAGCCAATCTGTTCAAGGCAAAACGGGTAAATGGCGGAGTCGAGACTGAAATTGGAACATTGCAGCTCAATAAGCAGCCGGACTGGCAAGAGGGGCTTATCGCGATCAGGCCGGAGTGGATCAAAGTCGGCAAAAAACCTGCAATCAATGGGGTACATGCGACAGTACAGGACATTGTCTATCGAGGAACCGATTTTGATTTGACAGTTACCCCAGGTCACCTGCGGGTAAGGACTAACTCGTTCAAAAACTTTGCGGTTGGTGACCAGGTGTGGCTCGAACTCCCTCCGCCTGAGCTGGTTGTTCTGGAGGAGGATCGATGAAAAATCAAGGAATTCTCTGGCATGGGCAGATGACAACCACCTGCGCGATAAAGCGGCAGGGGTTCTTCTTTCTTTCAAGCGGCGCGTTCTGGCTGCTGGTGTTCCTGGTTCTGCCATCCGTTCTCTTCATCGTTCTGAGCTTTGCCGAGAGAGGGTTGTATGGCGACATCGTCTGGAACTTCTCTCTTGAGAACTATAAACGACTGGCTGGTTTCGGGGAGTTTGGCTGGACGGCTGATTATCTGCTGATCCTTGGCCGCTCGGTAGTTGTCGCCTTTATCACCACTCTGGTTTCGATACTGCTTGCCTATCCGCTTACGTTCTTTATCGCTTCACGCTCAGTTAATACCAGGTTCATCTGGTTGACAATACTGATTATTCCATTTTGGACCAACATCGTTATCAGGACGTACGCCTGGTACCTGCTGCTGGCTCCGGATCTGCCTTTTGCAAAGCTCGCGGCCTTTCTCGGGTTCATCCCTGAAGGGGTGGCTTTGTACCCGAGCCCCCTGGCCGTCTACATCGGGATGATCACCGACTACCTGCCATTTCTGGCCTTGCCACTCTATTCAAGTGTTGAACGGCTGGACTGGTCGTTGGTCGAGGCCGCTCAGGATTTGTATGCATCAAAAACGCGGGTGTTCACCCAGGCGATTTTGCCGCAGACCATACCTGGACTAACCGTTGGGATCATCCTGACGCTGGTGCCGACAATGGCAACGTTTGTCGTCCCGGACCTCCTTGGTGGTGCCAAATTCATGCTGGTCGGCAACCTCATCCAGCAGCAGTTCGGTACCAGCCGTGACTGGCCATTCGGTGCCGCGATCAGCATGGCGCTTATGCTGCTCACATTGCTCTCCATGCGCCTGTATCGCAAGAAGGGGTCAAAGGTGGAAGTCATATGAAAAAGAGCAACCCCGCGATTGTCACCATCTCGTTGTTCTCCATCACCATGCTCTACCTGCCGCTGTTTGGCGTGGCCGTATTCTCGGTCAATTCGGCGAAGTATGGCTGGGTATGGCAGGAGTTTACCATGAAATGGTATCTCGGATTACTGCACAACGACTACATATTAGGTGCTGCCTGGAACACATTGGTGCTCGCCGTGGTTTCAACGCTGATCTCGACTGTCATTGGCACCCTGCTGGCGATTGGGATCGGTCGCTACCCCTGGGGCGGTAAGACGAACAGCATTCTGGATATCCTGTTGCATTTCCCGGTGGTCATTCCCGATATCGTCATGGCCGGCTCTCTTGTGGTCGTCTTTTCTCTCCTGCGGGCGTTGTCGTCGATTTTTGAGCCAGGGATGGTCACCATGATCATCGGCCACATCACATTCCAGATCGCGTTTGTCGCCCTGGTAGTGCGCAGCAGACTTGTGGCCATAGGAACTGAGCTGGAAGAGCCGCGCGTGATTTGTTTGCCAGCAATTTCTACTTCATGCGTCGCATCCTTTTACCTATGTTGATGCCGGGCATAATCGCAGGAGCAATGCTGGCTTTTACCCTTTCACTGGATGATTTCGTCATCAGCTTTTTCACTTCAGGCCCCAAATCACAAACTTTGCCTTTGTATATCTATTCGGCAGTCAGACGGGGAGTTACCCCACAAATTCACGCGTTATCAACGATCGTCGTGTTGCTGACTGTCATGCTTGTTGTGGTTGCGGAGCGGATATCCAGAACAAAGTAGATGGTTGCAGATAAAGGGTATTACAGAAGACAACTCACCGTTTGATTGAGTTGCACAGACGGTAAACCGGTACCCGTTGAGGCGGCAGACACGTCAATGAGCAGTATAACGGGGATGAGCACAGATTCGCTAAATTCAAAAATGAGAAGGAGAGAATCATGAGCAAACTGATACATCTTATCGTGATTGTATTACTTTTTGCCAGTCCATCGTTGGCAGCAAACAATGAGCTGCGGGTTTTTACCTGGTCTGAATACATGGACGAGGCGAAATTCTCGCAAGATTTCGAAGCCGCAACTGGAATAAAAGTGCTGATCGATGTGTACGAAAGCAACGAGGATATGCTGGCTAAACTTCAGGCAGGAGGTGTGAGCCAATATGACATTATCATTCCTTCCTCGTATGTCGTGCCAGCTCTGAAAGGGTTGCAGCTGATCCAGCCCCTGGATCATACGAAGATCCCAAACCTTAAGAATGTCATAGCCAAATTTCGCACGATGGAAATTGACCCCGGCAACGCCTACACAGCGCCCTGGCAATGGGGAACAGTGGGGTTAATGTACAACAAAGAGAAGGTTTCAGAGAAGGAAGCCTCCAGTTGGGCAGTTATTTTTGACCAGAAGAAGCAGGCCAAAGCCTTTTGGCTGATCGACGATGTCCGCAGTTCGATGATGCAGGCCCTCATTTATCTTGGCTACGACCCGAACTCGATCAACATCAACGAAGTAAAAGAAGCGACGGAGCTTTTGACCAGGACCAAAAACAGTAAAAATTGTCTCGGCTTTAAAACCGGTGTTGGAGGCAAGAATGATGTCGTTGCCGGATCTGCTGAGATCGCTGTCGTATTCAACGGTGACGCCTTGCGTGAAGTGTCTGAAAACATTGACAAGTTCGGATTTGCTGTTCCGCGCGAAGGCGGGGAGTACTGGATCGATCTTATGGCAATTCCGGCCCAGGCACCTAACCCGGATGCAGCGCATAAATGGATTAATTGGATACTTTCGCCAGAGGTTGGGGCTGAGTTGTCAAATTACAATAGCTACGCAACCCCGAACGAGGCTGCACTTCCCTTTATCATTCCGGAGGATCGCAACAACAAACAGATTTATCCAGATGCGGAAACCATTGGTAAACTCTATGTTGCCGGGGATCTCGGGAAAACCATGCGTCTCTATGATGCAGCATGGACACGTATCAAGTCTCATTGATTCATTAGCCCATCACGTTGTTCTTTCCCTGAAGAATTGTTGGGATGACAAGTAAAGGTTTGGACTTTTAAGTATTGCGGAGAATTTTATGAAGAAAATACTGGTTTTGGGCTTAGGTGCACAGGGGTGTGCTATTGCAAAGCACCTCAATGAGCATGGGAGTGTAGAAAGGCTCATCTGTGCAGATTATGACCAGGTTCTGGCAAAACATCACGAACAGACGTTAGCTAAGGCTATAGGATTGCAGGTAGATGCCAATGACTTGCACAGTATTGTCACTGCGGCTGAAGGCTGCAGCCTCATCGTAAACTGCCTGCCCCTTGAATTTAACCTCAAAGTAATGGAAGCAGCGTTGACGGTAAATGCAGACTATATGGACCTTGCAGGACCGATGGAGGATATTGGCTTTGTTGAAAGCTACAAGCTTCTGTTTTCAGATTGGAGCGCAAGGTTCAAGGCCAAGGAGCGTGTCGCTTTGGTAGGATGCGGAATCGCCCCGGGCCTTGCAAACGTAATAGCCCGGGAATCGGTTGAACGGCTTGATAGCTGCGATTACATCGGCATCTTCTTTTATGATGGTTTCATAAGTAAGCGCTTCATCCCGTTCTGGTGGTCACCGGAAGTTGCCCTTGGAGATATGATGTATAAAACCTTCCGGACCGAAAACGGACAGATTGTCACTGATATTCCGTTCAGTCGCCCGATTATGATGAAATTTCGTGGAATAGATCGGGAAATACGGATGGTCGATCATGAACACGATGAACCTGTTACCATGGGTCTTCTAGCGGGTCAGGTGTTCAAGGGAGCCAAAAATATCGAGTTCAAATATGGTGGTCCCCAGGTTGAGATGTCAGAATACCTGTATAAACTCGGTATGCTTAGCAAAGACGAGGTTGAAGTAAATGGTTCAAAGGTCGTACCTTTTGACCTGCTGATGAAGCAGATCCCAAGGGCTCCCCGCTTTGAGCAGGAGATTCAGGCAGTTATCGATGAAGGCATTGTACAGGATGAAGGTGCATTCCTCGTTCGCCTTCGTGGCAAAGTCAACGGGGAAAGCCGCCAGATTGACAGCTATACAAATTTCCCAGGCTTAAAGGATGCGTTTGCTAAAGCAAAGATGACACATGAATCCTACTCCACAGGGCAATGTGCTGCAGTCTTTTCTGCTCTGATGGCGGAAGGATTGCTTGCAGAGAAAGGCGTGTTTGTGCCTGAACAGTTAAACCAAAGTTCGAGAAGCTATGTCATTCAAGAGCTCGCTAAACTGGAAATTACCATTGATGAGTATTTAAGCTGACGTTTTTTCCAGGTTAAGACATCACATGTGTGTGAAAGGCTAGCTTCAGATGTTTGTAATGACCGCACCCTCAAGGGGAGTGCGGCCATTGCGCCAGATAGTGTGCTAACCGTGGCCACGTATCGCGATGTCTGCGTTTTTATGCTGACTGCGAAAAAACACCTCACTCAAGTGAATTGACGGCCAGCTCTGGTTCAGAGGACAGCCATCTAACCAACCAGGAAAGCAAAGTGAATTATTATCGTTTTGAAATTTCACTTGAAAAGGTTAATGGCAGTTGTTTTTATAACTGGTCGAAAAGATAGTAGAATGCAAACGGCATGCATTATGCTGAATGTCGTCCTTGATCGTATCGCTGTACAATGCGATCAGGATTCTCAGCTCCTCCACGGCCCTTCTCTGCTGTCCGTTTGGATCTAATTAACTGTTATATATATGAATATTATCTAATGGCGCAGATGCTGTACGCTACGGTGGCAGGGGCACGATTTAAGGAAAAACGAGACAAGCTATACATCAGAAACAGCGTCAGACTGGTCGAAGGAGTTTTTCTCATTGCCTTTGCCAGGAGTAGTCAGTTCAAGGTCGGATCGGGGTATAAAAATCATGGTGAATCATACGACGCGAGCAGAACAGAAACAGCACACGCAAAAGAGAATTTTAAAGGCAATTGCGCAGATAATATCGCAGGAAGGATTCACCGGGGTGACGATGGCGCGGGTAGCTGAACTGACTGGTCTCTCGAGAGGGATGTGCAACTATCATTTTGAGACAAAAGAGCAGGTGATGATAGATGTGCTGAAAATGATTTATGAAGAGCATGAAGCCATCTGGAAATCAGTTATTGACGATGCTACGAAAAGTCCTGCTGAGAAAATCAGCGAACTCGTAGAAGTATTGTTAAGCAAACCATTTGCCACTGAAGAAACCCTGTCAATTTGGCAGGCGTACTGGGGAGTACCACAATATCGACAAATGTATCTCAAGATCTGTACAGAAGGCGACCGGGCATATGAGGATTCGATAGAGGAGTTACTGTCATTGTTAGCAAAAGGACAACATGAAATAAAAGGTATCCCTATTAAAGAGTTATCGGTTGCGTTCACGGGTATCATCGACGGCATGCATACTGAGTATCTTATCGCGCCTGGTCGGTTGAGCAGTAAAAACGCCATCAAGGCGTGTTATGTGTATCTCGCAAGTTTTTTCCCTGAGTTTGAGCCATTCGTTGAAAAGGACGGGTGATCTGAGTCGCGATCTGAATGTTACGGACCTGGGAAGGCCTGTCAACGCAAGATGAAACGGTCCATCTTTTAGGACTACCACTTCCTTTTTTAAGCTTACTCCCCCTCAAAGTTCGTGCCCCAGGATATCTCTCCGGGGGGAGAGAGCTTGGGCTGTTTTACGCCGCTTTTCGTTGCTGATCGCAGTACACCTCGTCAGGTGTCCAATTTGATAGGCTTTCGTGGGGCCTATCTTGCCAAGTCCAAGCTCAGCAATCTCAAAATTTACTCTAACTTAAGATATCTACTGAAGAGGTCGCAGCAACAAATAGTAATCTCACCTGAGCTTTAAATTTAGATGATTCTTTGGTAGTCTCTTCAGTCAATTTGCTCCATTCTTGAGCAATTTTAGGGAAGTGGTAAGGCTTACCCTCAGGAAAAACCTTAATGAGCGCAGATTTTGTATCTATTCGTATTGGCATTGGAAAGCTCAATTTTATGATACAAAATTATGACGTGAGTATTTGCTAATCAGTAAATGCCAGTTTAGCCCCTAATCCCGTAAAAATGATACCAAATGTACGTTGGCATCGCCTGATAACTTTTGGTGAATTAACTACATAATGCCGAACACCATTGGCTGAAATGCCATATAGAATAAAAACCCCTAATGTCATCCCCATGAAAACAAGGCTAAGAAATACCATTTGTAATGTTGGGGAAATTGGGGAGGAAGAAACAAAAAGAGGTAAGAATGCAAGAAAAAATATGGAAAGTTTAGGGTTTAGGATATTTATGAGAAAACCCCTGTAGA
>NZ_FRFE01000052.1 GCF_900143695.1 Desulfopila aestuarii DSM 18488
CTGTTGCTGGATCACGTTTGTTTGCTTTGGCCGCTGAGCTTTTCCGGTTCATACTCTGCAAATGCGCGACCTTGGGGTCATAACCATTTTCAGTACTGTTTCTCTTCAGCTCACGGCTGATTGTGCTACTACTGACACCAACTGCCTTGGCGATGGCTGCATGTGTCATCCCTGCTTTACGCAGGACAGAAATCTGGTATCGTTGTTCTTGAGTGAGTTGCTGGTAGTGATTGTTGTGATTTTTCATGACAGACCGTGGTTAAGTGTAGGAGCTGAAACCATATCTTCAACTCACTCACTTTTCAATCTTCAGTCTGTTGCACTTATTGTATTACTCCAGCGTCATTTCATTATAGCTTATTGATTTTCTTTTCTGCTACAATTGCTCTATAACTAATACGCCATATTATTGTCATATGGTTAAGCTGAAATATTCTTTCCGTAGCAGTGGTGAAGAATATAGGTAGCGAGGTAAAGGCAGAGAAATGTCATCCCTGGAAACATTTGCAGAAATCTTGGCTCTTTCACTTATTGGAGTTGCTCTACTCACCCTCCTGTTGCCGTTTCTCGCCTTCATCCTTTCAATGATGGGTTTTCCACTAGGCACGAAAGGCCAGACCCTGCTGACCATTCTCGACAAGTATTCTCCTCTCAACCTATTCTACAAACGACGAGTAGCACGAAAAGCCAACCGCATCAAAACCCATTACCTGCGGGCGGAAATATCTGATGGTTCCGTCTCTTACAACGCGCTTGTCACCAACATCTCAGAACAAGGCCTTTGCATCAAGGGTCTCCCTGAAAAATTCTCGAGCTCTCGGTCGTTTCTTTCGGTAATCGTCCATTATCAATCAGAATATTACAAGTTGGTGGTACGGCCAAGGTGGGAACAACTGCAAAAGAACAGATCCAAAGTTATCGGCTTGGAGATTGCCAAAGCACCTGATAACTGGGGCAAACTTATACTCTCCTACTAAGGACGCAAAAAAAAGGGTTGCAACCATATGGCTGCAACCCTTGAATTGACTGGCGGAGCGGACGGGACTCGAACCCGCGACCTCCGGCGTGACAGGCCGGCATTCTAACCGACTGAACTACCGCTCCTCATTTTTTACTTTCGACGTGGTGGGCGAAACAGGGCTCGAACCTGTGACCCTCGGCTTGTAAGGCCGATGCTCTCCCAGCTGAGCTATTCGCCCCCGCCGAATGTCCGGACTATTTACCAACTTCGACTCTGTGCGTCAAGAAAATAAACAGCTATAAGGAATTTTTTGACTCTCATTTTCCCTTGTAAAAATACAATCTCACCTATCACTTGAATATCTCGTATTTCAAGCCGCTGACATCGTATTTCAACAGATGGACCAGGAAAAAATCCCAAACAATTCACGTAGAGGTGAATAACAAGCTAAAACGCAAAAAGGGTTACAACCGGTTGGTTGCAACCCTTGAATGTGCTGGCGGAGCGGACGGGACTCGAACCCGCGACCTCCGGCGTGACAGGCCGGCATTCTAACCGACTGAACTACCACTCCGCTTAGTGTATGTTTAACGTGGTGGGCGAAACAGGGCTCGAACCTGTGACCCTCGGCTTGTAAGGCCGATGCTCTCCCAGCTGAGCTATTCGCCCGTCGTTAAGCGTGGGGTGTTTTTACCAAGTTCCCCCCCACGCGTCAAGCAAAAAAGTTAATGTGCAGAATTATGCGCATGCAGAGCGCTTTCCGCTAAACCGCGCGTTCTTCCTGGAACTTTAAGTACGGTTTCCCCTTCCTTTAAAAGGATCGCATGGTCAAGCACATCGTCCATATGATCCACCAGCGTGATATTCAGGCTCTTGCGTATTTTAATCGGCACATCATCCAGATCCCTCTCGTTTTCCTTAGGAATCAATACATGGGTAATGTTGCCACGCTTAGCCGCCAGCAGCTTCTCAGTAAGGCCGCCAATTGGCAACACCCTACCCCGCAAGGTGATTTCACCTGTCATGGCCAGTTCATGGCGCACAGGCGCCTTCAAGAGCGCTGACACGAGGGTGGTGGCAATAGTTATGCCCGCAGATGGACCATCTTTAGGAATCGCACCCTCAGGCACATGAATATGAATATCAAGTTTCTGGTAGAAATCGGTTTCAAGTCCCAGCATCTCACCCCGCGACCGCACATAACTCAGCGCAGCCTGGGCTGATTCCTGCATGACATCACCAAGTTTGCCGGTAATGGTCAGTTTGCCAGAGCCGGGCATCAATGTCGCCTCTATCTGTAATAATTCGCCACCGACTTCCGTCCAGGCAAGACCAGTGGTGAGACCGATTTCATCCTGCTCTTCGGCAAGACCGAACCGGTATTTGGGCGTACCCAGAAATTTAAGAACAGATTGGGCACTCATGCGATACTTTTTGTCTTTCGTCTTCTTTTTCAGCCGGTCTCTGGCGATTTTGCGGAACAAAGAAGCAATGTTACGCTCAAGATTTCGCACACCCGCCTCGCGGGTGAAACGACGAATAACCTCCAGGATCGCCCCATCGGTCATGATGATGTCGCCTTCCTTGAAGCCGTTAGCCTCCAACTGCTTGGGTACGAGATACCCTTCGGCAATTTTCAGCTTCTCCTGTTCGGTATAGCCGCGGATCTGGATTATCTCCATCCTGTCCTGCAATGGCATGGGAATGCCATGCAGATTATTGGCCGTAGTAATAAAAAAGACTTCGGATAGATCGTAGTCAATATCGAGATAATGGTCGTTGAAGGCGTTGTTCTGTTCAGGATCAAGCACCTCGAGGAGCGCCGAGGAAGGATCTCCTCGAAAATCCATGGACATCTTGTCGACTTCGTCAAGACAGAACACTGGATTGGCTACATCCACCTTCTGCATCGATTGGATGATCTTACCAGGCATGGCACCTATATAGGTCCGACGATGTCCGCGGATTTCGGCCTCATCGCGTACCCCACCAAGAGACAGGCGGGCAAATTTCCGCCCCATCGCCCTTGCGATCGATCTGCAGATAGAGGTTTTACCAACCCCCGGAGGACCAACGAGACAGAGAATTGGTCCCTTCAATTTTTTGACCTGCGCCTGTACCGCCAGATACTCAAGGATACGCTCCTTGGTCTTGGTCAGCCCGTAATGGTCCTCGTCGAGAATCTTCTCAGCCTTGTTAATATCAAGCTGCGACTTGCCCTTTTTCTCCCAGGGCAGATTGACAATACAATCAATATAGTTGCGAACGACGGTGGTCTCTGCAGACATGGGCGGCATGTTTTTGAGTTTCTTCAACTCTTTTAACGCCTTGTCCCGAGCCAGCTGTGGCATCTTCTTTTTATTAATGATCTCTTCAAGTTCGCCAAGCTCATCAAGCCCGTCTTCATTCTGGCCCATTTCGGACTGAATTTCACGGACCTTCTCACTGAGATAGTAGTTGCGCTGGGTTTTCCCCATCCGCATCTTCACCTTGGCGTTAATGTTCTTTTCCATCTCACCAAGCTCAATCTCCCGATGAATGACCTCAAGTACTCTTTCGATCCTGTCCTGTAACCGGTCACATTCGAGAATTTCCTGTTTCTCAGCAGCTTTCAGCGGAAGATGGGAGCAGATAATATCAAGAAGTTTAACCGGGTCCTCAATGGTATTCACCGATTTGACCACTTCCTTGGCAATCTTCTTATTGCTGTTGGCAAACTCTTCAAAGAACTTCCGCAGTTCACGCTCATAAGCGATGAACTCTTCAGTACGCTCCACTTCATCGTCCAACTCTTCGACTTCAACCTGAAGAAAGTTGTCATTGGGAACATAAGAAACAATGCGGGCCCGAGTTTTCCCTTCCACCAGCGCTTTGATGGTGCCGTCTGGCAGACGCAGTAACTGCATTACAGAGGCCAAGGTGCCGTAGCCATAAATTCCATCAGGCTCAGGATCATCAATTGCCGAATCCTTCTGGGTGACCAGCAGAATCTCGGTGCGTTTTTCCATCGCATCTTCGAGGGCAAGAATTGACTTCTTCCTGCCGACAACAAGCGGTGCCACCATATGAGGGAATATTACAATGTCCCTCAGCGGCATCAGTGGATAGAGCTTCGTCACGGATACTCCTTTTCTGGATAAACAACCCTCGAGGGGTCGGATAAGACTGTATTTGGCTTTATCGGCAGGCCAACTTGACCAACCTTGAAAATCAGCCGTCGAGTATTGTTACTGGCAAGATTTCCGAACTCACCGGTAACAGTAATCTCATTACGAGTTGATTACTTTTTCTTCTGGCGGCTTATGATAGAGAACCACCGGATATTCACCATTGACGATGACCTGCTCGGAAATCACACATTCCTGGACATTTTCTTTTGACGGCAGGTCGTACATAACTTCAAGCATCGCCCCTTCCATCACGGAACGTAACCCCCTCGCACCGGACTTACGTTCAAGCGCCTTCTTGGCAATAGCCAGAAGAGCACCCTCCGTAAACCGCAGCTGAATGCCTTCGAACTCAAAAAGTTTCTGATATTGCTTCGTCAGGGCATTCTTAGGTTCACGTAAGATTCGCACCAGATCATCTTCTTCGAGTTCCTGCATGGTAGCGATAACGGGCAGACGTCCAACAAGCTCTGGAATGAGTCCGAACTTCAACAAGTCCTCAGGCTGAACGGAAGCCAGCAATTCACCAAGCTTTTTCTTGGACTCGCCAGTGACATTAGCTCCAAAACCGATCGACTTTTTCCCTTGTCGACGTTTGACAACACTGTCCAGACCGACAAAAGCACCACCACAGATAAAGAGAATGTTAGTGGTATCGATTTTGACCAATTCCTGCTGCGGATGCTTTCTCCCACCTTTAGGCGGGATCGAAGCGATGGTTCCTTCAATAATTTTCAAGAGCGCCTGTTGAACACCCTCACCGGAAACATCTCTCGTCAGCGAAGGGCTGTCAGATTTTCTTGCAATCTTATCAATCTCATCAATGTAGATAATGCCACGTTCGGCTTTTTCAATGTCATAGTCGGCTGCCTGCAGCAGGTTCACCAGAATATTCTCGACATCGTCACCAACATAGCCGGCCTCTGTGAGGGTCGTGGCATCGGCCATGCAAAATGGCACGTTCAGTATTCGGGCAAGGGTCTGGGCAACCAGCGTCTTACCTGAGCCGGTAGGACCAATCAGGATGATATTGGATTTCTGAAGTTCAACCGAATCGTCATTTACCGGCGCGTCGATACGTTTATAGTGATTATGCACCGCAACGGAGAGCACCTTTTTCGCAAACTCCTGGCCAATGACATAATCGTTTAAATACGCATGGATCTCCATCGGCTTCAGAGAAGCTGCAATGGCTGTAGGACTTGTAGCGTCCTCTGAATCGTTCTCTTCATGAACGATCTCATTGCAAAGCTCAATGCATTCATTACAGATGTAGACATCCGGACCGGCGATGAGTTTTTCCACCTCATCCTGACTCTTTCCGCAAAACGAGCAATGACATTCAGGCTCTTTCTTCCCTTTATCACCCATTTTTCTTGTCCTCTTCAATTACATCTCTATTTACGAGTACTTTATCAATAATGCCGTATTCACAGGCCTCGACGGGACTCATAAAGTTATCGCGCTCTGTATCACGGGCAATCGTGTCGATATCCTGACCTGAATGGGTAGCAAGTATCCGGTTCAGATCTTCACGCATCCTCAGAATCTCGCGGGCGTGAATATCGATATCAGTGGCCTGACCTTGAAAACCACCCATGGGCTGATGAATCATGATCCTGGAATTGGGCAGCGAGTATCGCTTGCCGGCTGTCCCGGCTGCTAACAGCAGCGCACCCATAGATGCCGCCTGCCCCATGCAAAGCGTGGCTATATCGCATTTAACATATTGCATGGTATCATAAATGGCCATACCTGAGGTAACGGAACCACCAGGAGAATTTATATAAAAGGTGATATCCTTTTCTGGATCTTCTGCCTCAAGAAAAAGCAACTGAGCAATGATTACATTGGACACATCATCATTGACTCCTGAACCAAGAAAAATGATACGCTCTTTCAAGAGACGCGAGTAAATATCGTATGCGCGCTCACCTCTTGGGCTCTGCTCAACTACCATGGGAACAAGATTCATCATCGCACTCCTAAAATGAGACGACTGCAACAGGCTCTCACCGGTTGCAGTCGTCAAAGTTATCTACTAGACCCGGCGGGACGGTCATTCTATCACCCACGCAGGTCAAATATATATCCATTCCCGACAGAATGCCAGGATGTTGACAGAATTATTCTGATTCTTCAGCTACTTTCTCACTTTCTTCAGCAGGAACCGGCTTTTCCTCAACCATTACAGCCTGATCTTTCAGGAAACGGAGGATCTTCTCGTTCAGCAGCTCATTCATGAATGGAAGCAGGTCGTCGCGGCTCTGGAAGTACTCCTTGACCTTGGCAACAGGCATATTGTACTGATCGCCGATACGTTTGAATCCGCGCTCAAGATCCTCATCCTCAATTTTGATTTCCTCAACCTCACCGACTTTCTTCAGAATAAAGTCGCCGCGTACACGCTTGGTGGCAACCTCGGCATTCTGCTCAGCGAGCTTCTCGCGGCTCATTCCGGCGGCTTCCAGGCTGAGACCAGCTTGTTTCAGCTGCTCTTCGGTCTGTTTGATCATCTGCTCAATCTCAAAGGCTACTAAGCGTTTAGGCACTTCAAAATCATGTTTTTCAAGCAGCTTCATCATCAGCCTGTCGGTAATAACACCTTCAGCACTGTCCTCACGTTCCTTGATACGACGCTCACGAATAGAGGTCTTAAGGTCTTCCAGAGTGGTGAATTTATCACTCACTTCTTTGGCGAAATCGTCGTTCAGCTCAGCAAGAACCCGCTCTTTCACATCTTTGACATTGATTTTAAACTCAACCTTTTTGCCTTTTAAGATCGGGTTCGGGTGCGATTCGGGAAAATCAACCTCATGGGAGGCCTCTTCCCCTTTTTTCATTCCAACCAGCTTGGCCTCGAACTCAGAACCCATTCTGCCGGACCCAACATCGACAGTATAGTCTTCGTTTTTCACTTGCTTCATTGGGTTACCCTTATGGAAACCCTGGAAGTCTACAACGACAACATCACCCTCCGCCACGGCGCGATCTTCGACGGAACGGAGTGCGGCCATTTCTTTCTGCAAGGAGAGCAACTCAAGCTCAATTTCCTCATCGGTCACGAGAATTGCAGGCTGCTCAACTTCAAGACCCTTATATTCGCCTATTTCGAAAATTGGACGGATATCCACATTGGCTACGTAGGTGAAAGAACCATCTTCGTTATATTTGACGCTGGTGATCTCAGGATGGGTTACAGCATCAACGTTCTCTTTCTCGATGACGTCGAAATAGGTTTCCTGTACAAGCTTCTCACCAATCTCACCTTCTACCTGAGGCTTATAGCTTTTGATGACGATGGAGCGAGGCACCTTTCCTTTCCGGAAACCTTTCATCTTAGCGTCTTTTCGCAACTTGTCATACTCGGCGTTCAGCCGCGGCTGTACAGCGTCTTCCGGAAGAGTAACGGTAACCTTCCTGGTGAGTGTGCCTACTTCTTCAATTTGTACATCCATATGCATCATCCTTTTTTCGTTTAGTTCTCTCAAATCTGTATCTTATAACCGCGGCACAGCCTTTGTTTTTCTCGATGAAAATATTGGCTTTCGACCGGCAGCCTGACTTCGTGGATGCTTATCGTACCGGGCAAGCATCTTTTTGTTCAGCCATATCAAGGCTGGTGCGAGAGGGGGGGCTCGAACCCCCACACCGTAAGGCGCCAGATCCTAAGTCTGGTGCGTCTACCAATTCCGCCACCCTCGCAAACTCTTACCGCAGATGCTTTTGCGGTACACATCTTGTCCATTTCCTGGTCAAGTATCACATACCCCAGGGAAAAGACATTTTTCAGCAACATATTTCAAAATAAGAACGTCCAGCCGACCAGCGGTCAACAATCCACGGCCTTATATGGGTTGTCATTCTGCAAAAAGCTGCACAAACCACCTCAAGACATGTAACCCGCTGAGTTCTCGTCTTCGCGCTGCAGCTGTAATTCATTTTTTTGCGAGTTAATCAATAATTCACATTCCGCATCCAGTCAAGGTCAGACCTTGGCAATCGCGAACACCACTCGGAAAAGATGGTATAAATACCATTTCACGCATTCAGTTTCCACATTTTTTTGTTTTCAACCTATTGGACCCGTTAAACGAGCCATGCCCATTTGATCCGTTATCCTCCCTTTGCTCCACAGAAATTCTCATGATACGTAAAAAAAACCCACCTTACGAACGCATGAATTGTCGATATCTTCTTATATTGTGTTGCCCATTTGCTTTCTTGCGAAAATGTATAACATTAGCTAATGTCATAAGAAGTCTGGACAGGATTTCTTTTTTTTACGCCATCAGCAAAAAAGAGAAGTATTCACCAGCCCCTCCCCCACCACTCTCCTATATATAATAGGGAATGCTGCATCGGGCGAGTTGAGTATCTTTAAACACAATAGAGGTTTATATGAAATTACGTTTTTCCCTTCTTGCCTGTGCCTGGCTTCTGACAGCCGAGACAGTGCTCCATGCTGAGACTGTTGCCCCAGCGGGCAAAGACAGCCGGCTGAACTGGCAGGTGGTATCCCGTTGGCAGATTGAAGCCACTCCGGTTGATATCGTCCACTCTTTAGATGGTAAAATGGTCTTCATTCTCGATAACCAGCACCGCATTCTGGTATACAATAATCAGGGACAGCTCCAGGGCCGAATCCCCGTTAGTGAGGGTGTGACCCGTATCGACATTGCCCCACAGGGAGAGGCGCTCTACCTGATTGATGGCAAAGAAAATAGCTTCACCAGTCTGGCCATGAGCTATGTCATGGACATTGACATTACCGGTTCGCCCTTTAAAGGAAAAGTCGACGCACCTGTTACCTTGGCAATTTTCACCGATTTTGAATGACCGTATTGTGGCAAATTAGAGCCACTTCTCGAGCAGGTGTTCGAGCAGAATAAAGAGAATATCAAAGTCGTATTCAAAAACATGCCGCTCAGCTTTCACAAGATGGCAGATCCCGCACATCGGGCTGCCATGGCAGCCGACATGCAGGGGAAATTCTGGGAATATCATGACAGGTTGTTTAAGGCAACCACTCTCAGTCCCGAGCTTCTTGACAAAACAGCCAAGGATATCGGTCTTGATATGACCAAATTCCAGCAGGACCGGAGTTCCATGATAGTTGAGCAAAGAATCCGTAAAGACATGGTTGACGCCCAGAACGCCGGCGTTACCGGCACGCCAACAATCTTTATTAACGGCCGGAAGCTAAACGAACGCTCCATGCAGGGCTTCCAGATGCTTATCGATGAGGAACTGGCGAAGGCCCAAAAATAAGATAGATAATGAACAACCAAAACATCAGCCAGGTCCTCAATTTTGAAGACAACCAGACAGCTATAAGTTTGTATGGAGAGTTAAACCGCAATCTCCAGCTCATCGAAAACAGCTCCGGGGTCAAAATCAGCGTGCGGGGAAACAGTGTCAATGTTTCCGGTTCCCAGCACGATGTGGAAATCGCTTCGGAGCTGCTTTCCCAGCTCTATGATCTGATAGGTAAAGGCTATCCGGTCTACAGTTCTGATTTTGCCTTCGGGCTTCGCATTCTCGAATCAACCCCGAAGGCAAGGCTTGACAAGATATTTCTCGACAAGGTCTATGTGACGACCCAGAACAGGGTCATTTCACCCAAAACCCCTAATCAGAAGAGATATATCGATGCCATCCGAAATAACGATATTGTTTTCGGAATCGGTCCTGCTGGCACTGGAAAGACATACCTGGCAGTGGCTATGGCTGCATCGGCTCTTGTTACCGGCCAGGTCCGCTCCATCATTTTGACCAGACCGGCTGTTGAAGCTGGTGAAAAGCTGGGCTTTCTGCCAGGCGATCTTGCCCAGAAGGTCAACCCCTATCTTCGCCCACTCCATGATGCCCTCAACGACATGGTTGGGCCAGACAAGTGCCAGGATCTCGTCGAGCGCGGCATCATCGAAATTGCACCTCTGGCCTTTATGAGGGGACGGACACTCAGTAACGCCTTTATTATTCTTGATGAAGCCCAAAACACGACCCGCGAACAGATGAAAATGTTCCTCACTCGTGTTGGCTTCGATTCAAGGGCTGTGATCACAGGAGATGTGACCCAGGTCGATTTGCCGATAAAACAACATTCCGGCCTACTGGAGGCACAAAAATTATTAAATAATATCGATGGTATCGAGTTCTGCAATTTCTCTAAAAGCGATGTCGTTCGTCACCCCTTGGTCCAGCGCATCATTCAGGCTTACGAAGTGAGCGAAGAATAGCAACAGATCGAACCAGGTCCACTGGACTCTGACAGATAATGCCATAGTCTTTTCCCCCTGACACTTTCACTGGTCGACTGACTAACAACTCTTCATAACCCGTTCCCCTTTTACCACTCGAGGAAAAACATGCCGGCAGACGTCGCTATCCATTACGAACTGGCATCACATCCAATCAACCGCAGCGCCATTGAGCGCCAGGTCCAGTGGTTCCTCCGTCAACTTGAGGCTTCCGACCATTCGGTTTCACTCTTACTGGTCGACGATGAGGAAATGACCCGGCTCAACAGCCACTACCGGGGCAAGGATGGACCGACCAATGTCCTCTCCTTTCCTCTCGCCGAAGGCAGTGATGCAGGCTTTTCTGATCTACCCATCAAAGAGCTCGGAGATATCGTTATCTCCCTCGACACTGCCTTGCGAGAAGCCATTGAGCTTGGCCAGAAATTTTCCTTCAGATTGAGCTGGCTCATTGCCCACGGCCTATTGCATTTACTCGGGTATGACCACGAGCGTTCTGAAGACGAAGCTATCCAAATGTACGAATTGGAGCAGGAGCTGCTTCAACGACTTGAACACCATAGGAGACACCCCATGCCGCATCTTGCCATCAATGTTGACCATGTCGCCACTATCCGCCAGGCTAGGGGCACCACTGAGCCCGACCCCGTCACCGCTGCCGCCATCTGCGAACTGGCTGGCGCTTCAGGCATTGTCGTTCATCTGCGGGAGGACCGACGTCATATGCAGGATAGGGACATCCGACTGCTCAGGCAAACCATCAAAACTCGGATGAATCTTGAGATGGGCGCCACCAAAGAAATGATTGGCATTGCCATGGAAGTGGGTCCTGACATGGTGACGCTCGTCCCCGAAAAACGTCAGGAACTGACCACCGAAGGAGGCCTCGATGTTGTCGGCCAGAAAAAGAAGATAGCCAAGGCTATCGAGCAGCTGGCGAAAAAGAATATTCCTGTATCACTCTTTGTCGATCCCGACCTCGACCAGATTGCAACAAGCAAGGATATTGGCGCTACCTTTGTCGAGATCCATACCGGCCGGTATGCCGACGCCGTGACAGAGGCTATTCGCGACCAGGAATTTTTGCTGATCGCAGAAAGCGCCCAAGAGGCCTATCAGCTCGGGCTCAAGGTCAATGCCGGTCACGGTCTCGATTACCGCAACACTGCAAGGGTCGCAGCACTTGACACCATCGAGGAGCTTTCCATCGGCCACGCAATCATTGGCCGCAGTGTCTACGTTGGAATCGAACGGGCAGTGCGAGAGATGCTCGATATCATTCAGCAGGCGCGTTTGACCATCTGAACCCCTATCGCGATATTCCGTATAGATTTTGCCTTGATGTTTTCTGCAATGTAACGGCATCACTACATGCCGTGAAAAACCAGAAACCTGAGCACGATTGGCAATTGACAACAGGAAAACCTGTGTGGTAAAAAGGACCACTCGCCTGGGTGGTGGAACTGGTAGACACCCGAGACTTAAAATCTCGTACGCCTTGCGCGTGTGCGGGTTCGACTCCCGCCCCAGGCACCAAACAAACATCCGATGCCATCTACCGGCATCCAGAATAGCCTGTAAGATTCAATATCTTACGGGCTTTTTCTTTTTCTAATCGTCCAAATACGTCCAACACGCACCATTGACATCCACCTTAAAAAGAGGGTAAAAAAGAGGGTACAGTTGCGAGTACGGCGATACCCGCTTCAATCGTACCCGCTTTTCTCCCCTTATCCCGGAGGACGTCATGTCAAAGCTCACCGCTGTTCAGGTCAGAAACGCCAAGCCTAAAGACAAGCCGTACAAACTTTCCGATGGATATGGCATGCATCTACATGTTGCCCCAACTGGGGCAAAAACATGGAGGTATAGATTCAGGATTGACAACAATGAATCAACATACACCCTTGGAGAGTATCCAGCGATGAGCCTAGAGCAAGCCAGGTCCGCAAGGACCAAAGCTCGGGAGACTGTCAAGGCTGGGAAGAATCCAGCACATGTCAAAAGAAAAAAACGTCAGGAAGAACGAAAACAGCAAATAGAAGAAAAACTTGCTTTGCAA
Organism: Desulfopila aestuarii DSM 18488; assembly: GCF_900143695.1. Taxonomy (GTDB): domain Bacteria; phylum Desulfobacterota; class Desulfobulbia; order Desulfobulbales; family Desulfocapsaceae; genus Desulfopila; species Desulfopila aestuarii. Next base: position 12,454 of record NZ_FRFE01000052.1, read on the forward strand.
AACACCTTCCAGTCCATTGCTCGCGAATGGATAGAAAACCAGCGTTCAGGATGGAGCCACGACCATGCTGAGGCTGTCAAGACCACACTACAGGCGGACGCATTCCCAAAAATTGGTGACCTGCCGATCGACTCCATCTCCCCACCTATGGTTCTCGACATCATTCGCACCATTGAAGATCGCGGTTCACAAGAGATGGCCAAGAAGGTATTGCAGCGAATAACTGCTGTTTTCCGCTATGCCATCCAGACAGGCCGGGCTACCTATAACCCGGCATCAGAGATGAAGGGAGCGCTCAAGCCCAAAAAAGTGCAGCACCGGCCAGCACTTTCCGCTGAAGAACTACCGAAATTTCTTCATAAACTCCACCATGGCGACATTCACATAACCACAAGATTGGCAATTGAGTTCACAATACTCACGGCTACAAGGAGTGGTGAGGTACGGGGTGCGACATGGGACGAAATCAATCTGGACGACAACTTGTGGAAAATACCTGCTGCCAGAATGAAAATGAACACTCCGCAAACCATCCCCCTCTCCCAACAGGCTATCGCAATCCTCAAGCAGGCTAAGGAACTCTTCGGCGAAACCGGACTCATCTTCCCGGGTATCAGACAGGGCAGCCCCCAACTTTCTGAAAACACCATGCTCTATGCATTGTATCGACTCGGCTACCACTCCAGGGCAACCATCCACGGCTTCCGAGCCACCTTCAGCACCATTGCCAATGAATCTGGGTTTGACTCGGATATCATTGAGAAAGCCCTCGCCCACGAAGAACGCAACAAGGTTCGGGCCGCCTACCATCGAAGCGAATACATTGAACAGAGAAGGGAATTAATGCAATGGTGGGCCGACTACCTGGATAAAGCGGTTCAGAACATACCCACATAGATCATTCTGCGCACATTTCCACCTTTTAACTTTGAAAATACTTTTTGCTTGGAGTTATACAAAAAGTTCCATATGCTGGTTTGATACTTTTCAATCCACGCCCCCGCATGGAGGGCGACTACGACCCGTCAGGGCTGGCAATGACACTCCCGCGTTTCAATCCACGCCCCCGCATGGAGGGCGACCTACCACAGCAGATCAGGCCAAAATAGACACGCTGTTTCAATCCACGCCCCCGCATGGAGGGCGACCTCCATCACTACCGTCTCAATCTCTGCTGTCACCAGTTTCAATCTGTCACCACCGATCTAAAATGAACCCATCCACCGACGGAAAACGAACCCACCAAGCTGGTATCGCAATCTGATATGCCACCGATTTTTGGACCCACCTTTTTCTAACTCCCTATTTTATATTTCTCTTTTTAGTATCGTTTCATATCCAACGCCGGGAGGAAACGATGCCACGCCGAAAAAGTAAAAAGCGTCCATGTCGAATCTGTCGAAAATGGTTCACGCCTGACCCTCGGATCGGGGATCGACAGAAAACCTGTGGCGATCACGAGTGCATGAGAAAATGGCATACCAGGAAATGCGCCGAATGGAACAGAAATAACCGCAAGTGTGCTCAGGAAAGTTATTTGCACGACAAGCTGGCGCAGGCGGCCCAAGGCGAAAGCGATGAGCCCAAGAAGGCATCAGCTGCGGCCACCACCTCAATAGCCCCTGTTTCCACCGCCCATGCCGCTTCATTTCCACAACTACCACGCTGTCTTGTTCAAGAGGTGATCGGGGCACAACAGCTTGTAATTATGGAATACATAGCACGACAACTCTTCAGGGCAGTTCAAGAGGTGATAAATAGGCAAGTATCTAAAAATACAAGAGACTCAACACGACTACCCCGGAAGAGTTGTTGAGAGGAGATAGCGTTTCCCCCGGATCATGAGATATCCTGGCACATCATCTCTTGTTCAGGAGGCGCCATGTTAACAACACCACTCACATCTGCCGCGGACACAATAGAACTTCCCCTGGCTAGCATTGGTGAACGATTCAGCACCTTGCGGATTGTCAACCCGGCAGCGGACAACGCCATACTCCGGTCAATGGAGCGGTATGGTCAGATAATGCCGGTGGTTGTTAGCGAAATTGCCGACAACGATTATCAACTGCTTGATGGTTTTAAACGACTGCGAGGTGCCGGAGTGCTGCGCATGAAGACACTCAAGGGGCGGATAATGCGGTTGAATATCCGTGCCGGCAAGGCGGCGCTGGTGCAGTTGAACTGGGTGGGGAAGTCCATAAACAGCATGGAAGAAGCGCTGGTGGTGCATTCACTCTTTCATGAGGACAGCTTGAGCCAGGTGGAGATCGCCACCCTGCTGGGGCGCCATAAAAGCTGGGTCTGTCGGCGGATAGCCCTGATCGACCGCTTGTGTGATGAAGGCCAGGAGCAGATACAACTCGGCCTGCTGCCGATCAGTATGAGCCGGGAACTGGTCAAGTTGCCACGTGGCAACCAGGAGGCACTGCTGGAAGCGATCACCAGGTGTCATCTGAGTTGTCGTGAAACGGGCAAGCTGGTTGAAGAACTACAGAACCGGCCGGAGCGCGAACACCGGGACCTTTTACGAAGGCCACGGGAGATTCTGCGGCAAGACGATCATCTGGATCTGACGGCAAGCAACCTGTTCTCTCCGCTTGTGCGGACCATCCACTGCAAACTTCTGTGTCTGGAACGGCAGTGCCTGTCGGCTTCCTTTACCGTGCAGACCACGGAGTTTGGGCAATTCGAGGAGGAGGAAGAGCGATTTTTACACACCTGTTGCAGGGAGGCCCTGCGTACCCTTGAGCAAACCGTCAAGGCGTTTCGACAAAACGTGCCGCCCGAGTCGGAGACTGAGCGATGACCGTCATCATCCACAGCCGGAAGGAGTTGGAACGGTTGCTGGTGACCATGAACAGCGAAGGCTGGAGTATCCGCAAACTCGCCGGCCATTTTTCCATCAGTCGCAATATGGTACGGCGTATCTTGCGCAAGCACGCTGCCGCCCGGGACCAGGGCCATGATGTTGTTCGGCGACAGAGAAAACAAGCAACGCCTCGGCACAGCAAACTGGATCCCTTTATCGGACGAATCCGGGAGCTGCTCAAGGATTTTCCCAAGATAACCGCGCAACGCGTGTACGAAGAGATCACCGCCGCCGGTTATGACGGCGGCATAAGTATTTTGCAGGAGCGGTTACGCCTGCTTCGCCCAACGCCGAAAAAGACGCCGGTGATCCGCTTTGAGACCGCGCCCGGTCTGCAGGGGCAGATGGACTGGAGTCCTTATACCATTAATTTTCTGCGTGGGGGCAAAACCACAATCAACTGTTTTTCCTATATCCTCGGCTTTTCAAGACGACAATATATTGATTTCACCAGGCGCCGGGACTTCTTCACCCTGATTCGACGTCACCAGGACAGTTTTTTCCACTTCAACGGCTCCCCCCGGCAGTGTCTGTATGATAGCGAAAAGACTGTCGTGCTGCGTTGGGAGGCCGGAATGCCGGTATACAATCCGTCTTTCGCCGCTTTTATTACCCATTACCAGTGCAAGCCCGTCGCCTGTATGCGGGGACGCGCACAAACCAAGGGGAAAATCGAACGACCGTTCCAGTATGTGGAGCATAACCTGCTGGGCGGCCGGAAATTCCAGGATCTTGATGACCTCAGGAATTGTGCCCGCTGGTGGTTGCAAAACCGTTCCGACACCCACAAACACGACACCACGGGCAGGCCGCCCCTGGAGCTGTTCCTCGAAGAGGAGCAGGAAGCGCTGATCACGTTACCGCGCTGCCCGTATGATGCCTCCGAGGTGGCGTTACGAGTCTGTAGTATTGAAGGCTATCTTGAGTTTGAAACCAATCGTTATCCAGTGCCCTTTGAGCATGTGACTGATATCCTGACTCTGAAGGCCACCGAGCAGGAAATCTTCATCTATTCACCGGAGTTAGCCCTGATCGTGCGGCACGAACGGTTGCCGGCCGGAGCGGTGATAACCCTTGACGCCACCGGCATCCACGGCGCTCAGGCAGTCCGTTATGGCCTGGAGCCGGTCCGGGATCAGTTTCTCAGTATGGGTGATGCCGCTGAAAGCTTTCTGCGAGGGCTTGTGCAAAAGCACCCCAAGAACGCCGGCTTTCATATCAGAGCCATACTCCGTCAGAAAGAATTTTACCATTGCGACGAAATTCACGGGGCCATTCTCCATGCCTGCAGGTACCACGCCTATGACCACCAGGCGGTGGAGCGTATTCTCAAGATCAAGGCGAAACCACGTACCTTGGAATCGCATCGCAACGAACGAGCCGCTGAAAATCTGCGCAAGACCCTGCCGCCGGTCTACCAGCGGTCATTACAGGAGTACAGCTCACTCCTGGGAGGCAATCGCCATGAAACATCGACCAGCAACGGACAGCATGCAGCGGATTCAAAGCAGCCTGAGAACTCTCAAACTCAATACAATAGCGACGATTCTGGATGAAGAGTTGGCCCGTGCTGCCCAATCGGCAACACCGCCTACCGAACTGCTTGAACGTCTCCTGGCTGCCGAGGCGGATGCCCTCACCCAGCGGAGAATCGAACGCCGGATCAATGAATCAAGGCTCCCTGAGCGAAAGTTGTTGACCGATTTTGATTTTGACTTCCAGAAAGGGATCGACAAGGCACAGATAATGGAACTGGCCAAGCTCAACTTTATCCACCGCAAACAGGGGGTAATTATTGCAGGTAATTCGGGCACCGGCAAGAGCCATATCGCCAAGGCCTTACTCTTGCTCGGTTGCCGGGAAACCTATCGCTGCCGGTATACCACGGCAAGCGACATGCTCAGAGATCTTTTCTCCGGTCTCGCTGACGATACTCTCGCCCTGAAACTGAAACGATATCTGACTCCTGACCTATTGCTCATAGACGAAGTCGGCTTTGACCGCCTAGAACAACAGGACCCAAGAAACGCCTGTCTTTTCCACAAGGTAATCGATGGACGGTATTGTAAAAAATCGACGATGATCACCTCAAATATCGACTTCAAGGAGTTGGGCGATTACCTGGGAGATCCCGTCATCACCACCGCCATCGTTGATCGGATGGTGCACCATGCCATCATTTTAAGCATCGAAGGTCCTTCCTGGCGTCTCCATCAATCACAACAGTTGAATAACCGCACCACAAGGGATTAAAAGCAAGAGGATACATCCTGCAAAGTCCTTCTCGGGCAGTATGAACTGACGACCACCCCAACAATCCCCCCTGTCTCCCATTGCCTTCTACACCAACCGTCGGCACCTGGCGGGGAAGCCTTCCGCCCTACGGGCTACAGGTTTCCCCGCCAGGTGCCGACGACTGTCCTCGCATACTTCGTATGTTTTATGGGTAGATAATGCTACCGGCAGTGGGTCCGATAATCGGTGAAAATGCCGAGTGCAATCGCAAATAAGCAACTTGTGGGTGGGTTCTCTTGAACTCTTCAACTGGGTCTGTTTTTTATCGGTGGTGACATTTCAATCCACGCCCCCGCATGGAGGGCGACAGATACCTGACGACAGGGCCAGGGGCAAGGCTTGTTTCAATCCACGCCCCCGCATGGAGGGCGACAAGGAAAATCGAGCCGTTTGACTTGCTGGTAATCGTTTCAATCCACGCCCCCGCATGGAGGGCGACGGTCAATTTGTAATAGACCGATACAAATCAATAAAATTTACAACTTCCGCGAACCCAATATTTCACCCATCTGGCATCTCATAGCAAAAGATGTAATCCATAGCCCCAGCCGGGTTAGTTCTACGGTTGCGAACCTCCCAGCATTCTCTGCCTGACTGAGGTTCGCGGAAACATTTTTTATATGATCAGTGGACCTTCCTGATCAAAGGATTTCTTCGCGCCTATATGTTCAAATTTATTGTGCCAACTTGCTCCAAGGAAATAGAATCGCAAACTATCTTTCTCGATATCTATCTCCTCTATTAAACGCTGACGAAACCGCGTCCATTGTGCAGGGTCCACCAAGCACTCAAACACAGAAAACTGCACTCTCTGACCGTAGTCTTTGCATGCCTTGGCAACCCTCCGTAATCTTCTGCTTCCCCCCGGTTCGCTAGTCTTCACATCATAGCTTACCAGTACTAACATTTATTTCCCTCCTACTATTATTTCCAGATGGCTGGTGGATAGCCATCAAGTTCACCTCTGAATAATCTCGACAACAATAGCGCCTGCGCATAGAAGAATAGGCCTATCTTCATTTTTTCCTCAAGAAATGGATGGGCTCGTTCATCCTGTTTTCTGTTCTGATATGAGACCAAAACAGTTTTTCTCGCTGTATCTGTCATTCTGACCGCGCCACTTTCGCTGATATTAAAATCCTTTTCTTTCAGCTGGCCAAGATTCACCAACGAAATTGCCAGACGATCTATCATCGGGCGGAATTCTTCCATAAGATCAAGCGCCAGGCCCGGTCGGCCCGGTCGATCCCGATGCAGATATCCTACAGCCGGGTCTAGCCCTACAGATTCTAGAGCCGATCGAACATCATGCATCAGCAATGTGTATAAAAAGGAAAGCAGACAGTTCATCCGGTCGAGTGGTGGCCTTCGACTACGCTGCCGCATGAAAAAGCTATCTTTGCCACGTACCAGCAGATGGTCAAGAACACCGAAATAGACATGGGCGGCATCCCCTTCGATGCCTCGGATCTCGTCCAGGACAAGATCGCCCTGCAACCTCTTCAAAGACGTGGTCAATCGACTGGCAGCATTCTCTAAATCATCAGTGTCGACCTTACCCTGATGATCCCGCAGCGCCCGCAAGAGGACGGACCGACAGTTTGCAATTTTTCCCATTACAAATTCTTTGGCAATCATGGCAGAGAAAACAAGATCATCCGCACGCCGATATTGTTCGCGGCGCAACAGGACATTGCCAGAGACGGGCCCTTGCACCCGAGCAAGGAATAATCGAGACAACCAACCCCACCGTGAACAGTGACTTCAACACCAGGAGCAAATGACCATGAAAAAACATAATGCCGAGAACGAGCGGATCAAACGTAAATACTTCACGTTTTTAAAAGAAGCAAAGCGGCACAGCGAGCCGACCGTCGACACCGCTGCCAAAGCCCTGAGCCGGTTCGAGGAATATACGAAGTTCAAGAACTTCAAGGCTTTTCATTTTGAGCAGGCCGTCGCCTTCAAAAAACATCTTTCCGAACAGCGTGGACAACGGTCCGGCAAAAGGCTGAGCAAGGCGACCCTCTATTTGACCCTGACCCAGTTGAAACGATTTTTCCAGTGGCTGGCCTGGCAGCCGGGGTATAAGTCGCGGCTTCAATATTCAGACGCTGACTATTTCAATCTGTCGGACAAGGATACCAGAGTGGCTACCGCAAGGCGTGAGCAGCAGATACCAACGCTCGAGCAGATCTTACATGTCATACGGAGCATGCCTGCCGAGAAGGACATCGATCGACGCAACCGGGCGCTTATTGCCTTCACTCTGCTGACCGGAGCAAGGGACAGCGCCATCGCTTCAATGAAAATCAAACATGTCGATCTGATCAGCGACAGTGTGAGTCAAGATGCCAGAGAAGTGAAAACCAAATTCAGCAAGACCTTCACCACCTTTTTCTTTCCGGTTGATAACGAGGTGCTAGAGGTTTTCGTCGACTGGGTGACCTTCCTGAGGGATGAAAGACTCTGGGGCAATGATGATCCGCTATTTCCAGCCACCAAGGTGGCTATCGGTACCACCCGCCAATTCGAAGCCGCCGGATTGGCACGCAAGCACTGGAGCAATGCCACGCCCATCAGGACCATCTTCCACGAGGCATTCACCAGGGCCGGCCTGCCCTATTTCAATCCACACAGCTTCCGCAACACTTTGGTACGCCTAGGCGAAGAACGTTGTACGACGCCTGAGCAGTTCAAGGCATGGAGCCAGAACCTCGGGCATGAGAAGGTATTGACCACTTTTTTGAGCTATGGCGGAGTTTCCTGCCAGCGGCAGGGAGAAATCATTCATGGATTGGGAAAGACGGATGTAAACAGCCCATCATCTGTTGATCTACTCGCTGAAGTCATTTTGCAGAAGATAAGTCATCAAAGCAGAAAATAGGATCGAAATATGGACGGAAATTTTTTTCCATGCGTATTAAAGTAACATGGGTAGTTTGCATGGCGAATTACCCTCAGGAAAGATGTTGACGATCTATTATAGCTCAATCTCAGATCGGTTTTTTATTACGTATATACAGTAGACACCTCAAGTTTCCAAGAAGAGTCATTGAGGAAACCTTAGTCTTGCTAATATAATCAAAAATTTTACGGCTACGTGACGCAGGGACGTTCATCAATAATGTTCTGACTCCGCTTCGCTCAATTGTGATTGGAAAGATAGTTGGATTTCACCCCATATCTAAACGAACCCAGCAGACAAAGCAGAGCCTAAAAAATCAAAGCCTCTGCATGAAAAACACAGCTGGGCTTCATTACATGGTAGAATGCCGCGAAATCCTTTGGTGGGTTATGTACCTTTGTTTTGATGGACCCTATGTTGTTGAACCTCACGAGGGAGGCTTCTTGAGCCATGTTATTTGATTCCTCCACATTAACATGTTTAATATATTAGGCCACCGGAGACCTTTTCACCAGTTCGAAGACTTTCCTAATTTTTAATTTATTGCAAATCCTTGGAAAACTGATCAACCAAGCTGTCTACCCACTTTTCCAACAGGGGCTCAATTGCGTTCACGGGGTCATTCTTTAATCTATTAGTACCAACCTGCCCCAGATCAGCGCCTCTAACTCTTGCTGCCACGACCTTACCCGTGGCTTGATCTACTGCTTCAACCTCGAAAAAGATAACCAGATCCTTATCCCGTACTCCACCTACTTCCATAGCCGCAGTCACAGCTAATGTAACAGGAAGATACTGGTAAACTGCTAATTCCTCAGAAGAACTTGACACACCCGACAACGCAGAGCGTATTTTCAAGTCGCCGGTTCCTTGCCCCTTAAACCCCTTTGAAAAGGCTGAGTTGAGCCTGTCGGCGATAAAGGCGGTAAGCTCTTCTTGCTGGCTCGCTTCAAGTGTTGAATGGTCAAGTAGTTTTTGAGAAAGATGCACCTGAACCGGGGCAAAGATAATACGGCCATAATTTTTTAGTGCAAAACCCGGCTCCAT
>NZ_FRFE01000053.1 GCF_900143695.1 Desulfopila aestuarii DSM 18488
AATGGGGCTATTGTCGATATTACCGTGAATGGGGAAGAGGCTGTGCAGGCTTTTCGAGTCGCCTTGCGCAAGCAGCAACCATACGACCTTATCTGTATGGATATCATGATGCCTATTATGGATGGACATGAAGCCCTGGTCGAAATTCGTGAGGTAGAGAAATCACTTGGGATAACTGGTCATGAAGAAGTAAAGGTCATAATGCTTTCGGCAATTGATGATGCATCAACTGTTATGAAAGCCTATTACAAAGGGGGGGCTACTTCATATATTGTCAAACCAATTGACAGTGAACGACTGATTCTTGAAATGCAGAATATCGGTGTGATTGCATAAATGTTTAGGCTATTAATCCGGTGGGCATTTTGACACACAAAAGCGACTCAACCAACACCTGCATCTACACAATATCGACCATATAAAGCATGCATCGGTTACTCTATTTGCCCGCCGGTTTAATAATACCATAATTATCACTATTTGACCACCTGGTTAATAGCAAAACGATGGGAGGAGGTGTATGATTCAGGTTCGAATGGCATCCCTTCAGCGAGTATTATGTGCGCTCTAGCATAAGCAGCCTGATCGAGTCCCTTTTTTTCTTTTACTTACCATGCTTGACGCCAAAGAACTTGGTCTCTCAATAAAAGACAATTTTTCAAGGGATGAAAATGTCGTTGAAGGGCAACTAAGGATGCGTGCAAAATATCGACATGACTGTCTCTATATTTTTTTCTATACTCCGATCGATGTGGAGTCCTGGGAGGGAGCGGTTGTCTATAGCGAGAATGGACCTCTAAATTGAGGATTACCTATTATTCGAAATTCTGATTACATTAAAGAACTGGGACTGCCAACATGTCCTGCAGCGAATCCAGTGCTCGCCAAAGTTTTACAATCGGCGCAAATGTTGAAAGATCGTGTCGGCAATGATGCGCCCATTGTCGGTGTTGTCATGTCGCCATTTTATTTGCCGGTCATGCAGATGGATTTTTAATAAATATATCAATTTCGTGTACGAGCACCCCGAGATATTAGAACATTTGATGAAAATCAATGAGGAATTTTGTGTTGAGTGGGCCAATGCACAGTTCAGGGCAGGATCAACGGCCATTTGTTATTATGATGCCTGTGGTATCCAGCACAATTTCAATCAGAGAAATGTATCTCAAAACCGGATTTAAAGTTGCCCAACGTACTCTTGAAAGAATCAAAGGCCTTACTGCTGCCTATTTGGCATCAGGGCGCTGTTCGACGATCTTGAACGACATTGCCCAAACTGGTAAAGAGATAGATTCGGCTCCCCCCAAGGACGATCACGGTGTTACGGCGTAGTTTGCAAAAATCACGAATAGGGCATCAACATTGACGATTTTGCGGTGCATGGCTACCACCTCTGGAAGATTAAGAACCTTCTTATCGAGACGAAAAACGTTGAAGCCGAGGGCATGACGTAGCGGGTAAAACGCTGTTGTGCAAGTGAGACGAGCATCGGCGAATCCGATGCAATGGTGCTCTGTCGAACGGCTTTGCAGACACGTCAAAATACCATGGGAACATACAATTTGATGTAAACCCGTTTCCTGCCAATAGACAGAGCTGGAACCAGTGTTGCAATGTACCTCGTTTTATGACAATGCTCCCCTGGCATCTATAGCTGCTAAGTGCAGATCGATCCTTTTCAATTATGAATATGATTGCCCCTTGTTGATACTCTGAACGCACATAGCTATACCCTCTGATACCAAAACCATGATACAATATGCTCGTGAAAATATGACTACCTCGCTAGTCAGCTGATTTCAGTCAATGTAGGGGACCTATAAGTATGTCAACATTTTTTCCCTCAAACCACGCAAGATGCGGATGATCCATTTTTCGACGTTCGAGGTAAGCTCATGCGATTGATAAGACAAGTTGCTCGTCGCGGTTCAATGAACATCTGCTCTCTACTTTATATCTGCAGTGTTCTTTATATATTTCTTTTTTCTGTGTCTCTAGCCGACGAGGGCGAAGATGTCTTCACCGTTAATACAGCAGATCAGCCTCCGTACTCAACGAAGGAGAATACAGGGTTTTATGATCAAATTGTTATACGGCTCTTTGAAGATCTGGGCATGAAGATACGAATTAATCATCTGCTGTCTTCTCGTTCCATCGAAAATCTTGATCTGGGGATCGATGATGCGGAATATGCTCGTATTGAAGGGCTGGGCGATCAATATTCCCATATCCGTATGGTCAATGAGCGATTGGTTGATTTCGCTTTCACCGCTTTTTCGAAAGATAGCAGTATCCTTATAAAAAACTGGGGGAGCTTGCAGAAATACAATGTCGGGTACCTGAAAGGGTGGAAAATTTATGAAATGAATGTGGGGGGGACAAAATCATTGCAGGTTGCTTCATCTGAAGAAGAATTGTTCAGGATGCTCGTTAATGACCGGGTGGATGTGATCCTCTATGAACGGCTGAGGGGCGCTGCGTACATGAAACGTAACCGAATTTCCGGCATATATGCCTTACAAAAACCAGTTGCGATACGGGGCATGTATCTCTATCTGAATGAAAAGCATGAAGAGCTTATTCCCGAGATAGAGAAAAGACTGAGGGTAATGAAATCGAGTGGCGAATATCAGCGGATTCTGGAATCATTTGTTAAATGAAATCCTTAACGTATTTTAGTCTGAAATATAAGCTTCTGATATTTTCCATTGCAGTATCGGCATGTCTTACCGCTCTTTTGGCAATTGTCGAAATTAATTACGATATCGAGATGCGTACAAATAACACAAAACTCGATTTTCTCCACTTCGAAACCAACCACAAGCAATACCTGGCCAATCAGTTATGGGCTATGGAATATGATTCTCTTGCTGCATTTATCAAAAACCAGGTTGATCAAGAGCATATCAGTGCGATAGAGATTTCTGACCTACGTGGTAACCGGGTTGCTGCAGCAGGCCGTTTTGAGACAAATATGTTACTGGAATGGAAATTTGAGCTGACGTACTACCATAACAACCAGTCTATCAAGATCGGTGAGGTGATCTTACAGGGAATCCTGCCAACTTTTCCCAAAGTGATCAAGGAGCGGTGGCAGGATGTTTTTCTGGTGAATGGCCTTATGGTTGTCATCATTTTCTTCTCCTCGTATTTACTTTTCTACTGGAGCGTTCTGGGTAGAATTCTAAAAATTACCCAGTTTGTCAGCTCAGTCAGTCCGGTTGGTGGTGAACCACCGCCAATGCTACCATCATCTAGCGGCATTCCCGATGAAATTTCGCTTTTGACTGCTGCTCTGCATGAAAGGACCGAACGAATCAATAACGAAATGACCAATAGAATTATTGCAGAAGAAAAGGTCAGGGAAAAGAATATTCAGCTGACTGCCGAGATCCAAGAGCGGCAGTTTGCAGAACAAGTGCTGAAAGCCTCTAAAGAAACCTATATTTCCATACTGAATGGGATTGAAGCAGCGATCTATGTGGCGGATATAAAAACGCATGAGATCCTGTTTGCCAATAAATATCTGATTGAAAGTTTCGGAGGCGATATGACCGGCAGTAAGTGTTTTGATGCTCTTCGAAAAAGAAGTGAACAATGTCCAGATTGCACTAATCCAAAGCTGCTTGACAGAAATGGCAATCCCTTTGGAGTCTGTGTCTGGCATGGTCAGAATCCAGTGAATCTCAGGTGGTATCTGAATTATGACCGCGCAATCAAATGGACGGATGGCAGAATAGTCAGAATCCAGATAGGCACTGATATTACTGACCTGAAAGAGATGGAAGAGAAACTCCGTCAATCTCAGAAAATGGAGTCTATCGGCATGTTAGCTGGAGGGATTGCCCATGATTTCAACAATATCCTAGGAGCAATCCTTGGTTATTCAGAAATGGTACAAGAGGAGTGCCCAATAGGATCTCCGATGAGGAGTGATATCGATAAGGTTATCAAGGCAAGCCACAGGGCTAAAGAGCTTGTGAAGCAGATTCTTGCCTTTAGTCGCCAAGCAGATTCTGAAAAAATAGTCTTGCAACCTGCTTTAATTTTAAAAGAAGCAATGAAAATGCTTCGTGCATCACTCCCTAAGACCATTGATATCCGGCAAAATATCGATCTGGAGGCTGGATTGGTTTTTGCTGATCCCACACAGGTTCACCAGATAATAACCAACCTTTGTACTAATGCTTTCCACGCTATGGAAAAAACTGGCGGTATTCTCGACATTTCCCTGCAAAGCAAAGAATTGGACCTGGCCGATTTAGTTAGCGAACCACATGTGCAGCCTGGGCGTTTTGTAGAAATCTCTGTAGGAGATACTGGCTCAGGAATAGCACCAGAATTAATGGACAAAATTTTCGATCCTTTCTTCACTACCAAGGAGGTCGGTAAAGGTACAGGGATGGGTCTTGCCATTATCCATGGAATCACCCAAAAATATGGTGGATTTATTTCCTGTAAAAGTTCACCCGGCGAAGGGACAACTTTTAATGTGTACCTGCCAGTTCATGCAGAAACGTCTCTACCAGAAGCAGAAGCGACACTTGTAGAGATGATCCAAACTGGCATTGAGCATATTCTCTTTATTGACGATGAGGAGATGCTTGCTGAAATGGGTAAGACCATGCTCGAACGACTTGGTTATAGGGTGACAGTAGAGACAAATAGCATCGAGGCTTTAAAAATTATACAAAATCAACCGGACCGTTTCGACTTAGTCATCACGGATCAAACGATGCCAGGTATGACTGGAAGTGACCTGGCGCGCCGCATACTGCAAATACGCCCGAACCTGCCGATTATTCTATGCACGGGTTTTAGCAACCTTATTTCGGAAGAAAAGGCCAGAATATACGGGATAAAGGGATTTGCGATGAAGCCTCTAGCGAAAAAGGATCTCGCTACCCTTATAAGAAAAGTGCTGGATGGAGAAGAAAAAGAAGGATAATACCATCACCTAGCGGAGTAGGTACACTACAGGTGTATTACTATTGCCACGTCGAAGCTCTGCATTTTCAATTTAGGATTCAGGTTTACCCCATTACTGACTCCAGGAATTTTTGCTTATTCAAATTCCTTCTAAGTAACAAAAAATGAAAATCAATCCGTGATATGCTGTTAACTAAATGATTTTGTTCGATTTCAAAATGGTTTTTTCATGCGTTCATTGTGTTTTCGTTCTTGCTAGGCAAATATGCTTTCGTCATACGGTTTTTGATTTTTGATCAAAAATTCGATGATTCGAACCAATTTATCTGCTGTTGCTGTTATAGCTTTTGGAGTACCAGGACATGTATGCATACGCCGATAATAATAGCCAAGCTATGATTTGCTTCGAATTAACGTTCGCTGATATGGGTAATGTCTGAGCAGCACGATTGGAACCCGGTCGAGTCCTCGATGAAAGTATTTTACTCCCACTGACCTTGATGCTGGGACATAATCCCAACCAAGAAGCAAAATGTTTCGCTTATTTCCAGCGGCTCATATCAAGGCCAATCTCGGCAATAATTTAGAGGGCACTGTTGATGTCGATACAGTCAATTTCTGTCAGATCGACAAGGATCGTCCGTTGCAGCGTCTCTTCAACACTGGCAGGAGGCCTCTTGTCGGTGTCTGACGTAGCATCGAACGGGCTATCTTTGAGGGCAATCTTCACCCAGGGGATCAACTTCCACCCCAGCGCGAATTCGCCGATCCCCTATGGGGAACCCTTGGGACCGTCACCCGCGGTTACAAGGAAGTGCGGCGTTGCGGCTTACTTGTAGGCGAGACCGGACGAGGAACATTTCTCCACGTAGCGGATACCTACACCCTCTTCACGACCGACACAACAATCCGGCGACGGCAGCAAAAACATTTCCTTCGATCAGAACTTTCCTGTTCATGATGGTCAACCGAACCTGGGCGAACAGCTTAGCAGGCTGGCTGCGGATAATCGTCTGGATAAGCTGCTGAGCTATTTAAAAGCAGTTGGCTTGCCGGAGCATCGGGAGGTGGCATTCCCCTGGCTAGCCACCTTGTGCGTCGCTACAAAACGGGAGAGTGTTTTTATTGCTGCCGGGGGACAACACTCCATCTATACGGTCCTCCTCTCGCAGGGCTGCGATAGCGGTCCAGGGCCTGGGTCCAGAACAAGCATTTTGTTTTACCACTCTTTCCAACTGTGTATCTCTAGGTTTACGTGGTGAAAGTAGGCTGAGTGAAACGCTAACATCAAGATATAAAATAATGTAAAGGGATATGCTCAACCTCTATGTGAGGAGCGTCTTTATGTGACCATGGGAGGTAAAAATGCCACCTTATCTGACTTTGTATATTATCTCGCATTGCCTTTTTCAGAGATGACGATGGCAGGACTTTCCTAAGATTTTGAAAATGTTTTGTATTCAAATTGCGACTGTTTCGATGGTATGATACTTGCTTAACCATTATGGTGCGAACCACTCATCTGTCGATGGAGCAATCTATTGATAACGGGTATTCATTATTCTTTTGCTTTTGCCAGGCAATGGCACGATGCATGCCATTGCCAATACGATGAGAGTATTCACCTGAAATGAAAAAAGACAATCAACTGCAGAACGGGGTGTCGGAATTGGCAAAACGGGGCGATGCCTTGTTGGAATACAAATATTTTCGTTCTCTTTGTCTTATGACAAGGGGGGTAACGCACGATTATAACAATATCTTTACAGGGTTATCGGGGCAGTTGAGCCTGATTGCCCAAGAGGCTGGTTTTGGCTCAATAGGAGAGCATCGGATACAACTGGTCAGTGACCTGTTAACAAGGGGGGTTAACAGAACGTCTATTCTCTATGAATTTTCTCGCTATACATATACGGAGAAAGCAGACCATTCCCTTGATCGGATACTGGAGTTTGCTGTTGAAGCGTTGAATACACTCTCCCGTTCCCACCAGTTTGTGATTGAAAAGAGAGGAGAGCTCCCACGATTGCATTGCAGAATGAAAGACATTGTCATGATGCTATTTTATCTTGGGGAAAACGGCCTCGAAGCAATGCCTGATGGTGGCGTTATCACGTTGATGGCCACAAGTGAACAGAGCCTTGACGATCTGCTCGTCCTCTCAGTGCGGAACAAGGGGAAAGGTGTCTCCTCCAAGGTGGCTGAGTCGCTTTTTGAACCTTTTGTGACGACGAAAAGCTCCCAGAACGGGTTGTCTGGTTTGGGGCTATATGCGGCCAGGAATATTGCTCGAGAACACGGCGGAACGTTGTTCTATTCAGATGAAAAAAACGGAGAAACCATTTTTACGGCACAATTCCCTCTGCCCCGCCAAGCAGTGATGAAGAATCAACGGGTGGGGGGAGAGGTCCATTTTACAGCGGCTCCCATAAAGAAAGAAGTTGGACGAAAAAGGGAGATATTCTTTGTGGTTGAAGACGACGAGGCGATGCGGGATCTGATCGTGAGCAGTTTGCAGCGTCGAGGACATGTGGTATTTTCAGCCGAAACCTGTGGCGAAGCGATTGAAGATTTTGAGCTTGTTCACGAAGCCGTTACAGTTCTTTTGATTGATGTTGGCTTGACCGATAGCGACGGATTCGAATGTTTGGAGAAATTGGCGAAGATCAGTACTCAGGCAAAGGTTATATTTATGTCAGGTGAAGATATTGGTGAACAGGATTACTTGAAACGTAATGCTGTATTTTTGAAAAAACCGTTTACCGCAAACGACATTGAAAGAGTGGTGGCTCAAGGTGAATAACGCTGTGAAGGCAAAAAAAAGTGTCAGGGTTCTTGTTGTTGACGACGAGAGATCAATTGCCGACTTTATTGACGAGGTGTTAACCGCTCAGGGCTACCAGGTGAGTTCGTTTTCCGATTCTGAGGAGGCATATAGGATTGCAGGTCGTCAGGAATTTCAGCTTGCCCTGATCGATATAAATATGCCGGGTATCAACGGGGTACAACTGTCGAAAAAAATAATGGAGTGCTTTCCGGACACAGAAATCATAATTATTACCGGTGTGCCGGAAGAGAATAATCTTGATCCCTGTTTGAAAATGGGACTCACACACTACTTGTTCAAGACCTTCAACGAATCCCAGCTTATCTATACCGTGTACGCGGCTTTACATTTTCAAAGACTTCGTAATGCTTACCTGAGTGACTCAGAAAAAATCAGAGGCTGTAACCTTATAGGGGTTTCGATGTCTACTCGGGATGTCCGTCAAGAGGTTCTTTCTGTTGGTAAAACCGATTTACCTGTTCTTATTATGGGAGAGTCTGGCACGGGGAAAGAGATTATTGCCCGTGATATTCATCGCAACAGTGCGAGAAGAAGCGCAAAACCCTTTATTCCGATAAACTGTGCGGTACTCGGCTCGTTGGCCGAATCTGAGCTTTTTGGCCATGTCAGCGGAGCTTTTACCGGTGCCTCGAAAACGACCGCAGGCTATGTCGGTGCGGCTGATAAAGGCACGTTATTTCTTGATGAAATCGGTGAGCTGTTACCGGAAATTCAGGCGAAACTCCTCCGTTTTTTAGATGATGGAGAGTACAGCAAGGTGGGTGACACAAGTATCAGGCATGCAGATGTCAGGATTGTTGCTGCAACAAACCGGGATCTCGAAAAAATGTGTGATGAAGGGAGCTTTCGTACCGATCTTTTCTATCGCTTATCCGGAGCCATAATAAAGACAACACCATTGCATGAAAGAAAAGCGGATATCCTGCCGCTGATCTGGCATTTTCTGGCCCTCTTTGGAACTGCGAAAAACATTACCTATGATATTTCAGCAGACGCATGTTCCCGACTGGTCGAAGAGGATTGGCCTGGAAATGTACGTCAATTGAAGCAGACTTTATACAAAATATCACAAACATCTGATACCCGGAAAATATCGCTTGCAGATGTGCAACGGACCTTGGGTGGTTCCGGCGAGAAACAATCATTTAAAACATATAAAGATGCCAAAGTGGAAGTGTTGCTCGACTTTGATAAAGAGTACTTGCTCAAAACACTTTACCTGGCAAAGGGCAGTCTTAAAAAAGCCCTTGAATTGAGTGGGATGCATAAGAAAAACTTTTATACAAAAATTAAAGAGTTGGGGCTTTCTGTGAAAGATTTTTCTTGAGAACAGGAACAGAATTGAAACCCAATCCCGATTTGCTCTTTTTATAGCAACTGTCAGTAATAGCGTTGCTGCAGGGCAGCAACGTGAAACACACATGATGACTAAGAACAGATGTAAGAAGGACGACGAAAGTATGCTTCAAGGCAATTTACAGTAGGTAAAAATACCTCCCAGAAAAAGTTTGAGCGTATATCTCCAAAACCTCACTCCGCCTCATATTCCCTGTCAAATCCTATCAGTTATTATTGTTTTCTTGAATTAAGCCAAAATACGCTGATTGGTGAGAGAGAAATAACCGCAGTATCACCTCCAAAAGTGGTAGTAGGTAAAAAGACCTCCACTAAGCCGCTGGTTTTCTGACTCTATGAATTCGTAAATAATCGTATGATTACGCTTTGATAAGATGTTTTTATGCCGATAATCCTCTGTCGGCAAAATCAGCTTGATTCTAACCTGTTCAATGAGGAGGTAATTCTACCTCCGCTATCTGGATGGTATCGCTTACATCCTCTACTGCGGCGTGCTTCTTGATTGCACCACAATTTGTAAAAGATTGATATTTTACCGTTATTTCCCCATTGCATCTCCTTGTTCTTGAGTGGCACGTTTTATGCTATTGAAAAGTAGGTTTGCCTATCTACTGCTTGTATGCATTTGAGAAGAGTGGAATGGGACTGGGATAACGTCCGCTGCTGCAGGAAAAGAGGTATCGCATGCATTTGATTTGTTCATATTGCGGAAGATATATCAAAGAAAAAGAGCCATTTGAGGTCTCAAGGAATACTCATGGCATATGTCCGGATTGCATTATCCCCTTATTAAAACAGGATAATGGACTTTTCTATGATGAATATCTGGAAACATTCGATGTTCCCGTTGTGATATTAGACTCTCAGTGTCGCGTTGCTGCCGCAAATCAAGCTGGTTTGAGCATGATGAAGAAACCAATTGAGCGTGTAATGGGGATGCTTGGTGGTGAAGCATTAGAGTGCAGGCATTCGAAATTGGCAGGAGGGTGTGGCAGAACCGTACACTGTGAAACGTGCACTATACGAAATCTCATTTTGGAAACAATGGAGCATAAAATTCCAAAATACAACCAGTCCATAACAATCGATACAGGAAAAGGTTTGAGCAATTTTACGGTCTCAACCATTTTTTATGATGGGATGGTTCACATCGTTTTTGAAAATATTTAGCCAGGCAGAGGATAGCAAACACAGATGCCAGATGGTAACCACCAAAGGTAAACGAGCCATTAACAATATGAAAGAAATGAAGAATCTTCAGGGGCAACACCTTATCGATATACATGAGATCACTGCGTGTGCAAAAGACCTCAATGCTCTGGGCCCCGATACAGAACCTGAGTTTTTGACTATTGGCAAAACGCTCAACACCTTGGCAACCATTTGTTTTGGCATGACAGATAATGCGTTAAAATTGAGTGCATTAGCCAATTTCAGCACTGGCGATACGACTTCCGAAAATGCATCAATTCTCGAAGCGAACACACAACTCTTTGATGCAGTAGCCAATCATGTCAAATCAACAATTAATTCCCTTGGCGAAGGCGATAGTCTTCTGGCAGAGCTTTTTGTTCAGGTAAAAAAGTTACGTGATCCAATCGGCAGACTTCAAAGCATTGGTAAGACGTTTCGTGTCCTGGGGATAGCAATCAAGGTTGAAAGTTCAAGAACCCCGGAAGGCATGCAGGGTTTCATTCTCCTTGCCGATGAAGTCGCAGATATTGCGGGGCTGGTCCTGGATAATTGCAGATATTGCATCGATAAAGCAAATCTCGTTGAGAATGGTATCTCAAATTCGCGGCAGGTCTTGGACAGTACAGACGTGTCTTACGACGACAGTGGCGAAAGGGCAATAAACAACATTTTGCAATCACTCGATGATATCGGCCGTCGGTCGGATCAGCTTGCTTCCGGGATCCAGGAGCGTTCAAGCGCGATGGTGCAGGGAATAGGTGATGTTGTCATGGCTATGCAGTTCCATGATATCACCAGGCAACAGCTTGAAAATGTTTCTTCCGCTCTCACAGAGGTCAGCGGGAAAGCTGAATCCATTCATGCTATGGAGACAGCAGAGGAGAGTGAACAGGCCGCCCTTGAAATATACTCAATTTTATCCATTCAGGCCGCACATCTCAACTCGATCTACGAGCAGGTTATACATGCCAGGAAACAAATTGCGACCGGGCTTAAGAAGTCGATGGAACAGGCGCAAATTCAGGCAAAAGACGCCAGGACCTTGTTAGAGATGGAGGGGAGGACGGGGAATAGTTCGATCGTAGCAGATCTTGAATCAGAGATTGATAATGTTTCGTTATCACTCAACAAATCTTTGCAAGTTGTCAAGCAGGCGGCTGAAGTAAGTCGGAACGTCTATGACAATGTCGTTGAGATAGGAAGTTTTGTAAATAAAATCGAAGAGATAGCTTCAGATGTAAAGGTGCTGGCTATTAATGCAATGGTGGAGGCGATTAAAACAAGTGTCGGCGGGGAAACTCTCGCCGTGCTCGCCAAAGAGTTGAGCAATCTTTCACAGGAAACCCGCGATGGTGCAACTGAGTCCATCGAAATGCTGCAAAGTATCATGGCAGGAACCGAAAAGCAGCTTGAGTTTGCCAATACCCTCAACCAGAACAGTGTGACGGTAGATGAGATGATTGACGGTGCGAAAAAATTCACCGGAGAAATTCTCTCATCGCTGCAAGAAGTCACCACTATTGGTCAGCAAATGGACAGCGCCAGTCGAGATCTTTCCAACCGGATAATGAAACTGGTTCCAGGGATTAAATTCCCTCAGATACTGGGGGATAGGATAGACCGGAACTGGCAGACCGTCTGCCGCACCATTGATCAGATAGAAGATGCCTATCCCCGCTTCAAGGATAGAAGTTCTGAAGTAAAGGAAATGGTAGAGAAACTCGCGCAACAATATGTCATGGATCGCGAGCGGTCCATTCATGCTCAGGTTGCCGGACAAGGCAGCACTGATACTGACTCTTCAGACGTTGATCTGTTTGAGGACGATGGTTTTGAGCTGTTCGATGCTGATACACCCGAGGAAAAAAAGAATTCCGGTGGCAAGGCAAAAGAAGAGGATTTTGGCGACAATGTCGAGCTGTTTTAATGCCGATGAGCCAATACTGCTGGGCAAGGAGAACAAATATGGAGCATTCACTGAAAATTACCAGAACGGACGTCGGAAAAGAGGGAACACTTTCTCTCGTGGGTGATGTGACCATGACAGAGGTTCAGGAAACGAAAGGCGCATTACTTGAGGCGATAGGCGAAGTCGATCGGCTCTATCTTGATCTCCATCAGGTTGAGTCGGCCGATGTCTCCTTTATCCAATTACTCTGTGCCGCCCACCGTGAATGTTTTTTAACAAAGAAGGATCTTTTTTTACAAGGCAAAGTCAGTGGCAACTTGGAAACGCTGCTGGAACGAGCTGGCTATGTAAAACAGTGTGGGTGTTTCCCCGCTGCCCGAGAGAGCTGTTTATGGAGTGTTTGTGGGGGCAATCTTAACTTTGACACACGGGAATAGTTTTCAGAACATTTTACTTCATAAAGCGTACAGAGATAAAAATGCCCCAATGGGCGGTGCAGCATAGTTTTAAAGGTTTTGGGATTGGCAGCATGAGCATATTTGCAAAACCGAGAGTACCAAATTTCTATACAAGAACCAAAAAAGGATAAACGCGATGGCTAAGACAATTTTGACCGTGGACGATAGCGCAAGTGTCCGTCAGATGGTGAGCTTCACCTTGAAGGGGGCTGGGTACACTGTTATCGAAGCGGTGGATGGAGAAGATGGCCTGACAAAATTAAACGGTGCAACTGTTGATATGGTCATAACGGATCTGAATATGCCCAAACTGGATGGAATAGGTTTCATAAAAAAAATCCGTGCCAATACAAAGTGTAAATTTATCCCGGTCATCATGCTGACAACAGAATCCCAGGCTGAAAAAAAGCAGGCCGGTAAGGCGGCCGGGGCAACAGGCTGGATAGTTAAACCGTTTAAACCTGAACAACTGCTCGACGTTGTGAAGAAGGTGCTGCGCTAGCAAGAGTTAGTGGTGGTTTCAGTCGGTACGGATCAGCTGATCAGTGGGACAATTAATGGAAATCCAGGAGCCAAAGAGTCATGAGTGATGCTCAAGGTCTTGATGCCGGAAGGGCTGTATTTCTTGTAGAAGCAACCGAAATCCTCGAACAGCTGGAAGAATCTTTGCTGGAACTGGAAGAGTCTCCGGATAATTCCGAGCTGGTGGGGAGTGTTTTCAGGGCGTTACATACCATAAAAGGTTCAGGTGCAATGTTCGGTTTTGATCGTGTTTCCTTGTTCACCCATGAGGTGGAGACCGTTTTCGACGAGGTCCGGTCCGGAAAGATGGAGGTCAGCCGCGAACTCATCGATCTTACCCTGACTTCCCGCGACATCATCCGGGGGATGCTTGACTCAGATCAAGGTGAAGACACCGCATTGGATGAAGAAGCGCAACGGGTCGTTACCTCCCTGAAAAAACTTTCTTCACCAACCCCTGCCGCAAAAGAGATTCCAGTACCGCAGGAAGATGCAGTTTACGAGAAAGCCGACAAAGAAGAAGCAACGCTTACCACCTGGCGAATCCGTTTTAAGCCACCTGAGGATATTTTCAGTACAGGAACAAATCCACTCTTTTTACTCGAAGACCTGAGAGAACTTGGCGATTGTGACATGGTCAGCATGACCGATGAGATTCCTCGCTTATCAGAACTTGACCCAGAACGATTGTATTTTGGCTGGGATATTTTACTGACGACGGATAAAGGCAGAGACGCAATTGAGGATGTTTTTATCTTCATCGGCGAGGATTCCGATCTGAAGATCGAACCTGTAGAGCATCATAACATGCCCGATGAAGAGGATGCGCAGGATAAACTCCTTCGTCTGGGAGATATTCTGGTAATGCGTGGCGAGCTTGACCGGGAACAGCTGAGCAAAGCGGTGGACAGCCAGAAACGGCTCGGTGAAATCCTTGTGGAAAAAGGTCTCGTTACAGCAGACAAGATCGACGCAGCCTTAAGAGAACAGAATCATCTCAAAAAAGCCAAAGCCAAAGTCAAAGAACAGAGCAAACAGAAGCCGGTTATAGATTCAAGTATCCGGGTGCCATCATCCAAGCTTGATGAGCTGGTCAATCTCGTCGGCGAACTCGTTACGGTACAGGCACGACTGAGTCAGCTGGCAAATGGTGGGGAAGATGGACAGCTCAAGTTTCTGGCTGAAGAAGTGGAGCGTCTCAGTGCCGAGCTGCGCGATAATACCATGAATATACGAATGGTGCCCATCGGAGCGACGTTCACCAAATTCAGGCGACTGGTACGTGATCTGTCGAGTGATCTTGGCAGAGAGGTGGTTTTAACCACAGTGGGTGAAGAGACCGAGCTTGACAAGACGGTTATCGAAAAACTTAACGATCCCATGGTGCACCTGATTCGCAATGCCCTGGACCACGGGGTGGAGCCTCCGGATAAGCGAGCCGCCAGCGGCAAAAATCGAGAAGGCTCCATTCATTTAGAGGCTGAACATTCTGGGGCGCATGTCTTTATCCGCGTCAGAGACGATGGCGCTGGCATCAACAAAGAGAAAATCCGCAAAAAAGCAATTGAACGCGGCCTCATGGAAGAGGGGGTCGATATCTCAGATGATGAGTTGTACAGTTTTATCTTTTCCCCCGGTTTTTCGACCGCCGTTGTTGTGAGCAGTGTTTCGGGGCGGGGAGTCGGTATGGATGTGGTCCGCACCAACATCGATGCATTGCGGGGCAGTGTCGATGTCAAAAGTGTTGAAG
Source organism: Desulfopila aestuarii DSM 18488 (assembly GCF_900143695.1). Lineage (GTDB taxonomy): Bacteria > Desulfobacterota > Desulfobulbia > Desulfobulbales > Desulfocapsaceae > Desulfopila > Desulfopila aestuarii. Next base: position 14,970 of record NZ_FRFE01000053.1, read on the forward strand.
GAGAAGGGACAACGGTAACATTGAAAATCCCATTGACCCTGGCAATCATAGAAGGCTTGCTGACTAGGGTTGGCGATGAACGTTATGTGTTGCCGCTCTCGGCTGTCGAGGAATGTGTTGAGTTGGTAGAGGACGAAGCAGGAGCCTCCAGGGGACGCAACCTTGCCCATATTCGAGGTGAGCTAATCCCATATGTCCACCTCAGGCGCCATTTTAACATCCAGGGCAAAAGAGCCGCAATCGAACAGATTGTGATTACCCACATTGATGGCCACCGCATCGGTTTTGTTGTTGACGAAGTAATTGGACAGCACCAGACGGTGATTAAGAATCTCGGTCATATGTATCGAAATGTAAAGGAAATATCTGGGGCCACTATTCTGGGAGATGGCACCTTGGCCCTTATTCTGGATGTTCCCTGTCTGGTTCAGGAAGTTCAAAATAATCAGCTATGAATTCAATGTGTTGAGAACAAATACGGCAGATCAGAAATAGTGGCATAAACTGATGTAATACAAAATCAAAACAGTGTCTTACAAGCAGACGGTCGTGAGAGACCATACTGAAAAGTATCTGATTCCGCTTGTCCCGATAATCAGAGAAACCCCTAAAATTGAATATGGGAGAAGAGGCTATGAGCGAAACCGGCAGTATAGAAATGAATCAATATCTCACCTTTAAGCTCGATGAAGAGGTCTTTGGTCTGGCCATCGGTAAAGTGAGAGAAGTCCTCGATTTCACTACAGTGACTCGGGTACCCCAGACACCGGCATATATGCGGGGGGTGATCAATCTGCGCGGCAGCGTGGTGCCGGTGATCGACCTGAACCTGAAATTCGGCATGAAGCAGACGGAGAAGACGGTCAATACCTGTATCATCATCGCTGAAATCGAGATGGACGGTGAGATCACCGTTCTCGGGGCCTTGGCAGACTCGGTTCAGGAAGTAGTAGAGCTGGAACCAGATCAAATCGAACCGGCACCAAAAATCGGCACGAAACTGAACACTGCTTTCATTAAGGGGATGGGCAAGCGGGAAGAAGTCTTCATAATCCTCCTGGACATCGACAAGGTCTTCTCCTACGAAGAACTTGCCATGGTGCAGGGCGGAGAGCCCCAGCCGGAAAAGGAAGACTGAAATCAACAACAGCGACCATGATTTTCCATTGAAAACAAATGAACAGAGAGGTCTGGGAATGAAACTTGGAATTAAAATTGGATTGGGATTTGCCGCTCTGCTGATTATCTCCATTTGCCTTGGCGGCCTCGCCATCTTCAACATGAGCAATATCAAAACCAAATCAACAATGCTTGAAAAGGAATACGTTCCAGAGGTCGGAATTGCCAACCAGATTGAGCGCAGTTCTTTTCGGACGATGTATGCCATGCGCGGCTATGGCTTCACAGGGGAGAAAAGCCTTCTGGATAACGCCAATGAAAATATCAAGGCTCTGCATGAGCGCTTAGATCAGGCCAAGGTCCTGGGCGATAACTCACCAAATCTGAAGGCCCTGAAACCCGCCGTAGAAAAAGTTGAAAAGGAACTTGCCGACTATGAGAAAGCGGTTGCCGAGACGGTGGAAGTCAATGCGAAAATGGATGAGTATCGGCATCAATTGGACAGTTCCGCCAAGGAATATATGGATAACTGTAACGACTTCCTTGCCGGTCAAAACAAGAAAATGGAGGCAGATATCAAGGCTGGTCTCAGTGAGGAGCAGCTCGACGAACGACTTGAGAAGATAACTGTGGTGAACGATATAATCGACGTCGGCAACGCCACCCGCATTGCCGCCTGGAAATCCCAGGCGCAAAGGGAGCCGAAGATCATTCAGGATGCCTATACCAACTTTGATGTGATGAAAGAAAAATTTGCAGAGCTACGTAAAATAACTCGCCTCGAGGAAGATATAAAGCGGATAGACAATACCGAAAATGCAGCTGCACAGTACAAACAGGCGATGGTTAATTTTCTTGATCTTTGGCTGAAAAATGTGGAACTGGGACAAAAACGCGGTGAAATCGGCGATTCAGTACTAGCCCAGGCCCGCGAGGTTGCCGTCAAAGGCATGGAAGGCACCATAAACATCGCTGAGGAGGCGGTATCCGCGCTGGGTAAATCCAGCAACATAATGATTGCCGGACTGATTGCGGCTGTTCTCATCGGTATTCTCATCGCCTTCTTTATTACCCGCGCTATCACCAAACCAATTTTTATGGGAGTCAAGTTTGCGGAAACCGTTGCCAACGGTGACCTCACTCAACGTCTTGATATCGTGCAGAAAGATGAGATCGGTCAATTGGCGAACGCCCTTAACAATATGGTCGATAAACTGAAAGAGGTGGTCGGCAATGTCCAGAGTGCCGCCGATAATGTTGCCTCAGGCAGTCAGGAACTCTCGGCCTCATCTGAAGAGATGAGCCAGGGGTCGACCGAACAGGCTGCAGCAGCTGAAGAGGCATCCAGCTCCATGGAGCAGATGGCTGCCAATATCCGCCAAAATGCCGATAACGCAATGCAGACCGAAAAAATAGCCAGCAAGAGTGCGGAAGATGC
>NZ_FRFE01000008.1 GCF_900143695.1 Desulfopila aestuarii DSM 18488
ATGGATGCGGCCTACGACGCCAAGCGAATCGAAGAGATCAGCCGGGGCTTTGGACATGTCCCTATCATCGATAAAAATGGACGTGGAAAAGATGTCTTACCTATGGCTCCTCACGAAGCGGAGCGCTATAAAATTCGATCCAGCGTTGAACGGGCAAACAGCCGATTGAAAGAAGATTTTGGTGCCAACAACGTCATGGTCAAGGGGCACGCGAAGGTGTCTCTCCACTTGATGTTTGGAGTTATCACCTTATTTTCAGATCAACTTTTACGGCTGCTTGGTTAGGTTGTCAAAGATCTATTTGTGGCCACAGTGCAAAGCCTCACGCTCTGGTCATTTTGCAAGAGGCTCAATAACCAATGATTGCCTCACTCTTTCTGGGCTTGATGAAAAGACATTAGCGCAAAACCTGATCGACACGTTTCTCAGCTCCCTTGCAAACGATCGGGCAGAACAGGCCATCGGCATCATCCTTTCAGGAACCGGATCGGACGGAACACGCGGCGTAAGAAACCTTAAAAGCCGGGGCAGCCTGATACTGGTACAGGAGCCCTCTACAGCTAAATATGAGAGCATGCCCCAAAGCGCTGTCGATACAGGGCTGGTTGACTACATTTTACCGCCTGAGAAAATGCCTCTTCAAATCGTCCGTTATGTCAACAATGGACGAAACGTGCTCATCAGCGGCCACCAGAAGGATATGGAACACGCTGACGAGATAGTGATCAGGATTATTGAAATTCTCAGAAGCGCAATAGATCATGATTTTTCCCGTTACAAGAAAAATACGATAATCCGGCGTATTGAACGGCGAATGGCGGTGCTCGGCCTCACCAGTTCTGAGCAATACATGTCTGTTCTGGAAAATTCAAAGCATGAAACTTCTATCCTGTTCAAGGAACTGCTCATCGGTGTCACCTCTTTCTTCCGGGACTCGGAAGCCTATGCGATCCTCAAGGACAAATATCTCCCCGAGCTTCTAAGAGAAAGAGAACAGGACAAATCGATCAGGGTCTGGATACCGGCCTGCAGCACGGGAGAAGAAGCATACTCCGTGGCCATCATGCTTTCAGAATGCGTCAAACAACTGGACAAACATTACGATATTCAGATTTTTGCCACCGATCTTGATGCCAGGGCAATTGAAACGGCAAGAGCTGGTTTGTACCCCGAATCGATCTCCGGACATGTCAGTCCGGAACGCCTTAATGCGTTTTTTGACAAAAAGGACAACGCCTATCAGGTTAAAAAGAGCCTCAGGGAAATGATTACCTTCGCACAGCAGAATATCATCAAGGACCCCCCATTCACCAAGATTGATATACTCTGCTGTCGCAATCTCCTCATTTACTTCAGTTCTGAACTGCAGAAGCAACTGATCCCGTTGTTTCACTACAGCCTGAATAAATCAGGCATCCTCTTTATCGGCACCTCTGAAACCATTGGCATTTTCCACGACCTTTTCTCTTCACTTGATAAAAAATATAAAATATTCAAAAAGATAGATGCAGCACCCTTCCCACATCCTCTTCTACAATTCCCCAACAGTAATCCGGTCCCCAGAATGCGAGACAAAAAAATATCGAAATCAAGCCAACCACTCAAAAATACCAGTACGGCAAAAATGCTGAAAATGATCCTCGCACAGTCTGATATAACGTCTTGCGTCATAACGGATGATGCTGCAGAAATACAGTTCATTCATGGTCGAACCAGTCAGTATCTTGAGCTTGCTGAAGGGAAAGCCTCTATGAATCTGCTCAAGATGGCTCGTCATGACATCAGGCAAGGATTGGCCAAAGCATATCACACAGCCAAAGGTGAAGGACACGAATGCCGGACAGAAGTCCTGTGCCGCCAGGCAGACAACATCCGTGAACAAGTCAATATTGTTGTACGTCCCTTGACTGACTCAGAATTCGGTAAAGGCCTGATGCTGGTTATTTTTGAAACAGTTGTTATTGAGTCTGCCAAAGACAACGGCGAGATACCAGCATTGCCGCAAGTAAATAGCAACAGCGACGAGGCGAAACGTCTGAAGGAGAAATTGCGCATCACGCAAAAAAATCTCAAAACCACCATAGAAGAGCTGGAGCTGTCAAACGAGGAACTGAAATCGACTAACGAAGAGTTACAGTCGACCAACGAGGAACTGCAGAGCAGCAATGAAGAACTGGAAACATCAAAGGAAGAACTGCAATCGTTAAATGAAGAATCCGTTACCGTCAATACCGAATTACAAAAACGGATAGAAGAACTTGTCACGGCTAACGATGACATTCAACATTTGCTGGAATCAACCAGCGTTGCCTCGATATTCCTTGACAATCAATTCAATATCAGAAGATTCACCACGAGCGTCAGGAACATCTTTCCCCTGACCGATTCAGATGTTGGCCGACCGATAGCACATTTCGCCTGTTCCCTGGAGAATGCCAACATCCTGAGCCATGCCAAAAGCGTACAGAAGTCGCTACAAACAAAAACAATCCATTTGCCAGACCAAAAAGGTAATATCTACCGCATGCGTCTCCGGCCTTTCCGCACAGTAAATAATGTAATCGATGGCATTGTCATTACCTTCGAAGATATCACTGAATTGAATCATCTCAAAGAAAAGTCCTCACGCCTTAAGGAAAACACCAATCGTCTTGCCGTTGTGGTAAAAGATGCCTATGATGCTGTCACATTACAAGATCCGGATGGCAACATCCTCGCCTGGAACAATGCGGCTGAGCAGCTCTATGGAATTGCGGAGCAAAACGCCCTGAAAATGAATATCCGTCAGGTCATCCCTCAACACCTGCACGGAAACACTCATGAACTGTATCGAAAACTCCAACATGAGGATGTCCGGGCTCTGCCTGTTGAGCGCATCGGCAACAATGGACAACACATTCTTGTTGCCCTTACCGTCACACGGCTACTCGATCAGCATGGAAAAGTGCAATACCTGGCAACAACGGAGAAATGCCTGAAGACACTCTCCACGTAAACTACTGCCGGTGCAATACAGAGCCGGTATAAAAAATATACATACAGATAAAACGAATGCCGTTCACTTATTCCAATACTGATTTTGCACAATTACGAGACCGGGCGGAAAAGTGGTTGAAGCAAAATGGTGACCAATCGCTGCCGAAACTGCAGATAGACGATGTAATGCAGCTCAACAAGGAACTGCAGACCCACGTGATTGAGCTTGAACTCCAGAATGAGGACCTACGCCTTGCCCAAAGCGACCTTGTACGTTCACAGAAACGGTACGCATGTCTTTACAATTTTGCTCCGGCAGGATACCTGACAATCAAGCAGACCGGACTCATCTGTGAGGCAAATTTCACCATTGCCGAAATGCTTGGTCTGACACGGCATGAGTTGCTGGGTTACCCATTCTTTCGGCTTATCCATGACAAAGACCAGAAAACTTACCAGACCTTTCGAAAAATGCTCATGATATCGAGTAAAAAACAAAGGTGTGAGTTGCGCGTATTTAAGGCGGACGGCTCCTTGCTTCACGTTCTTCTCGAAGGAAAGATCAATCTGGATATAGACGGCAACAGCGAAGACTTCCGTGCGACAATAATTGATATTTCAGATCGAAAAGTTCTTGAGACCCGTCTACTGCAGAGTAGGGACGAATGGTGTGCCACATTTGATGCCATGGACGACGGCGTTGTCCTTCTGGACGAGCACTGCCAGGTTCTTCGTGCCAACAGGGCGGCTCAGACATTATTGGAACAAGGGCTCGATCCCGGTGAAGGTGCACTCTGCCATAAAATTTTGTATGGCAGCGACGGTCACTGCTGTAATTGTCCAGGAACCTCGCCGGATTCGGAAGAGATCCCTGCCACCGCGACCACCACCCTCGATAAATCGGGAAAAACGCTCCTGATATCCTGCTCTTCTCTTGCCGCCGAAAGCAGAACTCCAGCAAGAGTTATCCTGGTTATCAAGGACATAACGATACAGAAGCAAATTGAACGAGAACTCCTGCAAAGCCAGAAAATGGAAGCACTAGGCACGCTCGCCGGAGGAATTGCTCACGATTTCAACAATATACTTACAGCAATTCTCGGTTACGCCGATATTGTCTGCGCAACCAAATCAGTGCCAGAAGAATCCAGAAATCATGCTCAGGAAATAGTTCAAGCCGCCCACAGAGCAAAAGAGCTCATCCGGCAGATAAGAAGCTTCAGTCATAAAGAGCAGCTTACCAAATCACCACTGGACATCTCCCCGGTCATCAAAGAGGCCATGAAACTGATGCGAGCCTCCATACCTGTCAGCGTTGCCATTCGTGAAAATGTGGCCCCCGACTGTGGCTTAGTCCTGGCCAACCCCATAAACATCCATCAGATTATCGTCAACCTCTGCACCAATGCCGTTCATGCAATGGGGGAGAAGAGAGGTGTGCTGACCATTTCCCTCAGGAAAGCGCTCCCCCCCACAGAGTTCATCCCCAACCTGCAAGACGCTGGTAGAGCATATGTCGAACTGCAGGTCACTGATACGGGATGTGGCATCGAGCAGGATGCAATTCACCATATTTTTGAACCGTACTTCACCACCAAAAACTTCGAATTGGGAAGCGGCATAGGGTTAGCCGTTGTCAAATCGATAGTCAGCAATTGCGGCGGGTTCATCCATGTAGAAAGTGAACCCGACAGTGGAACAACCTTTCGGGTTTATTTACCGATCATCCTTGACGCCAGTGCAAATGACACCCCAGTACGGAAAACAGATGCACCTCGCGGCAATGAACGTATTCTTGTTGTTGACGACGAAACAAGCATCGTCAATCTCTACGCACTCGCTCTAAACCAATTAGGCTATACCGTCATCGGCCATACCAGTAGCGAGGAAGCCCTTCAATGTTTTCAAAAAGCACCCCACGATTATGACCTTGTGATAACCGATTATTCAATGCCGCAGCTTTCCGGTCTGGATCTGACCTCAAAACTGCTTGAGCTCCGCCCTGAGCTGCCAGTGCTGATTTGCACCGGGTATCAAGCAAAGATGTCGAGACAGGAAATGCTAAAGCTTGGGGTAGCGCAAGTGTTGACAAAACCTATCAGTAGAATGATGCTTGCCGAAACAATCCGGGAAATTTTTGATGAAAAAAAGTGAACTCAATACGCGCACAATGACTCTCTTTCGTTTTCCAGCACGTATTTGCTTTAGTCCGGTCCACGGAGATATCAATGATCATAATGGGTTGCCAGACGGCAATACGATTGCAGCAACCTTTGAAAAAACCGGATTCCACCGGCAATGAACATATGTCTGACAAAGACAAGGGAATCGGCTCAACAGCCGCCCCAAAAGGTTAGGCTATCGATCAGGTTTCCTGGTGGGCAATACCCTTTTTGGCCATGATTCGTGCCAGTGTGGCCTGAATCTCGGATGTGACGTCCAAAAACTGGATGCCCACACCTTTGCCATCACTTCTGACAATAGTACCTTCGACATCCACTCTTTCCATCTCGAGCCCTTCTCCGATGGTCAACTGGAAACGACATTTTTGACCAACGGGAAATGTATGGGGAATAGGGAAATAACAGCCTCCCATGCTCAGGTCAGTAATTGATCCCTCATGCCGCATATCGACCTGGTAGAGAAACAGACTGGCCGGCACATCAAGACGAATGCGGGTAAACGCCCTTCTCTCACGTGTCAATTCAGGCCTCCGATACAGGTTTAATTTAGCGTCAGGGTCTGCTGGATAGCGGCACTGATTCTGGCAAGTGTTACTGGCTTTTCGAGAAAAAGCGAAACCCCGAGGTTCCGGGTTTTTTCGATCTCTTCACGTTTTGCATAACCACTCACCACTATGGCTTTCTGCGCCGGGTTGTCTTTGAAAATGGTTTCAAGAGTTTCCCGGCCATTTAATCCCTTGCCCATAATCATGTCCATCAATAGCAGATCGACAGGTTCATTCTTGACGAAATCTATCGCTGCCTCACCACTGGTTACCGAATAGGTGCTATAGCCAAGACCGGAAAGGGCAATCTCCAAGACTTCGTTTTGCTCTGCCTGATCATCGACGATAAGAATCCTCTCCCCACGGCCTCTACCAACCGGTTCACCAGCAGGAAGATCAACTTGACAAATCTGGTCACGAGTTGCCGGCAGATAAATCTCAAACATCGCACCGGGTGCGTTGTCCTTCACCTCTATCCAGCCACCATGATCCTGAACGATATTCCAGACCACCGACAGCCCGAGACCGGTGCCGCTCTTGCCCATCACCTTGGTGGAATAGAACGGATTAAAGATATGATCAATGTCTTTATCATCTATGCCCGGACCAGTATCCGCCACAACCAGCTTGACGTACTCATCTCCTTGCGCCTGATCATTTGTGTCGCGCATGGGATGGTTGAAATGACAATTTTCCGTACTGATGCGCACAACACCGTTTTCCTGTACCGCCTCTACCGCATTGCCTATGAGGTTCAATAATACCTTGTGAATATGCGGGGTCGAGCAACAGACATTCCAGATGTCCATGCGAAGCGAGGTCTCTATGGCAACATCGGAATACAGGGCCAGCCGTTCACCATGCTCGAGTGAGCTCAGGTACTGCACAACCAGATCATTGATATTTTCAACGGTTTTCTGTTGTGTTTTGCCTCTGGTAATCGCCACCAGATCGGAAACCACTGCCGCCGCCCGTTTACCCGCTGACTGGATCTTTTGAATCTGTTCATAATGTTTGTCCGACTTGTCCATCTGCATTAAGAGCAGATCGGGATAGCTGACAATACCGGTCAGGATGTTGTTTAAATCATGGGCCACCTGTCCTGCCATCAGACCTAGGGCGTTTAGTTTGTTTGCCTCGGCGAGTTTTTTCTGTAATTCGAGATTTTCCTGCTCGGCTCTGATTCGTTCAGTGAGGTCCCGTACCACCAGCACCTTCACTGGCTTGCCATTATAATCCATGCTGCAAAATCGGATCTCGACCGGCAACGCAGTTCCATCCTTTTTTCGGCCTTTGCCAGTGCAAGAGACACCGGCAGAGACAAGGCCGTTCTCAGCGGACTTTTTCACAGTCTCGCTTGCCAGCAGATCCTCAACCCGTAGTCCTGCCTTCAGATCATCCTGACCATAGCCAAACATTTCCAGAAATGGCTTGTTCGCCTCAACAATTATGCCCGATTCATGGAAGGCGACTCCTTCCCAGGCCGCCTCTGCCAGTAGCCTGAACTTTTGCTCACTACTGGCAAGTGCATCTTTCAGCCGATGATGCTCTATCCCCTTCTCCAGGGTTTTCAGCAGTAACTCATGATTGAGCGGCTTGGTCAGAAAGTCATATGCCCCCTGCTTCATTGCCTCGACCGCCGTTTCAACCGTACGGATACCCGTCAGCATGATGACAGCGGTTTGAACACAGGACTTCTTGATATAGCCGGCAATGTCACAACCCGACATATCCGGCAGGGCAACGTCAAGCAGAGCCAGGTCAAAAGTATGTTTTTTCAGCAGTTCCACCGCTTCCGTTCCGGTAAGCGCTTTTTTGCATACGTAACCGTAATGACCGAGAATACTCTCAAGACTATCCACAAATCTTGGTTCATCATCCACCAGCAGGATATGGGGGTTCGCGCTCATAATACTCCGTTACGAAAAACCTTCCGGCAGAACACCGGGGAGGTAGATGGTAAAGGTGGTTCCCTCTGCCGGACTGCTAAGGCAGGAAAGTTTACCGCCGATATCCTTCACAACCTTCTGCACAATTGACAGGCCCAGACCGGAGTGACCGTTCTGTTTGGTTGTGATAAACGGCTTATAGAGATTTTGCATCACTTGTTCCGGCAAACCCGGCCCGGAATCAGCTACAATCACTTCGACACCACCAGAATCGCCGACGCCTTCCGGCTGCGATTTTCGGGTTCGGACAATAACCCTGCCACCATCCGGCATGGCCTCCGCCGCGTTTTTCAACAGGTTGATCAAAACCTGCTTAACGGCATCCTTCGAGGTGGTGAGCAAAGGTAGCTCCGTCCCGGGAATAAACGAGACAGTGGGACCATTTCCATTAAAGAGCGAAGGTTTGGCGATCTGGATGATGTCCCGAACCACCGCATTCACATCAAGCGGCTCAAACCGGGAAAAGGGCGCCTGAGAATACATCTCCATCTGGCCGACCATGCTCGATATACGTTGAATTTCCTCGTCGATAATGGCCAGTTCATTCAGCACATCCGTCTCACCGGTAAGCTTCAATCTGAGCGTCACTAAATAGTTACCGACAATACCGAGCGGGTTATTGATCTCATGGGCCAGTTTTCGTGCAGTGGTGGCAATGGCCTCCATCCGTTCACGGTTGAGCGCCTCTGCTTTCAGGATCTTCTCCTGTTCAACATAGAGCCTGAGCGCCACTTGCTGGACAATAATCATGACCAGTCGCCGGTCATCTTCGGTGAGGAGATCCCAGCCATCAGGCAACCCCAACACAACCACACCCACCGCCCTGTTGTCGACAACCAGCGGCACCGGATATGCTCTGTCACTGCCCAACACCGCGAGGATCTGCTGATCGGCAATGCTTGCCCCATTGCGATCCCGGGTAATATAGCCCGGTTGCCGCTTCTCCATATACGCTGACACAATCTGACTTGCACTCTGACGTAACGGAAAAGAGAGCCCCTGGCTGACATGGCGCAGAATACCGGCCTCTGATACCTGACAGCGTAGCAGCACTCCTTCACGATCCGGCAGGAAGAACAATACACTATGAATATCAAAAAGGATGACCATCGCCTTTTCAAAGGCCGCGAGAATGGCGTCGGTCCCTTCCGCCTGCATGAGATCTTCCTGGAAGGTCGACAACAGTGACATGTTGCGTACCCGGGCAGCAACCGTTGCCCGCATCAACTGTGCATGATCATGATGGGCAGTATCTTTTACTATTGTGTCACGATCTCCACCACTTGCTGCGAGTTCCTGCCCGCTTGCACTGACTGGAGCAATTGCGGGAGGACTCACATGAATCCCCATGCTCACCGCAACTTGTGCCACTTCTTCGGACGAACTCTCAACACAACTTGAAATATCGGGATGTTCATCACCGAAAAGCGCAAGCGGAACGCCATTCAGCTGGCTTTCATCCTGGCCACTGTTCGCCAGCAGATTGGCAAGATAGACAATTTTGACCAGTGGAAAGGCCTCGCCCACCTGGTCGAGCGGTTCATGATGATACTCAATAGCATCGGCCACCAGAGACCCCAAGTTCCACTGCCGTACCAGCCAGGCACCAGCCTCACAATGATGCAGGCCAGTTGTTTCCATTTCAAGCTGCAGTTTATCCTCTCCATGCAGGTCCTGGAGCTTCTGAACCGGATAAACTTCTGAAAACGCGGAAGCCAGAAGTCGTTTGCCGATGTCATGGAGCAAACCGGCCAGATAGGCTTCGTCGGCATTGCACCCGCCAAAGGCCAGCGCAATCCGCCGGGCAATGGTTGCCGTCAACAGCGAATGATACCAGAACCTGCCGCTATCGCTGGCAGAAGTCCCACTCACCTTTTTTTCTTCAAACACCTGGTGAACAGAGGTGGTCACCGCGAGATTTTTTACTGTATTGGCGCCAAGATAAATAACAGCCTGCTCTATACCGCCAAACGAATGCCGGCACCCATAGTAGGCTGAATTGACGAGCTGCAACACTCGGAGGCTTAAGGCGGGATCCCGGCTGATGATATCAGCAATATCAGAAATGGAACAATCCTGATCCTCGCAAGCGGCGAGAAGACTCAGGAGGACTTCCGGCAAAACGGGCAGCTTTCCGGAACTTTCTAACTGTGTATAGACACTGTCTTTGCTCATCATATTATAAACCCGTGAATTCATATTTGAATTCACTACAACAACAATATAACACGGGTCAAAGGACTACCCAACGAGGTCGATATCCTGCAAGTGAAAAAACAAAAAGGTCGCTGTTTTCAAGCCTTCCAAGCAACATATCATCGTTACATGAAATACCATTTACATAGGATTTTACAATGAGTTTTTCCCCACCTACTGTTTTTTTATATATTCCTAACAATGCGAAGATGCAGATCTTTTAAACCATTCTTTGATATGTGGCTCGTCACCTCTTGCGAATTCTACAACAAACAGCTCGGTACAGGTTCAGCAAAAGGCTAGCCTGGCTACCGCCCTGGCGGCAAACATCTCAAGTTTTTTTCGGAGGAGCTGATAATGCTCACAATCTTTAGCATGGATGGCACAGACGATTATTCCACATCCGGCTCCACCCGAATGCATAGGCACACAGAGCAACATCTCTGCATCCATAAGGCGTAACAGCTGTTTATCCGCCATCGCACGAAGTGCGCTAGCCGACAAGACACTAAATCTTACATTGTGATAGGCGTCAACAATCCTGCTTTCCGATGAAGCTGTCATAAAAGACACATTCTCTATAAAATCATGTCCATAACAGAGGGGATATCCCTCAGCCCGCAGTTGACGATGACGCTGATCAGGAAAGAGACAGATTACTCGACTAAGGCCAAAGAGCAGATGTAGTCCCCGACAAATGGCGCGCACCTCTTCTCCAAGATTGCCGGATTGACTGGGAGCGGGCAACCAGCCCTGCAAGGTGGTGAACTCCACCGCCTGCCGGCGGTATTGACGCAGCTTCTGGCAGGCTCCTTCGATGTCGGCATCCTGTCGTCGTGGAATAGAATACGTGGTAGCCAACCGCAGCAAGTCTTGACTCACGGTCTGCATACTGATGAAAACCTGCGCTGCAGAGAGCTTGAAAATTTCCCGGGCCTCCTCCACTGCCTTGGTTACCTTCTCCTCCAACGGACTGCAAAGCATGTGAGCCAGACAAACCAGCCTGGTCATATCAAGAGCAGTGGCAATACGTTCACTTGTTTCAGCGTGATAGCGCGCCGCGTCGACAATGAAACTGTTCAGCCCCCAGCCGGCCAAAATCTCCGCACCCAATTCGGCATGGGTCATCCCCACGACCTCCCTCTCAGCCAGAAAGGCCTCTTCCGTGTGGGCGTGAGGTGGGCAGTCGCTATACATTTTTGAGAACCTGCTCTGGAGCGCCATCCTGCCAATATCATGAAGCAAGCCAGCAATATAGGCTTCTTCCGGAAATGGATAGTCGATCAACCTGGCAAGAGCCTCGGACATCAGCCCGCAACGGCAGCTATGCGCCCAAAGCTCATTGGTGGCCATGAAATCTTCAACCACTTCAGCCTGGAGCAGATTATCAGTGGCAGTAGTGACCAGAAACCGCCGCACCGTTTCCTCGCCAAGCTCCTGAAAAATATGCTCGACATGGAACGCCCCTTCCTCCTTCGGCAACCGAACACAATGATACGCCTCCAGCAAGCGACCAAGCAGCGCCGGATCGTGAGAGATGATGCGCTGCATCTCATCTACCGTCAACTCACCGTAACTTTCCAGTTCCAGCAGATGACTGTAGATTGGTGCTGGGCCAGGAATCCTGCCGACGGTGAGAAGACCACCACAAGGTTCGCATTCGCCAACAGCCACATCGTGTTTTTCAGAGCTTTCTTCATTTTCCGCGGTCGCTGTTGCCTGTGATGCCAACGACTTGTCGCCAGAACCGGCTTCGGCGACACTTCCTTTACGAGGAGTAGGTCGATCTTCACCGGGCAGTATCAGCGAGGAGCTGACAAAATGGGCATAGCGGGTCCAGAACCCATCATTATCGGACTGTTCGGGCCCCTCCTCCGTCCGCACCAGATTCGACACCAGCGCCCGTATGCATTGGGAGAATACGGATTCCGGGTAAAGCGCAACAGCTGGATACTGAAGAGACACCGCTTTTGCCAGCAGAGGATCGAACAGTACCGCTCCACCGGGAGCCACATCGATTTTCAGATGTTTATCAGCAACAGCTTTGAAATGTAGGTAAGTCTTTTTCGCCTGAGGAATGGAAGAGCATCGATTGACCAGAACTTTGACTGTGCCCTGGTAATTATTCAAGGAAAGTACTTTCAGTACCGAATATGCGTCAGCCAGGGAGGTGGCCTCTGCCGTCAGTACCAGAATGGTCTCTTTTGCAGAAAGGCAAAAGGAGATTACGCCACGGGATATACCCGAGGCCGTATCAATCAGGAAAAAATCGTAACCGGAGAATGCTGCAAACCGCTCCACCAGGCTGCCAAGCTGTGCCGAATCAAGATTGGCAATCTGCTCGACGCCAGAACTGCCGGGAACGATATCGACCCCCAGATCGGTCTTTATCAGGATCTGTTCAAGCGGTGCATCCTCAAAAAGCAGATCATCAATGGTCTTTTCCGGATGAAGCCCAAACAGCAGGTTCACGTTGGCCAGACCAAGATCCGCATCAAAGAGACAGGTCCGGTATTGCCGTCTGGCAAGCTCCACGGCGATATTTACACTGATGTTGGTCTTACCGACCCCACCCTTGCCGCTTGTTATGACAATTGCTTTTGTCATGCCCTTTGTTGTACGTATCCCGTCTCGTTGTTGGTGCGGCCGGCATCTTGCTGCATCTTCAGTGTATATAAGGAAACCACTCCCCGTTCAAAGAATAATCTTTAACACTTACACGACATTCCCACACTTCGTCAATACTCGTTTAAAGTGATTATTTCTTTTCCGCCGGAATTCATAAAGATGGTCTCATTACGTGAATATCACATATTCTTCACCGTCTGAAGCAGAATAACGCCACAACCACCTGCTGATGGTGCAACAAGAAAATATCCAACAGTTCACATTTCCCCCCTTCTATTTGCTATTTGGTTGATCATGGATATACTTGAGGTAGGATCTAATAAGATACAGATACTTAGCCTTCTCCTACCCGGCCGTAGAACCCGACCAACCCACCGTTCTTCCGAAAAGGAGACACTATGCCTCGCTCCCGAATTGATATTCCCGAAACCATTCACTACCTCTCCATCCTCGACGAACACGGGGTGCTGGATACGGAACTTGAACCGCAAATTGACGACAAAACATTAATAGCACTCTACTCGGCCATGCTGCTCGGTCGCCGTTTCGATGAACGAATGCTTGATCTGCAGCGCCAGGGCCGCATCGGCACATTCCCGCCCATTAAAGGGCAGGAAGCCGCTCAGATAGGTTCCATTTTTCAACTGAAATCGACAGACTGGTTCGTTCCCGCCTTCCGTGAAACCGCCGCCGAGATCTGGCGTGGAAGGTCGCTTGAAAGCATACTCCTCTATTACAACGGCTTTAACGAAGGGACCATTATTCCTGCCGACCAGCGCGATCTGCCGATGGCCGTACCGGTGGGCTCTCAGATCCTTCACGCAACCGGTCTCGGTTACGCTGCCAGGTATCGCGGCACAGATGAAATCGTCATGACCTATTTTGGTGACGGTGCCACCTCGGAAGGAGATTTCCACGAAGGTTTGAACTGTGCCGCAGTTTACCAGGCACCGGTGATCTTCATCTGCCAGAACAACCAGTGGGCCATTTCTATTCCGCTGAAACAGCAGACTCACTCAGCCACCATCGCCCAGAAGGCCCTGGCCTACGGAATGCCAGGCATCCAGGTGGACGGCAACGATGTGCTCGCCGTCTATACCGCCGCTCAAGAAGCTGCAGAACGAGCCAGGAATGGCGACGGCCCAACCCTCATTGAATGTGTGACCTACCGGGTAATGATGCACACCACTGCCGACGATCCCAGTCGTTACCGAGATGATGAAGAGGTGGAACGATGGCGGCAAAAAGATCCCCTCACTCGATTTGCCGTGTATTTGCAGAACAAGGGACTACTGGACCAATCAAGAGAGCAGGAGATCGAGACCGAGGTGCTTGCCAAGATCCAGACTGCGGTGGACTCCGCCGAAAAACAGATGAAGACACTCGGCGAACCACTCGACATGTTTAATCACCTCTACGCCAAAATGCCTCCCTCTCTGCAGTGCCAGAAAGAGGAAGTCCGGCAGTATCTTGCAAATAACACAGGCGAGGTGCACCATGGCTAAGATGACTATGGTTCAGGCTCTCAACCTGGCACTCAAACAGGAAATGGCTCAAGATGACAGTGTGGTGCTGCTGGGCGAGGATGTCGGCCCAGACGGCGGCGTGTTCAGGGTCACAGACCAGTTGATCGACATCTATGGCAAAGAACGAGTCATCGACACACCATTGGCGGAATCGGCCATTGTCGGCATGGGCATCGGCATGGCCATCCACGGTTTGAAACCGGTCTGCGAGATCCAGTTTTCAGGTTTCGCCTACCAGAACTTCCACCAGTTGGAAAACCATGCGGCACGAATGCGCTGGCGCACCCAGGGGCGTCTCACTGTACCCATGGTGATGCGTGCGCCGTATGGCGGTGGAGTCCGGGCGCTCGAGCACCACTCAGAAAGCCGTGAAGCCTACTGGGCGCATACCCCTGGACTGAAGATGGTTATTCCGTCCGGGCCACGCAATGCCCGGGCATTACTTGTCGCAGCCATCCGCGATCCCGATCCGGTTATTTTCTATGAGGCTAAAGGGCTTTACCGGGCCTTTCGTGAGGAAGTCCCAGAGGAAGAGGAAGTGATGGAGATCGGAGTCCCTCAGCTGGTACAGGAAGGCGACGATGTAACCTTTATATCCTACGGTGCCATGCTGCGGCCTGCCCTTGAAGCGGCCGAACAACTCGCAGCCGAAGGGATAAACGTAGAGGTTATCGACCTGCTCACCATTTCGCCCCTTGATGACCGGTTGCTGATAGAATCGGTAAAAAAGACCGGTCGGGCGGTGATTGTCCATGAGGCCCCACGCAGTTTCGGTGCCGGAGCCGAGATTGTCAGCCGTTTGCTGGAAGGGGCCTTCTATTATCTCGAAGCACCTGTGCAGCGGGTCACCGGCTATGATATAGTGATTCCATATTTCAGCAGAGAAAAAGCATACATGCCCGACACAGCCCGCATTATCAAGGCAGCCCGGGCAACACTCAACACGTAAGAGCGGGAGTTTCCATGGCCACATCCTTTCGTCTGCCCGATCTGGGCGAAGGCGTACATGAAGCAGAGATTCTGGCAGTAGCGGTTACTGTCGGTCAATCCGTCAAAGAGGGCGAGCCACTCCTTGAAGTGGAAACCGACAAAGCCGCGGTAGAGATCCCCTCGCCGGTTACCGGACTGATACGTGAGATCCATGTCCAGCCTGGCGATATCGCCAAAGTGGGTGATGTACTCATCAGCTTTACCGTTGAGGAAAAACTCCAAGAGACAAAACCATCCAGGCAAGAAGCCGCCCAGCCCGATTCAGCGCCGGAACCTGCGGTTTCTACGCCGACCAAAGCACCAGCAGTCGACAAAAAACGCCCTGTACCCGCCTCCCCGTCGACCAGAAGGTTGGCCCGGGAACTGGGGGTGGATCTCCATCTCGTCACACCCACCGGTTCAAGCGGTTTGGTCACCAAAGAAGATGTACAACGGTTTGCCGAAAGCCCCGCATTAAAAGCCGAACCTCAACTGAAACGCTCCGAGGTTAGTGAGAGTTATCCACCAATAGTGCAGGCTCACACAGACATTGCTCCGTTGCCCGACTTCAGCCAGTTCGGAGAAGTTGAACGGTTGCCGTTCCGCTCAATCCGGAGGGCTACCGCCAATCGAATGTCCGCCTCTTGGTCCCAGATTCCCCATGTCAACTGCCAGGACATGGTGGATATCACCATGCTCGAAGAGTTTCGACAGCGGCATAAAAAGGAGATTGCTGCCATCGGCGGACGACTGACCATGACCGTATTCGCCCTGAAGGCGGTGGCCACGGCCCTGAAGAATTATCCTCAGTTTAACGCCAGCCTCGATCTCGCCAATCAGGAAATCATCATCAAGAAATATTTTCATATCGGTGTGGCCGTGGATACCGAGCACGGCCTGATGGTGCCGGTAATCCGTGACGTTGATCGCAAATCGATCAAAGAGCTGGCTGTCGAACTGCACGAGGCTATCAGCCGGGCCAGGGAACGAAAAGTGAACCGGGAAGAGCTGCTCGGCGGCTCATTCACCATCACCAATGCTGGGGCTATCGGCGGCAGTCATTTTTCCGCCATCATCAACCATCCTGAAATCGCTATCCTAGGCCTTGGGCAAGGGCGAATGCAACCGGCGGTCTTGACGGATAAAGAGGGCAACCATACCATCGTACCGCGGCTGATGATGCCGATTGTCCTCTGCTTCGACCACCGGGTCGCCGACGGGGCAGACGCCATTCGTTTCCTGCAGGTCATCATCAATGGCCTGAAAGACCCGGACGAATTGCTGATAACCATGATTTAAGGAGACACCATGGTAATGGGTGACATGGAAATGACGGTGGATCTCGCCATCATCGGCAGCGGGCCGGGCGGCTACGGCGCAGCCTTTCGAGCCGCCGACCTCGGTCTCGATGTGGCCCTCATCGACCCGCGCCATCGCCCCGGCGGAGTCTGCTTGCATGAAGGTTGCATCCCTTCGAAGACCTTTCTCTTTCTGGCCGAGATGATCCTCAATGCGCGCCGGGTCGAAAAGATGGGGTTGCACTTTGGTACGCCCAGGATTGATATCGCAGCGATGGCTGCCTGGAAAGGTGAAGTGATCGACAATATGGCGGGCGGCCTGGTGCACCTCTGCCAGCAACGTGGCATCCAGCTGATCCGTGGCATCTCCCACTTTGAAAATGCTACCACTCTCCGGCTTGAAGATTCGGAACT
Organism: Desulfopila aestuarii DSM 18488; assembly: GCF_900143695.1. Taxonomy (GTDB): domain Bacteria; phylum Desulfobacterota; class Desulfobulbia; order Desulfobulbales; family Desulfocapsaceae; genus Desulfopila; species Desulfopila aestuarii. Next base: position 16,685 of record NZ_FRFE01000008.1, read on the forward strand.
GAGCCGACTGAAATTCAAAAACGCCATTATCGCGACAGGCTCCACACCAATCACCTTCCCCGGCACCAGGTCCACAACCAGCAGCCGGATCATGCGTTCAGCCGAAGCACTGAGTCTTGCCGATGTCCCGCATAATCTGCTCATTGTCGGCGGTGGCTATGTGGGACTTGAGTTGGGTACCGTGTATGCAGCCCTTGGCAGCAACGTCCAGCTCGCCGAACTACAGGAACGGCTGCTGCCGGCAGTAGACCCCGATCTGGTGGCGCCACTTCATCGCAGTCTCACCGAGCTGTTTGAGCAGATCCACCTTGCCACCGCAATCAAACGAATGGAAGAAACCGCGGACCATGTGCAAGTAACCCTCGCCACCCCGAATGGTGAACAGGAACAGCGATTTGACAAGGTGCTGGTTGCCATGGGCCGAACTCCGGCCACCACCAATCTCGGCCTTGCCAACACCCAGGTGGAGATGAACGACAAAGGCTTTATTGTGGTGGATGAGCAGCAGCGGACCGCTGAGCCAAACATCTTCGCCGTAGGCGATGTTGTTGGTGGCATGATGCTGGCCCACACAGCCACCCGCGAAGGCAGGATTGCAGCAGAAGTAATCGCCGGCCAATCATCCACCTTTGACGCACGCGCCATCCCGGCCGTGATCTACACCGATCCACAAATCGCCTGGTGCGGCCTCACCGAGCAGCAGGCAGTAAAGGAAAATATCCACATCACCGTCTTGAAATATCCCTGGAAATATTCCGGAAGAGCCAACACCATGGGTGCGACCGACGGGTTGACCAAGATCCTGGCCGATCCGGAAAGCGGCAGGATTCTCGGCATCGGCATCACCGGCCGTGAAACGGAAGGCATGATCGCCGAAGGCGTGCTGGCCATCGAGATGGGCGCCCTGGCCGAAGACATGGCCCTCAGCCTTCACCCACATCCGACCCTTTCGGAGACGGAAGGCGAAGCGGCCGAAATATTTCTTGGCAGCCCAACACATCTGTTACCCAAACAGAAAAGGTAAAACAGGCCGCCGTATACCATTTCCTTTTCCTTCAGGCGGCCGCAACCGACGAGGTGACCACATGGATGAAATCTCAAGGTTTGCTGACGAATTCGGCCCCACCAAGATCCTGCACGTCTATGAACCACGAAGCGGCCTAAAAGCTATTCTGGTGGTGGATAACGTCGCCGCCGGTCCCTCCGTTGGCGGCATCCGTATGGCCAAGGATGTGACTGTCGAAGAGTGTTTTCGGCTGGCCCGGGCCATGACCATGAAAAACGTAGCAGCTGGCCTGCCTCATGGAGGCGGCAAGGTGGTAGTTTATGGCGACCCGAAGATGGCACGGGAAAAAAAAGAAACCCTGATTCGCGCCCTGGCTTGTAGCTTACGAGACATTCGTGAGTACATCCTCGCCCCCGACATGGGCACCAATGAAGAATGCATGGCCTGGATTAAAGATGAAGTCAACCGGGTTGTGGGATTGCCCACCGAACTCGGTGGCATCCCGCTCGATGAGATCGGCGCCACCGGCTGGGGACTGTTTCACGCCATCGATGTGGCGGCGGAGTACTCCGGATTTTCACTCAAAGGTGCAAAATTTGTGATCCAGGGCTTCGGGGCGGTGGGTAAACACAGCGCCGTATTTCTCGAAAAACATGGCGCTGTGATGGTGGGAGTAGCCGACTCGGGCGGGGCTATTGTCAACAAAAATGGCATCGACGTCGATGAACTCGTTGCACTGAAAAAATCTCAGAAAAGCGTAACGTCCTACCATAAGGCCGAGACCATCGACCCAGTAGAGCTTCTGGCGGTTGATTGCGATGTATGGATTCCGGCGGCACGGCCAGACATCATCAACGAGCAGAATGTGAAGAAGATGAGAACCAGGATGGTAGCCCAGGGTGCAAATATCCCATGTACGCCCGGTGCGGAGCAGTATCTCCATGATCATGGCATTCTCTGCCTGCCCGACTATATCGCCAACGCAGGTGGCGTTATCTGCGCCGCCACCGAATATCAGGGAATGACACAAGCACAGGCTATGAGCCGAATTGAAGAAACCCTGCGCCGCAATACCGCCCATATCCTGGCCAGGGCAAAAGAAGAAAAAGTCACCCCGCGGGCGGCGGCCGACGACTTTGCCCGAAACCGGCTCAAAAAGATTATGGCCTCCAAACGCTGGTCTATTTTCTGATTTTGGCAGACACCTGCTTTTTCCCGAACCGGCACCTCATCGCCCAAAAGGTGCCGGTCAGCCATCAGCCAGGATCAGGCCGCAGATGTTCCGGCATGCGGATGGCAATAACCCGCCCCTTGGCCGTCACCTTGCCTTCGGCAATGACCGAAGCGGTGACGATGGTCTTTTTGCCCTTGATCTCCTCCACTCTGGCCCGAATCTCAAGTTCTCCCCCCAGGGGGGTTGGCAGCAGATAATCCACGTGGAGTGAGCCGGTCACATAGCGAAACGGTGGATTGGTTCCCGGCTCCCGCCCTTCTGCCCGATAAGCCGCAGCAGCGGCTGTACCGACACAATGACAATCCACCAGCGATGCAACCAGTCCCCCATACACATAACCGGGAAAAGCAAGGTGATACTCTTTCGGGGTAAAGCGTGCCACAGACTCTTCCCCTTCCCAAAAGCTGCGGATATGATGCCCCTCTGGATTTTTCGGGCCGCAACCATAGCAGTGCTGCAGCGATTCGGGATAATAGTCCTGAAAAGATTTTTCGCTCATACTCCCTCCTGATTGTATGTGCAAACCGTATTCATCATCAACCTGCTTTCTCTCATGCAAAAAAGCAAATAGAATCAAACGGTAATCTATTTTTTCCGAGCACGCCAGCATATCTCAACGCTTCTGTCCCAAGTGGATCAATAAGATTCAGAAGACACCGAGAATTAGGAATTTAGCTCAATATACTATTGACATTTTCCAAAACAGATGTAAGACTTGCCCGCATATGGGTGTTGTGCCTCTCAACAGTTTTATCAGTGAACGACTCGCATCATCCTTTTGCATGCGCGAAGATCGTACCGGATGAAAGAGTTTGTCATATCAGCATGCCAGCTTCTAGGGAGAGACGACGATGAAAATGAAACAATTTTTTCACCTCACTTTTATCTTTCTGGTCCTTGCCTGCTTAGCCCACTCTGCAGCTGCCATTACCGACCAGAAACGATGGAATGTTCCTATCTCAGCAGACGACAACTTTATTGCCATCGCCTATAACCGCTGACCTCCATCGTATCGACCATCTTTTGAGAAGAGGCGACAGGTGGCTGCCCATTACGGGTCCCACCTGATTCGCCTTTTTTGTTGTCTCCACTCCGCACCTATGGTAGTTTCCCGCCATTTTTCCTTTTAACAACAGATTCACGCCATGATACATCTCACCAACATCTCGAAACAGCACGGCTCCCAGATTGTCTTCAGCGGAGCCAGCCTGCAGATTCTGCCCCAGACCAGAACCGGCCTCGTCGGCCCCAATGGTGCCGGCAAGACCTCAATTTTTCGACTCATTACCGGCGAGGAAGAAGCTGATAAAGGCGAGATCTCCTGCTCAAAGAAGACTGTTATCGGCTATTTCTCCCAGGATGTTGGGGAGATGTCTGGCTGCACGGTACTGGAAGAAGTGATGTCTGCCGCCGGCGACCTCGTCCAACTCGGCGTGCAGATGCGGGAGATGGAAGCGCAGATGAGTGAGCCTATGGAAGATGATGCCCTCGCCGAACTGCTGGAACGCTATGGCACCATCACTGAGATCTTCGAACATCGGGGCGGGTACGATCTTGACGCCCGCGCAAAGGCAGTGCTCTCAGGCCTCGGCTTTGCCGACAGCGACTTTTCCCTGCCGGTAGAAACATATAGCGGTGGCTGGAAAATGCGTATCGCCCTCGCCAAGATTCTCACCATCAACCCGGATGTGCTGCTGCTGGACGAGCCCACCAACCACCTCGACATCGAATCGATCCTCTGGCTTGAGGAGTGGCTCAGCAGTTCCTATAAAGGGGCTCTGCTGATGACCTGCCATGACCGCGACTTCATGAACCGCATCGTCTCACGGATCATCGAGATAGCCAACGGCCAGGCAACCACCTATAACGGCAACTACGATTTCTACCTGCAGGAACGGGAAATCCGCAGGGAGCAGTTGCTGGCCAGCTACCGCCGTCAGCAGGAAATGCTCGCCAAGGAAGAGGATTTCATCGCCAAATTCGGAGCCAGAGCTTCTCATGCCGCCCAGGTCCAGTCACGGGTCAAGAAGTTGGAGAAGATTGAGCGTATCGAGATCCCGCCGGAGCAACGGGTAATAAAATTCGATTTTCCAGTACCGCCGAGGAGCGGTGACGACGTCCTCCACCTGAAAGATCTCAGCAAAGAATGGACGACTGTCACCGGTGAACTCCGGCCGGTGTTTCACGGCCTGACCGGCACCATTCGTCGCCTCGAAAAAATTGCCCTGGTGGGCGTTAACGGCGCCGGTAAATCGACGCTGCTGAAGATCATTGCCGGCCAGACCGAGCCAACCGAGGGCGAGGTCATCACCGGCGCGAGTGTCACCACCGGTTATTTCAGCCAGCATGCCATGGATATTCTCAACCCCGAGCACACGGTATTCGAGGCGGTTCAGGAGAGCTTGCCCTTAGAGAACATCGGCGTTATCCGTAACCTGCTGGGAGCTTTTCTTTTTAGCGGCGACGATGCGGACAAACGGATCGCCAACCTCTCAGGAGGCGAAAAGAGCCGGGTTGTACTGGCGAAGTTGCTGGCCCGACCGTTGAACTTCCTGATTCTCGATGAACCGACCAACCATCTGGACATCCTGTCGCGCGAGGTACTCCTCGAGGCGTTACAGAAGTTTGAAGGGACTGTCCTGCTGGTGAGCCACGATCGTCACTTCCTCCGCTCACTGGTCAACCGGGTCTTTGAAATCGACCACGGCGAAATGCGTATCTACGAAGGCGATTACGATTATTACCTGCGCGAAACCAGGGACGAATAAACGCTCTGCACAATTCGCACCGCGCAAGCGACCATTAACCCACTCATCCCGCTCACTTCGGAAGCAACGAAGTGAGCAGCCGACGTTTTTTCGCAGCAAGTGAATTTCAGCAAAAAGCAAATACGGTTTGATATTTTCCACAAGTCCATTATGATGGCCGCTTCACAAATTACGCAAAAACCGATATTTCAGCTAACACCCCACAAGGTACCCAACTGGACACAGTATCACTCTCTGTCCTGATCCTTTTTCCGTTCTCAAGAGTTATTTCATGATTCATGCTTCAAATATTGCCCTTTCGTACGGCAAGCGCGTCATCTTCAAAGACGTCAATATTAAGTTCACTCCCGGTAACTGTTATGGCCTGATTGGCGCCAATGGTGCAGGAAAGTCCACCTTCTTGAAAATTCTCGCAGGTCAGATGGATCCCGATAAAGGCGAAGTCAATGTTGATGCACGCCAGAGAATTGCAGTGCTCAACCAGGACCAGTTCGCCTTTGATGAGTTTACAGTCGCCAAAACCGTGCTCATGGCTCATACCCGCCTGCTAGAAGTGCTTGAAGAGCGCGATGCGCTCTATGCCAAGACCGAATTCACCGAAGAAGACGGAATCAGAAGCGGGGAGCTCGAAGCGGAATTCGCAGAAATGAACGGGTATGAAATCGAGTCGGAAGCGGCCACCTTGCTCTCCGGGCTCGGTATTGGTGAAGAGCTTCGCGAAAAGAAGATGAAAGAACTGGAGGGCGGCGAGAAGGTAAGAGTACTGCTTGCCCAGGCGCTCTTCGGAAACCCTGATATTCTGCTGCTGGACGAGCCCACCAATAACCTCGACCGCAAGTCGATCGTCTGGCTGGAAGGCTTTCTCGAACGGTTCCAGAACACCGTCATCATCGTCTCCCATGACCGGCATTTCCTCAACCAGGTCTGTACCCACATGGCTGACATCGACTACGGCCAGATCAGGGTATATGTCGGTAACTACGATTTCTGGTACCAGGCCTCCGAACTGCTGAAAACCCAGCGTCAGGACGCGAGTCGCAAGGCGGATGCCAAGGCAAAAGAGTTAAAAGAGTTCATCTCCCGATTCTCCTCCAACGCCTCGAAAGCCAAGCAGGCAACCTCACGCAAGAAACTCCTCGACAAACTTGAATTGGAAGAATTGCCGGCTTCATCGCGTAAATATCCGTTCATCCTATTCAAGCCCGGTCGTTCCTGCGGCGATGTCATCCTTGAAATCGACCGTATCAGCAAAACCATCGACGGCACCAAAGTGCTGGACAACTTCTCTATGGTGGTCAACAAAGGCGAGAAGATTGGTTTTGTCGGCACAAACAGCCTCGCAATAACCACTCTGTTCCAGATCCTGACCGGAGAGCTTGAGCCGGACAGCGGCACCTTCCGCTGGGGCCTCACCATGAGTCACAGTTATTTCCCCAAGGAAAACAGTGATTTTTTCACAGCCAGCAAAACGCTGGTCGACTGGCTGCGGGAATATATCCCCCCCACCGAGGGTGAAAGTTTTGCCCGGGGATTCCTTGGCAAAATGCTCTTTTCCGGCGATGAGGCTCTTAAGAAAACAAGCGTCCTCTCTGGTGGCGAGAAGGTTCGCTGCATGTTGGCGCGCATGATGCTTTCCGATGCCAACGCCCTTATCTTCGATGAGCCCACCAACCACCTGGACCTCGAATCGATCACTGCCCTCAATAACGCCTTGAAGGCATTTCCTGAAATCATCTTGTTCTCCTCCCACGACCATACCCTCATGGCAACGGTCGCCAGCCGGATCATTGAGATTCTGCCTGGGGGGTATATCGATAAGATGCTGCCTTTTGACGACTACCTTGAGGATGCAGGGGTTCAAGAGCTACAGGCGCAATACCGCCGGTAAGACACTTCCATCACGGCATCGGAACCGAAAGGCGATAACTCGCGAGTTCCGATGCCGTTTACAAAGATCTACCTACGAAAAAGTACATTCTCTTCACTTTTGTCACATCTCAAAGCGCCATTGTCAGACTGACACTCTCGTTCGAACTTCCAACCTCGCTCTCTTTCAAAACCTGCACCAGTTCACAATGCACTGAATTTTAACACGTTAGGAAACTTCCCCGCCAGAAGTTGCACCGAATCAATATCTTCTGGCACACTTTCTGCTTTACCATTTGAAATTTTTGTCGTATTCGTTATTCGAATTTCGCACAACGGCAACCAAAAGGAATGTATGGTGAAAAAACTTCAGCAGACAATTGCAGCGACGTCCCTGCTGGGACTTACCGGCCAGAACGCCGCTATTGACGATCCAATTCTTGCACTGCTCCATGCCGTCGGCACCAACGGCTCCATCAATCAGGCAGCGAAATCTGTCGGGCTCAGCTACAAAGCCGCCTGGGAAAGGATCGAAGCCTTGAACAATCTCTCCCCTTTACCACTGATTGTCCGCCAGACAGGGGGCAGCGGCGGTGGCGGCACGGTTCTCACTGAGTATGGCCAGCAGTTTTTACAAAAAGCACTTCTTTTTCAGCAACATCTGAAGAAGCTTGTCACCTTTTTTCAGGATACTCCAGAGGAGGCTCTGGCGATGCTCAAAACCATACATGGAATGGAAATGAAAATCAGCGCCCGTAATGTCTGGCTCGGTAACGTACGTGCTATAGAGACTGGGGCAGTCAACAGCGTCGTGACGGTTCGTCTGAAAGGGGAAGATACCATCGTCTCCGTCATCACTGAAAATTCGGTGCAACGTCTTGGCCTCGAACCAGGCAAAGAGGTGCTTACCATCGTCAAGGCTCCCTCCGTCATGTTGAGCCATGAGGTCGATCCGCAAAAAATCTCAGCACGAAATATCCTGCGTGGCACCATCAACAGGATAGTCGCCGGGATGGTAAACGATGAGGTTGTTATCGACATCGCCGGTGGTAACACCGTCACTTCTATCCTCACCAGCGAAAGTGTCCGAAGGATGAAGTTGATTCAGGGGATGCCCATCTCCGTCATCATAAAGGCCTCGAGCGTGCTTCTGGCAATTCCCTGATGTTACTATTCTCCCGATAAAACTTTTGGGCCAGTATTGTGAGAAACGATAACAGATTCCAACCAAACGTAATTGTCGCACCCACCATCATAAGGAGTTGCCCATGCAGCCGTTCAGATTAGCATTTATCCTGGCCGTTACAATTGTCACCGTATTGACTTTCTCTCTGTCCCAGGCCGCAGAAGTGCGCATTTCGGCTGCCGCCAGCATGACAAATGTTATCCATGAGCTGTCAGCACAATTTGTTGCCCAGCACCCTGACGTAACGATTGTGCCCAACTTTGGCCCTTCCGGCGGTCTTGCCAAACAGATCCAGCAGGGAGCTCCTGCCGATCTCTACATCTCGGCCAATACGAAATGGATGAAACTGCTCGTCGACGAAAAGCTGATCGCACCGGGAACCAAAGCTATATTTGCCTACAATAGTCTGGTTTTTGTGGGCCAACACGAAAAACGGATTACTGCCCTTGCCGATCTGCCGGAACTTGAGCGCATCGGTATCGGCACACCGACAAGTGTACCTGCGGGGCAATACGCCGCCCAGGCATTACGGGCATCTGGCCTCTATGACCAGCTGCTGAAAAGCGGCAAACTCGTTATGGCCAAGGATGTGCGTCAGGCCTTGATCTATGCGGATCGCGGTGAAACCGACGGTTCGTTCGTCTATAAAACCGACGCCATGCTTATGACATCTGCCAAAATTCTGTTCGAGGTTCCACAGAATCTCTATGATCCGGTTGCTTATCCCATCGGACTGACCTCTTCCGGAGCGGCCAACATTGAAGCGAAGGCGCTGTATGACTATATCGTCTCCCCGGAAGCGAAAACAATTATCGCCAAACACGGCTTTTCCATCGCCTCACATTGATGGACAGCCACTTCTTCATCCGTGAGAACTTCGTAAGGTGTATTGACCATGCTGACACTTTCACCACATGATCTCCAGGCTGTCGCCCTTTCCCTGAAGGTCGCGGTCTCAGCTACCATTCTGGCAACCCCCGCGGGCATTGCCATCGCTTTTTTTCTCGCTTTTGGCAAAATGCGTGGCAAGGCTATAGTTGAGGGAATTATCAACCTGCCGCTGGTGCTTCCTCCGGTGGTGGTGGGCTATCTGCTGCTGCTCAGTTTTGGCCGAAACGGTTTCATCGGCTCGCTGCTGAACCGCTTTGATATCCAGATCATATTCACATTGAAAGCAGCTATCATTGCCTCGATGGTGGTGGGATTCCCACTGTTGGTACGCTCGATCCGGATCGGCATGGAAGCCATCGATCCAGCCTATTTCAAGGTGGCCAGAACCCTTGGTGCGGGTTGGTGGGACAGCTTTTTTACCATTGCCCTACCGCTTTGCAGCCGGGCGATCTATGCCGGCATGACCCTGATGTTTGCCCGCAGTCTTGGCGAATTCGGAGCCACCGTCATCCTGGCCGGCAACATTCCGGGAGTGACACAGACCATTCCCCTGGCCATTTACGAATACACCAGCACCCCAGGAGGTGACAGCATGGCCCTCACCCTCTGTCTGGTTTCAATTGTTCTCTCCTTTACGGTGCTGCTGCTAAGTGAAGCAGTAACCAAACGATTGCGAAAAGGGTAACCCATGGAACTTGATGTACACGTACAGAAAAAAATCGGGGATTTTCATCTCGATTGCACCTTTTCGCTCTCCGCCAGCAGAGCCGGAGTCTTCGGCCCATCCGGCAGCGGAAAATCGACACTTATGCATCTCCTCGCTGGCCTTGCCACAGCCGACAATGGTCACATCCGCCTGGATGACCAGATTCTTTTTGACAGCAGCCGTAAGATCAACAAACGACCGGAAGAACGTCGGATCGGCGTGGTTTTTCAGCACGCTCATCTCTTTCCCCATATGAGTGTACGCCAGAACCTCCTGTATGGCTATTCACGAACAGCTCGGAAAGAACGAAAAATTGAACCGGAAGGACTGTTCAAAGTCCTGGGTGTCGACGTGCTGAAAGACCGTGATGTAACGACACTGTCGGGTGGAGAACGCCAGCGTGTCGCCCTGGCCCGGACCCTGCTTACCTGCCCTCGCCTGATTCTGATGGATGAACCGCTGAGCGGCCTCGACGAGGAAAGAAAGTTCCAGATTATCCCCTATCTCGAACGGGTCTTTGGTGAATACTCCATCCCCCTCATCTTTATCAGTCACTCCTTACTGGAAATGCGGATGATGACAGAAGAGCTACTGGTTATGGAACAGGGGTCAATCACCAGGCAACTGGAAACGGAATCTTTTGCCAGAACCACCTGGGATACCGGCCGGAAAGGCTATATCAACCTCATTTCACTTGGACTCTCGCAGCGACACCACGATCTATTTTCCTATAATTGGGGAGATAATTGTCTGATTCTGACCGAACCGGGAGAAGCACCAGAAAATCTCTTTGAACTGGACGCCCGTGAGATCATTCTCTTCAAACGTCATCCGGAGGCAACCAGCGCCCGCAACCTCCTGCAATGTAAAGTCCTGCAGGTTTATATGTCAGGCAATCGGGCACGGGTCGAACTGGAGACAGGCGGCAAGAGTCTAATTGCTCAGATAGTACCGGAATCGGTACGGGAACTGGGCATCGAGAAAGGTTCCGAAGTAGTTGCAGCAATCAAGGCTTCCGCCTTTTCGCGTATTTTTTAACGTTCGGATTCTTCTGACCAGATAGACACAAGATGGATGATGGTTTCCACCGACCTGGTCATATCCTGGATGGATATCCATTCAGTTTTTGAGTGAAAATTGTGACCACCGGTGAAGATATTGGGTGTCGGCAGCCCCATATAGGCGAGTCTGGCACCATCGGTACCACCGCGGATCAACCCCTGCCGCGGCGAGAGTCCTGCCCTCTCGATCGCCTTAACTGCATACGCTGTCACCTGCGGATGTTCATCCAGCACGTACTTCATATTGCGATAGCTCTCCTCAATATCGAAGGTGTATTCAAGGCGAGGATGTTTTACCTTCAGCGCAGCCAGTATGATCCGCATCATCTCTTCTTTATCACTCAGTCCCTCAACTGTGAAATCCCGAATCAGGAACTTCAGCACCGTCTCTTCCACCGTGCCGGCGATAGCATGTAGATGAACATAGCCTTCGCGGCCTGAGGTGGTCTCGGGCGACATGGTATCTTTTGGGAGGAAATCTATGAATTCCGCAGCAATCCGCTGTGAGTTAAGCATTTTCCCCCTGGCATAGCCGGGATGCATATTGATACCCTTGAGGCTGATTGTGACCGAATCGGCGCAGAACGTCTCGTCCTCAATCTCACCGGCGGTGCCGCCATCGATGGTGTAGGCGTACCTGGCGCCAAAATGCTCCACATCAAAATATTTGGTACCGGTCCCCACCTCTTCATCCACCGTGAAAGCCACCCGAATCGGCCCATGGCTGATCTCCGGGTGGGAGAGAAGATAGGCCACTGCGGTCATTATCTCCGCTACCCCAGCCTTGTTGTCGGCTCCCAGCAGCGTTGTACCGTCGCTGGTGATGATATCGTGACCAAGACAGTCGGCCAGTGCCGTATTCTCACCAGGCCGGATCACCTGCGTCCGATCTCCGGGTAACGTGATCTCTCCGCCCTGATACTGCCGATGAATAACTGGCTGAACGTTCGTGCCCGTCACCTCCGGCGAGGTGTCCACATGGGCGATCAGACCAATAACCGGTACCGATCTGTCGATGTTGGCTGGTATGGTGGCAAATACATAACCGTGCTCGGTTAGTTCGACATCAGCCAGCCCCAGTGCTGTCAGTTCCTGTTGCAACAACCGGCAGAGATCCAGCTGGCCCGGCGTGCTCGGATAGGTATCTGAATCTTCCGCCGAGCGGGTATCGATGCGCACGTAGCGACAAAACCGCTCAACCATCTCCTCAATAGCAAGGGTTGAAATTTTCAAAGTGTTGAATCCTTTATGGTAAGAGACAATTATTTTGAAAGGATAGAAGCCATTGCCTTCTTATAGCAGACAGGGCAGTAAGTGTGAGAGAAATCCGCATCCAGATCTTTGTGAAGATATTTTTCGACGGAATGCCATTGCCCTTCCTCATCCTTGATCTTCTTGCAAGAGCAACAGATGGGAATCAGTCCGCGGAGAACCTGCAGTTCCTGCAGATAATCGCTTAGCCGCTCATATTGCTCACCGAGGACGGCGTTCATGAAATACAGTTCAAGGTGGGACTGGATCATATCCCTGAATTTTTGCATCAGCAGATCAAGGGTATCCGAATAGTCATTCGCTCGGGAATCAAGGATGCAGATGGTTCCGAACAGGGAATTATCGGGCAGAAGAATAGGAAAACCGAGATAGGAGATCATATTCAACTTGATATCCGGATTTGTGCACCACTCTTCATCTTCCAGGGCATTGGCAACATGCAAACGTTTTCTGGTGTTGAGTACCCGTTCGCAATATAGACCCGAACCGGCGCACCGCTCTCTGTCCCCGACATGGTAAGGGTTGCCTCTGCTTCTACTGGAGGTAAAGACTTCGAGGTCTTCGTCGACAAGACGCATGATGAGCCCAGCGGGAACATTGGCGACTTGAGCCAGCAAATCGACAATATCCTGCCAGCTGCGCAACACCTGCTCTGGTATTTTCAGATCTTTGGCTTTCGCGGAAATATCAATCATCACCCCTCCCCGCAAGGATCAGGAACTACAGGCTTTGGAAACTTTTCAAAGAAACATCAAGCATCCCATACAATCAGCCTATCACGGAGAAAACAGCAACAGCAAGAATATTTGCCTCTCCCCCTCATGAGACAAAGAAACGATCTGACAGTCCTGAAAGCTCAGCTTCCCAATGGCAGGGAGTGAGGAAGCAGTATGCCGAACATGTAAGTATTTAAAAGACAAAAACCTCCGTAAGCTCGCCAGGGGCAAGAGTCGATCCCGGTTCCACCACGATATAGCCGTCCGCGCCAACGATAGAACTCAACATATGCGAACCCTGTTGCGGAATGGGCCGGATAGTTGGTACGGCATTGGGCTCGTCAGTGATCACCACCCGAATGAAATCAGTACGTTTGCCGCTATTCTCGATCACTACCTCGGCACGTGCTGAGATCGATTTTTTCAGATAGCTCACCCCCTGCATCGCTGCCAGACTGGGGATGACATAGTTCTGGAAACACATAAATGCAGAAACGGGATTACCAGGTAAGCCAAACAGCAAGGTTGCACCGTTTTTCGCGACAAAAAGTGGCTTGCCAGGTTTCTGTTTGATCTTCCAGAACAGTTGGTGAAGACCGACCTCTTCGGCAGCCTCTTTCACGTGATCGTGCCGTCCTACCGAGACCCCACCGGAACAGAGAATGATATCGCTCTCTTTGGCCAGTGCCCGGCGTATAGCTTCCACAGTGGCAGTATAGTCATCTTCCACATGCAGACATTCGATGAGGACACCACCAGCCTCAAGAACAGCACTTTTCAGCATCGGAGCATTGGAGTCCCTCACCTGGAAGGGCTTGATCGAACCGTCGCCGTGGTGTGCCAGCTCGGTACCTGTGATCAAAAGTGACACGCGCGGAGCATCATAGACCGGTATACTATCGACACCCACCGCTGACAACAGGGCAATATGGCGAGGATGCAGAACCTGCCCCTGCTCGAGTATTTTGGTGCCGGCAGTAAATTCTTCACCGGCATAACGAACATCCTGACCTTGTTTGCGACAATCGAGGATCTCCACCCCGCCGCCGTTTTCCCGGGTATCCTCCACCCGGATCACGGTATCAGCCCCTTCTGGCAACATTGCCCCGGTACTGATCCGGATTGCTTCTTGTACACCCACAACACCGTCATAGGGGATTCCGGCCTGGCTCTCACCAGCAATCTGCAAACGTATCGGGGTCTGGTTAGCAGCACCCATCACATCCTGCCAGCGTACCGCATAACCATCCATGGCGGAACTGGTATAGCGCGGTGAATGCTCGGGGGCACAAATATCCTCGGCCAGACGATGAGAAAATGCCTCCTCCAGGGGAACCCGGATGACCCGTGGTGCGGGAAGATTCTGCTGCAGGATGGTCAATGCTTCTTGTACTGAGATCATATCTCTTGTCACCCCCCGATGGATGCCATTGAATCCTGGCAATCTGCTTCATGCAATCGCGCCACCTCATAACCGTTACGCAGTTTCTGGCCAACGACCCGAATAATCTCCGTAGCGACTCGCGCGTCATCAGGCTCACTTCGCAACAGCGTGCGCATATCGAGTACACCCTTGTCGTAGAGGCAGTTCTTCAGCATTCCGCTTGAAGTGATACGGAGCTTATTGCAGGTGGTACAGAATTTTCGCGACTCACCCTCAATGATGCCAAGCGTCCCTGCATAACCGGGTATGGTAAAACGCCGGGCTGTCTCCACGCCGCTTACAGCATTCTCGACCATCTCCGGGAAGAGACGTTGCAGCCGCTCCTCGATCGGTTCCGTCTGCAGCCGCTCACGTTTCTTACTGCCGGAAAAAGGCATCAGCTCGATAAAGCGCAGGGCAACGGGTGCATCTTTTACCAGTGAGGCCAGCTGCAGCAACTCTTCATCCCGGGTGTCGGGCTGAATCACAGCATTCACTTTGAGCGGCAACCCCAGCCTCTGAATCTCGTTGAAGACGGCAAGCACCGTCTCCAGCCGATCACGCCGGGTGATTTCAAAAAACCGCGTCTGGTCCAAGGTATCGAGGCTCAGGTTGATGCCGCCGATATCAAGCTGTTTCAAGGCATTCAGATAGGGCAGCACCGCGACACCGTTGGTGGTGAGGTGCAGGCGTAAGGATGGATTTTGAGCTTTCAACCTCTGCATGAACTCAAGACAACCCTTGCGGACAAAGGGCTCTCCGCCGGTAATGCGAATCTTGTCCACGCCAAGTGAAACAAAAATAGCGGCAAGCCGTTCCAACTCTTCATAAGAGAGGATATGGTCATGTCCGAGAACATTCACCCCCTCTTCCGGCATGCAGTAACGGCAGCGGAGATTGCAACGATCGGTGATGGAGAGGCGAAGATAGGTAACACGACGGCCAAAAGGGTCGACCAACTGGAAAGCCCCGGCGGATTCGCCGGAACGGACTCGTGCATTCATGCAGACTCCTTCTCAAGGTTTGGAAGGCAATACAGTTTCCCGCATTACCCTATCGGCCGAAGACCGTGATTCCCATGGGAACGGAAGGTCTTTTGGCTCGGAGTTATGTATTCGTGATGCTCTATGGCAGTACTACATAAACGCGCCAGCCTCACACTCTTAAAATGTACATGAACTACTCGGGAAATGCAATAAGCAGCGTGCCTATGCACCCCTCACTCGAAAATCATCGGCTTGGCAAAAGGACTCTTCGGGGTTGCAACATAACCTTTTACCGCCAGCTACGGTTGCCGAAACGAACAGTGATGTATACATTGCGCTCTGAATCAAATTTCCCCTCATCTTTTCCCCAGCAATTAAATGGATAAACTCCTCTTCTCACTTGCCCTTATAATCTCCGGTCTCCTATTCGGCTGCGGCCTGCGGCTGCTGTCCGAACGAGGCAGTATCACCCTGCCGTTACCGGTTACCGAGCTTCGCAAACTCCTGCAAAAAACGGGTTTGCTCTTTTTCCTGCCCATATCCTTTATGACCGCTGTCTGGGTGGTGCACTTTACCGACTTGCGCATCGCCCTGCTGCCCTTCATCGGTGTAACCGCCCTTATAACCGGTGGCCTTCTTGGTATGCTGTTTGCGCGGCTGACCAAAGCGCCACCTCAACAGATAGGGGTATTGTTCTGCTGCAGTTCCTTTACCAATATCGGGGCAATCGGCGCCCTGGTGTGCTATATGTTTCTTGGCGAAGCCGGTTTTGCTCTGGTCGCGCTTTACAAAATGTTTGAAGAGATCGTCTATTACACCATCGGCTTTCCCATCGCCCGTTTCTACTCAGGCCTTACCGGTAACGATAACAGAACACTCGTTGCCAAGATCTGGGGGACAGTACGAGACCCCTTCGTCGCAACCATTCTTGCCGCCTTCCTCGCGGGAGTTATTCTGAATGTTTCCGGCCTGGCAAGACCGAAATTTTTCGAAACCATCAACAGCCTTTTTATTCCTGCAGGCACTTTTGTGTTAATCGTCTCCATCGGTCTTGGCATGCGCTTTTCCCGGATTGCCAGCTATCTGCCCCTTGCTTTCCCTGTCACAGTAATCAAGTCAGCGATCATCCCCGTGGTGATTACGAGTCTTGCATGGATGGTCGGACTCGGCAATATCGATGGAGGCCTGCCCCTGCAGGTTGTGCTGATTCTCAGCTCCATGCCGGTGGCTTTCAACTCACTCGTTGCCGCCTCGATCTATGACCTTGATCTTGATCTAGCCAATGCCTGCTGGCTGGTCTCCACCTTGTCCCTCGTCGTCGTGCTGCCGTGGCTCTACTGGTTGATCCATTTTTTGTAGTTGCTTTCTGGTGAGAGAATCCCGTAGCCAGCCGACACAGAGTCACAGACAAACAGACAGATTGACCGATTTTTTTTAGCGATATACACTCACCTAAGAGACTTCATTCATCGCTTCATAGACAACCATCACCCAGTATCAGGAGGAACAACAGATGAAAAAATATGGATTTCTCGGCATCGGCATCATGGGCAAAGCTATGGCCGCCAACCTATTACATGCAGGCTTTGAGGTGATGGTGTGGAACAGGAACATTGAACGATGCAGTCCCCTTATCGATATGGGAGCCAGACAAGGCAAAAGCCCGGCCGAGGTGGTGGCAGACAGCGATATCACCTTTGCCATGGTTTCTGACCCGGCAGCAGCGGAATCACTCTGTTTCGCACAAAATGGGGTCCTAGACGGCGTATCGGCGGGAAAAGGCTATGTCGATGTCTCCACCGTTGATCCGGAAACCGCAATGAAGATCGGCAGAGCGATTCAGGGAAAAGGTGGCCGGTATCTGGAGGCCCCTGTTTCCGGTAGTAAAAAGCCTGCCGAGGACGGCGCATTGGTCTTTCTCTGCGCCGGTGATCGAGCACTCTACGACGAGGCTGGACCAGCCCTGCAAGTCATGGGCAAAAAGTCATTCTATTTTCCTGAAATCGGCCAGGGCGCGCAGATGAAACTCGTGATCAACATGATCATGGGTTCGATGATGACAGCTTTTGGCGAAGGCCTGGCGCTGGGAGACAAGCTCGGTCTGCCCATGACCAGTGTGTTGGATGTGCTGGCCCAGGGTGCAATCAACAACCCAATGTTCCAGCTCAAGGGACCACTGATGGCTGAGGGTAATTTCAATCCAGCCTTTCCGCTGAAACATATGCAGAAAGATATGCGGCTGGCTCTGCTCATGGGTGACCAACACGGCCAGCCGCTCCATACTGCCGCAGCAGCCAATAACGCTTTTATCAAGGCCAGAAACAGCGGCTTTGGCGATGAAGATTTTTCAGCAGTGCTGAAAGCTATCACCAGCTGACATTTACTGTGCCCGGCCCGCACGTTCCTTGAGAATTACGGGTGGCGCCGGGCCATTTCATCCAGCAGATCCTGTGCTGCCGTTTTGGCGAGCGGCAGCAGTTCTTGCAATCGTCCCTGCTGCCTGCCTTTTCCTGCGATCTCCATTTCCATAAAAATCCGCTGCAGGACGGTCGCCCCAACATTACCCACTGCGCCCTTCATCTTGTGGGCCTGCCGACCAGCCTCTTCTTGCTTGCCATTGTGAACCAGATGCACCAATACGGCCAGTTCTTTCGGTAGCTCCTTTGCCATTTCCTCAAGGATCATCCGGGCCAAGGATTCGTCACCGAGGAGTCGTCCAACCAGTCCCTTGAAATCAAGGAGAGGCTCCTCATCCTGCGGCAATTTCGCCTCGCCCACCATAACGGTTTCCGCCGACAGATCAAGACGCCATACCTCAGTCATCAACCTGTCCAGCTCCTGGGGATCGAGAGGCTTGCTCAGATACCCATTCATCCCCGCTTCAAGACACCGCTCCCGATCGCCACGCATAGCGTGGGCGGTAAGTGCCACGACCGGCACCCGTGCGTTCCTAACGGTTTCGGCAGAGCTCCTGAGCAGGCGGGTGGTTTCAAAGCCATCTTTTTCCGGCATGGACAGATCCATCAATACCAGATCATAGGCCTGCCTGGCCAACGCCTCAAGCGCCTTCGTTCCGTCGATAGCTGTATCGACATTACGGTAGCCAAGCTTGGCAAGAACACCTATCGCCACCTGCAGATTAATGCGGTTATCCTCAACAAGCAGGATTCTTCGTTCCAGATTCTTCTCAACCGGTTGTAACACCAGTCCATCTTCAGGGGCCACTATCCGGGCAACCGCATGCAGGTTGACCGTGAAATAAAAGGTGGAACCACGCCCTTTTTCACTATCCACTGAGATCTCGCCGCCCAGCAGTTCAACAAGCTGCTTGGAAATGGCAAGTCCGAGACCGGTGCCGCCAAACCGTCGGGTAAAGGAGCCATCAACCTGGAAAAAACTTCCAAAAAGAGCATCCTTATCCTGAACATCAATGCCGATTCCGGTATCAATTACCGAAAAGCGCAACATGGTGCTGTCTTGCTTCTGGTGGTACTTTTCCACGGAGATTGAGACCGAACCTGTTTCGGTAAATTTGACGGCATTACCCGCCAGGTTTAAAAGAATCTGGCGAATCCGGCCACCGTCGCTGACAACCCGCACCGGCACATCTGGCTTGATCTCGCAGAACAGCTCCAGATTTTTCTCTTTTGCACGCGGTGCCAGAATATCAATGCAGTCATTCAGCATCTCACGCAGGTCAAACTCCTCAAACTGCAACACAAGCTTACCAGCCTCAATTTTCGAATAGTCAAGGATGTCATTGATGACATAGAGAAGAGAATCGCCGCTGGTGCGAATGGTTTCCACATAACCACGCTGTTTATCATCAAGGTCGGTATCCAGTAACAGGGTTGTCATACCGATAACCCCGTTCATGGGGGTACGGATTTCATGGCTCATATTGGCCAGGAACTGACCTTTTGCCCTGCTCGCCTGCTCCGCCTGTCGGCGGGCCTGCATCATTTCGGTTATATCCGACATGATACAGACAATACCCAGTACCGTGCCCTTGTCGTCGGTGATAGTCGCCTTGTCAAAAGACACCTCCCTGTTTTCACCGTCGGGACGGGTAATACGCCAGGTATAGGACTGCTTGCCAGGGTTAGCCATCAATTCCGCATCTTTTTCGGAAAGGCGATCTGCCGTCTGCTTGTCGATGAACTCATAGACGCTCTTCCCGACAATTGCCTGGCGCGGTTGGCCCATAAATTCCTCATAAGCGAGGTTACAGCCGGTATACTTGCCATGCACATCCTTATAAAACATGGGGTTAGGGATAGTCTCCATCACCGTCTTCAAGAGCTTCCACTGCTCCCGCTGCTTTTCACTCGCTGCCTCCGCCAGATCCTTGGCAGCAGTCAGCTCTTCCGTCCGCTCTCTGACCAACTCTTCCAAATGCAGCTGATGCCGCCCCAACTCTTGCCGGTTGCGGTACAGCTTCTTTGACATCTCATTGAAGGTGGCGCCCATGTCGCCGATTTCATCCCTGCGTGCAAGAGCGACGATTTCACCAAGATTGCCATCTGCAACCCGTTTCATTCCCTGTCTCAGCAAATTGAGAGGGGTAATGATTGATCGCCGGAAAAAGACATTGAGGAGCAAGATGATAACCAGTACACCAAGGCCAAACAGTATGGTGGCAAGGGTAAGTATCTGTTGTTGAACATGGATGACCTGACTTATATCATAATAGATGCCGAGATACCCGACCCGTTCTCCAATGATATCGATCCTGTTGAGATATCCACCGTAGCTCTTTTCCCCGAGCGTATAAGTTGCAAAATGGGGTTGCTCCTTGCCGTCTTCCGGCCTGAGAACCGCGGGAATAGGCTGGCGATTTGATGAACAGTACTGGACTGAACCGTTAGGTTGGTAAAAACAGACATTATCAATTTCATCAACAATGTCGTCGATCTCCTGCAGGGTTTTTAAAATGGCAATATGCTGGCCATTGAAGATGGCATTGGCAAAGTCATTTCGTTTTTGCTTGTAGATGGTTTCAAGCAGCACCTCTACCCGGTAGATTTGGTCCTTGGTTCTACTGGTTTCAATCGGATAGACTAAAGCAAAAAAGATTAGCGCGATCCCAAACGCCACCAGGATAAGGGCACCACTCGTTCGGACCTGCAGGTGATTGGACCAGGTAGATTGCATTTTTTCTACGAGTTATTTTTTTGTGTCGGCATCGCGGAAAAAACGCAAACGCAGACGATTCAGTTTGGAGGCCGTCGAGAGATTCTATCCTTTCCGGATCAACGCCAATCCATTGGTCAGTTTACGCTCTCGTTCACCCAACTGTCCTGTCGGCCCGAAAATCCGGACAGCACCATGCTCACGGTTGTACCGCGGTAATATACTGCGATTCACCACCCACAAACTTCACGATCGTAATTTCCTTGTTCTGAGGATTACCGTTTTCATCCATGGCAATCGGTCCGGCCGCACCGCGAAAATCATGGGTTTTTGCAAGTGCATCCCGGATCTTCTTCCTATCAAATGAACCTGCCCGGTTAATGGCATCAACCAGAACCATAATTGCGTCATAGCCGAGCGGGGCGGTAAGGTTCCACAACGGGTTGTCGCTCATCTCCCTGTACATCTCTCGGATAACCTGGGCTTCTGGATAAGGCATATCAGGATGCCAGAGAACGGTCTGGTAACTTCCCTCAATTTCGTCATCGATCAGGGTACCGATCAGGTCCCAGCCGTCTCCGCCAAGAAAGAGAGCCTTTACACCTTTCTTCCTGGCCTGCTTCATGAACAGGGCTGTATCACGGGTGTAGCCTGGAATATAGACAGCATCCGGCCGGTATTTGAGTAGTTCATCAATGATCTCGGAAAAATCGGCAGAGTCTCCCCGATAGACAGCATCCAGAACCACCCCTCCCCCGAGATGAAGAAATTCCGTACGAAAGTATGCCGCCAGATCCACCGAATAGTGCTCATCAACATTGGCAAGAATGGACACAGTCTTGATTTTCAGCTCATCACGAGCAAACTTGGCCATGGCTTTGCCCTGCATATCATCACCAAAGCAGACCCGGAAAACATAGTCACGACCGAAAGTGACTTCTGGATTCGTCGATGTCGGTGTAATCATGGGTATTCCCGCCTTCTGGAGCACCGGCGCCATGGCCAGAGAATGAGAACTCCAGTGGGCACCGATCACTGCGTCTACCTTCGCGGCAACTGCTTCATGGGCCGCCTCTAATGCGCCGATAGAGGTGCTTTTGTTGTCCAGTATCAGCAGCTTGATCGGCCGCCCCAAAACCCCGCCACTTTCGTTGACTCGCCCTACCGCCGCAATAACCATCTCAACTACCGGTTGGTTATGACGGGCGGCAATGCCGGTAAGGGAAAAAATTACGGCGATGCTCACAGGCTGTTGTGTGCTGTCGACAGGATTCGTCTCGGCCACGGCCGGACCCATCTGGAACGTAAGAACCAAAGCCAGTAATAACGACATACTGTAAAACAATATTACCTTAACCAACCAGCTCGTATCTTTTTTTTCACTACCACAGGCAGAAATCGCATTCATCATGATATCCCCTTAACACACTACGAAAATACAGTATCCATTGCCAGGCAACCAGCCCGCCGATTACACCTTCGGAGTCTCCCGGTACACTACAATGCTTTGTGCCATTATCGGTTTAAAGAGTTTCCTGACAATTTAACATGTCAAATCGACTATATAATTAACGCGTGAAATTTTGTACAAAAATATGACGGAGTGTTGCGGGAAAGGCTATGGAGAAGCCCTTGGTGTGGTGGTGAAGAACGACGTTTATTAACGAGACTCCTGCAGAATGGCCTTATCGTCCAAAGTCGGCGTTATGCTTAAAAAATTTATCCTCGGAATATGATCCATATGTTTGTGGTCATTTTTTTTACATGCCTCGGAGTCTACGTTTACCTGATTTTGAACGAAAATCCTCATTGCGTAAAAGACTCTGACGTTACATCAATTTTTCCAGCATAATAAATGCGTTACATCATACAAAAAAGGCCCTTCTCCCAAAAATGGAGAAGGGCCTGCAAAACAGAAACTGATATTTTTCCCTTCAGGCGGCTTTGTCTTCCCGCTGGTGATCACGATCCAGATGAAAATTGATCCACGAAGAGGTGTCTTTCAACTCCCAGAGCCGAGGTGGAACAAACGTCGCGGTAAGCCGGTCGGTCTCGTTATGCCTCTTCATCCGGTAGTACGCCCGCACCCAGACACAGAACTTGTCTTCATGGACCTCACAGTAGCCGTCACGACTACCACCGCAGGCACCGTTTCGTGTGTGCTTGGGACAACCCGACTCGGGACAGAGAAAACCAACATGCTGAATGCCGCAGTCTCCGCAACTCTGACAGGAAAGCATCAATTTCTTGAACGGGTCCTCAAGGAAGGCTTTCAACATCCATGAGGAGTTACTCTTATCGAGAGTGGCAGAAATCTTTTTATAGACCGGGGCGAGGGAAGCCCGCTTGTCAAAAAAGAGGTCGTGAGCTGTGCGCAGGAACAGGTAATGGGCACCATCGGTGTACTTCAGTTTGATGTCATCCTGTTTGCTCATGCCATTTTTCTGCTCTGCAGATTGTTTGTAGAGATAGAAGCGGCCGTTTTGCTCTTCTTGGAATTCTTCCCGGTAGTCCTGCCAGTTATGCTGGATTTCATCCATGCGGTCGAGAATAGCGGCCACGGTATCAAAACTCTTGTGCACTCCACCGATATGAATACCCTTATAGCCGATACCTTTCAGTACCACGCCTAAGCGGGCCAGTCGTTCTATTGCCTTCTTCGGGCCTTCACCCTTTACTTCATATTCCTTGGCGATGGTTTCGTAGAGACGCTTGGAAACGTAAACACCGGGAACCTTGCCCTGCTGCATGATATTTGCCGCGCCTTTACCCAACAGGTAAAGCGAAGCGAGCGCCGGAATCTTGATATTGTTCTCGTGGTTGAAGATCAGCAGTTCTTCATACTTGTCGATATCGTACCCCAGCTGGGTAATGGTAAACGAGGCGCCGGCCTCTATCTTCCGCTGCAGCTTGCGATACTGGACCCACGATTCCGCTTCGGTGTACTTAAACGGCGAGACGGCACAACCAGTAACAAAAACTTCCGAATGGCCGGTCTTGATCAACCGCTTGTTGAGGTCATTCAACATCGAGGTGAGGATCACCGAGTCAAAATCAAACACCGGAGTGCCCCGGCCGCCGAATCCCTTGCCGGAATAATCGCCGGTGAGTGCCAGGATATTTTTCATGCCCATCCGGGCCAGCTGCAACGCCCTACTCTCCATGCCCATACGGTTGGTATCACGGCAAGTAAAGTGGACGATGACATCAAGACCAAAATCAAGGATCTCACGCCCGATGGCATCGGGACTGAGTGCGGCGTTGCCGCCGGGATTATCAGTGATCGACACGGCGGTGATCCGCCCGTCGTTATAGGCATCTTGTGAAATCTGCTTGATTGTATCGATTGCATCGCCGCTGAAATCTCGTCCGGGGATAAGCTCAAGAGTTACGACAAATTTTTCCGGAGTTGAAATGTCATCATTGAAATTGTGAATCACGGGAACTTCTCCTTGTTGAACTTCGCTTCAGTACGAGCAACCAAAAACACGGTTTCCTCGAATACCCCCATGCTACATTTCGGTGTACCTCGGCTGCCGGGTACGAACCCTGCCCAAACTGACTTGGACCATTTCCAATACTACCACATAGTAGTAATCACTGTCTCTATAAAATGCAGGAAAACAACGATAGATTATTGGATAATGATGATTCAGGAATTCAATTCTGTTGATATGGATACGGGCCACAAACAGTGATCGAAGAAGTAGAAACGAAGATATTTCGTGTACAACAAAGCAAGAAATGAGTGGAAACAACAATTTCAATAAGAAACCTTAAGAAAACAGGGCCCATGAAACGAAAAAATCCCCACGCCAACCTGATGTTAACGTGGGGAAAATCTACACGACTTAAAAAAATCTCACGGTGCAGACTCTCTGCACCTCAACCATCCACAGCACCCGCTGAGGACAGAATGATACAGCACAAACAGGGATCAGCTTCGGTCAGCCGGTCACCTGCTGCTGCAGCTTATTAATCAATGCTTCTTTTTCCTTCAACAGGGCATGAACCTCTGCCGCTGCCTCATAATTATCCTGGGCGGCTTGAACCGCCTCTTCTTTAGCCTGTTCTGCATGAGCAATCTTCTGAATGGAAGACTGTACGACATCATCCACTTTCGTCTCGAATTCCTCCTCAAGCTTCTCCAGGGCATCACGCTTTTCATCACGTTCAGCGCTGACTGCAGCCAGTTCGCTGGTAAGACGTTCGATTTCCTTGTCCTTTTCGGCAATCAACTCATCTTTTTGCCTGACGATATTTTCTTTCTGACTGATTTCAGACTCTTTCTGGCTGATCGCACTGTCTTTTTCACCGATGACCGCGTCTTTCTTGGCGATCTCACCGCCTTTTTTCTGCAGCAGCACAGCCGCCGCAATAGCCACTACAACAGCTATCCCCAGTCCAAGCCACATGATCATGTTCTCCATTGGTTCTCACCTTCAACGGTGTCTGATAATTTGGCTCAGCTAACCGATTATCACCTGCCGGACGCCAGCCGTGCTCACCTTCTACGTTGCAACCTGCAAATAGCCTATCGTTTTGCTGAACTATACACAATGTTTTTTTCTCGCATCTATTTGTAAAATTTTCGTATCCATTATCCTTACATAGCAGAAAACAAGCCGTCCTCATTTATATCGCGGGGTGTTGAGCAAAGAAAGCTCGAGCAAATTTCCACCTCACTTTTTCATAGTCAATCCTTGCTGTCTCTCAAAATAGTCACAATCATCTGTCAAGCAATGTCTACCCTCACTGCCCAATACAGAACCGCTCGTTTTCGTGGCTTTTTGCCCATCCAGCCATTATAGTGGGTGGTTTGTATAGTTTTTCATGAACAGTTTTTTCTCTTTTTCAACAGGTACCCCTATGAACATTATCGTTTCCGGCTCCATGGCCTATGACCGGATCATGGCCTTTCCCGAATATTTTGCCGACCATATTCTGCCCGACAAGATTCACATGCTCAATGTCTGTTTTCAGGTCGACGGCGTCACTGAACATTTTGGCGGCACCGCCGGCAATATTTCCTACGCCCTCCGATTGATGGGCAAAGCGGCCACCATCACTGCTACCATCGGTCATGATCACCGCAGATATTTCAAGTGGCTCGAAAGCAATGACATCGCCGTCGATGGCATCAAAATCATCGATAAAGAATTTACCGCCGGCGCCTACATCACCACCGATAAAGCGGATAACCAGATCACCGGTTTCAACCCCGGTGCCATGAAGTTTTCCTCGGAGTTGGATTTCGACAGTCTCGATCCTGAAAACACCATTTTGATCGCCTCACCGGGAAATCTCGACGACATGATCAACTATCCGCGCCGATGCAAGGAAAAGTCCATCCGATATATTTTCGACCCAGGCCAGGCTCTGCCGGTTCTGCAACCCGAGGATCTCATTGACGTCATCACCGGCAGTTTTCTGTTGATTGTGAACGATTATGAATTCGATCTTATTTTAAACAAGACCGGGCTTACCCGTGAAGAGCTCCTGGCCCTTGCCGACAACACCATCATCACCCTCGGTGAACATGGCTCACGGATCTACCGTAACGGTACAGAAACCAAAATTGCCCCGGCAGCACCACGCGGGGTAATTGATCCAACCGGCTGTGGTGATGCCTATCGCGGCGCCCTGCTTTCCGGCCTGGCTTCAGGTCTCGATCTTGAGGAGAGTGCCAAACTCGGCAGCATCTGTGCCTCGTTTGCCGTTGAATGCCACGGAACCCAGGTCTACACCTTCACTCCCGAAGAGTTTGAAGACCGCCGTAAAAGTTACTGATCCCCCAAACTGGCGCTACGACCTCCCATATGAGGTCGTAGCGTCCCCGCTATTCGCTTGGTTGTCCTGCATTTCAAGCTGTCAGCACTCCGACATGGCCAGCGCGACTTTTGACCGGCTCACCCTCCCCAACTGTTGACAGATATAGTTGCCGGCATCCAGCAGTTTCCCAAGATCAACACCTGTGGCAATGTTCAGGCCGTTCAGCATATAGAGAAGATCCTCAGTGGCCACATTACCAGATGCCCCACGAGCATATGGACAACCGCCCAACCCCGCCACCGAACTGTCAACAATAGCCACCCCCAGCTCAAGGGCCGACAGAATATTGGCCAACGCCTGGCCGTAGGTGTCATGAAAATGGACGGCAAGTTTCTCTATCGGGATCGTCTCGGCCACGGCTTCAATCATCGCCTGCACCTTGCCGGGCGTGCCCACACCGATGGTGTCGGAGAGCACAATTTCAGGACAGCCGAGCTGGTAGAGTTGTGCGGCAACCTGTCGAACCTTCTCCACGGAGATTTCACCATCATAAGGGCAACCGAGGGTGCAGGAGAGATACCCACGAACGGCCAATCCTTTGGTCAGCGCCCGGTCGATAATCTCCCCGCAACGCTCCAGTCCTTCTGCGATTGTGCAATTACTGTTTTTCTTCGAAAACCCCTCCGAGGCAGAAGCAATGACACTCACAGCCGAAGCACCTGCGGCGAGTGCGTCTTCAAACCCCCGCGAATTTGGCACCAGTACAGGATAGATAACATGGGGAAGTCGTGAAATGGATTGAATGACCTCGGCATGGTCAGCCAGCTGCGGCACCCATTTCGCCGGCACACAGCTGGTAATTTCCACTACGGGTAAACCGGCCCGGCTCAGCAGGTCGATATAGGTGATTTTGGCCTCGGTCGAGACCTGCACAACCTCATTTTGCAAACCATCACGCGGAGAGACCTCCACTATCCGAACCCGCTCAGGCAGCTGCATCGTTTTTTTCCTCCAGCGGTTGGAACTCCACCAGCCGATCCTTTTCCTGAACGCTGTCGCCCTGTCGGTAGAGTATGGAAATCACCGTGCCGTCGGCCGGGGCACGGATCGCATATTCCATCTTCATTGCCTCAAGCACAAGCAGCTGATCGCCTTGTCGCACCGTATCTCCAGCCTCGACAAAAAGTTCGGTAACCTTTCCCGGGATAGGGGCGCGCAGAGAATTCCCCCCCCCACCATCAGAACCCACCCGGCCAAGATCAGGCAGCAACAGATGAAAGGTGTTTCCAGCGCAAAAGACAGTGATCTGTTCATCATGAGTCACCAATGTCGCAGCAACATTCTTGCCCTGTAGCCTGCAACGTAATTTCGCCCCATGCAGCTCCACCACCGTTACGGTCATGACAACGCCTGCCATCTCCAGACGATAGCCGTCGCCAACAGGATACATATGCACGGTCACCATTTCGCCCTGACTCAAAAGCTGCATCTCAATCCTGTCAGACTCGTTTACGCGAAACCCCTTGCCGGAGTTCCAGGGGGAGTACGGATCGCCCCCCGAGCCAACCTGCTGATAGAGCATCCGTTGATTTTCCAGGACCCGGTACAGGGCGACAATGGCAAGCGTCTCATCCGTTATCGGCTCAGGCCGCGTCAGTTCATCCAGATGCTCATCCACATAACGGGTTGTATGCGTTGCCGCGCTAAAAGCGGGGTCGACCGCGAGGCGGCGCAAAAAACCGATATTCACCGTTATTCCGGCAAAATGATACTCAGCAAGAGCGGCAAGCAGACGTAAAATCGCCTCATGACGATCCTCTCCCCAAACGATCAGCTTCGCCAACATCGGGTCGTAAAAAGGCGTCACCATATCCCCCTGCCGCACACCGCTGTCAACCCGCACCCCGTCGGCAGTCATAGGTTGCCGCAGGTAGTGAATGGTACCGGTAGAGGGCAGGAAGTTGCGCACGGGATCTTCGGCATAAACCCGGACCTCAATGGCATGGCCTTTACATTCCAGTTCTTCCTGGCCAAGAGGCAGCGGTTCTCCGGCAGCCACCAACAGCTGCCATGCAACCAGATCCTGGCCGGTGATCATCTCGGTCACCGGGTGTTCCACCTGCAGCCGGGTGTTGATCTCAAGAAAATAGAACTCACCATCGGGCTCCACCAGAAACTCGACCGTACCCGCACCCACATAGCCGAGCGTTTCGGCGGCGGCAACCGCTGTCCGGTGAAGCTTCTGGCGGATGCGCTCTGAGATACCGGGCGCTGGAGACTCTTCCAGGATTTTCTGGTGTCGCCGCTGCAGTGAGCAGTCCCGCTCAAAGAGATGGACTGCATTTCCATGGATATCCCGGAAAATCTGCACCTCCACATGCCGGGCGTTGACGATCTGTTTTTCCATGAGCAGACTGGCATCACCAAAGGCCCCGGCCGCCTCCCGCCTAGCCGCAGCAATCGCTTCGTTCATCTCCTCAGTGGCATTGACCAGACGAATTCCCTTGCCGCCCCCGCCCCGGTCCGCCTTGATAAGCAGTGGATAGCCGAGACCCTCCCCCTTCCCCTCAAGCTCACTGTCCGGAACTTCGTCAATATAGCAGCCAGGAATAACTGGGATTCCAGCCTGTTCCATAATGTCACGGGCCCGACTCTTGATCCCCATGGAGGTAATGACATCAGGGCTCGGGCCAACAAAGATGAGCCCAGCCGCCTTGCAGGCCAAAGCGAACTCCGGATTCTCCGAGAGAAAACCGTAACCGGGATGAATGGCCTCAGCTCCAGCCGCTTTCGCCACCCGTAAAATTTCCTGCTGATTGAGATAACTCAAGGTCGCGGCGGCAGGGCCGATGCAATAGGCCTCATCGGCCAGCTCGACATGGAGAGCACTACTATCCGGCTCAGAATAGACCGCAACGGTCGCAATCCCCATCTTTCTGGCAGAGTAAATGATGCGGCAGGCGATCTCGCCCCGGTTGGCGATCAGGATTTTTTTGAACATCTTCATTCACTCCGCCAGCTGGGTTTCCGCTTGGCAAGGAAGGCTGTAAGCCCCTCTCTCCCTTCCGCACTCACCCGAATTTCGGCTATAGCTCTCGCGGTCTCATTGCCTACTGCCCGTAAATCATCACGCTGCCAGCCGCAGATTCTTTTCTTAACAGCCGCCATGGCCTCGGGTCCGTTCGTGAGCAACATTGCGGTCAGCCGATCGATTTCTGCCTGCAGTTTTCCGTTCTCAGCAACCACCTGCACCAGTCCCAATGCCTGGGCTTTGATGGTGGAAAAAGTATCACCGGTAAGGGCCAGATACCGGGTGTTGCGGGGGCCCAGTGCTCGCTCAAGATAAGGTGAAATTACAGCAGGGATAATACCGACCTTTACCTCAGAGATAGCAAAACGCGCCAATTCAACAGCCACCGCAATATCACAAGCCGCAACCAGGCCGACACCGCCACCGAAAGCCGCTCCCTGTACCGCACAGATGGTTGGCTTGGGGAGCATCGCCAGATCGGCGTAGAATTCCGCCATTGCCCGCGCGTCGTTATAGTTTTCCGCCTCCGAATAACCGGCCATGCGCTGCATCCAGCCCAGATCAGCACCGGCACAAAAACTTTTCCCGTTAGCCGCCAGTACCACCACCTTCACCTTCCGGTTATCCGCAAAAGATTTGATTGCCTGGTGCAACTCGGCCAGCAGTATATCGTCAAAGGCATTATGGAACTCCGGCCGGTTCAGGGTAATGGTCGCCACCCCTCGGTGGTCAATATCGCGTAAAATATTCTTTGTCTGGCCTGTCATCGTCTCACTCACTTACATGCGGAAAACCCCGAATTGGGTGGCTTCGATCGGCGCGTTGAGGCTCGCCGATATGGCAAGGCCCAGCACCATCCGGGTATCCGCCGGCTGGATAATTCCGTCGTCCCAGAGGCGGGCGCTGGCGTAATAGGGGTGGCCCTGGTGCTCATATTGGTCACGGATCTGCTGTTTGAAGACTTCGAGTTCGTCCGGTGAATCCCCCCCCTGCCGCACCTCGGCCAGTACGTTGGCTGCCTGCTCGCCGCCCATCACCGAAATCCGGCTATTAGGCCAGCTGAAGACAAAACGCGGCTCGTAGGCCCGTCCACACATGGCGTAGTTGCCGGCACCGAAGCTACCACCAATGATCACTGTGAACTTCGGTACTCTGGCACACGAGGTCGCCATGACCATCTTGGCCCCGTGTTTGGCAATACCACCCTGCTCGTACTTGCCGCCCACCATAAACCCACTGATATTCTGGAGGAAAACAAGGGGAATTCTCCGCGCACAACAGAGCTCGATAAAATGGCAGCCCTTCTCTGCCGATTCGGAAAAGAGCACCCCGTTATTGGCGATAATCCCCACCGGATAACCCATGATATGCGCAAAGCCGCAGACCAGCGTGGTGCCGAACAGTGCCTTAAACTCATCAAATTCACTCTCGTCAACCAACCGGCAGAGCACTTCCCGCACATCGTAAGGAGTACGGACAGTAGCCGGAATCACCCCTGCCAATTCCTTCGGATCATAGTGTGGCGGCCGAGATTCACGAACAGGGATATCCACCACCTTTTGGCGGTTAAGCGTTCCCATGATCCTCCGGGCCAGCGCCAGGGCATGGTGATCGTTTTCCGCATAGTGATCGGTCACACCCGATTCCCGGCAGTGGACATCGGCGCCACCAAGATCCTCGGCACTGATCACCTCGCCGGTGGCGGCTTTAACCAGCGGTGGACCGCCCAGGAAAATGGTACCCTGCTGCCGGACGATTACCGACTCGTCGGCCATTGCGGGGATATAGGCGCCACCCGCGGTGCATGAACCCATCACCACTGCAATCTGGGCGATCCCGGCCGAAGACATGATCGCCTGGTTGTAGAAAATGCGGCCGAAATGGTCGCGATCGGGGAAAACCCGGTCCTGCTCGGGGAGAAAGGCTCCGCCCGAATCCACCAGGTAAATACAGGGTAACCGGTTCTGCAGCCCAATCTCCTGGGCCCGCAGATGTTTTTTCACCGTCATCGGCAGATAGGTACCGCCTTTCACCGTGGCGTCGTTGGCCACCACCACGCACTCCTGGCCTGCCACCCGGCCGATACCGGTGACGATTCCAGCGGCGGGAATATTGCCACCATACATCTCGTAAGCCGCAAACTGCGAGAGCTCCAGAAAGGGTGAACCGGGATCGAGAAGTGCGGTGATGCGGTCCCGCACCAGGAGTTTTCCCCGTTGCACGTGCTTCTGCCGGGCGCCCTCACTGCCTCCACGAGCAATCGCGGCCACCTTCTCTTCAAGGTCGGCAACCAGTTTCTCCATCGATCGGCTATTTGCCTGAAACTCGGCACTGTCGGTGCGGATATGCGATGTCAGTCGGGTCATACACCTTCCTCTATGCCGTTTCCTGAAAGATTTCCCGACCGATCAGCATCCGGCGAATCTCGCTGGTACCAGCACCTATCTCGTAGAGCTTGGCATCCCGTAACAGTCGCCCCGCCGGGTACTCGTTGATGTAACCATTGCCGCCGAATATCTGAATGGTCTCAAGCGCCAGCCGGGTGGCCCGTTCGGCACAGTAGAGAATGACGCTGGCCCCATCCTTTCTGATCGGCGATCCCCGATCGGCAGCCTGGGCCACCATATAGACATAGGAACGACAGGCGTTCCAGGTGGAGTACATATCGGCGATCTTGCCCTGCATCAACTGGAACTCACCGATGGAACGTCCGAACTGTTTGCGTTCGTGAATATAGGGCAGTACCTGATCCATGCAGGCGGCCATGATGCCAAGCGGACCACCGGCCAGGACCAGCCGTTCGTAGTCAAGACCACTCATCAGTACCTTGACCCCTTCATCGAGATGACCGAGTATATTTTCGGCCGGCACCTCGCAGTCGGTGAAAATCAGCTCGCAGGTCGCGGAGCCACGCATCCCCAGCTTGTCCAGCTTTGGCCCGGTAGCGAAACCGTTCATCCCCTTTTCAATGAGAAAGGCTGTAATTCCCCGCTGCTTTTTTTCCGGTGAAGTTTTTGCGTAGACAATCAGTAGATCAGCGACCGGCCCGTTGGTGATCCACATCTTGGTCCCATTGAGAATGAAACGATCGCCTTTGGCCACCGCCCGCAGCTGCATGGAAACCACATCGGAGCCCGAGCCTGCCTCACTCATGGCCAGCGCCCCCACATGCTCGCCGCTGATAAGGCGTGGCAGATATTTTGCTTTCTGTTCGGCAGTGCCGTTCAAGGTGAGTTGATTGACACAGAGATTGGAGTGAGCTCCGTAGGCAAGGCCAACAGCGGCAGAACCGCGGCTTAGTTCTTCCATGGCCACCACATGCTCGAGATAGCCCATGTTGGCGCCGCCGTATTCCTCGGGGGCGGTGATGCCGAGCAGCCCCAGACCACCCATGCGGTTCCACAGTTCCCGTGGAAAAACGTCTTCCCGGTCAATCGCAGCAGCAATCGGTGCTATCTCCCGCTGGGAAAATTCCTCTACCGTGTCGCGCAGCAGGTTGACCGTCTCGCCCAACCCGAAGTCCAGTCCGGTTCGTCGTGCCATACGTATCCTCCATCAGCATATCCGCAATAATCATTGCTGATTACAGCATATCACAGCCTGTCAGGAATAGAAAATTGTGGTCTTTTCAGCACGACATTGCCGGCTGTTATCACTCCTCCATGGTCGAGAGATCACCGTCAGGCAGACCAAGCTCCCTGGCCTTCAGTAATCGCCGCATTATCTTACCGGCTCTGTTTTTTGGCAAATGCTGGTTAAACTCAATTTCACGTGGTGCAACTGCAGAACCGAGCATCTTCCTAGTAAAAGCTATGAGTTCAAGACGCAACGCATCACTTGCCTCGAATCCCGATTTGAGTGAGACAAATCCCTTCACCAGCTCCCCTACCACCGGGTCAGGTTTGCCGATAACCCCGGCTTCAGCTACTGCCGGGTGGGCCATGAGCACGCTTTCCACCTCAAATGGCCCGACCATATGGCCCGCAGTCTTGATGATGTCATCAGCCCTGCCAACAAACCAGAAGTAACCGTCCCCATCTCTTTTGGCCAGATCCCCGGTCAGATACCAGTCACTGGCAAAACAACTGCGATAGCGCTCCTCATCGTGCAGATAACCGCGAAACATGGACGGCCAACCAGGTCGAAGCGCCAACTCTCCCTGGGTGCCAGGCGTCTCAATCTCTTCAGCACCGCCATCCTCCGACCTCCTGACAATGGCAGCCTCGATACCGGGCAGCGGTCGCCCCATGGAGCCTGGTCGAATCTCCATGGCGGGAAAGTTTGCGATCATAATGCCGCCCGTTTCCGTCTGCCACCAATTGTCATGAATCGGCATTCCGAGCGCCTCTTGCCCCCAGACAATCGCTTCGGGATTCAATGGCTCCCCGACACTTTGAACAAGCCGCAGATGACTGAGGTTATACGATTTCACCGGCTCAGCCCCAAGGCGCATCAACCTGCGGATCGCCGTAGGCGCGGTATACAAGACGCTGACCTTTTGCGATTCGAGAATATTACACCAGCGGGTGGCATCGAAATCGGCTTCGTCAACAATATTGGTAATCCCGTGCAGGAGTGGTGCAAGAATGCCATATGATGTGCCGGTTACCCAGCCGGGGTCTGCCGTACACCAGAAGACATCATCAGCGTGAAAATCAAGGACATACTTACCGGTTAGGTAATGGGTCAGGGCAGCGCCATGAACATGGAGCGCACCCTTTGGCATACCCGTGGTGCCGCTTGTAAAATGTAATAGAGCAATATCCTCAAGATCGGTGGACGGAATGGTAAAGGTATCCTGCACCTTCGCCATCAATCGGGGAAGCGATAGCAAGCGGCTGTCTTCATGTTCCTCCAAATCCACCAGCAGCACATACCGTAGTAAGGGCAGTCGATTCAAAAGCTTTGCCACTTTCTCACGATAGAGTCGTCGAGTAGTGATCAAAATCTTTGCATCACCCCTGCTCATACGCTGATATATCGGCTCGGGACCAAAGGCGGAATAAAGCGGGCAAAAGACACTGGTGTTCTTTAGGGCGCCAAGGGCTGCGATATAGAGTTCAGGAATCCTGCCAGTAAGCGTGCAGACCGTGTCACCTCTACCGAGACCCAGCATATGCAGGACATTGGCAAAACGGCTGGTCAGCGTTTTCAGCTCGCCGTAGGTAAAACGTTCCACCCTGTCACTTTGGCTCAGCCAGCGCAGCGCAACATGCTTTGCAAGCTGCCCTTCTGCATGACAGTCCACTGCGGCATGGGCGATGTTGAAACCTTTCTTACCAGGAAGAGATGGTAACTCCCGACGAATGTTATCCCAGGAAAAATCGGCAAGGGTCGCCTGATAATCTGATAGGTGGGGAGATTGTTTGGGCGATCCTGGGTCCTTTCTGATTGCGGTCCACTTCATGTTCGCACCTCCTATCTTTTCTCGGTATGTTCCCAGATATCTGCTCTCGTCCCATTGGACACTTTATGATCAGATACCTGTCCTGTGAATGGACGTTTACCGAAAACCAGAATTTAGGATGTATACTTTAGAATACGAAACATCAGGACGAACAGTCAAGAAACCCTGCAAAATAGGTAGGCCATGTTGGCAGGTGAAGTCCTACCTGGTTAGGAAACATCATTAGTCTCAGTTTTTCTAAAATTCTTTACCTTGTCACTAGATATTTCTTATAGCATCGTTACCGTCTCCATCGTTCATTTAACAACCAACTCAACCGTAATAACTCAATAACATAGTACATTTCATAGAATCTTTCTTAAGCGAAGGCTCCGGAATCAGCGGCCTTTGCAGCTGAAGGCTAGCAGGTACTCTGAGTGATAGCCGGGGGATTGCACATGGGCAAACCCCTCATGGATATCACAAATATTTTGAAAATAATCATAAATTCATAAACAGCCCTCGATGACCATGACATATGCGGGGTAGGAAATAGAGTTACAGCAAGGAGCAACGACGAAGAAGAGCCTTTCTCGTGCCGGGAGAACCAGCAGAGGAAGGTGCGCTTAAAAGAAAAGGGGCTGCCACATACTGGGCAGCCCCTTTTCTTTTGTCAATATTTGAAATTTTGCCGAGTTTCTTGTCACTCGGCCTGTTCTTCCACATCGATGAGCAGCTGGTCAAACAGTGTGCTCATCTTGTTCTCAATAAAGGAGTCTACCTCTGCCATAACCGCTCCCAGAGTATCGACAAACTGCTCGCCAGCCTCATCATCACGTTGCAGAAGGTGATGACCAAAAAGCTGATTGACCGGCTTGCGGGCAAGACCAATGATTCTGTCGTTATACTGCTCAACCTGCTCTACAATCCTGTTAAACAGGCTGTCAACGTCGCTGAAGAGGCCGTAGTCCTGCAGAGCTGGCTGAAGCAATGCGTCTTCTGAAGCAATTTCTTCACTTGCAGGAGCAACAGCCGGTTGTGGTTCGGTGTCATGCAAGGATGCCAATGACCGGGTTGCGGTGGCTGCTTCCACCGAGTTCATCTCGTAGGATTGCTGGTAGCTGATATCTGCGGAATAGGCTGAGACAGAGTCATAGCCGCCCATTGTCATGGCCTTGTCCATGGCTGCGGCCATGTCACCCGTGGTCATCTTGGAGATGACCCCATCGATTCCTTTGAGGATATTTTCGATATCTTTCAGTTCCTCTTCACTGAGACTGCCTTCCACGGAAAATGAAAAGCTCTGGCCTGAGGCGAGGGTGAGTTCGCGATGGGATGTGCCGAAGGCGGCGGTTCCATTTTCGTTCTGGACATACCCTTTGCTATTGTACAAAAAGGCGTCCATCTGGGTAAAACTGCTGGATGAAAGGGTGACCTGGTCGCCATCCTTGGTCTGGATGACGAGACCGGCTTCCAGACTCTCCCGGGCCTTGATCGACTGCTGTTGAACATATCCGGCCGAGCGGTAATCCGACAGAGGGTTTTGCCGTGAAGGCAATGCTGAAAAAGGTATGTTGTGTGCTAGACTGTTCATGCTGTTCCTCCTTGAATCAAAGACATAAACATCCGTATTGTCTCTTATCGGAAGAACTGTTTAGTTCTTTAGCAGATTTGAAAAATAATTTATATGTCCTGCCATGATACATAGTTACAGGTGGGGTAAGTTGAATAAAACGGACACCAATGTTTCAAATCCCACGACATGGAGGTGTCTCAATGACCAAACGTATCAACGGCCGCTACTCAAAGGAATTTCGGGATGAGGCGGTAAAATTAGTTGTCGGAGGCGGCATTTCTTCCTACGAGGCCTCACGCCGGCTCGCACTGCCAAAATCTACTCTTGAGAGCTGGGTAAGAGCATTCAAGGCCGGCAAACTCGGCGAGATCGGCGGACAGCAACGGCCACTGACCGAAATCGAATTAGAACTCGATAGAGTCAAACGAGAGCTGGCTCACGTCAAGCAGGAGCGCGACATTCTAAAAAAAGCCGCCGCGTACTTCGGAGTCTCGCAAGCTCGCTTACCTGCCAAGGAGTCGCTGCACGGTACGCGATGATTACAGAGCTACGATCCGAGTTTGCGGTGCTTCTTCTCTGCCAGGTATTGGACGTATCGCCAAGCGGCTACTATGCCTCGCTGCAGCGTTCAGAGTCCCCACGCCAGGAAGAAGAGGCACGGCTTGTCTTCGAGATCAAGGCGGCTCACAAAAGAAACCGGGAAACCTACGGCCCGGAACGATTACAAAGCGATCTTGCCGAGCATGGGATTCAGGTCGGCGTGCACCGGATCAAGCGTATCCGCAAAGAACACGGCATCCGTTGCAAGCAGGTGAAAAAGTTTAAGGCGACAACGAACTCCAACCATGCTCTGCCGATTGCCGAGAATGTTCTTGAGCAGAAATTCGAGGCTAACGCTCCCAATCAAGCCTGGGTTACAGATCTGACATACATTGCTACCGCTGAAGGCTGGCTGTATCTTGCAGGCCATAAGGATCTCTTCACAGGAGAAATTGTCGGGTATGTGATGGGAGAGAGAATGACCAAGAGCTTAGTCTACCAATCCCTTTTTCGTGCCATAGCGGCCAAACGTCCAGCTCCAGGATTAGTTCATCATTCAGATCGGGGCAGCCAGTATTGCGCCCTGGAGTATAGAAAATTGCTTGACCAATTTGGTATGCGAGCTTCTATGAGTCGCCGTGGTAATTGCTATGACAACGCTCCCATTGAGAGCTTCTGGGGAGTATTGAAGAACGAGTTAATATACCATCGTCGCGACGTCACCAGGCGTGAAGCAATGCAGGAAATCACGGAGTACATAGAAATTTTCTACAATCGCCAAAGGCGCCAGAAAAGATTGGGCTATCTGTCACCTGCGGTCTATGAGCAACAGTTTTTCAAAAAGCAAAGTTCAACCTAAGGCTTTGGTGTCCGTTATTGACGACCGACCGCAGTCACACCGCCTGTGAACATTTGCAGCAGAATGAGAACTGTCACAACCTGTAAAAATCTGAGCCGAATCCCTTCGGATGTCTTACTGAAGATAAATCTGAGTTTGGTGCCAGTACCATTCACTGCCGCTATCTACAAAGATCGTTAGGAGATAGAAATTTTCTTCAAGAATCTCAAGCAGCACTTGAAGGTGAAAACCTTTATCGGTACTAACGAAAATGCGCTACGTATTCCGATTTGAACAGCCTTGATTACCTTGCTACTCCTCAAGTACCTGCAATACCTTTCCAAGTTTGGTTGGTCAATGTCCAATCGGGCAACGACGATGCTGCGCCTCAATCTCTTTATCTATCGGGAAGTAGCTTCACGATCCATTTGGGCAGCCGCCGTCTCCTCCTGTGATTCAGCTAATGCTGCCAGGTCTTGGACAGCCATCATCAAGATAGAGGTGAACATGGGAACCTGATCCCGGAAAATCTGTTTTCAGAACAGTAACTGCTCGGATTATAGGCTTCCAATTTTCAAGTCTGTCCTATTTCTGGACAGCAGTGACAATTTACATATAATGTGGGCGAACAGTAGATCTATCAAGTGAGGTTGTATGTTGAAGTTACTGAGATTGAAATTGGCCACCCACCTCGCCTCACATCCTGACTACAACATAGAGCATTACCTCGTGACAGGAGTTCATTCGGCCGATGGCTCTCAACCACACCTGCACAAATTGCAAATTACATCAATAACAGCAAGTCATATTTAGTTTTTTAATCATTATTTTTCTTCGCATTGACATATACATCTATTTACGATTATATCTCCGCCCTGCACTATTGGTTTAGACTTGACATTCTTTGAGTACAAACAAATCTCAACACTGGTAAATCTAAAATGGGTAATGACTTGAGTATAATAAAAAAATTGGCATCTGGAAGCCTGGTACAACAGATCATTGTTGGTATTCTTGCGGGTATAGCTTTGGCTGTCTTCTCCCCGGGATTCGCTATCTCAAGTGGAATCTTGGGAGACATATTTGTGGGAGCATTAAAAGCTGTTGCTCCTATTCTTGTCTTTGTCATTGTTATGGATTCCATTGCCAGGCAAAATCAAGGCACCCAGACCAATATGCGGATGATTATCATCATGTATTTTTTCGGTACATTCATGGCAGCTCTCACAGCAGTAACCATGAGCTTTCTCATGCCGACCACGCTCTCTCTTGTTTCATCCGATATTAGCCAGACGCCTCCCAGTGGTATTGGCCAGATTCTTCACGTTCTTGTCTTTAAGATTGTCGATAATCCGGTTCATGCCCTGGCGACTGGTAACTTCATCGGCATCCTTGCCTGGGCCATTGCTCTTGGTATCTTCTTTCGACATAGTGCTGAGAGTGTTAAGGAACTACTACACTCCAGCGCTACAGCAATTTCTGGTATTGTAAAAATAGTTATTCGTATAGCTCCAATCGGTATCTTTGGTTTAGTTGCAAAAACCATTGCAACAACTGGTTTTTCTGCATTGGCTGGCTATACCCATTTGCTGGCTGTATTACTTGGTTCAATGGTGCTCATAGCTTTTGTAGTGAATCCAATTATTGTTTTTTTCGTAACCCGACGAAATCCGTACCCTCTGGTCTTTACCTGTTTGCGCGAAAGCGGGGTGACGGCATTTTTCACCCGAAGTTCAGCAGCAAATATTCCTGTGAATATGGATCTCTGTAAGCGTTTGAACCTCCATGAAGACACCTACTCGGTCTCAATTCCCCTCGGGGCGACCATTAACATGGCCGGTGCAGCAATCACCATTACTGTACTGTCACTTGCTGCTGTCAATACCCTTGGCATCCAGATTGACCTGCCAACGGCATTATTGTTAAGCCTCGTTTCAACCGTATCGGCTTGCGGTGCTTCGGGTGTCGCCGGAGGTTCCCTTTTGTTGATTCCTCTTGCCTGTAGTCTTTTCGGGGTCCCCAATGATATTTCCCTGCAAGTTGTTGCTGTGGGTTTTATTATTGGAGTCATTCAGGATTCTGCTGAAACTGCACTCAATAGTTCTACAGATGTTATCTTTACCGCAGCGGCCGATTATGCATCCGACTGCTCAACTACTGTAGTTGCAAAGCAATCTGTTGAGACAGTGCGTTCGTAATTTTTCTTACAAACACCTTGCTGCAGGATTAGCCCGATACTGTAGCAAGCGAGAGAAGTAATCCCGATTTTCAAGCTGCGCATTTGTCAGTTACAGGACAGATAACCATGAGTCAGAGTTCGGAGTTCTCTGACTCATGGAGCGCATTGAGATTGGAAGATTGTGTGTGTGGGACTGACCACGCTAAAGATTGGAATTTACGACATTCTCTCCAGGATAGAGAGTAGCGGAGCGCTCTATACCGGCTTTTCTAGAGTCAAGATCAGTGATATACCATTCGGGATCCTCTCTAAGCTGAAACCTTCCATCAGCTTCTTTAGCTTTGTGGCCTTTAGCTTGTATCCTTAAAAGCAGTCTGATGTTTTCAAAAAAAAGATACATCGCCAATTGCTATGCTTTCACTCCACCAGCATAACTACCGCGCTTTTTCAACACGTTATTTTTTAACGCGTACGCCTGTCGTTAACACCTCTTCATCTGCTATACTGTTTATGTTAGGTTTTTATAGATTGTGTGCATCCATCCCCATCAGTGCCGGATCTGGTTTACATTGTCAATGATGTCATGCAGATATGCAAATCATAACAAACCCCGCTGAAGCAATCTGCAACTCATAAATAAGCAAAGCGCTTAGGTGGGTACCCTTGATAGAAAACGTCAGGAGGTAAGGCATGGAACCAAAGCAAGTTAGCGGCAAGCACCCAGATATGGCTGTCGAACAATGGCAACGGCGAATGATCCCACTCATGCGTGGTGGACTCGTAACTCTGGTACTCTTTTTTTTCCTGGTTAGCCTTGTTCAATACCATCTCCTCTATCAGGATCTGCGAAGTGGCAGCCCAATAGAACCCGACCGATTGGAACAGCTGGAAAATACTCTACCGGAAAGTCAACGAAGCCAGCTTGGATATGTGCAGTGGAAAACCTTGGTCTCCCTGGAACAGGACGTTATCCGCATGCGTTACCAGCAAATCAACGCGACCCTTCTGCTGCGCACCTGGACCCGACAGACAGGCTTTCTGGTCGGCATGGTACTGGCCATGGTCGGCGCCTTTTTCATTCTTGGCCGCTTAAAGGAGGAGTCAAGTCAGTTGTCAGGGGAATCCGGTGGTTTCAAGGTGATGCTGACAAGCAGTTCCCCCGGAATTATCCTGGCCACGCTGGGGACGATTCTGATGGTTGTCACCCTTACGGTAAAATTTGATTACCAGATTCAGGATCGACCAGTCTATCTGGCGTTATATGCTCTCGGTAGTTCGAAAACCGGAGTACTGGATCTGCCGGGAAGCGTTCCGGAGTCATCAACCGCGCTTCCTCATCCCGGTTCGCCAACTTCTGACATGCTCGATGCGGCTCCCATTGGTCAAAACGATATGCCGATATCGCCTTTTGAAAAAGGCAGTAAAAAGTAGTTTGGCGGGGAGCATCTCTAGTACAGGTAAAAGACCTATTCTGCAATGAATGCATACACTGAAGCAGATACAAGGTCACTGAACCAAAGGAGGAGAAAAATGTCTAGAAAATGGCTATTTTCCCAATTGACCTTCTCTGGTGTCTGCTTTTGGGTTCTTTTGACCATGTTTCCGTTGTCTGCAATTGGTGAGGATGATTTCCAGCTGGGCCAAAAATCCTGGACTGAGGGGCGATATCTGGATGCCTACACCCATCTCATCCGTTACCGCGAGGAACTCTATGGCCGGAGGGCCCATGTCGATTATATGCTCGGAACAAGCGGCTGCAGGGTTACCGAGCTTCGCATTTGGGGCGGAGATGTTCTGGAATGGATGCTCTATCGATACGCACTGTCGGAACCGGCCAATATCCTGATACGAAAAGAACTCAATCTCTGTCGGGCGACCGATCCCGACCCTTTGCCTGAAAATAACCTGGCCGGGTCGGTCGAGATTATTGCCAGCCTTATCGGGGCGTCGTCCAGAGCCAGCGGTAAAACCTATTACTGGGTGGGAAGGGACGAGACCTTCAACACCTATCCCGCCTACCGGGTAGCGGAAATCCCCAAAGAGGAGATGGAGGCACGGCTCATCCCTTTGGGAAATCCCGATCTCGCCGCAGAGGCCACCCAGGCCAGGGTGAAAAAATTCACTGTTGTTCCTTTCGAACGGTTCATTTTTGCTTCACATTCTGGGCAATCCCCTGAAACACTCAATAAAATGGCTAGCTATCTTGAAAAGTATCTTGATTTTCTTGAGCAGCAATATGGAATTTCCCTGCCAGGGTCTTATGTTACGGTTTATATGGTGCCCTATTCTGAAGAACTGGTTGATCTGGCTCTGGAGCTGCACGGTTTAAAAGTGAGCCGTGCCACGTTCGGCTACTCCTTTCGTGACGACATGTCGGTACTTGTAGCCATACCGGACGGTTTTCAGATCGGCACGATCATGCATGAGTTTTTCCACCTTGCCATCCGTTCACATTTTGGCGATGCACCGCAGTGGCTCGATGAAGGCATGGCAAGTCTGTATGAGGTCGCAAAGTTTGACGGCAATAGTGTCATCGGGTTGCCAAACTGGCGAGGCAAGGTACTCATCGAACTGATGCGGAGAAATCGTGACATCCGGCCAACCATCAAGCAGGTCGTCACCAGTAACTGGTTTGCCTTTGAACAATATGAACTGGCTAAAGATCTACAGCATGAGACCGATGATGAGTCTCCACCTGCCGAACAGATGGCCACTATGCTGGCGACAGCACGGTATTTCACCCTCTATTTGCAGGAAAATGGTAAGCTGAAAGCTATCTACCAGGATCTGCAGCAACTGACACCCGGCGGACGCCCGATGCCCCCGGCCAAGGAAAGTGTGGCCATCATTGAAAAACATATGGGTCAATCAATAGACACAATTGATGCAGAATTTATGGCCTGGTTCAAGAAGATCGAGCATATTGAGTAGTAGGTACATTGAATACAAGCCCCAAAATATACGCTGCCGTTTCCTGCTGTGTTTGGCAAGACCGGCATATGCACTGGAGATATCGCCATGACATATATTCTTGCGGTTGGATGTCTTGCCATCATTTTCCATTATCTCATTCAGTTTGCCCGCAGGGAACATCTTGAGGAGTATTACGAAGATGCCATTATCGATGTCGAAGGGCGTCTGGACTGGGCCCGCAGCCGCCCTTTTCACCCGTTTGGTATGAAATCTCAACTGGAAGTCTCTGCCGACCTACTGGATAATGCGAAAAATCTCTGGAACAACGATAAATCTCTCGAAGCGTATCGAGTTGCACGCCAGGCACAGGATGCCATGAACAGGGCCCAGAATATCTATTGTAAAGCCATCAGGACTCGTCAGATGGCAGGCAATGCGCAATAAAAAACATCTCATCTTTATACCAGACGTAAAACCGCGCCAAAGCAGCCCTCACCATTTTTTTTAAGACCCTGCTCTCTTCATTGCTGATTTTTTCGGCAGTTCCATTTACATTCCGAATCCCGGCTTGAAAGGAACAGTTCAATACAAGAATCGAGCCCGCCAGTCCAACACATTTCTGTTGCAATGCATTCCAAACACATCTTTTAAAAGGATTTTATCATGTCACAGTTTGATAATGTCACAGTTGTCCAAAAGGCAAACATCTATTTTGACGGCAAAGTAACCAGCAGAACTGTTATTTTTCCGGACGGCTCCCGCAAAACACTCGGTATCATGCTGCCGGGAGAATTCACATTCAATACAGTGGATAAAGAGCTGATGGAGATCATCTCCGGCAATCTTGAGGTACTCTTGCCAGGCGCCGATTGGCAAACCATCAAAGGAGGCGAAAACTTTACCGTTCCAGCTAACGCATCTTTTCAGCTGAAAGTCCGGGAAATAACCGATTACTGCTGCAGCTTCTTGAAATAGTTCACACCCACATCAGTATGTTCTCCTGACGTCGACCGCAAAAAGTGCACACAACGAATTCAGGTCGGATCAGGGGACAGATGCTAATGCATCCCAGGGAAATATGCCCTGGGATGCATTGCCATACTGCAGCCTAGCCCAAAAACCGCATCAAGGCCTTTGCAGCCCCCATTGGCCTACATCAATTGAAGCCACCGCCTTCTCCATGCGCTCCATCATGTTTTCCGCATCGGGATAGTTTTTTGACAGGACCAGAAAAACATCCAGCCTGTCGAGCACATCATGAGCAATATCAGAAATCGGCTGAGCAATCAGTATTTCCTCAGATGGCCCTGTATAATCAA
Source organism: Desulfopila aestuarii DSM 18488 (assembly GCF_900143695.1). Classification (GTDB taxonomy): domain Bacteria; phylum Desulfobacterota; class Desulfobulbia; order Desulfobulbales; family Desulfocapsaceae; genus Desulfopila; species Desulfopila aestuarii. The sequence goes on from NZ_FRFE01000008.1 coordinate 60,487, forward strand.
TGAGATACTCTGCTCGCCCATATTCGAGCATTTGAAAGGCGGCCTCATGCCGAAGTGCTTCATTAACCGCAATATTGTTTGCAGGATCACGAAGAAATTTGCCGATCCCCCCATAGGAATAACCGCGAATGACGATCACGCTTTTGCCTCTCAGGTCTGTTTTTTCCGTAATGGCTGGTGAAGCACCTTTGCGGTACACCCGTAGTTCAGTGAATACCACAGGTTTTTTGCTGAAAATGCAGCTTTCCGCAAGTCTTGGTGCTCTTACAAGGATAGAAAAGTTCGACGTGCCCTGCTCTAGTCTTTCAAACATCCGACCTGCCGGATAGGGTTTCGCATTCCATTCAAGATGCAGCTCAGAAAAGAGCGCCTTGGCAAGATGAAGCAGGGGATTTTCCAACACGCCCTTAGCATCTGTTTTGGTTGTCCAGACCGACTGGTCGGGGTACACATATTCAATCGGAATTGTTGTATCTTCGGCGAGTGAAGCGCAGGGAGCTACAACGAGGATCATAATGGTCATCAACCACCGCAGGATATAATTTTTCGGCTTCGATTCTCGTTCCATGTCGCCTCCTCTTTTGAGAGAGTGATATGCTTGAAAAGCCTACTGCCTAAATTCGCAAACCCCTTCCCGTTCCTTTTAATAGCTTTTGACCAACCTGATGTTCACTTCACGTGATACACCTGAAAGCTTAGCTGAAATATCCCCTGATAACAAGTCGAGCCACCAGGCCTGAAATGTTCCCGGAACGCATAATAATCCAGAGAAGATCATCCTGGCAGAGATCATTGACGGCCCCGTTTCACCTCCGTCCAGAAATCGCTATACCTACCAACACGTTCCATGCTATTACTTTTAAAAGGATCAGAAATGCCCTTCATCAACTCAGGAGGTTTTCATGTTCAGCCATAGTCCCATTGCACGAAGGCTTATGATCCTGACTGTTGCCTTCAGCACTGCTATCACCGTGTTGACTACCGCATCCCAACTCCTTTTTGACTACCGTAAAGAGCTAGGCGACCTCCAGCATCAACTTGATGAAATCAAAACAACCCAGATCAACTCATTGAGCCATTCCATATGGACCTTCGATACCCAGGGGATCCGCATCATCATCGACAGCATTCTGCAAATTCGGGATATGGAATTTCTGAAGGTGTATGTCGACGATCAGCATTCATGGTCAGGCGGCGATCGAACTTCACACAATACCATTGAGATGGAAATCCCTATCCCATACAACTATCAGGGAAAACAGCTTACCATAGGCACTCTGCAGGTTGTCGCCAGCCTGGATACTGTCTATAGCCGTCTCATTCGGAAAGCTGTCATAATTTTTATTGGCAACGGCTTGAAAACGTTCCTGGTCTCAATCTTTATCCTCACTCTATTCCAACGTCTGGTAACACGTCACCTGATCGACCTGGCAGACCATGCAACACGAGTAGCCGCAGACATTTCCAGCGGCCCTTTTCGATTGAACAGAAAAAAACGCACGCCAAGCAAAAACGACGAACTGGATAATGCCTCCGCCGCGATTAACCTCATGCATGAAAACCTGCAAAACGAGGTTCGAAAGATCACCGAAGCCGAAGCAGAACGGGTGCAATTGCAGGAACAGCTCGTCCAGGCCCAGAAAATGGAGTCCGTAGGCCGATTAGCCGGCGGTGTAGCCCACGATTTCAATAATATGCTGGGCGTCATCCTTGGTTACCTTGAACTGGCCAAGGATGATATTGAATCGCCCCAACTCCTCCATACTGATCTGATGGAGATTGAAAAGGCAGCCATGCGTTCTGCCAATCTCACCCGGCAACTACTGGCCTTTGCCCGCAATCAACCCATTGCTCCCCAGACACTCAATCTCAACGAGGTGGTATCCGGCATGCTGAAAATGCTGAAGCGCCTTATCGGTGAAGATATCAACCTTGTCTGGAAGCCTGCCGAAGAGCTCTGGCCAATTTATATGGATCAGTCGCAAATCGATCAAATCCTCGCCAACCTCTGCATAAATGCCCGAGATGCCATCGATGGAACAGGCCAACTGCTGATTGCAACCGAACGCGTTACTATCGACGAAAACTACTGCCAGAACAACCGGGAAGCAATCCCCGGTGAGTATGCCCAATTGATTATCAGCGATACTGGCTGCGGCATGGACAGAGAAACGCTGGATCATCTCTTTGAACCCTTCTTCACCACGAAGTCGGTCGGTGAGGGAACCGGCCTCGGTATGGCCACCGTTTATGGCATCGTCAAACAGAACAATGGTTTTATCAACGTTTACAGTGAGCAAGGACAAGGTACCACTGTGAAAATATATCTACCGCGCTACTGCGGAAATGATGAACCGGTTATGAAGGAGAACCTTTCATCCCCAGATTTGCAGGGAGATGAGACTATTCTGCTGATTGAAGACGATCCCAGGGTTCTGGAAATGGCCAAAACTATGCTTGAACGGCTGGGTTACAGTGTCCTGACCGCTGCTTTGCCGAACGAAGCGATCGAGCTGGTCAGAAAGCATACTGGAAATATCAATCTGATCATATCCGATGTTATTATGCCGGACATGAACGGACAAGAACTTTTCACGCACCTTCTGACGTTTGATCCGGAATTAAAAGTACTTTTCACTTCCGGATACACTGCAAACATCATCGCCCATCATGGGGTACTTGATGCTGATGTCAAGTTCATCGAGAAACCTTATACCAGAACCACTCTGGGGAAAAAGGTCAGGGAGATACTGGATCAGGATAAAGGATGAATTGTCCATCCCACACCAGCTGCCGGCAGATATCCCGAACCTTGGCCGTTTCGTTTATAACACTTCGGCTTCAGATCCTGCCTCTCTTGAAGGATCGCCACAACATGCTGCAACATAGCTGCTGCAGTGCAACCATTCTATTGCGGCCACATTAACAGCAGGCTCTGGATTCATAGCCAGAGGTCGTCAGGATAGTGGCGCATCGAAAATGTTGCACATTCCCCCTTCCGTATTTTGTGTATCCTCATTATTTCAGAGCCACTGATGCTGCCAGGGCCAACGTCAGCACATTCCATCACCACCAATTACGCATACCAACGCATTGTTTTTCTACGAAATAGCGTAGCCAATTGCTCAAATCCCTACAAAGAAAAATGTGCGAAGAAATATGAACGAAAGGCGTATTCATCTTTGGCACAGAGTTTGCTTTTATGTCCTCACAAACTATAGAATACACTTTAAAGAGCAGTAATGCGCCTTGAACGTGTCAACAAAATCTACGTTAAGAGGAGGGCATTGCAGGAAAATACGATCAATTGAGAAGTTCGAGTGTCACGCTCATAAAGAAATATTATCCTTAACCTCTGGAGGCTGTTGTGAAAAAAAACCATCGTTTATTCCTCTTTGCGGCGTGCATGACGCTCGCCGTCAGTATGTGGCTGGAACCCGCCTGGGCCGGAAAACTGCAGGATGCTATCGCGTCTGCTCCACAAGGCACTGAGCCAGGTCAGATAGACCCGTCCAAACCTGCTGGATTTCTCGGTATCCCCGGCGCTCCCCAGGTCAACATGATCCTGGCTTTCTGCTGGGCAGTGTGGGTTGGCTGGATTTTCAGTACAGTTGGCGCCTTTGGCGGTGTTATGGCAGGCGTTGGCCATATGAGCATCTTCGGTCTTGGCGGCTATGCCAAATCCTTTAAAGAGACCACCCCGGCACTGAACAAGGCTGTTACCGACTCTATCCGTGGTTCCAACCAGTATCTTGTTGGCTTATCCGCCCTCATTTCCTCGTTCAACTATTACCGGATGGGACGCCTCGTGGTGCCCCTGGCTGTCTCCCTTGGTGTTGGCTCCATTCTCGGTGCCTGGGGCTCCGTTACCCTCAGTGCCGGCAAGATCTCCTTTTCCCAGTACCAGGGATATTTCGGTCTGTTTGTTCTTGCTCTTGGCATCTATCTGTTTTACGAGACTTCCGCTGCCGGACAGGCCAGCAAGAAGAAAGCCAAGGCGGCCGCCGCAGCTTTCGAGGCTTCCGTGAAGAAACAGAAGAGTGGTGAAAAAGTCGACACCGCCGCAATGGGCGTTAAAGTTACCGAGATATCGATCACCTCCATCAAGTTCACCTTCTATGGTGTTGAATTCAAATTCAACCCCCTGATCCCGTTCCTTGGTGGCATCGTCATTTCTGCTATCGCTGCGTTCCTTGGCGTAGGCGGCGGCTTCCTGCTTGTTCCGTTTTTGACCAGCGTTGCCGAACTGCCGATGTATCTCGCAGCAGGCACCTCTGCTCTGGCAGTACTGATCAGCATGATTACCAGTATCATTACCCTCATTTCCAAAGGTGTGCAGTTTGACTGGGTACTGATCGGTATTGAGCTTGCCGGCATCGCTCTCGGATCTGTTATCGGACCGAGAACCTCAAAATACTTCTCCGATATCCTCTTAAAGCGCTTGTTTATCGTCCTGGCGCTCTATGTCGGTATTGATTATGTGTTGCGAGGATTTTTCAACTACCGGATATTTGGTTAATTTTACATTGGCCTCGTGCCCCGGATGGCTCCGGGCCTTGCGCCCGGAGCTTCGATATGAACACCATAACCTCTGCTCTTCTTCTCCTTGATCCCTGGCTGATAGCACCCTTCAGATGGTTGCCTTCAGCATCGGCGGGATACCTTCTCGGCACGGTTATCCTTGCACTCTACTGTATTCTTCTCGGTGACCTGTCAGCCAGTCTGGTGACCTTCATCAACAAGAAATACATTCGAAAAATGCAGGCCAAGATGGATCACAACCATGAGCTATCCGAAACCGCACTGAAGCTCGGCGACAAAGAAAGCTTTAAGGCGGTCAACAAGCAGGGCCTCGATGCCTTCGGCCACTCATTCTCGTTAGGCGCCGCCATTTTTTGCGTCTCGATCTGGCCCATGCCCTTTGCCCTGGCCTGGTTGAGTCTGCGTTTTGTCGATGCACCGCTGGAACTGCCCTTTCATCTGCCCTTTCTTGGCAATACGGTTGAGTATTTTCCGTCTTTTCTGCTCGTCTATATTGCTACCCGAATGCTCTATTCAGCAATAATGGGCCGCATGACCTGGTATAGAACAACCAAGGCCCGGCTGGTGGGGCAACAACTTCAACAGTCCTGATGAACACCGCCAAGGGGTATAATGATATCCGGAGACGCTGGCGACACTGGCTCAAGAGCGTATTTGCCCCAGGCGAACAGTTGCGTGAGAGATATCAGTCCTTTAGAACCATCCTGCAACTTGATGGTCAGGCCCTTGACCTCCTGGCCGACCTTGAATCCCATATCTCCGGTCATAACCCTGCTGATTCGTTGCTGATCAGTAAGCTCTCGGAACAAATAATCGACATCGTCGGTTCCATGGCAGCCCATCTCTCTGCCATGAATCCTCTATATGCGAAGCTGCCTGACAGCCACACCCTGCTGGCAGCACAGATACGGGAACTGCTGATGCCATCGGGTGTCAGTGCCAATCCACCCTATGTACTGCCACTTCAGCAGGCAGCCAGCCACCCCGAACTTGCAGGCGGAAAAGCGGCGAATCTTTCAGCCGCAGGACGCTCAGGCATCATCATACCGCGCGGCTTTGTCATTACCGCAAACAGTTTTCACCATGTTATTTCCGAAAATCATCTGCAAGACGAGCTTATCCAACGCTTCGAGCAACTCCATGCTGACGACCACCAGACGATCATTCGTATCGCCGGCGAATTGCAAGAGCTGATCCTTGCCTGTAAGATTCCTGCAGATATCGTTAAAGAGATAGATCTCGCTCTTCAAGGGCTGGGACCAGTCACCTTGCTAGCTGTTCGCTCCAGTGCCCTGGCCGAAGACGGTAGCGTGTCGTTCGCCGGCCAATATGCCAGTGAACTTGAAGTGCTTCCTGAGGACGTTGTCGCGGCCTATAAACAAGTGATCGCCGGAAAATATTGTCCACGGGCAATGAGCTACCGCATCCGTCACGGCCTAAGCGACAGTGACACCACCATGGCGGCCCTGGTAGTTCCCATGATTTCGCCACGAGCATCGGGAGTCATGTACACCCTCGACCCGGCAACTCAGGCAAGCGAGGAACGGCTGGGGATATACGCAGTGGAGGGGCTGGCAGAGGGACTGGTTGACGGCTCCCGTACCCCGGAAAAATATCATCTTATCCGCAATAACCAGAGGGCACCATTCACTTCAGGCAATACCCTGTTAACCGCAGCCGAACTTGAGCAGCTCAGACTATGGGGTTTGCAACTGGAATACTTTTTCGGCTGCCCGCAGGATATCGAATGGGCGCTCGACGAGAGCGGCTTGACGGTTCTCCAGAGTCGCCCCCTCCTCCAGAAGAAGGATCCGCCACCGGCGATGGTCGCAGAGGTCGACCTCGAAAACCTGCTTTACCGCGATCTCCATTGCGCCGCACCCGGCATTTCCTGCGGCCCCGTGTTTTTCGCGCCCACAGGTAAAACTTTTCTTGATATCCCTAGAGGTTCAGTGGTCTGCACCCCGACACTTCGGCCCTCATTATCGCAGTTTCTTGACCGCATGGTCGGCGTCATTGCCGCAAATGGGAGCAGGGCCAGTCATTTTGCCTCAGTGGCCCGCGAAAGGGGCATCCCTGTTCTGGTCGGCGACATGGTCGAACTCACAGCGGACCAGATTGTCACCGTTGACGCCGCTTCCGGCAGGATTTTCAATGGCTGTGTCAATGCCATGCTACAATCAGGCAAAAAGAGCGTTGACAATGAATTTCCAACAGAAAAATATACAGCGCTTACAGCCCGCACCACCCAGCTAGGTTTGACCGACCCTGACGGCGAAACATTTACCCCGGAACATTGTCGTTCGCTTCATGATATTGTCCGCTTCTGTCATGAAAAAAGTGTCCGGGAGATGTTCAGCCTGGTTGGTAAAAAAGGCAGAGGCTTGGGAGCCGCACGAAAACTCGCGACCGATTTGCCGCTCGTTATGTACGTTCTTGATCTCGATAACAGTAAAACATCTTCACCTGACGACACGATTACCCTCGAGGAGCTTTCGAGCCTGCCCATGCGGGCTCTGTGGCAAGGAATGGCAGATCCGAGAATTTACTGGGACACACGCCAGCATCATGTGGATTGGGAGGGATTTGACCAGGCAAGCGGTGGAATTTTTTCACTCGACTCGCGGCTGCTCGCCAGCTACGCTATTGCCGCTAAAGAATATCTGCATCTGAATATCCGTTTCGGCTACCATTTTTCCATTGTCGATACGATCTGCGGCGAGCAGGATTCAACCAACTATATCAATTTTCGTTTTAAAGGGGGTGGTGCCGCGCATCAGCAACGGCTGTTCCGGCTGGAATTCATCGATCAGGTTCTCACCGCCTTCGGTTTTGAAACGTGCTGCCGGGGTGATATGCTCGACGCCAATTTTTCACGACACGCTCTCCCTGCAACCCGGCAGGCCCTCACCCGCCTGGGTCTGCTACTGGCAGAAACGCGGATGATGGACATGCGCATGACCGGAAGTGAGCATGCGGCAGAGGAAGCAGAAAGATTCATCGCTTTTGCCAATATGAAATCATCACCCTCCCGTAAGTAGACCGACTCTACCCAAAAAGCAGGCCGGCCACCAGAAAGCGACCTCTTTTCCAACCTATTGTGGTCCTCCTGATTATTTCCAGGAATATATGCCTAGCCCGTAAAAACGGCATTTCAAAATGCAATAAAGCGTCATAGAATAGTTAGATAATGAAACAGAACTGACTGCCGTAAAATGTTATGCTGGATAGCTGCAAAGTATTGCATCGCTTGATACGAGAGGATGATCAATATGAAAAACAGACGTCAATTCCTGTTGGAGGCTATGGCCTGGTCTGCGGGTCTCGGCCTGCCGGTTCCTTTGTGGGATGCAACCAGCGCGTTCGCCATTGAGAATACACCCAAACTCGTTGTTGTAACCGGCAAGTCGTACGATATACTGGTCACCAAGGCTCTTGAGACTCTGGGATGGCCGGGAGCATTCATAAAAAACGGTGACAAGGTTGTCATCAAACCGAACATCGGCTGGGACAGAAATGTTGCCCAGGGAGCGAACAGCCATCCGATAGTGGTGGTACAACTCGCTAAACTGGCACTTGATGCTGGTGCCGGTGAAGTGAAGATTTTTGATCACACCTGCAATGAAAAACGCCGCTGCTACGTCAACAGCGGCATACAGGATGGTGTCGCGGCTATCGGCGACAAGCGGGTGCGCCTTCTGCATATCGATCAGAGAAAGTTTGTGCCGGTTGATATAAAAAACGGTAAATCGTTGTCCCAATGGGAAATCTATCGAGATGCCCTGGAGGCCGATGTCTACATCAATGTTCCGGTGGCCAAGCACCATGGGCTCAGTCGCCTTACCCTCGGCCTGAAAAATGCGATGGGGGTGATTGGTGGTCGAAGGGGCAGCCTGCACTTCAACCTCGGCCAGAAACTGGCTGATCTCGCAACCGTAATTCGACCGACACTCACCGTGGTCGATGCCACCCGCCTCCTCATGCGAAACGGTCCGCAGGGTGGGAATGAGGATGATGTCGAGATCCGCGACACCGTGATTGCCTCCACAGATCCGGTAGCGGCAGATGCCTACGCCACAACCCTCTTTGGCCTCAAGCCCGAAGAAATAGATTCTACAGTCGCCGCTCACGCCATGGGACTTGGCGAGATGGATCCCGCGAAGATGCGGATTCAGGAATTCCAGCTCTGATGACTGCGAAAAATCCGTCCAACAAACGCCCCCTCCAGAACCGACTGCTGTTGCGCAGACTGAGCCAGTTACTGTTTCTTGGGCTTTTTCTTTTCCTCTTTATCCACACTGATTACAGCGGCGCTGATGATATGGCCTATGCGGTCAACATCCTCTTTCGGCTGGATCCGTTTTTGGCGGCAACGGTGATGCTTGCCAGTAAGGTTGTTATTGCCCTTATGGTGCCGGCGATTGCAGTTCTTCTGCTGGCGCTGGTTGTGGGGCGGGCCTTCTGCGGCTGGTTCTGCCCCATGGGGTCTTTGCTTGATGTTTGCCGGCATGGCGTAAAAAGCGACAGAGCAGGAAAAAACACACTATTTCCCCGTCTTGGGTTATGGCTCTTTATCGTCACGCTCTTGCTGGCATTTTGCGGTTTTCATGTGGCCGGTTATGTTGACCCGTTTTCCATTTTGGTACGAGGTCTGGCCCAGGCCTTCTACCCGGCTGCGCATGGCATGACGGAATCGGTGTTCACCTTTACCTATCTTCATGCCCCTGATGCGGTGAACAACATCACCGAACCGATTTACAGCTGGTTGAAGGAGACAATATTACCGGCTGAACGCAAATATTTTCAACTCGCTTTTTTCTCCTTTGCCATTCTGGGCGGAGTCATGCTCCTTGAGATGGCTCAGAAACGTTTTTTCTGTCGGAATATCTGCCCATTGGGCGCAATGTTCGGCCTTTTGAGCCGCTATGGCCTCATGCGCAGTCGGGGCGGTGATAAGGAATGCGGGAAATGTCGTGTCTGTTCATCGCTCTGCCGAATGGGAGCGATCAATGAAAATCGTGACATTGATATGTCGCGCTGCAATCTCTGCCTTGAATGTCAGGTTCGCTGCCCACGTAGGGTAATCCGCTTTGGCTTTTCACAACCGAAACAAACATCAACAATTCGTGGCCTGTCGCGACGCCAGTTCATAGGGGCAGTCGCTTCAGCGATGGTACTGCCTTCCATCAAAGAGGTGCATGGGCTCGACAAGTGGAGCGATCCATTGCTCATCCGTCCTCCCGGTGCTCTGCCGGAAGACGAATTCGTCGGCAGGTGTGTACGTTGTGCCGAATGTATTCAGGTATGTATCGGCAACGGCCTGCAACCGACATTTCTTGAGGGCGGACTTGATGCGATCTTCACTCCGAAGCTTGCCGCCCGCACAGGATATTGCGAATTCAACTGCACACTCTGCGGTCAGGTCTGTCCTACCGGGGCAATTCGCCAGCTGACGAGGCAGGAAAAACATCTGATGAAAATCGGCAACGCCTGGTTTGATCGGGACCTGTGCCTGCCGCACGCCAAGGGGATTCCCTGCATGGTGTGTGAGGAGCATTGCCCGACCCCGGTGAAGGCTATCCAGTTTCGCGAAGCGACAGTGATAAACAGTGACGGGGCACAAGTGACCGTCAAGCAGCCCTATATCGTTGATGATCTTTGTATCGGTTGCGGAATCTGTGAATATAAATGCCCCCTACCCGGTCTGCCAGGCATCTTTGTCACCAGCGGCGGGGAACACCGGAATCCTGAACACCAGCTCCCTCGGCCAGAAGATTTCTACGGAAGCTGACAGATTGTTACAAGCTGCCTCAATCTCGTGAAAGGTGTTGTTCAACCGTCCGCGCCGCATCCGCAGCAGAACTCGTTATCCCTCCGGTATAGCCCGAGCCTTCGCCAATCGGGTACAGGTTTTTGATATTGACTGATTGGTACTGGTCGTTACGGACTATTCTCACAGGAGAAGACGTCCTGGTTTCCGTGCCAAGCAGAATCGCCTGATCTGAAAAAAATTGTGGAACTTCTTTCTTCCAGGAACTGAATGCGGCCAGAAGCTGCTCTGTCACAAAACCGGGCAGAATCTCCTTCATGTCAGCATGAGCGGTACCCATCTTAAAAGAATTGTCAGGCAAAACAGTCGAGCTTGTCTCACCTAAAAAATTCAATAGATTCTGGGCGGGCACTCTCCAGTTGCCTCCACCGGCGATAAAGGCCGCTCGTTCAATGGCCTCTTGAAACTTAATGCCGGCTAGTGGGTTGGAAGATGGATAATCTGTGGTGTGGCAGGTGACCACCATCGCCGCGTTAGAGAACGGTGAAGATCTGCGCGAATAGCTCATCCCGTTGACAACCGACATACCATGCTCTGAAGACGCATTGATGACCTCACCACCAGGGCACATGCAGAAGGTGTAAGCCCCCCGGCGGAGTTTCTTATTGGTATAGTTCAGAGAGTAGGTGGCAGCTCCGAGACCGGAGAATTGTGCATACTTATTGCCATAACGCATCAGGTTGATGGTTTCGACAGGATGCTCAATTCTCACTCCGACAGCAATCTGCCGCTGTTCAAGAGCAACACCTTTTTTATGAAGCATCTCGTAGGTGTCACGCGCTGAATGCCCTGAAGCGAGATAGATGTTTGAGGAGAGATATTCCTGGTCCCCGTTGACCACTATGCCGATAGCTGTATCCTCTTCTATCATGATGTCGGTCATTTTCGAGCTGTAAAAAATCTCTCCACCTTTTGCAAGAATATAGTTCCTGATATTTCGAACGATTTTGCAGAGTACGTCGGTACCCAGATGGGGTTTACTGATGTAACCGATTTCTTTTGGTGCGCCAAATTTGATAAAGGTATCCAGCACCCGACTCACATAGCTGGTGTTTTGATTTCTTCTGGAAAACAGCTTGCCATCGGAGTATGACCCAGCTCCGCCTTCCCCGAACTGAATATTAGATTCGGGATTGAGTTCTCTTTCTCTGATAAATCTTTGCACATCGATAGAACGTTCTTCTATCTTTTTCCCTCGTTCAAAGATGAGAGGTTTGATCCCATGGGCAATAAGCTCAAGTGCTGCAAACATGCCTGCGGGGCCGAAACCGACCACTATCGGCCTGTCCGGCATGAAAGCTCCAGCTCTGTCCGGCTGGAGACTTGGGATAAAAAGAGGAAATTTCTGTTTGTTCGGATAGCTGTCAGGAACCCGTACCACAACGGTCAGCGCATAACAGAACTGCTCTTTGTTGCGCATATCAAGAGATTTACTCAATATGTCAGTTATACATAGCTCCGTGGCAGCTATTTCCAGCTCTTTTGCCGCCGCTCGCACATATTCGTCCATCCCGTCCAGTTCGATGGGAATGAGCAGGTTATTCAGGAGTAAATTCAAAGAGGTCTCCTGTCTCTGTCAGGGTGGTTATCTGGTCCATTGCTGAAGCTCTCCCTCGGCTGCAATCTTGAGTTTCTTCAACATTTCAGGAGAGTCGAATAACTGCCTGCACAACTCACATTTCCGGTAAGTGACGATGTCCCGCGCCTTAAATCCTGCAAACGATGCGATAGTAGTTATACCCAGGGAGCGGATAGCGTTGAACAATTGGCATGATTCGCTCTTTTCAAAAAGCTGTTTGATAGATTCGTTTTTGAGACTGCCCAGCTTAAAAAAATCGGTCGTTTTAAAGTGGCTTCCGGCATCACAGCATGCATACATGGTGAGATCAGGAGTCAGATAGGGATTCATGGCGCAACGATTATCCTGATAATCTGTAAAGATCGCATCCCGACCAAAAGATTCGGCCCGGCCTGCATAAATAACAGGTTCCGGGAAAAACATCAGGATATTGTCGCGCAAAAATTGTTCGTATGAATCATCCTCGTTCGAAAAATCCGTCACAAAAGAGACGAAATACGAAATTCCTGCCACCTTGCAGGCCCGGGCTGCATTCAGTACATTTTCCCGAGATACATGCTGCTGATGCCATCTGCTATAGCTTAAACGCAGTTGGCAGAGTCCGAACTGTTTAAGACTCAGGACATGCTCAAGGGCCTGCTCAGGGCTTTTCGCCCAATAACTGTTGGTAACGATCCTGGTATACATCTTTAAGCGGCTGCAAAGAGCCACCAGCTCCAACAGATCTTGAAAATAGATAAAAGGTTCACCAGCGGTAAAACTTATGCCAGAAACACCGGCTGCTGCCATCTCAATTATTATCTCTTGAGCCTGTGCGAGTTCCATTTTGCTCACATCCGGCATGTCTTCTGTTGCAACACAATGACAACATTTGATGTTGCATCTTGTTGAATATCCAAAAGCTATTTTTCGCATCTGTTTCAATTACGGACTGTGTAGATGGCTTCAAGGTAGGGCAGGAGCAACTGCTTTCTTCCGCCCATGTGTCATTCTTGTGCAATGCTTTTACCCGAGGAATTCCTTATTGTAAATCCCGGTGGTCGCAGACTTCCAGTCTGAATACGAGGCTTGCAACCTCGACCAGCTTATATGATATGTATTGAGTATGCTGGTAAGGCTGGTATAGTCCGGCGCACAGCAGACTGCGTTTCTCGATGAGCACACCATGTGTCCTTTTTTGAAATCTTGAATTCTTCATAGTGATACAACAATGTCCTTCTCAGCCCTTTCTCTCATTGCACCTCTACTTCGAGCCCTTGCCGAAAAAGGGTATTCCACCCCAACCCCGATTCAAATGAAAGCAATCCCAGCTGTTCTCTCCGGCAGGGATGTAATGGGTGCGGCACAGACGGGAACGGGCAAAACGGCCGGTTTCACCTTACCGCTACTGCAACGACTCGTAAAAGGAGCAAAGGTTCATCCAAACCATATCCGCGCCCTGATATTGGTGCCTACCCGCGAACTCGCCGTGCAGGTTGCCGAATCGGTGGCTGCCTATGGAAAGCATCTGCCACTCACGTCGGGGGTTGTTTACGGTGGGGTAAAAATCAATCCACAGATGATGAAACTCCGGCCTGGGCTTGACATTCTGGTTGCGACACCGGGACGCTTACTCGATCTTTTCCGTCAAAACGCAGTACATTTTTCACACGTCGAGATGCTGGTACTTGATGAAGCGGACCGGATGCTCGACCTTGGGTTCCTTGACGATATTCGCACGATCTTGAGCCTGCTGCCCAAAAAAAGACAGAGTCTGCTCTTTTCAGCCACTTTTTCAGCTGAAATCCATACGCTTGCGACCACACTGCTGCACAAACCCGTTCATATAGAAGCGAGCCCGTCGAACTCAGCCGCCAGGAGTGTGAAACAGTTCATTTACGAGGTCGACAAATCGAAGAAACCGGCGCTGCTCTGCCATCTCCTCAAAAACAATGACTGGGATCAGGTGCTGGTTTTTTGCCGCACCAAGAATGGCGCAGACCAGCTGGCAAAAAGATTAAATGGAGCTGGAATATCGGCTCTTGCAATTCATGGGGACAAGAGCCAGGGGGCACGCACAAAAGCTCTCCAAGAGTTTACGACAAAGACTATTCGCGTCCTGGTCGCTACCGATATCGCCTCGCGGGGGCTCGACATCAGCGAACTCTCACACGTGATCAATGTTGATCTGCCAAAAGTTGCGGAAGATTACATTCATCGTATTGGTCGTACGGGCCGGGCCGGGCTCGACGGGGTGGCAATTTCCCTTGTCAGTGCAGATGAGGTCACCCTGCTCTCGTCTATCGAGACACTTCTCGGCCAACTTCTGGTCCGCGAAGTTGCATCCGGCTATATTCCTACCCATAGCGTACCTCTTACCCAGCTGAAGAAACCGCACCCTAAAAAGCCTAAAAAACCAAAAAAAACTGGGCCGATACAATCACCAACAGCAGCTGACGACCATAGTCCAACCGTTGATTCAAAACGGCAGACTAAAAAAGTTCACAAAAAGCCGCGCTGGAGTGGTACACCACAGGATGGGTCATCTTACCCCAAAAAAACAGCGCGTAAAAAACGTAGAAAATGATCATGAGAAGCAGCATTCAGCATACACTGAGCATTCATCACTCCAGGAGAAACAGATGATACCCTGGCAGGAGATCGACCGGGCGGAAATTCCCGGAGGCGAGGGAGAGGTTATTCTTCGTCGGCGGGGCACGGAGTTTTCGATTCGAACCGCCACCACCGAACTGATGAACAGTCGCCTGCATGGCTCTGAAGAGGCGCTGGCAGAACTGACCTGCAAGCGGTTGCAACACCTGTCCGAAGTGAAAATGCTCATCGGCGGTCTTGGTATGGGCTATACCCTCGCGGCCGCGCTGGCCCACTCTCAGCCTGAAGCACGGCTCTCGGTGTGCGAGCTGGTACCGGCGGTGGTACGCTGGAACAGGGAACACCTTGGTCATCTTGCCGGAAGACCTCTTGACGACCCACGAGTTTCAGTTCTTGAGGGCGATATAGCGACATTCATCAGAGAAAAAGAAGCATTCTGGGATGCAATACTGCTGGACGTCGACAACGGACCTGAGGGGTTGACCCGAGATACCAACGACAGCCTCTATACTATCACTGGCCTGAAAAGTGCCTTTTCGGCATTGCGGCCAAATGGCATACTGGCAGTATGGTCATATGGGCCTGATAAAGGCTTTACCAGCAGATTGGAAAAGTGCAAATTTACAACCGAAACGCTTTCCGTACGAGCCCGAAAAACCGGTAAAGGACGACGACATACGATTTGGTTGGCGAAAAAAATCTCTTAATCTCTCGTCAAATCCAACTTTAAACAGGGTGAAGATCATTGATTAAGTTTTGAGATCTTGATTTGATCTATTTTAATGGCATGTTACAGACACCAGGAAATCTCGATGCACTTCAGGGTGTTGATTATGGCCTGGTCTTGAGCAGGTTGCTTAGCCCACTTTAGCGAGGATAAGAGAGATGCGTTCTGAGAATGCGCGTGATAAAAGTAGTATCAGGCACCGTTTTATGAAGGAAATGCGTGCTTATGCAGCTATCAGTTTGTACCTGTGGGTCTGTTTCAGCGCCTTGCTGCTGTATGGGACAGCTGTGCTGCGTACAGATAATGTGCAGCTTTTGCCGCTCGGCACAGCTCTGGTCAAGGCACTTATTCTCGGAAAATTCATACTGATCGGCAAGGCAATTAAAGTCGGAGTCCGATTGAAGCCTGGCAACCTGCTCTACAGAATTGTCCGAAAGTCACTGGTGATGCTGCTATTTCTGTTGGTGCTTACAGCAATTGAGGAATTGATAGTCGGAGTGGTGCATGGGCAGGCAGCCTCCGCAATCATTACTGAATTCTTAGGCCGGCCTTGGCTGCAACATTTGGCGCCAAGTGTGGTGATGTTACTCGTGCTCATCCCTATGATTGCATTCGAAGAGATTGATCACGTTCTTGGTGATGGCAGTCTCAAGCGTATGTTGTTTGGTACTTCTGAGAATGAATAGGGAATTTGGAGATAGCAGCAGCTACGCCAATCTATCTTTTTGCATTTTTCCAACAATCATTTATCGTTTTGAAAAACAACCGTACAGATTTGAAAAGGCGGGCTAAGTACACTCACTCTGCCCGCCTTTTTGCATTGCCAAAAAGCTGCTTTCCCTCAATCAGCCGCGCCGTTTCTTGGTCACAACGTCCATATAGACCGCCAATACCAGAACCAACCCGCGGATAATAAACTGCCAGAAAGCCGGCATGTTCATAACGCTCATTCCATTTAAGAGGCTTGCCATAATCAATGAGCCGACCAGCGCGCCGGCAATTGAGCCGCTCCCCCCCATAAGGGAAGTCCCGCCGATAACACAAGCTGCAATGGCCTCAAGCTCATAGTTAACGCCACCGCTGGTGGTGCCCGCCGCAACATAGCCAGTCAAGACGATACCGGAAACTCCGGCCAGAAGCCCCATCAGCACAAATACCTGGAACACATTGGCCTTGGTGTTGACGCCCGAAAGCCGCGTAGCCTCAGCATTACCGCCAAGGGCATAGGCATAACGGCCAAGCCGGGTATTACCGGTAATATAGGTGAAGATAAGCGCTACCACTACCATCAACAGCACCGGATTGGGGATGCCGCGGTAACTGTTCATCAAGTAGACAAACGCCATGATGATACCGGAGAACAGCAGCGTCTGAGCCAGATCCACACCAAAGGGACGCAAAGTGATCCCGTAACTGGCCTTCTGTTTACGGTTATAAAAAAGCCAGAAAAAAAGTGCCCCCACCGACAGGAACCCCACCGCATAGCCGAGACTGTTTGGAAGATAGCCCTGGGCGATAAGCCGGAAACTGTCTTCGATGGGGACGATGGTTTTGCCCTGGGTGATGCCGAGCACCCCACCCCGAAAGACCAGCATGCCGCCAAGAGTCACGATAAAAGCCGGAATACCGAGATAGGCGATCGCCCAGCCCTGAATCACGCCAATTAAACCGCCCACCACCAAACCAAACAGAATAGTGGTACAGGTGATAAACGTACCCTGTGCCAGCATGGAAATACCGGGAAACCACTGCTGCAGGAGCGGCGGAAGAAAGATCGCCTGCAGCCATGCGGTAACTGCACTCACCAACCCGACACTCGAGCCGACCGAGAGGTCGATATTACCGGTGACAATAACCATCACCATGCCAATGGAAAGAAATGAGACGATGGTCATCTGGCGGAACAGGTTCGAGAGGTTTCGTGGGCTGAAAAAAATCCAATCCGTCATGAAGCCAAAGAGAAGCCAGATAAAGACCAACGCCAGAATCATGGTGTAGGTCTGCAGATTGTTACGAATAATATTGGAAAGCGTCTTCGATACCATCACAATTCCTCAGCAGCTGTCGTCATGCCCGTTGCCAGGGCCATCAGTTTTTCCTGCGTTGCCTTGTCGCGCTCGACGATTCCGCCGACACACCCTTCATGCATTACCAGGATACGATCACTCATCCCCAATACTTCCGGGAGCTCCGAACTCACCATGATGATCGCCACCCCTTCGGCGGCCAGCTTGTTCATGAGCTTGTAAATTTCATATTTGGCGCCAACATCGATACCACGGGTCGGTTCATCGAGAATCAGCACGGTAGGATCGGACATCAGCCATTTGCCGATGACTACCTTCTGCTGATTGCCACCCGAAAGCGAACTGACGATGGCGTGCAGAGTCGGTGCCTTAACCGACAGGTCACGGGCCATCTTTTCGCTGGCGTTGAGCTCTGCATGTTTGTTGATCGAGCCAAATCCGGCAAACTGGTCCATATTGGCAAGCGAGATATTTTTCAAAATCGATTGTCCAAGCACCAAACCCTGCCGTTTACGATCCTCCGGGATCAAACTGATGCCATGGCGCATGGCGTCCCGTGCCGAACCAACCTTGATTGGTTTACCCTTCATGCGAATCGTGCCGCCGGTGATGCGCCCGCATTCACCAAAAAGCGTTGTCACAAGTTCACTGCGGCCGGAACCCATAAGCCCGGCCACACCAAGAATCTCACCGGCCCGCACAGAAAACGAGATGTCGGAAAGCATCGGTTTTCCAGGTGAGTGTTCCCAATCGGCCGAAAGGTTTCTGACCTCTAGCACCACCTCTTTCGGCTGCCGCTTTGCCTCGGGAAAACGTTCGGTCATCTGCCGGCCTACCATCATAGCGATGATCTCATCGGTGCTCGTCTCGGCAGTGACCTTTGTCCCAACCACCTCACCGTCACGGAAAACGGTAACACGGTCAGTAATCTCAAATACTTCTTCCAACTTATGGGAAATGTAAATGCACGTGACACCCTGCTCTTTCAAAGTACGCAGAATGCGCATCAGTACCTGAACTTCCTGATCGGCAAGAGCCGAAGTTGGCTCGTCTAGAATCAGGATTTTCGCCTTTTCGCTCAGCGCCCGGGCTATCTCCACCATCTGCTGCCTGCCGACGCCAAGGGTCGATACCGGCTTGCCGATGGGCAGATCGATCTGATAACGGTCAAGGATATGCTGAGTTTCGGAATAGAGCTGATGCCAGTTAATGACGGCCTTGTTGCCGGGTTCACGGCCGAGAAAGATATTCTCGCCAACAGTCATCTGCTGGACCAGCGCCAGCTCCTGATGGACAATGGCGATCCCCATCTCCCGGGCCTGCTGAATAGCTCCGGCCGAGAAGTTAAGCGGCTCACCCTCATAGAATACCTCACCGGTATAGGTATCACGGGGGTGTACCCCGGCAAGAATTTTCATGAGCGTCGACTTGCCTGCTCCATTCTCACCGCAGATGCCAAGTATCTCGCCCCGGTCCACCGAAAACGAAATATTGTTCAGCGCGATAACACCCGGAAAGGTCTTGGTAACACTTTCAAATTGCAGAATAGGTTTTTCCACGTGCGCAACCTGTTGGTTGTTGCCGGCCGGCAACCACGTTCTCTTTTCCGGCCGATTCACTCAAAAAAAAAAGAAAACCCGGCTCGTCAAAGTTGTGACGGGCCGGGTTTTCGTCAAGCATCAGATTCTCGGCGGACGCTGGTCTTCCGGGATATCCTTGTAGATATCGTCATATTTCTGGAAACCAGACTTGACAACCTCTTCATAGACGTTGTCTTTGTTGACGCCGACAACTTTCAGGAATTTACAGGGAACGGAACCGGAGAGACTCTTGTCAAGAGTCAGCTCTTCAAGAGTGAAATCTTTCAACCCTTCAACCGGCTCTTTCTTTGCGAACTTGATGGCCATGTCGATTGCCATCGGGGAGAGCAGGCGGACGTCTTTATAGACGGTCATGGTCAGCTCGTTCTCGACGATGGATTTGCAGCCGGCGGCGGTGGCATCCTGGCCGGAAATGGGCACCTTACCGGCAAGGCCTTGGGCTTTCATGGCCTGCAGGGCGCCAAGGGCGGTTCCGTCATTGGAAGCAACAACGGCATCGATTTTATTGGCTTCAGCAGTCAGGATGTTCTCCATGATTTTGGTGGCATTGGCCGGAGCCCAGTTCTCTACCCACTGATCAGCAACGACCTTGATGTCGCCCTTGTCTATCAGCGGCTGCAATACTTCCATCTGACCTTTGCGGAACAGGATGGCGTTATTGTCAGTAGGGCTGCCGCCAAGCAGTGCAAAGTTGCCTTTGTTGACTTTATCGAGCACGCCGCGAGCTTGGGTACGACCGACTTCAACGTTATCAAAGGAGATGTAGGCGGCCAACTTATCGCTTTTCACCAGACGGTCATAGGCAATACAGGGGATGCCGTCACGGCCGGCTTCTTCAACCGCAGAAGCTGCAGCGGCGCCGTCCTCAGCAATGATAATAATCACGTCCACGCCCTGCAGGATCATGTTCTGGATCTGATCGTTCTGCAGTTTGGGATCATGATTGGCTTGCTGGGAAATCAGCTCAGCGCCCTGATCGGCAGCCAGCTTCTTCATGATGGCCTCTTCCACGGGCCAGCGCTCTGTCTCGAAGTCGGATATGGACAGACCGATCTTGATGGGTTTGTCGGCACCAAATGCCGGCATGGCAATGGCCGCAGCCATCAGGGGTGCCATAAACAGACCGAAAAGTTTACCTTTCATCTACGTCTCCTCCTTTGCTTGTTTTCTGGTTCGATTACTGACAAAACAACTCTCAACAGGACACAATCAGGCTTAATTCATTTTGTGAATTATTAACAGAGCAATTGCCATAACAATGAATGCATGTCAATCATTTTGTGACGGAAACGTAGTTTCTATAGCATTTTTTTCAGAATAACACGGAATATTAAAATCATTTGACCGACTCAACGGGAAGACTTCACAACCTATTACGCCAGTCGCTTCGTACCATTTATTCATCGAGCTACACTTTTTCATTGACTTTGACCAATTAATTCAATTATTGAATAAACCAGCTATCCCGTGACTCATCGGGTCATTTTGCGAATCAACTAACGCTTCCAGGAGTTGTCCCATGCCAATGCCGGTGCGCGATCTCATGCGAGCTATCAATCGCGCCAAAATCATCCAAATTATCCGCACCGCCGGTCTTGTCTCGCGGGTGGAACTTGCGGCCGAATCTGGCCTCAGCAAAGCCTCGGTCACCGGCATCACCGCAGAACTCATCAAGGAAGGACTCATAATCGAGAAGCAGTCCGGCGAGTACGAGGGCGGCCGCCGCCCTAAACTTCTCGGCCTTAATCCGGACGGCGCCTATGTGGTTGGAGTCAACCTCTCGATCATGGAAATCAACGTCGTCATCATGAATCTCGAAGCGGATATCATCGCCAATACCAGCCAACCACTCGAGAATCGCCATTACAGCGTCGACGAGATCACCGAACTGATGGTTACCACCGTCCAGACCTGTATGTGGGAGGGCAACTTTGCCCGCGATCGCATCTCCGGGGTCGGAATCGGCGTACCTGGTCCGGTTTATACCAACAGCGGTATTATTCGTTTTCTCCCCAACTACGGCTGGGAAAACGTCAACCTGAGGGACCGGATAGAAGCACGACTGGGCCTCCCCTGCTTTATCGACAACAGCTCCAACACGCTCGCAGCTGCGGAACGCTGGTTCGGGGAAGGGAAAGGAATCGACAACTTCCTGGTGGTAACACTCTTAAACGGTGTCGGCCTCGGCATCGTTATCAACGGTCACATCTACCGAGGCGCCGAAGGAATCGCCGGAGAATTCGGCCACAACATCATCATCCCCGACGGCCCGCTTTGCCGTTGCGGCAAAAAGGGCTGCGTCGAATCGTTTGCCGGAATGATCTCACTCATACGGGATGCGAAAGCTGCAGCCGCCGCAGGGAAATGGCAACCCGCCGATATCGAAGCAATCACCTTTGATTCTCTCGTTGCCGAACTCAAGAGCAATAACAAGATCATCATCGACATTTTCAACCAGGCCGGAACCATTCTCGGGCGCGGCGCCTCCCATCTGGTGGCGCTGTTCAATCCCTCCCGCATCATCGTTACCGGCACATCGGTAAAAGCTGGCCGCCACTTGCTGGAACCTTTCAAAGCGGCACTCGCCAACAACACACCTGAGATGTGCGGCTCTATCGACGACCTGGTTTTTGTAAAAGAATGGACAGACGAGCAATGGGCCAGAGGCGCCGGCTCCCTGGCCCTGCAGGAACTTTATAAATCCCCTGTCAGCGAACTCACCACAGACTGAGGGTTACACAATCACATACCACTGGAGAGCATATGAACTTCTTTGACAATATCCCCACCATCCGATACCAGGGCCCCGAAGCCACCGATCCTTTCAGCTTCAGGTACTACGACGCCGAACGCATGGTTGCCGGTAAAACCATGGCCGAGCATTTGCGCTTTGCGGTGTCCTGCTGGCATACCTTTCTCGGCACAGGCCAGGACATTTTCGGCTCTGCCGTCCATTCCCGCAGCTGGAGCGGCGCAAATGATCCGATGGAACGAGCACGAATGACCATCCGGGCCGCCTTCGAGTTCTGCCAGAAAATCGGCATGCAATATTACTGCTTTCATGACCGCGATATCGCACCTGAAGGTGAGACTTTTGCCCAGTCCTGCAAGAATCTCGAGGAGATCGTAAAACTCGCTGGAGAACTGCAAAAGGAAACCGGTGTCAAGCTGTTGTGGGGCACGGCCAACCTTTTCAGCAATCCCCGTTTTACCCATGGCGCATCTACCAACCCCAACGCACACGTCTTCGCCTATGCTGCCGCCCAGGTCAAACACGCCATGGACGCAACCAAAGAACTTGGCGGGGACGGTTATGTTTTCTGGGGCGGCCGCGAAGGTTACGAGACGCTTCTCAACACCGACATGAAAAAGGAGCAGGAAAACCTGGCGACATTTCTGCACATGGCGGTCGATTATGCCAAAAAAATAGGTTTTACCGGTCAGTTCCTTATCGAACCTAAGCCAAAGGAACCCACCAAGCACCAGTACGACTTCGACGCCGGCACCGTCCTCGGCTTTCTCAGAGCTTATGGCCTGATAGACCATTTCAAGCTCAATATCGAGGCCAACCATGCAACCCTTGCGGGCCACACCTTCGCTCATGAACTGACTGTAGCGGCCAGCGCCGGCAAACTGGGTTCAATCGACGTCAACCGCGGCGACCTGTTGCTGGGCTGGGACACCGACCAGTTCCCCACCGATCTCTACGAAACCACCCAGGCAATGCTGGTTCTGCTCCAACATGGCGGTATCGGCCGCGGTGGCCTCAACTTCGACGCCAAGCTGCGCCGCGGCTCCACCGATCTCGAAGACCTGTTTCACGCCCATATTGGCGGCATGGACACCTTTGCCCGTGGCCTCCTCGTAGCCGATAAAATCATCAGCGACGGCAAACTCAACGATTGTATAGCCAAACGTTACAGCAGCTACGAAAGCGGTATCGGCAAGACCATCCGCGACGGCAAGGCGGATTTCGACATGCTGGAAAAATGGATACTCGAAAACGGCGAGCCAAAGTTAATGAGCGGACGTCAGGAGTATCTCGAAAACCTGCTGAACTGCTACATCTAAGCAAGAAAAGTACACAACGCGTAAAGGAAACAACAATGGCAGACCAGTTGTATATCGGTATCGATTCCGGCACCCAGGGTTGCAAAGTCGTAGTAGTGAGCCGCAGCCTCGGTAAGGTTATTGCTGAAAACAGCAGCCCACACACCCTGATGGAAAACGAGCGCGGCGGTCGCGAACAGGACCCGGCTGTCTGGGTCACCGCGCTTGAAACAGCCCTGGAATCGGCACTTTCCCAGTCTCTTCGCCTAGTGAAAGACGGCCAGGTCAAAGCTATCGGCGTCTCCGGCCAGCAACATGGTTTTGTGCCACTCGACCGCGACGGGCAGGTCATTCGCCCGGCCAAGTTGTGGTGCGATACCGAAACCGTACCCCAATGCACGACGATTACGGAGCGGCTGGGCGGCGAAGAAGCAACCATCGCTGCCATTGGCAATACGATCGCGGCAGGCTTTACCGCCTCAAAGATCCTGTGGCTGAAGGAAAACGAGCCAGAAAACTACCGACGACTGCATACGATCCTTCTGCCGCACGACTACCTCAATTACTGGCTGAGCGGCGAATTCTCAGCAGAACATGGCGACGCCTCGGGCACCGCCTTTTATGATGTTCGCAACAGACAGTGGTCGCAGTTTGCACTTTCGGCAATCGACCCAGAAAATGATTTGCTGGCAATGCTGCCGCCTCTTCGCGACCCACACCAGCCAGCCGGTCGCATCCGTCCTGAGCTGGCCGCGAAATGGAACATCCCAAGTGACGTACTCATCTCGTCCGGTGGCGGCGACAATATGATGGCAGCGATCGGTACCGGCAACGTCAGCCCAGGTGTAGTAACCGCGAGTTTAGGCACCTCTGGTACCATCTACGCCCACAGCAACACCCCGGTCATCGACAGCCGGGGCGAGCTGGCCGCCTTCTGTTCGTCAAGCGGCGGCTGGCTGCCACTGGTATGCACGATGAACGTCACCGTGGCAACAGAACTGGTACGCAATCTGTTTGGCCTGAGCCTTAAGGAGTTTACTCAAACCATCGCCGCTTCCCATGTCGGTAGCGGCGGAATTCTACTGCTGCCTTTTTTCAATGGGGAACGCACTCCGGCTCTTCCCAACGGTTCGGCGACCTTGCACGGTATGAGCACCACCAACTTCACCAAAGCCAATCTCTGCAGAGCCGCCATGGAAGGCGTCACCTTCGGCTTGCGCTACGGCATGGAGGTCCTTGAACGAAACGCTATTGCACCGAACGAAATCCGCCTGGTCGGTGGCGGTGCCAAAAGTCCGGTCTGGCGCCAGATAGTAGCCGATGTTTTCGGAACCCCAGTCGTCTCACCACTCACCACTGAAGCGGGGGCCCTCGGTAGTGCCCTGCAGGCAATGTGGTGCCACGAAACGACACAAGGCAGCAAGGCAACCCTTGGTGAGATCTGCGATCGTTTTATCAAGCTTGATCAGGAGAGCCGTTGTCAACCGGACGAAGGCCGCAGGCAGCAATATGGTGACATATATTCAAGGTATCAACAACTTGAAGGTGAGTTACGACGCATCAACAGTTAAACCTGACCGACCAGTAATATCCCTTTCGTCGCCCACCTATTTTTTTCAGCATCCCCCTCATGACTGAAAAAAATCTGACCAGCCGGGACCTGCTGGTCAGATTTTTCCAAAAGTGTTCCATTTCACACACCATTTTTGCCTGTGTCACCAATAACACGCCTAACACTTTCCAGAACTAAACTTGGTTTCATTTCTTGCTGGACAAATTCAACTTTCCTCAAACGAAAATCTGTTAATCTCCCGAATGCACTATCTCTTCGCACCTGCGAAACCCACCACAAGAGATTCCATATAGGAAACAAGGTTGAACACCAAAAGAAGCAAAAATTAGACATTGCCAAACATTACATAATGTTAAATCACCATACACAATAAATGACAAAATCGTACACTTTCGCAGATTCCACACCTTTTACAAATGTGACATATGTGGTATATCTGTTGAATGCAATTAGATAAATTCGAAAAAAAAGTTGATTTGCAGCCAGGAATTGGATATCATCGCCCCTTTTTTCAGGAAACCTCAGTGTATAGTTTTTCTTTTCTGTCTCGCATTGTCATGCACCTCCCTGAAAAGAAGTTCGTTATGAGGACCGTTGATATGCCTTTTTCATGTTTCTGCTAACGGAATCCGCCACCCACCACAAGATTAAAAATGCACCTACGGAGTTCCTCATGAAAGACAAAGGTTCTGATTTGCCGGCCAGCTGGGAAGAAGAAATCTGGGAGTCCCAGCCCTTGATGAAGCGAGGGAAAATTAAACAGGATACATACTTGACCTGCTGGTGCCCCCAGTGCGGGACAGGTCTCAACGAGGGCGACCAGGCTGTTTTTGAGATCGTCAACAACGAGGGCCAGATCGGAACAAGTAAGGTCGCGGCATACCTCAATGTGTTAGAACAGGAAAGCTCGATTCACATTGAAAAGGATGAGGAAATCACTGATGTAAGGTGCCCTCATTGCCACGTCTCCTTCATCGAAGTGGGTCGTGTATGTAAAGAGGAAAAATGCAAGCGTGTCTGTGACGGACAGCAGTGCAAACTCATTAAGATTCACGTCTCGGTTTCCAACTCAAAGCGGTTGGAGCTTATCAGCTGCGTTCGTCGTTCATGCCGCTGGTACGAGATGAATGAAGAGGACAATGAACGACTCATTTTAAGGGATAGCCATGAGTGGTAACGTCCGGGTCCGTCGAAACTGGACCCGATCATTGACAATCGTACTGATTGTCGCCGTAGCTGGAGCCATCATCGGTTGCCTGGCAGACGGCAAAAAGACAGATACACATCGTTTGTTCTTTCAAAGCACGGCTGGTGCCGTGCTTTTCGACCATGGAAAGCACAGCCAGTCTGCAGATTCATGCGCCCAGTGCCACCACGATCTTTACTCCGCAACACAGGCAATAGCCTGCACCGAGTGTCACGATGCGGATGTCAAAGCTGATGATTTCGAGCATGACAACTTAAAAGACATACACAGTCGAGACTGCTCCAGGTGTCACCAGGTAATGGAAGATGCCAAGCCCGACTCATGCCGCACCTGCCACCCCGGCAGCCAGCCGAGCACGACCCCCCTCGTCAACTGCACAGAGTGTCATGACGACAGCTTTTCTCCGGAGATGCTGGAGCACGATGAATACCTGGACATAGAAGCCCACACCTGCCAGGGGTGCCATGCCCCCCGGTCTGTTTCCGAGGCCTACCACACCAACTGCACCTCCTGCCATCTGGAAAACGCCCCGGCCAGATTCTCCGGAGCGGACGGAAAAGTAGTGTGCGGCGCCTGCCATTTACGATGAGAATGTTGTCATGCAACGACTGTTGAACCTGTTCCAAAACAAACCGATGCTGCCCGGAACACCAGCCCATGACCCAGTCATCCGTCAGGTTGACGATCCGGATCATGTGACTATACCGCTGGATTACCCTGGCCGGATACACTATTTCCCGACAGTAAAAGCCGGAGACATTGTCCGTAAAGGTCAGGCTATCGGCGCCTCACGAAACGGCAATAGTGTTATCGCCTCCATTAGCGGTACGGTGAAAGATATCACCACGGTCTGGACCGCGCAGTCTGTCCACTCTCCGGCCATCGTCATTGAAAACGACGGAGGAGCGCCGCTGGCTCCCAATGAAATTTTCGAGGGTCCCATCACCACTGGTAACCTAGATGCAGCCATGGACAGAATGCGTTCCGCCGGTGTCGCCCCTCCCTGGACCTTGTCCGGACGTGAATGGGGCGAAGAAGAAATGCGGGATCTGCCAGCCATCGAGACCGTGGTTATCACAGGTGTTCGACCAGAAACCACCATCCTCACCTCCCAGTTGCTCCTTGAACAGAATGCAAAGAAAGTTGCCGAAGGCTTGAAGCGCATTCGCTCCTTTATGCCTGCTGCCCGTATCTGCCTCACGATTCCTGATCACCTCCGGTCGCTCGCTGATAAGACGTTTGCCGGTCTTGCCGAACTGTTTTTTCTTCCACCCAGCTATTATGCCCGCATTGAACGTGAAGTCGTGGCGCAGGTGCTTGGCCGGAGGATCCCCAACCGTGATAACTACCGAAATCATGGCATCGCCGTGCTCGATGTTGAATATCTGCTGGCCATTGTTGACGCGCTGGACGGCATTTCGCCTCTTACCCAGAAGTGCATCACTATCAGCGGTTCAACAATCGAAAAAGCCATAACTGTCCGCTTCCCGCTGGGCAGCACGATCAAGCATGTTCTTGCCAGCCAGGGACTTAAGATTACCGATTTTACCCGGACAGTGGTCGGGGGCCCCATGACGGGTTATGCCCAGTATTCAGACCAGACACCGTTAACCTATAACAACGGTATCCATCTTATTGCAGGCGACGTATCCCCCTTCGATGCCATTGCCCCCTGCATCAACTGCGGTCGATGCGCACGGGTCTGCCCAGTCAACATTCAGGTACATCTGGTCAACCGCATGATCGAATTCGGCCAGCTTGAATCTGCAAGGGAACTGCATCCGGAAGCCTGTTACGAGTGCGGCCTCTGCGCCAGCGTCTGCCCGGCGGAACGGCCCATTGTCCAACTCCTCCATTTCTGCAATCATGACATGGTCCACGGTGAGCGACACACCTGGATGTCGGGAGGCGAATAATGCAAGAAATAAAAATGTACAACGACACTCCGGCCACAGACAAGCGCATGCTCGATGTGGCAGTCGGCCCTCATTTCCGCTTGGGAACCGGATTGGCTTCAATCTATCAACGCTGGGTTATTGCTCTCCTTCCCGCCATGGCGGCGAGTCTCTACTATTTCGGCCCTGCCGCCCTTCGGGTCTTTTCCCTTTGTGTTGGTTTCTCAGTCATCATCGATCTGGTGGCTGAAAAGCTGGCGCCGTCACGGGATCTCACCTCCAACTGGTCTAGCGTCAGTCTGGCTCTGTTGCTGGCCTTTATGCTGCCTGTGAATGCCCCCTGGTGGCTCATCCTTATCGGCTGCTTTTTCATGGTGGTTGTGGGTAAGAAATTTTTCGGTGGCGTCGGCGCCTATCCGGCCCAGCCGGCCGTGCTCGCGGTCGCTGTCCTGCAGCTTTCCTGGCCCGCGCGTATGGACTACACCGGCGCCCTGAAAGATCTGGACTGGCCGGTCACCATGATCGAGCCCCTCAGATTACTGAAGTCTCTCGGTGCGTCTGCCGAATCACACTATAACTGGCTTGACCTGCTCATCGGTCGCCAGGTTGCCGGCACCGCCGAAGGCATGGTGCTCTTTCTGCTGGTGGGCGGACTGTTTCTGCTGATGCTCCGGGAAATCCAGTGGCAGGCTCCGGCCGGTTTCTTCATCGGTGTCTTCGCCACCGCCGGGATCTTCCACCTCTATGCCCCAACGCAGTTCGCCTCACCCTTGTTTTATCTCTTGAGCGGCGGAACGGTCTTTATGGGACTTTTTCTGCTCACCGACCATACCAACTCACCGGTAAATAAACTGCCCCTCTTTCTGTACGGCCTCCTGGCAGGCATCCTGCTGATATTCATCCGTGGCTATTCAAAGCATGTCGACGGTATGGTCTTCGCAGTGCTGCTGGCCGGCCTCGCCGCCCCCCTTCTTGACATGATCAAACCAAAAGTCAAAGGAGCTGAAAATGTCTGAGATTACACGCATGGTGGTGGTGCTTTCCCTCATTGCAGGGTTCTGCTCCGCCGCACTTACGCTGGCCAATGTTCAGCTCGGGCCAAAAATCCAGGAGCAGACTGACTTCTACGTTCGCGGGCCGGCCCTGGAGCGATTGTTCAACAAGCCTGCAAAGGAAGTCCTGAAAAATAAAGTGATCATCCCTACCGAGACCGGTGATGTGCCGGTCTTCTTCACCCGTGAAGGTGACAAGGTCTCCGCACTGGCGGTCGAAGCGGTCGGCAAAGGGGGGTTCGGCGGAGACCTGAAGATCATGGTCGGTATAGATCTTATCAACGAACGCCAGACCGGCATGGAAGTGGTGAGCCACAGCGAGACTCCCGGCCTCGGCGCCCGCATCGAGGAGATCGCCTTTCGTCGGCAATGGAACGGTTTACCGATCGATGAGCCGATAGCGGTAACCGCCGATGGCGGAATAATTGACTCGATCAGCGGCGCCTCGACCACTTCCCGGGCAGCTGTCAAAGGCACCAACGAGGTACTTGATTTCATACGCCTGAAAAAGGCTGAGATTCTGCAACGCATCGCAAAATTATAAAAGGATTCAAATAGCATGGCACAGAAATTTCTTCCCACATTGACCGCCGGCCTGTGGAAACGGATACCACCGTTTCGCCTGGTACTCGGTTTATGTCCGTCACTGGCCGTGACCATGTCGGCGGAAAACGGGCTCGGCATGGGAGTCGCCACCGGCTTTGTCGTGATGCTCTCCAGCGGTGCGATCTCGAGCATGCGTAATATCATCCCCGCCAAGGTACGCATTGCATCCTACATTGTTATTATCGCCACCCTGGTTTCCATTGTCGAAATCCTGATGAAGGCCTACTTTTTCCCACTTTCAGAACAGCTCGGAATCTATATTCCCCTGATCGTGGTGAATTGCATCGTTCTTGGTCGAGCAGAAGGCTTTGCCTCCAAGAATCCGCCATTTATTTCCATGGTGGATGGCTTGAGTGTTGGTACCGGCTATGCCATATCCCTTACGCTCATCGGCTCAATCAGGGAAATATTGGGGGCCGGCACCTGGTTTGGTATGCCTGTTTTCGGGGAATGGTTTGAACCGATGTCCTTTCTCGTCACTGCTCCCGGTGCATTTGTCACTATCGGCACCCTGCTCGCTCTTCAGAATCTCTTCTCCCGCTGGCGCGGCGAGAAATTTATCCAGGGGTAAAGGAACGTTCTTATGGATCTCTTTTTTCTAGCCATCTCGGCCACCTTCGTCAACAATATCCTGCTGGCCCAGTATCTCGGCAACTGCCCGTTTTTAGGCGTTTCGAAGAAACTGGAAACAGCAATCGGCATGGCCGCGGCAATCCTCTTTGTCACGTCCCTTGCCTCTCTATTCACCTGGTCCGTCTTCACCTTCGTGCTGAAGCCCTACGGCCTTCAGTTTCTGCAGACGCTGACCTTTATTTTGATTATCGCCTCGCTTGTTCAGCTTGTAGAAATCATTTTGAAGAAGAAGAGTCGAACGCTCTATAATGCTCTCGGCGTCTATCTTCCGCTGATCACCACCAACTGCGCCGTTATGGGTGTTGCCCTGCTTATCGCCAAGAAAGAGCTGCCATTTTCCGAGATGATGGTCTTCTCCAGTTTCAGTGCCATCGGCTATGGCCTGGCATTGATCCTGTTCGCCGGCATTCGTGAACGGCTCCTGATCTCGGCAGTACCGAAAAGCATGCAGGGTACTTCCATCGCCCTGGTAACCGCCGGTATCATGGCCCTTGCCTTTATGGGCTTCAAGGGAATGGCCTCTTAAGGAATAGAAGGAGAGTAATTGTGATTGCGCCAATAGTCCTGCTTGTCGGGATCGCCTTCGTGGCGGCTATTATCCTTGGCATAGCAGCGAAAGTCTTTGTCGTGGAGGAAGATCCACGGATAGAAGCGGTAACAGACCTGCTGCCGGGTGCCAACTGCGGGGGCTGCGGCCAGGCAGGTTGCAGCTCTGCTGCCGAAGCGATGGTCAAGGGAAAGATTGAAGTCAACTCCTGTGTGGTCGGCGGCAGTGAAACCGCTGAAGCCATCGGTGCGTTTCTCGGCTACGATGTCACAGGTGCCGAGCCGACCCTTGCCTGTGCCACCTGCGAAGGAGGCTACCGGGCAGCCCGCAAGTTCCATTACTCGGGTCTGCAGGACTGCCGAGCCGCCCTTCAGCTCTATCATGGGTATATCCGATGCGAAAACGGCTGCCTCGGCCTCGGTTCCTGCATGCGTGCCTGTCGTTTCTCCGCCATCCGACTGAACCCTGACAGTGGTCTACCGATATTTGATCCGGAACGCTGTGTGGGTTGCGGAAGCTGTGTCGCCGCCTGTCCCAAAGGGATTATCTCTCTTGTGGGTGAAAAGACCAAAATTCTTCACTGGAATCAATACACCCAGTGTCTGTCGCCATGCCGTCAACGGTGTCCGGCCCAGATCAATATCCCCAAATATCTGGCTCATGCCCGCCGCGGTGAATATGGCGCGGCATTGATGACTGTCAAAGATCGCAATCCGCTGCCGACAGCTACAGGTCGTGTCTGTCCGGAGTTGTGTGCCACTGAATGCCGGCGTACCACCCAGGACGACCCTCTGGCAATCAATGCCATTAAACGTTTTGTCGCCGACTGGGAAAGAACCAGCGGCAAGCGGCTCCAGGTTCCTATCGCTGCCGATACAGGTTTTAAAATCGCGATTGTTGGTGGTGGACCATCAGGTTTGACAGCAGCCTACTACCTCAGACGCCTCGGCCACGAGGTTGAGATTTTTGAAATGATGCCAAAGCTTGGCGGCATGCCTTTCTATGGCATCCCTGATTACCGATTGTCGGAAGAGCAATACCAATGGGATATCGATGGAGTACTGGAACTGGGCGTAAAGGCCCACACCGGGGTTAAACTCGGTCGGGATATCACTATCCGTTCGTTGAAAGCTGTTGGCTTTGATGCCGTCTACCTGGCCATTGGCTGCTGGTTTGGCCGCCTGCTTCCACTGGAAGGCAAGGAGCTCAACGGCATTTACAGCGGCATCCAATATCTGCGGCGTTTCCATACCGCCGAGGAGATTATCAAGGGCAAGCGGGTTGTGGTCATCGGTGCAGGAAACGTAGCCATGGACTGTGCCCGATCCGCCCTTCGTATCGGTGCAGAAAGTGTGCTGCTGATCTTCCGATTCTCACGGGATATGATGGAAGCCAACGCCCACGAGATCCACGATGCTGAAACAGAAGGCGTGATCATGCGCTGCCTGGTGTCTCCGGTGCGCTTTGTCGGAGAAAACGGCCAACTGACCGGCATCGAAGTGCAGGAAGTGACACTGCGTGACTCCGCCGGCGGCATGCCCGAGGTACTGCCGGTAGAGGGGTCCGACGAAATACTGGACTGTGACGTCGTTATCCAGGCCGTTGGCCAGGCCTGCAACCTTGATGGTATCATCGAGGCAGACGGTCTGGAGAAAACCCGTTACCATACGATCCAGGCAAATGAAGAGACTCTTGAGACCAACCTCCCCGGCGTCTTCGCTGGTGGTGATTGCTATACAGGTCCACGTCTTCTTGTCGAAGCGATCGCCGGCGGACGATTCGCCGCCCGCTCAATCCATTATTATGTGACAGAAGGTAAGATCCCACCCATCGAGGACCGGCAGCGTGAGATGATGGCACCAGCCCTGGTGGATTCGCTGGTGAATGTTATCCCCACACCGACCAAAGCGATAAAACCGATGATTCCGTTGGCCGAACGTATGGGCACCTTCAGTGAGGTTGAACGAACAATCACTGAAGAGCAGTGCCAGAAAGAGGCCAGCCGCTGTCTGAACTGCGGCATCTACTGCTACGATCAGAGCGATCTGCCTCAGGATCAACTCCGTATTGCCAAATCCTGCCCCAACGAGCCGCACATCGTTGAGAAGAAGGAAACAGCACCGGCAGCATGATAGACCCTGCAATGCGAAGCGAATACGAATGACCTGAAACAGTTTCCATTCAAAGAACAGCCACAGAACCCATGTTGGATTATCCAGCATGGGTTCTGTACTGTGGAATACTCGTCCAAAGGTTCGTAACACCTCTTTTTCCGGCAAAACCTTCTCCCGATTACACTTCTGCTCTTTCCCGTTGTTTATTCCCCTTGCGGATTTTCCGATTTGACAAAAATTCCTTGCCGCTGTAACAGCTATATCCTAACGAACAGGTTACATTCATACAGAGCCAAACGCAGTTCAATATTTGCTATCAGGACCTACCCATGCCCATTACTGCCACATCTTTCGGGACAATCGCAGACCAGGAGATAACAGCCTTTACCTTACAGAATGACAGCGGCATGCTGGTCAAAATTCTTGATTACGGTGGGATCATCAGTGAATTGCACACTCCGGGTCGCAATGGCTCCGCCGATGTAGTCCTCGGTTATGACAGCCTCGCGGGCTACATCCCGAATCCTGCCTATATGGGAGCTATCGTCGGCCGTTTTGCCAATCGTATACAAGGCGCGCAATTCACCTTAAACGGCGTCACCAGGCACCTTGACGCCAACGAGCCCCCAAATCACCTGCATGGCGGCTTTCACGGCTTCCATACACACCGCTGGCAGGCTGAGCCCTATATCGACCAAAAAGATTTCTGCCTGCGGCTTACACGACGATCTCCGGATGGAGAGGGCGGATATCCCGGCAACCTTGATGCGGTTGTCATCTACCGCTTATCTGCCGATAACACTCTTGTATTCGACATCACCGCTATCAGCGACCAGGACACACCCGTCTCCATCACCCAGCATAGCTATTTCAATCTTGCTGGTCATGATTCAGGCGACATCTGCGGCCAACAGCTGCACATTTATGCAAATACAATAACCGAATCTGACAACGCCCTGCTGCCCACCGGCCGGATCCTCCCGGTCGCCGGAACACCCTTCGATTTCAACTCTCTTGCGGCCATTAATCCCAATCACCCTGATCTCGTGTCAGGCTATGATGTCAACTATGTGGTAAGCGGCATACCCGGCATCCTGCGCCCCGCCGCAAAACTGCACGATCCAAAGTCTGGGCGGACTCTGAAAATCTCTACCACCAAACCGGGTATCCAACTCTACGACGGCACCCACCTTACAGCCTTGCAGATCGCCGGCAAAAACAACACACGTTATCCCAAATGGGGAGGGCTCTGCCTGGAGACCCAACATTTCCCCGATGCCGTTAATCAGCCGGAGTTTCCCTCACCGATCCTCAAGGCAGGCGAACAATACAGCCACACCACTGTTTTTTCCTTCGATGTTGTCTGAAAAAAATGGGCAGCCTGCTGATCTGCGGCTCCCCCCATACAAAGGCTACAACTGTCCAGCTTTGTTCCCGCAAGTGCCGGATAGACCTCCAGCACGGTATCGGAATCGGTTTCACCTGCATGATGATATGCCGCCTGAGCTACCCCAAGCGAAAAAATCAGACCACATACCATCAACACCAGTATCCTGTTCATACCATCTCCTTCTGAATGTTATTGAGCACCACACGGACCATAAGAAAAAGCCGAAAAGCGCGGGCGAAACAACTGACCCATCATTAGCATCTACGGGATACCAAGTACAGACAAAGACCTAACCTTGCAATCCCCAAGGAGACAATGGGAGAACAATGACCATAAACAACAAATATCAACATGTTACATAAAGCAGTCGACAGACTTGGCCCAGGAGCAGAGACACCTTTTTCCGCCTATCACAGCCAGGAAAAACAGCCTGTTCTCATATGAAAATTTCAAAAATACTTATTCCAGGCAATGCGGGAAAAGGAAATACGAGAGAGGAAATGAAATTTGAGTAAAAGAGTTGTTGACTTCAAATACCGGGTTTGGTAAATAATCGCCCCACAGCAAGGCAACAGCGCGGGAATAACTCAGTGGTAGAGTGCAACCTTGCCAAGGTTGAAGTCGCGAGTTCGAATCTCGTTTCCCGCTCCAAATACAAAAAGGCGACCCCTAAAACGGGTCGCCTTTTTCTTTTCTAGTCATTGCCATCTGGAGGGTTATCGACACCAACCTTCTGACCCGTCCTCCGCACCATCCGGCTCTCCTCGATGCCGAATCTGCAATCCCTGCAAAAATCTACGAAGTACTTGGTCTTTGCAACGCATGTAATGTTTGTGATCTTCCTTGCGAAAAAAAGCACTGAGTTCATGCTTACTCAAACGAAAATTTGCCAGCTCAAGAAGTTCCAGGACATCTTCATCTCGCAAATTAAGGGCAATCCGCAGCTTTCTGAAAATGATGTTATTGTTCAGCCGTTTCTCCGGCTGCGGCTGCTCACCCTCTTTTTTTCCACGTCTGTCATTGATGAAGCCATTCAAGAAGATAGCGAGCTGTTTGTCATCACAAGCTTTAAAGGCTGGATCATCATCCTTTTTCAGCCAGTCACTGATCTGGGCCCGCGTCACCTTGTAGCCCGTTGAGCTGAAGACGGTCATCATCCGAGAATCATCCATATCGAAGATATAGCGGACACGTCGTAATATATCGTTGTTATTCAAGGATATCTCCTATCAGCCCAAGAGCAGCGAATCGTTAGCCAGTTCTTCGCCCTGGGACCGGTAAAACTGTGCCAGCAGATCCTTAACGGTCAGCTGCATCTTTTCTTCGCCTCGCACGTCGAGAATAATCCGGCCCTGATGCAGCATGATCAGCCGACTGCCAAAGGCTATGGCATGCTTCATGTTGTGGGTGATCATCAGGGTAGTGAGGTTCTGTTCTGCCACGATATCGCGGGTGAGACTAAGTATCTGGTTGGCTGTCTTGGGGTCGAGCGCCGCGATATGCTCATCGAGCAGCAACACCTCCGGCCTGACCATGGTGGCCATCAGCATGGTCAGCGCCTGCCGCTGACCGCCGGAGAGTAACCCTACAATATCCATCACCCGGTCTTCGAGGCCAAGCCCCAAGTGTTTGAGCTGCTCACGGAAAAAAGGCTTATCCTTCGTCTTCACCCCAGGAGCCAGCCCGCGTGACATCCCCCGGCGAATGGCAAGCGCCATGTTCTGCTGGATAGTGGCGGATGGGCAGGTTCCGAGCAGCGGATCCTGAAACACGCGGGAGATGAACTTGGCCCGTTTATATTCCGGCCAGGCGGTCACATCACAGTTATTGATGGTGATGGAACCTGAATCTGGCAGAAACGAGCCGGCGATACAGTTCAAAAGCGTCGATTTCCCGGCCCCGTTGGAACCGATAACCGTGACGAACTCCCCTTCCCCTATCTCCAGATTGATATCGTTTAAGGCGAAGACTTCGTTGACGCTCCCTTTATGGAAGTATTTCTTGATATTCTTTAAGGAAATCACCGTTTGATGAGTCTCTTTTTGATATTAGGTGTGATCAGTGCACAGATGACCAGAACGGCGGTAATGAGGTTCAGGTCGCTGGGGTTAAACTTGAACGAGCCGAACTCCATACCGAGCGCCAGGGCAATAGCCAGCCTGTAGAGCACCGAACCGAGCAGCGCGGCGATAAAGGCGCGAGCGATGGTCTTATCACCGAAAACCGTCTCACCAATGATTACCGAAGCCAAACCGGCGACGATGGTTCCAATCCCCATTCCGACATCGGCTGCCCCCTGATTCTGGGCCACAAGTGCCCCGGAGAGCGCCACCAGCCCGTTGGACATCCCCACTCCCAGAATAATGATCGTGTGGGTGTTGACACCAAGGCTGGTGATCATCTTGGGATTATCACCGGTGGCCAACACGGCTTGGCCGAGTTCTGTTCCAAGAAACCAGACAATAAAGCCCACCACCAAGAGCGCAAAACCACCGAAGACCAGGATGCCGGCGTACTGCGACGGCACCCCGACACCGGTCACTGAATCAAACACCGTCTCCACCCCGAGAAGCGCCACGTTGGGCCCCGACATGATTCGGATATTGATAGAGTAAAGCGCGATCATTGTGAGAATCGAGGCCAGCAGATGGAGAATTCTGAACTTGGTGTTCAGCACGGCGGTAACCATGCCCGCCATAACTCCGCCCGCCAGGGCCAACACCAACGAAAGGTAGGGATTCACTCCATTGGTGATGGCCACCGCCGAAATCGCCGCACCAAGCGGCAGGCTTCCGTCAACCGTCAGATCGGGAAAATCGAGAATACGAAAGGTCAGGTAGACCCCGATAACCATGATGCCGTAGACAAGTCCCTGTTCTACGGCACCAAGCGCTGCATAAAGCGTCATTACGGTATTGCCTCGTTATTCGTAAATCTTGGTAGCTTTTTCCAGCAGTGATTCAGGAGGAGTCACGCCCATCAATGCAGAGTATTTCTTATTGATATAGAGCTGCAGATCGGTCTGGAATTCAACAGCCATCTCGGCCGGCTTTTCACCTTTCAAGATGCGCTCAGCCATGGCGCCTGTCTGGTAGCCATGCTTGTAATAATCAAAACCCATGGCGGCGATACAACCTCGCTCGACTGAATCAACATCAGCGGCAAAGATCGGCAGTTTGGACTCAACACCCACCTTCAAAACAGACTCCAGAGCGGAAACGATGGTGTTATCAGTGGGAATAAAAACCGCATCAACCCGGCCTACCAGGCTTTTGGCTGCCTGATAGACGTCGGCGGTCTTGGAGGCAGTTGCCTCGACAACTTCAAAACCTTTCTCCGCACCAAGCTTTTTAATACCTTCCACATTGGCCTTTGAATTTGCCTCACCCGCATTGTAGAGGATGCCAAGTCTCTTGATGTTTGGCATATAGGTGAGCACCATCTCGATATGCTTGTCGAGCGGCAACAGGTCGGAAACACCAGTGATCAGGCCACCCGGAGCGTTGATATCCTTGACCAGTCCGGCAGCGACCGGATCGGTGACTGCGGTAAAAAGAAACGGACGCTGCATGTCAGCCGGTGCCTTGTTATCAGCCTGAGCTACGGCCTGGGCAGAAGGGGTAGCAATAGCCATCAGCAGATCGGGCTTTTCGCCGATCATCTGCTTGGCAATCTGGGTGGCGGTGCCCATATTCGCCTGGGCATTATGGACGTTATATTTCACATCGACGCCCTTTTCCTTCAGGTAGTCCTGAAAGCCTTTCAGGACCGCGTCAAGAGCCGGATGCTCGACAAACTGATTGACGGAAATGGTATAGGTTTGGGCACTGGCTCCTTGAACAGCCAGACAGACCAACATCAGGGCCGCTATCATGATTCGTTTCATTGTTGTCGTCTCCTTCGACTGAGAGTATTTACTTGGCCACGTCTCCCCGTTACGCGTATTTCGAACGGGACACTCGACCGACTTCCAACTTTCCTACGACATCAGACATCTAGCCGATTCTGCGCATCAGGTCAACGTTGCTTTTCGTGCCTAACCCGCCAGCACTCAAGTGCCAGTAGCCGAATCGACCCTCTCATGCGTTTTTCATCAGCGGGGAGATGATATATTCAACACCCTGTAAAAGTCATTCAACGTATGATATACAAAAGCACCGTATCAGCAATACAGACCCCTTAGATCTCAAACAACAACTCATTCATTACCATGAAAATTGTCGTCGCACCCAACGCCTTCAAGGGAAGTCTTTCAGCCATTGACGCAGCAAATGCTATGCGCAAAGGCATACACGCCGCCTTGCCAGCCTGTGAGGTGGTCTCCGTGCCTGTCGCCGATGGTGGCGACGGGTTTACCGAAGTGATGACCGAAGCGCTCAAAGGCGAACTGATCCAGGTGGCCGTTCACGGCCCCCGCATGAAACGATGCGATGCTTTCTTCGGTTATATTCGTGAAACAGGGGTAGCTATTATTGAAATGGCCAAAGCCAGTGGCCTGGCACTCTTGCCGGACGAACAGCGCAACCCGATGGAAACCTCCACTTACGGAACAGGCGAACTGATTCTGGCCGCCCTGGATAGGGGTGCCACCCGCATCATCATCGGTCTTGGTGGCAGCGCCACTTGCGATGGAGGTATTGGCATGGCTGCCGCCCTCGGGTATACATTCTCAGATATTTCCGGAACAGAACTTCCCCCCATTGGCAAATCTCTGCAAAGTATTCACACGATAGACACATCCGGAGCGGATCACAGATTGACGAAGATTGATTTTTCCGGGATTTGCGATGTCACCAATCCCCTGTTTGGTCTTGACGGAGCATCCCACGTCTACTCGCCGCAGAAAGGCGCTTCTCTTGAGGAGGTCAGGTTACTGGACAAAGGACTGGAAAATCTCGCCGGCGTGATTCTCCGTGATCTCGGTAAAGACGTAGCCACCATGCCGGGTGGGGGGGCCGCTGGAGGCCTCGGCGCCGGCCTTTTCGCCTTTCTTGGGGCACGACTTGAGAAAGGCATTGATGTGGTGATGGAACTCGTGCAGCTTCGAAATGCATGCCATGGAGCCGACCTCGTCATCACCGGTGAGGGCCAAATCGATTTTCAGACCAAATTCGATAAGGCACCGGCAGGCGTTGCCCGTATTGCAAAGGAAATGGGAATCCCCTGTATTGCCATTTGCGGTGGAATCGGTGAGAGGATTGATGAGCTGCATGACATCGGCATAACAGCTGTTTTTTCAATATGCCAGCGACCAATGGCTCTCGAATCGGCAATGCGGGACAGCAGTTCCCTGCTTGTCAACACCACCGAACAGACTGTTCGCCTGTTTATGGCTAACACCAGATGGTTCTGATCAAAGAGGTACCAGAAACACAGAAAGCAAAAAGCTCCCACCGGCTTGGGAGTAGCCGATGGGAGCAGAGAGGAGCAAAGGAGAAAATGAGAGGGTACTATTTAATAGTTAGGGCCGCCCATCATTCTACCGCCACGACCACCACCATTCGGACCCATGCCAGGGCCCCTGCCTCCGCCAAAGTTGTTGCCCATCATCCTGGGACCGACATACTGATCGACTCCTGCGGCTACTGCTTTTTCCTGCATGGCGGTACGCAAGTCAAAAAGCTCCCCGGCAAGTTTGGAAGCAACGGCCGGATCGGGATTCTGTCCCTGCATCAAGGCTCTTCGCTCAGCTTGCTTGACAACCATCTGCTTGCGAAGGTCCTGGGTTTCCAGGTAGAATTTATCCATTTTCTCCTGTACCGCCGGATCCACCTGCTGAAACGCTTGCCCCTGTACCATCGGGCAGTAACCGTTATAGCCAGCCCGTCCACCGCCACGACCCCAATTTGCGGAAGCTGCGGTTGCCATGGCCAGACCGGAAATCAAAACTACTGCTATAATTTGCTTTTTCATGATGTTACTCCTTTGGTGATGTTATCGGCTCAACTGCCAACTTGACAGCTTCAGGTTACCGTGTCAACTCTTGCATATAGTTTAGCAAAGGATATGCCATCACGAACAATAACTATAACATACTGTAATAATAAGTTTTAAAATTCCAACACTGACAAACCCTCCGAGAACGCCATGCAAGCTGGATACTTTTTACCCACCCATATCATCGAGAGTGGATACCTTTTCCCCACCCCGCCATCCTGTTCGATCAGCTTCACCATCCCTGCTTTCTTACGATAACCAGCCCGATAGTCACCAATTCATCACCTGCCGATACGCATTCATCGTGGAAAACCTTGTTTCTCCATCATGTTCCTGCTAAATTGGACGGTACATGTTTTCAGGCTATCTTGGCCAAACACGTTGTATTTACTATTATCCAACGCCCCTTCAGAAGACCGGAAGCTGTCGTTCCCCCGCATTCTTGCCTAGTAATCCACCCACCAAACAGACATGTCACACACTCTCGCTGAACAGGTACGTGAATTCTTGGCCGCGACAAGATCCTCGTACAGCTATAACCCCTTCCATAACATCTATATATGGTTTGGCATTCTCTGGGGGTTGCCAATTCCCCTCGCCAGCACTCTGTTCCAGGCCCTTTTCATCGATTCTCGGGATATCACCCTGATTACCCAGACCGTTATTGCCACTCCCATCCAGTGGATATTTCTTGCCCATCCCTTTATTTTCGGATGTCTTTTCGGCATACTGGGCACCGTTCGCCATCACAAGGATGAAGAGGTACAAAAACTGATCGAGGAGTTGAAGATGATGTCGATCCTCGACCCGCTCACCGGACTCAGTAACCGCCGGTATTTCACCGACGAATTTGAAGATGAACTGGCCAGGATAGAACGAAAAAATACACCGCTGGCCCTCATCTTTCTCGATCTCGATCATTTCAAAAACGTCAACGACACCCACGGCCACCGCATAGGTGATGAGATTTTGCGTCTCACTGCCTCCCATCTGCGCACCAATTGCCGGCCATACGACATCCCTGCCCGCTGGGGCGGAGAAGAGTTCATCATTCTCCTGCCGGACACAACAGAAAAGACAGCTGCCACATTCGCAGAGCGGATCCGCCAGGATTTCACCCGTAAAATATCGCCCACCATGCCCATCACAGTCACTGTTTCCATTGGCGTCACAGCCTTTAAGCCAGGAGATACCTTGGAATATTTTGTCGACCGGGCCGATAAAGCGCTCTATCATGCCAAGCGGACCGGACGCAACAAGGTCGTCAGTTGGAGCGACATTGCCTTAGGAACTGAAAGTGATCATTTAGATCAGGCGTAAATCGCGTGTCGCCCCTAAGGCGAAAAAATTTAGGAATTCTTGCCAAAAGGATACCCTGAAAAAAACGGGTAGAATGAGGAGTGTTACTCTTTATCAATATCCCGGTGGAAGAAACGAAGAACAAATGAATCATCAGCCAACAACTGGCCGAGTTGTTCAACCACAGCCACGGAACGATGATGGCCGCCGGTACAGCCGATGCCGATACGCAAACCAGCCTTTCCCGCCTCACGATTGGCTTTGATGAGAAACCTGAGCAAAGGCGCCAGGTAAGCAAGAAATTCTTTCCCTTTTACGCTTGTAAGAACATAGTCGGCAACCGCACCATCACGACCGGTGAGATGGCGCATTCCCTCCTCCCAGTAGGGGTTGGGAAGGAAACGAACATCAAAAACAAG
The DNA here is from genome assembly GCF_900143695.1 of Desulfopila aestuarii DSM 18488. Lineage (GTDB taxonomy): Bacteria > Desulfobacterota > Desulfobulbia > Desulfobulbales > Desulfocapsaceae > Desulfopila > Desulfopila aestuarii. The sequence goes on from NZ_FRFE01000008.1 coordinate 102,107, forward strand.
GTTTGCGTCCTCCGGTGTTCCGTATTTGAAGCCAAACGAAAAAAGCTCGACTTCGAACTGTTCCGGTCCATTCTGGGTTTTCATCACCTACCTGACTCTCCTTTGGCTGCGGCTGATTGTGTTGAACCCAAATGCAGCACTCTCGGCCGCACCGGTCGCCGACCAGCAACCTGCCTGTAACGAATGGCCGGGTAGCCCAGGCCGATCACACTGTATATCTCTTCATCGGCAGGTATCGCCATCATCTGCCGCATCCTGCCGCTTCGCCGCATCGCTTCGACCACATACCCGATCAGGCAACTGCCAAGCCCCATGGCATGAGCGGCAAGCAGGATATTCTGGCTGGCAAGCAGCGCATCCTCGCCGGGACAACTGGCAGCCCGCTTGCCGGTAACAAGGATCGCCGCTGTAGCCCCGTGAAAGAGCCGGTCAATCCCCATCTCATCCCACTCCCTCAGCGCCTCCGCCACCGATGCGTAATGGCTGCGATAATAGTTACCCAAAGCGTCTCCGGCAAAAAGTCGGGCCAGAAAACGATAGAGAGGATTCTTCGCCTGATTGTTCAACTGCCGGAAGAAATCGGCAGTCAAATCACCAAGGACCTCAACATCTGCCCGCTCTGGCAAAATGACAAAATTCCAGGACTGGCTGTTGGTGCCGGACGGCGCTGTAGTGCCGATCCGCACCAGATCTTCCAGCAAGGCAAGTTCCACCTTTTCCGCAGTATAGCTCCGGCAAGAACGGCGGGAACGCATCAGCCTCACCAGGTCAGAGCCATCATATTCACCCGGCTGGATAGCTTGAAAGCTCTCAGTTAGCCGCTGCAGCCCAAGAGCGCCAGCAAGCCCTTCAACCTCTATAGCCCCGGTCGGACAAACCGCCTGACAGTGGCCACACCCCATGCAGTCGCCATCAACTGTTCCGGCCAGATCATCCTGTATCTGCAGCAGTCGATGCGGACACACCGTAGTACACAATCCGCAGCCGTTGCATTTTTCCGTGTCTATAACAACCATTTTTTCTTCTTTTCGCTCCGCGGTCCTCATCCAACATACCACATCCCCCGCATTTTCCCTCTCTTTTGCAAATAATGCTACACAATACCCGTCCTGTGAAGTATTAACAAGTTCCGGAGGATAACTGCCACGTTATCTATGCTGAACGCCCCAACGTCAACCACCATCTCTCTTTCCAGGACCAGCCAAACGCCATGAGCCCTTTCCTTCTGCAATGGAAAAAACGGTACGCCTATGGCGAAGTACTCCATGTCTGCCTGCCCCTTGTGCTCAGCATGTCGGCCACTACCGCCATGGAGTTCACAGATCGGGCCTTTCTCAGCAATTACAGTATTGAGGCGATCTCGGCCGCAGTTCCCGCTTCCATTTCGGCCTATCTCTTTATGGCATTCCTGGGCGGTATCGGTAGCTATGCAGGAGTGTTCATTGCCCAGTATTACGGCAGCGGTGCCAATGACCGCATCGGCAGTGTGCTCTGGCAATCCATCTGGTTTACTCTCTTTTCGGGGGTGATCTTCTGGACACTGGCGCTATTTGCCACCGACAAGGTCTTTGCTTTTGCCGGACATGATCCCGCAGTACGTGAACTTGAGGAGGTCTATTTCTCCATTCTCTGCAAGGGAGGTATGCTGCATGTGGCGTCAAACACCCTGGCAACCTTCTTTACCGGACGGGGAATCACCCGGCCGGTGATGATAATTACCTTCATCTCGGTCATCGTCAATATTCCGCTCGATTATGCCCTCATCTACGGCAGGTGGGGATTGCCTGAACTCGGAATTGCCGGGGCCGGCATCTCGACGGTGAGCGCCTGGGGAGTCAGCTCGCTGCTGCTCACCCTGCTCATCTTTACCCGAGACCACAACCAGCGCTTTGGCATCCTCAAAAACAGGAGTTTCGATACCCAGCTGTTTCTTCGTCTCTTACGTTACGGGGTGCCGGGTTCACTCCAGTTCACCCTGGATATTCTGGCTTTCACCCTCTTTATTCTCTTGGTGGGCCGCATCGGCACTCTGGAACTTGCAGCAACCAATATCGTCATTTCCATCAATGCTCTGGCCTTTATGCCGTCTATGGGCGTTTCCCAGGGTGTGAGCGTCATGGTCGGTCAGGCCTTGGGCCGTTCAAGGCCCGCCAATGCCAAACGTGCAGTCTGGAGCGCCGTTCACCTGCTGCTGCTCTATATCCTGCTGATTGATCTTGGATTCATCTTCTTTCCCGAGACAATCCTTATCCCATTTCTCCATGCGGTGCCCGCTGGTTCTGTTGCCGAGATCAGCGAAATTAGCATTGGGCTTTTGCGCATCGTCGCCGCGTATATACTGATGGACGCCCTCTACATGATTTTCAGCGGAGCCTTGAAGGGTGCGGGCGACACCCGCTTCCTCATGCTTTCAGTGGGTGTGTCGTCCTTCACATTTCTGGTGCTGCCGGTCTATTTCGGCATCACCCGTTTCCACATGGGCATTAATGGCGCATGGCTCTGCGTCCTGCTATTTGTCGGTATCTTGTTTGTACTTTCCGCTGGACGCTACAGGACAGGTAAATGGCAGAAAATGCTGGTGATTGAACGGGAAATAACGGCCGAAGGGGAGGCCTGAAAAAGATAATCCGGCCAGAACGCGTTTGTCTCGCGCCCAGGTCGGATTATGGTTGTAATGAATATCAGCAGAACGACTCGAGTGTTTGTTGGATGGAAGCAAGATCAAAGGGTTTGTTAATAACACCAACAAAACCATACTCGCCAAAATTGGTCATGATGGGATCGGTGGAGTAGCCGCTTGAGACCAGGACTTTGGCTGAAGGATCAACAGCCAGAATCTCCATCACCGCCTCCTTGCCGCCCATGCCACCCGGAATGGTCAGATCCATGATGACCAGATCAAAGGGATTTCCATTCTGGAACCTGCGGACATATTCATCCACTGCGACCTTGCCATCCTTCACATGCGTTGCGTCATAGCCCAGATGCATCATCATCTGACAGACTATCTCACCAACCATGTCCTCATCGTCCATAACAAGGACTTTTCCTTTGCTTTCGTTCTCAGACAATCGCTGTGACCTCGGAAATGTGTTTGAACTCGTTAGCAGCCAAGCTTGTGCCCATCTCTATATGTTCAAGTATGCCAGATAATTTAAAGCAACGTCAAGGGAATTGCTTGGAAAACTTGGCCGCCCTGAAATCAGTACACTTTGCTCTTTTTTCCCGGCATGTTATGGTGTGCTGAAACTTTAATACCGTGACCATGGAACCAAACACCATGACCGACAGCCAGCATATATCCGTCTACCGGGAGTTCTGTGAAAACCGGCTGGTGGAAATTCTTGACGGGAAAGGCACTCGCTCGCTCTATTTCGGCGGCCAATACCTGCAGTCACGGATGGCCCTGCACGCTCCGCATCTCCTGCTGCTGCCCTACACACACTACATGATGTTTTCCTTACTGCTCGCCCGAAAAATCGAACGTGTGCTGCTGATCGGGCTGGGAGCCGGATCACTTGTTCGTTTTCTCCATCACCATTTTCCAACATGCGTGATCGATGCGGTCGATAACTCCGAAAGAATCATCAAGCTGGCAAAGGGGTACTTTCAACTACCCACAAGCCATGCGATTCGTGTCCACTGCCTGGATGGCAACCGTTTTTTTGAAGTAGCCGAACCGGAAATCGAATATGATATGATTTTGCTGGACGCCTTTGATGAAACTGGCATGGCTACCCACATCTACGCCGAACCGTTTATTCGGAGCTGCGCCACATTCCTCGCGTCCGGCGGACTTCTCATCTCAAATCTTTGGAGCGGTGGGACGCGTCCCGCCCAGGACTTCGATGCGGAACTCGCTCCCATTCTGCCCGGCGGGCTGCTGCTGCCAGTGCCCGAACGAGGCAATGTTATTTCCATCCGTTCACACCATCAACCAGATTGGCGGCGCATCTGTCGGGGCAAAGAACAGCTGCTTCAGCTCGAAAAACACTACCACATCGACTTTCCGCAGATGGTCAAGGTGGCGATGCGCCACAACCTGAGTATTGGACAGCGATTGGCACGTCTTTTTTCTTTATAGGAAACCTTCAAAAAAATCTAATTACCCCGAAAACTCAGCTACATGAAGTGATGGATAAGGAGAAAGGAGTGAGGAGCGCCTGCATGAAATGCTAGTGCTCGTTCCAGCAATATGAAAGTAGGAGAGATTCTGTTGAGTGGCCACTCCCCAATATGTCACGCCTCTCACCTCTCACCTAACCTTATCAGGCTGAGAATCAGGGGTAGTCAAAAAAAAATTCCATCAACCGCCCTTCCCACTTACAGCATATTGCCCAGTGGCATGTAGCCTTCGCGAATCCGTTCCAGCTGATCGTGAAGATCTGCAATTTCCTTTTGCCAGTAGGACTGGGTACCAAAATCCTCAAGCACCCGGGTATGACCGTCGGCGGCCACCTGATGAGCACACCAGGCCATGTAGTGAACAAAACGCATGGCCCGAAGCGGTTCAATCAGCTTAAAACTTCGGCGATCAAAGGGCCGGAATGTCTCGTAGCCCTCAAGGAGAATATCCATCTCCACGAAAGCCTCATCAAGCGTGCCCGGCAGCAGCATCCAGATATCCTGCACCGGCGGCCCCATCACCATATCGTCAAAGTCGATGAGATAGAAAGACTCCCCAGGCCGGTAAATAATATTGGCAAAGTGGCAATCACCATGGATCCTGATTTGTCGCTGACCGGCAAAAAGCGGTTCGGTTTCGGCAATAATCTCCTCAACCGCTCGCTTAAGAGGATTCTTCACCTCTTCGGGCACCACTGAACCGGCCAGCAGATAGTCCAGCTGTTGACGGGTTGAGGCGCTGGGAGACATGACCGGACGATATGTGGCTGACCGGTTTTCGCCGATAAGATGAACCCGCCCCAACAAACGACCAAGCTGCAGCCACTGGTCCTCATCGAACTCATCGACACTACGACCGCCGCGCTTAGGAAATACGGCGAAATGCACCCCTTCGAACAACCCCAGAGTGGTACTGTCAGGGAATTTCAGCGGGGCAATGACCGGGATTTCCTCCCCGGCCAGCTCCAAGAGAAAGTCATGCTCCTCTTGAAGAGCATCGCCTGTCCAGCGGCCGGGCCGATAAAATTTGACGATCAGGCCACCACCATCATCCTTCTGCAGCTCATAGACGCGATTAATATAGCTGTTCAGTGGCCGAAAGAGATTGGTGAGTGAAACATTAAGTGATCGCTCAACCAGACTGAGCACCATATCCGGACCAAGATCCTGAAAGACATTTTCCTCATCTATATCGTCTGTCTGCATTTTCTATAGCTCCTGGCCTTTGTTCCCACTTTTCCGGGCAAGACCACAATTATTATTGCATACCGCTTATACTGGCTATTTCACGGCAAACAGGGTAAAAACACGGCTAACCACACCCTCACACCAACGATTTTCATGTGCGATCCTAGCCCTTACGCCGACAACCTTTCCGACGGTAATCAGTTTTCCGCCTCCGGCTTTTGCCGCCGCTGCAACTGTATTCACGCCCTGCCCTCCGGCGCGGCCCATGCGCATTGCCTGGAACTGATGCACCTTTTCGAGCGTCATGAAACCATTGATCTGCAACCGGAGGGTGATCCAGATCCACAACTCTCGACAGACTACCTCTTCGGACCAGCCCGTGGCAAGATGTTTGGCGTCCTTGAATGCCGCGACAAACACGACACCCCTGTCATTCTGCGCGCCTTTTCCGGCCAGTATAACAGTATCTGGCGGGTTTCCGGCTGGGCACCACCCCTCTTTGACATGACTGAATTTTCCGCCGTCAATGATAGCGAAGAAAAAGCGATAAAGGCTCTCGGCCGAAAACTTGATACATTGACACCACACAGCCAGGAATGGTTGGAACTCAGGCAGAAACGACGAACCATGTCGCGCGGACTGATGCAGAAACTGCATGGTATCTACAGACTGACCAACTTTCACGGCCAGACAACCACCCTTTTTTCGGCCTATATAGAAAAAGGAGGTGTTCCCACCGGCACCGGTGATTGCTGCGCACCGAAACTGCTCCACCAGGCCGCAACCATGCAACTTACGCCGATTTCGATCGCCGAGTTCTTCTGGGGCAAGAGCAATCGTTCAGAGAGTCGGCACCACGGCCGGTTTTACCCTTCCTGCCGGGAGAAATGCCAGCCAATACTCGGCCACCTGCTTTGCGGGGCGACCAGAAGTGGTAATGTATGCAAATGAACGATTCAGACATCGATATCGTCTATGACGACGCCGAGATTGTGGTCATCAACAAGCCAGGCGGATTACTCTCCGTGCCAGGACGAGGACCCGACAAACAGGACTGTGTGACCAAAAGGCTGCAAAAGCGTTATCCGGCCATGATCGACCAGCCATCGGTGCACAGGCTGGATATGTTCACCACAGGACTGATGGTCTTTGCCATCAGTCGCGAAGCCCATCGCCACCTCTCGTTGCAGTTTGCCGGGCGCGAAGTGAAAAAAGAATATATCGCCCTTCTTGAAGGTGTCATAGAAAACGAACAGGGTGAGATCCATCTCCCCTTCCGGCTCGATATCGACAATCGCCCGTACCAAGTATATGACCCAGTTCACGGCAAGATGGGCTCAACAATCTGGCAACGACTAACGCACGAAGGCAACCGCACCAGAGTCCGATTTCTGCCGCTCACAGGCCGCACCCACCAACTTCGACTCCATGCATCGCACCCACTCGGCCTTGGCTGTGCCATTGTCGGCGACAGCCTCTATGGTTCCGGAAAAGACGGCGACCCGATGCTGCTCCATGCGAGCAAGCTGGTCTTCAACCATCCGCAAACTGGTGATCGCCTGACGTTTACCTCCGTCCCCCTTTTCTGATACTTTCCAGGTGCCTCACTTGAAAAGAAGCCCATCCACAACGAGTTTTCAGATTTAACGTATTTTTTGCAGATCACCAGAGTTGGGAATGTCTCTACGGGTATTGACAGTGGGGCGTGGTATCAGTCAAGCCTTAGCTCCAAAATGGAGCAACATTTCCCAAAATATGATACGGAGGAAATCGAAACCGCAAATCCCTAGAACTCTTTGATGCCACGCCTACGCGATGCCGCTAGAACATGAAATTGCCCGTGCAATAGTAAAATGCCGGAAAACCGATACCCCCATGATTGTGGCTATTTGCGGTGCAGCCGATTTAGGAAAGTCATACCTTTCAGCATCCATAGCAAATGCTTTAAGATCACGAGGTGTATCCTCAGATCATGTTACCCTTGACTCTTTCATGATGAACAGGGACGAGCGTATTGCTTGTGGGATCAGTGGATATCAACCTGAAGCCTATGATTTTAACGCGATCAAAGTTCAATTAGCCAAGTTCAGCAAAGGACAACATATCACCTTCTTCCCTTATGACCATTCCACAGGCCGGAAAGCAATTGAGCCAACAATGCTTCCCCTTTGTGATGTTTTAATACTTGATGGGCTACACTCAATGCATGCAGCATTGCTACCGTATACTCAGCTATCTGCGTTTATTTACACCAATGATAGCTACCTAAGGTGTATCCGGCGCGAAGCTGATCTATTAAAAAGAAAGCAGTCAGTTGCTGTATCCGAAGAAATAGAACCTTTTGAATTTGTAAAATACAAACGATTTGTCGAACCCTATAAGGAACAAGCCACATGGCATTTGTTCCTGAAGAGAAAATGGCAATACTCGTTTGTCCGTCGAAATGACTGAAACCACTCTCTTGTCAACACGTTGCTGCCCGTTTGACAGTGGCGTGTAGTCGGCCACCAGACTTAACAAAAGTTCAGGCTCACTGCATCCTTTGTCGAAACCTGAAATGCGGTTGTGAATGAAAGAATATCAGCAGTAAGATACCCCTGAGGTGATAGTACAGAGATTCGCTATTGCAAGTGGCAATAATGACGCTGCCGATAAGCTGAGGGTGCCGCATGGCGACCATCAGCTTAATCAGCTTGTCGATTATTCCTCAAGTCATTCAGCCCTATCAAACTCGATGCCCTCCCATCCCTTCAGCTGTTTGATGAACTCGTGCGGATCGAATGGGAGCTTTGCCGGATCGACACGCCACCGTCCCGCTGCCTCGGTTTCCGGGCGTGCGTTCTCGATGCCGGTAAGCGGGAAGCCGCGGGCCTCCGGCGTGTTCGGGTACTTGATCATCCACAGTTCGTGACGCGCTCTCATAATGTTGAACATCCCCTTGGCGGGAAACATGGGAATCATCTTGGGGCTTGCTTCGCGCGGGTCGGTGTAGAGGTCATAAAAGGCTGCCCCTGACAGGCCCGGTTTTTCGCCCACCCAAGCGCGCTTGTAGCGTCCTTTTACCTGCGCGGCCAGAATCGGGCCGGTGTAAATGAAGACGTAGTCACGCCGGCTGAACGTGTCGCCCTTGAGCAACAACGCTGTCTGATCGATGCCGTCAATGATGCGGTCGGTCGGGATATTGTCCATCGCGCCGCCCAGGTGCGCAAATGTCGTGAACAGGTCGGTCTCGTGGATGATGTCGCCGACGACCTGACCGGGAGCAATCGTGCCCGGCCACCAGGCCATCGCCGGCACGCGCACGCCCCCTTCAAGGTAGTCGCCCTTTCCCCCCCGGTAAAGGGTCTCGACCATGCCGGGGGGGCCGTTGTGCGTCATGGGGCCATTGTCAGCCATCAAAACGACGAGCGTGTTTTCCGCAATACCAAGCTTTTTTAACTCATCCATCAATTCGCCGATCCAGCCATCGAAATGGGCAAAGGCTTCCTGTAGTACCCCGCCGGAGGCGGTCAATCGGTCCGGGAAGCCGAGGAAAGAAGTCATCATCGGCCAGTAGGCGACATAGAACGGTTTCTTTGCCTCCACACTTTTCCGGATGAAGGCCATGGTCCGCTTCTGGGACTCTTCGTCGATCTTCATGTAGTCGTCGTGATTCGGCGCTCGGCCGAATTCACGCACAGGACCACCCTTCATGCCCTCCAGGGCAAAAACGAACCCTGTCGGCCGCCAACCCGGGTCTATGTCATAAGGATCCTTGCCGAACATCTCGGGGTACAAGACCGCCGGCGCCAGCGCAAACATCTGCCCCTGCGGGTTGTACAGACTCGGCACCTGGTTGTACGGCGTCCATAGGGCCTCATCAAAGCCCCGCTTGGTCGCGTAGCTTGATTCAATGTCACCCAGGTGCCACTTGCCAAAAAACGCCGTTGCGTAGCCCGCCTTAGACAATACGTCTCCCATCGTGACTTCGGAGGCCGGCAGCCCGCCGTATTCATAGGGGAAGCCCACGTTATACATGCCATTGCGTACAGGGTGCCGCCCGGTCAACACTGCTCCGCGGCTGGGCGTGCAGGACGGCTCGGTATACATCCGCATGAAGTTGATGCCTTCGGCGGCGAGGCGGTTTATCTGCGGCGTCTCGAAGCCGCGCACCTTCTGAAGGGCGGGAATGCCGACCTCACCGACCGCGGTGTCGTCCCACATGATATGAATGATATTGGGCGTTGTGCCGAATTTATTGCGAAGCTCGGCCAGTTTGGTATCGAGTTCCTTGTCTTCGACCGCCCAACGCTCGCCGTGCTGCACATCGAGGATGTAATACTCGGCGTCATGGATGATCTTGGATTTGACAGCTTGCGCGAAGGCACTTTGGTTGCCGGACAGGAGGCCGGTAAGTAGGATCGCCGCAATCGAAGCGACGCCTATCAGGTTGCAACTTGTCGCGTTATCCTTTTTCATCGCTTCAGGCGTCATTGACTTGGCTCCTTTGTTTGTGATGGTCCAGCTCATGGCGACTACGTCGCCGTGAACAAGTAATTCTGCTGGTCATTTTGTTCAGAACTATGAGCACATCTTCCGGCACGGTTTGTGTCAATATTATATGTCAGTTAACAAACAATTGTACAGGGGCAAGTAAGGGATAGGCATCCCAGGAAAATCGATTGCCAGATTGAGCGTTCTTGAATGCTTCACTAGTAATCTGCTGGAGCAGCTGATGTTATGCGTGCAGGTGTTTCAGTATTAGGATCGGCATGCGAAGGAAAATTTACTCCATTTCTCACGCTGACGATGTCCGATACTGCTTTCCTCCGCGTAACAAATTCATAATCATACAAACTGCCAGGCCGCGCTTGAACCGAAAAACTGAATCTGTAACATCGGATCACGACGTTGTAACAAGCCATCCCAATCCACACTCATCCGCCCAAGTGAAAAATGTGTAATGTGCCGCAATTCAGCACCAGGGGCACAGGCAATAGCACCGCAATCCACAGCAGCATCCTTTTGCCAAACGCAGAGAGCTGCAACCAGCGCTCAATGCGTATTGCCAGATACTGGATGAGGAAATAGCCGGTCATCAAGCCCCATATACTTTTTCCATAGACGAGCATGAACGGCAAACTTACCAGCAGTTCATGAATGATGCCTGAAACCAGAAACGTCGCAAACATTGCAGTATTTGGTTGGCGTCTCAACGGCATAAAGACCACCTGATGCAGCCAGTCGCCAATAAGCCGGTTCCAGCGTCTCCCCCAGAAATCTGCAAGATGCTTTGCCTGCCAGGGCCGGTTATTGATGGTTGGCACCAGCCGACCAGATGGGAGCCACAGCAGGCGGCAAAGTCCGCCAAGGGCTTCCAGCAGGAGCCAAAACGGCACAATAGCCAGATACGACTGTAGCCATAAAGGGAAAGCGCGAATCATCGGGATAAAGAAAACGTACACCGCAGTAATAGCTGCCAGCTGCCCGCACGACACGAGGAGCAACCGGTGTTTTGACTGCCCCGCTTCCAGCCTCGTCCGCTTCTCCCAACTCGGCAGAGATAACCACGGTGCCCAGAAAAATGAGCATCCAACCATCGCAAAAGGACGACGAACACCTGCCCTCCACAAACTGCCCATCTTGGCCAGCTGCGCCACTGGTATCAGCACAATCAGGTACCAGCAGGTCATCTGCCATTCTCCGCTCATCTGTATCATACCTCCATATTTCAAATTTCGTTTTCCCGGGCTGCCGGACCTCTGCAAGCTGTAACAGGGAACAACCAAATGCGCAATAACAGCGGAAAGGTGCGAACAGTTCTGGTATAGTAGCCCCCATGAACAGCACATGGAAATATTACGATATCATGGACCTGGAATATTTTTTCCAGCAGGACAGTGAGATGGCCGGGGAAGAACTGCACGAGCGTGACCGGCAGATCCTCCTCGATGAGGGCGGAGCTACATTAAAAGATCAACCTGCACCATCTCTGCTTGCTCTCTGGCTTGCAGCCCGCAGAAAAAAGCATGGTGGTGATCCACAGCCTCTCCCTGGAGCGCTTTTCCAAGAAGCACACTCCCTGCTTTGCCTTCTGCTGATATTTTTTGGGTTGATGAGCGGTGCGGGCGTTGGCCTGGCATTTTTCAGTTATTCAGGAGCTACCCCGGTCAATGTTCTCCACTTTCTGGTACTTTTTGTCTTCAGCCAGCTCATACTCGCCGCTCTCCTTTTTGCCAGAGCCGGACTCATCCAGCTCGGTCTGCGCGCAATCCCACATTCGCTTATTATCAGAGCCCTCGGCACCTTTGCCCTTGGTCTTATTGTCAGGCTTTCTCGCCGCACCACCAGTCACCTCTCCGGAGAAAAGCGATTGGCAGCTGAGGCGAACATTGGCCGGATGCGGTCAGCTGCAGCAATATACCCATCCCTTTTCTTCTGGCCGCTGTTTACAATCATTCAACTGGCGTCCATCTGTTTCAACCTGGGATTGCTTGCGGCGACCTTTTTCAAGATAACAGTGAGCGACATCGCCTTTGGCTGGCAATCGACCCTGCAGTTCTCTACCCAGTCACTCCACAGCTTCATCTCCTGGATGGCCCTGCCCTGGTCCTGGCTTCTTCCCGAGGGAACCGGTTATCCGACCCTTGCCGAAATCGAAGGTTCACATATCATTTTGAAAGAAGGGATCAGTAGCCTGCAGACCCCGGATCTCATCTCCTGGTGGCCGTTTCTGCTGCTCTCTGTGGTGTTTTACGGACTTTTACTGCGGCTCTTGCTGCTTGGCATGGGTTTACAAAAAGAGCGGCGGATTTACAACCATCCGATTTTCAGCTCGCTTGCGGCCAGGCAGGTATTGCGACGGATGCAGACCCCAACAGTCTCCAGTCAGGCGTTACCGGAAACTACTCCGCAGACCGCAGGAAAGATGACACCTCACTCCCCTGCCACTTCGGATCATGCCACGGATATTACTTTAGAACCGGTGATCGCATTGTTGCCAGATGAAATCTTCGACAGTTGTCAGCCTGAAACCCTTGCAAGAATTATGGCTTCTGAAGGTTTCAGGATTACACAGAGCCATCGGTTTATGATCGACTACGATAGTGACCAGCAGCTGCTGGCCCGGCTGGCTGCAGAGCAGGTGGAACAAGCCGTGGCAATAGTCATCATCATGGAAGCGTGGATGCCACCGCTTGTCAGCTTCCAGTCCTTTGTACGCGAGATGCGCTCGCGGATCGGCAAGTTGCCGATCATGCTCCGGCTGGTGGGCAAACCAGATGCAGAAAATGCACTCACCCTGGTCACAGACCCGTCCCAAAGCCGGATCTGGCGTGAGAAAATGGCTGCTTTAGGTGACCCGCAACTCACTACCCGAGAACTCATCCATGAGAGGACATCATGACGACTGTTCCGGAAATCGCCATACTGGGTCATCCCAATGAGGGGAAATCGTCGGTGCTATCGACCCTTGCCGAGGACGATTCGGTCAGGGTCAGCGCCATCCCGGGTGAAACTACCGAGTGCCGTACCTTCCCCGTCGTGATCGATGGCCGTGAGATGCTGCGCTTCACCGATACTCCCGGCTTTCAAAATCCCTCTCGCGTGGTGGCAGAAATGCGGATGATCGCTGCGGAAGGCAGGGATCCCGTCAAGCGTTTCCGCGAAAAATTCAAGGATGTTCAAGAGCTTCGTGACGATGTTGAGTTGTTGTTACCCATCGAGCGTGGTGCGGGCATCATCTATGTGGTAGATGGATCACGGCCAGTGCGCAACGTGGACAAAGCCGAAATGGAGATCTTACGACTGACCGGCCGGCCACGAATGGCGATCATCAACTGCAAGGAAGAAGAGAGCAGCCAGCTGGAAAATTGGAAAGTCGAATTCCGGAAAAATTTCAATTCCAATCGGGTTTTTAATGCCCACCGTGCCACCTACGCCGAGCGAATCCTGCTGCTCGAAACACTGAAATCCATCGACCAGGACTGGCAGTCAACCTTAGACGAGGTGGTCCGGGCCTTCAAGGCCGACTGGGCGGCTCGCAACAGCGCTACGGTCGATATTCTGCTGGCAATGATCAATGACTGTTTGCAGTATTCGGTGAGTGGCGATCTACCGGATGGAGGCGATGCCACCGCCCTGGAAACCCGACTCGCCGCCAGTTATCGCCAGACCCTTGCGGACAAGGAGCAAAAGGCGCACGAGAGAATCAGGGCCCTCTACAAGCACCATATCTTTCAATACACCCTGCCACCCCAATCGCTGCTGAACGAAGACCTGTTCAGCGAACGGACCTGGCACCTGCTCGGCCTCAGCCAGACGCAGGTGGCCATAGCCAGCGCCCTTGGCGGGGCGGTGGTAGGCGCCAAGCTTGATCTACTCACCGCCGGTCTCTCTTTTGGAATTTTTACCGGAATCGGCGGAGCGGCCGGAGCACTGGGCGCCATCATGGGCGGTAGAAAATTGAGTACATCCGCCAAGAATCTGCTCGGTATGAAAATCGGCGGCGAGAATGTGAAAATCGGCCCAGCCGCCAATATCAACCTGCTGCTCATTCTCATCAATCGTGGCCTCTTATTCTATCGCCACACCATCAACTGGGCCCACGGCCGACGGGATTACCAGACCCTTTTGCCCGAACCCGCGACAACATCGGAAGTCTATACCGGCAAGTGGCCGGCGGGTCACCTGCGAATCTGCAAAGCCTATTTTTCCGCTGTTACCGAACAACGGGAACAAGCCATACGTGAATCTGGTGAACAACTTGCAAGAATCCTTTCAGAGACCCTGAAGGAAATATCTCATCATGAGTAGAGCTTTAGCGGTCTGTGTTTTGGTGTGATGAGAAAAAATTGCCGAAGAGATACAACCGATCTATTTCAGGGGATGTCAAAGAGATAGCTGCACACCAACGATGTGCAGCAAGCACCGGAGAGGGTTTGGTTTGCTTATTGAGGAACCAGAGATCAAAGCCCCTGGATCCTCAAGGAATCACATTTTTTCCAATAAATAGACCATGATCGCTTTTTGTGCTTCCAGGCGATTTTCCGCCTGATCATAGATAATGGATCGTGGATCATCCACACAATCTTCGGCGATTTCAAAGCCCGGATGGATCGGCATATCATGCATGATCTTGGCTTTCGAATCTTTTAAGAGTTCCCGATTAATCTGAAAAGGCATCATGGTGGCAATTCTTTCATCCTTGAATGCTTTGTATTCAGGGTTGTCAAAGAATTCCATATTGATCCAGGTGTCGGTATACACATACTCAGCTGTTCTCACGGCCTCTTTCACATCGAGGGTTTCGATTAAGAGTCCTTTCGACTTCAGCTTTGCTTTGCTGGTCTGATCCACCTCACTCTCATCAGAGATCGGGCAGACCAGGGTCAGTTCAACTCCCAAGGCTGCCGAGGCCGACATCAGGGAATTCACGACGTTATTATGAACACCGATATAGGTAAGCTTTGCACCTTCGAGACTGCCCCGATCCTCATGAATCGTCAGCATATCTGCCATCGCCTGACAGGGATGATACATATTGCAGCACCCGTTGATCAGGGGAACGGATGCGGTGCTCTTCATCTCCAGTAAATCCTTATGTTCCTTGACACGAGCCATGATGATGGCTGCATTTCTGGAAAGGTAGGCGGTCTCATAGCTGATTTTTGAGAGCTTGAAGTTACTGGTCATCCAATCCAGAAAGATCGCATGCCCACCCATTTCCGTCATACTGGCTTCAAAGGAAATCCTGGTTCTGGTAGACGTTTTCTGGAAGAGCATAACCAGCGTTTTTCCCGTCATATACCCCTGATAACTCCAGCGGTTGTGCTTAATTCTGCTGGCAAAATCGAGAACTTCCTTCACTTCCTGATCACTCCAGTCATTCCAGTCGATCAGGTGCTTCACGTTTCTTTTATTCGTATTCATAACTCTACAAAAAAATATTTAAAGAGGTTGATGTTATTTCCACGGTCAAACTAGAGGAATAGCAGTGCCATAGGATGGCTAGAAACCTCCGCGTCCCGTCAACAAAATATATATAAACCATGCATAGCAGAGAATATCAAATTGTAATTATACGTTGCGACCGTACTTTGCTGGCCCCATCAGGCTGATTTGACAAAGCGGCAAATAGCGTCAATACAGTGGGAGGGTTTTCTCTGAGACAGACATGCATCTCGACAACTACCAGAGATAAAACCAAGCATGAGACACATCCGTACCAGACACAAACTGATTTAAAAAACGATTTTTAAATAGACTTTTTTGCCCAAAAGAAGGTATGAGTCTGAAAACATTTTTCAACTTCAAATATCTACACAAACTGATGATTCTTCGACGACAGCCACTTATCCATCTACTGCTTGCCATTCTCCTCGTAACATTCACTGCAAAGATCGCATTCAGCGAAGACAGCATTCCTGCCAAACACACCATGACCATCGGCCAGGCAATTGTCCTTGGAGTGGTGGAAGGTTTAACAGAATACCTGCCGGTCAGTTCAACCGGCCATCTGCTCATGGCTGAACGGATCATGGGCATTGGAGAAAACTCGAAGCTTTCACCAGTCGAGCAGGAAAACAACAAAACAGCGGCAGACGCTTATGCCATCTGCATCCAGGCGGGAGCGATAATTGCCGTGCTTGGCCTCTATTTTGGCAGGGTGAGGCAAATGGTGCAAGGGCTGCTTGGCCGCAATCCTGCAGGGTTAAGGATGTTTATCAATGTCGTTGTGGGCTTTCTGCCAGCTGCTGTTATCGGCCTGCTGTTCAATTCAATCATCAAGACTTACCTCTTTGGGCCCTGGCCGGTAGTGGCCGGCTGGCTGGCAGGTGGTGTGGCGATTCTCGCTGTCACCTCTCGCCAAAAAAGAACCACGACCCAGAGGGTTGGTTGTACCCTCGATGAGCTAACCTGGAAAATGGCACTTATCATCGGCACAGCCCAATGTATCGCCATGTGGCCGGGAGTCAGCCGCAGCCTCGTGACGATTGTCGGGGGTGTGCTGGTCGGTTTGAGTCTGCCTGCAGCGGTCGAGTTCAGCTTTCTTCTCGGAGTTATCACCCTGGGAGCTGCAACCTGCTATGACGGTATCAAACACGGGGAGATTATGCTGCAGACCTTTGACCCCTATTCCCTTGCCATCGGCTTGGTCTTTGCTTTTATCGCCGCAGTAATTTCCATCAAATGGATGGTTTCCTACCTCAACAACCACAGCCTGGCCATTTTCGGCTATTACCGGGTTGCTCTGGCCTTCGTCGCTGGAGGCCTCTTAATCACAAATGTTATCTGATGGAAGATTGTTCAAGATTCCACCAAGCATGTTAACAACCTGTTACCGAATGCTCCTGACGAACTGAAAAGACATATCATCAACAAAAAAAGCCGCCTGTTCCAGTCCTTGAACAGAGCGGCTTTTACATTTACGCAGATTGTATTTTCTAGTGCTTCGTTGACAATTGCTTTGGAGTATCACCTGACAATGATTTTCTCAATCCACCATACGACCTGATCGCTTATCCGTTGCCGCTCCCGTTCACCCAGGTTATCAGTTTTTACGGCAATGGCCACTGGCCCTTTGTTATCTTCGGGTATATCTGCATAATCGCTGTCATCCATCCTGTAGGAAAAGATATGCCCATATCGGCGAATATCGCTCAGATCAATACTGACCCTATGATTATTGCGGCTAATGACTTCCACCTGACTGGAGTCGCTGGCATAGCCGATATCTTCCAAGAGTGTCAGTACCCCTACCCCGGTGTACCTTCGATGTTTCCTGTCCCACTGATCAAAGGTGGAAAATGAATTCTGTGGCAAAGCCTTGATCCGCAGTCCGGTATAGCTTATTGATGGGGTGTTTCTTGGTCCGACGACGGTTAGGATGATGTCACTTTCCGCCTCAACGACAACCAGCGTAAAAGCCGCCATCAACACCGCAAACACGATAAACAAAGGCCAGCGCCTATAAAAGGCGCCTCGGTCGCTTCTCATCTTTCGCATATTGCCCTCCATCCCGTTGTATGTCCAGAATGCTCAGGTCCTGTTGAGAGTTTATCGCTTTTTACTAAGTAAGTGAAACTGCTTTTTATAAACGTGTACCTCTCGGCAATAATAGTTGCTTCATCCATCCACCACTTTGGTGTACGATTACATCATCACGGTCATGCGTCAACATCACAACATCACTCTTGCCGATATCTGCTGCAACCATGGAAAAGACCATCAAAACCGAAAAGAAACCGATCAAACTCTGGTTGCCAGATCTTGATCCGGACACCCTCCAGCAGGCAAAGAATCTTGCTAATCTGCCGGGTATCCACAGCCATGTCGCGATTATGCCCGACGCCCATGTCGGCTATGGTATGCCCATCGGCGGCGTCGCCGCCACTGACGGAATCGTCATTCCCAATGCGGTCGGAGTTGATATCGGTTGCGGGATGTGCTCGGTGAGGACGTCACTCACCGAGGTGGATCGCAACACCTTGAAAAACATCCTGGCCGCTATTCGCTTACAAATACCCCTTGGTTTCAAGCATCACAAAAAAGCCCAGTCACCCGCCCATATGCCGAAGCCACCAGACGGCATGACAGTGCGCGATCTGCCAATTGTCTCCCGAGAGTACGAAAGCGGCAGGTATCAGGTGGGAACGCTTGGCGGCGGCAACCATTTCATTGAAATCCAGCAGGATGAACATGGTTATATATGGCTGATGATCCACTCGGGTAGCCGCAATATCGGCTACAAGGTGGCCAACCACTACAATAAGGTTGCCGAAGAGCGCAACAAACGGTTGGGCATGCTCATCCCCTCCCAGTGGCAGCTGGCCTATCTGCCCGTCGACTCCCCCGAAGGCGGCCTCTATCTTGCTGAGATGCAGTATTGCGTCGATTTTGCCCTGGCGAATCGGGCCCTGATGATGGCGCGGGTCATTGATGCAGTGCAGCAGTGTTGTGCCCCGGTCAGTTTTGGTGAGATGATCAATGTGGCCCATAATTATGCCGCACTCGAATACCATTTCGGCAAAGAGGTGATGGTTCACCGTAAAGGTGCCACCCGAGCAGGCAGAGATCAGATAGGTATCATTCCCGGTTCACAGGGTACCACCAGCTATATAGTTCGGGGAAAAGGAAATGAAGAAAGCTTTTCATCCTGTTCACATGGCGCCGGCCGAACACTGGGCCGCAAACAAGCCCAGCGCCAGCTCGATCTGCAAAAGGAGATCGCTCTGTTGGAGAAGCAGAAAATCATCCACGCCATTCGCGGTAAAAGAGATCTCGAAGAAGCCTCAGGAGCCTATAAAAACATCGAAGAAGTCATATCTCGCCAGACAGACCTCATCACTCCGGTCACCACCCTCCGCCCCCTCGCCGTGATAAAAGGGTAAGACCACATCAAATGGCCGCTCGTGTGATATGACGTGAGCGGCCATCTTGTCTTTTGTACCACTCTTTTCTCACCGTACCTTGACTCCATAAAGGATCCCATGAGATACTTCATGTGTCAGGTAGTGCCTCACCGATAATCTTCAAGTTCACGCCTCTAATTATGGATATCGTCAGCACCCGCGAAGAACTCCTCCGACACATCCTCGCCGGCAATCGCCAGCAGGCAATGGTTCTCCTTGAAGACTGGGCCGGCCGCTTTCATTGGCGGGAGACCATTCGCCATCTGCTTGAACCCACTCTCGATGAGATCGGCAAGCTCTGGATGGCAGAGGAAATCAGTCTCGCCGCCGGTTATATGGCCGGTAAAATCGCTGAAGACGTCCTTTTAAAGGCAGCCCAGGCCGAAGAAGTCGTACCGGAGACTCTGGGACCAGTCGTGCTCGGCAATGTCGAGGACGATTACCATTCCCTGGGAAGAAAACTTGTGGCTATTTTTCTGAAGACCAGCGGCTGGAAAGTGATCGATCTTGGCAACGACGTACCAGCAGAAACCTTTGTCGATGTCGCAGTCAAGCACCAGGCGAAGATCATCGGAGTATCGGCCATGATGCTCACCACCGCCGAGAACATTCTTACCATTCGCAAGGAGATCGATCGGCGGGGTCTTACGGGGAAAATCAAGCTGGCAGTTGGCGGCGCGATCTTCAGGATCAGGCCGGAACTGGTGGCAGAGTTGGGAGGCGACGGCACCGCCTCAAGTGCCGTCGATACCCCGCGACTCATGGCAGAACTTTCAGGCCTGGAGAATACATGAACTCCAAGGAAAGGGTGCTCCTTGCCCTTCGGCAGCAACCACAACAGCAACGGCCATTCACCCTCACCCTGAGCCTGTATGGCGCACGACTCACCGGCTGCCCGCTCACCGAATATTATCGACAGCCATATCGCTACGTCGAGGGACAGGAAGCGGTCATGGCGCTTTGTGCACCGGACATCCTCTTTGCCCCTTTCGCTCTTTCCCTGGAAGCCGAGGCCTTCGGTAGTGAGCTGATTTTTTTGCCGAACAATCCACCAAACGTCAAAAAGCCCGCCTTCCGATCTGCCGACGAATTTATCGAGCAGCAGGCTCCGGATATCGACAACCATCCAAGCCTTTGTTACTTCCGGGAAAGCACCAGACTACTCTCTGGCAAATACGATGGCAGCACCCCGATCTGCACTCTGCTTACCGCGCCCGTCGATCTGCCGGCCATTATTCTCGGTATCGACCAGTGGTTGGAAACCCTGCTTTTCGCACCGGATAAAGCGGCACACATCATGGAGAAGACAACCAGCCATTTTGCGGCCATGGCCAATGCCCTGCTAGCTGACGGTGCATCGTTTATCGGTGTACCGACGATGTTTACCAACCCCAGGATACTCTACCCACACCTCATCAAAGAGATTATCCTGCCGGCGCTGGCCAGATCATTTTCCATGGTTGAAGGACCGATCGTCTTTCATCACGGCGGCAATCCCATGGCATCCGGCCTCAGCGAGTATGCTTCATTACCTCATGTCGCGGGTTTTGCCCTCGACCATAGAGATTCCCTTACCGAAGCCCGTGCTCATCTTGGTCCTGAGCGACTCATCCTTGGCAATCTCAATGGTATTACCCTTGCACGTGTCAAATCGGAAACGATCATGAAAAAAGTCCACGAGATACTCGAAGACCGCAAAGAGGACCCATGTTTCATCTTCGCAACCGCCAATGCTGATATCCCATTTGCCACCCCACCGGAACTGCTTCAGGCCATCGCCCTGGCAATACGCAACTTCAATACAACGATATGAAGCCTCTCACCGTCATCTGCTGCTCGGTCCTTCGCCGGGAAATTGAAGAGCTGCTCGCAAAAGACTATCCAGAGGCCGAATTGGTCTTTCTCGACTCGATGCTCCATATGCATCCCGAAAAGATGCGTGAAGCAATCGATAAAGAGATTGCAGACAGGCCCGACCGGTCCTGCCTGCTGGTCTATGGTGATTGCCATGCCCATATGCGGGAAACCGCCGAAGGGCCACATTGTGCAAAAGTCAACGGTGTCAACTGCGGCCATCTTTTGCTTGGCACAGAGGAGTACCGCACCTGCCGTAACAGTAAAACCTTTCTTTTCCTGCCGGAGTGGACAGAGCG
Organism: Desulfopila aestuarii DSM 18488; assembly: GCF_900143695.1. Lineage (GTDB taxonomy): Bacteria > Desulfobacterota > Desulfobulbia > Desulfobulbales > Desulfocapsaceae > Desulfopila > Desulfopila aestuarii. The sequence continues at coordinate 122,964 of NZ_FRFE01000008.1, forward strand.
ATGGCATGAGGTTTTTGAAAAGGAACTGGGATTTACCGATCGGGACCTGGCCCGTGAATTCATGAAGGAAAATCAGCGAAAACTTCTCTATCTCGATACCGGACTCATCCCGGTTCCCCAGGATACGCTCAATAATATAGCCGAATTTTTCGATATGCCGATAGGTGTTCTCCCTGTGACACTTGGCCAGCTCAGACAGGCTGTGAAAGACGCCATTAATCGGATGGCACAAGGAGATACCGATGAATCCTGACTGGCCACTTTTCACACTCAAAAACGACCTGATCAATAACATTCTCGCATACGCCTCGGATATCAACCAATGCGCCAGGCATATCACCACCCAGATTCGTGAAATCATCGGAACCCGGATCGTGGCCCTGTGTGAAAGAAATCATAATGGCAGCTACCAGTTTCTTGCTGCCTGTCCGGAACGAAAAGGTGAACTCTTCAAGCAAGACGAAATAGCACGTCTGGTTGAATGCGCTGGCCAATTCGAGAGGGCGACGCTTATCGAACAAGGCAAGGGAGAGGCCGGCTACTGGCTGTTAAAGCTGGATCTGCAGCAGTCTTTCGCCGTCCCGCTCCAGGTAGGTGGTGAATCGGTCGGTCTACTGCTGCTCCTTGATCTGATGGATGCACCAGGTTCCCGGCATATTCTCGAGGCCCTGCAGGACATCTCAGGCATTTTGTCGCTGGTACTGAAAAACTCCTATCTCTACAGAAACATGGAGGAGCTTGTCGAACAGAGGACCAGACAGTTGCAGGAGAGCGAGATGCGCTCCCAGATTATTCTGCAGACAGCGATGGATGGCTTCTGGTGCGTCGATGCCAAAGGCCAGCTCATTGAGGTCAACGACGCCTACTGTGAGATGAGTGGTTTTGCCCGCAACGAACTGATTGGTCTTGACATTGCCCAGCTCGATATCACTCAAACGCCGAAAGAAATTGAGGCCAATGTGCGCAACATTCTTGCTGGAAAAAGACTCCGGTTTGAAACTACTCACCGGCAAAAGAATGGCGACATGCTGGCAGTTGAGATAAATGCGCAACTACGCCCCGACAGTGAGAACAAAGAGATCATCGTCTTCCTTCGAGATATCACGGAGAGGAAACGAACAGAAACAGCACTTATTGAAGCGCTGGCCCATTATCGCACGCTCATTGACACCATCCCGGATCTGATCTGGCTCAAAGACCTCAATGGCGTCTACCTCAGCTGTAACCGGACCTTTGAACGTTTTTTTGGTGCCAGGGAAGCTGATATTCTCGGGAAGACCGATTACGATTTTGTCGATGCGGATCTCGCAGATTTTTTTCGCGCCCACGACCAAAACGCCCTGTACGAGGGGCGACCGTGCATCAACGAGGAGTCTGTCACTTTTGCGGAAGATGGCTACCACTGTCTCCTGGAAACCATCAAAACCCCGGTATATGACGCTCATGGAGTCCCAATCGGCGTCCTCGGCATCGCCCGTGACATCACAGAACGAAAACAGGCGGAAAACTCCCTGAAAGAAAGCGAAAAGCGTTATAAGAGCGCGCAGCGACTCGGTAAAGTTGGCAACTGGGAATATAACATCGCCACCCAGACCTTCTGGGGCTCCGATCAGGCCAAAAGTATCTATGGTTTTGATCCGGAAAGCAAGGACTTCACCGTTGATCAGGTGGAAAGCTGTATTCTTGAAAGGGAGCGGGTTCATCAAGCGCTCGAAGACCTGATCGAACGGGGAATCCCGTACAATCTTGAGTTTGAAATTCATCCAATATCAGGGCCACCCTCCCGCATCATCAGATCGATTGCTGAAGTAGAACGGGATGCAGCAGGCAATGCCCTGAAAATCGACGGCGTCATTCAGGACATCTCCCAACAGAAAAAAGCCGAAAACGAGAAACTTGAGCTTGAGCGGCAATTGCGGCAATCCCAAAAAATGGAGGCTGTCGGCCAGTTGGCCGGAGGTGTGGCCCACGATTTCAATAATATGTTGAGCGTGATCCAGGGTTATACAGAAATGGCCCTGGAGGAACTGGATCCAACCCTGCCGCTATATCATGCCATGCAGCAAATCTACAAAGCGTCGCTCCACTCAGCCGATATTACCAGACAACTGCTGGCCTTTGCCCGCAAACAAACCATTGCCCCTAAAGTTGTCGATCTCAACGAGACCATCGAAGGCACGTTAAAAATGCTCAGAAGACTGATCGGCGAGAATATTGCCCTCCACTGGCTGCCCGGTGCCAATCTCTGGCCGATCAAAATAGACCCGACCCAGATTGACCAGATATTGGCCAATCTCTGCGTCAACGCGAGAGATGCCATCGGCGGTATCGGCAATATCAGCGTGGAGACAAAAAACATATTTCTCGACAATACCTACAGTCACTCATTTCCAGGGTTTTCCCCAGGAGATTATGTGCGGATCTCGGTGAGCGACAACGGTTGCGGCATCCCAAAAGAGATCCTTCCCCGTATCTTTGAGCCGTTCTTTACCACCAAGCTCGTCGGCGAGGGAACCGGCCTTGGTCTTGCCACGGTTTACGGCGCTGTGCGTCAGAACGAGGGATTTATCAATGCCTACAGCGAGCCAGGAAAAGGCACCACCTTCACCCTCTACCTGCCAAGGTTTACGGACATCACAAAGATAACAAACCTGAATACAGAAGAGCAGGTGGTAGGAGGTAACGAAACCATATTACTGGTAGAAAACGAGGAAGCGATCCTGAAAATGACCACCATCCTCCTTGGGCGCCTTGGGTATACTGTCATCGCCGCAACAACACCCGAAGAAGCGATCAGCCTCGTGGAAAATTCGGATCAGAAAATTGATCTGCTGCTGACCGACCTGATCATGCCCGAGATGAATGGACGGGAGCTGGCTGAACGAATCCTCAGCCTGCGACCGGAAATACGATATTTTTTCATGTCAGGCTACACGGCCAATATCATCGCCGATCAAGGCGTTCTCGACCAGGGCGTCTCTTTTCTGCAGAAACCGTTTACCAAAAAAGAGCTAGCTGAAAAAATACGTGATGTACTGAAATAATCGGCAGGAGACGCACCAGCTGTTTACCCTGTCCGGGCTGTCCACAGATTTTCCTGTACAAACGACGAGAGCCATGCCGCAATGGCATGGCTCTCTGCTTGCTCTCAATCGTCACTGCCTCTTTACGGAGCCAGACGTTCAATCGCCCAGCCCGATGGAGCGCTGTCTGACCGGGTATAGAGAAAACGGTCATGCAGACGGCTTTTTCGACCCTGCCAGAATTCGATCTCTTCCGGTACAACCCGGTATCCGCCCCAGAACGAGGGCAGCGGCACCTTTCCTTCACCGATTTTTGTCTTCATCTCCTGGAATTTCTGCAACAGAATCTGCCGGGAACTGAGCGTATGGCTTTGGCTTGATACCCAGGCGGCAATCTGGCTCTCTTTTGGTCGGGTCATGAAATACTTTGCCGACTCGGCAGTAGAGATCCGCTCTGAGATCCCGTTGATCTGGACCTGACGCTCAAGGTCCAGCCAGACAAACAGCAGACTGACACGGCTGTTTTCCTTCATCTCGCGCGCCTTTCTGCTCTCAAAATTGGTGAAGAACACGTAGCCTTTTTCATCGTAATATTTGAGCAACACGGTCCGTTGACTCGGCTGGCCGTTTGGCCCCACCGTTGCCAGAGTCATGGCGGTAGGATCGGGAATGGCAGTTGTATTACGGGCCTGCTCAAACCACAGGCTGAACTGCTTCTGGGGATCGGGATTGAGATCCTTACGCGATAACCCGCCCAGCAGATAATCTCTGCGAAACTGACTTAAATCCACTTCTGCACCTTTCTTTCACAAAAACTTTCGGCGCATGGACTCTCTACCATACGCCGACAAAATCAGCCGTTAACCACCTTGATCCCTTCCAGCTTCCAGTCATCGGTCCGTAATGGACGGGCCCAGGTCCACTCCTCGGCAAATTTAACCGGGGTGGTCATGGAGCCTTCAACCAGTTCGCCGGTTGTATCGCTCACAGTATAGTCAAGTAGATTGGCAGTAAAACGGACGGTCACAAAATCCTCGGTTCCGGTGCTGCCGGCATCGCTGATCTCTACACCACGGATGGCGATTGATTCGAGTTTATTGATCACACCTCTCTTTCGCATATCATCAAAATGACCGGCATATTCTTCAGCCAGCTGGTCGCCCAGCAGATGGCGATAGGAATCGAGGTCCCGTCGCATCCAACCAGCCTGCACCTGAAAGAAGACATCGGAAGCAATTTCCTTGAAATAGGCCGGATCAAAACCGGGATCATTGTGTCGAATCTCCGCAAATCCCTCTTCAACAGACATTGGCGAGCCTGGCGGTGGTGGCGGCACATCTCTCATCACGTCGGTATTCATCGGCCGGGGACCGGGAGACTGGCCTGGAAAACCACCAAACTGACCTCCCTGTTGGGAATAGCCGGATCTCGCCCCCTGAGTGAACTTACGATAGAGATAGTAACCTACCCCGCCCAGCAGCAGAAGCGGCAGGATCCCCATACCGCTGCCACCCATACCGAACATGGAACCAAAAAGCATACCACCGAGCGCGCCACCGAGCAGCCCGCCGGCGAGCCCTCTGCCAAAGCTGCCGCTTTGCTGTGACGGTGTACTCTTATACGGTGTCGATTTCTGAGCCGGAGCTTTATAAGGTGTCGAGCGAAACGACTTGCCACCACCCATGGACCGGGCATCTGCGCTATAAGTGAGCACAGTCGCACCAGAGAATAGGAGGGCAATCAGAATGAGCAGAACAGGGGTAATTTTTCGATACAGGTTCATTGTGAGTTTTTTGTCCAAAAGTTTGTAGTGTCGGTTTTCAACCTGCAGGTTGCGGGTCAATCTTTTCCAACTGCTGGAAGGACTGCCGAGCCTGCATCAACCCATGAAAACAAGGGAATGTAGCAGGCAGAGTTAACCTTGTCATGGGAAATCGACCAGGATCTCCATTGCCACCCGGCATTAACCCGGATTGTTCATCAGGGCTCAACGTATTCGCCGGACAACGTCAATCACAGTAAGTATGAATACCCGCCAGACAAGGCCGGGAAGGGAAAATGATGGTGATCCAGGCTATTCTCTCTTTTTTTCATCGAGAATCTGGCGAACGGTTTGACTCAGCAAGGTCATGCTGAGTGGCTTCATCAGTACCTTTTTGATACCGATTTCCCTTGCTTCATCTGCACTGATAGCAGCTGAATAGCCGGAATAGAGGATTATCGGCACCCCGGGATGGAGCGCCACGATAGAACGGGCCAGATCAAGCCCGGAAATATTCGGCATCGTCTGGTCGGTGATTACCAGATCATAGTGTTCCTGCGACGCTTCGATCAATTGCAAAGCATCAATCCCGCTTGTCATAATTTTTACTTGGTACCCGAGTTTTCTCAGCATTTCGCCAGCCATTTCCGCCAGAGTCTCCTCGTCGTCCACAAAAAGGATACATTCGTTGCCCATGGGCATAACAAAATCGACCGGCTGCTGAACCGACTCCGCCGGGGTTTCGACCAGCGGAAAGTAGACATCGAATACGCTGCCACGACCGACCTCGCTCTCCACATTGACCGCACCTCCAGCTCCGCGGACAATACCCTGGACCATGGCCAGCCCGAGTCCGGTACCCTCCCCCTTCTGCTTGGTGGTGTAATAGGGGTCGAAAATTCTGGCTAGCGCCTCGGCAGGTATTCCTGTGCCGGTATCGGCAACCCTGAGCCGTATACAGCGTTGACCACCTAAATGACTAAAGCCCTGGTCATTCGGCTCCACCTTGTCCAGCTCGACCCGTAATGTTCCACCCTTTTCCTGCATGGCGTGGGCAGCATTGGTACAGAGGTTCATCAACACCTGATGGATACGGCTGGGATCGGCCTTGATCAGCCCAATTCCTTCGACCACGTCCCGTTCGATGGTAATGGATGCCGGAATGGAAGCCCGCAGCAGCTTGAGCGCCTCTTTTACGATGGGGACAATATCGATGACCGACTCCTGCGATTCCTCAAGCCGTGAAAAGGAGAGGATCTGGTGAACCAGATCGCGTGCCCGCTGGCTGGCCTTTTTGACCTGTTCGAGGTTTCGCTTCAGGGGGCCTGACAGTTCTTCTGAAAAAAGACTCAAGTCGGTATAACCGACGATGGCCGAGAGAATATTATTAAAATCATGGGCAATGCCCCCAGCCAGCGTGCCAATCGCTTCGAGTTTCTGCGATTGGATCATTCGCTCTTCCTGCCGTTTCATGGTAGCCACCGCGGCACCCGTCTGCAGGGCCTCCGAAACATACGAAGCGAGGATCGCGCCTATCTCCCGATCATGGGCGGCAAATGAACCGTGTACCGGATTATGGAGCGTTATGATAGCGAAAATTCTACCTTTTCTGTCCCAGAGTGGAAAGACGATACAGGAGGGGCTGGAATACCCGGACCAACCGCTGTTCGGCCAATCCTGGCAATCGGTATTTTCGATGATAAAAGGTTCACTGGCTCCCAGGGCCTGGGACAGGACAGTACCGCTCGGTAAAGGCATAACCAGCGTCGATGCCGCATGGCCCTTATCGAGACTGTATATACAACGGAGCTGATCTGTACCGACTTCGTACAATGAACCACCCTCAGCTTTCAGATGGTAGCCAAATTCCCGCAGGATCATTGGGCCGCTTTCATTGATCTCGCCACAGCCAATCAGTTTTTTTGTCGACTCAACTACGCTCTGGAGGCGGCTGTAGAGACTGCTGAGCGCTTCGGTCTTTTCGGAAACCTCTGCTTCAAGCCGTTGCTGGTAATTTTTGTTTTCCCGAATGAGACGCGCCCGCTCAAGCCCTTTTTCAATGGCATGGAGCAGGATCGACATATCATAGACCGGCTTTAAAATATAATCGTTGGCGCCAAGGCGCAGTGCCTCGACAACATCGTTGATTCCTCCGCCACCGGAGACAACCAGCACCGGCAGATCATTATCCTGTCTACGCACCTCAGATAAAACCGATAAACCATCCAGCTCTTCCATATGCAGATCGACAAGGATCAGGTCGACAGGATTGTTCCGCCACACCTCAAGTCCGGCCCTGCCGTTATCGGCTTCCAACACGACATAACCGCAATCCTCCAGATAGGAGCGAAACCCAAGGCGGATCGCCGGATCATCGTCAATGGTCAGAACAACCGGTTTGTCTTGCTGCATAGAGTATTGCTCCGGCAGGTTAGCGCACTTGCGACCTGCCGCCCGTTTTTTTTTGGGAAAAAAGCTGTCCGCGGTGAATTCTAATACCCTTGTCTTGAAAACCTTCGTCAAAACAGTCGGGTCTATCCACTTCTTATTTGGTAAAACACACTCAACATCAGTATATCGTCCGATTCTTCCGAATGTCAAACTCGGCCTGAAAGAGAACATATTCCGCCTTCTGCTTGAAGCCATTTCGCTGGTAGGGATTTCGCATTGCGCTTGCGCTTCCCTTCTCCTGGTGCTACCTATGGTTCTCTTCCGGACGTTTTTGCTGTAACAAAAGATGCTGCGATCAAATGTACAGTGTTGAAACGCCCAAAACATCCGGCAAATTGTACGCAGCCAAACCAACCAGCCCGCGCGCCGACCGAACACACCATGCACATCCTCCTTCTTCACCCACCACAAGCCAAGCCCGCGGAACCGCCAGCCGGCCTTCCGCTTCTCGCTGCAACTCTCCGTGCCCACGGCTGTTCCTGCAGTGTCTGCGACTTTAACATCGAGGGACTCTCGTACCTCATAGATCGAGAAATAGCGACCAATGATACCTGGTCCCGGCGAGCTGCGAAAAACCGCCACCGCCATCTTGCAAGTCTGAATGAAACTGCAACCTACGAAAACCCGGACAAGTACATACGAGCGGTTGCCGATATCAACCGTTTTCTGGAAAATTGCGGCAATACCCAAAATATCCAGATCTCACTTGCCAACTATCAGGATCCATACCTCTCACCCTTAAAAAGTGATGATCTGCTGCAACAGGCTAGAAATTTTCAGGAGAACCTCTTTTTTTCCTTTTTCGAGAAAAGACTGCGAGATGAAGTTGCCGAAACTTCGCCGACCCATATCGGTATCTCCCTCAACTACCTCAGTCAGGCCCTCTGTACCTTTGCCATCCTCGGTTTTCTAAGAAAAGAATTTCCCAACATCATCCTGATTCTCGGGGGAGGACTGGTCACCACCTGGCTGCAGAGCCCCGGTTGGCACAACCCGTTCGACGAGCTGGTGGATTACATGATAGCAGGCCCCGGCGAAGAACAACTCGTTGAATTACTGACCGGTTCGCTACCAGTACGACGCGTATCCCCCGACTATTCCGATTTCAGGCGTTACAGCTATCTGGCTCCAGGTTTTATTCTCCCCTATGCCGCTTCGACCGGCTGTTTCTGGCGAAAATGTTCCTTTTGCCCGGAAACCAGTGAAAGAAACCGCTACCATCCCGTCACCCCCGATATGGCAATGACTGAACTGGAGCAACTGATTCGTGACAACCAGCCATCACTTGTCCACTTTCTGGATAACGCCATCAGTCCGGCAATGCTTCATCTACTTGCCGACTCACCGCTGGGGGTGCCATGGTACGGTTTTGTCCGTTTCACCAAGGAACTGGCCGATCCGCAGTTCTGTCGACGCCTCAGGCGATCCGGCTGCGTTATGTTAAAACTGGGCCTGGAATCCGGGAGCCAGGAGATTCTCGACCGGATGAACAAGGGTATTGATCTGCAACTTGTTGCCCAGGTGCTGGAGGCGCTCGCCAAGGCGGGGATCGGCACCTATATTTATCTGCTTTTTGGCACTCCCGGAGAATCGCTGACTGAGGCCCGCCAGACCTTCGATTTCGTCAGGCAACACCACCACGAAATCCATTTCCTCAACCTTGCTATCTTCAACCTGCCTATCGGCAGCCGTGAGATTGATGAACTGCAAATATCTGATTTTTATGAGGGAGACCTTTCCATCTACTGCGATTTTCACCACCCCCGCGGTTGGAACCGGAGAGAAATCCGCCGCTTTCTTGAGAGTGAATTCAAGCGGGAGCCGGTCATCCATAGCATTCTGCAAAATGATCCCATTCATTTCACTTCTAATCACGCGCCCTTCTTTATGCCCCGACTGATCAGGCAGTAACAGCCATTTCTGTTCGCGTAAAAAAGCAAAACCCCGGAAACGCAGTTTGCGTAACCGGGGTTTTCACCACATCACGGCCTTGATTAGATCAGTTTATGCCCACCAGTTCCAGGGCAAAGGTCAGGTCCTTGCCGGCCAGTGGAGGATTGGCATCGAGCATGACAGAATCTGGAGTTATGTCGATCACCTTAACCCGCAAGACCTCACCGTTTGTCCCGCCCACTTCAAGGAGCATGCCCACCTCGAGTTTGAGGTCCGGCGGTACCTGGGCCTGCGGCACGGTCATAACCAGATCTTCCTGAAGTTCGCCATAGGCTTTGCTGCAGGGAATCATTACCGTTTTTTTCTCGCCCACTGCCATACCGGTGACAGCCTCATCAAAACCAACGATCACCTGTCCGCTACCGACCTTGAACTCCAGAGGGTCACGACCTTCCGAGCTGTCGAACACAGAACCGTCTTCCAGGGTTCCGGTGTAGTGCACCTTAACTGTATCTCCATTTTTTACCTGCGCCATTGTTACTCCTCTTGCCGGGAATCTCCTCGGCTGTATTGGTTTACGGGCTGCCCACATCAGCACCCCGAATGTTTCGTCCATAATCCATGCTTACGGCAAACCATCCAATAGGATCAGCTTACTGTCTGCGATAACCGATTCATGTTCACACACTCGTTTGTAGAGAAACATGAACTTTGCACTATAGCACAGAGAAGCCTGCGTGCAACAAAACCATACGAAAAGATCGATATCCATCCTCACCGCAAACATTCTCCGTATAGCCCTTCTTGTATATTTCAGAAAAGACAGAGATGTCTTGAAAAACCATTTTCGGCAAAAACCACAAAGCGATATTTCCCCTTTTTCTTTTGAGACCACTGTAGTAATTTTCTGAGTATCCAGAAACGTGGCCGTTTGCCCACCTTCCGCCGCATCGATACCAACGGCTAAGCGTACCGATCCCTCGTTTTTTTCGAGACCGACATTTTTTATGCCATTTGCAACAGAGACACCATGAACAAGACGAAAATCATTGCCACCCTCGGGCCCCAGTGCCAGACCGCCGATCAACTGGTGGAGTTCATCGCCGCAGGCATGAACGTCGCCCGCATCAACCTCTCCCATGGCGACCGGGACAGTCATCTCCGCCTCATACAGCTGGTCAAGGAGGCACGGCAGCATGCCTCCTCCGACACCGCCATTCTACTCGATACCCGTGGTCCGGAAATGCAAGTACAGGAGATGAAAGAAGCCGTCGACCTGGTCAATGGCCAGGAGCTGACCATCTGCCCCACACCAGAGGACCCGGCAACGGGCCGCATCGGCATCAATTATCCAGGTTTTGCCAGAGATGTCACACTCGGCTGCAAGGTGCTGCTCGACGACGGCAAGCTTCTGCTTGAAGTAACCGCGATAGATGGCAACGAGGTAAAAACCAGGGTGGTCGCAGGCGGCAAATTAAGCAGTCGCAAGCGGGTCGCCCTGCCCGGCCTGGCCGTCAATCTGCCCTCTCTCTCTGAAGAGGATGAGGCGGATATCGCATTCGGTGTGCAGCAGGGTGTCGACTTCATTGCCGCATCCTTTGTCCGCCAGGCGGACGATGTCTGGGCAGTACGCAGGATTATCGAGGACAACGGCGGACAACAGGCAATTATCGCCAAGATTGAAAACCGCCAGGGAGTCGAAAATATTGACAGGATTCTGAAAGCTGCCGATGGTTTGATGGTCGCCCGCGGCGATCTTGGTGTGGAGATGCCAGCCGAAGAGGTACCGGTAATCCAGAAACGATTGATCCGTGCAGCCAACCTCGCCGGAAAACCGGTCATCACCGCCACCCAGATGCTGGAGTCGATGATCGTCAACCCCTCCCCCACCCGGGCCGAGGCCAGCGACGTGACCAATGCCATTTTCGACGGTACCGACGCAGTAATGCTTTCGGCAGAAACGGCCGTGGGCCACAATCCTCTGGCGGCCATCCGATTTCTGACCCGTTGCGCGGCTATTTCCGAATCATCACTCGATTATGACGACATTCTCGCCAATGGGTTGCGGCATCGCCGGGCCGTGGTCACCGACGCCATCTCCTATGCCAGCTGCGCTACTGCCGCCGATCTTGAGGCGGCGGCAATTATCGCCACCACCAGCTCAGGCTCTACTGCCAGGATGGTCGCCCGCTACCGGCCAAAGGCACCAATCATTGCGGTAAGTCCCAATATCACCACCGTTCGCCAGCTCCAGCTGGTCCGCGGGGTCATGCCGCTGCTTTCAGCCCCGGCCACCAGTATGGACGAGCAACTGGACATGTCCATTCATGCCGCGACCCAGGCCGAGCTGGTACAGAACGGCGACCTGGTGGTTATTACCGCTGGCCTGCCTATCCAGACCAAGGGGACTACCAATATGCTCAAAGTCCATACAGTTGCCGATGTCTGCTTCACCGGCCAGGGTATCGGCACAACAATGACAGATGGCGAGGTGCGGGTCATTCTCTCAGAAGAAGACTGGAAAGACATACCCCAAAACGCCATTGTCGTGCTGGATGGTACCGACCACAGCATGCTGGACAACCTGACCAGGGTACGCGGCATTATTGCCGAACAACCAGGCCTGACCTCGCACGCCGCCATAATTGGCAGGGAGCTGGAAATTCCCGTCATCTGCAACGTCACCAATGCCACGAAAATTTTTGAAAACGGTCAGACCGTTACCATTGACGGGTCGACTGGCCAGATCTGCTACGGCAGTTTGCGGGGACAGTAAAAGCCGCCTCCCCACCTGAAAACAGTGAAGGCCGCAGACTGTCAGTCTGCGGCCTTCACTCATTCTCCCCAAAAACTCTGTTAGTTTCAATTAATAGATTGCGGAACCGAACTCCTCAAAAACCGTATCAATGGGGATGGCAAAGCCAATGCCTTCGGTATCTTGCAGGATCATGGTGTTCACACCGCGAACATAGCCGTTTTCATCAATAAGCGGCCCACCGCTGTTGCCGGGATTGATGGGCGCATCGGTCTGGAGAAAAAGGCTGCCGTCTTTCGAGTCCTTTCGGTAGCCGGAAAAAACGCCCGAGGTTACAGTATTGCGAAGACCCACCGGGCTGCCGATGGTGAAAACCTTATCTCCCTGCTGGATCCTGGAGTTCTCCGGTGGCCTGCTCAGATGCTTGACATCATTGACATAGATCGACATCAGAGCAAGGTCATGCCTGTCACTTATGAGCAGGAAATTAGCGACTTGGCTTGTACCATCGGCCAGGATGATTTTGACATCGTCAGGCCTCAGTTTCTCTTCAAGTTTGGCCAATCGCCGCTCAGCGTCTTCGAGTTGTGGCATAATGGTGTTGAGATTCCGCTCACTCTCACCGATTATAATTTCAAGCTGGCCGCGGGTAGGTACATGCTTGGTCTCACGAAGACGCGCCCGCATATCGCGAATCTTCTGTTTTTCGAGCTCGACCAGTTCGCGCGTTTTCTCCACCTTATGGCGAAATTCGACAAGCAGGTTCTCGTCCATCTGCACCACATGGCGATTGGTGACGATAAAGTTATCGCTCACGAAAAAACCGGATCCAGAACCCCATGGAGTCTCGATGGAAACCGTGGCCTGACGCGCCTCTTCAATGGTCATGGGGCCACTATTCTTCACGTTTTCGACAACATTTTTCGGTGCGAGAGGTCGTTGCGCCGTTTCCACCCTGGTCGGACTTTCTGCAGCTGGCTCAGGCGCAACAGCGACCTTTTCAGAACTGACCGGTGCGACAGCGGGCTGACGATTGGAATTCATGTAGTAATACGTGCCCCCAGCAGTAAGCAGCACCAACACCAGCGACTGGACGATGGACCACATCCTTCCGGACTGTTTTTTCCGTGCCTCTTCTTTTGCTACCTGTTCTTCCTGCAATCGATTTTGGGCGAGTTTATAACGCGCATAGATGACACCACATGCCTCACACTCTTTACCCATATGCTGTTCGTGCCCACATTTCGGACATCGAATTTTTTTTAAAGCCATTATTTCCTCCGTCAGCCAAGCCGTGATATTTGGTGCATTCCCTATCCGAATATATTGTTGCTTTTTAAAAATGCAACGAAAACCCAATTACAAGCTTTCTAACCTTTTGATTTCATGTGAAGCCGATATGTCTCTCCAACTCTTTTCAGGTTCATTAATTAATTATAATGAAGTACTATCATTACATACTGTTTATCCATTAGCCGAAAACAACATGTTGTGCTTACCGATTTATCAACACGGTGAAGCTCAGTTCTTCACCTCAATGCAAATTTGAGAATTATTGTATCAACAATGTTAGAGATCACGCCTCATATAACCATCCCAGAGCAGGAAGTGGAGATCACCGCTATCCGGGCTCAGGGTGCGGGTGGCCAGAATGTCAATAAAGTTGCCAGCGCGATACATTTGCGTTTTGACATCCGCGCCTCGTCCCTGCCGCCACATATCAAGGAAAGACTGCTGCTCTTACATGACACGCGACTCACCTCCGAAGGCTGCATCATCATCAAGGCCCAACAGTTTCGCAGTCAGGAACAGAATCGGGAGGACGGCCTGCGAAGGCTTGTTGAAATCGTGCGCAGTGTCACAGTTGAGCAGAAAAAAAGAAGACCGACACGACCTTCAAGAGCCGCCAAAACCAAACGACTGGAGAGCAAAACCAAACGCGGCATGATCAAGGCAATGCGAAAAAAGGTCGACTAACCCTACTTGTGTAAACTTCGGGAAAGTGGAAATCTGAAACGAAATTGCAGGATGAACACCACGCTGCACAGAAAATACAAGATGGACTACTTGCGGGTTTTTCGTTGCAGTTGCGGGGCAGAAAATATTTCCGCCACTTCTGAGACTTTCTCGTCGATAAACGTCACTTCGGCAATCCCTTCCAGAGTCACGGTGTCGCCTGACTTGAGACCACCGGCCTGATCGGCGGCCAGGACACAACTATAGCTCAGTTCCAGCACAACCTGCTCGCCCCTTTCATAACATTCCATGACCGTTTTCTTTCTGGAAGAACAACGAGCACTCTCGGCAAGTTCGTGCGAGCGGACATAATCTATGCCTTCGACGCTGCAGGTCACAACGCCATCGACAATGGTAATACATCGGGCATCAGGGTGAAGATAAGCGACCATTCCCTCAACGTCAAACGCATTAAAGGCATGAACATACGCTTCAATTATGGTGCGTTTTTCCTCTCCAGTCATATGCCGGCTCCCATTGGTCAACCCGGCCGGATCACAATCCTGACAGTGTTCGTGGCTCGTACCCATAACCATACCTGTGTTTCAGAGTTGCAGAGCACAACGTGCATCAAGACAACCCTGTCTACACTATAACAACTGTTTAATTGAAGAGAATCGCCTCACATTCATAATGCGCGAAACAACCCGCTCCATCAACGTCTGAATGAGTGCCTATCATACCTGCATTACATATGAATCTCTGTTAAAGTTCACATGTCAGGCATTTCTTTGCAAGTATTTTCTGCGGATTTCATGAAAAACCACAAAAACACATGAGCATTTGCCAGTATCTCATTGGCTTTCCATGCAGGAAGGTCGGTTTACGTATCATCCCCCCAACCGACATTTCCCCTGTTGAAATTGCTGCTTCACTCGCCCACAATATCCCATAAACGATCACTTTCATGGTTGACAGGCGCGCCGCATCCACGCCGTTTTCCCCTTAAACACCTTTAAGACCCTGGTCTTTTGCCTCCACCAAAGAATTTGATTGTCACAAAAACAATGATTTGGTATTGTATGATGTTTATCGTGAGTGTCGGACCAGGAACATGAAACACCCTTGCATCGTTGATACGGCTTTATCCACTTCAGCTTGTCCCGGAAAAACAGCCATCAGCCGATTGCAGGTTGCCCCATTGTCAGTTTACTGTTTTTTGTAAACTGTCTTGCAGAGATCTGGAGAGACACATTTAGGCGGAACATGCGCGCACGTTCGCCTTGTCCTGAAAGCAGGACGACCGCCTCCCCTTCCCCTTGCAGATGTCGTTTGCTCGTCTCTCCTCTGGGATCAACCCGTTGTATTTTACAGGATGTATCATGTCACAAGATTTTGTTGCCGAAATGGTTACCGACTTCTCTGAACTCGGTCTGATCGAACCCCTGCTTCGTGCGCTGAATAGCGCCGGCTACACCGAGCCTACGCCTATTCAGGCGAAAATGATTCCCCATGTCCTGGCCGGAAACGATGTTGTCGGCCAGGCCCAGACCGGCACCGGCAAAACTGCCGCTTTTGCCCTGCCACTCTTGAATCAGCTCAAACCCACAAAAAAAGCCACGCCCCAGATTCTGGTACTTGCTCCGACCCGCGAGCTCGCCATCCAGGTAAGCGAGGCGTTTAAAAGCTACGGCGCCAATCTCAATAATCTTCGCGTACTGCCCATTTTCGGTGGCCAGGAATACGCCGGACAGTTGCAACAACTTCATCTCGGTGTCCACGTTGTTGTGGGCACCCCGGGCAGAGTAATGGATCATATCCGCCGTGGCAGCCTCAAACTCTCCACCATCCGCTCCATCGTCCTTGACGAGGCAGATGAGATGCTGAAAATGGGCTTTCTCGAAGACGTTGAGTGGGTCCTTGAGCAGGCTCCGAAAGAACGTCAGATCGCTCTTTTTTCCGCCACCATGCCAGATTCAATCCGCCGGATCGCCGCTACCCATTTGAACAACCCGGTTGAAATCACCATAAAGAATAAAACCGCCACCGCCGCAACCATCAGCCAACATTACCTCACCACCAACGGTTTCAATGCCAAGCGTGAGGCACTTGCCAAGATACTCGAAGCGGAAACCGTTGACGGTATGCTGGTCTTTGTCCGCACCAAAATGCAGACTGTAGAACTGGCCGAATATATCTCAGAGCTCGGCCACTCGGTAGCCGCCTTAAACGGTGACATCGCTCAAAGCCAGCGTCTCCGCACTGTTGAACAGCTGAAAAGCGGCAAACTCGACATTCTCATCGCCACCGATGTCGCAGCCCGCGGCCTTGATGTTGAGCGGGTAAGCCATGTAGTGAACTTTGATATTCCGTTTGATACCGAGGCGTATATTCACCGAATCGGTAGAACAGGACGGGCAGGCCGCCAGGGCCGTGCCATTCTTTTCCTCACCCCTCGTGAACGCACCATGCTCAAATCCATCGAGCGTGCCACCCGTCAGAAAATTGAGCAGATGGCACTGCCTACGGTCGCCGAGATAAATGCCAAACGAATTGCCGCATACAAAAATACCATCAGCGAGACGCTATCCACCGACTGCTCTTTCTTTGCCGGGTTAATCAACGACTATTGCAGTGAAAACGGCACCTCTGCCGAATTGGTCGCCGCTGCCCTGGCCAAGATGGCCCAAGGCAAGACACCGCTACTGTTGCCCGAGGAACCTCGTCGCCAGATTCGTCGAGAAAGAACTGAAAGAACTGACGTAAGCCAAAAACGGAGTACTGAACAGCGTCCGCGCAAAGGCCGCCATGTTGGCTTGCCACCAGAGGAAGGCATGGATCGCTACCGCATTGAAGTAGGCGAAGTGCACGGGGTTAAGCCCGGCAACATTGTTGGCGCCATTGCCAATGAGGCAGACATCAGCAGCGACCATATTGGCCGAATCAACATCTTTGAAGAATACAGCACGGTTGACCTCCCCTATGGCATGCCGCATCAGGTCCTGCGCCTGCTCCATGGTGCCCGTATCAATGGACGACCGATGCGAGTCCGAAGAGACGAAGAGGCGACGCAGGACACACCGCGCAAATTCGACCGTTCAGGAAAAAACGGTGCATCAAAAGGGCAAAAACCAATGAAAAGCGTACAGCGCAAAGGCCCGGGCAAGTCCAGGTCTTCTGCCCAACCCGCCTACAAGTAACCAAACTATCACAGGGCGGAGCGATGGAAAACATCGTCCCGCCCTGCTTTTTTTAAATGAAGATGTCCTGAAAAGTGTTCACCCTGAGAATATAATATTTTGAGGGAATACGTTTATTCAGACAATTTTGCTATTCTCTTCAATTTCACCCTTGTTTCTATGCTCGAAAACACCTTCTGCCATATACCCGGAATAGGTGCCGCCACCGAAAAGCGCCTCTGGGATGCAGGCATTACCAGCTGGGACAAATGGCACGAACTGCTCTCCCTGCGACTGCCAAACAGTAGCCGGATCGAAATAACAAAGCTGTTGGCCGAGTCTGGCAAAGCCCTGAATAACGACCCATCCTTCTTCACCAGCCGCCTACCCTCTCATGAGCAATGGAGGATATTCCCTCAGTATCGCGAAACAACCGCATATATCGATATAGAGACCACTGGGCTTGGCGAAGATGCCGACTTAACCACCATTGCCCTCTATGACGGCAGGGAAGTAAAATACTACGTCAATGGTGACAATCTGGAGCAGTTCGTCGACGACATCTGCAACTATACTGTTCTGGTCAGCTATAACGGCAAGTCCTTTGACGTGCCGTTTCTCGAGCGGTATTTTCGCATCACCCTGAACCAGGCCCAAATCGATTTGCGCTATGTCCTGGCTCGCCTTGGTTTTAAAGGCGGCCTGAAAGGATGCGAGAAGATGTTGGGCATCGACCGTGGCGATCTGGATGGCGTGGATGGATATTTTGCCGTACTGCTCTGGAAGGAATATGAAAACTACAATGACCATAAAGCGTTGGAGACACTGCTCGCTTATAACATCGAAGATACTGTAAACCTCGAACAGCTCATGATCGAGGCCTACAATATCAACATCGCTCAGACACCTTTTGCCAAGGAATTAAAACTTCCCCGACCATTGTTACCCAGATTACCATTTCAGGCTGATCCGGTGTGCGTGGAGCGGGTGAAACGGCGGTATGGGGTGTAAGTGCCCCCGCTCTCATCGGCCTGTTCGCTGACCGACACGGGGAAAGAGTGCTATGACCGGCAAGGTCAGAAGAGGAATGAAGATAAGAACCCCGAGCACCCTGGGTATACCGTAAATATCGGCAAAGTGGCCGACCACAGGGGAAACGATACCACCCAGGCCGTAAGCAAAGCCCATCATCAGGCTGGCGACCATTGATCGTCCTTTCGGGGCAAGTTTCTGCGCCATTGACACGCCCAGCGGCAACGGTGCCAGCACGAAAGCACCCGCCAGAAATGCAGCTGGATAGGCCCAGTTACCTCCTGTCTGGAGCAGCAGCCAGAGGGTCGGCGCCATTCCTAGATAGCAGAAGAGAAAGACAGGCTTGAAGCCAATCCTATCCGACATATGGCCGGCAAGAAGCCCGCTTGCGGTGCCCGCCACCACAAAGAGGGAGTAGATTACTCCCGCCTCGACCACTGTAAATCCTTGCTGGACATAATGAACCGGCATAAAGGTCAGAAATGCCTGACCAACCAAAGCCCGCAAAAACATCACCAGCCAGATCAAGGCTACCGTCTTCCAGACATCGCCAAGGCTTTCCTTCAATGCCCCCAGAAAACCGAAACGTTGCAGCCCTTCGCTTTCAGGTCTTGGGATAATTCGCGCCAGATAGCCAAGACCCAGAAGGCCTACCAGCATGGTGGCAGGCATTCGCTCAAGACCAAAAGTTGCCACATACCAGGTAATAAAGAGTGGTCCGAGTCCAAAAGCAAGGGTTCCTCCGGTGTTGAACACCGACATGGCGAATCCGGCTCTACTCCCGGCATACACTGGCACCATACCAGTGACCGAAGGGTGAAACATGGAGGAGCCAATCGAGCCCATGGCCACGCAGGCCAGGAGCATCCAGAAGTTCTGGGCCACACCGCAAAGCGGAATGCAGATTACCACCAGTGACAGCCCAGTGAAAATAAAGCGTCGGGTTGGGTACCTGTCAGCAAAATAGCCTACTGTCGGCTGAACGATAAAGGCCAGCAGCCGCATGACACCGGCAATAACACCGATCTGGGTCAGACTGAGACCAAGCTTGTCGACAAAGACGGGAAACAGGGGACTGACAAAAGATCCGTAAAAGTCCCCGATAAAATGAACAAGGGTTAAGCCAAAGAGAATCTTAAGGTTCTGTGACATGAGTGAATTCCAGCCAGAACGGCGGCCAGACAGCAGGATCTCCCAGGGGGAACCCACCGGGCAATACCTTCAGAAAGGTGCTGTTCGCAGTACATGTAAATGGATAATGAATCAGAAAATCTGTCAGGGCAGCACGTGCCCCGACAGATTTACAGAGTGATCAATTCGCCTTCGCGGGCAAAAAACACTTCGATATCCCCGTATCTTCCAGGCTGACAGTATTCCTTGGCCAACTCATCGATCTGGGCATCAGTCCGCTCGGGATCGTGATGGAACATCGCCAGTTTCTTCACTCCGGCCCGACTCGCCGAGGCG
This sequence comes from Desulfopila aestuarii DSM 18488, assembly GCF_900143695.1. Classification (GTDB taxonomy): domain Bacteria; phylum Desulfobacterota; class Desulfobulbia; order Desulfobulbales; family Desulfocapsaceae; genus Desulfopila; species Desulfopila aestuarii. The sequence continues at coordinate 142,482 of NZ_FRFE01000008.1, forward strand.
ATGGCATGTTCGAACGTGGAATGGCCCCAACCGATTTTACCGTTATTGTATTCTTCTTCGGTATACTGGCAGTCGTGCACCAAGAGATCCGCATCCCGATAAAACTCCTCTAACATCATATTCTGCTCTTTTGCGACCTCTTCCCCTTCATAGGCCATTGCCTCGTCGTAATCGGGATGATTCGGGTCGGTGATAAAGAGATTGCGGAACGGTTCGGTATCGTAACAGGTGCACACCTTTTTTCCAGCATGCTCAAAACGATAGCCAAGGGCTGTGATGGGGTGATTGATCAGCTTGGTGACCACCGTAAGCCCATCGCCCAGATCGATACTGGGGGCCTCGCTCAATCTGATATATTCGATATCAGAAGCCAATTCACCCATATTTACAGGGAAATAGCGATACTTCATCTGGCCACCCACGACGTCTTCCAGTGGGTCATCCTCAAAGGTAACTGGTCCGTAAACTTTCAGTTTTGTACCGGGGATATAAATGGGTGTAAAGTATGGAAATCCCATGATGTGATCCCAATGAGTATGGGAGAGAAAGATCGAGGTGCTGATCGGCCCCTTGGGGAGATCATTTTTTAAGAGGAAAGTTCCCAGATCGCGTATACCAGAGCCGGCATCAACGATGATCAGCCGGTCATTTTCACCTACCCGCAACTCAATGCAGGCGCTGTTCCCACCATACTTCTGGGTGTTCGGCCCCGGACAGGGAATTGATCCGCGGACGCCCCAAAACCGGACTTTCATCTTGCTCCCATTTCAATCAGTGCTGGTTATGCGATTAGGGCAGAGCCGGACGGGCCATTGACTGCCCGTAAGTTCGCCCTCCTGTTTCCAATACCCTTCCACCCCCAGAACGAATCGGTCAAATCTGTAAGAATATTTCAGCTTTATGGATTTCTGCCTGGACACCTTCACCGATATGACCGAAATCCTCGGCACTGATCTCGAGCACCTTAAGGAGATGCTCCATTTCCACCTCTGAGGGAAACGGGTTTCCGGCAAAGCCGATATCAAGAATGTTGGTATAGATATTACCGAGTGCCACAAAGGCCACCTGCTTCGCCAGAGGACCGCTCAAATCATCGACATTGTGATGCTTTCCAATGCAGGTTGATATCACCTCATTCAACTTCCACTTTTCGGCAATCATCAACCCCACTTCCTGATGATCTATGCCCATGATATCCCTTTCGACCTCAATTAATGGCGCTTGTTCTTTCTTAGCAATAGTCAGCACCTCGATATACTCATCGCCGAAGGGTATCTTGCCAAGATCATGGAGCAAACCAGCCACAAACAGCTCTTCACGCTCCATCACCGGCACTTCTTTAATTCCGGCAAGCAACTTGGCACTGACCCCGGCCCCGATGGTGTGCGCCCAGAATCGGGTGGTTGGCAAGGCTCGAGATTTCTTGGTACCTGCCACGGTGCGGATAATGGCAGTACTCAACGCCATATTCTTCACTGTATTCATCCCCAGCATCGTAATGGCCCGGGTCAGCGAGGTAATTTTGGTAACCAGCGAGTAGTAGGCAGAGTTAATCAGTTTCAACACTTGACCCGTCAATACCGGGTCAAGTGAAATAACTTTGTTCAACTCGTTTGGCGAAGCATCAGTGCGGCTGCAAATCTCCATAACCTTGCCGACCGTCGTCGAGAGACTCGGCATTTTCTGGATGAACCGCTCAATATCCTTACGCTGTTTATCTTTATCAAAGCTCATCAATTCATATCCCTCAAGAGCCAAAAACCCCAACGAAGGGGAAGACATTCCTTTCTCAGATTATTGCTATGTTCTCCACAAACAAAACAATCTGTAAGGCACTAAAATTTCAATAACATCCAGCCAACCTTTTCACTTCATACGCATTGTATCGAAAGATGGACGGCAGGTCAAGAAGCCGCCGGCCCTTGCTCAATGATTATCGTGAATAGTCAATCAGCTGACCCGACAGAAATTCACAGCATCCGTATAAGAGAGGGTCGTACCACCAAAAATATCCAGGGCGCTGCCGACGGTTGCGTCAAGTCGTCCTTTACCAAGATCACGGATCAAAGCAAGATCATCAAGGTCACGCACTCCACCTGCGTAAGTGGTCGGCAATGGTGACCACTCTGCCAGTTTTACCACCAGTTCCTCCTCGATGCCCGCACATTTCCCCTCAACATCAGCGGCATGAATAAGAAATTCATCAGAGCAGCGAGCCAGGTCTTCGAGCACAGCCGGAACAATCTCCACCTCAGTAAATTTTTGCCAGCGGTCGGTGACGATATAATACCTGTCGCCACGCCGTCGGCAACTCAGATCGAGTACCAGTCGCTCTTTACCCACCGCCTGCACCAGCTTGCCCAGATGCCCTCGGTCAATCTTGCCATCAGAAAAGACATAGGAGGTGACAATGACATGGGAAGCGCCGGCAGCAAGCCACTCGCGAGCGTTCTCTGCCGTGATACCTCCACCGAGTTGCAAACCACCCGGCCAGGCGGCAAGCGCCTCGCGCGCCGCCTCGTCATTGCCAGGACCGAGCTTAATGATATGGCCGCCGGTCAGGTTGTCATTTCGGTACAACTCCGCAAACCAGGATGAGGGTTTTTCGGCGGTAAAATTTGTTCGCAGTTGTCCGGGATTTTCATCAGAAAGTGACGAGCCGACAATCTGCTTCACTTTGCCTTCGTGGAGATCAATACAAGGTCGAAATTTCATAGCTTCCTTCAAAAAAAAACGGGACAACCACCTCAAGGTGGATATCCCGTTTTCAACCTGACCGCTTGTAATGCTATGCGCCGGTAAGTGTCGTCTGCTGCCTATTTTTTCTGGATAAGCAGGGTGGACGGATCGAGTTTCAGTTTGGTGCCGGGATCGACTGTACACTCGTCACATTTAAGAATCTCCAGGTTCATCTCTTCGCCCTGGGGATTAATCAGCAATATGGTATCGAACAGATCGTCAATCTCATGACAGGGAGCGGGAACACCATCGGCGCTCTTACGGTTGTCTTCACGGTGACGAACCGCGGAAAACCAGATCATTTTCAGACCGCTGTTCTCCATGAATTCGCGCATCTCTTTCACGGCTGCACGATCAGCAGAAGCAAAATCAAACCCATCGATAATAAGACACTCAGGCTTGAAGATTTCCTGCTTGACCAGATCATCAAGACGTTCCTGGAACTTGGCCCTGGAAAAAGAGGTCTCATTGAAAGTCATGATCATCCTGTTTTTCATGACCTCAGGGATAGCCTCAACTTTCTCACCGTCAGTCAAGAGTGAGAGGATGTCATCATACCAGTTGCGGGTCTTATCCACGGACTGGCCGATACTGACATGCAGCACCTTGTTGCCCAGCAGCATGCAGTCCAATGCGAACTGAACCAGTATCGCGGTCTTGCCAAGTCCGGCTCTGGACATTACCAGACCCATGCTGCGGATTCCATCCTTGGTCTTTTTCTCAAGACCAAGCGCCTTCAGCGGGTTATTGACTACCAAATCGTTGTCTGCCATGGCAAATCACCTCATTATATGTCTTGTCGGCAAGCATCAATTGATGCTGCCCGCATCGGGCGCAAGATATGCGCCCGTGATATTCTTTGTAGTATGTTCCGAAGCGAGAAGCAACTAGTTGTTCTTCTGCTCTGCCTGATAGGCTTTGACAAGCTCTTCGGAAACACCCTTTGGAACCGGTTTGAAACTCGCGAATTCCATGGTGAATTCGGCTTTACCCTGGGTAAGGGAACGGAGCACGGTGGAGTAACCGAACATCTCTGAGAGCGGTACCTCTGCCTCGATCACGGTGTAGAGCCCCTCTTCCATGGAACCGATAATCATACCACGACGCTGGTTGATGGAACCCATGACGGCACCCTGGAACTCTGAAGGACCTTCGACTGCCACCTTCATGATCGGCTCAAGAATCTGCGGCTTGGCCTTCATGTAGCCCTCTTTGAAGGCACCGATGGAGGCCAGCTGGAAAGCGACATCGGAGGAGTCGACCGCATGGAAGGCACCGTCGTTGATGGTAACCTTGACCCCGGTGATCGGTGCACCGATGAGAGAACCCTTGGCAACTGATTTCTGAAAGCCCTTTTCACAGGAGCTGATAAACTCGCGGGGAATGACACCGCCCACGATGGCGTCGACAAATTCAAATTCACCCTCTTCAAGCGGCTCCATGAAACCGGCGACACGACCGTACTGGCCGGAACCACCTGTCTGTTTCTTGTGGGTGTAGTTGAACTCGGCCCGCTGGGAGATTGCTTCACGATAGGCAACCCGCGGTGCACCGGCTTCAACCTCAGCCTTGTACTCACGCTTCATCCTCTCGATATACACTTCAAGGTGCAGTTCACCCATTCCCGAAATGATGGTCTCACCGGTTTCCTTATCGACAAAGGAACGGAAGGTCGGATCCTCTTTTGTGAAGCGGTTAAGCGCCTTCGACATATTGACCTGGGCCTTGTTGTCCACCGGGATAATAGCCAGAGAGATAACCGGCTCGGGGATATGCATGGAGGTCATGGAGCAGGAAATCTTCTCGTCGCAGAAGGTATCACCGGAAGCACAGTCGATGCCGAACAACGCCACGATATCACCGGATCCGCAAGAATCGATTTCTTCCATCTCGTCCGAATGCATCCGGCAGAGACGGCCGATCTTTACTTTTTTGCCGGTACGGCTGTTGTAAACGGTGTCACCCTTGGTGAGAGTGCCCTGGTAGGTACGGATATAGGTCAGCTGACCGTAACGGCCATCTTCCAATTTAAACGCCAATGCGACCAGCGGATCTGCCGGATTGTTGGTTACTGCGAACTCTTCCTCGCTCTTGTTGAGGTCAAGTGCATGATTGGTAACGTCAGTCGGGCATGGCAGGAAAAGCTCAACAGCATCAAGCAGCTTCTGAACGCCCTTGTTTTTGTAGGCAGAACCCATCATAACCGGAGTGAACTCAAGAGCCAGGGTGCCTTTACGAATTGCGTCGTAGATAATCTGGATGTCGACATCGCCGCCTTCCAGTAGAGCTTCCATCAGCTCCTCAGAGAACATGGAGATTTCCTCGAGCAGGGCCTCACGTTTCTCCTGAGCCTCATCCGCCATCTCAGCCGGAATCGCTTCTTCACGAATCTTCTCACCGTTATCGCCATCAAAATAAATGGCCTTCATGGTGATCAAATCGACCATGCCCTGCAGATCGCTCTCAAGACCGATCGGCATCTGCAGCATGTGAGCATTCAGCTCAAGTTTTTCGCGCAGCTGCTTGGTAACTTTGTACGGATTGGCACCGGTACGGTCGCACTTGTTGATGAAGGCGATACGCGGAACGTTGTACCGGGTCATCTGCCGGTTAACGGTAATGGACTGGGACTGAACACCGCCAACAGAGCAGAGTACCAGGATAGCACCGTCCAGAACCCGCAGGGCGCGCTCAACCTCAACGGTGAAGTCAACGTGGCCGGGGGTGTCGATGATATTGATATTGATATCTTTCCAGGAACAGTACGTGGCGGCTGACTGGATAGTAATGCCACGCTCCTTTTCCAGCTCCATGGAGTCCATCTTGGCGCCAACACCGTCTTTGCCGCGAACCTCATGGATAGCATGAATCCTGTTGGTATAAAACAGGATACGCTCGGTCAGGGTAGTTTTTCCCGAATCGATATGGGCACTGATACCAATATTACGTACTTTCGATAAATCTTTCATGGTTGCTTTCCTCTACCAACTCTGCACACCGGATTTTCCCGGCCCCACTGTCACTCAACCTGGGTAATGAAATAAATGGTGATCACGCAAAAAGTCTTAACACCTCCAAAGGAGAGACTCACCACATCAACCCGTTGTACTGCCGAACCGTCGGTTCTCGTGGTTTTTTGCGAACCCAACAAAAAAATAAGGAGCCACAGCTCCCTGCAACTCCGTATTCAACTGAATTTAATGCGTATCACTTTCAGGATTTGAATACTTTCATCATGTCCCTTTTCTACCGGGGACGTTCCCGCTCACTCACCACCTGCACCGAAGAAATATGTACTGCAAATCACAGGTAGGGAGCTGGATACTCTTCAGAAAATCACATATCTCGGGCTGCATTCCACACCCAAGACATAAAAAGTTCCTCAGAAAACCGGGCACATTACATCAGACCAAGCCGAAAAGCCAGAAAAAAAACGCATCGTCTGACGTTTTCTCTCCTCCGCATCAGGCATGTTGTATCGCTAGTAACAACCAATAAAAAAAAGCCCATTCCGACCCGCACAATTCTTCCGTTATCAGGACCCCTTATATAAGGTCCCGCCATGACAGACAAATAGCCCTGCCAGCCAGGAGAAGCCCATCATCTTCGGTACTATTTTGATAACCATTCCCCATCAGGGACGCAAGCAGAAAATCACACTAAATCAACATGAAAAGAAAATCATTTTTCTTATTTCAGGTTAGCTTTGCCAAATCGAGACTGCATAAGAAAGAGCCCGGACCTTGCCGGAAGGAAGTCTGGAGGGATCAAAGCTATATTTCTCAGCTGAGTATATTGAAGACTAATTGATCCCTTCACATGTCTGTTACAAGGAATCTTCCCTGGTCATTACCGATAATGCCGCCTACGGAAATAGCATAGCCAGGCAAGCTGCCGATAATAGTTTGCTGGCTTCACCTGCTGTTCCTTGCGATAGCAGATGTATCATGATAACTTTAGATTTATAATTTTCATTAACATTTTTTAGTCACTCCAATCAGTTCTGCAACAAAGCAACCAGAGTGTTGCATCTCCCTCTACCAATTGATCTTTTTGTACAGGAGGTCCTGTGAACATCATTGCCACCCGCTCTTCTAAACCCAATAATCTACCTCTTGGAATTGGCATCGTTCTCCTGTTTCTTTTGGCTGGAATTCCGGCTGGCAGCGCCACAATCAACACCATTGGGCTACTTGCAGGAGCTGGCGGTCTCGGTGATCAGTCCTACAACGACATGGCCATGGCCGGCCTCGGCAAAGCACAGCAGCTCTATAACTTCAATCTTATCGTCCAGGAAACCGAAGGAACCCATGCATCCCAGATCAAAGGGATGCAAAGCCTGATTGATCTGGGTGCCCAGGTTATCGTCGCCAACGGGGCCGGTCTCGGCAATCTGGTAATGGAATATAGCCCGAAATTCCCCAAGATACTGTTTATCGTCAATGACTTCCCCATTGAAGGCTTTGCCAATGTCGCCTCGACATCCTTTGCCCATGAAGAAGGCTCCTATCTGGCCGGAATTCTGGCCGCTTCGGTTGCCACCACTGGCTCAATAGGTTTTATCGGCGGGGTTGACCTCCCGGTCATCCACAGTTTTCTTGATGGCTTCAGCCGGGGCGCTAAAAGCGTCTCGGAAACGGTCACCATCACCAACACCTTTGTTTCCCCTGCCGGGGATTACTCCGGTTTTACCAATCCATCCCAGGGATATGCACTCGCCACGGAAATGTACCAAAACGGTGTTGAAATAATTTTTTCGGTGGCGGGCCTCACCGGTAACGGTGTTATCCAGGCTGCACGTGAGCAGAAAAAGCTGGTGATCGGAGTTGATGCTGACCAAGATCACATGGCCAAAGGATATGTACTGACCAGCATGATGAAACGACTGGACCAGTCCACCTACCTGGAAATCGAGAAAATCATGAACAACAGCTTCACCGCCGGAGTCACCCATTACGGTTTAAAAAATGGCGGGGTGAGTCTCTCCCCAATGCGTTTTACCAGGCAGCTGGTAAGTGACGAGATCATGGCAACACTTCATCAAGCCGAAAAAGATCTCATCTCAGGTAAGATACAGATTCCAGATACCATGTAAATAAAGATGGTGACCAACTGAAGACCACAGGACAATTGTCCAGTTGATATATAGGAATTTTCAATGCATAGAACTTTCTTTCTCATAGTAAGCCTTCTTCTCATCATGGTGCTGCCGGGTATTTTCGTTTCAGCACAAGAGAAGCCAACACTTGGGCTGCTGATAGGGGTATCAGGGCTTGGCGACCAGAGCTTCAACGACATGACCTACGCAGGAATGATCAAGGCAAAACAAGAGTTTGATCTGAATCTCATCCTTGAGGACAGTGAAAAATCCGATACCGGATTTGAACTTTCCATGCAGCGTCTGATCGATAAAGGGGCAAAAATTATTGTGGCCAACGGCTTCTACCTGAAAGATCTGGTGAAAAAATACGCCACCCGCTATCCGGACCGCTATTTCATTCTGCAAGACGCAGAGCTGCCGGACCTGCCCAACGTGGCCTCCATTATCTATTCCGTCCATGAAGGCTCCTTCCTGGTAGGAGCGCTTGCCGGCATGATGACCAAGTCCGGAAAGGTCGGTTTTCTTGGCGGGGTCGACATTCCGATCATGCACGTTTTCCGGGAAGGCTACCGGCAGGGAGTAATGTATATCAATCCGAAGGTCGATGTCAGGGAAGAATTCGTCACCAAGGCTCCTGATTTTTCTGGTTTTCGACAGCCATCTGTCGGACATGAACGTGCAATGGCCGCTTACGGTGCTGGTGTTGACATCCTGTATGTCGCCGCAGGTCTGACCGGCAACGGGGCCCTGCAGGCCGCCGAGGATTCAGACCGATTCGCCATAGGCGTCGACTCCGACCAGGACCATCTGGCAAAAGGCCACATTCTCACCAGTATGATGAAACGGCTCGACATCGTCACATACAGTGAGGTCAACAAAATAGTAACCGGCAAATTTATTCCAGGCGTGAAAACCTATGGATTAAAGGAACACGGCATCGGGTTGAGTGACATGAAATTCACCCGTAATCTCATCCCGCCAAACGTGCTTCGACGGCTTGATGAGATCAAAGCCGAAATAATCGCCGGCAGGATCAAGGTCCTCAACTATCTGGACTCTACCGTGACCACTCAAAATGGTACCGGAACATGACCATTGGCGCCCGGCTCAAGCCACGAATCATCCTCGGCACCCTCCTTGTGCTGCTTGTCTGCATCGTCATTGTATGCGCTTTTTTCCTATCCCGCGAACGAGAGCGGCTGGAAAACGAGATTAAGAGTCAGGGGCTGGCCCTGGCCAATCTGGTGGCCCAGTTCTCGGCGACGCCCATTGAAAAGTACAGCTTTTTCATCGTTCAGGAAGTTGCCCGCAACGTGGAAGAGGCAGAAGGCGTTGCATTCTGCGAAATTTATGATTCCAACGGCAAATCTCTTGTTCAGGTCGATGCAACCGTACGCGGCAAGCCAATAGAGAAAAAGAAACGGCGAGTCGGAGACGACATCCTCATCATCGAAACGCCCATTGTCAGCGAAGACAACCTCCTCGGCAAAGTTGAGATAGGGTTGGAGCTTGCATCCGTCGAAAAAGAGATCCAAGCCTATATTATCCGGTTGGGCATCGGGGTTCTGGTCCTGCTCCTGCTGGTCGGCATAAGCATCAACATTTACCTCTCCTATGCCTTTGTCTCGCCAGTGATCCATCTTTCTGAAGTGGTGCAGCATCTAGCCAAGGGTGAATTTCACGAAACGAAGATCGCACAGCGAGGGGATGAGATCGGGGATCTGGCCAGGGGTTTCAACGTCATGAGTAACAACCTCAAACAGCTCTATCAGGATCTCGAAAACAAGGTGGATGAACGCACCGCCGACCTTGCCAGAACCAACCGCCGACTGGAACAGGAAATAGCCATCCGGGAAAAGGCTGAAGAAGACCTTAACACAGCCAAAGAGGCTGCGGAGCGCGCTAACCAGTATAAAAGCAATTTTATCGCTAATATGAGCCACGAAATCCGCACCCCGCTAAACGCTATCCTGGGCTATGCGCAGATTCTTCAGAGCCGCAATGATCTGGATGGCCAGGTGCGAAAGTCGGTCGAGGCTATCGATAAGGGAGGCAGTCACCTTCTCGGGATCATCAACGACATCCTCGATCTCTCAAAGATCGAGGCGGGCAGAATGGAATTGAAACCGGCAAGCTTCGATCTCTGCCTCTTGCTACGGAATATGGCCAGCCTCTTCGAGCTGCGTTGCACCGACAAGAGCCTCACCTGGCAGGTGGTCGGCATCGACACCCAACAGGCCATTCCTGTTATCGCCGATGCAGGGAAACTGCGGCAAATCCTCATCAACCTGCTCGGAAACGCGGTGAAGTTCACCAACAAAGGAGGCGTTGTGCTCCGCGTGATTCGGGAAGACGCCGACCGCTACCGGTTCTGTATCGAAGATACAGGCCCGGGCATTCCAGAAGCTCACCGTGAACAGATCTTCGAGCCCTTTTCGGAAATGAGCAGCAACAGTGGTAAAGAGGGCACCGGTCTCGGCCTGTCAATTACCATCAAATTTCTGGAAATGATGGGCAGCCGTCTTGAGGTGCTCGCCAACGAGCCAAACGGTTGCCGATTCTGCTTTGATCTGGTACTCCCACCAGCCGACAAATCGTCCTTGCCGGCAGAAACCCAGCAGGATAGAATCAAGGGATTGCTATCGGATACACCGCTTACCGCCCTGATCGTCGATGATGATAAACTGAGCCGGGCCATGTTGGCCCATCTGCTCAACAAGGCCGATGTTGCCACTACAGAAGCGGATAACGGCCTGGAAGCCTTGAAAGCGTTACAGCAAAATCGACCGGACATCATCTTCATGGATCGCTATATGCCAAAAATGGATGGAGCAGAAACCATCAAGAATATCCAACGGATCTATGGCGACCAAGCCCCGCCCATTGTCATGATCACCGCCGCAGCTTTTGACTCGGCAAGTGAAACCCAGGAGCTGATGGGAATAGAGGGCATTATCATTAAACCTCTCGATATCCGTCAGGTTTTCAAGTGCATGGCCTCAGTCTTGGGCCTACCGTTGCAATATGATGCCTTGGGCGGCGACAGCCTGGAACATGCAAACAGCCAGATCAGCCACAAAGAAAAGCTGCAACTGCCTCAAGGCCTCCACGATCGATTGTTATCTGCTGCAGAATTTGGCAAAATCAGCCAACTGAGAGAACTCGCAAAAGAGCTCGCCGCAACTCCCGGGGTAAGCAGTGCTTTCACCGCGCAGTTCCGCAGGCATCTTGAACTCTATGAACTGCCTGAAATCGTAACGCTTCTCCAGGCGACGGAAACCATATGACAAATGACCTGCACCACATTGGCGATACGGTTCTCGGCTTCGAGGATCTGGAGTCTGCCAGAATTCTGGTTGTTGATGACAACACCGCGAATATCGACGTCATGCTGGCTTTCCTCGAAGCGGAAGGCTATGACCTCAGCATTGCCACCAACGGGGAGACGGCCATTAAAATCGCTCGGCACAGTCGACCCGATCTCATTCTCCTGGATGTGATGATGCCCGGTATGAACGGGTTTGAAACCTGTAGAGAGCTCAAAGCCGACGAGAGGACCAGGGAGATCCCCGTTATTTTCGTCACGGCCAAAAAAGAGGTGGAAGATATCGTCAGTGGCTTTCAGAGTGGTGGTGTCGATTATATTTCGAAACCCTTTCGTCAGGAAGAGGTGCTTTCCCGGGTCTCCACTCACCTCCGCCTGAGACGACTGGTCGTTGCCCAGGAGCGGCTCATTACCAAATTGAATGGAGCCCTGGCCGAAGTGGATACCTTGCGGGGATTACTGCCCATCTGTTCCTATTGCAAGAAAATAAAGGATGAGAAAGGTGCCTGGAAAAAACTGGAGACCTATATCCGTACCCACACCCAAGCCAATTTTTCCCATGGCATTTGCCCGGAGTGCCTGGAAAAAGCCTTCCAGACTGACACATAAACACGATGGAATAAGTCGGAAATAATCCACTGCCTGTAGGGAAATTCTATAAGAAGAAAAGAGCCAACACTCCAGCATGTCAATAACAACAATTGCATGCCACAGGTTCAAGATTAACGCGCCTATCGTGACTTCCGGTCTACAGGCTGTCCAAACGAATCCTGACCCAGCAAGGAAGTAGCGTCGGAACCAAAGAGGGAAAGAAAGCTGTCATCCGCCATATTGCAACGAAATCCCCGGCATGTCTTAGGTCTATAATTATAGATTTTGCAACGGTACTGCCCATTGAGTCGCATAAGAAAAACACACCCCTTATCATCCGGGTGAATCATATACATTTTGCCGCTTGCTCTTGCCTCACGGCTCGCCTCCTCAAGACCTTTCTCGAAGATTGCCTTCATATTCAAATCCACCCCAACATGCCCACCCATTTTTTCGATAAATGGCACCTCTTCTTCACGTAATGCGATTTTACGGTATTTCCGGCAGCAAGTACCGCACTGTCTGCACTCATGAAAGATTGTGTTGAGTATTCCCTGCTCAAGCCTGGTGCTTGTCATGATATTCTCACAATATATTCCAGCGATTTTTTAGTGGGTGGTCTCTCAACACGACATCTGCCCGCTCAGAGTAGGGAACACCAACCCTTGAGATGCGTGGTGCAAGCAGGCTATCAAGAGTGGCCAACACCCCATCCTGCAATGCTTCCGGATTATAACCGCCTTCAAGAACAAACAGCAAGCGACCATCGCACACCTCTGCCGCATACTGCTGCAGCATCGTCGCAACAGTCCCATACCAACCAGTCGTCAGGGATGTCGCGCTAATCGGATCGTCCCGATGACCGTCATAACCCGCTGATACCAGAATTATCTGCGGCATGTACTGCTCGACAATCCCTTGCAGCAAACGGCCGACCAGATAGATATATTCCGAATCGCCAAATTGAGGATGCACCTCAATATTAAAGGTATATCCGCTACCCGCGTCGCGTCCGGTCTCTCGTGTTTTGCCTGTTGAGGGAAAAAGGTCTCGCTGATGGAGCGAAACAAACAGCACCTCATCAGTCTCATAAAAAATGTCCTGGGTTCCATTACCATGATGCACATCGAAATCGAGAACCAATATGCGATGTAACTGGTATTTTGAACGCAGATAGTTGGCCGTTATGCCAACATTGTTCATGACACAAAACCCCATCCCCCGACCCGCTTCAGCATGGTGCCCGGGAGGGCGTACCAGAGCGTAACCACAGTCGATATTGCCACTCAGGATCTCATCGGCAAGGGTAAGACAGCCACCCGCAGCCAGCCCGGCGATGTAGAGCGATTCCTCCATCAGGTACGTATCGGGATCATACGAGTAAGGATCTGGGTTAGCCGCATGCTCACGGATTTGATCAAGATAAAAGCGCGAATGCACAGCTTCCACCTCCTCCCTTGATGCCTCGCGAGGGGTGAATACAGCAAACCTGCCATCATACCGGTGCTGTACGGTCTCGTTCAGCGAGCGGATCCGTTCCGGATTCTCCAATGATCGTTTTACCGTCTTATGGCGCAGGTAGCGCTCATCAAACAGTAAGCCAAGGCGGTTATTCATAATGAAAATGATACATGGGTGTATTGCGGAAATGCTCAGCGTCAAGCCGGTAGAGATGTCCGGTACGTTTTACCCCGCCATCTGCATACTGAAGGGATTTTACCAGCTCGAAACCCAACTTGTGCAGACAGCGCTGCTGGGAAATATTGTCGATGTCGGTGTACATCTCTACTGCCGCCAGCTTTACCCGCTGCATAAGGTGAATGATGATATATTTCTGAGCCTCGGTGCCGTATCCATTAGAGCGATATTGCTGCTCGGCGATTTTCAGAGCCATAACCCCGCAGTGGTGCTGCTCCGGACGAATCCAGTAGTGGATAGTTCCGATCGGCAGCCCGTTTTTTACTTCGATTATAAAGGCTCTTTTCTGCTCATTCCAGTGCATGCCAGCAAGATGTTCCTTACGGCATTGCTCCACACTTATGCGATCCGGTGTAAGATACTCACCGTGAGCGACCTCACTGTTGCTCCAGTCGACAAGAAGAGGAATATCCTCCTCATCCACTTTGCGCAGAACGAGTCTTGGAGTCTTTATGGTATTACCGAAAATTGTCATGGATATTCTAATGATCATACGCCGCGAACGCGGCGTATGATGCTTCTTTTATTATGAGAGACTACTGACCGTTTCCTGCAAGCTCCTCGTTGACTGCACCAGTCTGTCAAGAGCCTGAACTGTGCTGCTAAGGGATGTATCTACGGCTTTCGTCGACTTCTGGTTCTCTTTTGACGAGACAGCGATGCTTTCAATTTCTTCCATCACCTCACGACCACTTCGGCTCAACCCGTCCGCCTTGCTGCTCAGATTTTCAACCGAGCCCGAGATGGAGACGATCCCTTTTGAGATGGTCTCCATCGCCTCCAGAGCGGTGTTGATAACCCGCCCGCCTTCATTCAGCTTGTTCATTCCATCCTGCATGGCATTAATGGTCTGACGTGATTCCCGTTCAACATTCTTGACGATGTTGGAGATGTCAATGGCAGACCTCGAGCTGTTCTCCGCAAGTTTTCGAACCTCATCAGCAACCACAGCAAAGCCGCGCCCCGCATCACCGGCACGGGCAGCCTCGATAGCCGCATTAAAGGCGAGCAGATTCGTCTGGGAGGCTATTTCTTTGATAATATCAACAAAACCTGAAATCTTCTCGAGCTGACTCACCAGCTCGGTCACCATCTCGTTATTCTTTTTCATGGTGGCATTTATGTCGACAAGTTTCTGCTCAGCATCTTTCCCTGCCGATTTGCCTGTTTCCGCCTCTCGAGCCAGGTTGGCCGCAAGCCGGCTCGATTCTGTGGAAAGGGTCAACATCTCACCTGAACTATCCACCATGTTTCTTATTGTTTTCATGGAACCATCGAGACGCCGCACCTCCTCGTCAATAAGCCGGTTCATCGCCTCTACCTGACCATTAGCCTCGTCCATCTGCCGCTTGGATACAGACACCAGGTCGTCAACCTCATTCACCGCTTTGGAGATCAGATTCTCGACCTCCTTTTCAGCGGTTTCGTCAATAATGTATTCAAGCGCTCCCTTGATATTGCCCTTGGCATCCTTGATGGGTGAGCCGGTATATTTGATCGGGATAGCTTTGCCACCACTCAAGTTCGCCACCGTGCGTTCAGTAACCACCGAATCGGTACGCATTGCCTGGGTGCAGGCACAATTTGCCGTCCGGCAGTGTTCGGTTTTAAACAGGTCGTAGCATTTCCTGCCGACCACCTCATCAGGGGTGGAACCCAGAACGGCGGCACCGGCCGGATTCATGAAAGTTATGGTATGGTCGGTGTCAATGGCCATGATGGGTGTCGGAATAGTGTTGAGATTCTCAATTTTCTCATCCGCGGCCTGTTTTTGCTTTATCTCCTCTGTCATATCAAGGACATACTCAAGAGCGCCCTTGATATTTCCTTTAGCGTCCTTGATCGGGGCGCCGGTATATTTGATCGGGATGACCACACCTTCAGCCGGGCGGGCTATTGTCTGTTCGGTCACTACCGAATCAGTACGCATTGCCCTGCCTACCGCACATTTTTCCGTACGGCAATGCGGAGTTTTAAAAAGATCATAGCACTTTCTGCCCTTTACCTCATCCGGAGTAGAACCCACTACAGCAGCCCCAGCCGGGTTCATGAAGGTTACGTTGAACTCGGTATCCACGGCCATGATCGGCGTCGGGATGGTATTGAGGTTTTCAATCTTCTCATCAGCTGCTTGCTTCTGCTTGAGCTCTTCGGTCATATCGAGAACATATTCCAGCGCGCCCTTGATATTTCCCTTGGCATCCTTGATAGGTGCTCCAGTGTATTTGATCGGGATAATCACCCCATCGGCAGGGCGGGCAATTGTCTGTTCCGTCACCACTGAATCGGTTTTCATGGCCCGGCCACAGGCACATTTTTCCGTACGGCAATGGGGGGTTTTAAAGAGGTCATAACACTTTCTCCCCATCACCTCATCCGGAGTTGATCCAACCACAGCGGCCCCTGCCGGGTTCATGAACGTGATGTTGAAATCCGTATCGACTGCCATGATAGGCGTCGGGATAGTATTGAGATTTTCAATCTTTTCGTCGGCAGCCTGCTTCTGCTGGACTTCCTGGCTCATGTCAAGGACATATTCAACCGCCCCCATGATGTTGCCTTTGCCATCCTTAATGGGGGCACCTGTATATTTAATCGGAATGATCAGCCCTTCACGTGGCCTGGCAATGGTCTGCTCCGTAACGACCGAGTCGGTTTTCATCGCCCGCCCGCAGGCACACTTCTCCGTGCGACAATGAGGCGTCCTGAAAATATCATAACACTTCTTGCCAAGGAGCTCTTCAGACGAGAGTCCCGCCACTGCCGCACCGGCTGCATTGATAAAGGTAATGGTAAAGGTCGTGTCTATTTCCAGAATCGGGGTTGGAATTACCTCCAGATCTTTTGAGAGCTGCCGAAGATGTGCCTCTGTCTTTTTCACCGCGGTTATATCGCTCATGGTAACGAAAGTCCCGCTTCCTTTTCCATTGACCGGCTTGGCTTTTGAGGAGAGATATTTTATCGCACCATTCCTGTCTTTATATACCACCTCCGTCTCAACCGCCTTGTTCATCCGACCGGACTTATCCACCGGACAGTCTTTCGTACCGCAGAGATTGGTAGGACAAGCCTCCTCACAGGTCATCCGACCGACAGTCGACTCCTCAGTAAGCCCAAAAGTATTGAGAAATGCTGCGTTTGCCCAGGAAATAACGCGGCTGTCATCAACGATGAAACTCGGCTCCATCAGCAGGTTAAGACATGAATTACCCATTATCGTATCGGTAGTATTTGAACCATTTTTTTCCATCTTTTCCCTCGCGTTTTAACCAGTTGTTTTTTTTAAATAAAGAATAAAACTGCTACTGTTTTTTGGAATTCGTTTCGTGATCATCCGCAATTCCCATATGATTGCGGATCAGATTGTAAATATTGACCACCAATACATGCTCGATTGTCGAGTCACTTCCCTCAAATTCGATAAGGCGATCTAGCGTATCCGCACGAGGAGCCATTTTCGGATGCAATGAGGGTGTCGAGTAGTATTTCTCCTGTTTGTAGATTGTGACAATAGAGTCGACTTCCAACGCCACGGTACGGTCGTGCTCACGGCAAATGATCAGTCGTGAGCCCTGATCACGCCCGTTAGTGGCATCGGAAAAATTATAGAATTTTCTCAGGTTGATCACCGGCACAATCTCCCCGCGCAGATTGATAACGCCTGATCGGAAACCGCCATTGCCAGGGATATTCAACAATCTCCTATTTTCGATGATCTCCCGAACGTCTTTCAATTCAATAGCGAAATGCTTGTCGACATTGAAGATCAGATAACAATTTTCCGTAATGAGATGGTGGGTTGTGGCGGAAGGTTGCCGCAATTGGGTTGCCCCGACCTCAGTGCCATTCTTCAGGCGCGACATCGACTTCAGATCGTCTATCTGGGCACACACGAGACTTGGCATATCCAGCAACAGTACATCACTCCCCGATGGTCGCTGATAAATGCCCGTCAGATTACTTTCCTGCCCTTGGGGCATAGCAAGAATTTCATCGTTATCGACGGAGAGAATTTCCCTAACATCCTCAACAATCAAACCAAAACAGCATTCCTCGGACGCCATCACCAGTATCCGGCAATCCTCCAGATTTTGGGCTTCAGCCTCCTTGTCTGGTGCCAGCAGATGGGCTGCATTCATCACCGGCACAGTTCTTCCACGAAGATTGAGTGCTCCTTCAAGAAGACCACTGCGGAACATTTCATCAATATCTGTCAGAAAGGTAATTTCCTGCGCGTACTTCACCGGCACCCCATACTCCTGCCCACAGCAGCGAAAAACAACGAACCTTGACCAGGTGATCTCTTTGCGCGGCAAAGCTGTCTGGTCAGCGACCCCGCTCTGCTCAAGATCATCCATCCCTTTACTGAAAAGGTTTTTAAGATCGAGCAATTCTGCTGTTCGTTTTCCTTTTTCGAGCTGAATTATCGCAGATATGACTTTGTCACCCCCTTGCAGAATCGGGTTGACAGGGCTGATAGCCTCTGGCTCAGCCCGGAAGACCTCCCGAATATCGTCTACCATCAGTCCGAGCAACTGATCGTAGAGCTGTACGACAGCAATCTTTGGCTCGCCACTGTAACCGGTCTGGCCAAGACCAAACCGTTTCTTCAGATTGACGATAGGCACAAATTTATCACGCAACTGCATGATACCTTCAACAAACGGCACACTGCCCGGCAATGGTCTGATGACACCCTGCACGGGTGTTGCTTCCACTACATTTCCAGCAAGAAGGGCTATTTCCAAACCCAAATCCACGTCAAGCATGAATGAAGCGAAGAGTTGTTCCTGTGACATGGGTTTTACCTCTGTTGCGTGTTGGCATCCGGGGACACCAGCATCATTTTGTTAACTACCGATTCAAGCTCAATAAAGTTCATGTCCATTGAAGACGTAAACCTTGGTCTGAGCTGATGATACCTGGAATCACTGAGATACTCGTCACCTCCGAGAATCAAAACAACTCGGAACGAATCGAAAATATCCTGCATAGCGATCATCTGCTCGAGTTCATGCCAGTTGGCGGCAAAGAGAATCATCAGATCACCGCTCTGCGGTCGAAAGTTGATAGGCAGAAGCGAATACATACTGCCATGAAGAACTACCATATCCTTTAACAACTCAATATTTCTGAGCGCCGACAGACAACGCTGTGGACAGGTGAAATACTTGCAGTCGTTCCGGCATAGAGCCTCATGGAGTGAGTAGAAAAATGCGTTCATAAAAATGATTATATAGTTAATGATTGCACACAAACGTGAATAACATTTTGAACAACAGGGTCTTGGAATAGAGAATAAGCAGAAAATATGCCAGAATGGAAAGCAGCGTCAGTTCAACAAGAAAGCACTGTATTTCATATGGCCACAGCGAAATATCCCACTGAGACCTCTCAAATGAGTACCACAAAAATTGTTAACCTTTGTGGACATGTCCACAAAAGTTGACAGTTATGCAGAAGGAGATAGCGTCTGGAAAAACGGGAAAAGTGAGTAAAACGAAATAGAGGAGCACTAAGGACAGATTGCAGCAAAATTTCCACATAACGCAATGGAAACTCGCCCGGAATTCTCCTGGCTAACGTCGAGTCATTTTCATCAGGATATTGCTGGCTCAGTCGACACTCAGGCCATGCTTCTGCAGCAACTGATAATAACGTGTCCGGGATAAACCTGCGGTTCTGCATGATTGCGAGATATTACCATGCGAGTACTCCTTGAGCTTTACAAGGTACTCCTTCTCGCATGTTTCTTTATATTGACGCCAGGATGGAATAGCCTCAGCCACACTATGGGGAGGCTTTTTCACCGATACGCCGGCTCGCGCCTGGAGAACTCGGAATTTGTCCGGAAGATGAACGGCAAAACAGGTTGGCCCGAGAAAAGGATTGAGAAAAACCTGTTCGATTATCTGAAACAGTTCACGTACGTTTCCCGGCCAGTCGTATAAGGAGAGTGCCTCAATAAAATCTGCAGCAACCCCTTTATTTTCAACCCCATACCTATCACACAACCGGCTTATATAATAGAGAACAAGCTCACGAATGTCTTCTCGCCGCTCCAGAAGTGAGGGAAGCTTGATAGTAAAAGCCTGCAGCCGAAATAGCAGATCTTCCCGAAACCTCCCTTCACGCACCCACTGCGAAAGATCGCGATTCGTAGCCGCCACCAGCCGAAAGTTACTATACAACTGACGCGAAGAGCCTATCGGCCGGTACTCGTGCTCCTGCAGTAATCTGAGAAATGTTTTCTGCATAGCAAGCGGCAACTCACCTACCTCATCGAGAAAAAGCGTTCCCCCGTCGGCGTGTTTGACAAGACCATCCTGATCACGGTCGGCATTGGTGAACGCGCCTTTCACATGACCAAACAGAGTGCTCTCGATGAGTGACTCGGGTAAGGCGGCACAGTCGACAACCACAAAATTTTTATCGGCCCGCGCACTGTTTTCATGAATAGCCTTGGCAAACAACTCCTTGCCCGTACCGGTGGCACCGTTCACCAGCACGCTCACATCAGATGATGCTGCCCTGGCCACCTGATCCAGGCATTCGCTGATGGCACGGCTGCTGCCTATGATGTTTTTCCGCTTCAACGCTACCGGCACCTCAAACACCTTGCGTTTCTCCTGCCGGTATTGCAGAGCCCGGGTCAAATGAAGAGATAACTCCCTTATCACATGAGGCTTTTCTATATAACACCAGGCACCGCTGACAATCGCTTTCTCCGCGCCATCGGCTTCTCCCTGACCCGTGATAATAATAATCTCAGGTTCTGAGCGTGCATGCTTGAAGTAACCGACCTCATCGAGGCCGTTACCGTCAGGAAGCTGCACATCCAGAAGAACGACATCAAATGAGCCACCCCTCACCTCTGCCAGGCCATCCTGCAAAGTATGTACACACGTAGCCGTATGGTTTGAAGCAACCATCTGACCGGCCAGCATATCAGCGAGGAACTTGTCGTCATCGACTATAAGAATGTCAGCCACCTCGTAGTGCCTCCTTAACCCTTAAGGAAAAATCCACCCTATCAACAGGCTTCATTAACAAATGACGAATACCTATCCGGGCAGCCTTTTCCGTATCCATGGCTTCACTGTAGCCAGTCACAACAATAATTGGCAGATCCGGCCGTAACGACAGCATCTCACGGGCGAGTTCTGCTCCTGTCATATTCGGCATGGTCATATCCGTAACTACCAGGTCACAGCACTTGGGGTTATCGCGAAAAGTTTTGACGGCCTCCAGACTACTATTGAACAACGTTACACGGTAACCGAGTTTACTGAGCATCCGCTCATGCACTTTACCAACCACTTCCTCATCATCAATCAACATGATCCTTTCACTGCCGCGGCTCTCGGGCCCATGAATTTCCTGAATATCTGCAGGATCGGATTTAGCCACATTGAAATAGACATCAAATACTGTCCCCTTCCCCGGCGTGCTTGTAACATCAATCTCGCCGTTATGTTTTTTTACTATACCATGTACGACAGAGAGCCCCAGGCCGGTCCCATGCTCCTTGGCACGTGTAGTAAAAAACGGATCGAAAATTCGTTCCAGCTGTTTGGGCTCCATACCGCAACCGGTATCCTCAACAGAAAGATGCAGATACGCCCCAGTCATCCCAACGAGCCCATCCACTATTTTTTGATGCTGTGTCAAGCGGATTGTAATCTCTCCGTGCTCCGCACCGATAGACTGTTTAGCGTTGGTTAAAAGGTTCATCAGCAGTTGGTGCACCTGACTGCTGTCAGCCATAATCGGCCCGCAGGAACCATCAATAAAATGATTGAGCCTGATGGTTGCAGGGAGGGAGGATCTCATCAGCTTCAGGACTTCCTTGACAATATACTGCAGCAAAAGAGGACGAAACCGGTCCTGGGTTTCCTGACGGGCAAAGGTCAATATCTGCTTGACCAGATCAGTCGCCCGGTCGCCACCCAACAGTATCTGATCAAGATCTTCCTGAACCGGGTTGTCTTTCTCCAGTTTCCCCTTCGCGATATACCCATAACCGATAACAGCTGAAAGTATATTATTGAAATCATGTGCAATACCTCCAGCAAGAGTACCAATGGCCTCCATTTTCATCGCATGCTGGAGCTGTTTTTCGAGAGAATCTTCCCTGGTTATATCTCGCTTTAAGGCGATGTAATTGGTGATTTTTCCAGAACCGTCAACAACAGGGGATATTGTCGCGTCCTCCTTAAAAAGGATGCCATTTTTTTTCCGATTTGTTAAACGACCGCGCCATACCTTGCCAGCCAATAGGGTATTCCACATTTTGGAATAGAACTCCCTGTCATGGACCCCGCTCTGCAAAATCCCGGCGGTCTGCCCTATAGCCTCCTCCCGGGTATAACCCGTTGTTTCACAAAAGGCGGGGTTCACGTACTGCTGCATACCGTCAAGGTCAGTTATGACAACACTTTCCGACGCCTGCTCAATAGCAGCCGACAACAGGCGGCGTTCTGCTTCCTGCTGGAGGGTCTGCGTAACATCCCGGGCTATCTGCACCAGCCATTTGAGTTGGCCCTGCTCATCAAATATCGGTGAGGAATGAACATCAAACGTCTTGGAGAGTTTTTCATTATAGATGAGACCACTATGTGTGCTGCAATCCTCACAGGTATTGAGAACCGGGCATCCCTCGCATGGCTGGGAATAGCCCTGAAAAACCTCGTAGCATCTGTTCCCGATCAGATCGTTGAAAGACAGGTCAAACATCGTTCGAGCCGCCCGGTTGGCGCGGATTATCCGCATATGCCGATCCTGGATAGTGACAATATCGCTCAAGGCATCAAATGTCTTTTCCCATTCTTCTTTGCTTCGTCGAAGAATCTGCTCAGTTTTGTATTTGACCGTTATATCTTCGAAGGTAACAACCAGTTCCCTGTTAGGCAGAGTAAAGATCGAAAAATCCAGCCACATTCGCCCGCCGGAAACGCCCTCAAAAAAGGACGGCATATGCTCTTCTGACGTTGTTTTGTAGACCCGACCCATTGCTTCAGGCAATCCGGAATTTTCAATACCAGGCATAATCTCAAAAACGCTCTGCCCCACGCCTTTTTCCCTGGTAGTGTCACAGATTTTTTGTGCTGCACTGTTCAAATCCTTGATTGTGAAGGTGAGACCATCGTCATGGGACTCACAGATCAGTACACCGCGCTCCGTTTGCCGGAATAGTTCCCGATACCGAATCTCCGATAGCCACTGCCCCGTTACATCCCGGACCGCTGCAACAACACTTTCGACGCTTCCATCCGGGCCGAATACCGGCCCCAGATCAATCTGGAAGTGCCGTGCCCCCCAACTCTCGATAAAACTGTTGTCACATCTGTAATGAAAAACAAACCTTATCGCCTCCAGCCATTTCTGTCCCACGTCCTCAGGCAACAGGTTCATCAATTTTCGGGGCAATTCAATATCCGGGCTGATCGTCAGCAGTTCACCAGCCTCTCGGTTGAGGTAAATAACAAAGCCCCCACGATCAATGCTCAGCACACCTGTGCCAGTGATCCGAAGAATACCCTCATAAAGAATGCTCCGATGTGCATCGGACCGGCCCAATTCTCTTCCAACAGGAGTATTGGGGGAGGAAACGGCCAGGCCTCTCATCGATGTGGCGGGAGTAAGTGTCAGGACTACCTGCTTGACCGTACCGTTTTCTTCCGGTATGGGAGCAAGCGAAATATCCACATCCATAGGATGAAGAGATCTGCCAGATAATAGTATCTTTGCAGTAAGTGGGTGGAGGACGTCACTGATATTTTTTGGGAGGCATCTGCCGATTTCTGCCTCCTGCGAGGCAATCATCATTTTCTCAAGCAGCTCAGCCCATACACAACCAGTCACATCACGACCGAAGATATCTGCGGCGGGCTTATCGCACCAAAACACTTTTCCTGCGGCTGTCAGTAGCACAATGCCACTTCGACAAGTATGGGCTGCGGGGTTTCGAGTGTGATCTGGAGAAACTACCACTGCACCCGCTTGGGAAACGTTCAACATAATTGCCAACTACTATAGATCCGATTATTTTCTTGAGTATCTACACAGCGCTCTCCTGGAAATTAATGGACGCAACTATGTGACCTCGATCTCATGAACATACTACCTCGGCTGACAAATTCATACTACTCTGTGGGATTTTCTTTTGGCTTTTCACACGTGCCCACATGATCTTTCAGGATATCCCAATCGAGTTAGAAAAGGCAAATTTTCTCTCAGAATCACAAAAAGTGACACCATTGCCAACCTCCCCCATAAAGCCCTGATGGTCAGCAAAGAAAATACATGTCCTCCATAAGAGAGAACGTACTCGATATCATGGAAAAAATAGGCAGCCGCAAGGTTGCTTATGCTGCCGAAGAAATACGATTTATTGGAAGGAAAACGTTGTTTTGCTGCTCGATATAGGCTATCCCGCATCCTGCAGGATTTCACGAATAAGCGACAACATAGCCTGGGGCTGAACCGGTTTCTGGATGAAACCCGCACCCTCCTCGTGGATACCTTTGGCATGGATAATATCCGCAGTATAACCGCTTGAGAATATCACCGGCACCCTGTCGTTCATCGCGCGTATTTTATCCAGACACTCTTTGCCGTTCATCCGGGGCATAACCACATCAAGCAGCAACAGATCTACCTCATCGATATGCCGGCTGAACTTCTCGACCGCGTCCTCACCATCAACCGCCTCGATCACAGTATAACCAAACTGTTGAAGCATCGAGCACATCAGGTTACGGACGTCATCGTTATCCTCAGCCACGAGAATAGTTTCATTTCCTCCAACAAGCGGTGTTTCTACCATTGCCTCATCAGATATTCCTGCCGATTGTTCGGCGATCGGCAAGTATATCTTGAAGGTCGTACCAGCACCAGGTTCGCTGTAGACCTGGATGTCTCCACGATGCTGGCGGATAATACCATAGACAATTGACAGGCCGAGCCCTGTGCCGCGCCCCATCTCCTTGGTGGTATAGAACGGTTCAAAAATGCGTTGGCACATAGCCTCATCCATGCCACCACCCGTATCGGAAACAGAAATAACAGCATAGTTACCGGGCTCGAGCGTATTCGGAAGGCCACCGCGCTGGGGGATCACCCCGGCCAAGCTCGTTTCTATAATCAGCCTACCGCCATCATCCATAGCATCGCGAGCGTTGGTTGCCAGATTGAGAAGGATTTGTTCCATCTGGCCACTGTCGGCCATTACCACCAAATCACGATCGGCAAGGATGGTCTTAAACTCGATATCTTCACCAATTACCCGCATCAGCAGTTTTTCTACCCCGCTAACTACCTCGTTGAGATTGACTGGTCGGGGATTGATGATCTGTTTTCTGGAAAAAGCGAGCAGGCTTTTAGTGAGATGAGCGGCTTTTTCCGAAGAGGTCAGAATCTGCTCCACGTAGTTATTCAGGATCGGATCTTCTACAACTTTCAGCTTGAGCAGGTTGGCATAGCCCAGGATAGCGGTGAGCATATTATTGAAATCGTGAGCTATACCGCCAGTAAGCGTCCCAATTGCTTCCATTTTCTGTGAATGGCGCAATTGCTCTTCCAACCGTTTCCGCTCAGTCACATCCTCCAGAACACCGTCGCTGCACTCCATCCGGCCCTCACTGTCGTAATGGGCCACGGCCGTCACTGAACACCAGATAGGAGTACCATCTTTTTTGCGCATGGCGATAAGCCGGTCCTTCACAAACCCATTGGTCCGCATTTCCTCAAGAAACTTCTGGCGGTCCACCATATCCAGATAGAGCTCGGTTACGGATATCCCATAGAAATCCTGCACTGAGTCATAGCCAAATATTTTGGCCATAGCTGTGTTGGTCTGGACAATGCGCCCCCCTTCGACAGTATTACGGAAAACACCAATATTGAGGTTTTCAACGAGCGTTCTGAACTTCCACTCACTGTCACGCAGTGCAATCTCCACCTGTTTACGCTCTTCAAGCTGCGCCTCCAGTTCCGCTACCTTTTTCTCAAGTTCTGCCTCTCTTTGGCTCACCCCCTCTTGCCGTTTTGGGTCACCATCATTTTTATCGCTGCCCACGGAATACGACAGTCCATTCTGACCCGCACCCTCCCCCCCGCTCTCAATACAGAGTGGTGCAGATATTTCCGGGCCGGTATCAGCCCGCAACATTTCCCTTATGGAAAAAAAAACGAACAGACAAGACCCCACCGGCACTGCCATGGCGCCGAAACCACTGTGGATCGACAGCTCACGATCGACAAGCCCCCCAAAAAACTCGCTCCACGCTACCAAAACGGGCGTAAGATGAGACAACAAAACCGTCCACAAAACTCCCCCTGACACTGATATGGATAGCCAGAAGAAGGTTGCAAAGCAAAATAACAATAAGACCACACCAAAACCCGGTCGCTGTACCATATGATAAGTCCCTTTGGCAGCAATCCTCCAGATCATTAAGCAATGATGAGAATATCGCCGTCATTTCCTAATGTTTAATCTCTTCATTTTGGAGGATCGCTCGTGTTTTTTCAAGGAGAAACTCCGCATTCCGTCGTATGACACAAGCACTGAGGTAATCACCCTGCCAGAACTCGTTTATAGAGAATCTGCAAGAGGACAACAGACATTTTCCAACCAGCAACAGACCTTAGCCCTCCAAAATCCCAGACTGCCTGAAATGACAATACACTCCATATTTCTTTCCCCATTACAATCGTCTCACCGACTGAACAAAATGAGGAATTTCGTCTGACCACACGACGCGCCGCATACTTTTTTGTCGTAAAATCAATATCAAATGTTATTTTAAGAATGACTATTGGCAGGATTTTATTATGCAACTGCCAATCGGTAGTCGTCTACTCATCTTGCCTGACTGGTGTTTCATACTCAATGGGAGATTTAGTGCATGGAAAAAACATCCGGTACTGCACATCGATGGCGGTTCCATCGTCTGGGTGGGTTTGATCAGGTCCGCCTTGAAAGAGAAGAAGATATACGAAATCTGGGAACACTCGACCAGAAGCTCTGGGCGGCACTGAGCTGCCCGGTGAATGGTTTGGAGTTCGATACGAAGACCCTTGCGATGTTGGACAGCGACGGTGACGGCCGGGTCCGGGTCCAGGAAATTCTGGCCGCGGTCAACTGGATCAGTACCATACTTGCCAACCTGGGCAGCTTTATGGCCGGCACGGATTCCCTGCCCCTTGCTGCCATCAATGACCAGCATGATGAAGGGCGCCATTTGCTTGCCTCCGCCAGAAAGCTCCTTACAATGCTCGGCAAAGGCGATGGTGACAGCATCTCCATAGACGATGTTGCTCAGTGTGATAGCCTGCTGATTGCTGCCCGCTTCAACGGCGACGGCATCATTAGCCCCGACACCGCCGCAGATGACGCAACACGTCAGCTGATTGAGGAAATAATGTCCTCAGTGGGCAGCGAGCCCGACCGAAGCAACACACCCGGCATATCTCTTGAACGGATCGAGACTTTTTTTTCTGCCGCCAGCGCCTATGCTGCCTGGTGGGTGGAAGGCACTGGTAACGCAGAGAATCTACCTTTTGGCGATAATACCCAGCTAGCTGCAACGGTCTTTACCCGAATTCGCAGCAAGATTGACGATTATTTCCTCCGTGCTGGGCTTGCCGCCTTTGATCCCGGCGCCGCCACCCCGATGAACCCGTCACTCTCAACGTACGAGACTCTTGCTGCCGGGGACCTCACCCAAGCGACCTCAGAGATCGAGAGCTTTCCTCTTGCCCATATCAGGGCATCACAGCCGTTACCGCTCCGGGATGGACTCAACCCGGCCTGGGCTGCAGACATCGCCACCCTGAGCGCATTGGTGATTGAACCACTTTTCGGTACGATAGACGCTCTCGAAAAAGAACAATGGCAGAAAATAAAGACAACCTTTGCCCCTTACGAGTCCTGGCAGAGCAGCAAAGCGGGTGTCGAAGTTGACGCTTTAGGTATCGAACGAGTGCAGGAAATTCTGGCAGGTCCCGGCCGTCAGGCACTGAAAGAGCTGATAGAGGAAGATCTCGCTCCGGCCGAGCAAATTGCCGATATGGCCAAGGTGGTCCAGCTGGTCCACTTCAACCGCGACCTCTACCGGCTACTGCGCAATTTTGTCTCGTTTTCCGATTTCTACAGTAAACGTGACAAAGCGGTCTTCCAGGCGGGAACCCTCTATATCGATGGCAGGGCCTGCGAACTGTGTATCAAGGTTCAGGATGCAACCACTCACAGCGCCATGGCCAACCTCGGCCGGACCTACCTGGCCTATCTGAACTGCCAGCGTCGGAACAGTGCCGAGAAGATGGTCATCGCCGCCGCCTTTACCGGCGGTGACTCCGATAACCTGATGGTCGGGCGGAACGGCGTGTTTTATGACTGTCAGGGTAATGACTGGGATGCAACCATCATCAAGATCGTCGACCATCCGATCAGTGTGAGACAGGCTTTCTGGTCCCCCTATAAACGGATTACCCGTATGATCGGCGAGCAGATCGAGAAATTCGCCGCCGCCAAAGACAAGGCCGTGGATAGCCAGGCCGGAGCCGGTATCACCGATATGGGAGCCAAGGCAAAAGATCCGAAAGCAGCACCGGCCGCTCCCTTTGATGTGGCCAAATTTGCCGGTATCTTTGCCGCAATCGGCCTTGCGATAGGCGCTATCGGCACGGCCATCGCCTCAATCTTCGGAGTCTTTCTCTCCCTCCCCATATGGCAGATGCCGCTGGCCATCGGTGGGGTGATACTGGCCATCTCAGGGCCATCCATGCTCATCGCCTATCTGAAACTACGGCAGAGAAACCTCGGACCGATGCTCGATGCCAACGGTTGGGCAGTGAACACCAAGGCGGGAATCAACATCCCCTTCGGCGCCACCCTCACCCGGCTTGCCGAACTGCCAAAAGGCTCCGAACGATCATTAATCGATCCGTTTGCCGAAAAGAAGCCCCGATGGAAGTCCTGGCTCTTTCTTCTTCTACTCTTCATCGCGGTAGGTTTCGCCTGGCAAAAAGGCTATATTATAAAAGGAATTTCTATGCTGCAGCAGCAATCAACTGCAGAAAAAACGATTGAGCAGCCAGCTCAGCCACCAGCACCACCGGCAAAGAAGTAATGCTCTCATCAGCGCGCCATGCGAAAAAGCATGGCGCGCTGTGTAAAGAAAGATAACTACGCCATTTTTATCAGGCTGATGGGATTAGGTACCGTGCGGGTAAAGCCTTTATCCTGGGCCACAATATCAAGCGGCAGACTCGCCATGTCGGCCAGATCAATACCCATTTTCTTCAACATTGGATGCTCGATCACTTTGACGTAGGTGTGACAGCCATCGCAGGTAATGACCCGGCAACCGGGCTCATCTTCCGATTCAATCGTGGTCAGCTGAGTAGAGTCAGTGTTTCCGCAGTTCGGGCAACCGGTGAACCGGTATGTACCGAAAGTGGAGCAGAAAGAGCAGTGGAGATGCCGTTTTGGTCCCTCGACAATGGAAGCCAGTGCAGCCTGGGCCGAGCAGAGCGGACAGCGTCCATTCTCCCATTGCCCGCCATCCAAGGGGTAACTCGTCCTCAAATTCTGGAAAAAGGGCCTGGCAAAAAGAAACAGCACTCTGGCCAGTTCATCATCAGAGCATGCCAATGAGGGAATTTCCGGAACATCGCCGAGAGGTAACCGCATGAAATCCACATCCCCATTCTCCAGTGCCTTCTGAAGAGGAACGAATTCTTCAGCAGGCAACTCGAAAATTTTGACAAACAATTGAAAAATATCACTCGCGTTCGCCCGTGGATATGCCTTTGACTCTTCGGCAGACAACGCTGATCGCTCTTTTGGCAGATACTCAGCCACTGATTCCTGAAAATGCTGCCATCTGGCGTACAACTGCAGCGGGTCTTTGAGATGCGGTCGTTCCTCTATAAGTTTCTGTACATCAATAGTCATAATGCTCCTTGATAGTGTCGATTTTACACGGCTCCATATGGCGAAAGCCTGACCAGCACATCCCGTGAACGCGCGAGTCAATAGATTTTTGGATAAATAAATTTCTGCTGTACACCGGTCAACCCTTCTTCCAGGAAGAGTCTCAACTGCTCTTTTTCATCCGCAGTAAGCTGAAGAGGCTCAAGTTCACTCGTATCATTGCCGCCGCCAGCATTAATAAACTCAATCACCTCGGCAAGGGTGGCGAAAGTGCCGTTATGCATATACGGGCCAGTGGCTGCGATCTCCCTCAATGTAGGGGTCTTGAATGCCTTCCAGTCGGCTTTGTTTTTGGTGATCAGGTATCTGCCCGGATCTTCTTCAAGATTGCGAAAGTCTTCATAATGATTGAGCTTTGCTACAAAACGTCGGGTAGCCGCGACTCTCGGATCTCTTTCCTGCTCAACATTTTCCGGCACCTGCAGAACATGGAACCCACCATCGCTAAGATTGACACCATTATGGCATTCGATGCAGTTACCCTTGCCGATAAACAGCTCATACCCTTTTTGCGCCTCTGGAGAAAGCGCATTTTTCTCACCAGTTAAAAACCGGTCGAGCGGCGCATTGCCGGAAACAATGGTCCGCTCAAAGGCGGCAATCGCCATGGCGATCCGCTCACGCGAAGTGTCATCATCGCCGAAGACAGTCTTGAAGTCGGCAACATACTCGGGGACGGCACGGATCTCCTCTTCCAGAAAGTCCAGATTCTGGTTCATTTCAAAGGCGGACATCATTGGAAAAAGTGCCTGTTCTTCAAGTGTTGCAACCCGGCCGTCATGAAAAAGCAGCTTTTGCAAGCCAACATTATAGAGGGTGGGGGAATTGCGCCAATTGCGGGTTGTCGGATAACTGAGCGAAATAGCCAGACCGTCACTGAATCCCTGATTGGGATCATGGCAGGTGGAACAGCTCATGGTACCGTCGCCCGAAAGTCTCCGATCAAAGAACAACTTTCTGCCAAGTTCGATTTTTGCAGATAGCTGCGGGTTTTTCGCATCTGCCTCAATTCCGAAAAACGGCTCCAGCTCACCTGCCACACCGCAAATCGGCATTAGCATCGAACAAATAGTCGCCAGCCGGATAAAACGCATCGCTCCCTTTCTCATTTTGGCCTCAGTTCCTCGTCGATAATTTTCTTGAAAAACTCGAAGGGTCGTTCGCCGATCACCTGCAGCCCATTGATATAAAAGGTCGGCGTATTGTAGAGGTCCATGGATTCAGCCAATTTAATATCGCCGTCTATGTCCGCCTTATGGTGATTGTTATCGATGGATTCGGTGAATTTGGTAACGTCCAGACCAAGCTCGTTTGCATAGGCGATGAGGCTGTCTCGATCAAGCTTTGGTGAACGGGCAATCAGTATATCATGCATTTCCCAATACTTGCCCTGATCGCCGGCAGCAAGGGAGGCCTCTGCTGCGATTCTTGCGAAATCGCGATATTTATAGGGATAATTTTTGATTACCAGCCGGATTTTACCCGGATAGGTCTCGAGTAGCTGTTTCACGACCGGACCGGCCGCAACGCAGTGCGGTCACTGAAAATCGATAAACTCAATGATGGTAACAGGGGCATCCGCCGGCCCCAAAGAGGGCGAATTGTCGATGGGAACTTCCGTCCGAATCTGCTCCGCTTGAGCCGAAACCACCAGCATCAAGACAAAGAAACAACTCAACAGTCGTGTTATCATAGTAGATAAAAAAGGGGATACCGCAGTATCCCCTTTCTCCTCATAAGAGTGTGAAGTGGTGTGCGGTTACATCTTTCCTACCGCTTTGATCCACTTTGGATACCTCTTTCTCGCCAGGGCAAGGGGCAGCTTGCCGTTGACCATGATCTGGAAGGTTCCAGGATTGGCCAGGGTAGAAAGATATATATGCACCGGAACAGCAATAGCAAAGACGCAGAAGGCAATATTATGCACCAGATGCGACAACAGCATAATGGTACTGTCATCCTTCATCAGCCAAATACCAAAACCTGAGATGGAAATGCCCAGGCCGCAAGCCACGATAGCAAGATAATAGAGCTTCTGCCCCGGATTGTATTTGCCCATCGGCGGAACCGTAACCTTATGCGACAAATACCCGCCTGCTACTTTGAACCATTGCAGGTCATCGGCATCATACTCAAAGGCATCCGCAAGATAGTGCTTCATGGAGTAGAGCAGTGACAGAGAAAATACCACCCCACCCCAGTTATGCACATCCTTCATGGTGTTAAAGCCACCAAACATGGAACCTACCGGTTCCAGATGAAAGAGAAAAGCAAAACCGGTGATCATCAGCAGGAGACAGCTTCCCGCCAGAACCCAGTGATTTACCACTTCGTCAACACTTGATTTACGTATCATCTCAGCCATATCACACCTCCTTGTCGTCCTTGTGGGGGCCAACGGCCAGATAGTGAATTGCCGCAGCGGCGACCACGCCACCAAGACCGATATACGAGAGCGGCTTCAGGTAGGTGTGCCAGAACACCACGCTGCTCGGGATGCGTGGGTTTTCGAGCATTCCATAAAGGTTCGGCTCCTCCTTGAAAGCATATACCGAGCCCAGCCCTCCCAGATCCTTCTCGCCATAGAGTGTACTGTACCCCTCGCTTTTGGCAGCGGTAACCAGCTCTGCTCTATCACCAAATTTCAGGGCACCGGTTGGACAGGTCTTGATGCACGAGGGCTGCATATCATTTGCAATCCTGTCAAAGCACAGATGGCACTTGGACATTTTCCCCTGCTCATCGTAACGCGGCACATCAAACGGACAGGCCTGCACACAGAGCTTGCAGCCGATGCACTTGTCGCTGTTGGTGGCCACCGCACCTTCCGGTGTTCTGAAAATAGCGCCCGGTGTCGGACAAATGTTCATGCAGCCTGCATCGTCGCAGTGCATGCACCGCCGGCTGACAAAGAGCCAGCGTACGGGGTTATCCTTTGACGGCACCTCGTTGAAGCGGATGATATTGAAGGCGGTACCGGCCAGATCCGGCGGGTTCTGGTAGGAACCGTTGTTTTTCGTGGTAATCGCCGGAAGCTGGTTCCAGGACTTGCAGGCAACCTGGCAGGCTCTACAGCCTATGCAGAGCTCCGGAGTGACGAGTATAGCCTTGCGGCTGTTATTTTCATTGGCCATGGTTCACCCCCTACGCCTTCCGGACGTTGACCATAAAGGCCTTCGACTCGGGAATCATTGTGTTCGCGTCGCCTACGTTCGGGGTCAGCAGGTTGACGCTGTCATAGCCGCTGCCGTCCTCGGGGAACTGCCAGCCGTAATGCCAGGGCAGTCCGACCTGGTGCACCGTGGTGTTTTCCACCTTGAAGGGCTTGAAACGCTCGGATACCAGGGCCACAGCCTTGACCTCACCGCGGCCGGAGGAGACGATGACCGTTTCGCCATTGGCAATACCAAGTTCCTTGCCCAGCTCAACGCTCATCTCCACAAAGTTCTGCGGCTGCATCTCCAGAAGCCATGAGCAGTGACGGGTCATGACGCCGGTCTGCCAGTGTTCGGAAACCCTGTAGGTTGTGCCTACATAGGGGAACCGCAGATCGCAGGAGTAAAACGCATCAGCCTGATCATTAAAGATCTTGATCGTCGGGTTGATGCGCTGTTTGGACATGGAGTTGGTCTCAAGCGGACACTCGAGTGCCTCGTAATGCTCGGGGAATGGTCCTTCGGCCAGCCCCGGCCCGAAGATTGACGCGACGCCGTCCGGCTTCATGATAAAGGGCAGCTTGCCCTTCTCGGTTCCGGCCGGACCGCCGCCGCCGTCAACGACATCACCTTCCCAGACTCCGGGTTTGCCGGATTTGGCATCGAGCTTGGTGGCGTTCCAGTTCATCAGCGGACGCTTCGGATCCCACGGCTGGCCCTGCGGATCGACCGAGGCCCTGTTGTAGATGATCCGGCGGTTGACCGGCCAGGACCAGGTCCAGTTTGAGAAGAGACCGAGACCGGTCGGGTCTTCCTTGCCGCGCCGGGCCATCATGTTCACCGGCTTGCCATCCTTCATGATATAGGAGTTGCAGTAGAGCCAGTTGCCGCTCGAGGTCGTGCCGTCCATCTGGAGGAAGACAAAGCTCGGCACCAGATCGCCTTTCTTGCCGATGAGCTTGGGCGGATCGACCTTGGTGTCGTAGACATCCTCCAGATAGTAGCCGTTGATCTCCTTGGCGATGGCATGGGGATCGAGGTGTTTGATCTTGCCGGAGCTGTCCTTTTCGCCATATTCCCAGCTGAGATTCACCACCGGATCGGGATAGGCTCCGCCTTCCTTCATATACAGCTCACGGACCTTGAAGAAGAGGTCGTTTATAATCTCGGCGTCGGGCCGCGACTCTCCAAGAGGCTCGATGGCCTTGTAACGCCACTGCCCCCAACGTCCGGAGTTGGTGATGCTGCCTTCCTTCTCCATGGAAGAACAGCAGGGCAGCATGAAGACCTCGGTCTGGATGTCCTTGGCATTCACGCCCGGTCCGCGCCAGAAAGAGGCTGTCTCGTTGTCGAAGAGGTTGACGTTGACCAGCCACTTGAGCTTGCCAAGGGCGGTCCTGGTCTTGTTGGCGTTGGCGCCGGAACAGGCGGGGTTCTGCCCCCAGGCGAAAAAGCCGTCGAACTGTCCCTGGAACATCTTGTCAAACAGCATCAGCCAGGAGGCGTTCATGCCCACATCGATCTTCGGCATCCACGAGTAACCGAAATCATTGTCCTTTGTGGCCGCTTCGCCGTAAATCGCCTTCAGGTAACTGGTAATATATTTTCCGCGATGGGCCCACCAGTTGACGCTTTTGGGCTCATTGGTCTTCGGCGAGGTCTTCTCGATATAGGTTGCCAGATCGACCAGAGAGGCGTTGGGTGTCGGATTGTAGCCCGGCAGAATGTGGAACAGGATGCCGTAATCGGTGGAACCCTGTACGTTGGACTCACCGCGCAGAGCGTTGATGCCGCCGCCGGCGATACCGACGTTGCCCAGCAGCAACTGGATCATGCTCATGGCCCGCACGTTCTGGGTACCGACAGTATGCTGGGTCCAACCCATGGCATAGCACTCGGTGCCGGCCCGGTCGGGTGTGCCGGTGGATGCGTACAGTTTGTAAACCTCAAGCAGCTTATCCAGCGGGGTACCAGTAATGCCTGAAACCTTTTCCGGGGTATAACGGGCGTACTGCTTTTTCAGGAGCTGGAATACGCAGTTCGGGTTGGAGAGGCTCAGGTCCTTGATCGGCACGCCGGTCTCGTCCATCTGGAAGGTCCAGGTGGTTTTGTCGTATTTCCGTTTGTCCGCATCGTAACCCGAAAATAGACCATCCAGATCGGATGGGCCTTTGAAATCAGGATTGACCAGGAAGGCGGCGTTGGTGTAGTTGACTATATACTCTTTGAAATAGAGATCATTCGTCAGGATATAACTGATCATGCCGCCCAAAAAGGCGATATCGGTACCCGAACGAATCGGGGCATACAGGTCCGCCTTGGCAGCGGTCTGCGAGAAGCGTGGGTCAACGCAGATCAGCTTGGCCCCTTTTTCCCTGGCCCGCATGATCCACTTCATGGAAATGGGATGATTTGAAGCAGGATTCGCCCCCATGGCCAGAATTACATCTGAGTTCTTGAGGTCAATCCAGTGGTTGGTCATTGCACCGCGTCCGAACGACTCTGCCAGAGCCGCAACAGTTGCACTGTGTCAGATACGCGCCTGGTGTTCGACGTACACCAGACCCCATGACCGTATAAGTTTCTGGAGGATATAGCACTCTTCGTTGTCCAGCGCGGCGCTGCCCACATGGGCTATGCCCTCTGTGCGGTTGACAACCAGGTCCTTCTCGACTTCGACCTCGGTGCCGTCGGCCAGCTTCTCTTTTACTTTGTGCTTGCTGACAGTCTTGAAACTCTTGTCGCGGGACTCCTTGACCAGCTTGGCTATGCGGTCAAGCGCCCAGTCCCACTCAACTTCTTTCCAGGCTGTGCCGCCCGGTTCGCGGTACATCGGCTTCTTGACCCGGGTCTCGTTGTTGGCCAGCTGCCAGACCGAGGCTCCCTTGGCACAGAGTGCGCCCTCGTTGATCGGATGATCAGGATCACCCTCTGTATTGATAATCTTTCCGTTCTCGGCATGGACAAGTATTCCGCACCCTACCGAACAGTAGGGACAGACTGTTGTCGTCTGCTTGGCATTCTTGATCCGCAAATCCTTGGCATAGGCCTTGGCCGGATCGAGATTTACCCCAAGCGAGGCTACCAGAACAGTACCACCCGACAGTTTAATAAAATCCCGTCTTGATACTCCCATTCTTGACTCCTTTCGTTTTCCGCATTCGTGAACTTTGATCAGGTCGGCACTCGCAAACCTGATCATATCCCCATTTGCTGCCACACCCTTCACGCAACATGCTGATTCGCGTTAATGAGGGCACAACACACATACGTACCTAGAGGCAAGCGATATCCTCACCGATGTGAGGAGATGAGAGGCAATCCCATCCTCACGACATGCGGAAATCGCTTTTTGCACAGCTCACGTTATCAAGCTCAGAAAAAAATGCTACAGAAGAAAGGATATCGTAAAAAAAATCAGCATTTCACTCAGTTAGCAGTAATACTACTACCTACAAACAGGCAAGTTTTCGCCCTACTCGCCTGTAAGGTTTTTACCTACACAGGTGACTTTTGAGGGTATCTTGAAATGTCATCAACTGTCTTCTTTTTTCGTTCATCTTACCAGTGCCCTTCCCTATTTGGTTCTTCGCTGTACGTCAGGTTGCCATTCGTAAAATTAGCTACCGCCACCTGCACAGTACCCGCCACATCCTGTACTACTTTGATGCCACCGGCATTAAGTGTTTTGAAGGCATTGGGCCCGCAATAGCCGGTCAGCAGCACCTCGGCACCCATGTCGGCCACGGCTGTTGCCGCCTGAATACCCGCGCCCTTGAAAGACTGGACGTTCTTTTCGTTATCCATCACCTCGACCTCCATAGTTTCGGTGTCGACGATCAGGATATACCGAGCCCGGCCAAATCTTGGGTCCATTGCTGACTGGAGATCGGTACCTGTTGATGTAACTGCTATTTTCATTGTGACTCCTTCATCTTTCAAAGGCCGGCAGGCTCCATGGGTAAGATGAAAATCTCACAATTTTCATCTTACCCATGGAGCCTGCCAACTATTAAGTTTTCATTCTAAAACTTGGGATTTTGGTCGAGATCAAGGCATGCGAGAAATTTTACCACAGCATATGTCTCATATTCAGAGGATAAAAGTGAGAGCATAACGAAGATATCGGCCAAAAGATCAGTTTTATGGTGAAAACTATTTACCGCCTCCGCCGCAAACCTGATCATCAGAGATCATCAGGAGTTTGCCGGCGATCATATCCTCAACCACCGGTTTGATCTCATGCCGCTCCGCCTCGTGGTAGACATCAATGCCTACCTGCCTGAAACCCATCAACGGACGCATGCCGATACCGCCGACAATAAGCGCATCCACGTTATGACTGGCCAGCAGATTCACCGGCACCATGCAGCCGCCCTGCACATGGGAAACATTCTGTATGGTGGTCACCTTAGCTATTTTCCCGTCCATAAGATCAACAAAGGTAAATACATCACAGTGACCAAAGTGACCGGCTCTCAGACCTTCCAAACCGCCTTCACCTTCTGAAGGAATGGCTATTCTCATCTTGCTCATCTTGCTTCATTCTCCTGCATTTACTGAATTGCGGCGGAAAAATTTTGTATTCCCGCCATGTTCATGGCCGGAGCGCCAATGATATTTTTCCACATATCACGTACGATCCCGGCCGCTCTCGATTCATTTTTCATTTCCACAATACTTTGGCCCGCGACCATGGCAGAAACAAACACCGGATCAAAAGGAATACGCCCGAGTAACAGCAGATTGCGCTCTTTTGCCCGTGTTTCGATGGCCATGGTCATTTCCGGATTCAAGTCATATTTGTTCACCAGCACCATTCCCGGCACCCGGAAATGGGCCGCCAGATCTATTACCCTGTCCATATCGTGCAGTCCTGACATGGTGGGTTCGACCACCAGCACCAGCATGGATGCGCCACCTATAGATGCAATCACCGGACAACCGATGCCTGGCGGGCCGTCGGTAATGATCAGGTCGAGCCCATTTTCTTCCGCAATTTTTCTGGCCTGTTGCCGGACAAGGCTGACCAGTTTGCCAGAGTTCTCCTCGGCAATACCCAGCCTGGCGTGAACCATGGGCCCACCTCTGGTTGAGGAGATAAACCATTCACCGCATTTCTGAATGGGGAAATCGATCGCCTTTTCCGGACACAGGTCAACACACACTCCGCATCCTTCACAGGTGATTCCATCCACCACATAATCAGCGGATATAGCCGAAAATCTGCAGAGATCACGACATTTTCCGCAAAGAGTACACCGAGCCTTGTCAATTACGGCAAGACTGCCACCCATAAAATTGCTGCGCTGTTCCACCTGCGGATCAAAGAGCAGATGCAGGTCCGCAGCATCCACATCAGCATCGCAGAGCACGTTCTTTTTCGCCAGCATGGCAAAGGCGGCGGTAAGGCTGGTCTTGCCCGTACCACCTTTACCGCTGACCACCACAATTTCTCTCATCATGCTTTCCTTTCTTCATGTGGATTTTTCACAGGTCTGGCTAACAGGCCGCGCAGATCTTAATTTTTTCGTAAAGCCCGGCGAATTTCTCCCGCCATTTGGGGGACTGCTCGGCAAGTATCCTTCCCTTCGAATAGTTCCTGGCAATCTCTCTGGAAAAAGGTATTTCCATCAGAACCGGAATCCCCTGTTGCTGGGCGTAGTCCTGTACCCCATTGTCGCCAAGATCGGAGCGGTTGATGACTATTCCGCAGGGGATGCCCAGCTTTATGACCGCCTCCACTGCCAACTTCAGATCGTGCAGGCCAAATGGTGTCGGCTCAGTCACCAGCAGCACAAAATCGACACCCCGCATTGCTGTAATTACCGGGCAGGAAGTACCGGGAGGCGCGTCGATAATGGTGATCCCTTTGTCGTCAATCTGTTCCCGCACCTTCCTGATCAGCGGGGGAGCCATCGCCTCGCCAATTCGCAACAGCCCATGACCAAAACGAATGGCGCCCCGTTGCCCGATCTCGAATTTCCCCACCTCACGGCCACCTTCCGTAATGGCGTTTTCCGGGCAAACCACCATGCAGCCGACGCAACCATGACAGAGTTCAGGAAAGGTCAAGAGCTTCTGCCCTACAACGGTGATGGCGCTGAACCGACAGATATCAACACATTTGCGGCAGCCGTTGCACCGTTCCTGATCCACCTCCGGCACCATGGTGTAGACCGTTTCTTGATATTGAATCTTTGGATGCAGAAAAATGTGGACATTGGGTTCTTCCACATCGCAGTCAAGCAAATGGACAGAATCAGAAATGGCACAGGCAAGACTGGTCGCCACGGTGGTCTTACCGGTTCCGCCTTTACCGCTGGCTACTGTTACGATCATGCTTCTCTCCTTTATTTCCCGTCCTTTCACCTGCAGACTCCGATTGCGGCCAGGTGAGTCATGATCGATTTGGCATCCGCCATTTCCGGCGGACTCGGCAACTGCATGAGCACTCCGAGCCCTTCAGTCTGTTCATGAAAGATTTCCGGCGACTGGTTATCGACAAGTATGCAGTTGACGAAAGGGTGCTTGCGGGCGACCATTTTCGCGAGATCAAGACCACTCATATCTGTGAGCTGCTCGTCAATCACCACCAGCTCGATTCCTTCCTCCTGCAGCAACTCAATTGCCTCAGACCTGGAACGTGCCTGGAAGATCTGAGATTCAGCCAGAGTCCAGAGACCCGCGGCAAGCGATGCCAGCCTCTCACCCTCACGGCTGACCAATAGAATTTGCATCGGCCTCACCTCCCTCACGTCCGGTTTATTCTTCTGTGGTTGTGTCACCGTCATTTCGTCCACTCTTCACTTGCTCATTTACCTGCGCCTCGTTAGCAGCAAACCTCTGCCTTTGGCCCTGGCCCATACCCCTGCCACCGCCTTTTCCGGCTCCCTGTTTCCGGCCTCTGCCCCCCCCTCGTCCCTGTCCTCCTCCTGCCTGGTCATTCTGTCGACAGGTTCCTCTGCCCCCACCTGTTACTGGTCCTTTACCTTGTGGTCCTGTTTTGTCAAATCCTGGCATAGCTGTACCTCCGTTAACTGTTCTTCTTATGTGCGGGGCCATGCTTATGAGAAAGCCCCCCGTCCCGGCAGCAATGGCCGCTTCGGCCTCTACCCTGCTCGTGACAACCGGGCATCTGATATCCATCAATCGAGCCTCCGCTCCCAAACCAGGCCAGCACTCGCTCAGTCTTGCCGGTGATAAAAGGGATCAAGCGAATGCCCCCATCTTCTATTTTCCTGGCGGGCTCTGCTGAAATAGCCCCGCAAATCAGTGCCTGCGCCCCACACTCACGGAGCAGGCGAATAACCTCTTCGGTTCGGCCCGGTGTAATCCGAAGCTGCTGGGAATCAACCGGACTGCCGGCAATGAGTTCCACGATCAGCAACGTCCGGGAAGCATCAAACACCGGCGAAATCCGTCGACCCCAGACGGTAACTCCAACTTTGTCGCTCTTGCCAGCGCCTGCGGCCACCGACAATTCAGCCCTGTCTCTCATTACGTATTCCCTCGTCAGTGCAGCAATCGCGATCGTGTTGTCATATACAAAGCAATGAACATGCCACAATCATGCATATGCACGAATTGCAAAGCAAATCTCATACTTTCAGATAGTTATTAGATTTAGCGGGAGAAGATGTGCGGAAAGATCAGAGCGAGAGACGCAACTCTGCGACAATAAAGCGTCGCACATGGTCGTATTCAGTCGCACTGATGCGACTATGCATTGAAGTGTGAGGAGCGCCCGTCTACAGCGGGAAGGGAGATGTTCAGCTTTTTCAGTTTACGGTGAAGGGTGGCTTTATGCATGCCAAGCGATTTGGCGGCGGCGGTGCGGTTATAGCCATGCTGCTTCAAGGCAGCCACAATAGCTTCTGTTTCAGCCGATTGAACAGCCTGGTCAAGCGCCTGCAGCGGAGCATCCGGGACAACCCGGCCGGCATCATGCGCTGGTAGATCCTGCAGATATCCAGGCAGATGCTCAACCCCGATTTCGCCGTTATGACAGAGCACAAATGCATGTTCGATAATATTTTCCAGTTCACGGATATTGCCAGGATAATCATGAGCCAAGAGCCGTGACATGGCCCGGGTGGAAACACCGCTCACCGTCCGATTCTGCCTGGTGTTCATCCGGGTGACAAAACGGTCAATCAGCAGCGGCAGGTCCTCCATCCGCGCCCTCAGAGGCGGCAACTGGAGTCGCACAATATTAATGCGATAATAGAGGTCTCTTCGGAAATCGCCCGCCTCGATCATCTCGCTCAATTCACGATTGGTGGCAGCGATGATCCGGGCCGTGGTCTTGATTTTTTCGACACTGCCAAGCGGCTGAAACTCCCGCTCTTCCAGTACTCTTAGTAGCCGAACCTGAAAGGCCTGGCTGGTCTCACCGATCTCATCAAGCAAAATGGTCCCATCGGCTGCGGCGGCGAAAAGTCCAGGTTTATCCTTCTCCGCACCGGTAAAAGCACCCGCCTTATAACCGAACAGCTCCGATTCAAGCAGGGTGTCCGGCAGAGCGCCGCAGTTGATGGCGGTAAAAAGCTTCTCGCTGCGACTCGAAAGCGAATGGATGGCCCTCGCCAACAGTTCCTTGCCGGTTCCCGTTTCACCGCTGATCAGTACAGTGGAGTCGCTTTCAGCGACCTGAGGCAAAATCGAGAGAATACGGGTCATGGCCTGGGAACGGCTGACCATATCGCCAATCTGGTACTGCCCGGCCAGTTCACGCCGCAGTTCTTCGACCAGGCTGTGGTCACGAAACGTCTCGACCCCACCCAGGATCTCGCCCTGCTCATTAACAAGCGGCGCGGTGGAAACGGTGATGGGAATACGCTCTCGACTGCCATTAATAATATAGGTGGATGAACTGACAAAAGATTTCCCCTCCTGCATAGTCCGTTTCAAAGCACAGTCCACCTCGCACATGTTGGAACGGAACACCTCCCAGCAGTAACGGCCAATGGCTTCACCTCGCTCCACTCCGGTGATTTCTTCAGCCGCCCGGTTAAACGACGTGATCCGCCAGTGGTGATCGACGGTAAAAACCCCATCTGAGATGGATTCGAGAATGATCTCCTGAACCGAATCGGCGATTGGCTTTTCCTCTGTCATTGGGTCTTCCTTCACGAGCCGGCCCGACTTTTTTCAAACTGCTTAATCGCCTTAAGTACATAGGGGTAAAGGTTATCGACCACCTTCTCATAGCCCTTAGCGTTAGGGTGCAGGCCATCCTCGATATTGAGGTCCCGTTTTGTTGCCACATCTTCTAAGAAAAATGGCATGAAGATCAGATCGTTTTCATCTGCAATCTCGGGATAGATGCCGTTAAAGGCAAGCGTATAGGCCGGTCCCAGATTCCACACCATTTTCATGCCGGTGAATACCACGATGATATCGTTTTCCTTCAATACCCGCAGGATCTCCCGCAGATTTTTTGCAGGTACCGCCGGATCAATACCACGCAAACCATCATTCGCCCCGATTTCGAGGATAACGATATCGGGCTTCATAGTCAGAATCCATTCAAGCCGCGACAGGGTGCCGCTGGTGGTCTCACCACTTACCCCGGCATTAACAACCTGGTAATTCAACCCGTCCACCCGCAATCGCCTCTCCAGTTGGGCCGGGTAGCTCAATTCCTCCTCCACCCCAAGGCCAGCAGTCAGACTGTCTCCCACGCAAACGATTGTCCCCAAAGGTTCGGACTGCTCCTCCACCTTCGCCGTTACCGGCTGTTGTTTTTCCTCCTGCCGGTCACAGCCTGTAACCAGCAACAGCAAGACCAGAAGCAGCAGGGTGACGACTCTATTATTCCGGAGATATGATCTATTCAATGGTCTGCTCCCGTAAAAAAACGATTGGTTTTTGCCGGATGATGGAAATCGAGCTGGTCATGCCCACCCCGACCACCAGCAGCAGAGTCAGCACCACCAGCAACATCGACGCTGCCCAGTATGGCCGGTAGGGGATATCAAAGAGAAAATGGCACAATGCCCAGCTTCCCCCTTGGGCCAGGAGCACCCCGAGCAGGGAACTGATAAGGCCCAGAACGATATTTTCAAAAAAAAAGACCGAAACAACAAAACCAGATTTACCACCCAGCACCTTGTAATAGACCGCTTCCCGTACACGGGCCAGACGTGTCGCCAATATCGAGCTGACGATAATAAGTGCCCCGGCAAAGATCGAGAAAAGGGCAAAAAAGTTGACGATAGCGGAAAGCTTCTGCATCATGCCTCCCAACTGGACTGCCGTCTCGGCCATATTGATTACGCTGATATTGGGATAGGCCGCCACCACCTTTTTCTCAAGCTGTGGGATCACTGACTTCTCCACATGAATGGCGGCAAAAAGGGTCTGCGGCGCCTTTTGCAGATATTCTGTTGGAAAGACGAAATAGAAAAAGGGAAACAACCGCGATTTCGTGCGGGTGCGGATACTTGTCACCTCCGCTTTCAGTGGTACACCCTGGATATTGAAATCGAGGATGTCACCCAACCGTATATCGCCCATTTCTGCCACTGTATCGAGAATAGAGACTTGCAACGGTGCATGACCCTTTTTGTCCATTTTATATAGCGTTCCTCCCGCTTCCACCACCTCATCCGGCAGCAACGCATCTCGATAGGTCAGGTTGAATTCCCGGGTCAGGCTATCACTGAACCGGCGTCGCTGTTCGCCCCGCTTGACCGGTTCACCGTTGATCGCTTTG
Source organism: Desulfopila aestuarii DSM 18488 (assembly GCF_900143695.1). Lineage (GTDB taxonomy): Bacteria > Desulfobacterota > Desulfobulbia > Desulfobulbales > Desulfocapsaceae > Desulfopila > Desulfopila aestuarii. Next base: position 185,814 of record NZ_FRFE01000008.1, read on the forward strand.
AGCCGGGCCCGGATAATGGGATGTAACTGCACGTTGCCACCGACCATTTCAGTGAAACCTTGGCGCTGACCAGGCTGTATATCCACCAGAAAGAGGTTAGGTGCATCCTGCGGGTAAGACTCTACATAGCTGCTATGCAGGTTGTACTCCACCAGGAAAATGGCCAGCAGCACCGAGAGCGCCGAGGCAAGGGTCACAATAACCGGCTGGGTGCTGTTGCCGGGCCGGAGCAGACTTCTGAAAGCCTGCCGTAAGGGCAAGGTACGAATTGAGAGACGCTTCAGCGCCAGCAATATCAACTTTGCCAGTCCGGCTATCAATACAATCAGTCCGCTGGTCCCGGCCATGAAATAGATACCGGTCCTGGAATCATCAAGCTGGTGAATAACCAGAAGCGTCAAAAAAGAAAAGCCAGCCAGAATAGCAAGATAGTAGACCAATCCACGCGGCGCCTGACTCGACTCGCTCCTGAAGATCACATTGGGTTTCACCTCCCGCAGCCGGTAAAGCGGCAGGAAGGTGAAAAACAGCACCACCAGAAAACCGAGCACCATGCCCTGGGCGATATCGAACAGCCCAAGACCGCTGACATGCTCGGGCGGGATTATCCCGGCAAAGAGATATGGAAAAGCATATTTCAGCGCCACCCCGGCAGCAATTCCCAGGCAACTGCCGACAAAACCGTACAACAGCACCACCAGCAGGTAATGGAGCAACAGAAATTTCTGGGTAGCCCCCAGAGCTCGAACAATGGCAAGACTCTTTTCTTTTTGCCTCAACAATGCCGACAACGAGCTCTGCATGCCGATCCCGGCCAACAGCAGGGTAAAAATGGAGATAAGGGAGAGAAAGAAGAGCAGATTGTCAAAAAAACGCTTCAACCCGGATCTGGCCGTTTGAAAGGTGGAAACCCTTTCCTGGTCAGGGAGTGCCGCTTTTTGCAGCTGAGCAACCACCTGCGACAACCGATCCTGATTGGTGACTTGTAACAGCATCTCATACTCAACCCGGCTGCCGGTACGTACCAGATCCATGGCAGTCAGGTCAGCCGCCGCCACAAAGACCCGTGGCCCAAAGCTGAAGATATCCACCGGCCGGGAAGATTCGTGGGTAACCACATCGACGATTTTCACCTTCGTTTTGCCGACTTGCAGCATATCGCCAACCTTCACCCCGAGACGATCCAGCAATTCCCGACCGACAACAGTAGTGCCGGGGGCAAGCTGTTTCGCAAAAGGCGCACCGGAGGCCAGTGTCACCGTACCATAGAGGGGATAACCCGGCTCCACTGCCATGATATTGCTGAACAGGGTTTCATCACCACTATTGCGCACCACCGAATAGAATTGCCAGGTGCGCACCTTGCCCGCGATATCGGCCTCCAGGGAATTTACCGCCGCAAGAAGACCGGGGGAAAAATCATAATGGGAATGAATAATCAGATCGCCGCCATGCAAGGCCCGGGCATCACCGGTGATTGACTGATGGACATCGCGCTTAAAGCTATTCAGTGCCACCAAACTGGTGATGGAGAGCGCTACGCAGAGAATAAAGATCGCTGCCTGATGGCGAGCCTCAAGCATCTCCCTTATGAGAAACCTGAAATTCACCATCAGCCCACACCTCCTCCGTTTTGTAACCTGCCGTCATGGAGCTGGATGATCCGATCTGCTTGGGCAGCCACCTCACCGCTGTGGGTTGCCATCACGAGAGTGGTGTTATGCTCACGATGCAGTTCCAGCAACAGTTCGATAATGGATCGGGAGTTTTCGGAGTCAAGGTTGCCGGTTGGCTCGTCGGCAAAGATAATTTTCGGAGTATTGATCAGCGCCCGGCAGATTGCCACCCGCTGTTTTTCACCGCCAGACAGCTGCTGCGGATAATTATGACGGCGATGCCAAAGGCCAACTTTTTGCAGCAAGGTGGAAGCTTTGTCCTTCGCCGCCGGGTCTCGTTTAAGTTCAGCCGGAAACATCACATTTTCAAGAGCATTGAGCGACGGTACCAAATGAAAGGCCTGAAAGACGAAGCCGGTCAATTCATTTCGAACCGGGGCCAGCTCATCTTCGCTCAACTCGGTAATATCACGACCGGCCATAGTCACCCGCCCGCTACTGGGCCGATCGAGCCCAGAGAGAATAGAGAGTAGTGTAGTCTTGCCGCTTCCGCTTGTACCGGAAATCACCACAAACTCACCAGCCTCCACCTGCAGGGAAACTGCCTCCAGCACAGACTCCTGTCGCTCACCTATGGTGTAGGTTTTCGACAGTTCATTTGCCTCCAGGATAACCTCACGCATCGCGTACCCCTGCTCACCAGAAAAAGATGGAATAAATTCAGAAGTCCAGCCCTTGGACAACCATAATCACAACTCAGATTTTGTAAAATGATTGTTGACATACTCACACAATTCGGACTGGCAAGGCATCGTTCACAAAGAAAGAACATTTTTCCCTTGTCTAAATTTTAGCTTTTAATTAAATATTTTCACACGGCATCACTTCTCCGCAAACAATCATCTGGTAACACAAAATGAGGATAAGAGAAAAACAGTCACGAAAAACAATACAATGGCTTATGACGCCGCTGGTTCCACTCGTGATTTTCGGCGGGATCGCCTTCCCCTATTTCGGCTATGTAGCAATCGCCATGATGGTCGTCATGGTCGCTGTCAGTCTGTTCCGTGGTCGGTTCTACTGCGGTTGGATCTGCGCCATGGGGGCCTTCCATGAAAGGATTCTGAGCCGGTTCAGCATGAAAAAACCCATACTGCCATTTTTCAAGGCAGGGTGGTTGAGGTGGCTTCTTTTTATGATAATGATGGGGATTCTTGGGATACGGCTGGTGCAGGCTGGGGACGATCCGGCTCGGATAGGGGCAGCATTCGTCCTTATGTGGACCATCTCCACCGTGCTGGCGATAGCCATCGGCCTCATCTGGATGCCACGCTCATGGTGCACCATCTGCCCGATGGCAACCTTTCAGGGAATCATCTTCCCGACTAAATATCTGCTGGAGGTAAGCCCGGATTGCAAGGGCTGCGGTATCTGCCAAAAAAGTTGCCCGATCGAAACTGACCCGGCAATGTTCAAGGTAAAGGGCGTTGTCACCAGCGGCAAATGCATGCGCTGCGGCAACTGTGTGGAAAATTGTCCAAAGGGAGCTCTTCGGTTTTCAAAAACACCACGTGAGGATGATCAGTGTTCAGCGATTTAGATCACAACACCATTGCACGATTCGAGCGCTATGATGACTCAGAGGAATGCAACTCATTAGGGATCAAGTCGGTATGATCTTCGTTGACCTGAGGAGAGCGAATAACGCGCAATGTATCAATTTTACCACAAATACCAACTATCCGTCTTCAGCACATAGAAGGCCAGACATATATTCGTAGTCGAATGCGCCACGATGCAACTCAGCAAATCTTTCCGCACAATGAGCAGCAGCGCCATGAGTAGACCAAAACCAATTGCCGCAGGCCACTCATACATCTGATGCCCCGAGACAAAGACCAGGGTTGATATAATAACGGCAGTCCAGGTCCAGTCTCCTGGCCGGACATCGTTAATGGTTCGCTCGTCAAGCGCAACCTGCAGAGGCTCATCCTCTTTCATTTTTCGCGCCTCACTCCACTGCAGAGCAAGACGGAAGACAAAGCCCCGCATCATCAGCTCTTCAAAGAACGGCACCAGCAAGCCGGCAGCCGCCAATCGCAACACAAAACTCGTATTCGACCAAGGGTCGACGTCAGTAGTGGGAGCAAATGGCGTTAACAGGATAATCCAGACAATCACCCCGATCACGCCGGCCAGAACCCCAAAGCCAATCGACCCTATTGGCGAACGAGGACCGGTGAGGGGGAAATACCACTTCCAGGCCCAGACAAGGACAGCAGAACAGGCAATTATGCGGAGAATATAGTTTACTTCAGGTGATATCGAGTCGCCGATAATCGAGGCAAGAGCCACATACACCAGAAACGGTGCAGCATAGGGCACAATGAGCCTGCGGTTACTTATCATCGCAGGCTTGAGATGAATTTTGAGAATCCGTCGTTTTTGCTTCTTGAGCTGCAAACCGCCGGGTACGAATAAAATCAATCAACGCCCAAGGCAGCAGAATTCCGCTGACGACGCGGTTAAATAGGAGATGCTCCTGCATATCCGGGTTCGATGTTAACCACCCATCATAAAAACACCACACACCCATCACGGCAAGGATGGCAGGGAAAAGATAGGGGCTGATTTCCGGGGGGGCAGATTGTTCCTTTTTGGGCTTACCGGGCATAGTAACCTCTTTCAACTGTACCAGATGATATCCTACCGGTTACCAGTCGAATATCCTCAGAATGATTCGGGATGATGAGAAAGACAATACTTCGGCATGAGCCTCTGTCAAGAAAATAGCTCGTCGTATCAACCACATTCAAACAGATTTCTCACCTTTTGTCTTGCCGATATTGTTATAACCAAGTGAAATTTCTTCTCTACTGCTGGTGGTATTCAGCTATATGCATAATGTTATCAGGTGCCTCATCGAATCACTTCTATTTCGCCGGAAAGCACATTATCCGGCATCTGCAAAAACAGCTTTTCACAAAAATCCACTTGCACTCTATAGCTGCCAGCGGCCAAAGTTGTTGGCAACTGCGCATCCAGGAATCTCGTTGCTTTGCGGGTATCAATCTTTATGCATTCGCCTGGTGTGTCACTCTGCAGCGCCATCAGGGCTAGAGGTATTGCACGATCGTCAACTGCGTAAACCTGCACTTTAGGCCGGATGCCGAAGTCAAAGGTACTGATGCCGGAGAGTGATAATCTGAGTTTTTCTCCGGGCAGATAGCGGTCATATTGAGTGGTCAGGTAAATATGGCGGTTATTATCCGGCTCTGTGCTGCCGGTGCCCGAGGTGGCCGCCTCCCAGAACCGCGGCCGCCCTGCATCAAGATGGATTTCCTTGCCGCCGTAATGTCCGACTCCGCAACAGTTTTTCGCCCGCACGGTTTCCCAGAGTTCTTTGCCATCCACCCCTTCAATCCAGAAATCGAGCGCCATACCGTCGATGTGGGTGGAGGTCTTTGCAGCATTGGCACCCTGCTTGCGGATCTTGTCATTATATTCAGGGCTACGATAGGCGGATTCGATATGGATTGTTTTGCCAGGCGCCACAAGATCTGAAAAATAGCTCAGCATAAAAAGCATACGCGGTGAGATATGCTCCCCTTTTTCTTCGGTTGGAAACCCAAAAACCCAATCGACCTTATCAAAAGCGACCTCATTTATCGCGCCATGTCCATCAAGCAGTTCGACGTCGGCGTGCCGATTATTCCTCAGGTTGTTCAGATGCAGCTTTCCGCTACCCATAAAAAAAAACCGGTCCTTTGGCTCCGCAGCGAAAGAAACGGCGGCAGATAAACCACAAGCAAAAGCGACAACAAATACAACAACGGCAAGAATGTGATACCTGTTTTTCATTTTATCCCAGAATCATGCTAATTATTCGGCTAACCCAATAAGATGCTGCGCAAACCATGACAACCCCTTCAGGAGGCCTTAAACTTGAATAGCAGACAGCAAACAAAAAAATTACCGAGTTAAACCGTCAGAGCTCGAAGCTTTTCGTAAAATATACGGCAGGAAAAACATTGCCGCTTTTCCACAAGTGATGCAAGACGAATTGGAGAGCAGGACTCATAAAAATGCAAAGTCAGCAGTTATGGACAGTTCGTTGGCTCAATGCCATTGGAGACGTAGATCGTGAGCAGTGGGACAAGCTGGCATTGCCGCTTTCAACACCCTTGCTGGAATGGCAATGGCTGCATGACCTGGAGGCTTCCGGCAGCATATCACCACGCTACGGCTGGCAACCGTATCATTTAACATTATGGGATCACGAGGAGTTGATCGGGGCAGCACCGTTTTACCTAAAAAGTCACAGTGGCGGCGAATTTGTTTTCGACCATTGGCTTGCGCAGCTGGCCTCTGAATATGGAATCGACTATTATCCAAAGCTGGTGGGAATGAGCCCGGCAACGCCATCTGTAGGCTACCGGTTTCTCATGGCGGAAGGTGTCGATAAACAGGTGCTATTTCGCAATATGCTTTCGGCTATCGATAACTCCTGCCAGCAACAGCAGCTATCCGGCTGTCACTTCAATTTCATCGACGAGCTATGGTTCGCGCAGTTCCCGGCCCACGATTTTGCCAGTTGGAAGCATCAGTCCTACCTATGGAAAAACCAGGATTTCGAAGTATTTGAGGATTATCTGCAGACATTCAAGTCTTCCCAGCGTCGTAATATCATACGGGAACGAAGGAGCATGTCCAAGCAGGGGATCACCATTCGCCCCCTTAACGGCCAGGAGATCGGAACCGATATGGCCGCACTCATGTACCGTTATTATCTCAACACCAATGAGCGATTCGGCCCCTGGGCAGCCCGTTTTTTAAATGGCGACTTTTTTACCCGACTCTTTCAGAACTATCGCCATCGCCTCCTCATCATAGCTGCCTATACAGATTCAGCTGCGCCCCCCATCGCCCTGTCGATGCTGCTGGTGAAAGACGGTCATCTCATCGGCCGCTACTGGGGAGCGGAAACACAGGTAAAGGACCTGCATTTCAATATGTGCTTTTATGCCCCGATTGAGTGGGCTATCAACAACAACATCAAGACCTTTGACCCAGGTGCCGGCTCGCCCCATAAGATCGCCAGGGGCTTTCGAGCTGTTGCCAACACCAGCCTGCACCGCCTATACGATCCACGGCTCAAAATCCTGTTCGAACAGATTATCGACCAGGCAAACGATATGGAATCAGCCAATATAAAGGCATTAAACCAGCAACTTCCTTTTGCAAAAAACACCCGGCCAGTATGAGAATAAGTGGCACAACTAACTACGTGCGACGAATAGGCGCCACCCTGCGGCGCGCCAGCCGGGCAATACCGCCTTGTCGCAAGGCCTGGAGTTCCAAGTCAGTGAGTACACGCCAGGTACCTGGCTCGAGGTCCCCAAGGGTGATCGCACCAACCCGGATACGCTTGGCATGAATGATCTTCAGACCAATGGCCTCACAGATTTTACGAATGTGCCGAATACGCCCCTCATGCAGGATGCATCGCAGCACCTTTTCACCGTGCTGTTCGACATGGTGCGGGACTATTTTGCTATCTTCATGAATAATCCCTTCAGCAAACGCGGCAATGAGGTCAGCGGTAAGCGGCTTCTCAACTACCACCAGGTACTCTTCCTCGTGCAGATGGCTGGGGTGGGCTAATTTATTGCCCAATTCGCCATCATTGGTGAGTAAAAGCAGACCGTCTGAATCTCTGTCCATGCGGCCTATGGGGAAGACACGGTCGGGACCAAAATCAAAATCCAGCAAGGTTTTCACTCCACCCATGGCCGAAAGTGTGCATTCCACACCAATTGGCTTATAAAAAATCACTACTTTCTTTTTTGGAGGTGCCTTAAGCTGCAGCCGTTGCCCGTCGACCGTTATCACTTCCGTACCGTCGACCTTGTCCCCAAGTTTGGCGGGTTTGCCATCCACCAGAATTTTCCCCGCCCGAATGAAGTTTTCCGCCTGACTGCGGGAACAGAATCCGATTTCCGAAAGGAATTTTTGTAGTCTCATCGCGTCTATCTCTTAAAAAAATGTATCAGCCTGCCCGCTTGCCCAAAAATCAAAGGGCTGTTACCCGGTTGATGCGGGGCAAGCCCCTGTTGATCGTCCGTTTATAATTAATTGCCGGTCGGCCAAAGCCCATGGCATAGCCGATTTCATGATCCTCCGGTATGGCGAGCATCGTCTTTAAAGACGGTACCAGTTCGGAAATCGTCAGGGTCGCCAGGCCATTCCAGATGGTACCGAGGCCCCAACTGGCGCAATAGAGCTCAAAGGTCGTGAGGGCAATAATCGAATCATGCAGCGGGCTGGCGTTCTCGGCCGGGGCCGAAACAATGAGCAGATGCGGCGCGCCCCGGAACAGTATGTCCTTGTTGAACTGTTTCCAGGCAGCAATAATATCGATAAACATCTCCATACCTTCCGGCAAGTTTCCGGCATCAATCAACTTCTCGAGCTCGTCAAAGGCCTTTTCCCGTAAGTCGTACACCAGTCCCTTATCATCAAGCAGGGTATAGATCAGGCCACGATCGTTATGACCACTTGGCGCATGGGATGCCACTTCAAGCAGTTTTTCAATGCGGACGGGATCAACATTCCGATCCTGATAGTTTCGGGTCGCGCGACGTCCTTTAATCATCAATTCCATCTGCTCGGGCTTTGGCAGCGATTTTCCTTTCAGCTCCTCGCCCTGATCAGGCCCATAGCCCAGGATCGAAACCGAACCCTCGCTGCAGATGGCAACGCAGTGCATGCAGCGGATACAGAACTGTTCCAGATCGCTGGAGATGGTCGGGAGATTGGTCTCCATGCTGATTATCATGGCTGGGCAGTCACTGGCACACTGGCCGCAACCTATACATGTTTCTATATCAATGGTAAAACTGAGCATACTCATTCCTCACCTGTATTTACTTTTAGCGTTATGTATAATTCCCCAACGGCATATTGCCTTCGGCTGCTCTCTTCTTAATCGACGATTGGCAAAAAGTATATCAAACATCACTGCTGTCTCACAGTTAATTCCACAATAAAAGCTGTGGAGATTTAATAGTTTGTGGATTGTCAGGTGGCTTGAATAAATCAGTCATTGATCGACGATCAAAGAGATTCAATTGCAATAGTCGTAAAATACCCGAAAGTGACAAACCTAGATTGGCCTGGAACTTCAAATAAGCCAGCAGAAGGTAAAGACACAAGGCAATCCAAAGCTGCGTCAACACAGCATTTTCTGAAGTACCGAGGAAAGTTTTCACCTTGAGATTTTGTTTGATCCATTTGAAGAACAGTTCGATTTTCCATCGTTCTTTGTAAATGG
>NZ_FRFE01000043.1 GCF_900143695.1 Desulfopila aestuarii DSM 18488
CTTGACCGGCCCAAGCCCTGTGAGAATTTCTCTTTCAGGCAAATAGCCATTGCGCACAACCTGCATGTGCCCTTTCTCATTTCTCAGCTCTGCGTAATGCTGGAGCAGGTCTTGCAATTCAGCCTCAACCGCATCAGCAATGAGTTGTCGGGCGCCGATACGTAACAGTTCGGTCAGCGGGTCTTCGACAAACTCTCCTGGCTTTTTCAGTGTGATAACTTTACTGTTGATCATGACGTATCCTTTTTTGTTGGAATTCTGTTTTGGCAAACTGATTCCAACAGGATACGTCATTTCTTTTTTAATTCTCCCTCAAACACCACTTTTGAGCATAACTCTTGGAATAACAGAACGAATAAATGCTCTGTTGCTCCAGAGGCGATGAAGCTAATCCCATCAAAGTTCCCTAGTTCCAGACCCCTCTCTCTTTTTGTAAAGCAAGTTATTTCTATTCCCTATTCCCCATTAACGTAATAATCTTATTGATAGGCAATCAGGCGCATGCATGATCTTTGTGGTTAGGACAGGCTGGGATGCCCTCTTTTCCCCTGTTCCATTTTATCTCCTACTACACAACCACCCAGTTTGGCGATCCAAACTTAATGTACGTTTTTATTTGTTGTATCATAACGAATAGTTGATCTTCTGAAGTCTATCCCGAGGTCTTTTATGAATTTCATCTCCCGTTACCCCGTGCGTTTCGTGGTCCCGTGTCTGCTTATATCTCTTGCTTTGGTCGGGATTGCAGCCAGTTACTTGTTTTCTAACGGTATTTTTTCACGTTTGATCGAGAAACAGGCTATCCACTTTGTTACCGAGACTATGGGGCGGAATCAGAACCGCCTGAATTCTGCCTTGCGAAACAAGGATATGGAGCGGCTTCAGATGAATATTGATCTTCTGACTCAAGGTGATCCTAGCCATAGGGCCGCCATAGTATTGAACGAAAAACTCAAGATTATAAGCGCATCGAATCCAGCCTGGTTAGGCCAGGCTTTTGCTGAGGCAGGAATATCTGGTGAAGGGAAAGCATTGCTAGAAGGCGTCTCTCGGAAGAAGGAACAGTTGTCGACTGTCGTTGTTAGCAAAGATTCGGAAACACTTCTCGCTATATCCCCATTGATAATTGACGAAGCCGCGGCCATGAGGGCACTACTCTACTATGAGTACGACATGAATGTTCTCAAACAGGTCGGGAAACAGGCATTGCGTTGGAATATTATTGTATCATTTTTAACACTTACCTCAATCGCATTGGCAGTCTGGCTCTATCTACATTTCGGCATTTTCCAACGTATGTTGCTGATTGCAAAGACTATGGAACAATTTGGCAAAGGAGATAATACTGCCCGTTCCGCGCTTGCTGGAAATGACGAACTGGCAACGCTTTCTGCCTCGTTGGACGAGATGTTGATGCAACGTGTGGCCGAGGAAAAACTGATTCGAGAGAATGAGAGGATGTTAAAGTTGCTGACCGATGGGCTGCCTGTACTCATTGCCTATGTTGACAAGGAGGGGTGTTATCGTCTGGTCAACAAAGAGTTCGAAAACTGGTTTTATCTACAACCAGAACAGATTATCGGCAAGAAGATTCATGAATTACTCGGTGACAATGCATATAGCGAGATCGCCGATTATATCAATCAAGCCCTGCTTGGTAAAGTGGTGGACTATGAAGCATCTATCCCAATAATCAATGATGGAATGCGCCTATTCCGCGCCACTCTTCTTCCTCATTTTGAAAACAGTTGCGGAGTGCAGGGCTGTTTTCTGCTGGCCCAAGACATCACTCAACAAAGATCGGATCAGGATAAAATTAAGGAAGCAAAAGTACTTTGGGAACGGACCTTTGACTCCATCTTAGAAGAAATTATTACGGTGCATGACAAGGATTTCCGAATTATTCAAGCCAATAGTGCTGCTGCTCTTTTCTTTAACACTACAAAGGAAGCTCTCATTGGTCGCTATTGCTATGAGCTGTTTAACGACAACAATATTCCTTGCTTTGGGTGCCAGGCCCAAGCAGCCCTTCAAGATGGTAAGACCCACAGTATCGAACTTCATAATGCGAAATTGAAAAAAGACTTCCTGGTCACCATTTCGCCTATTACTAGTGAGCAGGGAGACTTCTTCGGCATCGTCCACTCCGCCAAGGATATCACTATTTTCAAGCAGTTAGAGGATCAGCTTCGCCAGGCCCAAAAAATGGAGGCCATTGGTACCCTGGCTAGCGGTATCGCTCATGATTTCAACAATATCCTCTCCCCAATTATTGGTTACAGTGAATTAGTGGCCGATCGACTACCTGAGAATAGTGAAGAACTTGAGATGGTGCAGAGTATCCACACCGCGGGCATTCGAGCAACGGAGCTGGTCAGGCAGATCCTCACTTTCAGCCGCCAGTCTGATCAGAAGCGACAACCGCTGCAGATCCACCTGATTGTTAAGGAGGCTCTCAAACTACTGCGTTCCTCGATCCCAACGACCATTTCCATACATCAGCATGTGCCTGATTGTGGCCTGGTCATGGCAGATCCAACTCAGGTCCACCAGATAATTATGAACCTCTGTACCAATGCCTATCATGCCATGCGCGAGACTGGTGGCAAGTTAAACGTCAGCCTGGAGGTTGTTGAGTTAACGGCTCAGGATTACCTGGATAGCTTGGATGTGCAACCGGGTCCGCATGTAAAACTACGTGTGTGCGACACAGGCTGCGGCATGTCCAGAGATATAGTGAAACGGATTTTTGAACCCTACTTTACCACCAAGAAGCAAGGCGAGGGTACAGGGCTGGGGCTATCTGTGGTGCATGGCATTGTCAAGAGCCATAGGGGTCATATCACCGTCTATAGCGAACAGGGTAAGGGAACAGAATTTCATGTCTACCTGCCCCAGGTGCAGAGCAGTGATCAGATCATACACACGGCAAAGGCTGGAGTCATACCGCAAGGGCAAGGTACCGTTCTGGTCGTGGATGATGAACCAGTTCTTGGTGAGATGTTGAAGAAAATGCTGGAAAATATTGGGTACGAAGTTTTGCTCTGTTCGAGCAGTACTGAGGCATTGAAGAATTTCACGCAGCAGAGAACTCGGATTGCCCTTGTACTCACCGACATGAACATGCCGGTGATGAATGGGGTGGAGTTGGCCCGGAAAATTAAACAACTTAGTCCGGCCATGCCTGTGGTTCTCTGCACTGGATTCAGTGAGATTATAGATGAAGGAAAGGCCAGACGGATGGGAATTGATGGCTATATGACAAAACCGGTCATTCAGCGTCAGCTTGCCCAGACTCTTCACGATATTTTAGAGAAAAAGGGTGGCAGTTAGTCCGCAGTGTGAATTGAGGGAAGAGCTTTAGATGCATGCAGGTAAAGCCTAATCTTAGATATCCGTTTGATTTTCGACCTTATCACTGTCGGGATACTAAAAGTGGTAGGCATCCAAATCTTCGATATAGCCATATCGAAGATTGAAATATCCTGCAAACACTTTATTTTGAAAATGATTATTGAGTATACATAGGTCTGGTGAGGCATTTTGCACTATTGCACAACAGTATCGTTCAGTGGCAGATTGAGGTTTCAATTGCCTATAGGAAGGAGATGGCGAGCCTTACAAGTTGAAACTATTCCTGATATGGTGGGATCGGCCAACAACTTATAATTGCGCCATAATGGAGCAACTCTAAGGAAGAGCTTACCAAACAAGGTCTAAGGAATGCTAGTAGCCATGTCCTCTATCATTATCACCTGATGTTCTGTAAGAGTTCATAGAGTCTACAGTCAGAGACTGCATTTTTGCTGTTAGGAATTTAAAAAAGCGAAACCTCGCGGATTCATAAGTGACCTTTAATTTTCAACAACCAGCTCGGTTGCAATTCAGTCTGTTCGTTTGTCATGGACAAGGACTAGGATAATCTCAACATGCTCGACCCCACCATTGAGCACTACTTGCTCAAAAACGGTCCTGCCGAGATACATAGTTGTTATCGTCTCGCTCGCTCCAATAATGAAGACGGCTTCTATTTACTGTTCGGAATTCCCTTTATACCCCTTTAGGCCTTCATCCCTTTAACTTTTCAACCGTTCAATTCCTCCCAGGCCCTGACGCATTCAATGTGTAGTCCTTTATTGTCATGCCCTCAACTTGACCTTCATCATACAACCGTGCAATACTTGAGAGTACCTTGAATATTTCATGACTGTAGAATTTTCATCCAAAGGTAGACCCTTTGAAGACAACCGTTGCTGTTCTCATTTTTGCTGTTCTTCAGATCCTGATCACCAGCCCAGCCCTGGCAAAAGATCTCGATAAAGTCGTTCTTCAGCTACGCTGGGATCACCAGTTCCAATTCGCAGGGTATTACTGCGCTCTCTGGCAAGGCTATTATCAGGAGCAGGGCATCGACGTTGAGATCCGATCGGCAATCAAAGACAACACCATCCTATCGGCGGTTGACGAGGTTGTTTCCGGGCGGGCTGATTTCGGTATTGGCGCAGCAGATATCCTGATTGCCAGGGATAAAGGCAAGCCTTTAGTCGTGTTAGCATCAATTTTCCAGCACAGCGCAGCAGCCTTTTTCGCACTGCCTGATACCCAGTTGAGTTCCCCTGCGGACTTCACCAGACTGAAGGTCGCCCGGCAGGTAGACAGCCTGGTTGATGTAGAATTCCAGGCTCTCCTCAAAGCAGAAGGTATCGATCCTGCCAGCATCAAGCCCTATCCCCACCAACCGGGCCTGCAGCATCTCCTGGAAGGCAAGGTTGATGTCATCCCCGGTTACACCATATCCCTGCCGATCACCGCTGAGCTCAACAATATCTCGCTCAAAAGCCTGCGACCTCGCGAATACGGTATCGACTTTTATGGCGACAGCCTGTTCTCCACTGAACCGACTATCAAGAACAACCTGGAGATGGTTGAGCGTTTTGTGGCAGCAACCCTCAAGGGCTGGACGTATGCCTTAAACAATGTAGAGGAAGTAGCCGGCAAAATCACAAGAGACCTTGTTCGCGGTGCTCCCCAGGAGAAACTTCACGAGTTCAATCTGCTGCAGGCAAAAGGCGTCAGTCAACTCATTCACTATCCGGAAGTACGTATTGGCAACATCAATCCAGACCGCTGGCAGAAAATGCATGACTTTCTGACCACAATAGGAATGTTCCATAACGCCCTCGATATCAAAAAATTCATCTTTAACCCGATCTCAAGACGCCTCGAACAGGAGAAAAAATTCGAACAACGCCTCTTCCTGATCCTGGCAGCAATAGTGATCCTCGCCATGCTCGCTTTCACCTGGCTCTTCATGCTGCGCAAAATCCTCGCCAGGAGAACAACTGAACTCACAAGAACACAGGAAGAGCTGGCACGGCAAAAGAATATTCTCAGCTTTCTCTACAACCGTACACCAGTCATGCACCATTCGATCAACAACAAAGGAAAGCTGGTCTATGTCAGTGATTACTGGCTGGAGGTGATGGGATATGAACGAGATGAGGTCATTGGCACCCGCTCAACAGATTATCTTACTGAGGAATCCAGGAAATACGCACTCGCTGAGGTAGTCCCCATGTTTTTCCAAAAAGGCGAGGTTCGAAACATACGCTACCAGTTTGTCAAAAAGAACGGCGATATCTTTGATTCGCTCATGAATGCTGTTCTAGTCGAGAACAACCAAATACCCTCCGTCAGCTCACTGGCCGCAATCATTGACGTGACCGATCTGAGAAAGGCGGAAAAAGCGCTTCTGCTCAGTGAAGAAAGGTTTACCCTGGCCATGAATTTCGTCCAGGACGGACTCTATGACTGGAATCTGGAAACCAACGAAATCTACTATTCGCCAAGCTGGAAAAAGATGCTCGGCTATGAGGAACATGAACTGCCCAACGATTTTTCCGTCTGGGAGAAACTCACCGATCCGGAAGATGTGCAGAAATCCTGGCTGATGCTCGACGATCTGCTCAACCATAGACGCGAGCAGTTCATCCTAGAATTCAAAATGCGACACAAGAACGGCCACTGGGTCGACATCCTCTCCCGCGCCAAAGTCGTTTTCAATGAGGAGGGTAAAGGGATCAGGGTTGTCGGAACCCATATCGATATCAGCGACCGAAAAAGAGCAGAGCAGGAACTTCTACAGGCAAAAGGACGGGCTGAGCAATATCTGCAGCTGGCTGGAGTCATGTTTATCGGTCTTGATCTGGACGGTAAGGTCTTTCTTGCCAATCAAAAAGCCTGTGAAATCCTTGAATGCCAGCTCGATGAAATCATTGGTATCGACTGGTTCAGCACATTCATTCCCGAACAGGAGAGAAAAGACACCGCAGTTGTTTTTAATCAGATTATCAGCGGCTCTCCAGTCAACGAGAAATATTATGAAAATCACGTGATTTCAAAAAACGGTGCGAGAAAGCTCATCGCCTGGAACAATACACTGCTGACCGATGATAATGGCGCGATAACCGGCGCGCTCAGCTCCGGGTCGGATATCACCGAGCTGCATACAACCCTGACCGAACTCGCACAGCAACGTCAAATCCTCAATCTTCTCATCGACTCCATGCCGGTCCTTATCACCTTCTATGATCCGCAAGCGCAGTCATTTCGAGTGAATGAGGAATTTCACAAAGTGGTGGGCTGGTCCAACGAAGACCTGCCGCACATAGACCTGCTGGCAGAATGTTACCCCAACCCGGAAGATCGCGCAAAAGCTCAGGAATACATGGCAAGCGGATCAACAGGATGGCAGGAGTTCACCATCACCACCCGCTATGGTCACACCATCGACTCGAACTGGTCCAATGTACTCCTTGAGGACGGCACCCAGGTCTACATCGGCATAGACATTACCCAGAAGAAAAATACCGAGGAAATACTGCGCCAAGGCCTGAAAATGGAAGCGCTCGGTACCCTGGCCGGAGGTATCGCCCATGACTTCAACAATCTTCTCACAGCAATTCTTGGATTTAGTCGCCTGTTGAAAGAGCGCGTAGAGCCCGGCAGCGAAAATGAGGAAGATATCAACGAAATCATTACGGCCGGCAACCGAGCAGCGGGCCTTGTCTCCCAGATCCTTGCCTACTGCCGCAAAAAGGAACTTCATCGCGCCTCCATTAACCTCGATCTGGCCATAAGAGAATGTTTGAAACTCCTGCGAGCGACAATCCCGACAACCATCAATATCGACTTTCAGAGTAGTGCCGATGGCAAAAATGTGCTGGCAGACCGTACCCAGATCAACCAGCTGCTGATGAATCTCTGCACCAACGCCGCCCACGCCCTTGAGCATCATGGCGACACTATCACCATCAGACTGGCGGCGATCGCCATCACCAGGTACGACCGGTTATCCCCCCCCTCCCTCGCGCCAGGTAATTATCTGCTGCTTTCCATCAGCGACAATGGCTGCGGGATTCGCCCTGAACATCTCGAACGCATCTTTGATCCTTATTTCACGACAAAGGATATTGATAAAGGCTCCGGCATGGGCCTTGCCGTGGTATCAGGCATTGTCAAAGCACATCATGGAGAAATAACCGTTACCAGTGAGCTCGGCAGAGGAACAACAATATCGATTTACCTCCCCGAACATGAAAGGGCGCCGGAAGACCCGATTGCCGTCCCACAGAATCTGCCGGGAGGCCAGGAACGGATACTTGTGGTGGATGACGAACCGCAATTGACATCACTTATATCACGAAGCCTGTCAAATCGAGGTTATGTCGTGACAACCTGCTCCGACAGCGTTGAGGCCCTCGTGTTGTATCGGGAAGACCCATACGCCTTTGACCTCATATTGACCGACCAGACAATGCCGAACTTGAGCGGCGATATGTTGACCAGGAACATTCTTGAGATCAACCCGTCAGCCCGCGTCATCCTCTATTCGGGCTACAGCTCAAGCATCGACTCCGATTCAGCGAGTGATACCGGAGCATCGGCCTATCTTGCTAAACCGTTCACGACAGAAGAGCTCATTGCAACAATTCGCAAGGCACTCGAGAGCAGAGGGGTTGCAGAATAAGACCATGCCCAGGCCACCGGTACGTTTCGAGCCATGACCGCACTCGCCGATAACCGGGATTTCGCAAAAGATGGTTGCCGACAATATATTTGACAAGTTGAAAGCACCTGACCTATCATCTAGTTATGGCAAAAGTTTTTACTTTTTGAGAGATGGAGCAAGAACAAATGTCACAAAACAAAGGCTTTGCCACTCATGCAATCACTGGAAAGCCTATCAGCGTGCTACTGGTTGAAGACACTGCAGCTGCCCGCGAGCTGATTCTGGATATTTTTGACGATTCCACCACCGGCAATTTCAGTCTGACCGTCAAAATTCGGGTAAAAGATGCGCAGCTTTTTCTTCAGCAGAATCATGTCGACCTGATCATTCTTGACCTTGGCCTGCCTGACAGCAACGGCCTGGAAACATTGACGTCGATTTCCACTGTCGCAGATGCCACTCCCATTATCGTGCTCACCGGTAACGACGACAAAGATCTCGGCAGAAAAGCAATAGCCCTCGGAGCCCAGGATTTCATTGTCAAAGGTTTTGGGGCGGAATCACTCTTGCCGCGCATTGCCTACTACACCATCGAACGGCACAAAGCACACCACCAGGCGGTTCAGGCAGAGCTGTTTCTGCGAGCCTCCATCGATTCCCTGCCAAGCCGCATCGCCATTGTCAACGACTGTGGCACCACACTCTTTCTCAACCGGGCCTGGACGAAGACGAGCAATAACCCGACAGAGAAGCTAGCAGAAGTTCATGAAGGCGCAGATTATTTCACGACCTGTCTTCCTCATGTCTGCAGTGATCTGGCAACAGTTGAGCGGTTACGACAGATGGCGCATGATGTCCTTGAAAAGAAAACCACGTTCATCGAGACCGAATATCAGCATACCAGCGCAAACTCGGTAAAATGGTACCAGGTGAGGATGACCCCTCTTCTCAATACAATGCAGAACAGCGTCGTCATCAGCCACGAGGACATCTCGGCGCGCAAGCGCATCGCCATCGATCTGTTCCGTAGCAGGGAATATCTGCGCGTCATCTTCGATACCACCCCAAATCTGGTCTTTGTCAAGGATGACCAGGGGCGCTACATCATGGTTAACAAGGCAATGGGATCGATGTATGGACTCAAACCAAACGAAATAGTTGGCAAAACAGATGCAGAGCTCTTTCAAGAAAAACATATGGTTGAAGACGAATGCCAAAACTTCAATCAGGATGACTTAAAGGTCCTCACCACCAATAAACCTCTCACGATCGAAGAGGAACCCTGGACCAGTCACCTTGGAAAAAAGCACTGGTTTCGCACCTCGAAGATGCCGATCCAGTTCCCGGATTGTCCGCCTTACGTTCTGGGTATTTCAACAGATATTAGTGAGCAACGGGAAAACCAGGATAAAATCAGGAGTTCCGAACTGCTGCTCCGTACCATCCTCGACGCCCTCCAATACCGAATTCTGCTTCTCGACACCGAAATGCAGGTTATTTGGGCCAACAGTGCCGCCAAGGAAAATGCTCACGAAATAGTTTCCAGCATCATGGGACAAAGCTGCCGGGATATCTGTAACACGGACAAACATTGCCGTATATGTCCGGCTGAGCAGGCCCTTAGGACTGGCGAGATGCATTTTTCAGAAGTCAAGGCTGATAACGGGACAACAACCCTGGAGATCACGACGATCCCGATTAAAAATAACGACGGTGAGGTAACAAGTATCGTCTATATAGCCGAAGATATCAGCCAGCAGCTCAGCGTTGAACAACAATTGCGCCAGGCACAAAAGATGGAATCGCTGGGTGTTCTCGCTGGCGGTATCGCTCATGATTTCAATAATGTCCTGACCGCAGTTCTTGGCTTTACCGAACTGGCCTTGTATAAGACAAAAGATAACGACAGCCTTACCGGCGACCTCAAAGAAGTTTACCAGGCGAGCATCAGAGCCCGGGATCTGGTGAATCAGATCCTGACCTTCAGCAGACGGATCGACAAACAGTTCCAGCCGCTCGACATCTCCCTAATCGTCAAGGAGGCGATGAAACTGTTGCGCTCGACACTTCCGACTTCCATTCACATGGATTTCCATCTAGAAAAAGACCTTGACCTCACACTGGCAGATCCAACCCATATTCACCAGATTATCATGAATCTCTGCACCAATGCAGCACATGCCATGCAAAGAGACGGCGGTAGGCTTTCAGTTTCCTTGCGCTCTCGACTTCTCCAGACCGAAGAGAAGAACCATTACCATAACCTGCAACCAGGAAAGTATATTGAGTTGAGCGTCACAGACACCGGCCATGGCATCGCCGAAGACACTCTGCCCTACATCTTTGACCCCTACTTTACCACTAAGGGCCTTGGGGAAGGGACCGGTCTCGGACTAGCGGTCGTGCACGGTATCGTCAAAGAATGTGGCGGCGACATTCATGTTGTATCAAAAATCGGAGAAGGCACGACCTTCACCCTGCTCTTCCCGGTGGTGGAACAGCATGAACAACCTGCAGTTCTGCCGCAAACAGAGAGGTCCATATCAAATGGCGCCGGCTACAGTATCCTGGTCGTTGATGACGAACCCGCCATTGTCAAACTCTGCAGGCGCATGCTCGAAGCAAAAGGTTTCACAGTGCTATCCGAGACTGACCCTCGAGCCGCACTTACCCGCATCAGCGATGCATCAGTGCGGATCGATCTGCTGTTAAGCGATCTGACCATGCCACATATGACAGGTGACAAGCTCGCCCAGGCAGTTCACGAAATAGCACCGACCATGCCGGTCATCCTGATGAGCGGCAACAAAGCCAAAGCAGACGACTTCACAGGAAGACAATTACCTGTCCAATTTATCGACAAACCATTAAACAACCAGGAATTGTATGACCTGATAGACCAGATGCTCGCAATTTCATAACCTAACGGTTGTTGTTGAAAAACACATCTCTCCTGGACCAAACCTCTTCAATCAGCAGGAACATGATGAGCCACTCTATTCTCATAGTTGATGACGAACCCGCAATCCGCGGCCTGTTGAAGTCCATACTTATCGAAGCCGGCTACTCGGTCCACGATGTTGATTGTGTTGCCGAAGCGAAAAAAATCCTCACTTCTCACAACTTCGATTTGATTGCCACAGACCTGAACATGCCTGGCGAAAGTGGGCTTGACCTGATCGAGCATCTACACAGGCAACAACTCGACATTGCAGTGGTCATGGTCACCATCATGGATAACCCGATCGAAGCCTCGAAAATCCTTGAGGCGGGGATTTATGGCTACATTGTCAAACCGTTTAGCAGAAACCTGGTGTTGATTACCATTGCGAATGCTCTGCGTCGCCATCAGCTTGAAATGCAGAACAAGGCTTCGCGCCAGAATCTGCAAACAAAGCTGACGACCATCACCGAAAATGTGCATGTCGGCCTCTTGCTGCTGGATACCGAGCTCAAGGTGATTGAAGCGAACACCAAGGTCGGCAGTTGGTTCGGCACCATCCCGCAAGATGGATTCTTTCTCGACAATAACTGCCTGCACAGTGAGATCGACAGCCCATGCAGCGTGTCTATTCACAAGGTACTGACTGAAGGAACACCGCTCCAGTACAAGGCCCGATATGAGACCGCCAACGGTCAACGCGATTTTCAACTGTCGATATTGCCGGCCATCGGTGATAG
This sequence comes from Desulfopila aestuarii DSM 18488, assembly GCF_900143695.1. Lineage (GTDB taxonomy): Bacteria > Desulfobacterota > Desulfobulbia > Desulfobulbales > Desulfocapsaceae > Desulfopila > Desulfopila aestuarii. The sequence continues at coordinate 11,693 of NZ_FRFE01000043.1, forward strand.
CCTGGCAAGCAGTAGCGCCGTACTTATGCTGGAAGACCAGACAGAGCATTTGACAATGGAACGAGAGTTCCGCCAAGCCCAGAAACTGGAGGCAATCGGTCAACTCGCAGCCGGCATTGCCCATGAGATCAACACACCGGTGCAATACATCGGTGATAATATTCGTTTTATCTCCGACGGATTAAAGGATCTGGAAAAGTTCTTTGAGGGTCTTCAGAATCTGCAGGAAACCTGCGGAAAAAGTGCGGAAATGACCGAGTGCAGCCAACGCATGACCGCCCTCGCGGACGAGGCAGACCTCGATTACCTGCGGGAGGAGCTGCCGCAAACAATCGCTCAGAGCATGGAAGGTGTCGCGAGAATCACCTCCATCATAAAAGCCATGAAGGAGTTCTCTCATCCTGGAACCTCAGAGAAAGTCGCGACCGATATCAATCATTGCCTGGAAAGCACCATTACTGTTTCGCGCAATGAGTGGAAGTACGTTGCCGACCTGGAGACCGAACTCGCATCTGACCTGCCGCCCGTCCCCTGCCTCACCGGAGAATTGAATCAGGTTTTTCTCAATCTGATCATCAACGCAGCGCACGCTATCAACGCCCGGGTGCAACAAGGACATTACAGCAAGGGCACGATCAGGGTAACAACCCGTCCCGCCGAAGAAGGTGTGGAGATACTCATTGGCGATAACGGTGGAGGCATCCCCGCTGAAATACAGCATCGGATTTTCGATCCTTTTTTCACGACTAAAGGGGTTGGCAAAGGCACAGGTCAAGGACTGAGTATTGCCCGTAATATTGTCATCGAGAAACACGGTGGAAAACTCTCTTTCAACACCAGTGCTGGGGAAGGGACCACGTTTGCCATCTTTCTGCCTCTCGCACCTGTCTGAAAGGAAAGAACAACAGTGCATTCGAAAACAATTTCACGGCAATGTTGTGATGAAATAAAAAGGAGAGGATGATGCGAGGCCACACTTTCTTCTTCATTTTGCTGCTCGCACTGCTTTTGACAACCTCTGCTTGCGACCAACAAGAGTTACCTCCAGCTCGGGTGTCTGTGAAAGTCCAACTGAAGTGGGTTCACCAGGCCCAGTTTGTCGGATTCTATATAGCATTGGACGAAGGCTATTATGACGAAGAGAACCTTGACGTAACACTCTTTGAGGGTGGTCCCGCAATCGATCAGGCTGTAGCGCTCCACAGCGGGACCGTGGATTTTGCCGTGTTGCCCGCTGAAGCATTGCTGATCAAAAATTCGACTCTCCCGAAAATGGTGGCTATCAGCGCCTTGTACCAGCTCAATCCCACGGTATTTGTTGCCAAGTCAGATTCTGGAATCATCAACCCGAAAGACCTAACAGGAAAGATTGTCGCTGTAGGGAAAATGGAAGAAGGCGGCTTTCTTGAAGGTATCATCCAATTCAAAGCTATGCTGAAAAATACCGGGGTAGCCTTTGACTCGATTATCCAAGCAGATTATGACCCTCAATATGGAGCGTTTATAAACGGAGCCGTGGATGTCACGCCCGCGTACATGACTGGTGGTGTTATCAAACTCCAGAATCAGGGCTTGAACCTCAATCTCCTCTGGCCTGGAGATTACGGAGTCAATGCCTATGGCGATACCCTGGCAACAACAGACACCTATATTGCCGCGCATCCCGATATTGTCCTCCGTTTTCTGAGAGCTACCCTTAAAGGCTGGCAAAAGGCCATCGAAAACCAGACACTGGCTTTAGCCACCACCATGAAATATGCCAAGATACAGGATACGAAATTACAGGAAGCCATGCTGGACATTCAGGCACCGCTTGTTTCCACAGGGGACACACCCATTGGCTGGATGAAACAATCGGTCTGGCAAAATATGGGGGAACTCTATAAAGATTCCGGAAATGAAGAGAGGTCAGCAGAATCGGGCACGTTTTATACCTTAAATTTTCTTGAAACAATTTACGGGCCCCAAAAATAATGAGATTACGAGACAAAGTCATCCTCACCTGCTTACTGACCGCCCTTCTTTCTGTGCTGGCTATTAGCGCACTCAGCCTGATGATCAGCGGCGACTTTGTGCGGAAAGAGGGGGCTGCAGACCTGACAGCAGTCAACTCAAGAAGAGCGAACCAGATACTCCAGTGGACCAGCAACACATCAAGGCAACTTGAAGTGCTCGGCCAAATGCCAATCATTCATGAAAAACTCTCCTTTGAATTAGAGCAGGCCGGAAGCGAAAATCGTGCCGTCATAACGGAACTTCTAGAAACCATTGTCGAAAAGCATCTCCGTCCAGCTCTTATCCTTGGCACCTTTTCAGAACTCTTCCTGCTTGAAGTTCCAAGCGGTAAAATTCTTGCCTCTACAGACCCGAAACAGATAGGAAAAATGCAGGGCAGTCGCGAATACTTTATCAAAGGGCAACTGGGAACTCATATACAAAATATCTTTTACTCCATGAGCATCCGTCAGCCCACCATGGTAGTCAGCCTTCCCATTGGCGGCAATAATGCGCTGCCCAATGCAGTGCTTGCCGGCAGACTGAATCTCTCGGCTCTCTCCGACATTCTCCGCGAATGGAGGGGGCTATGGCAGACGGAAGACAGTTATCTGGTCAACAATCAGCATATCTTTATTACCGAACCCCGTTACGGGAAGAATTTCATGCTCCGAAAAACAGTATACACTGAAGGAGTCAACCGGGCTTTAAACAGGCAGAACGGCATCAGCTGGTATAAAGACTATCGAGGAAAAGAAGTTATCGGCGCCTATCAGTATCTTGATGATCGGGAATTAGCACTCATCACAGAGGTAGATGGTGATGACTACCTGGCAGCAATCAATAAACTAAAACATAGTCTGTATCTCTCAGCGATTCTCATCGCCACCTTATCCCTTGTCATCGGCTGGCTGGTCGCAAAAACCATCGTAACCCCTCTTACCTCACTTGCTGCCGCTATCGACCGTATAAGTAGCAGTAACCTCAAGCTGGAATTCGAACCTCAGGGTGCAGGTAAGGAACTTATCACCATCGTCAACGCCTTCAGAAAAATGATTCAGGGGTTGCAAACAACGCTTGTTTCCCGCGATCAGCTTCAGAAAGAAGTTGAACAACGGAAAATTGCTGAGAGCGATCTTCTCGTTGCCCTCGACCAGGTAAAGCGTTCCAACGCAGAACTCGAACAGTTTGCCTATGTCGCCTCCCATGACCTGCAGGAGCCTCTGCGCATGGTAGCAAGTTACAACCAATTACTTGCCCAACGTTACGGCCCTCAGCTTGATGAAAAAGCACAAAAATACATCCATTATGCTGTGGACGGCGCAAATCGGATGCAGACACTCATTCAAGATCTCCTGACTTTTTCTAGAGTATCGACCAAAGGCGCAGAGTTTGGACCTGTTGATTTCCAGGAAGTGGTTTCGACAGCCATACTCAATCTTGAAATGCTCATTGAAGAATCAGGTGCCCAGATAACCGTGCAAAACCTCCCCACCGTTTCAGGCGATGGTGGCCAGCTTACGCAGCTGATGCAAAACCTGATCGCCAACAGCATCAAGTTTCGCAGTGAGGCGATACCCACCGTTCACATTGAGGCACAGCGCCAACAAGAGGAGTACATTTTCTCTATTCGAGACAACGGCATTGGTATCGATAAAAAATACAGTGATAAAATTTTCGTTGTTTTTCAAAGGCTGCATACCCGCGAAGAATACCCGGGTACAGGTATTGGCCTGGCTGTGTGTAAACGTATCGTCGAGCGTCACGGTGGCAGCATCTGGTTCGACTCGGCACCGGGCCAAGGTACAACCTTTTCTTTCACCCTGAAGCGTCATGCTGCAGCATGATATTGAGTCTTTTTGTGAGGATAAATATGAAACTCATTGAAATACTACTGGTCGAAGACAACCCAGGTGATGTTGACCTGGCCCGTGAAGCATTAGAAAGCAACAAGATCAGAAACAATCTCCATGTTGCCAGAGATGGAGAGGAAGCAATGGCCTTTTTAAAAAAAGAAGGGCAGTATGCCGCAGCCCCACGACCTGACCTGGTAATACTTGATCTCAACCTGCCCAAGAAGGATGGTAGGGAAGTGCTGGCTGAAATGAAGAGTGATACGTTGCTCAAGTCTATTCCCGTCGTTATTCTCACCTCCTCCAAGGCCGAGGAGGATATTGTCCGGAGTTACAATCTCCACGCCAACTGTTATATCTCAAAACCTCTCAACTTTCATAGCTTTGTTCAAGTTGTGGAATCGATAAAGAACTTCTGGCTGACCATCGTTGAGTTACCCAAAGAACAATAAACACAACCCGCTGCTGACAACATTGCGGAAAGATCTATGAACGAACAAACACCCCCGGATGCAACACAGGAAGAAAACGCCTGGAACTATACCCTGCCTGACTTGGTTAGTCTTGAGCTCTTGCAGAGAATCCAGGACAGTTTCGCCATCGCGAATCAGGTTGCTTCCACCATCACGGATGTTAACGGCAACCCGATTACCAGGTTCAGCAACCACTCTGGCGTATGCAAAATTGTAAGAAACTCCGAGAAAGGGTTAGCCAACTGTATCAGATCAGCAGAGGCATTGGGACAACAGGCTGCAGAAACACAGAAACCATTTTATAAGAAATGCCTGAGCTGCGGTTTCGCCGATGCCGCTGCCCCGATCATTGTCGATGGCCACCATATCGCCAATTGGCTTATCGGTCAGTATTATATAGGGGATGTAGATGATAAGCGTATCATCGAATATGCTGCGGAAATTGATGTTGATCCTGATAGCATGCTCCTCGCCTTCCAGGAAATGCCGCGTCTCAGTCGAGAACGGTTCGAAAAAATTCTCGATTTTTTGTGGCTCATGGCTAATGAGATCTCCCGGATGGGATATCTGAATTTGAAGCTGAAGCAGCAAGCAGAAGAGCTGGAGATCACGCGGCAGCAACTCATGCAGCAAAAATCTGACCTTGAGTTAGCGGTGGCAGACAGAACCCAGGAGCTCCAGGACGTCAACCTGACCCTGCGACAGGAACTGGTGCAAAAAGACAGAATTCAACAGCAGCAAAACAGATTGCTTACAGCCATCGAAAAGTTGGGCGAGGCGATCGCCATCACCGATGTCGACGGCAATATTATCTATATCAACCCGGCATTTACCGATATAACAGGCTATTCGACTGAAGAAGTGATAGGACAAAACCCACGCATTCTCAAAAGCGGCAGACATTCTAACAGTTTTTACAGAGAATTTTGGCAAACTGTTATTTCAAAAGGTACATGGTCTGGACGCTTTATCAACAAACGCAAGGACGGAACCATCTATACTGAAGAAAGCACGGTCTCAGCGGTCCGGGATGAGAACAGCAAGGTCATAAGTTATGTTGCAATAAAACGCGATATCAGTAAAGAGCTGGAACTCGAGAGGCAACTGCTTCAGGCCGTGAAGCTGGAATCGATTGGCACAATGGCCGCGGGTATTGCCCACGAAATCAACACTCCGGTGCAGTATATCGGCTCCAATCTCGAATTTTTGCAAGATGCCTTCGCTGATCTTCAAGAATTCGTCACGTATATCGAACAGCAGCAACCCCCGTCAGGTACCCCGGAAATCAGCAACAAACTCGAAGAAATAGACTGGGAGTATCTCAATGAAGAAATTCCCAAGACATTTGAACAATCCAAAGAAGGAATACACCAGATAAGCTCCATCGTTCTGGCGATGAAGGAATTTGCCCACCCTGGCACTCGGGCCATGGCTCCGGCCGACTTGAACAAAATTCTCCAATCAGTGATGACTGTATCCCGAAATGAATGGAAATATGTGGCAACCATTGCCACCGATTTTCAAGATAGACTTCGAGACGTCCCATGTCTTGCCGATGAGATTAGCCACGTTCTTTTGAATATCATCGTCAACGCCGCCCAGGCAATCGCCGAACAGCAGCAAGGAAACGCCAACGCCCCAAAAGGGCAGATCACCATCACTACCAGAGCGGAAGGCGATTCGGCAGTTATCATTATTGCCGACAACGGGCCGGGCATATCGGCTGAGATTTTGGATAAGATTTTCGACCCGTTCTTCACCACAAAAAGTGTCGGGAAAGGCACCGGCCAGGGGTTGGCCATCGCCTATGATACGGTTGTCAACAAGCATGGCGGCACCATCAACTGCACATCTGCTGAAGGCTTAGGAGCAGAATTCAGGATAACACTCCCATTCGAAACATTTCAGGCAAATGGCTCCGAAACGCCATCACCATGACTGCGTAAATTCGCCAATTATTCTGTTAGGGATACATAGAATTCCTCCGCGACTTTCAGCCAGTCGCGAACCCCATCCAGCATCCCCAACTCTGCAAGATACGCTTCATTAAGGACGGGTGGTGCACCTGTTGCAGTTTCCGGACAGGAGAGATAATAGGCGTAGTCGGCAACATGAACGACTAAGGCTGGCCCAAAGCCAGCCACAGGACATTTCTCTAAATTGTTGTGGAAAGCCACAGCCTCGATGATGTTACTGGCAAACCCCCATAGCCCGATGAGATACGCCCCAACATGGCCATGAGTCGTCTGCAAAACTTTCTGCTCGCAATTAACCAGAATCACATTTTCTTTCACGGTTTCCGACAACACTTCCTCATACTGCTGCTGGCATTGGGTGACCAGCAGCAGCTTGCCGATATCGTGCAGCATCCCGGCAATAAAGCATTGTTCTATCAATTCATTATCATCGGTACAGTTTCTGGCTATACGTTTTGAGCAGTTGGCAACAGCCATACTGTGGTTGTAGAGAGTATCAAGCGACAACAATGACGATTTGACATGAAGTTCAGAGAAAATCTGGGCGCCGAGAACCAGCACTTTAATTGTATCTATTCCAAGCAATTTTACGGCTCTGGCTGTACTGTCAACCTTCTGAAACAGACCGAAAAATGATGAGTTTACCAGCTGCAGCACCTTGGCGGTCATGGCAATATCCTGTTCAATGATCTTGCCCACGTCCTCCGCGGAAACCTCGGCATCCCTTAAGGCGTTATTCAATTCGGCATAGATGGACGGCAAACTCGGCAGATTGCCGATGCCGGAAATAACTGCCCGGAGCTGATCATTGGCCATGAGGTTGTACAGCGTCGCTGCGCGCTTTAAGACATCTTTCAACGCCTCAGGTTCACACGGCTTGGCGAGAAACTGATGCACCACGCTGACCGTATTGACGATTGACTCGTCATCGGCCTGCCCGCTCAGCATAATCCTAATGGTTCGTGGAAAACGCTGCTGGACTTCCGTTAAGAACTGCAACCCGCTCATTACCGGCATTCGCATATCGGAGACGACGATAGAAATGGGTTGAATTTCCATCAACGCCAGAGCTTCCACACCACCAACAGCGAAAAAAAACTCAAAGTCGTGGCGCATAGGCCGGAGCATCCGCTTAATGCCATCCAGTATATTCTTTTCATCATCGACGAACAGTACGTTATTCATCATAGGTGAACTCCAGTATCTGCAGTTATTACATCACATGGTACGATACGCATCACACCATTTTGGTATCTGGTCTACGCAGTACGGTTCATACGCACCATAATCGGTTCTTTCACCCCAACTTTTCGCGAGAAATTCACTAACCCCTGGAGCACTGGCCAGGTAAGCTCCTGACCCCTGGGGGCCAGTAATGTGCCGTTTTTTGCAATAATCTCCTTTTCTACAACCATCCCCACCGCCAGATCCTGCACCCTGAGACTCAGTACCTCCTGACTGGTATCGTCATATCGTACCTTCTTGATTCGTTTGACCACCCTGGGGTTATAGAGTTCCTGCTGGTGACTCATGTCACGGATCACCTCTTCATGACTTTTCCCCCGAAACATCAGCATATCGTAGGCAAAAGCCGCTTTCAGAATCTGTGCGGCCAGGCTCAGTTCATCCTCATCTTCTATGTATTCAGATCGTTCGGCATAGACGGAATAGTCTTTGAACTGATGTTCGATAATAAAAGCAACATTCTCCATTCGCGGGATATGCTCAAGCAGGCTCGCGGCAATCTTCGGATGGTTACGGTACATTTCTTCCTCTTCAGCTGACAGCTCGACACCTGAATATATTTTACTGAGCAGCTCGTCGGGCAGCGTAACGCATCCGACCTGCGATAGCAGCACTGCAATATCCATCTGCCATAACGAACTCAGACCAAGTGAGCGGGCAATATCCATGGCCATCGCCCGTACCCGGCTGACACTGCTGAAGGCGGTCGGTTTAGCAAAGCTGAGCAGCTCAGACAGCACCTTTACCGTGCCGTTCAAGGTCTCATCAAGCAGCTGTTTCTCAGCCGTGATGAGACGATGCTGGCGAACGGCCAGGGCTATTGATGTCGTCAACAGTGCCACGGGACACGGCTTGGTCAGAAACCGGAATATCTGACCCTGATTGACCGCTTCCGTCGCCGTCTCCTGATCGGCATTGCCGGTCAACATCATACGGACCGTATCAGGATAGAGAGCTTTCATCTCTTTCAGCAACTGGATGCCATCCATCTCAGGCATTCGCATGTCGGAAACGACCACGGCAAACGGGCCTTCGGTCTTCATCTTTTCCAAGGCTTCCCGGCCGCTCAAAGCAGTTACAATATCGTATCTTTTTCGAAGTTGACGTCGCATCGAGTCCAGCACATTCACTTCGTCGTCGACAAATAATATTTTTATTTCCTTTTCCATATTCATTGCTGATGAAATTCAAAATTATGCCACGTCATGTAACGGCGAAGCCCACACGTACAAGGGTATACCATCACTGGTTAATCCCCTTTTTGGTGCCTTGCCGCAATGCTTCCCGCACCTTACGGGCCAGCTCATCCTTCGCAAATGGTTTGGCAAGAAAAACAACACCACGTTCCAGCACACCGTGACGCGCAATCACGTTTGCGGTGTAACCGGACATATACATGCAGCATAGCGAGGGAATGAGCTCTTGCATCCGACGTGCCAACTCTCGACCGTTCATTTCCGGCATGACCACATCAGTAATAAGGAGATCAACCTCTTCTTTATGACGGGCGGCAATCTCCAAAGCCTCAAAAGGAGTTTTAGCCGTAACGACCCGATAGCCCAATTCTTCAAGCATACGTCTGGCAACAACCAGGATTACCGGTTCATCCTCCACCACCAGTACCCGCTCGCCATGGCCCCGCCATTCGGTAACCTGCTCGACCAGATCTTCGCGTATCACCTCTTCCCCAGCATCAAGTCGCGGCAGATAAATCCTGAACGTGGTCCCTACCCCAGGTTCGCTGTAGACGTTAACAAAACCATTGTTCTGTTTCACGATACCGAAAAGAGTGGCCAGTCCCAGGCCAGTACCCTTGCCGATTCCCTTGGTGGTGTAAAACGGTTCGAATATTTTGGCAAGCTGCTCACGATCCATCCCCTGCCCATTATCGCTGACCACCAGCCGGACATACTCGCCGGAAACAGCGCCCGGGTGGTCGGCACAATATTCTTCAGTCAAGACGACATTCCCGGTCTCAATGGTAATCTTACCAACCTCTGCAATTGCATCACGGGCGTTGATACAGAGATTTGCCAGAATCTGATCAAGCTGAACAGGGTCCAATTTGATCGGCCAGAGTCCTTCACCGGGTAACCAGACCATATCAATATCTTCACCGAGGAGGCGGCCCAGCATCTTCAACATGTCACCAATTGCCTTGTTGCAGTCGAGTATAATGGGCGCGATGGTCTGCTGCCTGGCAAAGGCCAGCAACTGCTTGGTAATGTCCGCTGATCTGTTCGCGGCCGTCAAAATCTCCGTCAGCTCTTCATGCAGGGGATCAGCAGGCTGGACTCTCGACAAAGCCATGCCGGCAAAACCGATAATCACCGCCAGCATATTGTTGAAATCGTGGGCTACTCCGCCTGCCAGCCGTCCGACGGCCTCCATCTTCTGGGCCTGCTGCATCTGTTGCGAAAGATGCAGTTCCTCGGTAATATCACGCTTTACCGCAACGTAATTCGTCACTTGCCCTTTAGTATCTATGATTGGCGATATCGTGGCATCTTCCGTAAAAAGGGTACCGTCTTTTTTTCTGTTCACCAGGCGACCGCTCCAGGTCTGACCCGATGAGATCGTTTGCCACATCTCCTTGTAAAAGTCCTGATCCTGTTTGCCGCTTTTCAAGATTCGGGGAGCCTTGCCAAGAATCTCCTCGCGGCTATAACCTGTTATTTTCTCAAATGCAGGATTCACATACTGCACAATGCCGCCAGCATTGGTAATCACAATTGTTTCAGCCGTTTGCTCAACTGCAAGCAGCAGCCGTTGCAACTCGTTTTCGGCAGTTTTTCGTTTAGTGATATCGAGAATCAACCCTTCGAGAGCCTTACCTTTCCCCCCTTCGTTGTCAACAACCCTCCCCTGTTCCCATACCCACTTCAGTTCGTTCTCTTTGGTTTTTATACGATACACGAGCACAAACGGACGATCTTCCTGTAGAGCTGTAACCACCCCATCTCGAACGAGGCCCCTGTCTTCTGGGTGGATTATTTCGTTATAGGAGACTACTGCATTATCTACCAGCTCTTCTGCAGCATACCCGGTCAAACCACGACACCCCTTGCTGACAAATTCCATGGTCCAATGGGCGTCATTGCGGCAATGGTAGGCCATTCCCGGTAGATTGCCCAGAAGGGTGAAAAGTCGTCGCTCACTTTCTATTAGCTCTTGTTCGACACGTCTCTGATGAACTATTTCCCATGTCACATCAGCAACATAGGAGACAATATCAATATCTTTTTCAGTATAAAGGTCGGCTTTGTTGCCTACCCCCATGATGGCAACGATTTTTCCATCACGCATGACGGGGACGACCAGCTCCCGCATCACAGGAGCATGCCCTTCCGGCAACCCGCGTTTATGGGGCAGCGCTTCGTAATCATTATGAACTACAGGTTTTCTCTCGCGGACACAATCAACCCATACTCCTGCCAGATCAACACTGTAATGCGCCCCTTTACCGGAGGCGTGACAGAACTCCCGCAGGGTGCGGGTGGACCATTGCTGCAAGATGAGTGTTTTCTGGTCATCGCCCATAAAATGATAAAAACCGATAGGGCTGTCGACCAACTCACCTATCAGATCAAGGGTCCGGGTGAGCAGCTGGTCGAGATCATGCCCGGTGGCATATTCGATGAGGGACAAGCGGATATCCATGAGCCGCTCAGTCAGACGCTCCTCACTCTGGTCACGGAACACCAATACGACCCCTGTCGGCACGCCATTTTCTCCAACAATGGGGGCGCCGCTGTCAGCAATAGGAATCTTTTTACCGTCCCGGCTGATAAGAAGGGTGTGATTCGCCAGACCGACAATACCACCATTGGTTAAAACCTTGGTCACCGGATCGTCGACCGGTTCCCTCGTCTTCTCACTGATAATGACAAAGATCTCCCTTAGCGGTTTACCGAACGCTTCCTGCTGCGACCAGCCGGTGAGACGTTCCGCCACAGGATTCAGCAGCTCGACCCTGCCATTCGCATCAGTGGCAATAACTGCATCACCAATCGATTTCAAGGTCACCGCCTGTTTTTCCGCACCGGCTCGCAATTCATTCTCAGCGAGATAGAGTTGACGGAAATGCTCTTTGCGGGTTCGTTGGGTTATCACGAGAAAAATCACAAACAATAGTCCGAAAACAATTAACACAAATCCGATCATGAAAATGACCCGAATTCGCCATTCGGCAAATGCTTCTTTTTCGTCAATTTTCGCGATCATCACCCAAGGTGAATTGACAATGGGTACAAGGGCTGCGACAACAGCGACGCCACGATAGTCCTGGCCACGTACTATCCCGGTTTTGCCAAGAATGGCCATTACCGCTGGGATATCTTTCCTCTCAGTTGAAAAGTGCAGTTTCAGGGCGGTATTTTTCTGATGCCGGAGTTCATTGAGGAAAAGCGCGCCGTCTCCTTCCCGCCGGATCAAAAGAGTTTCCGCCGTTTCACTCGGCACCGGCCATGAGGCAATCAAGGGGAAGAGAACCCGCTGAACATCAATATCCATGACCACCGCGGCAACAGCCTGATTTTTTGTCCCCGCACCGGTAAACAGCGGTGCCACAACGCTCATTACCGGGGAGATCCCATCATCTGCCAGATGTAGGTCCGAAAAAACCGAACTGCGGGTCCGCACCGCTTCGACTATTGCCGCAACATCCGTCTCGTGCAGATCAACCCCTTCTTGTTCCGTGGCGAAAAGAAGTCGACCGTCGGGTGCTGTCAGCACAATATGATCAAACCCCTCAATTTTCTGAATTTCTCTGAATCGTCGGAGTGTGTCTTCCATAGATTCTAGATTACCATCGTGGAGATAGTGCTCCACATCAGCGACAAGAGAATCCCGACCCATCAGCAACACACCGTTCACCAGCCTTTCCCGTCGCCATTCAGCTATCTGGTCCGATTTTGTTGTGGCAATAGCCATAAGTACATTTTCAACCTGCTGCTCATAGCTCTTTTCCTGTGCCTGATAATACCAATACGTTACCGACACGAGCAGCACTGCCAGTAAAATAAACAAAAAGCCTGAAGTTCCAGGCTTGATCATATTTCTGTATCTTCCCATACCCGCTTTCGAATATGTTGACTACGAGAGAACTCGCTATCTGCCCAAACAGGTGGATGTGCCCAGCAAAACGTACGCCACATAAACAGACTCCATGTAACACTATATCGCGTTGTTTTTATAAAATACCAGTAAAACAAATGATCAAGGTTGGAAGTCGGGAAGCATTAATGCCTCTCCAGGTAAATGTCGACGGGAGAAAATAGCCCTTACCGAATGTGACTAAAAAACCCTCTAGCAAAGGCTAAAGGAAGTATCAGAAAATTCAGCCTTAGTGGGTCATTGGGATCGGTCCTGATAAAATTTGCCAAATTTTTTATCAAGTCCAGTGACATGTTCGGTTACCCATTGGCTCAACTCATCCTGAATGCTATTCATGAGTTCCAAGGTTAGACCTGAGTCTTTTAATGAATCCTGCAATTGGGCAAAACGCCGGCCGAAATAGACATGCGCCTTCTGCTGCTCCTCAAGACCGGGGTACCCCGACTCACGCATATACTTTTCTTCCAGCTGAAAGTGCCTGGTCTTATACTGATCTAATGCTTCCAGAGTTCTCGCGACATCGCTACCACGCAAACCAGAATGTAAAGCCTCGGTCAATTCCTGAATCAGTTCAAAAAGCCGCTTATGTTGAGCATCAATTGCCGCAATGCCGATGCGATACTCGTTTGACCATTTCATACAATATACCAGTTAAAGTTTATGTACCTGTTCCAAGCAACTCCTCTTTATTAATAGAATAATTGTAGCAGAATTCATGTACAAGCCTCCAGTAATTTCACAACCAAAGCAATTCAGGCTTTCGATGAGGGATGTCAACCTCCTGAATATATAGGTGGCAGACCAGAATGACACGAACTTAGAGCATTCGGGTCTGTACCTGCGTTTCATGTCCCGGTATTTCGCTATCTCTGTACCTCACCCCACCGGGTTTGACTCGGCTCTGAAAAAGATGGATAATCAACATAGATGAAATTGAACAACTTGGAACAATATTGTGACGTGCTGGAGTACCAGTATGGCTGGCCGCTCCTGATGATGTATGTGTCGAATAATCACCGGTCATAATAAGACAAGAAGACTTGGAGAATGGGGAGGCTGGCATGCAGTCGCATTTACGGGTGCAGCAGGGTAAATCCTTCAAAAAAAATGCCTGGGAGGCCGTCAGTGAGCTGGCGGTTCAGATTGATCAGCCGGATACCCAGGTGTGTCTGGTGTTTTTCTCCGACGAATACGATCCCCATCAACTCGGGCGAGCCTTGCAGGAGCATCTCCCGGGGCCCGTAATTGGCTGCACGACAGCTGGCCAACTTTCAGGCACCGGGTTCCAGCGCGGTGGCATCTCAGGAGTATCCCTGGCAGGCAGCAAGCTTACCGCCAGACCCTACCTTATCTTCCCGCTCTCCTCTCAGTCAGAACAGGTGATTGCTATTGCAGAGGATGTCCAGCGCCTGATCAATGAGTCCGGTTCGCCAGCTTTTGGTTTTCTGCTGGTTGACGGCCTGTCGATGAAAGAAGAGCCGCTGATCTCGGCTCTCTATATGGCACTTGGTAATGTGCCGATTGTCGGAGGCTCGGCAGGCGACAACCTCAAGTTCCGGCAGACCTCCGTCTACTATGATGGAAAATTGCTGCAGAATGCCGCGGTTTTCACCCTGTTTTTGACTACCTTGCCATTTTACATCTTCAAGCATCAGCATTTTCAGCCAACTACCACCAGGCTGGTGGTTACCGAGGCAGATCCTGAGAAGCGACTGGTCAAGGAAATCAATGGCGAACCGGCAGCAAAAGCCTATGCAGAGCTGATCGGCACAACAGTTGATCAGCTCAATGCAACAGTGTTTTCAAGGAATCCGGTGATGCTTCGTATCGAAAACGATTATTTTGTCAGATCGATTTCCAACATCGAACCGGACGGTAGCCTGAGGTTCTTCTGTGCCATAGATGTCGGCCGGGTGCTGACCATTGGCCGGGGGAATTCCGCCATCAAGTCGCTCAACAACGACCTGACGAAGCTTAGTGAGGCTTTGGGGGAGCCGGCTATCATTTTAGGTTGTGACTGCATTCTCAGGCGGCTTGAAATGGAAGAGCAAGGTATAGATGACGACATAGGCAGGATGCTTGCGGAAAACAAGGTGGTGGGATTCAGCACTTACGGCGAGCAAATTAATTCCGTGCATGTCAACCAGACATTTACCGGAGTTGCTATCTCCGGGAAAAGCAGGTGTTGAGGATGAGCGAAAACGATGCCCAGGCCACAATCACCAAACTTCAAGCCAAACTGAAGGCACAGCAGAAAACCATAGATGTCCTCATGGACGCCGCGGAGCAGCGCTCTGCCCAGAAAACCTCCCCACTGGAGCTGTTGTCACTGAATATCAGCCTGGAGAGGGTCGTTCAACAGAAAACCGAATTCCTGCGGAAGCAGCGAGAAGAACTGAACAAAGCCCTACAGGATCTAAAACTCACACAGGCCCGTTTGCTCCAGGCGCAGAAACTGGAATCCGTTGGCCAGCTGGCTGCGGGAATTGCCCACGAGATCAACACCCCTGCACAATTCATAGGTTCGAACATCTCTTTTTTACGGGATGTTTTTTCTGATGTTATGGGTCTGGTTGATAGCCTCGAGCACGAACTGCTGTCGATAACCGAAGGGACGTCGGTTGCCGAGGTGGGCAGGAAGGTGGAAATACTCATGGAGGAAGGTGATTGGGATTATCTTAAAGAGGAGATTCCCAAGGCGCTCCTGCAATCCAATGAGGGTATCAACAGGATTACTGCCATTGTTCAGGCGATGAAGGAATTTTCCCATCCTGGCAGCAAGGAAAAAGTGTTGAATGACCTCAATAAAATCATTGAGACCACGGTCACCATTGCCAGCAATGAGTGGAAATATTGCGCCGAGATAAGACTTGATCTCGACCCGGAGCTTCCTCCTGTCCCATGCCTTGCCGATGAGGTAGGCCAGGCGATTCTCAACATTCTAATTAACGCCTGTCATGCTATCACCGAGAAAAACCAAGGAAACGGCGAAAAAGGGCTCATTGCGATCTCCAGTCATCGTTTCCCCGACCATGTCAAAATCTGTATTGAAGATACGGGTAACGGCATTCCTGAGAACATCCGAGAGCGGGTGTTCGATCCGTTTTTCACCACCAAAGGGGTCGGTAAGGGCACAGGCCAGGGTTTGGCGATCTCCCACAATGTCATTGAGAAGAAGCATAAAGGCGTTCTCAGTTTTGTTTCGGAAGTCGGCAAGGGGACAACTTTTACGATCCAACTGCCTTTAAATGAAAGAGAATGAAAAATCTGGGAAATATAAGGTAACCAGGAACCTGAGGACACCTTGCTGAGAGGGTGTATGTCCAGAGATGATTATTTTTCTTATACAGTGAGGCACCCAAAAAAATCACTCTGACTCCATTTCAACCTCATAAAAGCTAACACATCATTAACGAAAAAATAGCTCGATCGAAACGCCTTAATCACCACTTGAGGACAGATATTGGGCAAGGCCAGACGAAAAACTGGCCGAATCTTCGTCCAAATATCTGCAGACCAACACAGGCAACGAAATGAGATGAATATTGGACTCTGCTGCAGACATCTTCTGAAACGGTATAGTGACCGGCACCAGGCGGTAATCTGTAAAAACTGGATTCTGCCTCTCAGGTTGGCAGTGCTTTCCTCACTCTTTGGTCATCTGTTCTGGCGGGCCTGCCATCCGGTCGTTTTTTATACTGCAGCTATAATAATCATCCACTCCATTGTTGCCTTACTCCTGCTTGCCGAGTGCAGAAAGAGTGAAAAGTACTACAGCACAATCAACGATTTTGAGAGACGCGAAGCAGTAATGAAGGATGATCTTCCGTGAAGCAGAAAAATGAAGGTTCATGTTGCCAACGTTAACGGATAGATTGCGTTTCCAACTTTAGATTTATTCCTGAAAGGGTAGTTCCGTTTAAGCACCGAGAATTGATCAGAAATGGAGCAACTGTAAGGAAGAGCTTACCAAAGATAAGGACATGCAAGCGTCAGAAGGTCATGCTTGTCAATCTCATTACCTGTTATTTGATCATGAGCTCATGAATAATCTACAGTCAGAGACTGCATTTTTCCTGTTAGGAATTTGGAAAAACAGAACTTCCCGGATTCAACTTCCCATCTCGGGGTTGAGCCCGTCAGAGAGTGAACGACGGTAGCAACGCATCGCTGGCAACAGCCCAGCCAGCAGACCGGCCGCAAGCAGCCCTGAAAACAGTGGCACGATGGTTCTTCCGGAGAATGCAGCGGACAGACTCAATCCATACTGCTGGACCAGGGTGCTCTCGAGTGCTGACAAGGTTGACACCGCAAGGAATATCCCCACCACCACACCGCCCAGGGTGAGCAAAAGGGCTTCACCGATGATCAGCATAAATATGTGACGAGGCCTCGCACCGACAGCGCGCAACACGGCCATTTCGTGACGGCGCTCTTCAAGACCACTCCAGAGTACGGTCAGCATTCCCACCAGCACCACAATGATCACACACCATGACATACCACGCAGTACATTCTCGGCCACGCCGACAATCTCCCAGAGTTCCAGCAACGCCGGGCCGGGCATGACTGCGCTGAGCGGCTCAGCTGGCCAGTTGCCGAGTCGCGCCTGCATAAACAGTGCGGCCGCGCGCTGATCGAGGGCCACCAGCATCGCCGAGATCCGCTCCGGATCTTTAACCACCAGGCGGGCCTCTTCGGCGCTGAGCTTGTCAAATGCATCAGGGGGGCGGCCATCTACCCAGTCGGCGTGCATCGCTTCGATGCCAGCCAGGCTGACATGGACCGTACGATCAACCGCCGTACCAGTGCGCTGCAGGATGCCGACAATGCGGAACGGTTTATCCTGATGGCTGTGGTTCGCATCCATCGCGGCTTCCAGGCCATGCTCAAGAGCGATCTGCTGGTTCAGCCGATAGCCGAGCCGATCAGCGACCTCGGCACCGATCACAGCGTCGAAAACATCAGCAAAAGGATTTCCTGCAGCAAAAGCCAGCGGCTGCGACCGGCCATAACGAAAATGCTTGAAATAGTCTGCGTCGGTGCCCATCACCGGGTAGCCATGATGCGAATCCCCGAAACTGACCGGCAGCGCCCAGTTTACCCCCGGAAGTGCCGCTATCTGCCGGTAGGACTCGAAAGTCATCCCGCGCCCCGGTGTACCGGTACGAAAGACCACCCCCATCAGCAACTCAACCGAGCCGCCGCGCGGCCCAACAAGCAGGTCAACCCCGGAGACGCTGCGCGTGAAAGCCTCGCGGGCCTCTGTCCGGATCTGTTCGACGACGATCAGCACGGCAGAGCCCAGACCGATACAGGCAACCGTCAGCAATGCGACGAAGCGCCGCGAACCGAGACTGCTCCAGGCCAGGGTGAGCAGAGAGCGCATCAACATAAGCCCCCCTCCAGCGTCAGGTGTCGTTCAAAATGCGGGCGCAGACTGGTATCGTGGCTGACGAGTACGATGGCGGTCTTGGCGCTGCGCGCCTCCGAGAAAAGCAACTCCAGAAAGGCGGCGCGATTTTTGGTATCAAGGGCCGAGGTCGGTTCATCAGCGAGTACCAGCGAAGGGTTTCCGATCAGCGCCCGCGCGGCGGCAACCCGCTGTTGCTGGCCGACGCTCAAGCGCGCCGCGCGCCGCAACTGGATCTCCTTGGCACCGAGCCCAAGGGCGGTGAGCAGGCGTCGCGCTTCATCCTTAAGTCCTCCGCCGTTTTCGGCCGACTGACGACGTGACTTCGAGAATCGGCACGGCAAAAGGACGTTCTCGATGGCACTCAGGTAGGGGACAAGATTGAATTGCTGAAAGATAAAACCAACATGGTCGGCCCTGCGCAGATCGCGCTGAGCAGCGCTGAGCGTCGCCCAGCTCTGACCGAGGATTTGTACCTCTCCCCGCTGCGGCAGCAACACTCCTCCCAGCAATTGCAGCAGGGTGCTTTTGCCTGATCCGCTTGGTCCTTCGAGCAGCCAATGCTCATCTGACTTGACATTCAAATCTGTGATTCCGATCTGGAACGAAGATGATGGCCAGGCAAAACTCAAATGTTTCACCGCAAGAACAGACGTCAACTGCGACTTTGTCAGCGAAGCAGCATCTACCTTCTCGGCACGTGGTGCGGACGAACCTTCAAGATCTTGCTCGGTTGCGGTTTCGGCCTGTTCGTTCATCAAACCATTTCCATACTATCTTTTATACAGTTCAATAGTGTTATGTTCATTTCGTGCGTTTTGAAGACCTGTCGCCGATTTAACCGTCATATCAAGCAATGTCACGCGATCATGGGTCACCAAACTAACCGAGCCAGACCTACGGTCAGGGGAACCGGGATAAAATACGACTGCCTTAGATGGCTTCTAGTTGTATTTATGAATCGAACCATACCGATACTCTGTGATATACGGTTTTCATTTTATCGTTCTTGGTTTCTTAAACAATTGCGCTTGCGGGGCACCGAAGCACCCCGCAGTTTCAATTGTCTTACAGTGTATTCTTGTAGATCTTGCCGTCTTTCATGATGATTCGGATGGTCTCGATGCCATCGCGATCCGGGGCATCGAACCATTTTTCATTAGCGCCAATAGCTTTTAAGTCTTCTAATGGATTTCCGTCTACAATAAGAATATCTGCATAGGCTCCAACTTCTATTACGCCTAAACTACCTTCAAAATATGGGTCTAGAACTTCTCCTGCAAGTTTTACTATTTCACCATTTACAGAAGTCAACGATTTTAATGTAAATAAATTACCAAATAACTGTCCACTTAAATAAATGGAATAGTCAGTTTGCTTTATGCCTAATTGAACACCGCCAATCGCATCAGTATTGAACCCAAATTTTGGTTGAAATTTCTTTACGTTTTCAACAAAATTCGCAGTTGCTACCTGTGCAGAATTAGCCTTTCGAGCAGAAATGGGAGTCATACCGTCTATTTTTGTGATGTAAGGAGAGAAAGACGTCACGTTTGTCGTCATATATGCTCCCTTTTCTACCATTTTTTTGGCAATCTCTTCATCAAACATTAAGTTATGCTCTAAAGACTTTACTCCATTATCCAAGCACCTCATAATTGCTGTCTTGGAGTACGCATGAGACATTACATAAGAGCCATAAGCATCTGCTACTTCAACAGCAGCTTGTATGTCTTCTGCAGAGAACGCATTTAATTGCCAAGGGTCAAATTGTGAAAGAATTCCACCACTAGACATTATTTTAAGTTGAGTTGCTCCTTGCATAAAGTTTTGGCGAGCCGCTGTTTTGATCGCCTCCGGGCTATCAGCCGTAAAACTTATACTATTGCGAGCGGCTGAAGAATGAGCACCAAACATAGTTTCGTTAGGAGTAGTGAGATTTCTAAAATCCGCGTGAGAACCAGTTGGTCCAATAAATGCACCAGAAGGATAAATTCTTGGTCCCTCTACTAGACCTTCATCTATATTTTTCTTTAGCCCGGCAGCCATTCCTCCTGCATCTCTCCAAGTCGTAAATCCTGACATTAAAGCGGCTTTCGCTTTTGCCGCTCCTCTAATCGCTATTTGATCATAAGTTAGATTATTTTCGATATCTGCTATACCGTTGCCATTCACGTAAAAATGGCCGTGCCCCTCGATCAGGCCCGGCATCAGCGTTCTGCCGCCACCATCAATGACGGTCACCGGAATCTGCTTCGTCTCAACACCGCCGCCCTCTACCGGCACTCGGAACGTGTAACCGGCACTGAAGGCATACGGGGACGGAGGCACTGTTGTTTCATGGAACTTTTGGACCTTGACATCGAGTTCATAGGTCCCAGATACGGGAAGGTCTTTCCCGATTTTTCGAATCAAGTTATTCACTACCAATACGTCCACATCCTTGAGGACGTCGCTTACACCGTCGAAAACCTTTACGTTTTTAAACAAAAAGACGGTTGGCGGTTTTTCCGCAGTGATCAGGGTTACCGCCGGGTTCGGTTCTGCTGCTGATGCGGCCTCCACTTTCTGGGCCATCCCAATGGCAATGGTCATGCTGGTGATCATGAAAATCACTGTCACCAATAACAAGTTGTTCAGTTTTTTGTTCATGTTTTTCTCCTTCTTTTGTTAGTTTCAGTTAATCGATTAAGTGTCCTTTTAAAATTGACTTCATAAGCTGTACATAGGCCCTGTTTCTCACTTTTTCCGCAGAATGAGGGCCTGGAACGAGCATTCGCTTATGGGGCCTTACGATATTTCTCAATCTTAACCGACTTCATGGAATAACCTATCTGAATGTCAGATGATCCATCGACGAGGGAAAGCACCTTGCTGGTATTGCCGACGCGCATGACGCCTTCAATCCAGACCGGCTCGAAACGGCTGTTGCTCCGAAAGGATTCCATGGCTTCGACATAGACGATCTGGTTGGGCGGCGGAGGCGGCGTGTGGATGCAGGCGCCGACCCATGGCACCAGAAGGAACTCCTTTACCTTCATGCCATCGAACTCCAGCGGCAGCGCATAACCGGGCATCCGGACCGTTTGACCGTTCAGGTCCTCAACCACAGCATTGGCGCGCTGTTGGCGGAGCTTCATGATTTCAGTTCGCCGAGCCAGCAGTTCGTTGATGTCCACGCCGTCTTTATCAAGTCTCAAGGTGGCTCCCTGAATCTCGTCAAGGGTTTTTTCGCCGACCTGACGCCCGGCGTCCTGAAGCTGGCGTACTCGGGCCACCAGTCCAAGATCGTATAGTTGATCCTCGGTCAGTGCATCGAAGGGATCCTCAAATTCGACCTTTTTGACCAGATCATGCCAGCCGAGTTGCTTGACCTGTACCGCGACGGAAGGCACCGCAACGCTCACGATGAACAGTAATAGGAAGGCAAAATTTATGATTGACTTCTTCATCCCTATTTCTCCTTTAAACCGATTTTTAAACAATGAGCGCATGATGATAATATCATGCTGATGATAACACATTAGCATTGTTGATCATCTCCTCATTGACCCCATCGAAAACATTGACATTTTTTATTAATATTGCGCTTTCTTTAGCAAATCCATTTATTGATAGGGATATGACAAAAAACATTAAACATATCGAGCCTCTTGCAAAATGACCAGAGCGTGAGGCTTTGCACTGTGGCCACAAATAGATCTTTGACAACCTAACCAAGCAGCCGTAAAAGTTGATCTGAAAATAAGGTGATAACTCCAAACATCAAGTGGAGAGACACCTTCGCGTGCCCCTTGACCATGACGTTGTTGGCACCAAAATCTTCTTTCAATCGGCTGTTTGCCCGTTCAACGCTGGATCGAATTTTATAGCGCTCCGCTTCGTGAGGAGCCATAGGTAAGACATCTTTTCCACGTCCATTTTTATCGATGATAGGGACATGTCCAAAGCCCCGGCT
>NZ_FRFE01000056.1 GCF_900143695.1 Desulfopila aestuarii DSM 18488
CAAGAGGCTTTCCAGTGGTAACTGAACTGCAGGCCGGACAGGCCTCCCCGGATAAGGACGTGATCTGTCGTTACACGACCGCGGCATTTACCGTATCTCCTGAACCCGGGGCTTTGTCATGTTGTGCTGACTTACCCGGAGACTCGGCCTTGTATGCCATTTCTGTTCGTCGGCCCATAACTTTGTACTCCAGCTTCCTCCGGACGAGCCCTCGCGGGATCGCCCTTGCTTTCGACTAGTATTTATGTTCCTGTCATTACGACAAGAACAGGGTTTACATACAGGGGACTTACACCCCATAAGATCACGCCCATGCCGGGCGTACACAAATCGCTGCAGTGGAGGGCTATTCCGCTGCGCTTCATAGCCACCAGTGAACTCAACGTTAAAAGTCACGATAGCTCCTATATATCAAAAACAATCAGTGAATAAGTCGTACAATGAAAATAATAGTTTACTGACACTACCCTTATGCGGTCCAACGACTTACCAACAACCCATTCCCCACCAAAAATAAAAAGCCGCTTCCCCGAAAGGAAGCGGCTGTGATTGAAGGGCTGCCAGAATTACATTTTCCAGTCACGCCTCTTATCTATGCGGCCTTCAACTTCAGCTCAGCCATCCTCTCCGTTAAGTGCCAGAGAGCCTGATTGAGCTGAACGTTCTTGTCTATCGCCTTGACTGGCCTGGTTGTCATGCCTCTACGCCTGCCGTTACTCGCCATAGTTGAACCCTTGAGACCTCCGTGCATGATGTTCTCCTGAACAACATTATACGTAGTCCAGAGATCCTTGCCTTGGTCGTCATACCGCCGCTCCTCGAGCAGCTGCAGGGCATTGATAGGCGGCTCATTCTCGGGCTCTTTACCATAACGGATGATATGGGCCGCTTCGGCAAACGATCCTCGTTCTTCAGGTCTTAGGTCGATCAGCTTTAACTCTTCAACCTGATCGGCAATGATTCCCGCCGAATTGGCTATCTCAATCGCAGATGCCATGAACGCATCCGGACTAAACCCCACATGCTTGTGGGTGAAGTTGGCAAACTCGGAAGAGATCATCAGGCCATTGCCACAGACCTTCCGCCAGATTGATGCAATCAGACGAAACGCGGTCCCCCGGTCATGGGAGTTGTATAGTAACAAATCGACCCGTTCGTCCCTGGTGTCCAGACCTTTCTTGGCAAAACGGATCAGGTGCTTCTGGAACCCATCTCGAGTGAGGTCACGTACCTGGCTCTGTTCAGCATGGACAGGAAGCCAGCCGACATCGCGAAGCAACTCCACGGCTGTCAGTGTCGGCACAAATGAGTACCGGCTGGACACACCATCAATGGGCTCCAAGGCCCCGGCGGCAGGGGCGAGATTGACGATCTGGTCGTTGGTAAGAATATGAGGTGCAGTCATGATCTTGTCTCCTATCAGATAAATGAAAACAGGGACAAGACACTCTCCCCAACCGGGGCATGTGTTTTGCCCCTGTCGTGGGATTTTCTGCCTTGTGGCAGGTATGATGAATGGTTGTTAAGGGTTAGATTGTCTCCCAATTGCCATTTTCGGGATTCTTACAGTCAAGCCTGGTGCACCCCCATGACTGGGCATCGTCCAGTGGCAAGAGGACATCCTGACTGTCATAGAGCCCTGGACTCATCCTCCCCGTAAAATAGAGAATGCCATCGTCATCGAACAACCTGAACTCAATGGAGTGTTCGGGTGATGCTTCAGCCAGATAGGGATTTGCTGTCAGATGGTTGTAGATGAGGGTATATGGCCTCTGAGTTGCCAGTGTCCGACCGTTATCTATGGTCCAGCAAGGTCTCGCTACTGCCAGGAGTGCACGGGGCGTCACCCCATTTATGGCATCTGCCAGGTGCAGCTGCAGGTCGTTGGGCCTGTCGGGTTGGCATGTCCAGTACTGAACGACCTCCCACAGGGCTGGGTTATAGCTTTTTTCTGCACACAGAGTGAGAAAATGTTTCACCGTGTTTTCCAACCAGGTGATATTTTCCTCGCTCAGGATGGTTGGGTACCCGTTCGGATGTGCGGGTTGACGATCCAGCCACTCAACATGTGTTTGAACATAACTCATGGTTTTGCCTCCGTTGAAAACCGTTGCGCAGAGAGGGCAAAACAGATCCCCATCCGGGGCTGTTTCGCCCCGGATATGGGATTGAGCTGGTTTACATGGTAATCGCTGCGGGGCCGTCCCCATCAATAGAACGATGAAGGTTGACCTGATTGCCATCCTCCTGCCCTTGCTGGTATGCGTGAGAATAGACCTTCAGTCTCGTCCTCGGCTCAGAGCGGAGCTTATCAAAGAGCTTCTCGACGTGCTGGTCCACCGCCTGATTCTTCACGACAATCAGGTCCATACCGGTGAAACCGTACCGATTGACTCGCTCCGCATCAGGCCTGGTGTTTTCTTTCAACGTCTGTAAGCGCGTATGGATGGTCAACACCAGCCCCCGGCGATAGCTGTTGTGCAGGGTTTTCGCTGACAACCATGGCCTTGAGGAGCGTTCCCTGTCGACATAGACCTGACTCATCCGTCGCACCGTCTGCCGTAACCGACCAAACAGGTCAACAATGAAAGCCATATCGGTTCTGGAGGCGATGAAGGTGAGATACCAACCCTCATCGGTTGGACTCACGACCGCACGCCCATCAAACGCCGCGGCGATAGAGCTACCCAGGGTGGACTCCCACCGCTGACGGCTCTTGGTCAGTCCCCAGACATCTTCATTCTCGATAATCGCCCCTGACCCATCCTCGGCAACATCATGGGTGGTCAGGTTATGTTCGTTCATCAAGGCCTGGGCCTTTTCCATAGCCAGGGCCGCTTCATGCTCATTGTCGCTGGCAGCAAGGGCCAGCAGTTTCTGCAGTTTGTCTTTTATTTTGTGATCTACTGACATCGTTTCACTCCTTCGAGGTTTCGTGGTGAAAGGGGCAAAACAATGCCCCACAGGGCGATGTTCTGCCCCGCGGTTAACGGGAAAAGGTTATGCCTATTCCAATCCCTGCTGCAGTTCCTCATAAATCCAACGTGCGATCAATGCAAGAGCCTCATTCCTGGTGGCGATCCGGAACCGACCACCTTTGTCCGAAACACAACCGCTAATGTAGCGAGCACTTTTCGCCTTTGCTACCATATTCAGCCACGAAAGGGCTCGTCGCCGCAGATTGCCGGCTGAGCGATTGCATATGGTCGTTTGATCAGAACGGATCAAAAGGATCTCCCCGCGATACTGGCTCAACAGCTGATCGCGGACCAACTCTTTGGGGTCTATTGCAGCATGATCGGCAACATGATGTGCCATTTGCGATAATTGCATCTCTTGCCTCCAGAGGAATAGGGGGCAAGACTCCCTTCCAGGGCGAATTGCCCCTGGTTGTAGGGAATGATGCTACAATCTGAGTAAGCCGAGGTCAGCCAGAGATATTACTCTGCTACCGATTATGAGGTGATCAAACACATGGATCCTCAACGGCTCAAGAACACCGATAAGCTCCATGGTCAGCTCTATATCCTGCGTACTCGGCTCTGGATTACCAGAAGGGTGGTTGTGGGCGAAGATGACCCCAGCGGCATCATGCCGGAGTGCAGCTTTCACGACCTCCCGTGGATGAACGACGTTGAGGTTGATCGTTCCTGAGCAGATTTCTTCATACCCAAGGAGCCGGTTGTCACTGGCCAGGAACTGGCAGGCGAAAACTTCAACCGGATGGTTTCGCATCCGCCAGACAATTGCTGCCATCGCTTCACGGGATGAAGAGATCTTCTCTATGGCTGCCAGCCGCGTATTGCAGATACTGTGCGCTTCGGCAAAGACCATTTCTGCCGGAGCCGGCTGATACAGACCATTTGCTTCTTTTACATACAGCATGCATTGATCCTCCCAAAAGACGTGGGGAATCAACGCCCCGACCAGGGAGTGATCCCCCTGGTGATAGGGTTTTTCGTTATAGCTCGTTTTCAGCTATGAGTGTGTTACCTGGGCGGCCGCCATATCCATGAACATTCTTCTGGCAAGCCTCCTCAATATTCAGCATATCATGAAAATATGATTTCATTATTTCATCTTTTGTTGACGTCAAAATGGGACATCGTCTTGATGGCCTGGAGGAACACTGTACCCGGGCGGAGTTGAACTGTTGCCTGGCGTGCCAAGCATCTCCATTTCTTTCGCGACAATCTCCGTGACGTAACGTTCGACACCATTCTGATCGGTCCACTTGCGAGTTCTATTTTTCCCCTCGATATAGACCCGAGCACCTCGTTTGAGGTAATGGGCGCATGTTTTTGCAAGCTGATCCCAAGCAACAACCTTGTGCCACTCGGTTTTTTCCTGCCGATCACCCTGCTGATCCTTCCATCGCTCGGTGGTGGCCACGGAAAAGGTGCATACAGGTTTGCCGTGTGCCTCGCGCAATTCGGGATCGTTACCAAGATTGCCGATAAGTTGTGTTTTCTGCATGATAAGTCTCCTAAAAGAAGATGGGAAAGCAAAACCCCCCAATGGGATGTTGATTTCCCATCTGGGTTGGTTAGTCTGCCTTCTTGATATCCAGAAAGGAGAAAGAAGAGGGCTCTTGAAACTCGGCTAAGGACGTACCGTGCTCTGACAGAAACGTGTCCAGACTGCTCATGTCCAGATTCTGGCGTGTGCGTGTGGCCTTCCGGAGCAGATATCCACCTGCCCGGAAAGAGCCACGGGCCCCAACCATGGAGAGCAGTACTTGCTTCTGGGTGGCAACCTTGTCCTTGTATTTCTTTTCCAGCTCCCTGAGCTCCTGGAATTCTTTGATGCATCCATCCATCTGCGGAATATCGTCCGCCTGAAATCGCGGACAGGTCTTGATATGGTCACAGAAGCCACACAGCTGTCCCGGCTCGGTTTCCAGTTCAACCTGTTGAGCCTGAAGTATCTGCTGATAGGCGAGCCAGATCGCTTCAGCCCGTGCAAGTAAGCCGCCATAGAGCGAATCCTGGGGGGTATAGCCGTTGAAAAAGCCCACATCCCCTTCACTGAGATCAAGAGAGAGAATCGCCCCCTTGATTGTGTAATCAGGATAGACACTCGCCAGGGCTCCCATCTGAATATACAGCTGTGATTCCCAGGAACCGTATGGCTCATCTGGTATTTTGCCTGACTTCACTTCGAGAATGGATTTGACCTTCTGTTTTTCGGACGTGAAAACAAAGTCGATATGAACCAGTGCCGGCAGGGCGTCAGTTGAAATATCAACCTCCACCTGTCGCTCAAAATTGCTATACCCGGCGGCAGTAAACGCGGCGGCAATGATGTCCTCAGCCATGTGCCCCCGCTGGAAGCGAAGGAGCGTGGCCAGATCATGTTCCGATGGCTTGACGCGCTCAAGAATGACCTTGCGAGGGCAATGTCCGATATCGGAGGCCCCGAGATAACTCTTGCGGTCCCCCAGTGTTTCTTTGGTATGTTGCTGTGAAAGAAGCTGTAGGCTGTTGTGAAGAGTCGTGCGAATGTCCATGTGATTCCTCCTCGAATGAGAAGAGGGAGGACACACGGATCTCCCCAGAGGGAAAAGTGTATCACTCCCTCTATGGGTTAACTGTCTTTTCAGTACGTTTTAGTGCACGGCGGCGTCCTTGTACCAGTTCTTCTCCGAACCATCCCACCTGAAACCGGATGATTTCAGCAGCCCCCTTTTCTCATAGGCATTGCCGGTGGCAATAATCTTGTCATTTCTGCGCTGGAACTCAATACCGGCGATCTGTGGCAGGTCCTCGGGGAGTCCATCGACCGCAGAGGGGCAAAGATGTGGCTCATGGTGTACTGGAAGCTGAGGTGCTAGAGGCGATGGGTCGAGAGATGGCCGTGGTCGAGATTCAGTGGTGTTTTCCAACGGTCTGTTGCCACTGTTGGCGAAAAAGACCTCTTTGAGTAAGCCACGATAGGCGTCACTGCCTATTGAGACCAGGGAAAAGCATTTCTGAATAGCGTCAGTGATGGCTCCCTTATAGGCGTCGCCCACATTCTTTTTAACGATCTGCATCTGGCCAGTCTGCGAACCTTTGCAGAGCCACTCATCCGCGATACGGATGAACAGTTTTACCTCAACGACCGCCTGGAAATCAAAAATCTCCTTACTGACAATCTCATACCGCCAGTTCCCCGGCTGCAGGATCTCATTGACAGCGTCAAAAACGTATTGAGGTTTATAGCCGTAGCGGACCTGACCGACGACTTGACCGTCTTTCATCATTTTGATCTCTTGCACCGCTTCACGGCCGAAGCTGCGAAGTCGTCCATTGATCTGTTCAATCTTCTTTGAAAAATTCTCCGACATTGCTGTTTCCTCCTTGGCGTTAGGGAGTGAAACAACACTACCCCTGTCGGGAGTATGCTGTGTCACTCCCGCTGTTGGGTGTTGCGGCTCTTGGTGTGGTTACTCTACGAAAAAGTCCATAAGAGGCACTAATACAGTGCAGTGGCCAAAAGGCGCACTTCTCTCAGACAAATTTCTATATGGAAAACAAGAGGGGCAGAACCGCAATGGGTTCTGACGAGGGTTGCCTGGATTAAGGGCAGGGAAGTCCGCCTCTGCGGTTAAACTTTGCCTACCAGGTATGCCATTCGGCTAAACGTAGTTCCAAGGGTCTTCCACAAGACATGAGAGGTTGACTTCTGTAATGAAACGTCATGCCTGGAGCCCAGCTAGTTCCTGTGAGGACAGGATTACTTGAATGATTCAAGTGGAATAATAGAGAAATGTTATGACTTTTTTTAAAACTTTTCAACAAAAATGTTCCACCACACGGAAAGAGTATATAGGAAAAAACGAAATCCTAGTGGACAAGAATGGACATACCAGACTTCCAGATCATCAACGCATTTGTTGATCAACACCGGCTGAGCAGAGGCCAGGTGATCGCCGAGATCGAGCGAACCTTTTCATCGATGCTCTCCCGCTGGCACCATAAACATGTGGTGGTGGTTTATAGCGACGGTCAGCTCCACGCCCTTGGCTATCACGATGATGTTTCTGGCCCAGTGCAGACGCCAATTGACCTGACAGCCATGCGGGGCTGGAACAGCATCAAGCGGATCCTGGATAAAAACCTCAACGCTGCCACCTGTATGGATGAGGTGAGCAGGTACAAGCGAAAAGAGAATAGCGTGGTCTGGGGGGAAGTCATTTCCCGTGGAGTCGACAGGTTGAATATTGAGCTCGAGCTGGAGTTTGGGGACACCATCTATGCCAGCTGCCCACTAAACTACCTGGGGCAGCATGAACGGAACAGGCTGGTCATCGGAGATCGAAAGGCCTTCCATCTGCGGCGGATCGAAGCCATCATGATCGGGGACACCCCCCGGACGCAACTCACCGTCGATCGAGTGTCAAAGACTTTGGTTGAGAAGCTTCTCAAACAGTTGCTGGGTCCCAAATACACAACTCTCAAGCTCTCTTGCAGGAAACGGTATGTCGGTAAAAAGAGCTTTGTTGAAGCCAACACATTTGTCCCTAAAAAGGTAATCCTTCAAGCCGCTCATGAACTCGGGGAGCACATTCAGGTGAACGTCATCAAAGTAACGAGATAGGGCACATGTTTTTTGGCCGAAAGAACATTAAAGACAACACCGTCGACCTGGGGACCGGGATTCATCTGGATTCTCCAGGGACGATCTTGCCGATCAGCTACCCGGACAGCTATCGCAAAGGTCACTTCTGGTGTTTTGGGACAACCCGGGTCGGGAAGACCCGTTGCATGGAGAACATTATTGAACAGGACATCCGGAAAGGGTATTCCGTTGTGGTCATCGATCCCAAAGGAGATGCCGACCTTTTCTCCAAGATAGTGCAGGTTGCGTTTGAGACCGGCCGGCACGACGATCTCATGCTCATCAACCCGATCTTTCCTGAATTCAGCGCAACGCTCGACCCGTTATCCTCCTACTACATGGTCGAGGAGCTGGTGGCGCACATCACCGCCGGGGTCGCTGTTGGCAGAGAGCCGTATTATTACAGCGTCGCCTATGAAGTCAGCCTACTTGTTGTCCAGTCACTCATCATGCTGGCCAGGGCAACCGGCCAGAACCCCTCGTTCAACCTCAGCGATATCAAAAACAGTATCGGCCATGAAGACCTGGCGGAACTCAAGGAAAAACTCGACTATATCGATGACCCGGAGGCTGAACAGCTCTCCCGAGACCTGGCCAAGCTCCTTATCACGCCGGCTGAATTTAACTCAAAAGTGGGCAGTTCCCTCCGTGTCGCCCTCACTGAACTGACCTCAGGGAACATCGGTAAGATCATCGGTCATGCCGAAGAGGATCGCTTCATTGAACGTTTAGAGGCAGGGAAGGGGGTTATCCTGGTCGTCCAGCTGGGCTCACTCCTGACAAAAAGAGCCGCCTATTCCGCTGGCAAGGTCCTTATCTCCATGATTCAGGCCTTTGTCGGACGCCGGTATTCCAGCGATAAACGGGTCACGCCACCCCTGGCCCTCCATATCGATGAAGCGCAGTCGGTTCTGTATCACGGCATTGAGGATCTTTTTGCCAAAGCCGGTGGAGCCGGGATCTTTATCCATGGCTACTGCCAGTCCATCAGCCAGCTCTACTCCGAAATCGGCCAGGATCGAGCAAACACCATCCTGGACAACTGCAACACCAAGCTGTTCATGCGGGTGCCGGATACCAAGACCGCAAAATATGTTTCCACCCACCTGGGCGAGAAACGCACCTACAGCCCGATCATATCCCTCGGTGGCGGCCTCTCCATCCGGGAGACAGAGGAGACCCGGATAAAACACACCGAGGTGTTGAATCTGGCTCCTCGTCAGTTTTTTCTCACCACATATTCGGGAGTATACCGGGGGGTAACCAAGGACGTCTCCGATGCGTCGATCAAGGTGATCTTTCCAGATATCAAGAAGGTCGCACAGGCATGAATGTGTTCTTTATCTCGGCCATATTCTCACTGGTTATCTTTATTATCTTCGTCATGTCGTTTGCCGGCAAAAAAAAGAAGGTCAGGCAACGGGAGATCCCACTCAGTGAGATCGCAGAGCTGTGGGCGAAGAGTCAGCGATCCGGCCAGCTTCACATAAAAGACATTGCCCCGTTGTGGCGTAAAAGTGCCATCAAAGAAGAAGAGCGTTCTGAATATCACTTTCGCTCGACCGAGGTTCAAGAGTGGTTTTCGAACAACATCACCCAGCAGCCATGGTTCAACCAGGCCGAAGCGCATAAGGAGATCTGCTATCAGCTTCTGCGGATGCTTGAAGATGAAGGGGATTGCTCCTCAGTCGTCAATCCCTCCAATGACGTCGAGGCCTCCTGGGATACCAACACCTATAGTCTGCTCGGCAGGACCACCTTGCTCGATCACTCCATTCATGTGGCGGAGCATGCCATCATCTTGCTCACGGCAGCCGACGCCCAGCATGTGATCCCTGACGTCATGGTTGCTGCCCTGGCCCATGACCTGGGTAAGCTCCCATCCAATAGAACCCACCTGTACAGTCTCGGCGAACACCCTCTCGCCGCAGGACGTGTACTCGCTGAGATTACTCTGTTCAAAGGGCTGTCACACAAAGAGGACATCGCCAGGGCGATCAAGCAGCACCACATGCGGCCAGAGGGGCTCATTGGGAAAACCTTGAAAAAAGCCGATCAGCAAGCACGCCAGCATGAGCTGGAACTTGCGGTTGAACGGTACGACAGCGACCAGACAGGCGAAACCGCACAAGAGGTTGGGACAGAAACATCCCTCAGAACGTTTCACCCACCAAGTGACACGAAAACAGCAGCTGGCTCTGCTCGAAAAGCTGACGCTGACATTTACGGTGATGAAACGATCCCCCCAAAAAGCGGAAAGGCAGCCCCTCAAGCGCTGAATATCTCCTCCTGGTTCGACACCCAGACGTTTATTGATCAGCTCAATCCCTATATCAACCGTCTGGAAGGTCGGCGTTTTATGGCCTTCTCCATGCCCACCGGGCACGTCTTCTTTCAGGCGAGGGTCATAGAGGAGGTTGCACGAATGCTGGCGGAACGGGCCGGCGCGATGGATATCGCGACCATGGCTGAGAAAGACAAGACCATGCAACAGGTCCTTTTCAGCGTAGTGGAACAGTTCCGCCAGCATGATCTCATTGCCAGGGATCTGATCAGAGACCAGTACTTCGGTGGCTATTTCAATGTCAGAATGCAGAGCGGAAAAGTTCTGAAAGGATACTACACCCCATTCAAGGCCGAGGCCTTCGGGTCAATCGCTGAGATGGAAAACAGCAAAAAAGGGATCCTCAAAAGTGTCGCCGCTGTAGAGGTCTACCACGACTGAAAGGTGAAAGGGTATGGCTGAAAAGGGAGGCTATGGGACAAACACCACTATTATCCCGCTTGGCGACAAGGGCGGCGGCTACAGACCGCGGACTATCATCAGTGCCGTATCTGAAATCCAGCAATTTTACGTTATAGAGAGCCAGGGGCAGGACATTCCGTCAGATTTCTTAACCCTTGAAGGGTCTCTTGATCTCTTTAAGATCGGCGTACGGAGCGGATTTAACGAAGGCCTCTTTATCATGCTGCTGTTTCCGCTTTTTTCTTTTTATCTGCTGCCCTTCGTGATCGATACCTCGGATCTTCTCGTCAGGGGGATGGTTTCGCTGGTGCCATATCTCGCCCTTGTCATCAACACCCTGCTCTGCATCTACATAAGCCGATACTACGTCGGCAATATCACCAGACGAGCCATCAACTCGCTCTTCATTGGCAGAGGTCTGACCCTGCTACTGAAAGGATTTCTGATCTATGTGATCTATCAGCTGCTCTTTCGACTGAGCACAACGGAGTATGTGTGGGCTGTTGCCCGGAAGTTCAGCAACCCAGAAAAGGTCTATTACGGTTATTTGTCGATCCTGCCAGAACTGGTGCCTTTAGCCACAGAGACGGCGATCGGTATGTGTCTTGCCGCGATCGGACCATATATCGCCGCGTATCTTTTGGATTGCTGGAGGCAACGTAAGAAAACAAAAAATATGCGGAAAATCCAACAGCCATGACCAGAGGAGGAAAATCAATGGTACCCGAAAAGAAAAACACGACGACTCAAAATAGTGACTCTGCCAGTAACCAGCGGCCCAGGTTGAGCCGAGAAGATATCCTTGAAAAGAAGATCAGTATGGCGAAAGAGAGGGGCTCCAGGGTTTTAAAAATCAATTCCCCCCTGGGCAGTATCATGTTCAACGTGCTGCGGCAGTTTGACCAAGCATACGCAAGCTTTAAAGGAAAGCTCGGTGAACCTGGTGGTATCTCCTATGAAATCGGAGCGGAACTGATGGAGAGAGCCAGAGAGATAACCATGGATTTTTCAGAGCTGACAAAAGAGCTGAGCAGGCGAGTTGATTTTCGATATTACACACCGGATGAGCTGAAACATTTCCAGCAGGTCGAAAAAACAAATGAAGAACAAAAAACAGCGACACCATAGCCTTGTTGTTGTCTTTTTCTTGTTTTACTACCTGTTTTGTTTGTTTTCGACTCAGGTATAATATTGAAAATATTATACTCTTGAGACGACAGGTCTAGATATTTACCTGGTGGAGTATAGAGAAATACGGGCAAGGGTCTAGGCATCTACCGTCTGAGGTACAGAAAATTACCATAGAAGGTATAGGAATCTACAGCCTGGCTCTGTGGGTACAATCTCCTGGTGAATCGCGAGTTAAATATTCAATGATATTGAATGTATAAGCTCAAGGTCTAGGGATTCACCGGTAACCAGCGTAAGTCATCTTTTCCTAAGAGTATAGAAATCTACGGTGATCGCTCAGGCAGGGTTACAGATACGACATATAGAATTTTACAGACAAATTTTCAAGCAGATACGACAAGGCATAGTGATCTACGGTGGGTCCGGCATTATGGTGCTTGTTGCTAAGGTATAGGGATTTACGGTGAGTTGGAGTCGGAGCGTGGCAAAGAGGTCTAGAGATTTACTGGTGCAATAACTGGGACATAGCAAGAAGGTCTAGGGATTCACGGTATGCGTATGCCTTGGGTCGTGCTCCCAAAGGTCTAGGGATGAATGGCGAAGAAAATTCTTTTTTCTCGAAAAGGTGGAGAGCTCTATGGCCTTCAAGGAACCCTTGGTGAAGGGAAAGGTCTAGAGATTTACTGTGGGAATCACAACGAGATAGCCAGAAGGTCTAGGGATCTACTGTACGACTCTTTTCCAGGTCACCACTGCAGAGGTATAGGGATGCACGGTGAGCGTTGGTCGAGTTCATTATAAGGTATAGAAATCTACGGTGAGAACGATGGAATGTTTTCTCTGGAATAAAAGGTCTAGAGATTTACGGTCGAGATCTCCAGCAGATAGCTCAAG
>NZ_FRFE01000060.1 GCF_900143695.1 Desulfopila aestuarii DSM 18488
AGGAAATAATTCGCGAAACTTGATAGTCATTATACCTATCAGCACGGAAAACAGAGTGATAATCCAAGGAAAAGCTTTGACTTTAGATATATACCTCCCGAGGTTAGGTAGCCATAGAAGAGCAAACCAGAAGCCGCTGAATATATTGGCGAGGCTTCTGAGCATCACAAAACCATGATTTATTACTGCAATGGAATGGAACCCGTCGAGAACGCCCATCATCAAAAATCCCATGGACAACAAGAAATATTCTTCCTTCTGCTTTTCGTTGTCCTGCTGCAAATACAAAAGAAGCAGAGCCATGAGAATTGCCTGAACAGCTCCTACCCCTTCGATAGATGAATGCAAGGGTTCATATTCTAATAGGATATCTTTCGAGAAAAATTGCAGAAAAATACCGGCAGAAGCTATAAAGAGAAAGCTCAATCCAAGAAAGAGTAGGAAAAATGTCCGTTGCGCCTGAGGAATGAGCATCACCTCCCCCCTTACGTAGTGGCTCCAAGTGCTTAAAGAACTAGCCTGCTTTTTTAGGGTAACAGTGTCTGCTTCAAAGTAGGCCAAATGCACTTATACTCCTGACATTATATTATTTTTGATAAGTAATCAATGGGAGTGGTAAGGCCCGTGTTCAATTGTTGAATGAAATTCGGATCATTAATCCGGTGGTTTAATAGGTTTACGTCACATACTGGATCAAAGGATGCTTGAAATACTTTTTAATTCTTTCTGACTTCTTTTGAAGCATCCTCTTGCCGCTGGAGTTGATGGTCAGTGCGCCATCGCCGGAGGTGTCGATGACTGCCCGTAGCCGCTTTCTATTCCGGTCTTCCCCCTTTTCGTGGATGATGCGTTCGGTAACATCCCGGAGGATGGCGGCGAAGAGCCAGCCGGAGTTATTCTGACAGTATATGTAACTGTCCAATTTGCCTTACCCCTGACAACCCTATATTAATTGAATGCTGGTCGAGTTAACCTTCCTGACATGTTGGGATCGGCCAATAATCTATAATTGTGCCCAAATGGAGCAACTGCAAAGAAGAGATTACCAAAGTATCCTCAGGCGGCTCTGCTCTCAATATTTGAGAGGAAAATCCTCAGGTGCAACCAGCAAGCTATTAACCTTGCCGGTGCAAATCTTCTGTGCCGCTTGCCTACCAGCGATGAAGGTAACTACACATCGCGGCCTAGTCCGTCCGACCCTTTTCATCCATTGGAGGTTAAAGTCATAGCGTAGTTTTTCGTTCCATTGGGCTTCATACCCCCATACCAGCTAGTGGCGGGGCAAGGGGAGAGGTAATCTAGGCTACCCGGTTGAGACTGTAATGAGATATCCTGTCCTCAGAATCGAAGGGGTATTGCTGAACGAACACTTAAGGCGCCATCGCCTTCGCGGCAGGGAAATGTTCCAAGATTGCTTCATATGTTCCGTTTTCTTTGATTTTTTTTATGCCGTTATTAAGGTCGTTAACTATTTTTTGATAATTTTTGATATTTTTTGATATCGGAACATACAATTTTTTCACTGTGTATACCGGTTCTATAATTCTCACTAAATGAGCAACCTCTTTGAATTTCTTTTGTAAGAGCCAAGCTGCGACTTCTTCAGAGTCTATAAATATGTCTATTCTGTCTGCAAGTAACTTGTTCAGGTTCTGTTCGGTGGTGGTTACTTCTTCCTTTTTCAGGTAGGTGGCGGAGTCAAATTCTTGAGAGTAACTATAGCCTCGTATTGTCCCTATTGTATATGATGAAAGTTCTTGTAACCGTTTATATTGTATTGCTTTGTCTATTTTGGTGATAAAAACAATACGTGTTTCTGTAATTGGATCTGAATATTGAAAGTTGTGAGTTCTTTCTTCGGTGTAAAATGCTCCGAGCAATCCGCTACATATTCCTTGTTTTGAAGATTCAAGAGCTCTTTTCCAAGGAACGAATTTCACTTCAAGTTCGTAACCTTCGATTTTGAAGGCTGCTCTAACAATCTCTGTAAAAACGCCACCTTTCTCAAGGTCTGGGCCATAATATGGCTCCCATGGATCTGTCGTAAGACAGATTGTTTTGTTTTGAGCAAAAAGACAATTGCCTGAAATGACAGGAAGAAATAAAGCAAAGAAAATGATCAATGATATTCTGTTCATTTTAATCATACTCGATTCACCATCCACTGATATGCGAATTGTTTGTAAGTATTAAGCCATTGCGGATATTCATATAAGTAAGCTGGTGGGCTATCGCCTATCGATTCACCACAGTCAGATCAAACGCATATTTTGTGGTGTTTCTGGAGTGGACCAAGCCATCAAAGAGGAGGAGAATTTTATCAATGTTCATAAGAGGCCTCCTTGTGTAGGAATTAAACGTGCTCATGTCTACTTTCTGCATGACTATCTTGAGAACCATTATAGCACTGCTGCCGCCTATCCCGAAGAATAAGCAGCACACACTCAAGCCATTCGGAGGAGGCACGGTGAGATGGTTGATATCAAGCCACTATCGAAAGGCCATGGGATGGGCGAGAGTGTCTACTCTGATCGGTCGATTTGAAAGCAGTATCGGTTACCTGCTGATGCCCTGAAGACATGATCAATACTGGCGTGCTAATCGTGCAAACTGCTTACAATAATTGCAGATGCCAACTAGCCTCTTCATGGAATATCAGTCAGCTTGCAGATACCGTAGAATATAAGATTAGTGAAATGCGAAGCCAATGCAGTTAAATGATCATAAAAGATAGCGGGGCTTCCAATGCTGCCAGCTGAAGGTGCCTGGCCTGTTGAGCAATGGTCAACAAGCCCGAACTGACACCTTCAAACGCCTTTTTCAGCTAGGATTACCTAGCCCTATTTGGTGGTAAGACAGAAGCTGATATCATCAGAACGATAGAGTTCGCAGTCTGGCAATATGTTCTTATAAAAACTGCAATGACCAAAGCCCTTATCCCGAACAAGTTTCTCTATCTGTGCATGCGTAAATGCATGGGTCCAAAACCTGTAGATATCCGCTTCTCCTCTGTCATCCGTTATAATATGCTGACTCAGACACACGTTCTGCTTCGGATAATAATGTTTTTCCTGCAAGGCAAGGTAAGGTCCACTTTTCCAGAACCCTTCTTTGCAGATTTCCCACTCGCGATTTCCGGTTTCGGCAAGTGGGAAGTTGTCGTTTAAAAAGTCGAAACAGAAGATCCCACCAGGCTTTAATGATCTATATATATTGGATAACACCTTCTGGCGAATCTCCGGGACCAGTACTCCGAAATCAGTGAAGATCATGAGGACAAGATCGAAGGTCTCCCTCTCGTCCAATTCCACGTAATCCAGGTTGTGATAGGTTATATCAAATCCTTTCCTGTTCGCAGATTCCCGTGCATAGTGTATTGAATTGGTTGAAATGTCTACGCCGCTAACTCTGTAGCCCCGTGCAGCAAGATGCTCAGCATACAGGCCTGGACCGCATCCCATGTCCAGTATTGCTGCACCCGGTCGTAATACTGTCGCTTCAAGCCACTCTATGGTCGAGAGGATAGTCGTTGGTTTCCTGCTGGCAAGATCGATGTCAGGGTTGAGGTGAACGGCCAGTAGCTGTTTGGAAATATGCTCATCATCCCACATGGTCGCGGTTCCGGGTGTATAGACCAGTGGACGTGAGGCAGATGTAATATAGTCGTTGAGTTTCATGAAAACCTCTTTTGCTATCTAAAGGATAAAAAAATCCTGTCTGTGCAGGACGCACACATTTGCGGTGAGTGCCGTGGATTACAACAACCACGATGCTCAAAAAAGGGGCTGCAGATTGCAGCTATGGAAGTGCTAACAGGTTCTCATGATGCGTGTATGTACACGCGATTTTCTTGGTAGTCAAGAAGATCCACGCAAGAGGATCCACGCCAGAGACTTTGGTCTTCATCACATGAAACCCAAAAGGGGTCACATCTGCGTTTGACTTATCTTGAGTTTAATTCTTGTTTTTAGAATGCAGCATAGGATCAACGTTTAAGTGGCAAATATATCTCTTGCCGGCCATAAACGTTCCTGTAAAGCTGCATTTAAACCTTTCTCCTAACCTGGTGGACTCTTAACCACCAGCATGGCAAGGCTGAAAAACCGCTCCATTTTTGATAAGCCTACTGAGCAATACTTTCGTATCAGTCCAATTCGTATAAAGCAGAATGGCTACCATTACGACCGATACCACAACAGTATCATGCAGTGCCAGATTGAGGTTTGTATTGCCAATAGGAATGCGATGGCAATTGCTATGACCTGAGACTATTCCTGACAGGGTCGGACAGGATAAATCTTGAGAATTGCTCAAAAATGGAGTAACTGGAAAGTCAAGATTTCCAAAGATAAGGACATGCGAGCATCAGAAGGTCATGCTTGTCAATCTCATTACCTGTTATTCGATCATGAGCTCACGGATAATCTCTCATCTGAGACTGCATTTTTGCTGTTAGGATTACGAAACTGACTGATTTTTTCAGGACAGTAGGCATATTAACTTGAAGCTTAGATACAGTATGATGATCTTCGATATGGTTATGTTAACGCTTTGTATATCCGGATTGTATTGGCGAATTGGCAACCAGAGTTGATGTAGTGGTTCGCCCGTAACCATCTGCTTAATATTTACTTTAACTTGAAAAGATCTCAAACAGCCTATCACCCAACCCCTTCGAAGAAAAAGGTTTCTGGAGAAAATGTACAACCTCGTTCCAGACGCCGTGATGAACGATGACATTGGCCGTGTATCCAAACATAAACAGCCGTGGAATGTCCGGATAGATGGAAACCTGAGGTGAGCAGGGTTGTGGCAAGTTGGATCCAGGTGCCTCGCCCCGATCAACGTCAACTTTTGTTCTCTGGTACATTGTCTATGATCCGTCTTATCAGTTTAGCCAGGTCACGGATGATCAGCGGTTTGAGAATGAAGCCGGCGAATCCTTTCTCTTTCGCAGTCTTCTCATCGAAATTCTCACTGTATCCGGTATAGATAATTATCGGTAATTTCGGACGGATTGACAGGATTTGGCTGCCTAAGGCGTCGCCGGTAAGTTTGGGCATGGTCATGTCCGTTATTACCACATCCCAGCGATCAGGATCCTGGAAGAATACCGCAAGAGCCTGCCTGCTGTCGGTAAATGCTGCCACCCGATAGCCAAGCAGCCCTAAAGATTCTGTTGCCAGATCGGTCTGCAGCGCTTCGTCATCGACAAAGAGTATGCGCTCGTTGCCGACGGGCAGTGGCTCCTGCAATATGGTTTCTTGGGACAAATCTGCAGTGATGGCCGGCAATAAAATGGTGAAACAGGTACCCTCGCCCACCGTGCTTCTAACATCGATGACTCCCTCGCAGGCCGTGACAATACCGTGGACCACGGCCAGCCCCATACCCGACCCCAACTCCTTAGGTTTGGTAGAAAAAAACGGCTCAAAAATCCTTTCGAGGTTCTCAGGTGCGATACCACTTCCTGTATCATTAACAATCAGCCTTAAATATCGGCCTTTTTGACAGTTGAAGCGACGAAGCTCTCCGTCATCCTCGATGTTCACTGTCGATAAGTCCACAGTAAGGGTGCCACCGCTCATTTTCATTGCGTAATGGGCATTGGCACATAGATTCATAACAACCTGGTGCAGGTTGGTCGGGTCGGCGAGAACGGCATCTTCCGAGTTGAGGTGCTGAAGTAGTTGAATATTGGTAGGCAAGGAAGAAAGGATCAGCTTCAATGCTTCCTTGACGACAGCTTTGAGTATAACCGGCTGAGGCTTGTTATCGCTCTGATGGCTGAAAGCCATGACCTGCTTGACCAAGTCTCTGGCTCTTTGGCT
Organism: Desulfopila aestuarii DSM 18488; assembly: GCF_900143695.1. GTDB lineage: Bacteria > Desulfobacterota > Desulfobulbia > Desulfobulbales > Desulfocapsaceae > Desulfopila > Desulfopila aestuarii. The sequence continues at coordinate 5,832 of NZ_FRFE01000060.1, forward strand.
GGCGGTCAGAACTCTCGCCAAGTATCCCTGTATTTCTGGGCGATCCGACGATTTCTCAAAAGCCAACTCCACATAACCCAGCACAGAAGTAAGTATATTGTTGAAATCGTGTGCTATTCCACCTGCCAATGTGCCAAGGGCCTCCATGCGATAGGCAATTTCCAGTCGGCGCTGCAAGGCTTTTTTCTCCTCCTCAGCCGCTTTCCAGTCGGTAATATCCAGCGCGACCCCTGCCAGCAGAGCTGTCCCTTGTTCATTGACAAGGGGGAATTTGACAACCAAATGCTCCCGTCGCGAACCGTTAACCTCGACGGCCTCAGTGGTTCGTAAAACCCGTTGTTCGGCGAGGACCTGACGATCATTACTGATGATTTTTGCAGCTATATCTTCTGGCCAAAGCTGCTGGTCGGTCTTTCCCAGTCGCTGTTCGACGGTTTGGTTATAAAAGGCTGTTACTGCGCGGTTGAGATAGACATATTTCCCTTCCTCATCCTTTATGAAGGCCAGAGCGGGAAGGTTATCCATAAAGGCATTGAATCGAGAGGCACTTTCTGCCAGTGCTCTGGCCGTATTCTTCGTCTCTGTGACATCTGCCATGACCCCCACCAGGCCACCTACTGTTCCATCGGCTTTGAGGAAGGATGCCTTGTTGAAGACAACATGGTGAATGCTGTTGTCAGCGTAGCGGACTTGCGTCTCGTAGATTTGAACACCTTGGTTTTCCATCAGTGCCAGATCCGCAGTATGATAGCTTTCAGCCAATTCCCTGGGAGCGACGTCATAGACTGTTGTTCCAATAATCTGCTCTTTGGACTTGCCGAGAAAACTGCAGAATGCCGAGTTACAGCCGAGATATCGCCCGTCAGTGTCTTTGTAAAAAAGAGGGCTGGGAATGGTTTCGATCAGTGTATTTAAAAATTCCAGCTTATCGGAGATCACCATCTGGCTGTTTCTGCGGTCGGTGATGTCACGAGAGCTTTCAACAATTTGCCAGACATTGCCTTGTTCATCGAGAATTGGGGCGGCGACAATTTCAACGTGGATTTCCTGACCATCGTGGTCATAATGCAGATGCTCGACTTTGACCGGTTTTTTGGTCCGAAAGACTTCCAAAACCGGGCATGGATGATCGGCTGTCGAGCACGGGGTAGGGCGACCGTGTGAAAGCTCATGACAGGTTACCTTTCTCTTCTGAAAGCCGGTCTTGGCCCCTCCCCAAACTGCACGATTCGCCAGGGCAATTGAAAAATCAAGGTTTATGACCATGATGGGTTCGGGGATTGCATCTATGACAGTCTGCAAACTTGTTTCCCGGATGTCCGTTGAATTGTCGAAACCGTTACAGCACCCATCTTCCTGCTCAGACTGAGGGCCGTCCCACCCCATCTGTTTTCGCAGTGTTTTCAACTGCCGCCGCTTTTCTTTCAGACTGCTTTCGAGGTACTTGATATCTTTTTCTAGATCGAACAACTCCTGCATCACATTCCTCTTATTTTGGTAAAGCTTGGTGACAACTCAATAGCAGGCCAGCCATTGGCAGTGTCAACTCATTATATGTTGCATAAGATGCTGCTGCCAATAAAAATTACATTGCGATGCTCTTAGAGATAGTCGAATCCGACCAACTCCCGGATAGCCGATCGCCCCATGCAGGATGCGTGTGAAGCACGCATGCTCACTCAGATCTCCTCACCATTCTTTTTCAGCATCCTATAAGTGTAACGTCTAGGTCTGATTTCCAGCGCAGAGGCGTATCATGTCTCAGACGTACGAAGTAATCTCATCAGTGCTGAACACAATCGGGCTTTACTTGTGGAGAAATATGCCCTTTGGAAGGGGAAACGAAGTAGCTTTCAGAAAAAGCACCGAAGGTCATTGCTCTTGCCTACAGACGCCACCCCATGGTATATGTCCCGATTTTCAGGTGACAGTGGTATTACTTTTTATAGAGTGCAATGAATCTTCTTAATATTCTAGGTATCGCCGTCGCCTTAGCGATGGACGCTTTTGCCGTTGCGATCGCCACTGGCGTAAATCTCAAATCCGTGAGTTTTCGCCAGACATTCAGGCTTTCTTGGCATTTCGGTCTTTTTCAAGCGATGATGCCGGTAATCGGCTGGGCATTTGGTGCCACCGTCAGTTCATTCGTCGAAGCATATGATCACTGGCTCGCTTTCGCATTGCTCGTTCTTGTCGGCGGGAACATGATGCGGGGAGCCTTTGCCCACGCTGAGGAAGAAAAGCCGTTCAAGGACGCGACACGGGGCATGACCCTGGTGATGCTATCAGTGGCCACCTCCATTGATGCACTAGCCGTAGGTTTCAGCATGTCGTTATTGAAGATATCGATAATCACGCCTGCGCTTATCATCGGCATTGTTGCCGGCCTGTTCACCATAATCGGCCTTCACCTTGGAAAATTTGCAGCGTCGTTCGACAAAGTATCGCCTGTGGCTGAAGCGGTAGGGGGATTGGTACTTTTAGGAATCGGAACCAACATCCTTCTTGATCACGGGGTATTTCACTCTTTTGTGTGACTCTGCTAGAGACAGTCACTGCCCCAATTTTGCCCAACTGACGTGGCGTTGGGGCGCCACGCAGAGGAGTTGCCTGCGTCTACAAGACTCGAAAACTATCTTGCCAATTTGATGAAGAATCCAGATTAGAGTTTGAATTGGTTGACTATCGATGCAAGCTGATCGGCAAGTCTTGAGAGATCCTGTGATTGCGTGTTGACATTATCACTATGTTCCTTGATTTGTCCTGAGATTCGGTTTACCCCACCAATATCCTTGGAAATTTGCGTAGATACGGTCGAGCTCTGCGAAACATTATCGTTGACCTCGGCAATTCCCATAGCAGCCTGCGATACATTAGTGGCGATCTCGTTGGTAGAAACAGACTGCTCTTCGACCGCCGTGGCGATCGTGGTGACAATATCATTGACATCATTAATGATAGTTTTAATTTCGCTGATCTCGCTGACAGTCATATTGGTAGATGACTGAATGGCCTCGATCTTCTGACGAATCTCCAAGGTCGCTCCGGCTGTTTGCTTGGCCAACTCCTTAATCTCGTTGGCTACAACTGCAAAACCTTTCCCTGCCTCGCCTGCACGGGCCGCTTCAATAGTGGCGTTGAGTGCCAGCAGGTTGGTCTGATCCGAAATCTCGGTGATCGCTTCAGTAACTTTACTGATTTCTTTCGCAGCACTGCCAAGTTCGTCAACACGTTGCGATGCCTGAACGGTCTTGCTCACCGCCGCCTCGGTGATTTGTCGTGCCTTGGCTGTGTTTCCGGCTATCTCAGATACCGTGGCATTCATCTCCTCAGCAGCCGAGGCAACCATCGTGACATTGACGGAAGCTTGCTCACTGGCGGCTGCAACCGCATTCATATTGGCGCTCATCTCTTCAGCGGAAACAGCAACGGAGTTAGATCGGCTGGTGGCTTCATCTGAACCGCTGGCCAAGGTGCCGGAAAGATCAGAGAGATCCTTCGAAGCCTGTTTCAGAGTGACAAGATTGGTTTGCACCTGGCTGATGATGCCATGCAATTTGTTCATGAAAACATTAAACCATCCGGCCAACTGGCCGATCTCATCACCTTTGGTCTCAAGTCGTTTGGTCAGGTCTCCCTCCCCTTCGGCAACGTCCTGGACCATCCTGATGGCATCACGGATGGGTTTAAGAATAGAATTCCCAACAAAGAAAAGGGCCACACCGGCAACCAGCAGCATCACGGCGGCGAAAGTCCGACGCGCCATAGCAGCCTCCACCATCTGGGTGTGCATTTCCTCGACGGCCTCTTGGCTTTCTTCTTCCAGTGACTTGATGATGGCCATCAGTGGTTTGTCGATCTTTTGCATAAGACCGTCGATCTCATCGTCAATTGTATCAAAGGCAGCCTGATCGGCCCGCTTCGCGATTAGATCGGCCAGATCAATGAGTATTGCTTTCTCCAGTTGCGGATAAAAAGTAGCAATTTCGTCTACCAGTTGCTTCTCCTCCTTAGTATCCGCAACGTTCTGCAGGTTGCTCATGTTTTCCTTGAGGAACTTGCTTTCAGACTGCATCTCCTCTTTGAGTTCGCTAGCTATCTTCCCCTGTTCTTTGTCGATAATCGCGTCCATCCCGGCAAGAGTGAACTCCACCAGAGTAACTTCAAAACTCGCCAGAAACGAAACATCGCTCTGTCGCTGGTTGAGTTCGGAAAGGGCGTTATCCACCTTGGTAATGATGATCGAGTTAAAGACCTCGCTTGCGCCCACGGTGAAGAGAAATAAGGCACCTATTGCCATGAGTTTGGCTTTTATCGTTAATCCCTTCTTCGTTCTCGAGTTCATAATTGTTCCTTCCTTGGTATGACCATTGGGAGCTATCTACCCAGTAGAGAGGGGTGGGGCAGCTGTAAATCAACATTTCTGTGTCAAATGGGCCATGGCACTGTAAAGAGATTATCAATCTTTTTTTGAGTTTCGCAAGGTGCTTTGGGGGAGGTGGTATTGGTCGTTTGAACAGTATTGGATTGCGATTAAGGTGGGAATTGGCAATCCAATAAACTTGTCAAGAAGGGAAAAAAAGAGCTTATTCCTGAGAGAGCAGTTTCCGGCATTTCATTGGAATTGGACGAAAATGGAGTAACAGTAGACTGTAGCTTACCAAAGACTCTCAAAAGTGAAACAGCACTCCAACCTGAGGTGCCTACTTGTGTTCATTTTGGCCTTGACTATGGCCCAGCATCGCTCTCTAAAAGGAGCAATTTAGCTCTTTTGAAAATTCGAAATTATCCCTTGAGAGATAGCGAGTAATGGAGCACTTTTGATTCTTGGTTTTCCCTGACATCTCTGGGTTGTCTTGTTCACATTGGTGAACGAAAAAAGCCTGTGGCCCAAAAGTTCAGACAACTCCTATTAACTTGGAAAAACAGGGAATGTGTTGACTCTTGACTGAGAGCATATTTTACGAATACAGGCCAGCAACCTTGCCAGCAGCTGAACTGAATGCCGGATCATCAAATGCACGAGCAAATCCACTCGGCCGTTCCAGCACTGGTAGGCCTTGTTTCTGCCACAGTTTTTCTATCCCGCCGAGATAAGCAAAGCAATCTCACGACAATCGCCTTAGAATCACTTAACATACCATTTCGTAAGGCCACAAAGAATAGTGGTCACTTCCCCTGTGACTAAGCGATGTTCAAGTCGCTCTGCCGGGCCTTGTAAAATATTGCGAAAAAAACGACAATGGCATGAGAGACTGAAAAGCAGCATTGAATCTGTTTCGCATCATTTTTTGGCGACAAGCTACCGACCATCTGAATATGGAAATGTCTTTGATGAAATATAAGCTGAAAGATCTTATTGATTTAGAGCACTTTCAAAACCTGCAAGACAGGTTGAATAAAATATATTCCTTTCCTTCGAGCATCATCGACAACGATGGAAATATCCTGACCGCTACTGCCTGGCAGGATGTATGCACAGAATTCCATCGGAAAAATAAAGATTGTGAACGAGAATGCATTAAAAGTCAATGCTGTCTCACAGTTAATTCCATAATAAAAGCTGTGGAGATTTAATTGGTTGCGAATTGTCAGGGGGCTTAAATAAATCGCTCATTGAGCGACGGTCAAACAGATTTAATTGCAATAGTCGTAAAATACCTGAAAGCGATAAGCCCAGCTTGGCTACGAACTTCAAATAAGCCAGCAG
>NZ_FRFE01000007.1 GCF_900143695.1 Desulfopila aestuarii DSM 18488
AGACTCTTTCTTCCGGTCAATTGTGCAATCATCATGGCCATGAACTGACTCCAGCGATTGAAGGAGCGAAACTTTTGGCCTTGATGGTACTGAGTTGCCAGTTTTTCAAAATCATGTCTCGGGAAAAATGCGGCAAGTTGACTGAGGATTGTGTTACAATGCGCCATGGCTCGGATCTCCTTGTATTTGAATGACATTTCGCAATTTCATTATAACACAAGAAGCTCTCCGAGCCTTTATTTATTTGGTATTACACATGTATTTGCGAGACAGCAGTGATCAAACATACAAAAGCGCGGATGTGGAGGAAAAGAGAGAGGGACGTGATCGTAATCGCCTTTTTAATGATTGTGCGGGCAAAACGACAGTTGGCTGTAATCCCGAAACCAGCCAGGAATGATATCGAAAACCTCTGGATTCACGGCTGTGCCACGCTTTCACGCCCTCATGCCGGGAAGCACCTTCAAGGTTCATCCACCATTGACTTTCAGCAAAAAAGATGCAAAGGTGGCCTCCATGTAACTATTGAAACTTGTACATGAAAATAATCACATAGCCCGACAGGCTATATAACAACGCTTTTCAGGAGGGAAAACCAGCATATGATGTCATCATACGAAGAGAATTCCACGCCAATCGTGGAAATCATAAAAAGTATCATCAGCCTCATCGCCACCTGCGTGGGTCTTGCCATTATTATTATCGGCCTGAAGTACACCATGGAGATTTTTCAGCTTATTTTCTCCATCCTCCAATCCCCCTCGCATCTTACCGAACCCATCCACCAGCTCGCCGAAAGCATCGGCGGCAGCGTCTTTGACATAAAGCTGGAAGACAGAGCCATCCCGATGGCCAACCTCATTGCGCTCACCGTCTATTGTGGCGGCGGGTTACTGAGTGCCTGGCTGACCCTTGCGATTATGCAGACCGGTGCGAAAATCGTCTCGCTGACCGCCGGCGACAGTGGCGCAGTAAAAAAGATTTTACATAACGCCTTTGGAAAACGGATGCAGCCAAAGGAATGATGGACTTGTAAAAAATCCAATCGCTTCGATGGCCGTGCAGATTCTGTCGGCCATCAGCCAAAGGCAGCGACCACCTAGAGGGTTGTTGGTTGCCTGGCTGAAGCCAACACAACCCTTTGCTTTCAGCCCTTTGGCAAGCAGTCGACCTTTGTTTCCCATCCCCTTTTTTGCACATCTTCGAACCTTTCCTGAAACGACAGGTCGGTCCGGTAGAGCTTTTTCGAGGCACTCCGCTGGGGAAATTTTTTCAGCTGTCCAGGCCCACCGTTATAGAGGGCGTAGAGCCAGGTTGCCAGATACTTCCGGCCCGGTTCCTCAGTTTTCCCTAGAAAGTCCTTATGGGCAGCAACATAACGATTGAGATAAAGAGCAAGGATCTCCGAGCCGGCCATGATGTTGTATTCGATATTCCAGCGCAGCTCTTTCAGATCGTAGATACCGCGCCATACCTTCTCGTTCACCTGCATTACTCCGACTGAGGTATTGTTATAGGAAAGTAGGTAAGTTATCTTTTTATCTTTTACGATAAACTGGCGGAAACAGCTCTCCTGCCAGGCAGTGGTTTCGAGCAATCGCTGCCCCCAGCCTGCTTCACCAACGGTGGCATCAAGTTTATCTTCCAGTTTCTTCGCTGATTTCCCTAACATCAGTCGTACCCTCGGCAGCAGCTGCTCCGCTGGTGTCAATTCCGCTGTCCAGCCACTGACCTTGTCCAACTGGGGAGTTGTAGCGGCGCATGCCTCAGCTACCCCAAACACCTGTTTCCAGTCAGGCCAATACGAAGCACCGCTGCCCGTATCATCCAGCAACTCCTCGTTGGGGACAGGAACAAAAGGAGCAGTCCCCTTCTGCGGTTCTTCTCCACCCGACGGTTCGGTTTCACGAAAAGGCACATCGGCAGAAGGAGCATCTGTCGGAGTGGGTTCGATCGGGGCCGCCTCCGGCTCTACCGGAGCAATCTCTGCCGGCACCTCCGGTTGCGGTATTGCCAGCGGGGCACCAAAACCAAGCAAATCGCGTAAAGGACTATTCACCTCACCAGTTTCATCGAGTGGTCGGTCGCTTAACATATGCGCCAGCCGGTAGAAACCTTCACGGCTGATGTCGATGCCCAGCATTGGGCCAATACGGTCAAGCACTACCAGGGCATCGGCAGCGGTGAAAAAGCTGAGATAGCCGAGCAAATTGTCGGCAGGGTTTGGGGCAAGGTGACGCTCAAACAGTGGCTTCAAGGCCGCCCAGGAGGTGATGAACTGTCTGCGGATAAAATTGGTGGTCAATCCAGGCCCACCTATCACCTCGCTGAATTCATAGCGAACGCTGAGCAAGGTATCGAGGAGTAACTGGCGGTCCTCAATGCTCAGCTCTTTGCTTGATAACTGGCCGATCATGTTCACCAGAAGCGCATCCCAAGTCTGCCACAACGCCAATAGCCGTTCTTCCATTTCGGAGTCCTCGATCGGGGGCACTCCAAGCTCATCCTCCTCGCTGGTGAGAGGAACATCGCTCTCGGCAAGGATATTGAAAGCAAGGCTATGTTTTTTCACCTGCGGCTGTTCGGGATGCATACTCGCAATAAATCGCTCTGCCGGGGAAGACGCGAAAACAATTGGCTGAGGCTGCATGAACTGTTTGAGGTTATCTATTGGCGGGGCAAGATTTACGGCAATGGAGTCGATATAGCCATGCACATTGCTCTTGAGCAGTTCCCAAATGAGACTGGGGATTGCCGCCTTTTCACCAACAGGGTTGAACAGTTTCGAATCCCTGGTAACAAACCTTAACCGCCAGTCATTGTCGATCTTTGGTTGTTGCCAGAAAACCACCGTTCCAGACCAGCGGATGGGCATAACACAGTTGCCAGCCACAGGCGTGCCCCAGACAACATGAATATCAGTCTGAAACCGCACCTCGCCGTTTTCTTCACCAAGTTGAGGGCTGCTCAGCCATATTTCATTACAGCCTTCGTTCATCACCACAACTCCGGCACGCTCCTCAGGTTCCGGATAGGCCTGCTGGGCAACCAGGCTGCGCAGTAGAGCAAAATCAACGGTCATCGGCAACTTGACTGTTTCCGCCACCGCGGAAAAAGGAATGGTGAGAAGTACAACAATAAGACAACAGCAGCACCAGCCGCTTCGAATCTTCTCTTTTTGTTTACGGGACAAACCCATCTCCCCCTCCATTTCCAGATACCACCCCACCTGCCCCACGATTCTCCTATACCAGCATATTCAGGGAACGGTCAATCAGAACCTATGCGTAAGCAGGATGGCGTTTTGTCCGGAAATAATCGAGTTTTATTACAATCGTATTTTTCAACGAACTGTTCAAGGCTTCTGTTCGATTGCCTGACAGGCTGTCCGTACCCGCTCGCTTGTCGTATCTCGTTTATTCTCCGTTTTTTCTTGTGGTTCGTTCGAAAATATCATAAATAAGGGCCTTTTAAGAGATGGTTCGCGGCATTAACTGCTGTCCTCGGGAAAAGCATATCTCACAGCCAATATAGCATCACAAGTTATATTGTTCTGTTGAGCCCAATCCCCCTATACGACAAAGTGCAATAGGGAAACCCTGAGAACAGAGGTCCATGTTTTGATGAAAGAAGAAGGCAATAAAAGCGACGAGGATATGCACATTATCGCACGACTTTTCAGTGTTGTTTTGATATTGATTTTCTGTTTGCCCAGTATGACTCTCGGAACTGAGGCGATTACCCTCACGGCGGGTGGCACCGGCAGCGGCATAGGTTTCATGCGCCTTTTAGGTGACAGCTATCAGACTTTACATCCTGAAATCACGGTCGAGGTGTTGCCAAGCCTCGGAAGTGCCGGTGGGATTCGGGCACTGAAATCCTGCGCCATTGATCTGGCGATTTCGAGCCGTCCGCTGAAAGAAACGGAGAAATCAGGGATAAACGGGCATTTTCTCGGTACATCGCCCCTGGTATTTGCTGTTCATCCTGATACCAAGGTGGCCGATGTGACCCTTGCTCAGCTTATCAATATCTATGAAGGAACCGTCACAACCTGGCGGGATGGCATCCAGATCAGGCGTATTTTGCGGCCAGTGGATGATTCGGACTGGCGTCTGATGCAGACGATATCACCAGAGATGGCAAAAGCGCTTGACGTCGCCAGCGCGACAAAAGGTTTGTTTCTGGCAGTGACAGATACCGATGCGATTTCCTATCTTGAAAGGATTCACGGTAGTTTTGGGCCGACAACTCTCGCCATGATTCGAGCGGAGAAACGTCGGGTGAAGATACTTTCATTGAACGGAGTTGATCCGGCCAAAGAAGATTCCAACCAGCACTATTCCCCACAAAAGCCATATTATCTTGTAACAAGAGCCGACGCATCTGCTGCTGTTGTCGATTTCCTCGATTTTATTCTGTCAGAGCAGGGCAGGAAAATATTAACCGATGCAGGAATTACCGTAGCGAATGAGCAGGACCATGAAAAGTGACATCAGATTTGAGTGGGAGAAAGCGGTTCAGCGTCTCATAGCAGTTGCTACCGTCCTCAGTATGGTTAGCCCGCTCGTGCTGTATCTCATTTTTTCCGTTGCAAAACAGAAAGCCGCAATTGGAGCCGAGATGGAAGTCCTGTCGCATATAATCACCGAGCAGATCAACCAAAATCCCGACTATTGGACGTACGAGGACATACGTCTTGCCTCCATCCTGAGACACCGTCCACATACCGGTGATTTTCAAGAGCACCGCCAGATCTTTGACAGCAATCAAAAGCTGGTTGCCGAGAATGTTGTCAACCTCAAGCTTCCCGTGCTAAGTCTTGATACGCCGGTATACGATGCCGGTACCACTGCAGGTTTTCTGCGAATTACCTGGTCCATACAGGCGACACTGGTGAGAGCAGCCTTGGTATTTGCCGCAAGCTGTGCAGGCGGAGCTTTGTTGTATTTCGTGTTACATACGTTTCCCCTCAGGGTACTACGATCGGCCTTTGCGGCCCTTCACAAGGAGAAGGAGCAGGCCACTATTACCCTTGGATCGATTGCTGATGCGGTTATCACCACAGATACATCACTCAACATCCTCTCTTTAAATCCTGCCGCCATAGAGTTTGCGGGAACAACGATGGCTGACGTAGCAGGAAAACCATTCGGTGATTATTTCAGAATCATCCGTCCGCAGACCCGGCATAGCCTGGAAGAGCTTTTGTTTCAATGCCTGCAATCTGAAAAGCATTCACCCCCACTGCTTGATCAGGCGGTGCTTGAGCGCCAGATAGACGGCCGGGAATATCAGGTTGAGATCACGGTGTCGCCACTGTATGACGAGCAGGCACGATTGCTCGGGCTGGTCGTTGTCCTGCATGACGTAACCGAGTCTCGCGTGCTTGAGAAACAACTGAAAGATAAGGTGCTGGAGCTTGTTCATATCGTTAGATATGCCGGAGTAGGTATCACGTTTATCCGCGACGGTGTCATACAAAAAGCGAATGGCATTGCCGCAGAAATACTCGGGATGCCGCAGGATGAGGTTGTCGGCAAAGAGCTATCCTTCATCCTCAAGACATGTCTTGGCTTCACCCAACCTTTGGACCATATCTATGAGACGCTTGGCGATGGCAGGATTTTTAATATGGAGCATCGGGCGATTCGGGCCGATGGCAGACAAATCTGGCTACGGCTCATTGGGCAGGCGATAGATCCGAACAGGATAAGGGAAAATGGTACCGTCTGGATAGCCCAGGATATCACCCGGCTGAAACAGCAACAGGAACAACTGGAAGCGGCCCGGCTCCAGGCCGAAGAGGCAAGCCGTTTTAAATCAGAGTTCCTTGCCCATGTCAGTCACGAGCTGCGCAGCCCGCTAAGTGGCGTTATAGGACTGAACCGACTGGTGCTCGATACGGAATTGACCTCATTGCAACGGCAGTACCTTACCATGGTCGATGGCACGGTCGAGACCCTTCTTCTCTTGATCAACAACCTCCTTGACCTCTCCAAAATCGAGTCAGGAGCAATGGAGTTGGAGGAAAAAACCTTCAATATCAGCTCAATATGTACCTACATACGCAACATTGTCACGTTACAGGTAGAAGAAAAAGGGCTTAATCTGATTTTTACCCTCGCAGAAGATGTTCCTGCCAAACTGATTGGAGACGAGTTACGACTTGGCCAGATACTCCTCAATCTGGTCAGCAATGCCCTCAAATTCACCTCGTCGGGCAGTATTGAGGTGGTTTGCGAAAAGATGTCGCAGTCCGAAAGCGCCATTCAGCTCAGTTTCAAGGTGATCGATACCGGATGCGGCATGGATGACACTACCTGTAAAAAGATCTTTGAAGCATTTGTGCAAGCATCAAACAGTGTGGCGAGAACACACGGGGGGTCTGGTCTTGGTCTTTCGATATGTAAGAAACTGACAGAACTGATGGGTGGTGAGATCTGGGTGGACAGTGTAGTGGAAAAAGGAACCACTTTTACGTTCACCGCATGGTTCAAAACTGTAACGGGTGTGACCACAGACTTCAGTGAGACAAATCCGCATACAGAGGAAAAGCTGACAGAGACGCGGCCACCAATGAGACGCATTCTGGTCGTTGATGATCTTCCGGTGAATCAGACAATAGCCAAGCTGTTGCTGGAGCTCGATGGCCATACCATTGATGTCGCGGGAAATGGGCGTGAGGCGCTTGTGGCTCTGGCGAAATCCACATACAACGTCATTTTCATGGATGTCCAGATGCCGGGGCTTGATGGCCTGACCGCGACCCGCCTTATTCGTCGCTGCGAAAAAGAAGAAAACCCGAATGCCAGAGAAGACAATAACCTGATAAAGGCTCTATCAGCCAAGATACGAGGGAAACATATCCCCATTATCGGTATGACGGGAAACGCCATGGATGAAGGGAAACAAGACTGTTATGCAGCCGGAATGGATGGCTATATCTCAAAGCCCTTTGAAAGGATAGAAATGCTTGAAGCCCTGGATATGGCCTTCAAACAGCAGTCGTCGACAGGAGTAGGCTCTACAGGCAGTCCGCAAGCAACGACTCTCCCGGCATAAAGAGCGACTGGCCAGTTTGAGCTTGCCAGAGCTTTTTTTCACTGTATGTATACTTTCCGCTGCACCAGTAGTGCCATCCCATAAAACTACGAATAATGCAACAAGGGATATGTCATGAGCGAACTTGAACCATATGTCATCGGAATCGCTGGAGGTTCAGGATCAGGAAAGACCACTGTCATTCGGAAAATCCTGGAAAAAACCAGTGAAGAAAATGCCATCATTCTCCAGCATGACTGGTATTATAAAGACAATCCTCATCTCTCTTTTGAAGAACGATCGGAGCTGAACTACGATCATCCCGATTCGCTCGAAACAAGCCTTCTGATTTCCCATCTCAAGGAGATCGTCGCGGGTCGCCCGATAACCGCGCCCCAATACGATTTCACTCAGCATCTGCGCAAAAAAGAGAGTCGGCTTATCAAGCCGGAAAAAGTCATCATCGTCGATGGCATCCTCATCCTTCATGATGAAGAACTGCGCGGGTTGATGGATCTGAAAATTTTCGTGGATACCGACTCCGATCTCCGCTTTATCCGCCGGATGGAACGGGATATCATCCAGCGCGGCCGCACCCGTGAGTCAGTTGTCCACCAATATCTGCACACAGTCAAACCGATGCATGATCTCTTTGTCGAAACCAGTAAACGTCATGCGGATATCATCATCCCGCATGGCGGAGAAAACTCCGTAGCCATAAATCTTTTTATCGCAAAAATTGAATCGGTACTGGCAAGCAAGCCTCTTTCCTGACAAATAAAAGCGATGACAGTGGCAACTCATTGTGCATTGTTCTGCAGTCAGCTTTTATCTTCAGGCAGCAGCTGCAGCGGCATCCCTCCGGTCCCTGCTATTACCGCTGTGAATAAGTAACGCCGAACCGGAGGTGAGCAACACAATCGCCCCCGCCGTAAAATAATAGGCCGAAGCTATGCCCAGATGGTCCATGGTGTAGCCGCTCAGCATTGCCCCGGTAAAGACACCTGCGCTCATGGCCAGGCTGAAAACACCCATCATGGTGCCGTGGCCGAAATGTTTGCGGCCTTCTTCTGAGGCATATGCTCCCAGCACCGGCCAGATGATCGCTTCCCCTACCCCTAAAAGCATATAGAGCAGCATCATCCGTGTTACTGTCTCAACCTGAGGAACCAATATCATCGCCAGACACATGAGGGTCGTTCCCGATAGCAGCAGAACCAGCTTGCTCCGCCGATCAGCCAGTTTGCCAAACGGCACCTGCAGAAGCGCGTTGACCAGGGTTCTGCTAGCGATAACGATCCCGATCTGCAATCCGGTAACGCCTTCCCAATTCGACATAAGCAGCGGTAGAAAGGCCATGGTCGGCACCATCATGATCATGGTGGCGTATCGAGCTGCCAGTATCCCCGCCGTCCGTCGTCGCTGCACCATTGCCACCATGCTTTTTACTAAGCCGCGACGGCCTTTATCCCGAGCCGGCACATGGGCCGGCATCTTGTACATCACCAACACAAACGAGAAAAAACTTAAAGCCGCCATAGCGTTAAAGGCTGAAGCCATTCCCCAGTGATCATTGAAAAAACCACCAAACACCGGGCCGCAGCCGATGCCACAGAAAATGGCTATATTCAGATACCCCATGTAGCGCCCTTCCTGTCCTTCCGGGGCGAGAAAACTCATATAGGCCATGGCGATTGGTACAATCATGGCCGAACCGACGCCGTGGAAACCACGGATGATGATAAGGTCAATAACGCTATGGGCATGGGGAATGAGCAAGCCAACTGCGCCATAAATGCAGAGTCCTGCAACCAAAAACCATTTACGACCGAATTTGTCGGAAAGACTGCCGATAACAGGCTGCAGCAGACCGCGGCTTACGGAAAACGCAGCTATGATCATGCCCAGGGCAAATCCGGAAGCACCGAGCTTGGTGGCAAACACCGGCATGATAGGAATGATGATACCGATGCCCAAAAGCGCGATAAAAACCGAAAGCAATAAAGTGACAAGTGTCTGACGTTCCATACCTTCACAACTGACCGACCATAACGTAAAACCGGTCTTTAAAAATTCAGGCCCAGCATCCACACAATGCGGTTTACAGAAAATACAAACACCCCTCTGCCCAGGCAAGTGGGCTGAGGGGCGGGATAATGAAATACGTGACTCGTTCAGCTACTAGAAACCGTCAACCATCCTGGTTATCCTGAAATAATTCAGATACACCGTGCGCACCACAGCAACTTCATTGGCCTGGGCGCGTGAAAGATTGGTGATGGCGTCCAGCAGATCAGACTCGCGCTGCAGCCCCTCCTCATATTTCAGGCGAGTGATTCGAAGGTTTTCCTGGGCCTGCTCAATAGAACGGCGCGCCACCTCAACATTGGCCAGACTTATCCGGTAATCGATAAAAATATTCCGGAGATCGTTGGTAAAAGTATCTTTTAACTCCTGCAAATCGTACTGGAGCTGGCGCTTTTCAAGTTTAGCTTTGCTGGTTTTCGCTTCCTTGGTAAAACCGCGAAAGAGATTCATCGAGAGTACCATCTGGGCACGCAGTTCATCCTCGCTGTTGTCGCCAGCGCCGTTGACATAGTTATCGTCATAGTTCGAGTAACTGCCGACCAGATCCACCTTAGGATAGTAGTCGCTATAGGCGGCCTGAATCTGGGAATCACTGGCCCCTATCAACCCTTCGAGTGCCTTGATCTCACTGCGTGAGCTGAGCATTTTCTGCCGGTATGCTTCTTCGTCAAGTTCCTTGGGCATTTTGTCGAACTCGGCGAAGATCAGTTCAGGCAGGGTTATCTCGGTACCGACCTCCCGTGAGAGCGTATTGACGCTGGTATCCAGGGTGGCCTGAGCAGCCTTCATGGTGATATCGGCGTTATCGTAATCGACCCGGAATTTCAACAATTCGTTTTTGCCGATCAAACCAACCTCGAACCGGTTTTCTCCGTCTCTGTAGAACTGCTCAAGCGTCTTATAGGCGTCCTCCGACACCCGAAGATTCGCCTTTCTATCAAAGACGTACAGATAACTCAGTGCCACGTTCAACTGAATATCCTGACGGATGGCGGCAAGGCGTTGGTTTTCCACCTCACGCAACTGTTCTGCCGTAGCGAGGTTGTATTTATCCCTGAAACCGGAAAAGATATTCCAGCTCACTCTACCGGACGCAATAGAATTCTCAGAGTCGAGATTCGACAGGTTTGTGTCGTCAAGAGAGTTGGCGATATACGAAATATCGACCGAAGGATAATAGGCGCCCTTTGCGATGGTTACGTCTTTTTCGCTCTTTTCCACGGCGGTTATATAGCGCTGGACCACTGCACGGTTTTCGATGGCCATTTTCTGCATGTCAGCGAGTTCAGCGGCCTGAACCGCTGAACCCAACAACACACCACAGGCAAGAATACTAACTATTTTCATCTGTTCTACTCCTTTCAAAACCGATGACAAAAACGAGAAGCGCAGGGATAACAAAAAGGGTCAGCAAGGTGGACAATCCCAGACCGCCTAAAAGAATCGAGCCCAGCCCGCGATATAGTTCACTACCGGAGCCGGTGGAAAGTACCAGCGGGGTCATAGCCAGCAAGCTGGTGGTGGCACTCATGAAGATGGGACGGATACGGGTCCGTACCGATTCAGAGACCGCCTCAACGCCAACCAATCCGTGATAACGAACGTTATTCAGTGACTGATGGACAATAAGGATAGCATTGTTCACCACCGTTCCGATCAGGATGATAAAGCCAAGCATGGCCAGTACGTCAAACCCTTGCGGTGCAACGAAGGTGTTGACCAGCACCAATCCGACAAAACCACCAGCCGCCGCCATGGGCACGGAAAACAGAATGATGAACGGATAGAAAAAGTTCTCAAACAATGCTGCCATCAGGAGATAGGTGATGAGAAGTGCCAGCAGCAGGTTCCATTTGAGCGCCTCGCCCGTTTCCACCAGTTTGTCGGCATTGCCACCGATAGATATTTCCAGCCCCTGGAGCTTCCCTTCTTTCTGCATCGGGGCAATCAGGTTGTTCTGGATAGTATCCATCGCCTCCTGGATCGGCACCGTCTTGGGCGGCGTCACCTGGAGAGTAATAGTACGCTTTCGTTCCAGATGGTTAATCTGCGGCATACCCTGGCTATAGACCAAATCAGCCACGTCACCCACCTGGATCAGGTCGCCAAAAGCGCTGACGATGGTCGCCTTCAGAATCTTCTCCGGGGTATCGTAGATCTCCTCACTGCCTGTTAACACCATATCGATCTGCTTGACCCCTTCCGGGCGGAAGTCGCCGATCTTACGACCATCCATCAGCACATCGACATAGACGCCCAGGTCCCTTTCGGTCAGGCCATTTGCCGCCAATCGTTCCTTGTTAGCCACCACCCGGATCTCCGGGTAGCTGGTTTCAAAGGAAGGTACCGGCCGCACCTGCGAACCTGGCACCGCCTGCATGGTGGCTCCGTAGAGCATCATGGCCGCCCCGGCAATCTGTTCGACATTTTCGCCGGAAATATTCACCTCCACGCTTCGTCCCTGGCCAAGGCCGGTCTCAAAGATCCCTGCCTGCAAAGAGACACCAAAGAAGCCGGGAATACCGCGCATGATCCGGTTAAAAAGTGGGATCAATTCCGCTGCCCGGGTTTCACTGGTGGAGATTCCGCCAAAAAGTGTGAAACGGTCAGAACCGACATAAAAGAGCTGGCTGATTCCAGGGAAACCGTCCTTTTCCTCGACATTAAAATACGGCTTGGTTTCGTCAAAAATATACGTACCGATACTTTTCAGCTTCTCCACCGAATACCCCGGCGGCGGCACTAAGATGTTCAGAATCAGGTTACGGTTTCCCTGAGGCAGATATTCAGCACTCGGCTTTAACATCACCACTGCCCCGACAGATACCGTTGTAAATACAACCACTGTCAAAATCCGGGTGAGAACGTTTTTTGTGCAAAAATTGGAAATAGCCATTAGAACGCTCGCCGCCAGCGGACCCACGGTACTTTTTTGCATCCAGTTCTGCTTTTTCTCTTCACGCTTTCGGTAGAGAATATTGATAAGGGTCGGGATTACTGTCACCGACACCAAAAGACTGAGAATAATCGAGAAGGTGATAGCGATGGCTATATCGCGAAAGAGCTGTCCGGCCTCTTCCTTCATGAAAATGACAGGTAAAAAGACCGCCACAGTGGTTGCGGTGGAGGCAAAGACAGCACCCCACACCTCATTGGCACCTTCCAGCGCCGCCTTGAACGCCGACTTGCCCATCTGCCTGTGCCTGTCGATATTCTCCAGTACAACTATGGAGTTATCAACAAGCATACCCACCGCAAAAGAGATACCGGCAAGACTGACGACGTTGAGACTGCGACCGGAGAGCCAGAGAAAAATAAAGCAGCCTATAACTGATACCGGAATGGCAATGGCCGTGGTCAAGGTCGATCGCACACTGCGTAGGAAAAGCAGAAGAACACAAACAGCCAGAAAACCACCGACAGCAACGTTCTGTTTTACCAGACCGATGGCGGTATTGATGTAGGGCCGCTGGTCGTAGACCATATCGATATAGAGGTGCTTCTCGCTTAGAAGGCCGTTATTGAGTTCAGTAATAGCCTCCTCTACCCGATCAGTCATCGACAGCACGTTCGCCCCGGGTTCCTTACGGATACCGATAACCAGTACCTGGTCGCTGTTATGGAAAACGCCACCACTCTCCTTGTTAAAGCCAGGAGTTACCGTGGCTATATCGCGCAGGTAGACCCGTTTCAAACCGTCATCGAAGACCACGACATCCAAGGCATCCTCGGGATTCTGAAACTGGCCGAGGGTCCTGATCCGGTAGTTTTTTCGGCCAATACCCATGACACCGGCCGAGGTGGTGACATTGGCATTCTTCACAGCGGCGGTTATCTGGTTGATGGAAATGTTGTTTTTCGCCATCTCCTCCATATCGAGGGTCACATGCAGCTCGGAATTGGTGCCGCCGAAGATCAGCAGTGAACCAACACCTTCCACACGTTCAAGGTGCTGCCGGACATTGTCCTCAAAATATGTCCGATAATGGTTGATCGAATTGGGATTATCCTTGGTGGTCTTCAGCATCGCCCAGATCACCGGCGAACTGTTCGCACCTGCCGCCTCGATCACCGGCTTATCGGCACTGTCAGGATAGCCCGAGACTTCGTTCATTTTGTTGGAGACGCGCAATAGCGCCTCGTTCAAGTCGGTATCAAGGCCAAAAGAGAGGGTTACCTCACCGAAATTGTTGTAACTGGCGCTCTCCATTTTGGTGAGACCCGACAAACCTTTCAGCGCCTCTTCCTGCTTTTCAATGATATCTTTTTCGATCTCATAAGGCGTAGCACCACTCCAGGTGGTCTGAACGGTAATCTGCGGGGTCTCGACATCTGGCGTCAGCTGTACTGGCAACTTATTCAGCCCGATGATACCGAAAACCAGGAGCAGGATCACCGCCACCGCTATGGTAACCGGCTTGCGCAGCCCATATTCAACGATGTTCATTTCTGCTCACCCCCGGTGGTTACCGGCTGATCGGGACGCAGCCGCTCATTGCCTTCCACCACCACCTCCATACCCGGCACGATGTATGGATTGTCGACAGCCACACTCTCGCCCATGAAGGTGACGATATTCACAGGCAGGATCGCCGCTTTGCCTTCCTTTATCGTATAGACGAAATCCTTACCCTGGAATTTCACCACCGCTGCCCGGGGCAGTACCTGCAACTGCTGTTTGGGACCTGCCGGAACATGGACCGTGGCCGACATGTTCTGGGCAACCATCTCAGGAGCAGGAATCCGGATTTTCATAAAGATATTCTTGGTTTTCATATCTGCCACCGGATCGATATCGACCACCTTGCCGGTGATCTCCTTGTCAAAGGCGGTGATAATAACCGGCACGCTGGAACCAAGTTCAACAAACTTCAGCAGATTCTCAGCCACAGGCGCTCGCACGAAAATATCTTCGCTGGAGCCAAGACTGAGCAGCTGTTTTCCCGGCGTTACCCATGCACCAGAATCGACATCCTTGGTCAGGATCGTCCCGGCAAAAGGGGCCGTAATGACACTACGCTGCTTCTGGATCTGCAGTTTTTTCAGGGTATCCTCACCGGCCTGTTTCTCTTTCTGGGCATCGTTGTAGGCATATTGGGCATCATCAAATTCCTTTTCGCTGACACCAGACTGGCTGTAGAGTTTTTGCAGACGCAGGAAATTCTTGCGGGTATTGTCGATTCGCAGCTGAGCCTGTTCAATACGGGTTCTGGTCAGGGCAATTTCCTGTTCGAGGATTTCGGTATTCAGCACCACCAGGGGGGCGCCCTCCTCCACGTGATCGCCCTGGTTCACCTTTACAGCTTCAACCAGCCCCGCCACCTCGGTGGAAATATCGCTTATGCGCTCAAAGTACACAACACCGATCACCGAGCGAGTCTGGGCAACCTCCTGTTGGGTGACTTTGCCGACTACCACCTTCGCCGGCGGTGGACCATCGGCAGCCATTGCCGGAACGCTGAGAAAGACCAGAGCCAGGGCAGCCAGCAGCCACACAACTTTTTGCATCTTTGTTCTCATTTCTCATATCTCCTGGTAAGTTCAAGAATATTTGCGTGGATGATCTTCAGACCATCCTTAATGTCCTGTATCTGCTGGTTACTAAGCCCTGCTGTAATCTCCGCCTCAAAACCGTTCAGTTCCAATCGTACGAGACGAAGCAAATCCTCGCCGCCCGGGGTCAGATTGACCAGGGTTGATCGCCGATCGTCCGGATTGGCTCGCCGCTCAATGCACTCTTTTTTCTCCAGCCGATCGAGAATGCGGGTCATGTTGGCCGGGCTTTTCATTACTATCTCGCAGAGCTGGTTCTGGGTGATACCGTGCTCCTCACTGAGACTTTTCAGCACATGGAACTGTTCCGCCGTCAGATCATAGGGTTTCACCCTATTTTCCACACAGGTTTTCATGGCCATTGTCGTCATGTATACCAGACGGCCGATAGGGTCGTTTTGGCATGTTGTCATTCTCTACCTCTTTCGTATTGCTTGCCCGTTCGTACAATTCCGGACAGGAGAGTCTTTTGCAAAAGGCTCAGGGTATAGTTAATCAGTCAACTATCTACGCAACAACCTTTTCCCTGTCAACATATTTTCAATTCTCTGACAAACCACTGCTTTCCATTACCTCAGCAGCCTTTTGCAGCGCACCCAACCTGTTAGGCAGCGAAAGGCGCTGGACAGAGAGGCATGAACGATATATGGTGAACAACTGTAGACATTTTCTCTATTCATACAGATACATATCTTGTTTTATCAACGAAAGGAGAAGCATATGAGACAAACAGCCAGATTAGTGGCCATCCTTTTCTCGCTGCTGCTGCTGAGCAGTTGCGGCTATAACTCACTGCAGATGAAAGAAGAGGCGGTATTCAAGGCCTGGGCCGATATCGAAGCGGCACTCCAGCGACGCGGCGACCTCATCCCCAATCTTGTGGAAACAGTTAAAGGCTACGCCTCCCATGAGCGCGAAACCCTCGAAGCGGTGATCAACGCTCGTTCCAAAGCCACCTCCGTGCAGGTTGCCCCGGGCGATTTAGGTAATGCAGCAAAAATGCAGGAATTCCAGGCGGCTCAGGGTGGTCTGACCTCGGCGCTGTCGAGACTGATGGTCGTGGTGGAAAGGTATCCCGACCTCAAAGCCAATCAGAATTTTCTTGATCTGCAGAACCAGCTGGAAGGCACCGAAAACAGGATCAACGTAGCCCGCCAGCGCTACAATCAGGTGGTGGAAGAGTTCAATGGCGCCATCCGGCGTTTTCCCGAGAGCCTCACCAATAATTTGCTGTTGAAACTGGATCGCAAGGAATATTTCAAGGCTGACGAGGCCGCCAAGGCTGTACCGCAGGTCAAATTCCAATAGAGGATAAACCCGCATGTTCAGGACAACCGGCTTTAAACCGTACGTCATTTTTCTGTTCTTGCTCCTGCTGCTCATGCCTGGGGTGCTTCTGGCCCTGGAGGTACCGCCGCTGAAAGCGCGGGTGAACGATTATGCCGGCCTCCTCGCTTCCTCAACGGTGACCCAGCTCGAAGGCTCGCTGAAGGCGTTTGAGGCAGACCAGTCCACCCAGATCGTGGTGCTCACCATCCCCTCTTTAGAAGGCGATTCGCTGGAAGCATTCTCGATACGGGTTGCTGAAGCCTGGAAAATCGGCCAGAAGGGACTCGATAACGGCGCCATACTGCTTATTGCCAGGAATGATCGTAAGCTGCGTATCGAGGTGGGTTATGGGCT
The DNA here is from genome assembly GCF_900143695.1 of Desulfopila aestuarii DSM 18488. Lineage (GTDB taxonomy): Bacteria > Desulfobacterota > Desulfobulbia > Desulfobulbales > Desulfocapsaceae > Desulfopila > Desulfopila aestuarii. Next base: position 16,369 of record NZ_FRFE01000007.1, read on the forward strand.
TGAGGGAACACTTACCGATCTCACATCCGGCCGGATTATCCGCAATATCATAACCCCTCGCTTCAAGGAGGGTAATTTTGATCAGGGTGTCATCGACGGGGTCAGTGCGATGATGGCGACAGTGAAGGGAGAGTTTTCCGCCGCCGATCATAAATCGGGCAACACGTCTGGCGGCTTTACGAATTCCGCTGCATTTGTCTACATGATATTTATCGGTATTTTCATTCTCAGCCGGATGCTGAGGCGAAAGGGATTCACCGGCAGCAGTCGCCGATCATCCCGTTATATAGGTGGTGGCGGATTCGGAGGTTCATCCGGAGGATTCGGCGGTGGTTTTGGCGGTGGCGGCGGCGGCTTTGGCGGCGGCGGTGCTTCAGGAGGATGGTAATATGGAGACATTGGCAAAAGAATTTCTGACAGCATCAGAACAGCAGGCCGTTACCTCAGAGGTCCAAAAGGCGGAGCGTGAAACCTCCGGCGAAATTGTGCCGATGATCATCTCTGCCAGTCATCATTACCCTATGGCGGCGGTGCGGGGCGCAACGCTCATGGCCCTGCCGTTAGCCCTGGTCTGCACTTCGCAGCTTGGTTCCTCCTTCTGGACGGGCTCCGACAACATGTATCTTTTTGTGTTCTTTTTCGCGCTGTTCTACCTGCCATTACGGTTCGTAGTCAACCGCTCTGTAAAGCTCAAGCGGCAATTTTTAAGTGCACGTGAAATAGAAGAAGAAGTTGAAGAAGCAGCCATCACATCTTTTTATGGCGAGGGACTCTACCGCACCCGTGAAGAAAACGGCATTATCATTTTCATCTCCGTACTGGAACAGAAAGTCTGGATTCTGGGTGATAAAGGAATCAATGATAAGATCAATCCAGCCGAGTGGGAAAACATCGTGAACGAGCTGATTCAGGGGATAAAGTCTGGGAATCATGGGGAAGCACTCTGCATGGCGGTGCGCCAGGTCGGCGGAATATTGAAAACACATTTTCCCTACCGGCGCGATGATACGGACGAGCTGCACAACCTCATCATACGATGAAGTTGTGGCGGGGGGCCAGCATAACACTGATCTTGCTGAGCAAGCAGGATCACCTTATAACTGGCCAGGATGGCCTGCACCAAGTGCTTCGCGGATTGCAACGCCAAGATCATGGATTTTCAGCGGTTTTTTCAGAAAATGGCTTGCACCGAGCGATAAGGTAACCTTGACATCCTCCGTCTCGGCAAAGCCACTGATAATGATCGCCTTCTGATGTGGATTCACCCGAAGCATCTGTTCGTAGGTTTCTCTGCCGCTCATCCCTGGAGCCATGATCATGTCGAGAAGAACCAGATCCACATGATGCTTCTTTATACTTTCAATCACCTCCTCACCACTTGCTGCTGACCGCACCGTATAACCCAGTTTTTCCAGGATGAGGGAAGTGATGTGCCGCTGGGTTTCTACGTCGTCAACTACAAGAATTTCCTCACCGTGGCCTGAGACATCAGTCAAGACCAACGGTGCATCTTGCTCACGTCTTTCTTTACCTGTTATGGGAAAAAACACCTGAAATGTTGTCCCAGCCTCAGAGTTAACAACATTAATGTAGCCGTTGTGGTCCTGAACAACATTCCAGACAACCGCCAGTCCCAGCCCCGTACCACTTCTCCCCATCACCTTCTTTGTGTAGAATGGTTCAAAAATCCGCTCAAGATCTTCTTCTGATATGCCTTTGCCCTCATCGGATACCGCGAGCAGAACATACTCGCCAACATCGACAGTGTTGTAACCGCGAAACGGTGAGTCGACAAAACAATTGCCTGTTGTGATCAGCACACGCCCTTTGTCTTCAATCGCCTCGAAGCCATTGGAGACGAGATTCATCAGGATTTTCAAGATGTGGATCTGAGAACCCATAATATTGGCCAGATCTTCATCTAGGGAAATGTCAAGAGATACTCCGGGGTGAAATTCACACAATCGCCTGAAGTCGGGAGATTGAAGATATCCTTTGACAACCTCGTTTATATTGACAGACTCCTTGGCAATTGCCACCCCCCGTGCAACAGTCAGCAGATCCTGGACGATTGCCGCTGCCTTCTGTCCTGAATCCTGGATGATCTGTATGGGTTTCCGCATTGGATTATCGGGCTTGAGATCAATAAGCAGTAATTCAGGATAACTGACAACACCTGACAATATGTTGTTCAGGTCATGAGCGACACCACCGGCCAGAAGACCAAGAGATTCCATCTTCGTTGCGCGGGCTTTGATTTTTCTACTCTCTTGCAGGGCATGCTCATTTCGGTTCCGTTCAGTAACATCGGTAAATGTGTTAATAATACGGGAATCGGGCAGATAAGCCGCCTGGAACTCTATATCTTTAATCTCGCCGTTTTTGCAGGTTACTCTGTACTCAGCAATACTATTCTGCTGGCGTGAATACCTCCAGTGTTCAACCACATATTGCCGATACTCCGGGTCCGGGTAGGCAAGCTGAGCCCAACAGCTCAAGTTCGGCATGTCTTCAACCGTATAGCCGGTTATCCGGGTGAAGCTCTTGTTAAGGTGGAGAATATTTCTGTTTTTATCCCAGACAGCTATGCCGAGCGGCAGGTTCTGCAAGAGACTTTCAAGAAGATTATGCTGTTCCTGCAACTGTTCGTTGGTTTTTATCTCTCTGTTTTTCAAGGTTATCTGACGGATAAGCAGATACACCGAGAAAAAGACGATCAACAGCGTCAGCATCAGCATGATAGTGGCGCTCTGCTGAAATGATCCCAAGCGCTGGCGCTGATTATCGAGGATCTGTTGTGCCTGCTGCTGCGAGTTATGTTTGAGAGCAATTGCCTGATGAAAGGCCTCTGCTATGCGCACCTCCATAAAACTTAGGGTCACTTCGGAGTCAGGACCATAACCCGATATACCGTCACGAGACCAGATGAGAAGATCGGCGATGGCTGGTGCCAGGACCGCATGGAAAGCGGAAGCATTGATCAAGTTGTCAGCAACAAAGCTGTCTCGCAACTCAATGATGCTGTTATGGACTTTCTCGATTCGTGTCTCTAACAGGGCAAGATTCTCGGGGGAAGGCATTGCCTTGGCTATTTGAGTTGCGGAAACAACGTCAGAGACCTCTTCAAGAACCACAGACAGGGAGTTGAGCTCAACCAGCAGGGTATTCGGTAGATTTTTCTCAATAGAACGAAGTGTCGTGTTGGTATAGAACACCACAAGCATGACGGCGGAGATGACTCCAGCCATGGAGACCCAGAAGAGGAGCTGATGCCTATGCTTAAATGAATACGATGCCATTGCCGTATATCACTTGAATATACCTTTTTCCTTATAAAACTGCTCAGCTCCAGGGTGCAGGGGAATCGAAACACCGTTCAATGCCGTATCCTGGGTGATCGCCACGCCTTGCGGGTGGCCCTCACGCAACAAAGCGGTGGTTCGACGATCAAACAACGCTTCAGTAATGGCATAAGCCACGTCGTTTGGCATCTTCTCGTCTACAACAAGCAGAGCATACACTTCCAGTGTATCGGCAGTAGGGATTTCCGGATAAATGCCGGCCTCGATCCTGCCGGGAAAGAGATATGGATAGTGTCTGGTAATTTCTGCAGTTACTTTCTGGTCAAGGGATATGAGGGTGACACCTGTTTCAAGAAGTCTGCTGACCGCATCCATTGGTGCCCCGGCCATCGAGACAAATCCCTGAATATCACCATTTTTCATTTTTCCATGGGTATACATGGGTTTGAGATAGACGGGAGACAGATCGCTTTCCGACAGGTTATACGCCTGCAGGATAATCCGCATGACTGCCAGCGTGCCGGACCCTTCTTCGTCAATTGAAATCCTTTTCCCTTTAAGATCTGTAAAATGGCTGATCCCTGCATCCGTTCTGACTACGATGTGAAATTTCTCGGGGTACAGACTCGCAATTGCCCGTATTGATGACGGTTTATCGGCACCTGCAAACATTTTTTCCCTGTTATAGGCAAATGAAGCGATGTCCGCCTGTGCCATTCCGGCTTCGATCAAGCCCGATTCAACCCCTTTGATGTTTTCGATCGAACCGGCTGAGTTCTGGGCTACACCGATATAACCGTCAAGAGGCGAATCTTTCTTTTTGGCTTCCAACGTAATCCCCGAGGCAAGGAGTTTACCGATGGGATGATACACACCCGTCTCTCCACCGGTGCCAATACGAAACGGTGTAAATGCATTGGCGGCGGAGTGCACCATAAGTGAAAAGATGAGGAAATGTATTGCTGCCAGCGTCATGAAAATCCATTTGGGCAAAACATATTTGTCGACGCGCAGTCGTTGAGGATTCGGCGAAACCGAATATGCCGATGGTTTCGTAAAACCATCGGGGATACGGATAAGAATGTGCATTGATGCCCCTTTAATATGAAATAACTTCAGGAGAAAGACCATGTAAAGAACCGTCCCTCAGCCATTCTAGCATACATTCGGTTCATATGAGAAATGACAGACGGCAAAAGACAGAGAGCGTCCTATAAAACCAGGATTCGACACATATGGTGAAGGTTTACCAAACTGAAGGATTCCGGTGACGGCATCCCCAATTTTCAGAAGCACGTAGCCGTCTTCTTCGCAAGTGACGCTGACATGTCAGCAGAGGAACTCATAGAAAATGGACGACAGATGGCAACTGCCGCTTTCTGGATAAACCGCAGTGACAGAAAACTGGCGGTCAAGAACCGCCAGCATCAGAAAGTGTTAGCAGAGATTACTCCCCGGACTCACCCTCAACAATATCACGACACCAGGACACTGCTGCCATAGCCCGGGGAAAACCGCAGGTAGGGATGAGCAGCAGAATGGTATGGTAGATTTCCTCTGGTGTGGCTCCGGCGTCAATAGCCCGTCGAGAATGGGAATGTACCGAACCTTCCGAGTTATTTGCCGCCGCTGCTGCCAGCTGAATAAGATGCGTGGTCTTCTCATCCAAGGGACCGCTCTTACGAACAACTGTGCCCAGCTCACTCATGGCTGACATGATTTCCGGATAGCTTCGGGAAACGTCGAAATAGGTTCTGCTCAGGAATTTTTGTTCTGTCATCGCTTTGTCATCGTTGGAAATGAATAATCAGCAGGGCTATACGTACTTGGCATGCTCAGAGCAAACCGCACCCGCCACTCGACTACCACTCGCTTCTGTTCCTGGCATACCATCATCACACTTGAAATACCAGCAAAAATCAGCAGTTCCAGATGTCGATCATCGCCAGGACCTTGCGCCCTCGCCCCACAAATAACTTGTCATTAAAGAAACAGCGCCTGCACGCCCTGCTGTCTCGTCATTGATCGTTCATCTCAGATATTTCAAGAGTTGTCGGTTTACCAAAAGCCGAGCTGCACTCTCAAGAAATCTTCCGACATTAGCATTACGATTTCAATAGGCAGGTTAGAGCATAAATGGTGTCGTTTCCTCATTGCCCACGAAATTCTTATCGATTGACCTGAATATTTTTAATATTTCATCTTTAGTCTGCATTGTATTGCCGACGGTTTCATGTGCATCGAGGTCATGAAGCTGAATGGTGGCGGTATCTATCGCCTCTCTGAGCTTTTTTATCTTTGTCCTCAGTTCATCCTGGTTGCCATGTGCCGATTTTTCGGCCTGAGCCTCAAGGTTGCTCAGACTTTTTCGCCATTCGGCTATCTTCTCATCGATAATGTCTTGATAGGTCAGAGATTGCATGCGCTCCTCCATCTGTTTTCGATTGCAGACCTGCCTGTTCCCATATGGCATTGGCTGTACTTTTATTATACGGAAAAAAAGGGCATAAGCAAAAAAATGCTCGAAATCACGTCCAGCAGCAGGGTAAAATTTCGGCGCAATTTCAGGCAAAAGAAATCCCACCCCGAAAAAAAATGGCGAGGCGGGAGATGTGGCTCTTGGACAAGCAATTACAGATGCATCTGCTACCTCTGTAATAATTTTCAGAAGCGAAAGGCGAAGGCTTTCTACTCGTTCACAACCACCTTCTGATCCTTATTTAAATAGCTTTGCAAATTCACCATAACCGGCGTCTGCCAACGTATCTGCAGACACAAAACGGAGTGCCGCCGAGTTGATACAGTAACGAAGACCGGTCGGCGCCGGTCCGTCAGGAAAGACGTGACCGAGGTGGGAGTCGGCGCCCTTGCTGCGAACTTCTGTGCGGGTCGAAAACAAACTCCGGTCTTCACGCTCAATGATATTCTCTGGTACCAGAGGACGTGAAAAGCTTGGCCAACCGGTGCCCGAGTCATATTTGTCGGTTGAGCTAAAGAGCGGTTCGCCGGAGACGATGTCGACATAGATTCCTGTTTTTTTATTGTCCCAGAACTCGTTTTTAAACGGCGGTTCAGTGCCTTCTTCCTGGGTAACGTGATATTGCAGCAGAGTCAAACGCTTCTTTAGTTCCTCCTGGGTCGGTTTCATCATGGCAGTTCCCCCCTCGCCACTGAGATCGATCTTCACTCCTTTCCAGTTGGAATTGATAAAGTCGTCACGACCTGAACGGGAACGGTAAAAATTGTAACGGATTGGGTTGTTCTTGTAATAGTCCTGATGGTACTCCTCGGCGGGCCAGAATTTTGGCGCATCGAGGATCGGCGTCACCACCGGTTTCTTGAAGATGCCGGAGGATTCCAGTTTTGCTTTTGAGGCTTCAGCCAGCCGCCGCTGCTCGCTGTTGTAAACGAAGATAATCGAGACATATTCATGGCCTCGATCGACAAACTGGCCGCCGGGGTCGGTGGGATTAATCTGTCGCCAATAGACATCTAGCAGCTTGCCATAGGATACCCTGGTCGGGTCGTAGGTGATATCTACCACCTCGGTGTGGCCGCCTGCACCGTAATTCTGATAGGTGGGGTTCTCGGTTGTCCCACCGGCATACCCCGATATCACCGAGACCACCCCATCCAGATGCTCAAACGGTTTTTCCATACACCAGAAACAGCCGCCAGCAAAAAGTGCATGCTCAACCGCTTGGTTATTTTCCTTTGTCGCCGACATCTGCTGCGCGTGGCTTAGCAGGCCGGTATCTGCAAAGCCTCCAGCAAACAGGGCTAACACAATGACTAACACTGTTCGTTTTCTATATCTCATAGTATTTCTCCTGCTGATTTCAGTTTTTGTATTCTGCCATGTTCCTCAATTACTCTTCTGCAGGAACAGTTCGAATAAAGGTTCCGGATTCTCTTAACCATCCTTCCATCTCTTGTAAGGTCACCTTCTCCGGATCAAAAGTCACCCTGTTCACTTCTGATAAGCCAAGCCAGCCGGAGCTGACATCCGCTATCCCTTTCCGCCCTGCCAGGGCATCTCGACCAACATCATATCAAGCAACCACGAAAGTCGCTTTTTCCTGCCCAGCAGTGGCCAGCGGGGAAAAACCGCTGACCATAGCGACAAAGAGGGCGATCGGCAGAAGTATAGAAAAAAATGTTCTTCGCATAGCTCATCTCCCCAATTACCGTTGTCAATCCTATTGCATTGTTTCGGTCATGGTATCTGCAGCGGGTTTCATCATCGTATCATTGGCACTATTGCCCTTCATCATGATGGCCGACGTCTCCTCCATGCTGTCCATTGGTTTTGGATCCATTGTATCTTCCATACTGGCCATCTTCGTGTTCATCGGCTTGTCCATCATATCGTAACTGCTGCAACCGGCCATCATCAGAGCAATTCCTGCCATCATTACTGTAGTCAGTGTTCTCATGTTCCACCTCCGTTTTTCGTTAGAGCGTTATCAGCTTTTCCAGGGAACTCTCCCCTTTGCCTCAAACGGTATATACAGGAGGTGAAGGTCGAATAAAGCGAATGTAAAGATTCGGTAAAGATGCTGGATGTGTGAGAGAAGAATCCAAACCAGGCAAATTTAATGCCGCGATTTTCACGAGAGATATACATATTTGCATGCACAACAAACACTTATCGGTTCAGCAACTATAGCGGCTGCTTATACCATGTCACTGAACTGAACCTAACCTCTCACCAAAATAACAAGAAAGGAACACTATGATACGAGTCGCATTAGGAGCAAAAAATGGCCTCTACCCTTGTCTTACCACTATTGTCGGGGCCGAACCGGACAACACGCCCAATTGGGTTACCGGCGCCCATATGGGCATAATGAACCATGCCTCTGGAGACTGATGTGGTCAAGTAAAAGTGGACACCGGTGGTTAGGCTCACTGCACATTGCTGCGAAAGGCTGGAGCTTCCGGTCTTTTCAGGTATCGTCGCAATACTTTTCACGTAAGGCTCTGATCTCATCGGTATGACTAAGGAAAATTCCTACGAGGCGCGGGTCGAAAAAGATCGCGCTGTTTCTCCTGATGTAATTGATAACCTTCTGTTCTGACCAGGCTTTCTTGTATGATCGATCGGATGAGAGCGCGTCATAAATGTCGGCCAGCATGGTAATTCGTGCGAAAAGGTTAATCTCTTCGCCTTTGAGCCTGGAGGGGTAGCCTCCGCCGTCCCAACGCTCATGGTGTTGATAGGCAATGGAGCAGGCTGAGGCCAATAGCTGCCGATCTGAGGTTTTCAGGATGTCTCGGCCGATGGTGGTATGTGTTTTAATGTACTCGAACTCCTTGTCGCTGAGCTTCCCGGGTTTGTGGAGGATATGCTCTGCAATGCCGATCTTGCCGACGTCATGCAGGGGAGAGGCTGCTTCGAGAATTTCAAGTTCTTCATTTGTGAGCCCGGCCTTTTCTCCCAGGAAGCGAGAGATCTTGGCCACCCGCTTCACATGGTTGCCGGTCTCCTTCGAGTGGTTCTCGATCACTTCGCCGAGGGTCATGACCAGTTCCCGTTGAGTTTCGATGATTTCCCTGTTGAGGTCGATAATCGCCCGATCCCGCCGGTTGATATCAAGCTGCTTGAAATGGTTCTGCAGTAAAAGCACAACAATAATGACCAATATCGCGATAATGGACAGCGATGGCAGGATAATCTGCTTGTGCCTTGCGTAGAAGGAAAGAGGCTTATTGATGAAGAAAGTAGTTTCAGGCAGTGTTTCGAGGTTTATGCCAAGCTCGCGTACCACCCGGTAATCATATAGATCCCTGTAGGTGGTAACCGGCTCGGTGAACTCCGGGACTGATGTATCGCCGGTCAACAGGGAAATCAGGGATTGTGCTGCCACCTCGCCCTGTCTGAAACCAGACAGCACCCTGCCGCCAACCATGCCGCCGCCTATCTGGAACTGCCAGGAACCATAGATACGCAGTTGTGCGCGCTTAGTTAAAAACGTTGACACAAAACCCTGGCGGAAGGAGCGGTTCGTTGCGTCAAGTAAATATGGCAGCATGTAAATTATATCATCTTGATTGAGATGACTGCCATAGCCCAAAAGGTCTTCGAAGGCCATTTGTGGAACGATCCTGATTTCAATCCCTTCGTTCGCCAGTTGCGGCAATAACTTATCCACTTCAGCGAGCATCGCCTGGCCTGTAGTCGAGCTGTCAGCGATGACATGCAGTGTTTTTGCCGTCGGATTCTGGTGAAGTGCCTGACGTATAGTAGCCAGGTGGTCGGCTTTTTCGATCACAACGCTTCTGGCAATGGTGGGTTTTGCGATCGAATCAACCCCGTTGATCCCGGTGGCAACTACAACTGCCACTGGGAATAGCTGTCGACCGACACGTTCGAGAAAGTTGAGGGCATTATTGTCGGTGGCAATAATTCCATCAAAGTGGAGAATCTGATACTTGGTGGCGTAGAGTTCGGCCAGCTCTTCAAGGTACTGTTCGGTATACGTATTTTTGCTATCCATGTACTCGATCCGAATTGTGTCGGTCCAATCGAGTTTCTCCAGCACGCTCATGATACCCTCATTGACTTCACGGGTCCAGGCGTAGTCTGGACCGTAGGAATGCAGCACCAGGAATGTCTTGTGTTTTAACGGAATTCCAGTCGGGTAATTGGTGTTGACTTGGGCCCAGGCCGGCAGGGCTGTGATCAGCAGCAGAAGGAGAATCACGTTCAAATACTGGCGAATCATAACATTTCTTCAAAAGACTCCATGTTCATCCAGTCACCAAAATCAGGTGAAGTGCTTAATGCACATATGGCAGTACCATGGCTAATTGTACGACAAACGCATAGAATCGGTCAAATCGGCAACAGAATACGAGCTCATATACGTTAATCCCGATGATCAGAGCCATGAGGCTTGCCTGCACGAATCTGGAGTTGTGGCAGGGCAAGACAGGATTGCAGGTTGAATATGACGATGTCATTTCTATTGACCACTGTCATCCTTGACCTCGTCTTTGCACGAGAAAACTACAGCCATCTTTCCGGAGGCAGTGAGCAACTGTTCTGTCTGTTACCTGATTGTTTCTGTGACCAGATTGATGAAAAGCTGTAACAACGCTGAACACCACTTATCGATGTGCCATATCATGACAACAGGCGTCTCGGAAACGATATCTTTCGTTTCCAGTAGCTTCAGACTACCCTTTCGAAGTTCCTGGCTGACAGCAATCTCCGGGCAAATGGTTACTCCCAGCCCACGTTGCAGGCAACGTTGAAGGGAGGTACCACTTGAAAACTCAATACTGCGAAACGTTACTCCTGCCTCGTCGAGCGACCGCTCGAACATTCTCCGGTAGCTTCAATCCGTCTTTGGCAGGAGCAGCAACTGATTGCCAAGATCAAGCGGATGAATGCTTTTTCTTGCGGCTAGCGGATGTTCCGGAGAAGAACACATGACCAGCGGTTCTGTCTTGAGATATTTAATATTGACATCTTTCATGGTCAGATCGTCAGTCATCAGCAGCGCAATATCGATTCGACCGGTGCTAAGCTCCCGGGCTAGTTCTTTATCTGAACAGTTGATAAAGTTAAGTCTGACCCCTGGGTAGTGATTGCTGTATTGTTCTATCACTTCAGGCATATAGACATTGGCGAGCGTCTCCGGCATGCGTATCGTGAGACTCCCCTGAAGATACTGTTCTCCGGCTACGACCGAGCGGATCTCATCGGTCATGTCATCAATCTTACAGGCGTAGCTGTACAGTTTCTTGCCGGCATCGGTTAGGCGAACCTGTTTCCCGATGCGGTCGAAGAGCATTACTCCCAGTTCCTTTTCAAGTCCTCGGATGTGAGCGGAGACGGAGGACTGGGCCAGGTAAAGCAGTTCCGCCGCTCGTGTGAAGTTCAGCTGTTCAGCGACGATGCGAAATGTATTGAGTTGGCGAATATCCATATTCAGTCAATCGGCTGGGGTGATTATAACGATCGGCATAAATCGTTTTTCATGATCGATGATTTATATTAATCGTTATATCAAATCAACCCATATGGAGGAAGCATTATGAACGAACACATTGATACTGAACAAGCAGCACAATTGGCAGGCGAATACTTTGGCAATGGCTATCATTGTGCCGAGGCCGTCCTACGGGCATTACTTGATACAATGGGGGAAGATAGTCAGCCTATTGTCCCCTATGCCACCGCCTTTGGCGGCGGTTTTGGGGAAACTTTTATGGAAGCTTGTGGTGTCGTCTCCGGTAGTCTGATAGCCATTGGTCACAAATACGGAAGGAAACAGCAGGGTGACAGTTGGAAGGAAGCGGGGCTATTGGGGCGGGCGGTGGTCGAGCGCTTTATAAAACTCCACGGTACATGCAACTGCGGCATCCTGCGCAATCGATTTGGTGAGGAAGAGCAGATGGATCTTTGCCGGGAAGTGGTTATTCAGGGAACAAAAAGTCTGGCAACCATCCTTAATGAAAAGGTCGATGAGGATCGTGCATCTGTCGAGCAACGTCAGAAAAAATGTTCGAATTGTGCCTAGACCAATCTGCATCGGCAACGTGGACCAGCTATCAGAGAGTAGTATCGTATCATATTAATCAATAAAGATCAGAATCCTAAATAATGACGTGAGTAGAACAAAATAGGAGATGAATATACGATCAAATTTGATTTTTGTGTAAAGCGAACGTCATCTGAATATATCACGGGCGGAATTTCAAGATCAGGTTTCGACCTGTTCAAATGAACTGAGCCACCTCTCCTGGTCGCTCCAAGAGATCGCAGTTCCTTTTTGCTATTGCGAAGGGGTGCAATGTAATGAGCACAGGTGATATTTTACCTATCGTTTTGTATTGCGTTGCCGGTATGGTTATTGCTCCTGCCAGATTCTGGCGTCTGGCAGGAGCAGAAACCATTTGCTGAAGTCAAATTCTGATGAATGCATACCGCAATTCCAGAAAAAATGTAACGACCGAAGATCGATAATGCGCTATGATCCCAGTTCAATAGCCTTTTGCCAGATAAACCACAGCAAGCTGGAGATATCACTATGCCAAGTACCGAATTCCTCTTAACCTCCCTTGTCGTAGTTCTCATACCCGGCACCGGGGTGATCTATACGATCTCGAACGGTCTTTTCCTCGGTTGGCGGGCAAGTATCGCTGCCGCCTGTGGTTGCACTGCCGGTATTCTTCCACACATAACCGCCAGCATCCTTGGTTTATCAGCCATTCTCCATATGAGTGCAGTTGCATTTCAGGCAGTGAAATATGCAGGTGCCGCCTATCTGCTGTACCTTGCGTGGACCATGTGGCGTGAAACGGGTGGCTTGAAATTTGACACTCCAGCAACCAGGAAAGGCCTATACCAAATTGCAGTACGGGGCTTTCTCATCAATATTTTGAACCCCAAGCTTTCCATATTCTTCCTGGCTTTTCTTCCTCTATTCGTCAATCCACAAGCGGCATCGCCAACCATGGACATGATGGTGCTGAGTGTCATTTTCATGGCTATGACCCTTGTCATTTTCATCCTGTATGGAATGTCGGCACATAGTGTTCGCAGGTATGTCGTCGGCTCGCCACGAATTATAACCCGTCTGCAACGATCGTTTGCCGCTACCTTTGCTGCTCTTGGAATAAAACTTGCGCTGACAGATCAATAATCGAGCAGTAATTTGCCAGTCCCAATTACTTTTCAAGCCGGCCTTAAGACACTCTTCATTTCGAACAGCTATGCATTTACTGGCCGCTACGGACATTTTCGGCAACACAACATGTATTCATAAACTTCTGACATCATTATCAGAAAAATATTCATCGATCGAAATCATCGATCCATACGATGGCAAGGAGATCGACTTTCGCAACGAAAGTGACGCATACGAGTATTTCCAAAAAAATATCGGTTTGACCGGCTATATTGAAAAGATATTCCAGCACCTGCAAGCAAATAGAACATATTGCGAGCAACACCTGTTAGGTTTCAGCGTTGGTGGTTCGGCAATATGGGCCGTCTCTGCCATGCTCGATTTTGAGCGAAATACAAAAGGAATATGCTTTTATAGTTCACAGATACGCAATCTTCTCCACATCCAGCCTCGCATCCCAATCGATCTCTATCTCCCGAAAATGGAGCCGCATTTCAATATTGATGAGGTGATGGAGGCTCTCGCCACAACACCACTGGTCAATTATTTCAAAACACCTTACCTGCACGGTTTCATGAACCAAAAATCGGTCAACTTCAACAGGGATGGCTACTCTCAATATCTTGAAATACTCCGAAATGCATGACCACAGAAAAAACTCTCTTAACAGGGCTGAACCAATGAATATTCTTGAAGAATTACACCGATTGGCCGAAGTGGAATACAAAGCCTTCAACGACAAGATCATTCCTACCAGGCAGAAGACCCTCGGTGTCAGGGTTCCCGCACTCAGAAAGCTGGCGAAAAAGATCGCGAAGAACGACGCACTTTCCTTTATTGAGCAAGACAAACAGAATATCTACGAGATGATCCTGCTGGAAGGCATGGCCATCTCCTACCTAGATCAATCGTTCATCGACCTGCTGCCACTCACGAAAAAATTCCTTGATAAAGTCGATAACTGGGCCCAGATCGACTCAACCATCTGTGATTTTAAAAATATCAAAAAAGAACAAGAAGAGATTCTGCCTATTATTCGCACCTGGCTGCAGTCGGATCAGGAATTCGTCGTCCGCGCTGCCTTGGTTCTGCTCCTGGCGCATTATGTGGAAGAACACTATCTTGAGACAATTTTTTCGTTCTCCCAGGATGTCACCCATACCGGCTATTACGTTTTCATGGCCAACGCCTGGCTGATCTCGGTCTGCATGGCCAAATACCCGGAACAGACACTCACCTTCTTGAAAGACAATACGCTGGACAAGAAGACCCATAACAAGGCAATCCAGAAATCCAGAGAAAGCTATCGCGTCTCCAAAGAGTACAAGGCCCTGCTCAATCAATTAAAACGCAAATAACCTCAGGCCGTCAGGATATCGCATGCAACTTTCAGATAGCCTGATAGAAACGAATTCGACCACTTCATCGCACCGAGCGTACCGGCAAAAGGCTGACATCGGGAGCCTGGGCACCTTCCTGTTCAGTACCCTCGTATTGGTGGTAGGCACAGCCACAAAGCTTATCAGTCTCAACATTATCCCATACGCTGCAGCAGCGAATTTCTTCATTTCTCAACAGATAGAAAGTACAGTCCTCTCAGTCTTTTACTTCCCACCTGACAACTCCAACGCATCCACGCCCTAAATTCCACACCGTTACCGGTCGATAAATCAAATAAGAAGAACATAATTGAAGCACCTATCGACCAAGGAGTACGTCATGAAAATAGAAGGATTTGGAAATCGGTATGCCTTTGGACTGCAAGGCAAAAGAAAGAACAGAGCGGAGAGTGAAAAAGAAAACTCAAACCTACAGCGGCAGGGACAGTCCACGGGAGAAACTGAACAGGCAAAAAACGCCCAGGTTCATCACCATCAAAGATCAGCTCACGGAGCCATCCGAAACCTGCAGGAAAATCATTTTCAGGGAGTTGCCAATCTGCGGCTGCGGATCAACTTCCAGGAACAGCTCCAGACAAATTCAGCACAAAAAGTAAATGATGTTCTAGCGACCGGCAGCAACCAGCTCGTCACCGATCTGGAAGTGCGGGTTGCAACTCTTGGTAACGATTTCCAAGGAAGCTTTGGGGAAACAGATATCATTGCTCAAATGAAAGGCTTGATGGATACATTTTCACAAGCTGTCAGCAATCTCTTTGGCGGATCAGAGGAGACCGACTCCACTTCCATTAAAACCGCCGCTTCCCAGCCGGGTGATATCTTTGCTGGCATCCAGGGGGCTTTTGGCGATTTTTTCAATGCTATGTGGCAGATTGGTCAACCGCCGGCAGACGAGTCGCTTGTCGTTGACACGGACATGGAACCTGTTATTGACCCGGAAAACACCGAAACACCGGTCATCGCCGTTTCCACTGCAGATGAAACTGAAGGTACCGCTGCTGATATCGCTACAGAAGAAATGGCTGACGAAATCGTGGCTGCAGCAGCTACGGACAATCCTGAAAATACCCCAGTGGAGCCCGCGTTTACTGATAAGCTCACAGAATTGCAAACCTGGTTTGACTCACAGATTGCGTCGTTGCAGACCAGTGTTGACGATCTGATGAAGATGCCACCTATAGGTCATCAGCGGGGACATGGTATGGCGTACAGCAGGTTCCTGGCCATCTATACTGAAATGAATAGCACCGAATCCATCACTCAAGCCGGAGACGACATGCTTTTCGATGGAGGACTTGAAACAGAAGCCTGATGTTATAGCACGGCATAAATTCATAATATCAGGCCATTTGTAAGATTCCTCCCCAAACATCTGCTCTCACCTTGCCGGCCCCGTTTTCGACTGACGAACCACGGGGCCGGTGCTCGTCTCAGCCAAGCTATCGCCATCTCCTTTTCCTGAAAACTGTCCGCGACTACGCAAAACGATTTACCTTTATTCTTCTCATTTTACTTGTAGACTGAAGCGAAATTTTCTATGTACAGATCAACAAGTAATTGAGGCGACACCATCAAGTCAGGCTGCCGTCAGGCGAAGCAGGCCATTGGCCACATGCATTTCGCTATATCATACTTCACCACATCTTTAAGAGGAGCCGTATGAAAAGGTATTTCTTTGCTATCATGTTGGTCATAAACCTGGTCCTGCTCGCTGGATGCAACACCATGTCAGGGATCGGGCAGGACATCGAGCAAGCTGGCGACGCCATAGAGAAGGCCGCAACAAAGAACAAAACCTACTGATCCCAAGATTGCAACTCGGCGCATCAGATTCGAATTGCTGATTCCTACACATGTGCGGCAATTGATGGTTTTCTTAGCCCTCGATTGCCGCTATTTTTTTTCGCGACCCATCATAATCCTTCACCTTATACTGTCTTTTGAGAGTTAAGATGAGAAGCTCTGCCACCGATTTTCACAGGTTCACCTTTTCCCTCTTTCACTTTTCAGAATGATTCCCATTTACCAACCTAACACTTATCTGTATACTCTTTTGATATGATATACCAACGCTTCTTGCGTTAGCCGTCAGACGAACCGAAGTTCATAGCCCCAAGACTTTTCAGGACAAGGCTTCATGATACTCGACATAAAAACTCTGCTGGTCTGCGACATTGCCCTGTCATCAGTCTTCTTTGTGGCGTTCACGGTCTACCTCCTTTATCAGGACGCTTACCCCGGATTCAAAACCTGGACCGCTGGCATTCTGCTCCACACCCTGGGATTACTGCTACTCGTACTCCGTGGGGAAATCCCCCTGGGCCTGAGCGTAATCGGTTTCAACACCATCGCTGTCTTCTCAACCACTCTCATGCTGGATGCTGTCCGGCAGTTTGCCCACAACACGAGATTACATCGTCTCTTCTACCTGCTCCCAGCGGCTGTTGCGGTTTTCTGCTATCACTACAGCTTCATTGAAGACAACATAGCCATCAGGAACATGGGTAGCAGCATTGCCATCTTTATTCTCATGCTGGCCATATCACTGGAATGGATTGGGCACGCACCTTCTTCTGCCCGGCCACTCTATTATCTGGGTGCTGGCCTTATACTCATTAACGCGGTGTCGCTCATGGCCAGAGCGTCTCATTGGCTGTTCATACCAGCTAAAGGAATATTTACAGCAGATGGACATGACGCCATTCATTTCATCATTGCCATACTTTCAACAGCCGGAACAAATATTGTTTTTTCACTAATGAATACCCAGCAAGCTCGACAGAGTCTTCTGACGATGCACCAGACATTGGCCGACAGTGAAAGCCGCTATCGCAAACTCTCGGAAGCATCTTTTGAAGGTATTGTCTTTTCTCAGAAAGGAAAGATCGTCGAAGCAAACGACAATGCCTGTCAGATGTTCGGCTGTTCAGCCAGCGAACTCATTGGGACAAACACACATGATTACATTGACCCCAAAGATCACGACCTGGTAACACAACATATTTCCACAAATATCGAACACGCGTACGAAGTAACAGGAGTAAGAAAAGACGGAACCTCTTTCCCGCTCGAAGTCCAGGGAAAAACGTTCCTTTTCAAAGGAGCACCCACCAGAATCGCGGCCCTTAGAGACATTACTGCACGAAAACGCGCCCTGGCAATACTGCAGGAACGAGATAAACTCTATTCTGCGCTCTTTGAGATGAACGCATCGGTTATGCTGCTGATAGAAGAAAATACAGCCAGGATAATCGATGCCAACAGCGCGGCATGCGACTTTTATGGTTATTCAAAAAAACAGTTCAAAACTCTCAACATTACAGATCTCAACATCCTCACTGCAGAGGAAGTGCGCACCGAGCTTGAACGAGCGGCAACTAGAAATAAAAAGTATTTCAGTTTCACTCACAGACTTGCTAATGGCGATATCCGCGAGGTCGAGGTGTTCACCGGGCCGATAGTTTATCAAAACAGATCACTGCTCTGCTCTGTCGTCCACGACATCACCCAGCGAAAGCTCAACGAAGCCCAGCGGGAGGAACTCATCACCTCACTGCAGCAGGCTATTCAGGAAATCAAAACATTGCGCGGCATTCTACCGATCTGCTCCCATTGCAAACAAATCCGTGACGACCAAGGCTCCTGGAGCAAGATTGAGCACTATGTCCGTGAGCATTCCGAGGCCACCTTCAGTCACGGCATCTGTCCCGACTGCGTGAAGCAGCTCTATCCAAATATCGCAGACGAAATTTTGACAAAAAGCGGACTGTAACGCACACGTTCATAGAATATTTCGTGAGGAATTCTGGCTACCGCCAGCCGATCAGCTGGTAACCTTTCTCCTGCAGACACATGTCAACAAAACGGATGTAGATATCAGTCGGTTCTGCGGCATCGAAGGCGCCGCCGACCAGGGTCGCCGTGGCCGCTCCGGCCCCACCAATGGCTGCCCCTCGCCCGACACTGGTCCCTGAGGCAATAGCCCCTACCACTGCACCGGTGGCTCCGCCCACAGCCCCAGCCTTAGCTGTGTCTTTCACCAGTTCCGTCCCTTTTCCTGAATTGGCACCGCTGGCCTCGGCTGCGTACATGCAGGCATCAATATCCATCTCCGCCTGCTGTTGGCCCACCTGATTAAAATAACTGTTGGGATAGAGAACTGGCCGTTTGGCACCGGCACAGCCGGTCAGCATCAGGGTTACGGCAAGGAGTGTGATACAGGATAATCTTTTCATTGTTCACTCTTTCAAGTTTTTTGGTTTCCATGAGTTCCATCATAACCGGTCAGCGTGGCAGACGGAAACTGATGCAGGTCCGCCCGCCCGTGCTTTCGGCGCTCATCTGGCCGCCATGCGCCTCGATCAATTCACGGGTGATCGCCAGGCCTATACCAGCGCCGCCGTCACGTGAGCGTGAGCGGTCGGTACGGAAAAACCGCTCGAAGATGAAGGGGAGATCCGCTTCCGCAATCTCCGGCCCGGTGTTGCAAAAACGCATTTCGATCGAGTTTTCTATTAATCGACTTGAGATTTCAATGCTCCCATCAGCTGGAGTGTACTTTAAACAGTTATCGAGCAGGTTGCTGGCGGCCTGAAGAAATTTGTCACGATCCGCCTGGACGAATTCGGCATCCGCTGCAAAATCATTTACCACCGAGATGTTTTTCTGGGCAAGACCATTCTGGTAGAGGGTAAGCAGATAACTGATCTCCGCCGGGATACGGATCTCCTCGCGATGCAGATAGTGACGGGCGGCGTCGGCCCGGGCCAGCTGCTGCAGACTCTCCACGAGTTTCACCAGACGCATGGTCTCCTCCTGCAGCACCTGCAGGGTCGCAGGCGAAGGCTCCAGCACCTTATCATTTAAGGCCTCGAGATAGCCCCGCAGATTGGTAAGTGGTGTGCGCAACTCATGGGCAACATCGGCAACCATATTCTTTCTCAATTGTTCGATGCGCGCAAGGCTGTCGGCCATGCGATTAAACGAGAGGCCGAGCCGCCCTACCTCATCGCGGGTGGTAACATCAACCCGGGTCGAAAAATCGCCCGCCGCCACCTGTGCGGTAATCTCCGACATCTGCGACAAAGGCTTCAAAACCCTGCGAATGAGTAAGAAACTTAAGACAAAGGAGAGTATCAACGCGGCGACGCTGGCCCAGATCAGCGAGAAATGGATTGAGGAAAGAAACATCTGATGAATTTCGGTGGGCGAGATCTCATATTTTTTCATGAGTGCCATGAAATAGCCTGCGGCCTGCTTGTCAATGGCCAGCCAGATCACCCCGATTATGGTAATGGCGGGCACTACCGTTACCAACAGCAGCTTGACCAGCAGACTTTCGCCGGGGCTTTTCATCTGACGACCTCATCGGTGAAGCTGTAGCCAAAGCCTCGTACGGTAAGGATGTATTGCGGTCTTCCCGGCTGTTTTTCCAATTTCTGCCTGAGCTTACCGATATGGACATCAATAACCCGATCCACCACGATTTCCCCATGTTCATAGAGGCTGTCGAGCAGTTCATTACGTGAAAAGACCCGGCCGGGCGACTGCATAAGCGTCTTTAACAACCGGAATTCGGTGGTGGTCAGCTGCACCACTTCCCCATCGAGTTTCACCCGGTGCTTTTCCAGATCCATCGCAATACCACTGGAAACCAGCAGGTTCTCCATCTGTTGCCGTTGCGGCCGGACCCGGCGGAGAATCGCCTTGACCCGTTCCACCAACTCACGCGGACTAAAGGGCTTCACCACATAATCGTCGGCGCCGATGGCAAGACCACTCACCCGGTCGATCTCCTCCTCACGAGCAGTGAGCATCAATATCGGCACCTCTGAAAAGGTGCGAAGCCGTCTGCAGACATCCCAGCCGTCAAGGCCTGGCAACATGATATCAAGAATGACAAAGACCGGCTGCTTCTCCCTGGCGAGTTGCAAACCCATCATACCATTGTCGGCATGGATGGTCACAAACCCCTCCCGCTCAAGATAAGTCCGCACAAGAGCGGCGGTATTCGGATCATCCTCAACTATCAAGACCGGACCGTCACTGGTCATGACATGTTCCCCTGCTCCCAGAGAATCGCCACCTCGACATCATAGATATCGCTCTTTTTCGGTTTCACCATCACCGGCTCCATTTCGTAGCGCTCAATAGCAAAATCTTCACCGATAGCCATCGCCTGCTGTTCGATCTCTGAGGAGAACTCCTTAAGAGCCTGCTGCAGTTCGGCCATCTGTTCCTTAGCCCGCTGCACGTCCGCCTTCTCCTTCACCACCCGTCCGGCACTGCGCATACCGCTGGCGGTCCGCGAGATGGACGTTGTCGAGATCGCTTTCCGGCCAAAGAGTGCGCCCACCACTGCGACCCCAAACGAGAGGACGGTATCCACCGTTTTGGTCTTCACATCCAGCTGTTCCTTCTCCAACCGGTACATGGCCTTCTGCAGTTGATCTTCAAGACGCTGCTGTTTGATCCCATAACTCTTCTGCAGCTTTTCCACTGCTGCTGCCTTTTTTTCCCGTAAGACATCCTGCAATCGAACCCGGAAATCACCAACACTCTCGCCGGGCCGGGACTCGAGCTTCAAGGCGGCGACCCGCTGCAATTCAAGACGTTCATTATGATACAGATAGTCACGAAATCCTTTGTCGAAAGTCTGAAGATTCCTTGCGCCGGAGATCGCGGCAGGCAAAGGATAATACTGGCTGCCTTCGGGTGCACTCTGGCCACAATCCGCAAGCTTGATGAGTGTCTCCTCGGCTTCCAGCCAGTCGAAACGACGGAGCTCCTGGCTCAGGTAGATCCGCCGCCCAACCTGCCGTACCTCATCGATATTTTTTGTAGTATTGACAAAACGCACCTTGCCGGTCGCAAAAAGCCACGGTTCAAACACCACCTTGTCACTCACCACATTCTGCATGGCGTAATATTGGCTGATGTCCGGCGACAGCACGGGCCGGGAACCATATTCGCCCGGGACCGCGCTTTCGGCCAAACCATCGGTTGCCGGCTGAGACACAGTCGTTGTAACATTCGCGCTACCAGCCATCAGCATCCTGATGTCACTGGCAGCGATCGGCCCCCGCAGATAGGACATGACCCAGCGGGTTTCAAAAAGGACCGGGGCATCCAGGTGAGCTGAGCGAAGCAGAAATTGCCGGCCTTTCATGCCGGACAAAAGTGACTTCACCTCGCCAATCGCCAGTGTTCCCCCGCTTCCACCGGCAATACCCTCAGCCACCCGTTCCTGATCCTGGCTGGTCTGGAGCCGCCCGATAAACCAGCTGCCGATATTGGCCAACCCTTTATAGTCGAGATCCACCGGATTCTGGGTCGCCAGCACCACGCCGCAGCCATAGGCCCGGGCCTGCTTCAACAGCAGCAGCATCGGCTTTTTGGAAGGTGGATTGGCGATCGGTGGGAAGTAACCGAAGATCTCATCCATGTACAACAAGGCCTTCAGCGACGAGGTACCGGATTGCCGCCGCATCCAGTCGATAAAACGCCCGAGCAGCATGGTGACGAAAAACATCCGCTCCGATTCGCTTAAATGGGCAATGGAGAAAATGGCGCTTCGCGGCTTACCCTCTTCGGTATAGAGCAGACGCTGGATGTCCAGTGGTTCACCGGTAAGCCAGGCCGAAAAAGTAGGGCTCGCCAGGATATTGTTGAAACTCATGGCAAGTCCCATTCTCTCCGACTGCGGGTAGAAGGTATCCAGCGGGAAGACCCCCACCTTATCAAAAGGCGGGCTGACAATGGTCCCGATCAGTTGCTCCATCTGCAGATCTTCGCCCTTGCGCCAGAAATGAAGGAGAATGGAGGAGAGCAGGATATGCTCTTTACTCTGTAGTGGCTCACTCTGGACACCTATCAGGGTGAGCAGGCTGGTGACTGTTGAATTAATCAGTGAGTTCAGGGTATCAAGATCGTCCAACACTTCGGTTGTGGGCGCTGCAATATTGCCCAGCACCGACACCGGCACCCCAGCGGTGCTTCCCGGGGTGTAGATGGTCATTTCGGTCCTCGCTTTCAACTCCCCGATCCGTTCGCCCCCCTGATCCCAGGCACTCAACCCCTCCCGCCAGGTCGTTGCGGTTTTGGCGGCATATTCCTCCACGCCAAGCCCCTTTCGGGCGGCCTCCTTCGGATCGATCCACGGCTGGAAATCGTCTGGCCGCAGTCCTGGAAATGTGAGCAATAGGTTACCCATATCCCCTTTGGGGTCAATGATGATCGAGGGGATATTATCCATAATCGCCTCTTCGATCAGGGCGATACCGAGACCGGTCTTGCCGCTGCCGGTCATGCCGATAATCGCAGCATGGGTAGTAAGGTTATTGCTTTTATAGAGTAGCGGTGCCGGGGACGGAGCCAAGTGTGCCGCATCGAGTTCCCGGCCCAGATAAAACAACCCCAACTTCTCATATGCGTAATTTTCCATTCTCTCTCCTCATCCGGACACCCAAAAAAAACCTACAGAGTCACCCCGTCAACCTGCTGTTTCGTTCGCCGATTCCTGACACATTCATCCTCCCGCAGGAGAAAAGAAATCGTCAAAGAAAAAAAATCTCTCCCGGGATATAAACCTCCAGAGTTCATGTAACTCTTTCGCCCACGACGTTTCCGGCTTTTCCAGCCAGCCGTTTTCGCCCCTCGTCCGTATGATTTTGGGTTGTTACAAGCTCATCCCATTTGATTCACCGGCAATTTATTATTATACTGATCAAAGTTATACTTCTTCTTTGCTATTACAACAAAAAACTGCGATTTCAGTTTATTAGACCTGCCGTTATTAGAATGGAAGCTCTGCAATACGGTCGGGCTGTGATTTTCGCATTTTCATGCCGCAACCACGAGAGGTGAACACCATGACCGAAAGCCCGTCAGCGTCATCAAAAACGTTCAACCGCAGGACATTTCTCCAGATTGTAGCTGTCGCCGGTGCGGCGGGAGCGTGCTGGCAGCTCGGTCTGTTCAACGGCGCATCAAGACTTGCAGTAGCCCGCCGCAGTCAGCCGATCATGGGCACCTATGTGAACCTCACGGTTTACGGCAAAAACAGGGACGCCTGTGAGCATGCCATCGACACAACCCTTGCCAGGATGCTGGCCCTTGAAGGGAAACTGAGCCGCCACATGGCTACCAGCCCAGTCTATCAGCTCAACCAGAGCGGCACTCTTACCGCACCCGGCAAGGAACTGTTGGAGGTACTGCAACTCTCCCGCACCTTGAGCGAAAAATCAGACGGCGCCTTTGATGTCACCATGCTGCCATTACTGGCGTTGCACAGTGAACAGCAATATCCTGATCCTGCAAGGTTGCAACAGACTAAAAACGGGGTCGACTACCAGAAGCTTATGGTAAGCGAGACCGAAATCCGTTTTGACGCTCCGAACATGGCAATTACCCTCGATGGCATCGGCAAAGGCTATATCGTCGACCAGGGAGTGGCAGCGTTGAAAGAGCAGGGATTTCAACAGGTTTATGTCGATGCCGGCGGCGACCTGATGGTCACCGGGTCCAAACCGGATGGCAGCCCCTGGAGGATCGGTATCATGAATCCGAGAAAAGAGAACACGGCAAAACCGGTGGCCTTCGACGTTACCGAACGCGCCGTAGCCACCTCCGGCGACTATTTCCAGGCTTTCACGCCGGACCTGAAAAACCATCACATCATTGATCCACACACCGGCTTTTCCTCGCCGGAACTGGCAAGCTGCACGGTCACGGCTCCCAGTGTTATGCTGGCAGATGGACTGGCTACGGCAGTCATGGTCCTTGGTCGAGACAAGGGGCTTGAACTGTTAGAATCGATGGATGGTTGTGAAGGCTACCTGATCGACAAGGAGCTGAACAGTTCCCACACCACCGGTTTTTTCAGCTGACCCAAAAAATTAAAACAACAGGCAATCCTGCCTCCAGAAAGAACTATAGGCCAACTGCGTATGAGCACCATAGCCCGCACCATCGGCGGCATCGTCTTTCATCAGGCTGACCGCCATTTTGAGTTACAACGAGGTCTCGACCTGCCCATCGCCGGCGCGCCGGATCCAGCGATCAGAGCCGCCTCGCCGGTGAGTCAAGTGGCGATTATCGGTGACGACTCCATCGGCATGAAGCCAACCATGGAGGTGGAAGTCGGTAACAAGGTCAAGACAGGCCAGTTGCTTTTTACCGACAAGAAAAATCCGGGGGTGAAATACACCTCACCCGGTTGCGGCAAGATCATCGCCATTCATCGTGGTGACAAACGAAAGTTCGAATCGATCATCGTCGATCTGACAGGTGAAGCAGCAGTTACCCTGATTGACGAACCGGATCAGCCACCCACAAACTACTTCCCGGAAGCAATCAGGACCATCTTGATAGATTCCGGCCTCTGGCCATCGTTTCGCACCCGCCCCTACGGCAAGATACCGCCCATTGACGCTACCCCTGCTTCGCTTTTTGTTACCGCTATCGACACCGAACCGCTAGCTCCACCGCCGGAAAACATCATTGCCCGACACGGTAGCGACTATAATCGCGGTCTCCAGTTACTGGCCATAATGCTTGATGTGCCGCGTAACTACTGCAGCGCGAAACGCGAACTGCTCTCCCATGAAAAGGCGGAAGGCTTCAACTACTGGGCTTTTTCCGGGCCGCATCCCGCCGGGCTCCCGTCTACCCACATTCACTGTCTCGACCCGGTGCATGAGCAGAAGAGTGTCTGGCACATCGGCTATCAGGATGTGATTGCTATCGGGTATCTGTTCCGCACCGGCCAGCTGATGACGGAACGGATCGTTTCTCTTGCAGGCACCGGTGTACGCGAACCGTCTCTCGTCGAAACCCGGATAGGTGCCAACATCGAAGAACTCTGCAGAGGCGAGCTGACTGAAGAGCACTTACGCGTCGTCTCCGGCTCGGTATTAAGTGGTCGTACCGCCAATGAGATCCATGGTTTCCTTGGCCGTTACCACAACCAGGTCAGCGTCTTACCAGACAACAGCGGCCGCAGCCTGTTCAACTGGGCAATGCCAGGCAGTAACCGTTTTTCGGTAAAGCCGGTGTTTATCTCAGCCTTGAACAATATGCTGAAATTGCCGATGAACACCGCACTCTGGGGTGGTAAGCGAGCTATTTACCCGCTCGGTACCTACGAGGATGTGATGCCGCTCGATATCATTCCCACCTACCTTTTAAAGGCGCTCTCAGTGGGAGATACAGAAAAATCAAAAGCACTCGGCTGCCTGGAGCTGATCGAGGAAGACCTGGCACTCTGCGGTTTTGCCTGTCCCGGTAAAAACGAGTTCGGCCAGGCACTGCGTAACGTACTGACCACTATTGAGATCGAAGGCTGAACCCATCGCCACAGGATAACGAAAAGACAATGAAAAAACTGAGCACGATCATGGAAGAGATGGGCCGCCACTTCAAGCCGGGCGGCCGCTACGCCCGCTGGTATCCGCTCTATGAGGCGTTCGACTCCTTTCTTTTTGGCAGCAACACCACCACAAAGGTTGCGCCCCACGTCCGGGACGGTATCGACCTGAAACGGATCATGACCACGGTGCTGGTAGCCCTCTTGCCCTGCACCATCATGGCGTTGTGGAACACCGGCTACCAGGCCAACCTGGCCCTCGGGACATTGGGACTCGCCGCCCCCGAAGGCTGGCGCGGCTCGATCATGGCTATTGTCGGTTGCGATCCAAACAGCATCTTTTCCAATATGCTACACGGCGCTCTCTATTTTCTGCCGATTTATATCGTCACCATGCTGGTTGGTTCATTTTGGGAAGGTGTATTCAACATCATCCGCGGTCATGAATTTTCCGAGGCCTTTCTGGTCTCCGGACTGCTGTTTACCCTCTCCCTGCCCCCGACCATTCCGCTCTGGCAGGTGGCGGTGGGCATTAGTTGCGGCCTAGTTTTCGCCAAAGAGGTTTTCGGCGGCGTCGGCAGAAACTTCATGAACCCAGCCCTCGCCTCCCGCGCCTTTATCTATTTCGCCTATCCGGCCCAGCTTACCGGCGACAAGATCTGGACCGCCGTCGATGGTGTAACCAGCGCCACCCCGCTTGGCGTGATCGCGGCGGCCGCCCCCGGCAGCAACGTCACCGATCTCGGTTACAACTGGTGGCAACTCTTTGTCGGCACCATCCCCGGCTCTCTTGGTGAAACCTCAACTCTGGCCTGCCTTCTGGGAGCGGTGATTCTGCTCGCAACCCGCGTAGCTTCCTGGCGAATTATCGTTTCCATGCTGTTGGGGGGCTTTGTCGCCAGTCTCTATTTCATTCTGCAAAGCGACCCGGCAAATCCGCTGTATGGACTTGGCCCCCATTATCATCTGGTGCTCGGCAGCTTTGCCTTCGGCATGGTGTTTATGGCCACTGATCCCGTATCGGCAGCCCACACCCGCACCGGCCAATGGTTTTACGGTGGGTTGATCGGTATCCTCTGTATCGTCATCAGGGTGGCTAATCCCGCCTACCCGGAAGGGGTGATGCTGGCCATTCTGCTGGGCAATGTCTTTGCACCACTCATGGATTATTTTGTGCTTCAGGCCAATATCAAGAGAAGGATGGTTCGTCATGGTTGATATTACCGCTGCCAAACCCTTTTATTCCGTGCTCATCCTGGCCTTTGCCTGCTCGGCCCTGGTTGCCGGCGCCGCAGTCGGTCTGCGTCCCATCCAGGAGGCCAACCGTCAGCTCGACCGCCAGAAAAACATCCTTTACGCGGCAGGGCTTTATAACGAGAACACCCCGGTCGATGAGTTGTTCACGGGCATCGAGACCCGGGTTATAGAGCTTGCCAGCGGTAAATTCGTTGATGAAGAGACCATCAACCCGAGCAACTACAACCAGCGAAAGGCTGCCT
Organism: Desulfopila aestuarii DSM 18488; assembly: GCF_900143695.1. Lineage (GTDB taxonomy): Bacteria > Desulfobacterota > Desulfobulbia > Desulfobulbales > Desulfocapsaceae > Desulfopila > Desulfopila aestuarii. The sequence continues at coordinate 43,576 of NZ_FRFE01000007.1, forward strand.
TTACCAGCGATCTCGGTACCGCCATCGAAAAAGACATCGACACCGCTGGCATCTCCCGTAAGGAGAAATACTCACTTGTGTATCTGGTGAAAAAGGACGGCAAGCTCTCCGAGGTTGTGTTACCGGTACGCGGCAAGGGGCTCTGGTCGACGATGTACGCGTATGTTGCGATCGATAGTGATCTCAACACCATTCGTGGCGTATCCTTTTACGAACATGGCGAAACACCGGGGCTTGGCGGCGAGGTGGAGAACCGCAGCTGGCAGGAACGCTGGCAGGGCAAGCAGATCTACAAAGATGAAACGGTAGCCTTGAAACTTGTAAAAGGCAGTCCGGACAAGAGTAGCCCTGAAGCTGCGTACCAGATCGACGGACTCTCAGGAGCGACAATCACCTCACGGGGGGTCAGCGGCCTTTTGGAATTCTGGTTTGGCGACCACGGTTTCAAACCGTTTTTGCAGCAATTACAAGCTCAGAAAGAAAAGGATAACACCAATGGCTGAGACTAAAATAGAACTGCTGACACTCTCTGTTTTCAAGCGGAACCCCATTGCCTTGTTAATTCTCGGTATCTGCTCGTCACTGGCAGTAACCGGCCAGATGGCTACCGCTCTGGTGATGACCATCTGCGTCACCCTGGTCACGGCTTTTTCGAGCCTCACCATCAGCATCGTCCGTTTCCAGATCCCCAACACGGTTCGGATTGGCATTCAGATCATGGTCGCCGCCACCCTGGTTATTCTGGTGGATCAGATATTGAAAGCCTATGTTTTTGATCTCTCCAAACAGCTCTCCATCTATGTCGGGCTCATCATTACCAACTGCATCGTCATGGGCCGCGCCGAGGGTTTTGCCATGTCCAATCCGCCAATTGCTTCATTTCTCGACGGCATCGGCAACGGCCTCGGTTACGGTTTTATTTTGATGACCGTCTCGTTTATCCGCGAGCTGCTTGGTTCGGGTTCTGTTTTCGGCTATGAGATCCTCAAACTCGCCTCCAATGGAGGCTGGTATATTCGCAATGGTTTCCTTGTACTACCGGCAAGCGCATTCTTTCTGATCGCGCTCATTATCTGGACCATTCGTACCCTTGATCCGCAACAGCAGGAGAAAGACTAATGGCACACTCTATCGATCTCATATTCCGCTCGATTTTTATCGAGAACATGCCGCTCAGCTTTTTTCTTGGCATGTGCACGTTCCTGGCCATCTCCAAGCAGGTCAAATCTGCTATCGGTCTTGGTGCCGCCGTGCTGTTTCTGCAGACGATTACGGTACCGATCAACAACCTGATCCTGAATACTCTATTAAAACCGGGTGCTCTCACCTGGGCCGGACAGCCCGACATCGACCTCAGCTTTCTCGGGTTGCTCACCTATATCGCCATCATCGCCGCGGTGGTCCAGGTACTGGAGATGGTTATGGACCGTTTTCTACCGGGTCTCTACAATACTCTTGGTATCTTTTTGCCGCTATTAACCGTCAACTGTGCCATCCTCGGCGGCACCCTGTTTATGGTCGAACGCGATTACACCTTCGGGGAGTCCGTCGCGTATGGTATCGGTTCCGGTGCGGGGTTCTTTCTGGCAGTGGTGGTACTGGCCGGCATCAGGGAGCGCTCGGAATATGCCGATCCACCAGCCGGGCTTAAAGGCCTTGGCATGACCTTTATCACCGCCGGTCTCATGGCCATCGCCTTTATGGGCTTGGCTGGCATGTGACAAATTCACTTCTGCCGGAAAAAGAAAAGAGAATGGTTATTATAGGGAATATGGAGGCGGAACATGCATGAAATAGCAGTCGCGGTACTCTGTTTTCTGGCCATCCAGTTCGTGCTGGTATCGCTAATCGTGATCGCCAAGAAAACGCTTTTGCCCAGCGGAGATATCACCATCACCATCAACGATGATAAGGTTGTCAAGGACAGCCCGGGCGGCAAGCTCCTCACCACTCTGGCCGACCATGGTGTGATTCTTTCCTCTGCCTGCGGCGGCGGCGGCAGCTGCGGCCAGTGCCGGTGTATCGTCGAAGAAGGCGGCGGTTCTATATTGCCGACCGAAAAGGGCAAGATCAACAATCGTGAAGCACGATCCGGCATGCGTCTTTCCTGCCAGGTACCGGTAAAGCGGGATCTGAAAATCAAGGTTCCCGCCTCAATGCTCGATGCCCGAAAATGGAAATGCAAGGTTGCCTCCAACGAGAATGTGGCAACATTTATCAAGGAACTGGTATTGGAACTGCCCGCGGGCGAGGAAGTCAACTTCAAGGCAGGTGGCTACATTCAGATCGAGGTACCGCCGCACACCCTTTCGTATGCCAACTTCGATATCGGTGAGAACTATCTGAGCGACTGGACTAAATTTCAGATGTTCCAGTACCGATCCCATGTGCACACACCAGTGACCCGCGCCTATTCCATGGCCAACTATCCTGGCGAAAAAGGCGTTATTAAACTCAATGTCCGTATCGCCAGCCCGCCACCGGGGACGAAAAAAGAGATTCCGCCAGGGCAGGTCTCCTCCTACATCTTTAACTTGAAAGCTGGCGACGAAGTCACAATCTCCGGGCCGTTTGGCGAATTTTTCATGGACGACAGTGATTCCGAGGTCATCATTGTCGGCGGCGGTGCTGGTATGGCCCCCCTGCGTAGCCATGTTTTCGATCTTTTTAAGGGAAAACACACGAAAAGAAAGGTGTCATATTGGTACGGCGGCAGGAGCCTTAAAGAATGCTTTTATCTTGACGACTTTGCCGAGATAGAACGAGAGAATGACAATTTTTCCTTTCATCTGGCGTTGTCTGACCCTATGCCCGAAGATAACTGGCAAGGAGACAAGGGCTTTATCCACCTGGTTCTCTATGACAAGTATCTGAAAGACCATCCCGCTCCGGAAGATATCAACTATTATCTCTGCGGGCCGCCGATGATGACCAAATCGGTGATCGATATGCTGGAGGGGTTGGGAGTGGAGTCGGACAATATCCATTTTGACGACTTCGGCGGTTAAAGAATAGCCAAAGGAATACCACGTGAAAACTTTTCTATTGATATTCGTCATCACATTCGTCGTTTTTGGCATGGCCGCTTTCTTGATCAATTTCTGCAAACGGAGGGTTGGCCGTACCAATCACGGTTTGACTGGGATGTGCCATAAAGATGGCGGCCCGATGTGCTCCTGCTGCGGTGAAAAACTCATTGCACCTGCTACCCGGCTTGGAAAGTCAGCTGAAACTAGGTGCTGTTAACCTGCTTGCATCCTGCCATTTTTTTTCGCTCCCATTTGTTCTTTTGTTCACGTCTGTGATATTCTGACACAGAATACGATCAATAGATTTCACCGTACGACCCAAGCGCTGCAATTATCGACCTGACTCTTGGCCGATAATCAGACTGACATGCTGTTATCGTCACCAGACAGGAGATGACTATGCAAACCGCGTCTGATACCGCTGAACAACTTGCCCTGAAAATACTCCAGGCCGGGATCGACCTGCCGCCTCTGCCAGCGGTTTTCACCAGGCTCATGGCTCTGTCGCGCCAACCGGAAGACCGGATCGACGTGGGCAAGTTCACCAATCTGCTCCAGACCGATCCTGCCCTCACCGCCCGCATTCTCCAGCTCGCCAACTCCTCCTATTACGGGACGCTGAATAAAATCAACAATCTCCGGCAGGCCATTATGCATATCGGGCTGCAGGAAACCATCTCCACCGTCAATTGGATGCTCTGCCAGAAGCTTCTACCACAATTTCCGGTAATGGAAGGATTTTCCGACAAAGACTACTGGGCCCACTCCTGGGCCTGTGCCACCGCCAACCGGATGCTGGGCCGGCAAGATCTCCTGGTTGATTGCCAGCCCGGCGAACTCTACGTGGCCGGCCTTCTCCACGGAATTGGCCGCCTTATTCTGGCCCTGCACAGACCAGAGGAGTTTCGCCAATGCCTTGCCAATTCCCGCGACTTCTCCCAACCCCTTGAAGATGCAGAGCTCGATGTTCTCGGCACTACCGATGCTTTTATCGCCTGTGAGATTCTCAGAACATGGCAGTTTCCAGAGTCGATCTGTAATGCTGTCAAATACTTCCGGAACCCGGAAGCAGCACCCGAGGAGTTTCTTGAAATCGCCGCTCTCACCCAGTTCGCCTACTATATCGCCAACACCTCCGGAGTCGGCAACAACGGTGACGAGTTCAGCTATAATTTTCACGAAACCTATCTGGCTAATCTGGAAAATTCACCCTTTGCCGATAAAAGTACTCGCGAAAAACTGATTCAGGATATCCAGCATACCCTGCAAAAAAAGGCCGCAGCCGTCACCGGCGTCGCAGGAAAGGCACCTCCCGCAGAACCATCACCTGCCGAAGAAGAGCGCATCACCATGCGGAAAGTCACCAAACAGACAAAGCAGGGATTCCTGGCTCGCCTCTTTTCATCATTTAGAGAGCTGTTTCAGTAATAGCGTCAGTTCATCGCATTTTTCGATCAAATTTGCTCCAAACTTTCCTGGTGGTTCAACCAGAACCGCCAGGAAAACGACTCTGCCGTCTCATTGTTCTTCCAATTATTTCCTGCCGGCAGTTATCGCAGGCAGAACTGTTTCACCCCTTGAAGTATCAAGCTCTTAGACTTTTCCTGCCAGCAAACCCGCAATTACCATTACCTCACATTCAGCCGCCCCTGTTTATGTTTTTATAAATTTTTACAATTTATTTTGACTTTTCCCTCAATAAGACGTAAAAGGAAAAAAATGACCTTGCAACGATTGGTCATCCCGGCCAAGCCAGCAGTCAGTTGTAAACAAAAACGCAAGGTCGGTCAGTTGCCGGAAACAGTCGCCGGATGTCGTATATTCGACAAAACCGGTCTCAGCGCATCACAACCAACCAGGCGTTTGTTCGCCGTTGCCGATATGTGAGCCCATGAAACTTGATGCAACTAATATAGAGATTATCCGCCATCTGAAGAATGGCCGAAAATCTTTCAAGCTGATAGCCAGCGATCTTTCCATTACAGAAAACACCGTCCGCAGCCGGGTCAACAAGATGATCGAGGAAGGGCTGCTTGATATTTCCGGAAATATCCGTGTCGATGCCCTACCGGGTCACAACCTGCTCTACCTCGGTGTCAAGTTGAACACCATGGAACTGCAGGTAAAGGCCAAGGAGTTCAGCAAATTACGTGGCGTTGTCTCCGCCGGAATCGTCACCGGCCGCTATGACCTGATCCTCCAGGTCCTGCTCAATGAAGATTATAACCTGCTGGAGTTCATCACCGGTCAGGTAACCAAAATAAAAGATGTGCAGACTGTTGAAAGCTTCATCGTGTACGAGGGCTATAATCTTAAGGTTCCGTACATTCTATAGAAGGCAGTTGTTCTGAGGCGGCTTCGCCCCCACTCCCTCTCCTCCGGGGACGAAGTCGCAGCAGGAATTCGTAACAGACCTAATCAAGCAAGGGGTGACACAATGATCGTTGGAATTTTAAAAGAAATCAAAGTCCTGGAAAACCGCGTAGCCATGACTCCTGCCGGTGTTGAAGTTATGGTTCACAACAAGCATACCGTTCTGGTAGAGAACAATGCCGGTGTCGGCAGCGGTTTTACCAATGAAGAGTATGTTGCAGCCGGTGCCACCATTGTGGAGACCCCTGCGGAAGTCTACGCGAAATCTGACATGGTCATGCATGTTAAAGAGCCGCAGCCTCAAGAGTACGACATGATCCGCAAGGATCAGATCGTCTTCACCTACCTGCATCTCGCTGCTGACGAGCCTCAGACCAAGGCGCTGATGAAAGCCGGTTCCATCAACATCGCCTACGAGACCATTCAGAAAGCTGACGGTTCCCTGCCGCTTCTCACCCCGATGAGCGAAGTTGCCGGTCGTATGGCCACCATCCAGGGTGCAATGCATCTGGCCATGCCTGCAGGCGGCCGTGGCGTACTTCTTGGCGGCGTTCCCGGTGTTGAGCCGGCAACCGTTATCGTCATCGGCGGCGGCATTGTTGGTATCAACGCTGCAAAAATGGCTTGTGGACTCGGCGCTAAAGTATACATGCTTGACACCAACCTCGATCGCCTTCGTTACCTCTCCGACGTTATGCCGGCCAACTGCATCCCGGTCATGAGCTCCAAACCGAAACTCCGTGAGCTAATGGCTGAGGCTGATCTGGTGATCGGCGCAGTCCTCATCCCAGGTGCCAAAGCTCCGAAACTTATCACCCGCGACATGCTTTCCGTCATGAAAAAAGGTTCAGTTCTGGTGGACGTTGCCATTGATCAGGGTGGTTGTTTCGAGACCTCCAAGGCTACCACCCATGCCGAGCCGACCTACGAGGTTGATGGCATCGTACATTACTGTGTTGCCAACATGCCGGGCGCCTATGCCAAGACCTCTACTCTGGCACTGACCAACGCCACCCTGCCCTATGCGGTTCAGATCGCCAATAAGGGCTGGAAAAAAGCTTGCCAGGAAAACAAGGAAATCGCACTCGGCCTGAACGTAGTTCACGGCAAAGTCACTTTCGAAGCAGTTGCCGAAGCCTTCGGACTTGATTACACCCCGATTGCATCCGTTCTGGCGTAATTCTCCACCCCCGCGGCCGGGGTGTCCTCCTGGACAAACGGCCGCGCCTTTCTCCTCTTTTCAAGAATCAGCCTATCATCAGTAGGCTGATTCTTGCTTTTTGTGCTCTTCGCAATTTTTCCTCGACCATTCACTTACGTGCCCGTTCACGCAGACGTGACCTAGCATCGCAGTGGTCATCAGATTTTTTTCGACATTTTTTTCCGCAACCCTCATGCATCTCTCTGGCAGGCAAACGGCCATCGAATCGGGCTGTTGCCGCACCTGCTTGAGACCATAATGGCTGGCAGCGGCACCTACCTCACGATAAATACGTCCTTTTTTAATGCCAGAGCAAGATAATTGTCAGGTCGCATTGCTAGACTGGTCCCATACCATCAAGTCAAGCAACCATTACCGGCGTACGACAAGCACGACCCAGGGATTTCCCCTGCAAGATCCTGAAAACGGAGGCGGCCTATGTCAACTTTATCAGAAACAATCGTTTTCTTGTGGCTTTTACCGGTACTTCTCAACATCATTCTCCCGCTCAGCGTGCTGACCATCTGGCCAGTGCTGCGATTGCTCGGCCTCGCCAGGAGCATTACCCCAATCGAAAATGAGGCGGCCACCAGGCATGCGTATTAGCTTTTCAACGTAGAGATAGCGAGAGTGTAAGACAACGTTGAGTCGGGGGGAGCGTCGGACGAAAAGAAGAGGTCAGAACGAACTCTTCTTTTTCTGATAGGCCTGCAGCAATAGTTCAGCCAGGTGCAGTACCGGAATCGTTTTACCGGCAGCCGCCAGTGCGGTTTTCCACTGCATGAGACAGCCGGAACAGCTACTGGTGATGATGTCCGGGGCCATAGCCAGAACCTTTTCTGCAAGATCGTCTCGGATCTTCGCCGAAAGCTCTGGGGCCCCAAGATGAAACAACCCGCCATGACCACAGCACTGCGGTCCGTCGGGAAGTTCCAATAGTTCGATGGAAGGAACGCGTCTGAGCAAATTGCGCGGTTCGCGAGTGATATTGAGACCATGCCGCAAATGGCAGGGATCGTGATAGAAGACCCGACAACTTTTTCCGGTTGTCTCTTCAGATACAAGATCTTGTGGCAGACATTGGTCAAGCAGCTGGGACATCTCAACGAGACGTCCACAAACATATTCCACCCGGTCCTGCCAGGCCGGGTCGCCTGCCAATACCTCGTGGTAACGCTGCAGATGGGCATAACATGACCCGCAGGAAACCATAATCGGCCCATCATATCGTTCAAGGGCCAGAATATTCTTCCGGGCCAAAGCCCTACTCCTCTCACCATCTCCGGCCGCGTCAATCGCCAGACCGCAGCAGCCTAGCCCCTCAGGGATGACAAGCTCATAGCCGGCATGACGAAGCAGCTGCCGACAGGCATTGATGGTCTCCGGATAGAGGTGCGTTGCACTGCAGCCGGGAAAATAGACGAGGGTTTTCAGACTGGTTTCTGCCACCGCCGATTGGCGATGGTCATCTTTGGTTACGATCGGTTCATGGTCGAAGATAGCCATCTGCAATCTCAGACCACTCTCAGCCGGCAGCCGTTTTTCCAGAAGCGGGGCAAAGCTTCTGCCAAAGGTTCTGACAACACTCAGCAACTCGGGATGGAGCAGCACCTTCCGAGCAAGAAATTTCAGGTAGCCATGCTCGCCATAGAAGGTGGAAAAGTCGGATCGGGCCCTTCGAACTTCTTCCGGGATATCTACACCGCGAGGGCATGCGGTCACACAACTCCCACAGAGCAGGCACTTGGAGAAAATATCCTCGAAGATGGGAGAGGGCGTACCCTCTCCCATTACCTCAAGCAGGTGCTTCTTGCCGCGCCCTGAGTAACATTCCTTGCCGCCACTTGCCTTATAGACAGGACAAACGACGGTGCAGGCTCCACACTTGGCACAGCGTTGTGATGTTTGTGTCCCACTTACTTTGACCTTCATCACCGCTTACCTCACTTCTTCCAAAGAAGGTATGCTTTGATGAAGGGATCGAGATTGCCGTCCAGCACCGCATCGACGTTACCAACCTCATGATCGGTACGATGATCCTTGATCATCCGATACGGTTGGAGAACGTAGGAGCGAATCTGACTGCCCCAGGCGATATCCTTTTTGTCACCGCTCAAGCCTTCCTGTTCGGCGGCCTGCCGTTGCTTCTCCGCTTCATAAAGACGAGCGGCCAGCATCTTCATGGCCATGTCCTTGTTACGGTGCTGTGATCGCTCGTTCTGACACTGAACCACTATACCGGTTGGGAGATGGGTGATACGGATGGCTGAATCGGTCTTGTTGATGTGCTGGCCACCGGCACCACTGGCCCGGTAGGTGTCCACCCGCAGATCCTTCTCATCGATGCTGACATTGACACTGTCATCAAGTTCCGGCATAACCATCACCGAGGCAAAAGAGGTGTGGCGTCTGCCGCTTGAGTCAAACGGTGAGATCCGCACCAACCGGTGAATACCCAGCTCGCTGCGCAGATAGCCGTAGGCATTGCGCCCTTTGAACATGATGGTGACGCTTTTTACTCCAGCCTCGTCGCCCGGCAGATAATCAAGGATATCCGACTTGAAACCTTTGTCTTCCCCCCAGCGCAGATACATCCTCATCAGGATATCCACCCAGTCCTGGGCCTCGGTACCGCCGGCTCCGGCATGAATGGAAATGATGGCGTTACTGGCATCATGTTCGCCACTGAACATGCGCTCAACCTCGGCCACCGCAATCTCGCCGTTGATTTCCTGCAGTCGCTCAGCAACTTCAGTGAGCGATTCCGCGTCTTCCTCTTCTGCCGCCATCTCCAGCAAAAGCTCGATATCCTCAATCTCCCGCCAGCGGTTTTCCCAGTCGTTGATGATATCCTGCAGTTGACCGTGATCCTTCTGCACCTGCTGAGCCAACTCGGCGTTGTTCCAGAAATCGGGTGCCATGGTCTGACGTTCTAATTTTTCCAGCTCTTCCTTCTTGCGGGGTAAGTCAAAGATGCTCCTTCAAGGCCAACATCCGGCCTTTCAGGTCGCTTACAACCTGTCTTGAAACTCCCGCACCTGTATCTATCGCCATAATTCTTTCCATGAGGGTTGTGGTTCTTTACAGCAAACAGCGGCAGCCTGGAATGTGATTCCCGGATCCTGCCGCTGCAGTCCAATTTCATTATAATATCCTTCGGCCAATACGCTATCCGTTTATTGTTCTCCTCTTTGTCGCCAGAGCGGATAGAGAAAACAACAGCCCGACCACCAGAGAAACTATCGGAAAAAGGTAACCCCAGCGGACAAAGATCGTCTGGCCGTCCATTAACACAATCTCGCGAGCCGCCGACCAGGTGGTAAATATCGGTGACGGATGGTGGATAACGCCAAGTGGATCGATAAAACCGGAAATTCCGGTATTGGCAGCACGCACCACACTGCGACGATTTTCCACCGCGCGAAACACGGTCATCGCCATACTGTGATATGGGGCACTCGATTTACCATACCAGGCATCATTGGTCAAATTCACAAGCATATTTGCGTCGTTTTTGCTCCACTCTCGAGCAAGATCGGGAAAAATAGACTCAAAACAGATCAGCACCCCGATTTTCCCCTCATGCCGAACCAACGGTTTTTCCACTCGTCCGGCGCTGAAATCACCGACGGCCTCGACCAAGGGCGCCAGAAAAGGCAGCAGTTTCTTTAAAGGCACATATTCGCCGAAAGGCACCAGATGCGATTTGTAATAGGAGGCGATAAATCCTTTTTCCGGCTCGATCAATTGGGCACTGTTATAGTAACGGATATCTTTTGTGTTCTGATCCACTACTTCAAACCAGGGCGCACCGGTGAGGAGCGCTGTGTCATTCTGGGTTACCAGGCCATAAAGCACACCGGTATCGGGATAAGTCTGTGGATAAAACGGCAAGGCCGTTTCAGGCCAGACCAGCAGATCCGGATGAGTCTCACCAAAAAGGGCTGTGGAATAATTGAGATATGTGGAGACCGTCTGCTGCTGGTTGGCCGGCGACCACTTCACGCTCTGGTCTATATTGCCCTGGACAATCCCGACCGTCATACTCTTTCTTTGCGGATCTGCGATATCGGCGGACACTGCCTGCCAGCGCCAGTTGGAATAGAAAGCAGCAACTCCACAGATGACAAGGACAGTTAAGGCCGGTATCGCCAGTGTTTGCAAAGCGTGACGTCGATTAAGCGCCAGCACCACAAAGGTATTGACCAGCACCAGCAGAAAGGAAACCCCACCATGCCCGAAGAGCTCTGCCGTCTGGATCAGCTGCGGTACGTTACCAAGGGCATAACCGATATCCATCCAGGGAAAGCCGGTAAAAAGCCAGCCACGCAGCCAGTCAGCACCCACCCAAAGAGCGGGAATACCAAGAAGTGCAACAAGCGGCGCCCCTTGACGTAAAAGCAGACGACCACAGAGAGCAAAACCGGCCACATAGAGTGCCATATACCCGGCGAGCAACACCAGGGCAGGCACAGCAATATAGACCGGCAAACCACCATAACGGCCGAGTACAATGACAATCCAGTAAAGCTGCAGCAGGTAGTGAACCGTTCCGGTTAAAAAGCCGCACAGCAATGCTTCCCGGCCACTGACACGTGACAGGGAGAAAAAGAGCGGCACCAGGGCCACCGTCAATAACGGCCAGATCTCACCGCCACCCGGATACGCGCCCCAGAGGAGCAAAGCGGAAACGAGAGAAAACGCAACAGGCCAGAGTCGCAACCGGTTCATCATGCAGAAGCGCCCTCGTCCACCTGCCTGGAAACTTTCACCATTTTGATATGCCTCTTTGAGGCACTTTTTACTTCAAACAGCAGGCCGACGGCAGTGACCTTATCGCCGGTTTTGCCAAGCCGGCCAAGCAGGTTGATAACCAGACCGCCTACTGATTCATAAGGACCGTCTGGCATCTCAACATCGAAGAACTCCTCGATCCGTTCGATATCAAGCCGGGCATGCACCATCACGGTGTTGTCGTCGATTTTTTCGAGTTCATCCTGCTCGTCGTCATATTCGTCGTCGATCTCGCCGACGATTTCTTCAATAATGTCTTCCAGGGTGACCAGGCCGCGGACCGCTCCGAACTCATCGGTAACCATGGCCATATGGTTCTTTCGCATCTGGAATTCGCGCAAAAGTTCGACGATAGGTTTATTTTCCGGAATAAAGGTGACCGGCCGCAGGTAGTCCTCAAGCCGCAGTACCTCTTTGCCCATACGGGCACAGATCTGCAGCAGGTCCTTGACGTGCAACACTCCGATAACATTGTCCGGAATATTCCTGTAGACTGGAACCCGGGTGAAACCGTTGTCGATGACCGAATCGATAATGTCGGAAATGGGGGTGGCGGCCTCCAGACTGAACAACTCGGCGGCAGGGGTCATAATTTCCGCAGCCTCCGTGTCACGAAAATCGAAGATGGAATTGATCATCTTCTCCTCAAGCGGAGAAATGAGGCCATGCTCCTCCCCTTCCTCCAGCAGCTCGAGGATTTCGTTTTCTAGATCTTCGGTAGTTTCAGGTCGCCCGAACGGGACTTTGGACAGCAGTTGCTTAAGAAACCCTTTTCGTTCACCAGGTTCCTCTTGCTCAGATTGGTTGTCGTTGTTCATCGTGATGTGTGTTGGTTTCGCTGATTGCGACGAAAACCAACGGTGCAGTGTATTATCTCGTTGAAGTTGAGGTGTTGCTTTTATACCTTCCGGACAGCTCAGAGACAACATTACGCATATTACCAAATCGTTAGCAATATGTTATGGCCAACTGGAAGTGCCCTCGAAGTGGAAACAGTTCACTTAGGATAGCATGTATGGATATTCAATTCAGTTGTCAAGAGGAAACAGCAGGAAGTCTGTAACAGAACAGTCAATCTGCACCCAATGTTGACAAACTGCATATTTTCTCTTTTCTATTTGACCTTGCGTGACTATAGTAGTTCCGTTTTTGTTCTGCAAACTCTGATCTCTCGTTTTGCATGGAAGATCGGAGTATTTTTAGTATCGGCCATCACCCACCATCCACAGCACATGATGAACCCGTAAAAGCCCAGACCGTTCAGGAGTAAGACTTAAAAATCAAGGTGTTATACAACACAGTTGATGTTCGCGGCTTTTTACACAACCAACAGCAAATGATGAACTCGTAACCTGACGGAATGATTATTCCATTCTATTCGATTTCAGCAGTTTTAGAGAGATGGCTGCCCGTTATCGGAATGATGTTACGAAACTCAACCACAAAAACAATCGCAATTTACGAGGATTAGTTTGGAAGGAAAGGTACTCATAGCAAATCGAGGTGAGATCGCCATCCGCATTATGAACGCGTGCAAAGACCTTGGACTCGACTATGTCGTCGTCTATACCGAGGCAGACAAATATTCCGAACATGTGCAACGCAACATAACCAGCGGCCCCGATCAAAACGCCTGGCGTGTCACCAGTTATACGGAACCCAACGACATTCTTGCCGTTGCGGATTACACCGGCTGTACGGCCATTCATCCCGGTTACGGTTTCTTCTCGGAAGATTACCGTTTCGCCCGTCGGGTCACTATTCGTGATCGGGCGTTGACCTTTATCGGCCCCAACTGGGAAGTCATCAAGAGCCTTGGCGATAAAATCAACACCAAACGGGTTGCCAACTCGCTCGGCATTCCCACCATTCCCGGCACCGACGCTCCCATTTATAACGAGATGGAAGCCGAAGAGATCGCCCAGAAACTGCTGGAAGATCAAAAGGCCCAGGGTATTGACGACCCATCGATTCTAGTCAAGGCCGCTGCCGGCGGTGGCGGTATGGGTATCGAAGAGGTCACCGAGATCGAGCAGTTCCGTCGCATTTACCGCCAGCTGCAGAACTACGCCAAGCGTCAGTTCGGCGACGGCGGTGTGCTGATCGAGCAATGCATCCGTGACTTCAACCACCTGGAAGTCCAGCTGGTCTGCTCACGTCATGGCGACAGGATGCACTTCAGCTCACGAAACTGCACCATCCAGTCCACCGGGCGTCAGAAACGGGTCGAAGCCTCTCCAGGCTTTCACCGGTCCTGTTTCGAATATGATTTCGATGAACAGAAGGTGCTCGACCAGATAGTTGAATACTCCTTGAAACTCGCCAACCACGTCAAGTATGACAACGTCGGCACCTGGGAATGGATCGTCACCAGGTCAGGCCAACCTTACCTGCTGGAGGTTAATACCCGCATCCAGGTAGAAAACGATATCTCCGCCCGTATCAGCTATCTCGACGGTAAGCAGCCCAACCTGATCCGTGAACAGATCCGGCTGGCTCTGGGCGATAAGATCGGCTACAAGCAGAGCGCCATCGAGTTCAAGGGCGCCGCCATCGAGCTGCGCATCGTCGCCGAAGATACCCGTCGCGGTTTTGCTCCCTGGATCGGAACCATCACCGAATTTTCATTTCCGGAGCATGAGTGGTCTGCGGTCTACACCCACGTGCCTTTTGACCGTTCCTATCAGATCCCCAGCGACTTCGACCCCAATCTGGCGCTCGCGCTGGTCTGGGGCAAGGATGTTGACGAAGCCAAGGCCAGGGCCGCCCAGTTTATCGATGAGACGGTCATCAATGGTGCCGATTCCACCGGCAAGCCAATTATCACCAACCTGGCATACCTCAAAAATAACCTGGATCGTCTGCTGGCTTTCTAGTGAGATGTAATCAGACGGAACACTTTTATGAATGAACAACTGAAAAAACTCATTAAAATCGAAGAGCGGATCAACTATCTGCTCCAGATTAAAGACTATACCAACTGGGGAAACCTCGAGGGTTTCAAGTCCACCTGCGAGACGCTGAAGCATACGGTCTACGACCACACCGAAGAGCAGCTTTGCGGTGAGATCAGAAAACTGCATGATTCGATCAGCTTTCTCGAAGAACGCGCCGAAGAGCATCTGACCCCTATGGAACGGGTGCGCATCGTTCGCTCTATCCAACGTTTCAGCTTGAAAGACATTCTTGAAAACGTCTACGAAGACTACACCGAGCTGGGCGGCGAAGGCGACGCCAATATCGACCCGGCAATGATCTGCGCCAAGGCCACCATGGTACGGCGGGTAAAGAAAAAGACCTATACCTGCTCGGTGATGGTCATCGGTCAGGAAACAGGTCACGGCGAAGAATTCCGTAACGGCGGATCCTGCAAGCCCGAGGGCAACTCCAAGGCGCTCAGATTTATGAAGGTCGCCGAAACAGAAGGTATTCCGATCCACAGCTATATCTTCACCCCCGGCTCCTACCCGGTGGAGGAATATCCCGGTGCTGCCCAACAGATTGCGAGAAACATCTACGCCATGTCAAAGCTCAGGGTGCCGATCATTTCGATGATCTCCGAGGGCGGCTCGGGCGGCGCTGAGGCGATTGGCCTTTCCGACTACCGCATGATGCTCTCACACGGCTACTATTCGGTTATCTCACCGGAGGGTGCCGCAGCCATCGAAGGAAAAATCCGCGAAGGTTCCAAAGTACCAAAAGAGCTGATTGAGGTCTGTGCCGACCGGCTGCGCCTCACCGCCTATGACAACTTACGAAAAGGCACCATTGACCGGGTCATCCAGGAGCCGCAGCTTGGCGCCCGACGCGACGATTTCGCCTTTTTCGCAAAACTCCGAAACGAGATGATCCGCGCCACCGACAAGGTGGTGATTGATACCAAGAGCTTCAAGGCTTTCCGCTCCTGGGAGATCCGTCGTAAAAAGACCAGCTCCACCCAGGAAGACGAGATCATGGTCAACTGGGACCTGAATAAGGACGAAACCAAACGGCTTTTGGCTCTCAGATCAAAAAAATACTGGGCCATGGGCGTCAACGGCTATGAGGGAGAACCGGAAGCGACTCTGAATCTCTACAACCTTGCCAGGGTCAAATCGGAAAAGGTTTATTACACCATCCGCTACGATATTTTAAAGAACCACAAGAAACAGGTTGGCAAGGTCATCAAGGATGTGTCAGGCGAGGGCTCGGTGATGATCAAACGGCTTACCGAACCGGTCACCGCCGTGATGAATCTCTTGGCCAAGAAGGAAGACAAGAAACCCACCCGGCTCATCACCTACACGCCATCAGTCCAGGTTGAAGAGCAGCGACTGGTTGACCCGTTGGAGCTGACCGACACCTACACCAGCCCACTGGCCAACGAGGACCGCACCGTCAGTTGTCCCAACGCCGACAAGCACGGTTGTAAAGATCTGTGGATCCCTGACCTCTATGGCGAATTTGCTGGGGTCTGCGAGACCTGTGGGCACCATTTCCCGCTGGAATATCAGTGGTATATGGAAAACATCTTCGACAAAGGGTCTATCCGTTTCTTCAACTCCAGCATACGTGCCGGAAATCCGCTGGAGTACACCGGATTTACCAAGCGGCTTGAGGCATCAAAGAATAAGACCGGCAAGAATGCAGGCAACCTGACCTTTCACGCCAAGGTGAATGACATTAAGATCGTCACCACCATGCTCTATTCCGACTTCAGAAATGGAACAGTGGGCAGCGCTGAAGGTGAGAAATTCGCCCAGGCATGCGCCCTTGCCAAGCGGAAAAAACGGCCGCTCTTAGCTTACGTCCACACCACTGGAGGCATCCGCATCCAGGAGGGCACCCTCGGCGTCGTCCAGATGCCGAAGTGCACCATGGCGGTACGCGAGTATATCGACTCTGGTGGGCTCTATATCGTCGTCTACGACAATAACAGCTACGCTGGGCCTGTGGCATCGTTTCTTGGTTGCGCTCCTTACCAGTTCGCCATCCGCTCCAGCCGGGTTGGTTTTGCCGGGCCGCGGGTTATCCGGGAAACGACCGGTGTCGAGATCCCACCCGATTATCATTCAGCCAGAAATGCGCTGAAACGAGGGCATATCCAGGGAATCTGGGACAGGCGCGATTTCCGTCGCAACCTGCACAAAGCGCTAATGACCATGGGGAGCCCGAACCTGTATTACCGCTAAACACAGTAAAGATATCAAAGCAGTTTACAACGGAGATAGACGAATACGTCTGTCTCCGTTTTTTTTGCTCTCATTTCGCCAACACATCTCTGACACATTACACCAGTAAACAAATAGCCCTCCTCGTCTGCCGAATCAAATAGGCCAGATAGCAGCTTCCCCCTAAATCCGCGAAAAAGACATTGAAATCCCAGCCTTGTAATCCGCATATCACTGCTATATACTGCAACGAAATTACTCTTCTTTTCCTGTAGTATCACCTCCAGCAACAAGCGGTTGACTTTTACGGGGAGTGTCCTCCAGCAGTGACAAAGTATACTTTTCCCAACAAGCTCATGTATTCATGCCGCATATGAGTATCGACATGAGACGAATAAACACTGCACAGTATGCCTATTTGACTACCTGGTAATTCTTGCCAAGAGTAATCGAATAGCTCTGGCTGAAAAGTTTATTAATTTTTTAAACGGACCAGAAAACGCCGCTCAGCTGGCAGTCTGGACCCAATATGCCTCCCCAAACAATGATGCTGAAAAATTATTACCGAAAGATTTCCGAAATAATCCTAGCATTTACCCACCACAAGAACTCCTTGAGCACTATGAGATAGATGGAAACCTTCCGGCAGAGATCCATCGAATACGATCCACTATTTTCGCCGAAGTTACCGGCGGAAAAATCTAATGAATATCAGTAACAAAATCATATTTATCTGTCTGCCGATGGCGGTTCTGCCCCTGCTCTTGCTGGGGTTAGTCTTTTTCGTACAGGTGGAAGATACCGTCAGCGATTCGGTACTCAGCGAGCGCGCCAACCTGCTCGACCAGATGAGCGACCAGATTACCCGCACCCGCGGTACCGTCGAAGCGAACTCCAACCTCTTTGCCGGCTCAAAACTCCTGCAAAAGTATCTCACCATCGACGACAGCTGGGAGCGATACTCCATTTTTCTGCCGTCGGTCATCAGCCTCATCCAAAGTTACCAGCAGGCCTATCCTGATTATTGCGAATTCCGCATCCTGTTACCCGACGGGTCCGAGGACTGTCGTGTCACCACCACCGCTATCCCCAACGCCAAAGAAAACGAAGCAGGAAGCAGTTTTTTCATACAAGCGAGCAAAGAGGCGGGAGAGCTTTATTCTACGTTTTCCCTGAGCCCTAACACTCAGGAGCTCTCGTATCTTCTGAGCAGAAAGATGATGCTTGTCAACGAAGGCGCAGTTGAAAAGCTGCATCCGCCAGAACTGCGGGATTTCTTGTTATCACGATAAATATTGAATTTCTGAACGCTGCTCTGGACCGGCTTTCCAGCAACCTGAAAGGCAATCTCTTTTTTATGACCCCTTCAGGCCACCTTATCTGCAACAGACTCAATCACAAAGCTTTTGCCGGCCATACGGCGACACTGACAGAGCTTCTCCAAAGCCCTTCGCCCAGACAGACCATCACATGAGCCGAAAAGTTGGCGGGACAGGCCTTGGCCTCACCATTTCCAGACAGCTGGTTTCTCTTATGGGCGGTGAGATGAGCGTGGAGAGTACCCCCGGCAGAGGTTCAACCTTCCGTTTTAACGCCTGGTTTGGTCGCACAGGAAATCCGCCGGAAAATATTGAAATGGAAATTGCAGCCCCTCCTGCTGACCTGCCAAAGGGAGCCAGGATTTTAGTGGTCGAAGATAATGAGACCAATCAGATTGTGGCAAAAGGCATGTTACAGAAATTGGGCTGCAGACCACAGATAGCAATCGATGGAGCACAGGCCGACGCTGCCACAGCAAGGGAACAATTCGATGCGATCCTGATGGACTGTCAACTGCCTCTTCTTGACGGCAATCAGGCCACCCAAGAGATACGTAGGCTTGAAGCAGAACGGAACCGCCCCCCTGTCCCGATCATTGCTCTCACTGCCCATGCCATCGCCGGGGAAAGAGAACGCTGCCTGGAGGCGAGGATGAACGATTACCTCAGCAAACCTTTTAGTGATAATCAGCTGAAGGAAATACTCGGGCGCTGGCTTCCTGCCAGGTAGCAAACTCCAAGCTTTCATTTCTTTTGGGTGCTTCAGCACTCGATTCGTAAAAAGCTCATTTTTCCGTTTTGCGAATTGCCCAGCAGCACAGCAGCAACACCAGAAGCAGTGAGAGTATCACCATGCCGACTGCCCATCCCAGAATGAAACTGAGGTCGAGGGTAGCCATTCCACCATGCCGCAGCCAGCGGCGCGTCAAGCGAAACGCCGGCCATAAGCCGGAGAGAATCACCACAAACTGATAGAGCACAGCGCAGAACAGAAAGAGAATGGCCCCCGGCTCCATGGTGGCATTGCGGTTTTCGGTTTTGAAATCGGCAAAATACAGGCCGAAACCAAGCGCCAGACCAAGACATGTCCAGGTGGTGAGCAGCTCCGTAAAGAGTGATATCCAGTACATCGGCCCCGTTATCTGCAGCATCGAGTTGGATACCAGCACCAGAATCAGGGTGAGAAAAGTAAAGGGTGGGAAGTAGAAAAGGTATTTGTACAGGAGATAGCGACCGAGCGACAACGGCCCGGTGCGGATGAGATAAAAAGCCCCTCGCTCGTTGCTGATCGACGGGTAGACAAAACGGGTGGCCAGCGATGCCGCCAGAAAGCCCGACAACCCGATATTAGCGAAAGCTATCAGATTACTGATATACTGGGTCGGCATTGGCGAACGATCGAGTGGCAGTACCTTGAAGTTGTAGAGATAGACCACCACCAGGGCACCGATCATAAAGAACTGCGACCATTCCGAGGAATCACGCAAAAAATGTTTCCCCTCCTTTCGAAAGATCCAAGCGGCGGTGGAATGAAAACGGCGCACTGGTCGAAATGCCATATGGCCGCCAAACGACTCCTGTGACTTGGAAAAACCGGTGATAAAAAGCTTTTCCATCACCATCTCACCCACAAAAAAGAGTACCAGCGGTGTCGTGACCAACAGCCCAAGCATCAACCAGTCAACCCTGCCGTCCAAAAGGTAAACGGAGAGCATATTGGCTGCCCATCCAGCTGGCAGCCATGGACCGACCGGGGTGGATATAGCCGAGAAGTAGTCGATAAACTCCGAATACTTATCTGGATTTACCAGATCCTCCGGCCGCATCATCCGAAAGACCAGATAGAGAAAGATTCCAAAACAGAGCGAGAGATAGAGCACAATATCCTTGGTGCGCTTTGCCGGAAAAAGGTAGACGATGGCTACGGTAAGCAGCATGGCAAAGCCCGAAGCGATGGCGGCTGCTGTTGGAACGGCCACTGCCAGCAGCGGCCAGAATAGGGGTCCTGCAGAAAAGATCGAACCATAGGCACCAAAAACCGGCAAGGTAAAGACCAGAATCATCCAGGAGGTGTTGATACTGGTGGTGATGTAACGCATGAAGAAAATTTCCCGCGGTGGAAGCGGAGCAGCGAGTAGAATTTCGTTGTCGTGGGAAAGATAGAGGGTTGAGACCGAAGCCACCATCGACGAAAAGATCAACATGGCAAAGATGGTGATCCAGGCCATCTGGAAGATCTTAAGACTCAAAATAACACCCAGCTCATTCTGGCTGTGAAAATAATTCAGCACCTTATGGGTCACCAGATAGATGGTAACGCAGACTCCAAGACCCAAGAGAAGAATCAGTAGGGAATTGATGCCGAACCGTTTGCCCGGAAAAAGCCGGTTGGCACTGGTTCTGAACCAGGGCTGCAGCAGACGGGGCAGCATCAGGCCGGTCCTCCGGGCTGTTTATTACCGGTGACTACACCGCGTGGCCCGGTCCTGAGAGCCTTGATCACCTCCTGCAGTTCAAAAGCACCGGTCAACTCTAAAAAGATATCTTCAAGATGACCGCTTCCCGCTTTTGCCAGCGCTCGCAATTCCTCAACAGTACCGGTGGCGCGAATCTTGCCATTTACCAGAATAGCGATGCGATCACATAGCTCCTCGGCAATCTCCATGGAATGGGTGGAAAGAAAGATCGAGGTCCCTTCCTCCGCTTTTTTCTTGAACAATTCTTTAACTATGCGTGCACTTTTCGGGTCCAGCCCTACCATCGGCTCATCGACAATGATCAGTGGCTGGTCAAGCATCAGCACCGAGGTCATGATCAGTTTCTGGCGCATGCCGTGGGAATACCCCTCGATCAGGTGATGCCGCCACTCGGTCAGATCGAAAAGCTCAAGATAATCATCAGCCGCCTCCGGCAGCGGCCATGCGCCATCGCCAGGATAGAGACTGCTGATAAAGCGCAAATACTCATCGCCGGTCAGTTTTTCATAGAGAAATGGCCGGTCGGGGATATAGCCGGTGATAGCCTTACACCGGATCGGCTCCTTCACCATATTGAAGCCGCCAATCAGCATCTCGCCGCTGGTGGGTAGCAGAAGTCCCGCCATCATCTTGATAGTTGTGGTCTTGCCTGCCCCATTCGGACCGAGGAAACCATAGATCTCTCCTTTGCCCAACGTAAGACTCACCCCGTCGACAGCATGAAAAGTCCCGAAACTCTTGGTAAGATCTCTCAGCTCCAGCATATGGTCGTTTATGGCTGTCATCTACTCTGCACCCTTTTCTTCATCACCAAGCGGTTCTATGGTCAGCCGGCCCAGCAGCGCTCCGATGCGGACCTGCTCACCCAGCTCACCCTAGACAAATTTGATATGACTGAGATCGGCCGGAAACTGGTTGGTGGTGGTATCAAGGGACAGCCATCGTCCGCCAACGCAGACCTCATTCCAGGCGTGATAGTAAAACGCGCCTTGATGGAACATCACCCCAGCGGCAATCCGGGTGGGGATTCCTGCGTTTCTTGCCAGGGCCGCGAAAAGCGCCGCATGTTCATTGCAATCCCCCCGTAGATTATCAAGGGTGGTCAGGGCGTCGGGAATGCCCAGCACCGGTCGTTTTTCCAAATTATTGTAGACCCAGTCTGCCAGTTTCTGGATGCGCTTAAGGCGGCTGTCACCCAGGGCAATCACCTTCGCCACAAGCTCAGCAATTTTCGCAGAATCCGCCTGGATATAGGGTGTCGCAGCAAGGCTGTCGCCGAGATCGTCACACGCGTTCTCGCTATCGGCGATCGCATTCTCCGGCTCCACTTCCTGTTCGATGGTCAGGATATCGCCGTTGTAGTGTTGCCGTCCATCGTTCAAATCGAATTCCCCATCCTCAGGCAATTGCAGGCGATAGCGCATCTGTGTTCGCCCCTCAAGTACCGGCATCGTCCCGGTTACCTGCACCGCCACTGAAGCCAGCAGCTCATCACCGGTTTCGCTCACATTCAGCGCCTTGAACTTCGGCTCCTTGATAAAGACAAATCCGGCAGGCGATTCTTCCTTCATCACATCACCCTCATCGCTAAGCCACAGGCTTACCCGGGCACCACCATAGTTTTCCGTGAATTTATGAAGGTTATAAACCCGTCCACCGATCTGCACCCGGTCACGCCCCCAGTATTCCACCACTGAGTCCTTGGCAGTCAGACTCACAGGGTCAAACCAGGGCACCTTGAGCCGGTCGCCTTTGGCCAACCCTTCTGTCAGCAGATAACCGCGCCGGGCGGTGGGGACTATGGGCGGTCCGGTCACCGGCAAACTGTCGGTGATGGTATTGCTGCCGGTGGTGAGATTAAAATCCACCATTTTTCCATTCACCGCACCGCTCGCCGACATTCGGTAAAACGGTGATTCAAAATCGAAAATGAAGCTCTCCAAGGTGGAATCTGCATTCAGCACCGCTTGCAGATGGAGGTCGATCTTGTGCATGGTCTCCGCAACATTGAGGTTCATATGCGCTTTCTGATCGATCTGGATGGTCTTCCCCTCACCAGGCTGATACTGATTTATCACATAGCCGATCTTCTGGTCGCGAAAATAGATCCCCTGATACTCTTCCCGGGCAGCCTGCTCAAGCAATTGCTGCTCACCTGGCGTTACAGTGGTGACAAAGAACTCGCGCTGGATGAGCAGGCCGAGGAACACCAACCAAACCAGGATGACTGTGGAGCGGAACCAGAATGCTTTTTTATGAGAAAAAAAGTTCATTATCAATGTAGCTCTGGGTATTCTCAATGATGATGGATACGTAAAGCTGCGCTCTGCCATATGTACTGCCAAATCACCGCACTCCTAAAAGAATATAACAGCCTCACAGTTCAGACAAGGCAATCCCCCAGACAAGCCAGTTCTCACTTTCAGGGCTTACGATAAATTACAAGCAATCCCAAAGCCGCCACCGCAGCGAACGTTGCCCCGGCCAAAAACGTCGCCGAAGCACCAAAAGACTGCCACAAGGTCCCGGCAATACCACTCGCCAGCAAAATCGCTCCGCCGCTCACCAGATGAAAAAAGCCGAAAGCCGTTCCTCGCAACTCAAGAGGCGCCGTTTCTGCAACAAGTTTGGCAAATAACCCTTGGGTGAGTGCCATATGCAGCCCCCAGATCGCGGCCCCGATAAAAACCAACCAAGGTGAGGCTGCCATTGCCAGAACCATGTCGGCAACAATCAAAACCCCAATTCCCATTAGCAGCAGCGTCCGCGGCTTCAACTCGTCGGCAGCCGCTCCCGCCGGATAGGCGCAGACAGAATAGACAACATTCATTACTATCATAATCGCCGGGACATAACCAATCGCCAGCCCGACATCTTGCCCACGAAGAATCAGAAACGCCTCACTGAATCGAGCCAGAGCAAAAACTGCCCCGAAAATGACAACCAGCCAGAAACGAAGGGGCAACCGTTTGGCATCCGCCAGAACAAGTGGTTTTCTCTGGTCGGCGGCAACACCGGCAGAGCCGGTCTCATGAACCATGGTCATTAAAAGCACCACCGCCAGGAACCCAGGCACTACCGCCACCCACATAACTGCGTGTATATTACCTGCCAGCACTATCATCAGCACCAGCGCGAGAAGCGGCCCAACAAACGCCCCCACCGAATCAAGCGCCTGCCTGAGACCATATGCCGCACCCCAGAGTCGAGGCGGAGAGATATCGGCGACAAGGGCATCACGGGGTGCACCGCGAATACCTTTGCCGATACGATCGATAAAGCGCGCAATGAATACCCAGCCGATCGTTGTCGCCAACGGGAATAGCGGTTTGCTCATCGCGCCAAGCGTATAACCGGCAACTGCCAACATCTTTCGTCTGCCAAAATAGTCACTGATGGCTCCAGAAAAAATCTTGGTGATCGCAGCCGTCGCTTCGGCAATACCTTCAATAAAGCCCAATGCAGAAACAGACGCCCCGAGGGTTGTGACCATGAAAATTGGCAGAAGGCTATGAATAAGCTCAGAAGAAATATCCATAAGCATTGAGACAAAGCCCAACACCCAGACGCCTTTCGGCAAAGTGCGAAAACCTTCTTTACCGCTCTCTGGCAGCCCAGGTTGATGTATCTTTGTAACTGTCATTTATGATGATCTCGTGAAAAAGTCATCTCGGCTGTTTAGATCGACATTGAAAATGATATGTCGCAGCCAAACTCAAACCCCTGTGCACAGCCGAAAAGATATGCATCCTTTCATTTTTTCTCATCTGATACCTTGTTGAGCAGCAGTTTTCCCTCTCACTCCTCATGGAAAAAAGCCCTATCTCGCAGGCCCTTTCGTGCTTATCAAACATAAGTGGTGGAGAAAATCGCGCAAAGTGAACAACTCCTTCTGCTGCGGCTGCCACCCTTTGTTTAAAAAACCAGCAGCCGAACCGTTTCCCTAAATTCTGTGGATTGAGACTGCTGAATTTCCTCGACGTATATTTCTTTTGTACAACGATGCCGGGCCCCCCTTGTCCGGGGCAAGGAGGATATCATGAAGTCACGTGTACCAGCGATAATCATTGTCCTTATAATAACTGCTTTCTTTTGTGCGAGTGGTCCAACCTTAGCGGCAACTATAGATGATAGCGACTCGCTTGCCGGGGTCAAAGAGACCAAGACGCTTTTTGACGTCAGCGTCAGTGAGCCAGAAAAGCTGGAATTTTACCTGCGCGTTATTAAAAGAACTTACGACGGTCTTGTTCGCCAGGGCCAGAAACCCGATATGGTCATTGCCTTTCGCGGCCCTTCTGTCCTGCTAATCAACAGTGAAACCTGGTCCTATTCGGAAGAAGATGAGAAAATCCTGAAACAAGCTGCTGTGCTCTTGCAGGAACTGAAAGCCCTCGACGTCCGCCTCGAAGCCTGCTCGGTTGCGACCGAACTCTTTAAGGTCGACAACAGCACCATCCTGCCGGAGATCAAGGTAGTGGGCAACACCTTCATTTCCCTTACCGGTTATCAAATGAAAGGCTACGCACTTATTCCCATCCATTAACACAGTGGCTCTTGTCAGCAACGAGGCATAACAATGTACAACAAAAGTAAAATACAAAGCCGGGCGGCCCTGTTCCTGGTCGCTGTGCTGATCCTGACGGGAAGTGCAATCCGTGTGTCAGCAATGGAATCCTCGCTGGTTCCGGTGTCCGATTCGATCTTTCACGATAATCGGAGTAAAAAAGACTGGCAGATGAACCGTTCCAGTAGAATGAAAGATGTGGAGGAGGTTCAACACTATCTGCAGAAACTGAACACGAATGGAGATACGGGATGGCGATTGCCAACCAAGGAAGAACTCTACAGTCTCTTTTCCCTGTTTGACCTCAAAGAGAACGGTAAAGTGAAAATTCGACTGGAAGGTAAATACTGGTTGCAGGACGAGGCTGACACCATCTATGTCGGAGCCTGGGAAATTGGCGATCAATGCGAACCGACCCGAAGTTTCTTTCGGGGCAATGCCGGCTATATCCGAGCTGTACGACCATAACCCCGCAAGCATAAGGCTCTATAAGCTCCAGCCCCAATACTTGAGAAACGCCGGAAAGTCACGAAGGTCCGAAGCCGCACGGGCCCAGGGTTTGAGACTAGTGTAGAATACGGGGCCGTCATCTGTATTTCTGCCTAGGCGCTTATCCTCTCCCACCCGCCAGTCAAAGGCCCACCAACTGATGAGCAGCCGCTCCCAGATCTTCTGACTGCCGTGTACATAATCTTTCCGTGGGCCATCTGTTTCAAAAAAAGAAAACGTCTCACCATCGGCAAATGGCAGACGCACGAGGGATTCTTTCGGATGCAGTGTTACCGTTACCTGGGGGTAGCGTATTCCTCCCGCCGCATCCTCCAGTCGGATAGCCATCACCCGGTGCACACCATCCCGCAACCAAATATGGAGTTTTGCAAGTGTAGGATCACCATCATAAGTCAGTATTCCAGGTAGCGTTTCCCCATAGACATATTGCTCTTTACTGTTCCAACCTTCCGGCAAAGCTGCAGGATCGAGAAAAGAGGTGGGAATAATGGCGAGATAACAGCCGCAGGTGTGAAGACTGGTAACAAGAACCGGCTGGTTTCGTTCATCGAGAGTGACGATGACCAGGAGGCCGACATTTTTCCCCGCAGTAAGATAAAATGGCAGAATTGAAGAGGGAATTTCGGAGAAATGTACACGATAGACAAGATTGGTGTACCTGCCTCTCTGGCCCGCCCAGCTCCGCTCTTCAGCAAATATTTGTGGGGTATCGGGGTTAATGGAAACAATGCGGCTACCATCACCCACATCCTCAATGATCGGTGAGCCAATACGGTTATAGTCATGTGCAGGGTTTTCAACGACAAACAGCGGCGCATTGTCAGCGAGTCGGCCTTCACCGCTCACGTTGTAGGCGAGGGAATTTTCAGGAGTCAGATGAACGGGCGGTGTAGCGCATGCCGAAAGGACACACAACACCAAGCCAAGGAGAGGGAGATACCGTGTTATCGCCATGTCGGTTCCTTCTGGGTGGGCACACTTTAGATTTCTACTTTCAAGGTCATGTATTTCTTGCTGTCAAGACAACGTTCATTTAAAAACATAACCGTTGACGCCTAAACGCGTTCTGATCCCAACTGGATTATTATAAAGTTGAAAAATGTGTCAGAAACTGAAATGCAAGATCTATCTCGTTTTCATCTGAAAAGAGGCAACTCATGAAATTTAAAGGTGTACTTATCCTGCTGGCTTTTCTTATGGCCATAAACACTACCATGGCTGCGGAAAAAACGGTACACTTTGCGACCCTGGACTGGGAACCGTATGTCGGCCAAAACATAAAAAACAACGGCTATGTTACAGAAATTGTCATCGAAGCCTTCAAACGCTCCGGTTATACCACCGAGATCATTTTCTATCCCTGGGCAAGAGCTGTCAGAACAGCTGAATATGGAGAGGTGGATGGCATTTTTCCGGAGTATTACGACGAGGGCCGAAAAAAGAGTTTTGTTTTTTCCGACCCATTCCCTGGCGGACCGGTCGGACTTTATAAGCGAAAGGACACCGCCGCCACCTACTCTGTAGATCCGCAAACAAACCAGACAGAAGCACTCCGCGGTTTAGCAGCCTACCGATTCGGCGTCGTCCGTGGCTATATCAACACCGCAGAATTTGACGCAGCTGATTTTCTCAAGA
Source organism: Desulfopila aestuarii DSM 18488 (assembly GCF_900143695.1). Classification (GTDB taxonomy): domain Bacteria; phylum Desulfobacterota; class Desulfobulbia; order Desulfobulbales; family Desulfocapsaceae; genus Desulfopila; species Desulfopila aestuarii. The sequence goes on from NZ_FRFE01000007.1 coordinate 70,628, forward strand.
AAGATGAAGGGTTCAGTGACGAAATTAACATCAAAAAGCTGTATAATAGACGTATCGATTTCATGTTCATTGATAAGTTCGTCGCCGAGCACCTTATCACGGATAAATTCCCGGAATTTGCAGCGGAACTTGAATTCATGGTACCACCCTTAGAGAATAAACTGCTCTATGTCGCGTTTTCCAAACAGGCCGCCGATTACCAGGAAAAGCTTTCGGCATTTAATCAGGGGCTTGCCCAGATCACGGCAGACGGAACCCTGGCTGCAATAATAAAACGACATGGCTTTGAACACCATGATATTCCTATTAAATAGTTTTGAGTCTTAACAGACTAGAAAAAACATTACTCAGTCAACTCCATGACCATCTCATGCCAGCTCATACCACCATGATCCGATGCTGACGCTTTCACATAACTGAAACCAAACCGCTGATAGATGGCCACATGCTGTTTTTTGCACATGAGCTGAATGGATGATTTGTTGAGCTCTTTCATCCGTCGTACATGACGCGCCATAAGAATTGAGGCAAATCCCTGTCCCTGATACTCCGGGCGAACAACCAGCGACATAATGACGTTGTGCCTGCCGTCCGGATCATGTCCGACAAGTTCCTTGAACGACTCGTCCGTCATTTCCACCTTATCGGTGCAGCCGGAATTGATAAAACCAACAATGCGCTTATCAACCTCAAGTACCCAAAACCCCTCTGGATAGGTCTCAATACGGGTTTGTATTTTTTCTCTGGTTGCAGCTTCATCCCCGTCATAGGAGACCGTCTCGATTTCAAAACAGCGATCGAGATCTGTGAGCCGAGGGGGGCGCAGGGTGTAATTAGAAAGTTCCATATGTCTCTACAATATCCGGTATGTAGTTTTTAAAAGCCAAAGGCAAATACTCTACACGTCGCTTCCATCTCGTGCAACTGGATCATAGTTAACCTGCCGAAAACGGTCAGCACCAGCTCCGGAAGCTGAAGCCCAAAGAGCAGAAAATCAGGTCGGACATGACTCCCGACAAGTCACGATGTCAGCAAAAAAGTAAATCATCGAATCCCCGACATTCAACAGGTATGCGCTCAATTTTGTCATTGAATTGGACCGGACGACTTGGTATATGTCGCTGCTTTATGTTTCCCTCTCCCCGAGTCGACACGAGTATATGAATTCGATCAATACCACATTTGACACACCGGTCCTTGAACTCAAGGGCAGCATCATGACCGTCATCGTGTTGCATCTGAAAGCAACCGACGCCGGTCGGCTTTATCCGCAGCTCGAACAGAAAATCGGCAAGGCCCAGGCCTTCTTTCGGAACGCCCCGGTACTCATTGACCTGAGTGACCTCGGCGAAGCAGAGCAGTTGGCTCTTGATTTTACAGAACTTGCTTCGACCCTGCGTGGGATGGGGGTCGTTCCTGTCGGTGTTCGCGGCAGTGCTCGTTCGCAAAATGAAAGGATCCTGCATGCGGGGCTCGGCTTGCTGCCGGCTGTCAAGGCGGAAAGGTCGGTTGCCGCGACAGAAAGCCAGCCTTCAACCATTCAGGATACAACGCAGGAAGCGGAAGAGGCAAAGCTCGTTGCCAATGCACCTCAGCAAACATCTTCCGCAATCCCGACCAAGGTGATAACCCAGCCGGTTCGTTCCGGGCAGCAGGTATTTGCTCCAGAAGGGGATTTGGTCATCCTCTCTTCGGTCAATGCCGGAGCGGAGCTTCTCGCCGCAGGCAACATCCATGTCTACGGCGCTCTGAGAGGTCGGGCCATGGCCGGCATCAACGGTGATGCGACGGCCCGGATCTTCAGCCTGCAGTGCAACCCGGAACTGGTGGCCATCGCCGGTGAATATCTGGTGAACGAATCGCTGGCCCCGTCCTGCATTAATCAATGCGTACTCGTGTCTCTAGGGAGCAAAGGTTTGCAGTTTGATGTCACTGGATCGTTTACGCCTGCTCCGTAAACGAAATTCAAAAAAATAATCAGCCAGATCTGCCGATCTGTTATCCGCTGAAGAAACAGACGACTCCCCGATAGGGCCGGTCGATCCCCGGTGCGAGCCACGCACATTTTCAAACCTCTACTAACTCCACATTTTTCATTTTTTCTAACAATATGACTGAGAAACTTCTTCACGAACACACGGAACAGACACAGGCCAAAGTGGTCGTCGTCACCTCCGGTAAAGGCGGGGTGGGTAAAACGACTACCAGCGCAGCTTTTGCATCCGCACTCGCAGTGCGGGGATACAAGACGGTTGTTATCGATTTCGATGTCGGTCTGCGCAACCTCGACCTCATCATGGGCTGCGAGCGCAGAGTGGTTTACGACCTCTTGAATGTCATCCATGGCGAAGGCTCCCTGAACCAGGCCCTGATCAAGGATAAACGCGTCGGCAACCTCTATATCCTGCCCGCCTCCCAGACTAGGGATAATGATGCCCTGTCGATCGAAGGTGTCGGTGAAGTCATTGCCGCTTTGCGGAAAAACTTCGAATATATCATCTGCGACTCACCTGCCGGTATTGAAAAGGGAGCCATGACCGCAATGTATTTCGCCGACGAGGCTCTGGTAGTGACTAATCCGGAGATTTCCTCGGTACGTGACTCGGATCGCATCATTGGCATGCTGGCCAGTAAAACCCGCCGGGCCGAGCAGAACCTGCCGCCGGTCAAGGAACACCTGATCATCACCCGTTATGATCCCCTCAGGGTTACCAAAGGCGATATGCTAAGTGCCGGCGATGTCAATGAAATCCTCGCCATCCCATTTCTGGGTGTCGTGCCTGAGTCGAAGTCGGTTCTTGCCGCCTCCAACTCAGGGATACCGGTGACTCTGGCCGATGAAGGTGATGCCCACGAGGCCTATTTCGATATCGTCGACCGATTCCTCGGTGAGGATAAACCATTCCGGTTTATGGATGTCCCCAGAAAAGGCATTTTTTCCCGCTTATTTGGAGGCCGATAACATGAGTTTTTTTGATCTGTTCCGCTTTAAACGGAAAAGCTCCGCGTCGATAGCCAAAGAACGCCTCCAGATTATCGTCTCTCATGAACGGCGGCGTCCCTCGACCCCTGATTTTCTGCCGCAGCTCCAGCAGGACATTCTGGGAGTCGTGCGAAAATACATCCCAATCAATGAAAATCAGATCAAGTTGTCGGTCGACCGAAAAGGCGACTCCGAAGTTCTTGAATTGAATATCTCGTTATCTTCGGATTCATAAGTATCTTCGGCCGCGAGGAATTCGGCAGGAAAGCACAAGCCATATGCTTTCCTGCCTTCATTACAGCATTACAGCAAGTATTTCATCGTTACCTGTTGTGTTGCATGCAGGTTTCATTAAAAATAGAGGCTACAGTTTCTTCCACTTCTTTCAGCCAATTTTCCCGTTGTTCCCTCGTGCTCGTTACGATGACATTGAACATTCTTCGATGGAAATGACGTACTCCGCACAGGTCGAAAATGCAATTTTTCCAAATAGTCTCAAGTGGATCCAGGAAAACGGTTCGTTCGCGCTCGGTTTCGGTGTTCGAGGTGTTGAAGACAATGACACTTTTTGCCTTTAATAAACCGTTCGGCACGCCCTCCCCCGTATCACCTTCCAGAAATTCATACGCAATACCCGGCCGCATTACCCTATCCACCCAGCCCGTTAAAATGGCAGGCGGCATTCCCCACCAGTTCGGATGAATAATGACGAAGCCGTCGGCTTCTGACGCCTCCTGACAATGCGCTGCAATTTCCGGTGGAAGCACCACGTCTTTGGGAATTTCTCCAGACGGCAGAATAGCATCGAATCGTTCCTGGTATAAATCATGGTACATGACCTCTAAACCACCTTTCTTCAGGGCAGTAATGGTGGCTTGAGCGATAGCATGATTGAAACTTGCAGGATCGGGATGCGCAAGAATGACGGATACTTTCATGAGTTACTCGTATTCCTCCTTTTTATTCACGTTATACTTACCACCAAAATTCAACCGCATGCGGCAAGAGAAATCGTGCATAGGCTATGTGGAGATGTTCTTTTTCAGCTGATGAAACTGCCAACATAAGCGATGCGGATCGCAGGTCCGCTCCATTGGCCTGTTTGGTGAACTTATCGCTTTCCCAACACCGGCAAACGAGAGTGTCATGTTTTTATTTGAGCCGAAGAAATTCTCCGTCGATGATCATGAGTTTCACCCCAGTTTTTGTAACTGAACGATGAGAGCTCAACTCATCTGAAACGACATACGACATACCGGGCGTCAAAATGGAATACGTACCATCTTTTTGTTCATTAACGACTTCCCCTTCCAGACAATGAACAATGTGTCCTTTCTCACACCAGTGATCAGCCCTGTAGTCCTCCGAATATTCAACTATTCTGAGGCGAAGACCATCGAATTGTACAGTTTGCCAGTGGGCAACGCCTGTTTCGCCTTTATGTTCAGTCTTTGGTATTTTCGACCAATCAATGGTTTGAAACGGGATGTTTTTATTGTGCATAATTTTTAATCCTTTGAGGTCGTATCAACTGGTGCATGGCAGACACCTCTGTCTAAGCCTGCCCCTTATTCAAATCGTTATAAGTTTCTCGTCATCTTTCAAAATTCTCGTCAGGGGCTCGCCCCAATAGATAACTTCAATATCCAGCTTTTCTAAAGCCGCGGTAACCCCAAGCTGATTTGCACATGCCTTGCACGCTGTGAGATGAACACCCTCCAGCTTCGCTTCCTGGATCAGTTGCTGGATTTCGAGATTTTCACTCACCAGCTTGGCAGTTGCTCCCCAGACAATGATCGTGACATTTTCCCACCATTTATGTCGTTTGGCGTTGATGCCATACATGAAGACCATTTTCTCTGAAGTGATGAAATTATCATTTGTCCACAGTATATAAAGATCTGTTTTATCTTTCATTTGTATCCCTTTTATGTATTTCCTGACAGTTCGTCTGGTCAACCGACACCCTCAGTCAATCAGCAGGCCCTGCCTGTTCCATATGTTTAATTATCTCGTCGGCCCTTATAGCCTGTATAACCACGCCAAAGCTCTTAATGCTTGATAGCGTTTCATTGTGATGTTTCCGGATGAGTTCTGCAGGAGCATGATTTTTGTCATGAGTCGTGTGTCCATCTGCAACAATCTGAACCGAGTAACCGAGTGCAGCAGCGGCCCGAACTGTCGAATCGACACAATATTCAGTGGCATAACCGCAGACTATTAAGTTGTTAACCCCTTCCCGCTCAAGAAGTTCCTGCAAGTTGGTTCTTAAAAATGAATTTGGCGTTGTTTTTCGTACCCTATAGTCTAAAGGGTCGCTTGTAAGCTCTCGTACCAGAACCCAACCAGGACTATTATATTTCAATGTCCCTTCAGCCTGTTCATGCTGAACAAATACTACTGGTACCCGGTTCTTTCTTGCGCGGGCTGTAAGTCTGTTAATCCTTTCAATCGTATTTTCATACTCATACGGTTTCCCAGGCTTATCAAACAAACCAACTTGAAGATCTATGACAATGACTGCGGATTTCATGATATTCCTTTAAAAAATAAATGACGAAAAAGAGAGACACCCGCTGAGAAGATGATTCTTTGTTAGGTAATGGAATGAATAAATGTACTCATTACCAAAGAATGCCAGAATACCTATTTATATTTTTCTTTACTCTCGATTTACATTTGATCCTTTTCTGGAGGTGCGCCACAAAAGATATGTGAGCAGCAAGGCTTGCAGTCCAAAGAATACTGAAGTCATAACATTCATCATCTGGCTTACATTGAGTGCGGTATAAAGCTCATCTGCAAAAAGATGACGGCTAATGTTCCTTAAGATGAAGAACTCGATAAAACCAATAATAATTACCTTATGCCTCATCGGATCGCGAGAAGCCATCCAGGCAAGATAGCCGAGAACGAATGCAAAAGACCCTATTATTCTAATAAAATAGATATTCGTAGTGTTCCAATCGAGGGTGCCTCCATAATGAGCAATAGCGGCTTTTTGAAAATCAATTGAAAACATGAGCCCAAAACCAAAAGCAAGATGGAAGAGAGCTATGAAAATAAGCACGGCCCTAAGCTGATTAAGAGCATTCATTTGGTAAGCTCATAAGTATATGGTGATGGGGTAAGTATCAAGCTGCGTTAAACATTTCCCCTTCTGGAAAGTCCAATCGCGGCCCACTCAGGCCAGCATCGTTCTCTATAACCTGAGCCTCTTACATCATGAGGATTTCAGAAGAGGCTCAACTGTAAAAGATTGTCTGATTACCCCGAAGTTCAGCTTCATGACGTATGGGGTAAGGAGAGAGAAGTGAGGAACGCCTGCATGAAATGAGAGTGCTCGTTCCAACAATATGAAAGTAGAAGAAATTCTGTTTGGTGACTACTCCCCAATATGTCACGCCTCTCACCTCTCACCTCTCACCTCTCACCTCTCACCTAACCTTATCAGGCTGAGAATGAGGTGGAATCAAAAAAGATTATTTCACATAACCGCTCCCTATGGCGGAGAAAGGGAGTTCTAACTCGAGTTCTGGGACCTGTTTTGCAATCCACGCGACAAAAGTGTTGCTGTTAGGTCCGGGGAATACTTTATAGGTTGTTTTCCACGGATAATCTCTGGCTGCCTGATCGATAGCATTGATCAATTGGTCAGCCTCTGCACCTTGGATGTCTTTTAGAACCTTCGGTTTCTCTCCATACCAGTAACGATCTGGTATATCCCGGGCCACTCTCATGACAGGTTCGTTGCGGGAACTGCGCCAGCCAACCACATCATAAACGGTGTAAAAGTCTTCGCCCGACCGTTTGGCAGCTATCCATGTATGAATAGCAAACCAGCCGCGCCAGCCCCAAGCGTCTGCACCATATACCTGGACTATTGCTTCATGGGTACGAGATGGGTCTGGCGCGATTCCTGCGGAGTCACGCCTTGCTGTCTTCCAGTCGTTATTCAGACCGCAACCTGTTATCAACAATCCGGTTATGGTGATTGCCAGCAATGATTTCAGAGACATTGTTGATCTATGTATTTTAATATATTTGCATTATACAATATTATTACATCGTTCATGCTACTTTAAAGCCGGCGCCCTTGCCTTGCCAACCCTCATGAACGAGAGTAACTCGCCGCTTAGATATTTTCTCAACATACTCCTTTACTAGACATTTCCAGAAGTCTTCACAACTTACCCGCCTTGAAGTGTGCCACAATGCATCATACCCTCACCCCTAACAGCATATTGCCGTCTTGTCATTCCAATAAGCACTTCTAACTATCCTGTGGCATTTTGGCTGTAGCCACATCTTTTCTACTTCGTACATATTTTCTACGATATGTACGAGGGTAGATAACTAAAACCAATATTTTCGGGAAAACCTTGAAGGGCTTTTACACTTTTCAGGGTAGTTGCGTTAGGATATAGTACCTTTCAACTCACCATTTCTAAAACATTGTAGCTTGCCAATCTCGACACTATCTTTCTATCATCGAAACTCGAACACTCGCACTGAAATATTACTGAAGAAAACATCATATTTGTTATTCACCCAGAGAGTCAATGACCATGGAGAATGAAACCCCATGCAACTCACCTTCATCGGCACAGGCGATTGCGCCGGTGTACCGGTCTACAATTGTACATGTCCCATTTGCGCAGAAAGCAGAACCAACCCACAGAAAAGACGCAGCTCCTGCTGCGCCTACCTCACCACTGAGACAACGCGACTGCTGATAGACGCAGGAGCACCAGACCTCGGTGATCGCTTTTCCCGAAATGCCATCGACCTGATCCTCTTAAGTCACTACCACATCGACCATGTCTATGGGCTTTTCCCTATGCGCTGGGGCTCGTCCTGCAAGCCAATTCCTGTCTACGGCCCTGATTATCCCAAAGGATGTGCTGATCTGTTACAACATCCGGGCATATTTGATTTCTCTCACACCTTGCAGCCATTTATCAGCCAACAACTTACCGATATTGAAATCACGCCACTGCCGCTCAATCACTCCAAGCCGTCTCTTGGTTATGCCCTGAAATACGGCAATTCACGCCTTGCCTGGCTCTCCGACACCAGCGGCTTGCCCGGTGACACCATCAATTTCCTCAAAAAATGGCTACCATCAACCATGGTTCTTGATTGTACCTTTCCACCACTTGAACACCCTCATCCCAACCATAACGACATCGACTCGGCGATTGCACTGCACCATGCAATAGGCCCTGAATCAACCTACCTTACCCATATAAGCCACGATCTCGATTTCTGGTTTTCCACCAGTGGATTTCTTCTGCCACAGGGATTACATTTGGCATCAGATGGGTTGAATATGAGAGTTTAGCAGGTCACCGGCTACGTTTTCAGCAGTTATTCAAATACTTGTAATCACATGCCCTATTCACCAATATCAAAAACCCTGCTTGTACATTCTTTACGGTTTTGGTAAATAGCAGAACCAGTTCACCCCATCTTCATGTCTCACCATTCCCTTCCGGCTGCCTGCCCGATCGACTTTATGGGCAACAACTGCTGGGATGGAAACATAACTCACACCAGCAAGGGCCAGGAAGTAATGAGTACAGCGCAGTATGTATCGGTTCATGGCGGGCATTCAGGCCAGTTCTGTTATCACGCCAAAGACACACTTGAAGAGATCATTCAATCATATATCAGTCATGGTTTTCCCTGGGTTGGCATCACCGAGCATGTTCCCGGTATCACTATGGAACTGCTCTACCCGGATCAGCAGAAAGCCGGATTCACCCCGGCATCACTCCTCGAACGTTTCGATCGCTACATGCAGGAGTGCAGGAGACTGAAGCAAAAATATGCTGACCAGATTGACATCTATGCCGCCATGGAAATTGAAACATACAGCGGCTACGATACCTTCATCCCAAATTTGATCGAACGCTACCGCCCTGATTACATTGTCGGTTCAATCCATTTTGTTAACGACATGGTTTTCGATTATTCCAGGGAACGCTATGATCTTCTGGCCGAGACAGTTGGCGGACATGACGAATTGTACAGCCGTTATTTCGACATGCAGTATGAGATGATCGAACTGTTGCGCCCGGAAGTCGTCGGCCATTTTGATCTGATACGCATTTTCGACCCCTACTACAAAGAGCGGTTACGAAAACCGGAGATTGAGGCAAAAGTGATCCGCAATCTCGAATTAATTAAGAAGTATAATCTGATCATGGATTTCAATATACGTTCACTACTGAAGGGAGCGGACGAGCCCTACATCACCGCTCACATCCTGCAGATGGCCAAGGATCTTGATATTGCAGTGGTACCCGGAGACGATTCGCACGGGCTGGATAATATCCATATCAATATGGATAAAGCCATCAGTATCTTGAAGGAATACGGCTTTGCCACCAACTGGCGAAAACCACGACGTATACACTACGATTGATATTTTCCCGAAAACGATACCCACCCTACCTGCAGCGGCTCTTCCTTACGGAAACGAGCCGCTTTTTTTTTGACAACAACCTCGCGTGCTTCCTTTTTTTATGGTTATGACATTTTTGCATTGCTATTCTTTTCGTAGCGCGCTACGTTTTTCATAGCGAGGCGCCATCAAGGCTTCCAACTCAACCACGAACATCCAATGGAGGAAAATCATGCCTGTTATCACCGTCACCATGGCCACGGGGCAAACCAGCCGCGAACAGAAACAGCAACTGGTCGAGAGTTTCACTACTCAGGCAGTAGAGATTACCAAAATTCCGGCAGCTGCCTTCACAATCCTCATCCACGAACTTACGCCCGATGCCATCGGTGTGGCTGGAGAGACTCTGGAACAACGATTGAAGAAGCAATAGCGTGGCAATTTTTCAAACACGAGAGGAGATTCTGCTGACGGGGTGATGCTGTAACATAGCCAGGATAGCTTCTCTCCTTTGCTCTTTCTTTTTTTTGCCTTCGGCGCTACACTATCAGTAGCACCAGTAACCCAGCGTTGACGAAAGGAAGAGGGAACACATGGCAATACCACGTCCTGGAAAACCGGTACGGGGCTCGCAGTCTGGAGCCCCGATCATGGCAGTATTCGATCTATTGGGCAGGCGATGGGCCATGGGCATCATATGGAATCTCAGTAGAGGAGCAGCGTCATTTCGCGCCTTACAAGGATACTGCGAAACCATTTCCCCATCCATATTAAACAGCCGGCTGAAAGATCTGCGTGAAGCGGGACTGATAGAGCTGGTCAGCGACGGCTATCAGCTGACAGCGATGGGAGAAAAACTCTTTCAATTGCTGAAACCTTTCGGTGACTGGGCCATCCATTGGGCAAAATCGGTAAGTGACGATGACCCGGCACGCTGGGACAACTACCGCACCCGTAAAGACTGAACAGTAACAACCATTTTCATCACCGTTATGCACTTCACCCACGACTGCGATCAATCCATCCAGGACACGACTCCACTCTGGTTTATCCTGCATCATGACGCCATCTACCTGACCGGAAGCGACCAGCAACGCCAGGTCCCGTGCCAGGTTGCGCCACCGGTGAGCGCGACGGATATCGTCTACAGCCGCTGTATCGGCAGCTATGGTGGGCACGCCTGTATGGTGCTTGAACTGCGGGAAAAAGTCGCAGATACATCCCTTAGCAGCGTAACCCTGCGGGAGGCACACGGCCATATCGGCGAGGAGTTGTGGATCATTGCCGGTCGGGCCAGCCAGATTTTACGCTGGCGACACGATCATCGATTTTGCGGTCGCTGCGGTACTGAAATGAATGAAGAACCGGGTGAATTACTGCGCAAATGTCCACACTGCGGATACTTCACCTATCCCCGTATCTCGCCTGCCGTCATCATGTCGGTAGTGAAAGACGACCAGATACTTCTTGGCCGCTCGCCCCGTTTCCCTAGAGGCATGTATAGCGTACTTGCCGGATTTGTCGAGCCAGGCGAGACGCTTGAGCAGGCGGTGGCGCGGGAAGTGCGGGAAGAGGTGAAGATCGAAATCACCGATATCCGCTATTTCGGCAGCCAGCCATGGCCCTTCCCCCACTCGCTCATGGTCGGATTCACTGCCCGTTACGCCTCCGGAATCATCGAGGTGGACAACCGGGAACTCGAAGACGCAAGCTGGTTCTCACCTCTGGATATGCCACGGCTCCCCTCCTCAATCTCAATTTCCCGTAGATTGATAGATGATTTCCTTGAAGGATCCAACAACACATCCTCCTGACATCACAAACACGTAGACTGGCTACTCGACCACCTCAAACTGCCCCATCATCCCCCGATCCTCATGCTCCAGCAGGTGGCAATGGTACATGTAGATTCCGGTGTAATCCTCGAAGCGAGCAATTATTCTCACTTTTTCACCTGGCAGAATCAGTACGGTATCTTTCCGACCGCGTTCCTGTGGTTCGGGTGGCTGGCCATTTCTATCGAGAACCTGGAACTGGACGTCATGTAAATGCATGGAGTGCGGCATCTGCATCATGCCGGTCGATAAATTACTGATTTCCCAAATCTCGGTTGTACCAAGCTTTACCTTCTCATCGATCCGATTCATGTCCATATGCTTACCGTTGATGGCCAGAGGACCGCTTTGTGAAAAGGTTTCCATGGAAAATGTTCTGGTTTGGACGGCGTCCTTTTCCTGCAGCCAGTCGAGGGTAACCAGTTTCTCCGGCAATGCAAACGAGGTCGATGGGGCTGGCCCCACCTGAAAGCGCATGGCCTCGTGACGTCCGCCAGGCAGCTGATCCACTACCAGACCAGGACCATTTCCCTTCGTATCTCCACTGAAATCAACCAGGATTTCAGCACGTTCTCCCGGCGAAAGCAGCACCTCTGTCAGCCCCACCGGCTGTTCTAAAAAGCCGCCATCGGTTGCGATCTGTAAAAATCTGCGACCGTCACCAAAACCGATCCTGTAGATCGTTGAGTTGGAGCCGTTCAAGAGCCGCAGCCGAACCAGCCCGCCAGGTACCTCCAGAACCGGCCACTCGGTTCCGTTTACCAGAAGAATATTACCGATCAATCCGTGCATCACATCCATCATCGACTGCACGTAAGCCAAAGTACCATCCTGGAAAAAACGTCGATCCTGAATAATCAATGGAAAATCGTCAACCCCATATGTTTTCGGGATAGCGAGCGAGTCGGCAACCTCGTCTTCGATATAGAAGAGACCTGCCAAACCCATATAGACATGCTCGCCAGTCAACCCCATGGCATGGGGATGGTACCAGAGCGTCGCCGCTTGCTGGTTGATGGTGAATTTCGGCTGCCAGCTCGTACCCGGTGCAATAGGCTGGCGCGGACCGCCATCAAATTCGGCCGGAACGTGGAGCCCGTGCCAGTGCAGCGTGGTCTGCTGATCAAGCTTGTTCAGTACATTGAGATGTACCTTCTGCCCGTTGCGCACCCTGATTGTGGGCCCTAAATAATTGCCGTTATAGCCCATGGTTGGGGTAAGAAACTCTTTGACTAATCGGCTTTTACCCCGCTGGGCTGTGAGTGAAAAGCTGGCCGTGCCTGGATCTGTCGACAGGTTCTCAAGAAGTGGCGGGACCGGCAGTGGCGTAGTGAAAGGCTGATAATCGCCGGCAGATAATACCGGCTGAGGTAAGAATACGTTTTCTCCCAGAACCGCAAGGCCGAGTGCGGCGCAGCTCGTCTTCAGGAACGTCCGACGCTTCATACTTCCTCCTCATCAATTGCATCCGCTGCCTGAAGGCAGAGATGTCAGTCCAACGTGCGAAAATAACAGCACAGAAAAAATGTAAGCACGTTCTGGTTTTGTAAGGAGAGAAAAGAAATGATCGAAGCAAAAGCAGGAGCTGCAACCTCATTACGACAGTTGGCTCATCGGAAAGTTTATTAGTCCAGTTCTTTCAACCGCTTTTTATCGCTCTTGTGATAAAGGTCAAAGAAGATGACGGAATTGTCAGGCAGGGTATCACAGCCATCGCATTTCTGTTCCAGGCGAGCATTTTCCTTGCGGCAGAGACGACACCAGTAATAGATAAGCCGATAATCCCGGCGGCCGACATATTTTTTGAACCTGCCGTGATAAAGGCCTTTCATTTTACCATCGGCGTTGGCAGGGTCATCAAGAAGCCGGTCGATAATTTTCTGGATGCGCACATAGCCGGGCGGATCTGCCTGATGCACCTCGTCGAGCTTTCTTTCGAAATGCGGCATCGGTCTGTACACAAACTTACTATTTTCCATATCGGACAACCCGTCGTATTCTACATTGAAATCTTAACAACATGTAAACGTATCGGCCCTCATGCTCCTATCTACTCAAAAAATACCCACCCTGCAATTCCAGAGATAGTCTGCCCAAGGTTTGGCACAGTTCGGGCAGCACCACCTTTACAAACTACGCGATGGTGCCAACAGTTAACGGATTGACTGAATCATTTATCCATCCAACTTCACACCACAAAGGAATGTTATGTCCAGTAGCTTCGGAACCCTGTATCGAGTCAGCACCTTCGGAGAATCTCACTGCAAGGGGGTCGGTGTGGTCATCGACGGCTGCCCTCCCGGTCTGCAACTGACGGAAGCGGATATTCAACCGCAGCTTGACCGCAGGCGTCCTGGTCAATCGAGTTTTTCCACCGACCGGCAGGAAAAAGATCAGGTTACCATCATTTCCGGTACCGAGAACGGAAGGACACTGGGCACGCCCATCGCCCTGCAGGTTGCCAATAAAGATCAGCGTCCACAGGATTATGGTGAGATGGCTGATATCCCACGCCCCTCCCATGCCGATTACACCTACCAGATGAAATACGGCATTAAGGCCTCTTCGGGCGGCGGCAGGTCAAGTGCCAGAGAAACTATTGGGACAGTCGCAGCCGGAGCCGTGGCGGAAAAGGTGCTCAGGGAAAAATTCAACGTCGAGATCATCGCCTGGGTGGAGAGTGCAGGTGACATCACCGCTGCAGAGCAGGATATGCTGACGATCACCCGACAGCAGGTCGATGCCAGTCCTATCCGCTGCCCGGACCTTAACGCAGCTGCCAAAATGCAGGCGATGATTGCCGAACTGAAAGAGGCAGGGGATTCCACCGGCGGTATCGTCTCCTGCGTTATCCGTAACGTGCCCGTAGGTCTTGGCGAACCCACCTATGAAAAGCTCGAGGCCAAACTGGCCCAGGCGATGCTGGCCATCCCGGCCACCAAGGGTTTTGAGATCGGCTCCGGTTTTGCTGGCACCCGACTGCGCGGCTCACAGCATAACGATCCCTTTGTCGCAAAAGATTTGGGACTCGGCACCGCCACCAATAACTCGGGCGGCATCCAGGGCGGTATCTCTAACGGCGAACCGATTTATTTTCGTATAGCCTTCAAACCGCCGGCCACCATTGCCCTGCCCCAGCCCACTGTCGATTTTGACGGTAACTCCGTGCTACTGGAAGCAAAAGGCCGGCATGACCCGTGCGTGGTCCCAAGGGCTGTGGCTATCGTCGAATCAATGGCTGCGCTGGTATTGCTTGATATGGCACTCAGGCAGGAAGCACGAAAAGCAATGAGCTTTTAAAGCCAAAGTGAGAGCACTCTGTAAGCCAAAGAGCGTTTTTTCCAGCCATAGGACCACAATGAGGGAGAAAATGCTTGAATCTACGGCCTGAACACAGTACTAAATCCTGATGTTGCATGCTGCAATAGGCAACATATAAACGTTTTTGCATTGTCAGTACAGGCGATACCGACACGCGTCCCATTCGGATGCGCGATGGTATCGCTATTGCTTTTACCATAGTGACCACACCTGAAGAGCCTCGGACAGCGCTGAAGTAACTTGCCTAAAAAGGGCAACATCAACCCCCAGAGCCAGTAACGGCATGACACCCAGACGCAATCTCCCCAGTAACTTCCTTGACAGGCTGGCCCCTCCCGAAGGGTTGCTGCTGCTCATTCTCTCCGTGCTGGTCGGTAGCTGCACTGGTCTTGCTGCAGTCCTTTTTATCAAGTTGATTTACTACATCCAGACGCTTTCATACAGTTCGTTGGCGGATGCTGTCCCATTTCTCGGCAAATGGGTCTATTTCGTGGTCCCTATCGCCGGAGGTCTGCTGGTCGGCCCGCTCATTCTCTTTGCCCAGGAAGCCAAAGGACACGGGGTCCCTGAAGTTATGCAGGCGCTCATTCTGCGCGGGGGCCGTATCCGCCCCAGAGTGGCTGCCGCCAAGATTCTGGCATCAGCCCTCTGTATCGGCACCGGTGGTTCCGCCGGTCGCGAAGGTCCGATCGTCCAGGTCGGCGCCGCTCTTGGCTCTAGCCTCGGTCAAATATTGCGGCTCTCTGATGAGCGAATACGCAATCTCGTAGCCTGCGGCGCCGCGGCCGGTATCGCCGCCACGTTTAACGCCCCCATCGCCGGGGTGGCCTTTGCCATTGAGGTTCTGATGTGCGGCCTGCAGGTCCGCCATTTCGGTAACGTTGTCATCGCCGCAGTTTCCGCCTCCATTGTCAGTCACACTATCCTGGGACGCCGGGTCGCTTTTGAAGTGCCGATCTATGCCTGGCACAATCCCATCGAGCTGCTGCTCTATCTTCTTCTCGGTTTGTGCGCGGCCCTTATCGGCATCATGTTCATTCGGATGCTGAACTTCAGCGAAAATCTCTTTGATAACTGGAAATTTCCGCAGATCCTGAAACCGGCCGTTGGAGCCGGCTGTCTCGGCATTCTCGGATATGCCTACATGCACCTGCCGGGTGTTGCCGAACCAATCACCGGAGGTGCCCACGGCGGGTCCGGCGCTGTCATTCCACATATGTACGGATCGGGTTTCCCGTTTATCGAAGTAGCGATTCAGGGGCATGCCAGTCTGTGGATTCTGGTATTGCTGATTTTCTTAAAACCCATCGCGACCTCCTTCACCCTCGGCTCGGGAAACTCGGGCGGTGTTTTCGCGCCCTCGCTTTTTATCGGCGCCATGCTGGGCGGCGCGCTCGGCAATGTCTTCCAGACCCTGTTTCCAAGTATCGCCAGCAGCCCTGGAGCTTATGCTCTGGTTGGAATGGCCGCGCTTTTTTCCGCCACCGCCCGCGCCCCACTCACAGCCATGCTCATCGTCTTTGAAATGAGCAACGACTATTACATGATCCTGCCACTGATGATCGCCGGTATCACCGCCTGCTTTTTCGCCCAGTGGCTGCATCCGGAATCGATCTATACCATCAAACTGGCCAAGCGTGGCGTGCGGTTCTCTGAAGGCCGGGACATGGATATCATGCAGGGGGTAAAAGTCAGCGAGGTGATGCGGACCACGCCGGTCACCATCCACAAGGACCAGCCACTTTCCGACGTCATGGCACTCTTCCAGGAAACCCACCTCCACGGCTTTCCGGTGTTGCAGGATGAAGGTAAACTCTGGGGTATCGTCACCCTTCAGGATATCGACCGAGCCCAGATGAAGGAAAACTTCTCGGCAACCACCATGCGGGTCGCTGATGTGGCAGTGGAAGATCCGATCACCGTCTTTCCAGATGAGCCAATCTGGGTAGCAATCCAGAAGATGTCCCCCCGCGACCTTGCCCGATTGCCAGTGGTACGGCGCGGTAGCTCTGGCCGCCTCTGCGGACTCATCAGCCGTAGTGATATTCTGAGGGCCTATGATGTGGGCGTAGTGCGCAAACAGCGGGGCCAGATCATCAGCGATCAGGTCGATCTGCGAAAACCCGCCGATAACGGTTTTGTGGAGTTTGTGCTCAAGGAGGGCGATACCTGCAACAACGCCATGGTCAAAGAGATGCAGGTGCCGCAGACGGTCAATATTGTTTCCATCAAGCGCGGTGGCCAAATCATCATCCCCCGCGGCTCTACACGGCTGAACGCTGGCGATGTGCTGACGGTCTATGGCAAGTTCGAGGATATCCAGCGCTTAAAAGATATCCTCAACACCTGCCCGCTGCCGGTACAGTAGCCTCTATGTCAAAACTGGGGTTTCCTGCTGTTAAAAAGGCAGCCCCAGATAGGTCATAATCCCTTCAGCCGCTTTTCGGCCTTCGGCGATGGCGGTCACCACGAGATCGGAGCCACGCACCCCGTCACCACCTGCAAAGACTTTGGGATTGGTGGTCTGGAAGGGATGCAGGCTATTTTCATCGGCCACAATGAGTCGTCGATCTGAGAGCGATATCCCGTGCTCTTCCAACCAGGCCGGCGGGCTCGGCCGGAAACCAAAGGCCATGATCACCGCATCGGCCGGCAGTACCTGCTGGGTACCGATCACCGGTTCCGGTCGACTGCGGCCATTTTCATCCGGCTCGCCCAACTGGGTGGTGACAACCTCCACCCCTTTCACCCGACCATCACTGCCCGCCGTGAGGCTCAACGGCTGTAGGTTCCAGAGAAACTCCACCCCTTCATCCCGAGCATTTTTCACTTCGCGCCGCGAACCCGGCATATTCTGTTCATCACGCCGGTAAGCACAGGTCACCGTATCGGCACCCTGCCGAACCGAGGTACGTACACAGTCCATAGCGGTATCACCGCCACCCAGCACCACCACCCGCTTCCCGGCCATATCCACATATGGGTAGAGCGGTCGTGACCAGCCCATCAACTTGTCGGTATTACCGATAAGAAAAGGTAACGCATCGTATACTCCGGCTAAATCCTCACCTGGCAAACCAGCACGCACATTGCTATAGGTGCCCATGCCGACAAATACCGCATCATAGTCGGCCAGCAACTTTTCAAACTCCATATCGCTGCCGATTTCCACTCCGAGCCGAAACTCCACACCCATTTCCGTAAAGATCTCCCGCCGGAGCTGCAGCACCCGTTTTTCGAGCTTGAACGACGGGATACCGAAGGTAAGCAAGCCGCCAATCTCCGGATGCCGATCGAAAACCACCGGCGACACCCCGTTACGCACCAGCACATCAGCACAGGCCAGCCCTGCCGGGCCCGCCCCCACTACCGCAACTTTCAGATTATGTTTCACCACCTTGCTCAGATCAGGCCGCCAGCCCCGGGCAAAAGCGGTATCGACAATATGCTTTTCGATGGCGCCGATGGTAACCGCACCAAAATCGCTATTGAGGGTACAGGCTCCTTCACACAGCCGATCCTGAGGACAAACCCGGCCACACACCTCCGGCAGGCTGTTGGTCTGGTGGCAAAGTTCCGCCGCCTCCTCGATCCGTCCCTCGTTGGCCAGCATCAGCCAGTCGGGAATGTAGTTGTGCACCGGACATTTCCACTCACAGTAGGGATTGCCACAGGTAAGGCAGCGATCTGCCTGCATCTGGACCTGGGCCTTGCGAAACGGCTCATAGATTTCGACAAAATCGCTTTTGCGCTGCTCTATTTTTTTTCTGGGCGGGTCAACCCGATCAACTTCAATGAACTGATAAAGGTTCTTGTTCATGATTTTCTCTCTTCTCGTTACAGGGTATTAGCCATCAACTCTTTGGGAGAACTGCCCCGATGTCCAAGCAGCGTCGCAAGATCACTGGTAATGGGCTTCACTAACTTGAATTTCGGTCCATAGCTGTCGAACTCGGTGAGGATCTGCTCAGCCCGAAGACTGCCGGTCTCACTGAAATGACGGCTGATGATGCCACGCAAGTGCTCAAGCAAAAGCTCGCGGCCCTGGAGATCTACCAATTCCACCAGTTCCGTGTTGGTTCTGTTGGCCAACCTGCCATCTTCATCGAGCACATAAGCAAAACCACCTGTCATGCCCGCCCCGAAATTGACGCCGGTACGACCGAGAACTGTCACCACTCCGCCGGTCATGTATTCACAGCCGTTGTCACCAATGCCTTCAACCACCACTTTTGCCCCTGAGTTCCTGACCGCAAAACGTTCACCAGCCCGACCTGCCGCATAGAGTCTACCTCCGGTGGCGCCATACAGACAGGTGTTGCCGATGATGGCCGCCTCGTGCGATTTATACGAGACACCCATCGGCGGGCGAATCACCAGCTTGCCGCCGGCCATCCCTTTGCCCACATAATCATTGGCATCTCCGGTGAGCACCATGTTCAGACCTCCGGCGTTCCAGGCACCGAAGCTTTGTCCTGCGGTGCCGGAAAATTCGAGGTCGATAGACGCATGGTCCATGCCCCCGTTGCCGTGCATTTTGGCGATCATGCCGGAAAGCCGTGCCCCGACAGAACGATCGGTGTTGCGGACCTGATAGCTGCCCCGGCCGCCCCGCAGCTGTTCGACCGCCTCCCTGTGCTCCTCTACCAACCGGAGATTGAGATTGCCGGGATCAGCGGGCATATTCAGCTCGCCATGATAGAGACTGGTCGTGGCCGCTGCTTTTACCGGTGCGGTGATATCAGAAAGTTTCAACCGCCGTTGTTTGGCGGTGGTGCCGGACAGCTCCTCCAACAGATCGGTACGGCCGATCAGATCAACCAGACGGGTCACACCGAGTTCCGCCATGATCTCCCGGGTTTCCCGAACCACAAAGGTGAAATAGTTCATCACCATCTCCGGTAGCCCCTGGAAGTATTTACGCCTGAGCGTCTCGTCCTGGGTCGCCACACCAGTGGCGCAGTTGTTGAGATGGCAGATACGCAAAAATTTGCAGCCCAGGGAAATAAGCGGTGCTGTACCAAAACCAAAACTCTCGGCACCCAGGATTGCGGCTTTGACGATATCCAGCCCGGTCTTCAGCCCTCCATCCACCTGCAACCGCACCTTATGCCTCAATCCGTTGGCCACCAATGCCTGCTGGGTTTCGGCCAGGCCGATCTCCCAGGGGCTGCCCGCATACTTTACCGAGGTAAGTGGACTTGCACCGGTACCGCCATCATAACCGGAGATGGTGATCAGATCGGCATAGGCCTTGGCAACGCCGGTGGCGATTGTGCCAACGCCCGGTTCAGAGACCAGTTTGACACTCACCTGTGCCTTGGGATTCACCTGTTTGAGATCGAAGATAAGCTGGGCCAGATCTTCAATGGAATAGATATCGTGATGGGGCGGCGGAGAAATAAGGGTCACCCCGGGGATTGAATAGCGCAGCTGGGCGATCTGCGGCGTCACCTTATGCCCTGGCAACTGCCCGCCTTCACCGGGCTTGGCCCCTTGCGCCATCTTGATCTGCAACACATCGGCATTGACCAGATAGGCCGGTGTTACACCAAAGCGCCCCGAAGCGACCTGCTTGATCCGCGACACCTTCTCGGTGCCAAACCTGGCAGGGTCTTCCCCTCCCTCGCCACTGTTGGAAAATCCGCCCAACCGGTTCATGGCGATGGCCAGCGCCTCGTGGGCCTCCTGGCTGAGCGCCCCGATGGACATAGCTGCGGAGTCAAAGCGGCGATAGAAGTTCTCTGCCGGCTCGACCTCATCAATCGCTACCGGTGTACCGGTTGTTTTTATTTTGAGCAGATCCCGAATGGTCGCCACCGGCCGCTGATTGACCAGCCGGGAATATTCACGATACACCGCATAATCGCCGGAACGTACTGCCCGCTGCAGGGTCTGGACCACGTCCGGGTTAAAGGTGTGGTACTCGCCGCCATGCACATATTTTATCAGGCCACCAGGGGGAAGCGGCCGATGGCGGGCCTGCCAGCCGTAGCGTGAGCGGGCTCGTTGCTCTTCGTGAAAATCGTCAAAATCCGCCCCGCTAATCCGGCTCGCTACCCCGCGAAAACAGAGGTCGGTAACACAGTCGTCAAGACCAACCGCCTCAAATAACCGCGAATTCCGGTAGGAAGCGATGGTAGAGATTCCCATCTTGGAGATGATTTTCAACAACCCGTTGTTGATGCCTTTTCGGTAGTTGGTGATGACCTCGCGCAGTTCCATTGCTACCACACCGTTTTTCACCAGGGCTCCCAGAGTCTCATAAACCAGATAGGGATAAATGGCAGTAGCGCCAAAGCCAAGCAGAACCGCGAATTGGTGTGGGTCACGGGCGCTGCCAGTTTCCACGATGATATTGGTGTCACAGCGCAGATTATTTTCCACAAGCGTTCGCTGAACCGCACCAACCGCCATGGCGGCGGGAATCGGCACCGTGCCCTCAGCGATATCCCTATCAGAGAGCACCAACAGCACAGCCCCGTTTCGTGCTTCTTCAAACGCCCGGTCGCACAGAGCGACGATGGCATTATCAAGCCCCGAGTTTTCAGGGTAGTTGAGGCTCAACACCACATTCCGATAATGCTGTTCATCCAGCTGCAGCAACTGCTCGAAATCGCTCCGCACCAGCACCGGCGAACGAAACGACACCCGCCGGGCATGGCCTCGGGTTTCGTTGAAGACGTTCTGTTCACGGCCGATCAAGGTGCCAAGCGACATCACGTGCCGCTCGCGCAGTGGATCGATGGGTGGGTTGGTCACTTGCGCGAATTTCTGGCGAAAATAGTCATAGAGGCTGCGGTTCTTTACCGAAAGCACTGCCATTGGGGTATCATCGCCCATGGAGGCCATCGCTTCCTTACCTGTTTCGCCGAGCACCCTAATCACCTGCTCAATCTCTTCACGGCTGTAGCCAAAGACCTTCTGGCTGACGAGCAGATCATCGGTGTCTCGTTCTAATTCCGGCACAGCATCTGCCAGCTCTTCAAAGGGAGTGAGCTGCATACAGCTGGCGGTAAGCCATTTGCGGTACGGATGTTGTGACTTCAGCTCCTTATCGATATCCCAGGAGGCCCAGCGCTTGCCGGTGTGGGTGTCGATGACAAAAAGTTCTCCCGGGCCGACCCTGCCTTTTTCCACCACCTCATCCGGACCATAATCCCAGATGCCCACCTCGGAGGCCAGGGTAATAAGCCGGTCTCTCGTCACGACGTAGCGCGCAGGCCTCAGTCCATTGCGATCAAGACCGCAGGCGGCAAAGCGCCCATCACTCATCACCACCCCAGCCGGCCCGTCCCAGGGCTCCATGTGCATGGAGTTGAAATCGTAGAAGGCGCGCAGATCCTCATCCATGTCGGGATGGTTCTGCCAGGCGGGCGGTATCAGCAGACGGAAGGCCCGGAACAGCCCCATGCCGCCAGCGAGAAATAGCTCCAGCATATTATCGAGGGACAAGGAATCGGAGCCACGATCACTCACGAAAGGTGCGGCATCCTGCAAGTCCGGCAGTAGCGGCGAACGAAATTTGTAGCTGCGTGCCTTCGCCCACAACCGGTTCCCAGTGATGGTATTGATCTCACCATTATGGGCCAGGAAACGAAAGGGCTGAGCCAGCTCCCAGCGCGGAAGGGTATTGGTTGAAAAGCGCTGATGAAAGAGGCAGATCGAAGACTGCAGGCGCAGATCCGCGAGATCAAGGTAGAACTTCGGCAGATCCACCGGCCTGCAGAGCCCCTTATACACAACCACCAGGGTGGAAAGGGATGCCACGTAAAAGTCCCTGTCATCCACCAGCCGTTTTTCGACCCTGCGGCGCACCATATAGAGCCGTCGTTCAAGATCGGTGGCTCCCCAGGCAAAGGGAGCATTCACGATAACCTGGACTATTCTCGGCAAACTCTTTTTCGCCAGTTCGCCAAGAACGGACGGATCGATCGGCACCTCCCGCCAACCAACCACGGTGAGCGTCTCCCGTGCCAGTTCGTCGTCCAGCACCTGTTGGGCCGTCTCGGCCAGCTGTTCATCCCGGCTGAGAAAGAGCATGCCCACCGCGTACCGGTTGCCGAGCGTCCAGCCCTGCTCTTTGGCAACGGCCTGGAAAAAGGTGTCGGGTTTCTGCAGCAACAGACCACAACCGTCACCAGTGCGACCATCGGCGGCAATGCCGCCACGATGGGCCATCCTGGCGAGAGCGTGCATTCCCGTCCGTACTACCCGATGACTCGCCTCCCCATCCATATGGGCGATCAGGCCGAAGCCGCAGTTGTCCTTATCAAGTTCCTGGTTATAGATGGCCATCTATCTCCTCCACATACTGGCTTGGTGTTACTAGGCACCGGTGGTTGTATTGTCTGAGTATTGAATGAAAATTCGCGAAAAAGAGCACGAGTTGAAAAACGTAAACATGATTTCCATCAAGACCACATCTGAAGGTGGATTCGTCATCATTCTGATGGTATAGTAGCACTCATGGCGAACCGACAGTTTCCAAATCCGGCAACTCGGTCGACACCTGTTTACCAGATTTCCCGGACTGCGCGGGTATCAACCCCGCTGTTGGTCAGCATTTCCGGATAAAGAAGGGTACCCCTTTTCTTGAGGGTACTCAAGCGGTCTCATGGTTGATACAGGATCATCAGTGTGAAAAAAAACATCTTCACCCTCCTCTTGCTTGTCCTCCTCGCGTTTCCCGCTTCAATCGGCCATGCCGCAACCATTGTCGGCTTTCTGGTTCCGGCCTCCGGCCTTGGAGATGAGTCATTCAACGACATGACCTATACAGGTCTCATCGAGGCTAAAACGCGTCATAACTTCCGGCTCATCCGTGAGCAGTGCACCGGTGGCTCGGATGACGACCGCCGAAAAGCACTCGAGCAATTGTTCAGGAGAGGCGCGGATATCATCGTCGTCAATGGCTGGCAATACCGTAATCTCATCAAAGAATACGCTTTACGCTCTCCGAAACGTTTCTATATCATCAACGATTTCCCGGTAGACGGCGTGCCAAACGTTATCTCCAGCGTCTTCGCCCAGCATGAAGGTGCATTTCTGGCCGGGGCACTGGCTGGCTGGATGACCCAAAATGACAAAATCGGCTTTATCGGCGGCATGGATATGCCAGTCATCAGGGCTTTTCAGAGCGGCTTCCACCAAGGCGCGCTCTATGCCAACCCGAAAGTCCGTATCTCCGATGTTTTTCTCGCCTCGGACCAGGACGCCTTCGCCGGTTTCAGCAGCCCCAGCCTCGGCTTCTCGATGGCCAACAAGCTGTATGACAGCGACGTGGACATTATCTTCGGCGCGGCAGGGCTCTCTAATCAGGGCATTATCCAGGCGGCTCGGCGACGCAAGCTCTTTGCCATCGGTGCAGATGCGGATCAGGACCACATGGCTCCGGGATATGTGCTGACCAGTGTTATGAAACGGCTCGATACGGCGACCTCTTTAATTCTCGATAAGCTGATGCGTGGAGAACCTATCAGCGGCATCCAGCGCTTCGGCCTAAAAGAAAACGGTGTAGCACTCTCATACATGACCTACACAAGAGAGGTCATCCCCAAAGAAATACAGCAGAGACTGGAGCAGCTCCGGGAAAAAATCATTGCCGGAGAGATACCGATAGCTGATCCCCTCCAGGAGTCCGTTGAAAAAGGCGAATAGAGAGAGACAAAAAAAACTCTCTCCCTGCCATTATCGTTGCAGGGCTTCGGTCCGTAACCAGCTCATAATTCTCTACCAATCATGAGGAATTCATTGAAAAGCCTGCGTTCGCTCATAGTGATCTGCCTGTTATGTATTCCCGCTTTGTCTATTGCCCTCGAAGAAAAAGACGGTGTGCCGATGACACTCGTGGCAACCCCACAGATTGCGCTGCCGGGGATGTCAGTCAAGCTGAGCGGCACCACGGTTACAGCCGGAGACTATGTGATAGTCAACCTGCTGGTCACTCCACCGCCAGAAAAGGTCGTCGGTGGAACAACTTCCAAAGCACCGACACCCGTTAATCTGACGACGAAATGTGATGCACATGGAGCGTTCTCGGTAGACTTCATCCAGACGAAAACAGTCGGCACCTATACCGTATCAGCCAAATCACCTGTCGGTACGGGAACGGGCTCCACCACATTCCAGGTACAAGCCATCAGTGACATCAGTTCGCTTGCGACCTCGAAGTTCGAAGAGCTGGGACAGGCATTTACTGAGTACGCCGATACACTCGAAGAAAGTGTCAACAACCTTCCGGCATCGGATGAGCGCAAACAGTTACTGCAATCGTCGGCCCAAATAACCGCACAACTCACAGAGCTGAACAGCCAGGCAGCAACAATACGACCTCATCTGAAAACTATGTCGGAGGCGCTGGATATTCCACCGGAAGAGCTCGCCAGCCAGCCTGCAGCGGAATTTATCAAAGATCTCTCCGCCTGGACCATCGAGGCGGACCAGCAAATAGATCGACTCAAAAGCCTGCTGCCTAAACAGAAAGCGGCCCAGTCCATTTGCGAAATGATTCATATCGCGGGTGAAGGAATGCGCATGGCCAGCAATGGTCTGGCATTTTACGGCAAGGGCATGAGCGTGGTGATAAATCTGGCCATTGATAAAGGGATTCCCCTGCTCTTAAATCAAATATCCTCGGAGCGCTGTGCCTTGTGGGATGCCAGCGCCAAAGGGCTTGCAAGCGCCACCCAGAAAACAGCGGGCATGCTGAGCGGCATCGTGGGACTCCTCAATGATGCAGCTACCCTCTATACCGATGTTCTGCTCAATCGATACTGTGGGGTCTATTCGGGACCAATCAAGGCGACGATGTCCGCTGATTTCAAGCATCTCGGCCAATCGTATTGGAAGTATTCCACGACAGTAGAAGGAACATTCACCTTACGCTTTCCCAAAAACACTCCCGGCGGCGGAGCGGTACGCATGACGGGCGAGGTATTTGGCAATGCGACCAGCTATACATTCTGGGAAGATATCGAAAAGGTGATGGAGGTTCCCGCGGCGGGACAATTGCTTGCCAGGATACCCATAACACCCGGGCCATTTCCACCCCTCTATAAGGACAGCCTGGGACTTGGCCAGCTCACCAATCTGTTGATCCCATCGGTATTCTATATTCCGCTCGAAGCCCAGATGGAAGGTGACAATGTGGCCATCAAATTCATGGAACCAGTGAAGGAAATAGAAAGTTACTTACTGAAAAACCAGCTCATTTTGGTCTATATGGCATTTGGGTTACCGGTACCTGCCGTAAAATATATCGAATTCCCGGTAAATGGCGCCCATTTCATCCTCTCGCGCGGTATGCGAAATCCTGCCGAAATCACCATCAGCGGCCAAGGAAAGCAGCGAGCCATGAAGAAGACCTACCAAAGAACATATGAAGAGCCGGCAAACAAAGAGTTCACGATAGACTGGGTCGTCGACCTGGATGCCACAAATCCACCGAAAAAATAATCTTTAACGCCAAGTTTGAACGAAAAGGCTTGCCAAACCCTTCTTCACCCCTCCTCTCGCAGGGAGCGTGCAGGTATCGAAAAAAAATGGGTAATGCCGCTTTATCTGGATAACAAAAAAATGTATTGTACGACATATCTAACCAACAAATAAAGCCGATTTGCAATCTACTGAAAATATTGGAATGACAGAATGTCGCTACCATTTCTGAGATTAGTAAGCCGAGAAAGGCGTATACGCCTCATTGTTTTTTTCATAACACTCCTGACTTTAGTTACAACAAACAACCTTTATGCTGAAAAACTCGTTTTAGTTGCTGCAGATAGCATCCCTACCGCCTATATCGACAATGGAAAGCTCACTGGCATTCTTGTCGATGTCATTACTGAAGCGTTCCGAAGAGCCGGATATCCAATCGAAATTCAATTAATGCCTTGGGCACGCGCGTTGAGCGAAGTGAGCAATGGCAATGTTGATGGCATATTCTCAGTTTTCAAGTTACCGGAACGAGAATCTTTTCTTACCTACACAGAAAGCCCAATCATCACGCAGGTAGAATCTTTTTTTGCCAGAAAAGACTCATCAATCACATTTGAAGGTGATTTGAACAAATTTAAACATATTCCAATCGGAATTATTCGGAAAACCAGCTATGGCGAAAAAATAGATGCAGCAATACACGATGGAATCTGGGAAAACATAACTGCAACAAACAGCGTCGAAAGCGTGGTAAAGATGCTTGTTAACGGCCGAGTTGATCTTGCGCCAAGTTACAGACATGTATTTATTCGTGGTGCGAAAGAAATCGGGGTATTGGATGAAATAAAAGAGCTTTCTCCGAGTGTCGAGTCGATACCTAGCTACTTGGCGTTTACAAAAAAACATGACTATTCGGAAATTATCAGAGCATATCATAAGGCACTTGCTGCGATGAAGCAGGATGGAACCTTTGACAATATTTACAATAAATACCTTCAATGAAGCTCATCCGGCGTAAGCGCACTTTTCGAAAATGATGCGCCTCTTGTTACATCCTCAATGGTTATCAAAGGGCTCCTTGAGCAAGTCGACATACGAATTCAACGCCATAGGAGGCCATAATGATCGGACGATTACTTATGACAAAGCTGTTCAGTCTCTCTTTTCTCCTCCAATTGCTTGCCATTCTCATTGTCACTCAGGGAAATGCTGTTGCTGCAAAACTTGAGGCAGTACTCTGCACCGAGGCCGATCTGGTCACCGGTCAATTCCAGAAAATTGAGAACCTGAGGGCAGGAGGCAACGGCTTTATGCTGGCTGTCACCTCAAGCTATGAAGACAGTGTACTGGTGAATCTCAGATGGGAACGGTTGCCTGATGCAAATAGCGGCAATAATCAACGGTTAGCCAGCGACATGCTTGCACTCAGCACCAATCAGACCAAATTTGTCCCTTTCAAAGCGCCGGAAGGTGGCCTGATGCAGGGCCGATATCAGGTGGTGTTAACAGTTGCCGGCCAAGAAGATGAGACCCTGAATTTCATTGTTACGCCTGCTGTGGCTGCTGCAGGTCCCAACGCGGTTCAGTCCAACAATGCTGAGAGTACTTCAGGTGACGAAACAGTTTCAGAAGCACTGACCAGAGTCTTTGCCACCACGGAAGGTCCAGAAAGTGCAAAAGCCGGAATCGAGGTGATCGGTACATTCTTTGACAAGGAGTTGAACCCATCAACCACGGACCCAACTGCAGCAGCCAAAGAGACCGCAACAAACAATCAGGACCCGGTAGCCAGCCAGAACAACTCTCCACAAACGACTTTTCCAGAACCTGCTGCCACCTCCTATGAAAGCAATCAGAGCAAGCCAGCTTCAGACGCTTCACCACCTTCAACCGCAAATTCAGACAATCCTCTACCTTCTTCAGAAGCTCAAGTGATACGAGCAGGCGGTATTGAAATTGTCTGTGCCCGACAGGTGGATAGCAGCAAGACGCCAACCGAGACTCCCGCAATATTTCAATCCAATGATGCGAAAATTTATCTGGCAATGCGCAGCACTGACCCCAACCTGAAAGATTTAGTCGCTGTACAATGGTTTGCCAAACAGGTGGAAGGTTTGCCGGCAGGTGTGAAACTGGCTGACTCCAAGGAAGTCTTAAGGGTGGGCAACTGGAACACCGCGGTTTTTCCTCCCCCTTATGGCGGCTTTTTCCCGGGGACATACCGCGTTACAGTTGCCAAGGATAGAAAGCCCCTGGCCGAGACAGAATTCAGCATTCAGTCTCCCGAAGAAACTGCTCTTCTGCTTGAAGAGATGGCACCTCCGCAAGGAATCAATATAGCCCTCGCGGGGCTGGGAGGTACCGTCATCTCAGCGACATCTGAATCCAACAGTTCAACCTGGGCAAAACAGGGACTCATCGACGGTTTTGGTTTCGGCGGTGAAGACTGTAAACCTTCGTGTGGCTGGGCGTCATCAGATCGCAGCTTTCCCCAAGAGTTAGTTTTTTCCTTTTCTCACGAACGGAAAGCGCAACTGGAAGGTGTGATTGTTGATGGCGGCTCATGCCCTGGCGATGAAAAATGTTTGCAGAGTCTTCCCCGCCTGGTTGAGGTATGGGTCTCAACAACTGCAGCTGACGCCGGCTATACCAAGGTTGCGACAAGGCGCCTCAGACCTGTTGCCGACAAACATTTTATTCCGCTCCAAACCGTTCATGCCAAATATCTCAAACTGGTCATCGCCTCCAATTACGGCGGTACCCGTCGAACCCAATTGGCTGAAGTCGAAATTCTCGAAAAACCCGGCCCGGATTCCATCGTAAAAGATGGGCCAATTGACCTTGCAATTCCGGCTTTCGGTGGATCTGTTCTGCGTTACACCTCAGAGAGTCATGGCGGTGAGGCCGTGCGGCTCCTCAAAGAACATCCGGACGGGAAAGGGTGGCGCTCAGAGGATCAGAATCTCCCACAGGAATTCACCTTCTGCCTCCGTGATGACGGAGAAGCCCTGATAGACAGAGTAGAGCTCAAACTCGATTCCGGTTATGACGACCCCACATCCCGACCTAAGGAAGTTGCTGTACTGGTTTCCTCCGCAAGCCCCACCGAAGGTTTTGTTGAAACCGCGAGGGTCGAACTCCCAATGGACGGTGAGGCTTCGGCCATTCCCGTCAACCATCGAGCTCGCTTCATAAAACTGCGCATTCTTGAAAACCATGGCGGCAAGAACACCAGCCTTGGCAAAATCTCGATATTCGAAGGGCAGGAAGCCGGATACACCTCTCTTCTACAGCGAGCCGTTACACCACTCACCTCTGCAACATGGGCGCCGCCAGAGCTGGACCCGTCGCTGGTGACCTCTTCAGTACAACCAGCACTGTCGCCTGAAGAACCACCTTTGCTGGAGCTTGGGAAGCAAGTCAAGGCTACATTCGACGAGTACGACCAGGTCCACTATTATTCTCTTCAACTTCAGGGCGACCAACCGGGCATGCTGAACCTGGAACTGATGGGGTTACCCTTTTTGCGGACCAAGCTCACCTTGAAGAACACAAATGGTGATACGGTAGCGGTTTTTCAGCCACGGCGAAACGCAAGCCATCAGACAATTGTGTCCTGGTTTGTTGAACCGGGCCAATACCTGCTTGAAGCTGAATCGACTCCTGCCAACCTTGTGCTGGCCTGGGATGTGAGTGGCAGCATGGCGACCCACGCCGACCTTTTGCAGCAGGCGGTCATAGGTTTTCTGGAGAATGTGCAGCCAAGTGAAAAGCTGAGCCTTATCGCCTTCAACAACAATATCCATGTCCTGACCAAAGGATTTACCAGCGACAAAAGCCAGCTTCTTGCCGCGGTCTCAGGGAGATTCAAGACAGAAATGGCCACCCGGCTCTATGATGCGATTGAAAAAGGCATCAAGCTTCTGGGGGATACCGAAGGGGTCGGCGCCATGGTGGTCATGACGGATGGGGCGGACATGGGCAGCATCTTGACGCCTCCACAATTCTGGGATGTTCTGGACAAGAACTCAGTGCGCATGTTCACCGTCGGTCTCGGCGGCGAGTTAAAGGTCAATAATCCGGAAACAGGTATGAGCGGAGCCCACCTGCTGCGTCACATCGCAGAAGCTGCCGGCGGCCGGTTTATCTTTATCCCAAATGCCGAGCAATTGGTCGACGCCTACCAACAGATCGCTCGCGAGCTGATGGCGGGAACCACCTATTACCTGAAACCAACCTGGACGATTGAACCGGGCTCGTTGATCGTCAAAACAGAAGGCGAACGTATCGCCCAGGTGGCCACCCCGCCCAGCATTGAACTTGTCCTTGACGGTAGCGGTTCCATGAAAGAGAAACTTGGCGATAAAACCAGGATGGCTGTCGCCAAAGATGTCTTGAGTGAACTTGTTCAGGGACTGCCGGCAGATGTCGAGATTGCGCTCAGGGTCTATGGGCATCGGGTGCGTGAAGGAAAAAAAGGCGACTGCCAGGACACGGAACTCATCTATCCTTTTGGTAGACTGGATAAGGCTCGTCTCATCAGCCAGATCCAGGCCGTGAAACCATTGGGCACCACCCCCATTGCCTATTCGCTTTTACAAACCGCCAAGGACTTCGGTGAAAAAAAAGGTGAGAAGACCATCATTCTCGTTACCGATGGCAAGGAAGAATGCGGCGGCGACCTGGTCAAGACCGTTGAGGATCTGCAAGCTCAGGGACTGGATGTGCGCCTTCATGTCGTGGGCTTTACGGTCAAAGATCCCACAACCCAGGCTGAGATGCAGAAGGTCGCCGAGGCGGGTGGAGGACGATATCTCAGCGCCGCCGACCGGCAAGGCCTTGAAAAAGCCATTGCCCAAACTCTGGCCATCCCCTTTACTGTTCGTGATTCAGGGGGAAGGGAAATCGCCAGAGGAGTAGCGGGTGAAGAATTACGTCTGCCCGCCGGCTATTACAAGATTGTGATGAATACGCCCAAGGGAGAGCTGATTGAGGAAGCAGTCCTGGTAGATCAGGGCAAAATCACCCAACTGCGCGTGACCAAGGACGGACCAAAGATTGGAGTGCAGGTGTTGCCACCGGTGGAAAACCGGTAGAGCGACATTGAGGGAGCGATAGCGTCAGACACGTCAGACCGGTGCGTCTGTTCCAGTTCTCGTCACTGAGAGGTGAATCGAGCAGGACCAGAAAAACCACGACCACTATCGCCATGACTGTAAACGAGATATTCCCCCAAAGTCCGGAACACCGGCGTGTAAACATTTTCAGTTACTTTTCAGATTGAGATAAGAAGGTGTCTATTTTTTTGGACGATTGCACTCATCTCACATTGCATCATTATCGAAGATAGCCAAACAGACATAAGGTAGCATGAAGCATGAAATGACAACTCCGTATCTATCGAAAAACAAGTAGCTCTAGAACCTGTCATTTCTGGAATTTTTCTTCTTTTTTGTAGGAGATGACACAACCCTGCTGCAGCTCGCCCCGCTCCGACCCCTTCCACAACGTCTAGTAATGTTTTGATTTTTTATCACAATAAACCAAACAATTCAAAATGGCTCAAAATTTGTAAAATACAATTCCATGAATGACAGTCTATATAGGCGATGAGGTTCAAATCAGGGGGAAACAATCATGGCGCAACTGATCTGCCCAAGCTGTGGGTCAGAATATTTTCTGACCTCTAAAACCGGGCCGAAAACAATTTTTAAGGTTACGGCTGAAGGCGCTGTTCAGGTTATTCAATCACCCACCAATTCTTTTCGCGATGGGGATATTGATCAACACAATATTTGCTGTGGAGCCTGCAGCTGGATAGGGAAGTTGGACGGACTGGCTGAATCGCAAAGAGATTGACGGGGCAGGCGATTCTTAAAGCTAACGATACTCAAAAAAGGAGACAACATGGCTTTTATCCAATTCTTCGAAAAACCGGGCTGCATCAATGGGGAAAAACAAAAGCGAATTCTATTAGATGCCGGAAATGCTCTCGATTGTGTGAACATATTGGAACACCCATGGAGTCGAGAGGAACTCTTCCCGTTTGTCGAAGGGAAACAACCATCCCAAATCATGAATCACACCGCTCCGGCAATCAAAAAAGGAGAGATAGTGCCTGCTGACCTGCACTACGATGAGGCCATTTCCCTCATGATCAAAACGCCAATACTCATTAAACGCCCACTCATTCGCGTTGATGGCCTCTCGATCCAGGGTTTTACCGACGAACGTCTTAAACCGTACCTGGGCTCATGGGATGGAACAGATGATGTCGTGACCTGTCCGAATCTTAAAGCGCTCTCGTGTGATGATCGCAAGAAGCCTGCCTGACATTGCCTTTAGGGTGGATTAAAAGGAGTATATGCAGGTAATCCATTAATACCTGGATAATATTTGAGTGAAGGGTGAAGCTCTTGCCTATTTCGCTTCCAGGAAAACCCTGGGCCCTTTTTCTTCGAGAACCCTATATCTCTCAAGGATTGCAGAACGGGTTCTGAGAAAATCTTCCTGACTGTGGATGTAGATATATCTCCAATTGGTTGAGTCGGCTTCAAGTTGGTCAATTCCGAGACTATCTAAAAACGAAATATCGTCTTTATCGAAGTCATGGATATTAAGCTTTAACAACGGCTTGCCTTCAATCTTGATTCTGTTGGCGGTCATGAACATGTTGTTATCTCCGTTTCCGTCTCAGTTTTTTTGTCACATTCTTATGTTTAACGCATATCGACCAAGAACCAAGAACGAATATCTGCTATTCTAGTAAATATGATTCATCCGGTTTTTGCGTAATGCCTTCAGGATTGCGTATCCATTCAGACTAACGTGTTTAGAGCACTGGATCAAGGAAGGTCAATATCCCTCTTTGAGAGTTCGGCTCAATACGGCTTTCGCCCTCCTCTCATGACAAGAGAGCTGAAAGATGCAAACGGATATCCCCGGTACGGTGCAGTGCGCTGCAAGTATCTCATTACAGAGAGACGTTTTCTTGAAACCTGACAAACCATTTCTACTTGAAATTGAAAGGTTACAGATAAAGAAGTTGTTGCTTGGAACAGCTGTTTTTTCAATAACCGGCAAGTATAGAAAAAGATCCTCATACTCTTAAATCCCTATTCGACGCGCACATGATGACATGAAAAAACCCATCGGCTTTTCCACTCAGATCCTGGTCCTTTTCATATCCTTGTGTGTGCTCTGCATCGGTCTTGTTGGGGTCATCAGCTACCGGATCACCAATCAGCTGAATATCGATCTGGTCATGACCAACCTCCGCACCCTGACCGATTCAACGTACAACCTGATTGATTCGACAATCAATACTTCAATCAGAAACCATTTGCGGGCCATTGCCGAGCAGGACAGGAAGCTGATGGAAATGTACTTCAAACGAGTGGAGTCTGGAGAGCTCAGCGAGACAGCGGCTAAGGCGGAAGTCGAGGAAATTTTCCTAGGTCAAACCATCGGTGAAACCGGCTATACCTATGTCGTCGATACTGACGGCACCCTTATGGTCCATCCGCTCATGAAGGGCTCGGATCTATCGAACTATACCTTCATAAAAGAACAGATCGATAAAAAAAACGGTTACATGGAGTATTCATGGAAGAATCCGTCAGATCCTCTTCCCAGAGACAAAGTGCTTTATATGTCATATTTCGACAAATGGCAGGCTATTATCTCAGTCTCTTCTTATAAATCGGAATTCACCTCACTGGTGAATGTCGACGACTTTAAAAACAACATTCTGTCCATCGTTCTGGGCGAAACCGGATATTTGTATGTGATGAATTCACGGGGGGAGCTGGTCATCCACCCCAAACTGGAAGGAACCAGTATTTACGACTCAGTTGACTCACAGGGAAATTACTTCATTCAGGAGATCATCAAGAATAAAAATGGCACCATCATCTATCCCTGGAAGAATCCGGGGGAATCTGCGCCGCGGGAAAAGATTGTCATCTATAAATATTTCAAACCGATGGACTGGTATGTGTGTAGCGGTGTCTACATAGACGAACTGATCAAGCCCATCGAACAGATGAAAAAACAGCTGACGCTAACGGCTCTCTGTATTCTCATTTTTGCGGTCTGCATTTCGCTCTGGTACAGCAGACTTCTGTTGCGACCGATCACCGGCCTGATCCGCGCCACCGAACGTGTGATAGACGGGCACTTCGATGTACAAATCGTCACCAGACGTGGTGACGAAATCGGCAGACTGACCACCATCTTCAATAAAATGCTCACTCAGATCAGGCAGTATATGACCGATCTTAACAAGACCAACAAAGAACTGGAGACTGTCAACACCAGCCTTGAGCAAAAGGTTGAGGAGCGAACCCGACAGCTGGAGGCTCTCTCCAATCAGGACTGGTTGACCGGAATTGCCAATCGCCGCAAACTGGATGAATACCTCCTACATGAATACAACTTGGCCGCTCGCAGCGACTTTCCCCTTTCTCTCATCATCTTGGACATCGATTTCTTTAAGAAGTACAATGACCGGTATGGCCACCTTGCCGGAGATGACTGCCTGAAAGAGGTGGCTCGCACACTCTCCGAGTCATTGCACAGAACATCAGACTTTGCCGCCAGATACGGTGGCGAGGAATTCATAGCCATCCTCAGTAACAGTTCTCATAATTCTGCCTGTGAGATCGCCGAACGGATCCGCACCAACATCGAGCAGCTTAACATACCCCACGAAGGTTCGACGGTGGCTCCCGTGGTAACAGTCAGCCTGGGAATATGCACTCTTACCAACTGCCAAAAAACTCCCCTCCGACAATTCATCACCCTTGCTGATCAATCCCTTTACCGAGCCAAAGAGAAGGGGCGGAATCGTATTGAAGGCATTCAGATCTGAAGCATAGACAACAGCATATGGCTGTTTATGACGTGTAATCGAACATGTTTTCAAAATCTTAGTTGCACCTTTAACTTCAGCCAGATGGATATCCAAGCAATGGACCAATTTGACAATTGGAGGAACATTCCCTTATCCTAAGACAAGACTGGCATGAATAAACAAGTGAAACGTGGCTGATTGATATTCTCAAGAGACAACAGACGGTGAAATTAACAGAGGTGAAGGCGTGACTATACAACCGGGTACAATATCTTCTACTATTCGGCAAAATGTGCGACAGATAGAGCTTTTCTCCAACCTGTCAGATGATGAAATCGACATCCTGATGAAACATGCCAAAATTCGCTCCCTCGTAGAGGATGAAGCGCTTTTCCATCAGGGAGACAATGGTGATTTTTTCGCGATAATCATAGATGGTCGCATTGAAATCACAAAACACACAGAAATGGAGACCCCTGTTTCTCTTGCCTCCCTAACCTGTGGTGATACCCTTGGAGAAATGGCACTCATCGACCAGGAAGCAAGATCCGCTTCAGCGACCGCCATCGAGCCATCCTCCGTATTTGTTCTTTCCAGGAAAAGCTTTGATATGCTGGTTGACCAATACCCCCGATGTGGAACAAAACTACTGAGAAAGTTAGCAATAATTCTCTGTAATCATCTTCGCAAAACTTCAGGACGGTTCGCAGAATCCATCGAGCCAAGTCTTCTCACATAGACATCTCGTTCGCAGTATTGGCGTAATGCCATATTCTCTGCCTCTTGCTGAACTGGAGTATCAGAACTTTCACAGTGCAGGTAATACTGCACTGTGGCTAAACCATCTGCAGTGCCCAGTTCATGGATCAAAGTATTGACGATTGTCCCGGTTTACGATCTGTTCCGACCAAAACATGATTCTTCGTACATTCCTCCTGTTTCTGCCTGAGCGTTGTTTTCCATGAGATAAAATTTTAATCATTTATTTGCAGACAGATTCGGCCCCTGATCATCGGTTACAAACGCGGAGCCTGATAACGAGGGTTGATTTACAATTCTGTACTTCAGCCTTCTATCGAATTTCACATATGAAATCGAGTTACGTTTTAGTTATTGGCGTAAACCATCATCTTTGCATCCGATTACGAATTTTCTCTTTTTATAACAAATAACACGAGTAACAATTCCTTTTATCACACTCCTGGCACCATACCTGCATAACTCCATGTGGTAGTTATCGATGACACGTTCATTTTGTCAGAAAATACAATTTCTTTTCATCCCAAGACTCGATCTTTTAGTCACAATTCAGGAGTAAGAGAAATTTTTACCACAGACATACAACCAATATCAGGATCTTCGTTTGCCTCTAAGTATACAATTTAGAGCATAAGGAAGATATCGTCCCAAAGGGCAGTTTCAGGATGAAAACAAGTTGAACATTTCCCTGGTGGGATAGCTAACAGTGTTACAAACTTTACACTACGAGGGAACAATGAAAGAATTTGAGAAACAGAAAATGTTGCTGGAAAAGCACAAGGACATAGCGCGCATTGATCAGGAGTCAAAACGAACACATGGCTGGTATGTACGTGTGCGCTTTATTGGCAAGACACATTCAAAGTTTTTTTCTGACAAAAAATGTGGTGGAAGATATTCAAGCCTGTTGTCGGCAATCTCCTGGCGAGACAAAATTGAGAAGAAGATTGGGAAAATACGCACAAACAAGCATATGGTTACCGTCAGCAACTCAAGCACCGGCGTTGTCGGCGTGCGGCTGAATGAAAAACTGAGCAGGTATGAGGTAAGCTGGGTAACCCATCAGGGCAAACAAGGAAAAACCTCCGTTTCCATTAAGAAACACGGCAAAAAATCTGCATTTGCCAAAGCGTGCGCTATTCGCCAGCAAAAAGAACAGTCTCGCCTCGAGTACTCCGCATAGCCTCCTCCCGAAGGCTCCCTGACAACTCTGCAGAGTGTGTTGTCGGGGAGTCTTTTGAAAATATTGCTACTTCATGAAAACAGGCTTGAGCGATGGGGTAGAAAATGAAGACACGTTTCCCATGGCGCCCTGCCTAATAGCTTCATCACAATGCTCCAGACACAACCTTCCTGAAACCTGACGTAATCCCATCATGGTCGTCTAGCCGGTACATCATCTCCGTTTTTCTCACTGCGCAATTCAGGTCGCAGCAGTTTTCCCCAGCGCTCATTAAAGGGATGAACCCTCGCCACAGGCCCATTATCACTCTCCAACGGATAGCCTTTATTGGCCCACATGAAAATTGAGCCACGCAGGTTATAGACATTTTGAAGGCCCTGCTGTTGTAATTGCTGGACATACTTTGCCGAGCGCAGACCAACAGAGCAGTAGGCAACAATCAACAGGTCCTTCTCACTTTTTTCAGGTTGAAATGCGTCTGCAGGAAGGGCATTTGGCAGATGACTGACCTGGTATTCCGCCGGTTCACGAACATCGACCAAAACAAATTGTTGATTACTATCCAGCATTGACCGCACCTCTTCCACGCTCAATTGCCGGACGGTTGGGAAATCTTGATCAAGAGCCTGATCGATATCCGCCCATTCAAGTTCACCAAACATGAGCGACCAGCGAAAACCGCTAAGCAGAAGCGTTGCCAGCAGGACAATAAATATTTTGGAGATCGTCTTCATCCACATTTCCCTGTCGGTTACTCAGCAAGTCTCTTTGATGAAAAGGATCTGGTTTTAAATAAACATCAGCGGAGAGCACTCTGCCTGCCCTTTCCGGTCTTTTTCGTACCATCTGAGCCAGCGCAATACCTGGACAATCTATTTCGATCAGGCGGATTTTGATGACAGCCATTGGTGGTAACCTACCTTCGGCTCTCAAAAAGGATAGCGACCCGGCAGTTATCATCAAATACCGCCTGCAACACGCAAAAAGGGGAATTTCGACTATTTTAACACGAAATTCCCCATTTGGCAGCGCAGCTCAGTACCAGACCTTATTTGACGGCGTCAACCTCGTAATCCGCACCCTTCCAGGCAAAGATCCCGCCCGGATGACGGAAGACATTGGTGTAACCCATTTTTTTGGCCCACAGAGCCCCGTTATGGCTACGGGTACACTTAACGAAGCCACAGTAGACAACGATCTTTTTATTTTTATCAGCACCCAGCAGTGCCGCATAGTCAGCTTCGCTCTTACCCCCAGTTTCCTCGCTGTTCCATTCGCTCATTTCAGGGATGGGAAAAAGAAACTGTTTTGCACCAGGTATATGATTCTTCTTGTAGCTGTTCTCATAAGGCATGGTGTCAATAATGAGAATATCCTCATTTGCGGCAATGGCCTGATGCAGTTCCTCGGTGGTGATTACATCATATCCGCCTTGCTGAACTTCTCGTACCAACTTCACCGCCGAACTCTCAGTTGTAACTTCCTGCTCAAACTTTGAAGTGCCAAAGGCAAAGGCGTTTCCGCCAAAGCAGAATGATGCTGCAACCAATAGTGTAATCAATGTTTTTTTCATCGCTGTTCTCCGTGTTGAGTGGATAATTTAGAAAAAGAATGCCAGAAACCATAAGTCAGGGGGATAAGTAACAAAAGATCTCGAATAAGTGCGGTACGTAAGCCGGAGAACGCAGTATGTTCGGGATCTTCAGCACTAAAACAGCCGCAGTCAATATCGAGACCCAGATGGATGCCATAGGAGAGAACCGCTATAAAGATGCCCAAAAGCACTGCAGTGAGCCAAAGGCCTGCCTTTCTGTTCATAAGTAACAGAAGTGCAGCAAGCAGCTCCACCAATGGCAGGACGATCGCCACCGGCAGCAGCAGAAACGTCGGTAACAGACCATACGCCGCTATGACGTTTGCAAACAGCGCGGGATCAAGCAGTTTGGGAAGGCAGGCGTAGAGAAAGATCCCAGCCAGCAGCCAGCGCGCGCCACGGTCAAGCCAGGTTGTACGTCTCTTGCTACCACTGCCCTTTGGTTCCATACTTCTCCATTGCTCATCCAGCTCATCGACGTCGGCCACACGGTTTTTCTGCCCAAAGCCATCGTATCAAGGCGCCAAATATCGCGTGATGCTGTCGATTTGTCAAATCGTTAATCCCGATCAGAGTATGGAGTTTCATCCGACATTCCAATACACTGCAACAGAGTGAGACTTTCCACTTCACTTGCCTTCTACAATCGCGCTATAATCAAATAACAGCTATCCCCCTCACCTTTCTATCCAACGCTGGAGTCACGATGGGAGCTAACAGAATACCGCATCTCCTAAAAGCAGCTTTTCTGCTTCTCGCCACATCACCCATTCTCGGTGGTCTATGGATCATCCAGCCCTGTCTTGTCACGAGGAATCAGACCATCCTCTATCTTGCTGCCGGATTTTTTCTCATAGGTATCGGCGAGATAGTAAATCATCCAAAGCAAACCGCAGCCAATTACACAGAGAATAATAACAGTGATCTACGACGAATCCACCACCGTAGCCGCAATCCCTGCCCGTTAGGCAATCTCCTTATCATTGGCGGGATCATTTTTCTTTTCATGGCCTTTGGCCATCTCATCCTCCCCTGACCATTATAAATTTCCGTTTTTCGCCCATGCCAGCACTCTTCTGTCAGGTTTTTCTCCTTGGCTTTTTCTGCCCCATGTCTACAATGAAATAAGGGGGTGGAAGAAATACAGAGGCAGGCTGTCCTTGGTATTTCACACCGGGGAAGAGAGAAGAGAGAACCGGTGCACGCGCCGTTATCCGGAGATATCCGGAGAACCGGTCACATTAATTCAGCTGCAGGTGATGCATATGGACAAACGGAAACATCCACGAATTCCCATTCGCGGGTTAAGCGCGGATATTTCGGACGGCAAGGGCTTTTTCACCGGGACAGTAATGGACATCTCCCGATTCGGTATGTCGCTCAACCACATCCCCAAAACGTTGGACGCCAGTGCGGACATTCTTTCAGTGATTATTGACGGACAGGGAAACCATTTCAAACTTCTGGTCAGGCAGAAATGGGAAACAGATACCGGCCAAACCAAGACCATTGGCGGCCAGATTGAGAATAGCCCATGGGACTGGACGGAATTTATTCTGCAAATTGAACCAGACAAGGACGATATCTGGGGATAACCCCCTAACGAGATCGCACAAAAGAAAAACGGCGACAGGAACTGTTGTTCCTGCCGCCGTTTTTTGCTCTGTTAAGCTCCCCTCTAGCAATCAGGCATGCTGTGCCGCCCGGGAAGGCTCCAGATTATATTTAAAGTAGGATGCACAGATGCCCTCACTGGAGATCATACAGGGCCCGATAGGATTCTGCGGTGTGCAGGCCATTCCAAATGACGGACAATCCGGCGGCAAGCCACGGCCGGAAATGATCATGTCGCAATGGCAGGAGCAGCGTTCCTCTCCTTCCCCGAACCGGACGTTAAAACGCTTGGTCGCATCGTACAATGACAATTCATCGCGGATCACGAAGCCTGACTCGGCAATTGTACCAAGACCGCGCCATGCGGTATCGACGGCAAAAAACACCTCAGAAACCATCCGCCGGGCATTCTGGTTATCTTCAGACGAGTAGATGACAGCCGAGCTGTCGTCAAAAAGCGATACACCATGGCGGATCTGCATCACCATTGAGATCAACCCTCGCAGGATATCACTCTTGTCAAATCCTGCTATGCAACAGGAAATATTATACTTTTTCGCAAGAGCAGTGTATGCCTCGGTATCGGAAATTGTGGTAACATGATCGGAACAGAGCAGACCATCGATATCGACCTCCGGGTCGCACATAATGGAATCGATGGTAGGCGGCAGCAAGCGGATAGAAGGGATAACACAGAAATTTGTGATGCCCTCGCTCGCGGCTTCCAGGATGGTCTCGGCAACAGACGGGGCAGTCGCCTCAAAACCAACCGCCGGATAGACGATAATCTTGTCCGGATTACGACGTGCCACATCAAGACAATCACGCGGCGAGGAGATAACCTCTACCAGTGCTCCTTTTTGGCGGATCGATGCCAGCGATTCCCTACTGCCAGGTACCTGCAGCAGATCCTCACAGGTGGTGGTAATCACATCAGGTTGCAGCGCAACCTTGACAAAAGCATCAACATGGCCAGCCGGCATAACGCAGACCGAACAGCCCGGCCCCGAAACTAATTCCAGCCTGCTTGGCAGCTCCTCCCGGAGCCGATAACGTAATATTGCCTGGTTATGCGCACCGCACACAACCATAATTCGGATTGGTCTGTCGACAATTTCGTGTAGCCTCTGGAGCAACTCTTCCGGCTTTCTCAATTCGCCACCTTCTCATTCAAGGAACTGACAGTTTATGCGTGCAAACGGCGATGACGGCAACGAAGCCGACCCGCCAGGGTCAAGCGAGATAAGAAGCCGGCTGGTTGTACGAGCCAGCCGGCATATCTTGATGAGTATTCACTGCGGATCACAGATATTATTCAACGTTTTCTTCCGCTTCCTTCCTCATATCTGCAAAATTCTGGGATCTCGTAATTTTTTCGTTATTAAGCAGCTCAATCTCTTCCTTGGTCAGGTGAAACATACCGCAGGCAGGACAGGTTGCATCAAATTCCTCACCAACGGCGCGAGCCTTGAGTTCGTCGATGGTCATGTGATCGACATACCCGCAAACGCCGGATGGATTTTCCGCCCGAACCTGAACACGTTTACCCCTTTCACTTCGTTGTGGCATCTTGCTCTCCTTGGATTGAACAAATTGTGCCTGTTCAGCAGGATTGTCCCACATACGCCCTTACTATAACATTCTCGACCAAATCATCATCAAAAAAACGGCCGGGAGAAATGCATCAGCTTTACGGACATATGCAACTAACCAATAACAGGCAGATTTATGAAAAAATGCCTGCTAATGAATTTGTGTCGAATTATCTATTCACTAAAATGATCAGCCAGCCACTCCGGACAAGCCTGAGTGGCATAGGCTTGCTGACCGGTGTTAATTGGCCAGTCTATCGATTTCCTTACCTTTGGAATCGATGATGGTTACTGCTACAGGTACACCGCCATCCAGGCGGTGGGTTGCGCAAGACATTCACGGGTCGTAGGCGCGCACCGCCATTTCCACCTGGTTCAACAACCCTTCGTTATAATTACCATCCTTGATAAGCGAGGTAGCCGCCTGCTTCACACTCATATTCATGGGTGCGATGTTGTGGGTAGTACCGACAATCAGGTTGGCACTCTCGATGCAGCCGTTGGCATCCGTGACATAGTCATGGATGAGCGTCCCACGCGGAGCTTCGACAATACCTACACCGCGTCCGGCCTTCGGTTCAACCTTGGCCCGGATATCGGTATCGGTGATGCCATCCCACTCAAGCAACTCAAGGGTACGCTCACAGGCGTAGACCATCTCGATCAGTCGCGCATAATGGTACAACAAGGTCTGCTGTGCCGGTCGCCCGAACTGACTGCGGAACTGCTCCAGCGCCGCATTGGCCCGCGGAGTGGAGATCTTATCACAAACGTTGATTCTGGCAAGGGTATTGGATCGGTAGATCCCGCGCGGAGCTGCCAGATCGAGGTCAAAACCTTCGTTCCAGGATTTGGCGTAGGGCATTTTCGAATAGGCCCAGGGCTCCACATGCTCGCCAAGATAGTCGGCGTAATCGTCACCCTCAAAATCGACATAGCTGCCATCCGGTTTCATCAACCGCTGCTTGCCGTCATAGATCCTGAGCGAACCGTCTTCACGATCCACGGTGCCAAGAAAGCCGGTGGTGATATTCCCCAACTCGCTGATGACATCCATGTATTTTGAAAAGACATTGTTTATCGCGAAATCAAGCGAATAGAGAGAGAAATCAAGTAACGTCTCGGCATCTCTTTTCAGCTCCAGCCGTTCTTCTTCAAGCATCGGCTTGGCAAAACCACCCACAACACCAGCGATGGGGTGAATCGCCTTGCCGGCAAAGCGCTCAAGCATCATCTGCCCCAGCTGGCGCATCTTCACTACCTTGGTGGCCAACTCGGGGTTCGCCTTGGCAATGCCGATAACGTTTCTCACCGAGTAATCGGCATCCGGCCCCAGCACAAAATCAGGTGAGGCCAGAAAGAAGAAATGGAGAATCTTATCATTTATATGCGCCATCACCTGGCACAATTCTCGTAACTTATGGCCGGTCGCCGTCGGTTTTACCCCAAACGCCCCATCCACCGCCTTGTTGGAGGCCAGATGATGCATCCAGGGACAGATACCGCAGATCCGGTTAACGATACGAGGAACCTCCTCGGCCGGCCGCCCCTCAATAAATTTTTCGAACCCCCGCAGGGACTGGATGTGGAGGAATGCGTCTTCCACATTGCCATTATCATCGAGATGAATGGCAATCTTTGCATGTCCTTCAATGCGGGAGACCGGGGCTATGTTTAAAACAGTTCCCATGTTATGCCTCCTCCTTGGTTGGCCGCTTCCTGAGCGGCTTGAGCATTCCATGAGCGCCGGAAAAACGCAACACGGAACGCCTGTCGATAACCGACTTGTAGTCAATGCCGTTGCTGGCAAGTGCGTTCATCATGTCCAGCATCTGGTTGCCATCTTTTCGTACCGGGCCAAAACAGCCGCGACAAGGAACCCGTGCAGAGATACAGCTCGGCGCCCCACGGCGGGAGCAGCCAGCTACCGTCACCGGCCCAAGACAAAGAAAACCCTGCTCCAAAAGGCAGCGCATCTCGCTTAACGGCTCATCCGCCTTGTATTTGGCGTTGGTGACAAAGCGCCGGATCTGACCGACATCCCCCTTGCCCTCCCGTTTGACAGGACAGGTGTCGCAGACACTTTTGCCCGGCAGTACCGGAGCCCGGTTCTCGAGAAGTGACATAAGCACTTCAGCAATATGGGCCGGATTGGGTGGACAGCCAGGCAACTGCATATCAATTTTCACCTTCTCGTCACAGGCATAAACCCGATCAAGCGGTGCCGGCACCTCCACGGTCGGGATTTTGGCCCCGGGGTCCGTGGTATGCGTTGCAAAGATATCCTCCCAGCTCTGCTGGCGATCCTGACCGTTCATCAGTGCAGGAATACCACCATGAGTGGCACAGGTGCCAAG
This sequence comes from Desulfopila aestuarii DSM 18488, assembly GCF_900143695.1. Taxonomy (GTDB): domain Bacteria; phylum Desulfobacterota; class Desulfobulbia; order Desulfobulbales; family Desulfocapsaceae; genus Desulfopila; species Desulfopila aestuarii. Next base: position 114,565 of record NZ_FRFE01000007.1, read on the forward strand.
GGCGATCAAGACGTCGCACTTGGCCCGCATCTCTTCCAAAACCTCGAGATGCTCATGGTTACTGACCCCGCCGGTGACGATACCCACCACCGCCTTAGGGATCGTGAGTGTCATCCCCTCGCCGGTCTGACCAAAATATTTATGATCCATCAATACCGGAGCATGAACAATATCAAGCGCCTCGGTAATGATCGGAATCAGGTCCTCTCCGATATTGAGTATTGCGATTTCGCAGCCTGAACATGACCCAAGCCACTCCAAAGCAGTCGTTACTCCCATCTCAACCTCCTTTATGCCAATTCGGCATCCTGACTGTTAATTGGGCCCAACTGTTTGATCCGGTTGGTCATTTTCGTTACCGCTGCGGCAAACTTGTCGGGTTCCGCCGAGGAAACCCAGGCAATTTCGAAGCGGCTGCTGTCGTATCCAAAATCCTCCATCAGATCGTTGATCATATCGGAGCGACTCAAGGCTGTATAATTACCATCCAGGTAATGACATTCACCAAGGTGTCAGCCAAGTACCATAACCCCGTCCGCCCCTTGGTTCAGGGCGTCCATGACATACTCCGGGTGGACCATGCCGGAGCACATGACCCGGATTATCCGCACGTTATGCGGATACTGCATCCTGGAAATACCCGCGAGATCAGCAGCGGCGTAGGAGCACCAGTTGCAGCAAAATGCAATGATCTTCGGCTCAAAACTCATGTGATCTACTCCTTTGTTCCATAACTCATATTCGTAAATGCACCACGATTTCAGACGGCTAGAGCGGCCTGAATCTGGCTGCTGATCTGCTTCATGGTGAAACCGGCCACATAGACGCCACGTTTCGGACAAGTGCCCATACAAAGGCCGCATCCCTTACACTTGGCAACGTTGACGGCGACGATCTTGCCTCCGCTTTCGTCCCCACGATCCATCAGGGTGATTGCCTTGTAGGGGCAGACATCGACACACAGAGCACAACCGTCGCAGTTCTTCTCATCAACGATCGCCTTGATCGCATCAAGGGAAACCGCCATCTTCGACAACAGCGTCGCCGCGCGGGAAGAAGCGGCAAGGGCCTGGGCCACCGATTCCTCCATCGGTTTTGGATAATGCGCAAGACCAGCCACGAACATACCGTCGGTGGAGAAATCAACCGGTCGCAGTTTAGCGTGCGCTTCGATGAAGAAGCCGTCACCATCCACCGGCACCTTGAGCATCTTGGCCAGGTCTTTGGCGTTGTCCTTCGGCCTTATGGCGGAAGCAAGAATCACCATATCCGCCACAATCTTCAGCGGACGATGCAATACATGATCCCAGACTTCAACATCGAGCACCTGACCGTTCTCCGTCACTGTCGGCTTACCGTGCAACTCGTAGTTAATGAAGATGATGCCCATCTTCCGGGCCTGCCGGTACAGCGCCTCCCGCTGACCGTATGTACGCATGTCACGGAAGAGGATGAAAATATTACGTTTCGGGTCCTCTTTCTTCAACCGAATAGCTGTCTGTACCGAGTGGGTGCAGCAGACTTTCGAGCAGTACATGGCATCCTCTTCACGGGAGCCGACACACTGGATGAAAACGAAGGTGTTTGCCGAGCTGACATGCTTTTCCTTCAACTCGTGGAGCTTATCGAACTCGATCGAGTTCACCACCTTTTTGAGCCGCCGATAGCCATACTCATCGGGTGAGTAGATCGATCCGCCGGTTGCAACGACTGTCACACCATGTTCGATGGTCGCAGTCTGTCCTTCCCGGCTCCTGATGGTGGTGCGGAAATTGCCGACAAAGCCTTCAACGCCGACCACCTCATGCTGCTTATGGATCACGATTCGCTCGTTCCAGATCACCTTGTCGATCAGTTTTCCGAGCCGCCCCGGGATATGTTCTCCCGACCAGGTATGCTTGAGGTGCAGGGCATTTCCGCCCAGAACATCGGTCCGTTCGATAAGATGGACATCAAAGCCCTGCTCAGCCATGTTCAGGGCTGCCGTCATCCCGGCTACACCGCCGCCGATAACAAGTCCTTTCTGGGTGATCGGCACACTGATGTTTTTCAGTGAGGTACCATACGTCACCTTGGCTGCGGCCATCCGTACCAGATCCTTGGCCTTGGCGGTGGCCATGGCCGGAGTGTCCGAGTGAACCCAGGCATTCTGGTTTCTAATATTGGCCATTTCGACCAGATATTCGTTCAAACCTGCAGCCTTCAACGTCTCGCGAAACAACGGTTCATGAGTCCTCGGGGTACAAGCGGCGATCACGATCCGGTTCAGCTTCTGCTCGCGGATACGCTTGACGATCATATCCTGGGTATCCTGAGAACAGGAGAAGAGATTCCGCTCGACATAGACCACATTCGGCAGACTCTTCGCATACTCCTCCACCGCCGCGACATCGACAACACCGGCAATATTGGAACCGCAATGGCAGACAAACACCCCAAGACGCGGGTCTTCGTTGGCCACATCAAGCTCTTCGGGAAAGGTCGCCTCGGTGGACAGCTGATGCCGGGCCGGGGCCAGAACTTCCGACACTGCCGCGGCCGCTGCCGAGCCTTCAACCACCGACTGGGGGATGTCCTTTGGTCCGGAGAAAGTACCGCAGGTGAAAATGCCCTCACGGGAGGTGGTGACCGGTGCGAAATCGGACGTTGCGGCAAACTTGTCAGCGGTCAGACTGATACCGGCGATATCGGCAAGCGCCATTGTCTCTTTCGAGGTCTGCAAACCAACCGAGAGCACCACCAGATCGTAATACTCCTCAAGCTGCCGCCCCTGTTCATTCACATAGGAGATGCGCAGATCACCTGTCGAACCTGCAGGCTCAACGCCATTCACTTTGCAGCGAACAAAACGGACACCCACCTCGTTCTTGGCGCGGTCCATATACCGGTCGAACTCCTTGCCGTGGGTCCTCATATCCATATAAAAAATGGAGGTCGCCAGGCCAGGAACGTGATCCTTGGCGATCACCGCCTCTTTTATGGCGTACATGCAGCAGACCGACGAGCAATACCCATTGTTGCAGAGATTCTCATCACGGGAGCCGACACACTGCAAAAAGGCGACCTTATTCACCGGCTTGCCGTCCGACGGCCGTACTAGATGCCCTTCAGTGGGACCTGAGGCGGAGAGATACCGCTCCAGCTGCAACGAAGTGATGACGTTGGGGAAGTCACCATAGCCCCAGACCTGGGCAGGCTTGGGATCATAGGCTTCAAAACCCGGCGAGAGAATGACCGCACCGACGTTGATCGAGTGGATCTTCTCAGTGTCATTAAAATTGATCGCACCGGCGTCACATACCTTCTCGCAGAACCCACAGGCACCAGGCTTTTTCAAACGGATACAGTTTTCCGCATCTATCTGGTACTTCAGCGGTACCGCCTGAGCGTATTTTACAAAAATCGCCTTGCGCTTACCGGTTGCCGCGTCATATTCGCTGTCTACCTTCTTGGGGCATTTTTCGGTACAGGCCCCGCAGGCGATACATTTTTCCATGTCCACATAACGTGGAGCTTCTTTAACCGTAACAGTGAAATTGCCAGCATCACCCGCGATCCCGGTAACTTCGCTTAACGTCATCAACTTTATATTTAAGTGCCGACCGCACTCCACCAGTTTTGGCGCGATAATTCACATCGAGCAGTCGTTGGTAGGGAAGGTCTTGTCCAGCTGAGCCATAGCCCCGCCGATCGCGCCCGACTTCTCAACCAGGTAGACATAATAACCGGAGTCAGCGAGGTCCAGGGCTGCCTGCATCCCTGTGACACCACCACCCACGATCATCACCGACCCAATCTTGTTATTGTCCAGCATGACAGGTTTCTCCTCTCTTTATATAGACGCGGCCCACTTGACCGTCTGGGTTCCGCATCGATTGTCAGTCTCGTAAATGAGCCGCTTTTCCTTACTGCTTTTTGGGAAGAATCAGCGAATCCGCCACCAGCTCCCAGAGGTATTTCACCTCGATATGCAGATCATATTCCTTGGTAAGCGACTTCATGATCTGATCGCGACAGTTGTGACAGGGCGCAATGATAAGCTCTGCTCCGGATTCCTGAATCTGCCGGGCCTTTACGCGGCCGTAAAAGACACGCTCCTCAGCATAGGGCATCGCCCAGGCACCGCCACCCGCGCCACAGCAGTAGGCGCCGTTTCGATTGGGGTAAAGCTCACGCAGATCTTCGACACAGGCACCGGCAACTGCCCGCCCCTCTTCGAAATACGCCTGACCGAAAGCTTTCAGTGACTTTCGCCCGTAGTTGCAGGGGTCATGATAGGCCGCCGGCATATTGTGGATAGATTTGTCGAGCTGAATCCTGCCTTCTTTGATGTATTCAAGCAGCAGGTCAAAGACCGTCATGATCTTGAACTCGTTGAGTGCTTCTGGGAACCACTTGATCAACCCGGACCGGGTTGCGAAATAGGCGTGGCCTCACTCTGGTAGGAGGAGAATTTTACAGTTCAACCTCCGCATGTTGTCGACGATCCGGCCGACCACGATTTTCATGGCCTCGTCATCTCCGGAGAAAAGCCCCCAGTTGACACCTTCCCAGTGTTCGGAAGGGATGGTCCAGGATTCTCCGGCAGCATAAAAGATCTTCCACCACCATTTCATGTCATCCGGCTCGGCAAACGGCTCCTTGGAGTTTACCGTCACCATCACCCGGGCACCATGGACGTCTATGGGCGTCTTGAATCCCGGACACTCGTCCTCAGCCAATTCTTCGCCCAGATCCTCACAGAGGAAAAGAAAGTCGTCTTTGGGGATACCGAGGTTGTTGCCGCGCTCAAGACACATCTGCACCCCTTTGTGGATGGGACCGGGAACGAGGTTTCTATCCCGTGAACCACGAATTTTCCGCATAAGGGCAGTGATCTTGATTCCGGCCGGGCAGGCCTCCTCACATTTGGCGCACATGGTACATTTCCATGGCCAACTGGATTCGAGCAGTTCCTGGTCCATGCCGAAGACCGCCATGCGGACAATCTTTCGTGGATCCAGACCGCCCACACCGGAGATGGGGCAGGCACTGGCGCAGGAGCCGCAGGTAAGACAGCTATCCGCCCAGGAAGGATCAAGCACCAGAGAACTTGAGGTGTCGGTGAGCACAATAGGCTCGCTTTCCACCTTTTCAATCGGTTTGACAGCTTTAGGGTCCACATGGCTGGTGGGACGAACGAGAGGCTCACGACCAAATTTGTCGCAAAGCCCCTGGTAGTCCTGGAACTTCATAAGATACTTGCGCCCTGGGCCTTCCTTGGCAGGAAGGGTTCCGGCGTTGATCCAGTTTCTTATGGTGTTCCGATGTACTCCAAATTCCTCCGCCAGCTCACTGACTTTAAATTCGTACATCATAAACGGTTACCTCACTTAGCTTTGTTCGGAAAGAATGCGAAAGATCTCTTCACATGCTCGGGAAACGGCAGCAGACATGGCTGGTGTCAAACCCGGCGCGATCTCCTCCGGGATATATTCAACCTGGGCCGCGAGAATGATCACGCGGATCCCGGTGTGCTGTTCAAGTTCAAGCAGCAGATTGACGGTGGGAAACTGATGAAGGGAAAAATCGTGGATCTTCTTGGCAGGGATATCGGCAGGGCGAATCCGGAAAACCTCACCCGGCTCCTTCCCCGGAAAATCGACCGCGTCAAGAATGACGATCGTTTCCGGCCGCTCCTCGCTGGAAAGCAGATAATCAAACAGGTACTCCCGAACACCGGTTCCGGCGTCGACAGCCTCCACGCTTTCAGGTAAAATAGAGGAACTATTGAGCCGTTCAACAACTGCCGGCCCAAAACCGTCGTCCCCCATAATTTCGTTACCGCAGCCAAAAATTATCGTTGAGCGTACCATTGTTCCCCTTGTGCAAAGTGTGCTTGAGTTGCAATTATTCGCCAAACTACCACTCGCCCCTTACAAGTTCAAGCAGTTATTTATATAGGTCTGGGCGTTATTCACATATCATCTCGTTTTTAATAGTTATTTATTAAAGTATTTTCAGAAACCGCGTTTCACCAACCCACACCGTAGCACCATCCACAGCGTAGGAATAACCTCCCCATATCCTATGGTTGACCGTGCCAGCTTCTCTAAGTTGCGACCAAATTGACCAGGTTGCTGGCAACTCCGACAAACCAACCCCACCTATCCACACATGATTTTGATTTTATTTATTAATAAACAGACAATTAGGACACCTCGTCCAGTGGATCGGAAACCTCATTCCCAAGACTGATGATCTTGTAAAAGAAATGAATTTCACCATACGGATGGGCTCTGCAGAAAAGAGCAGACTTCACAGAAAGTTCGATGGACGGCGGCATGATGACTGCCGCACGAAAGCAAGAAGGGGAAAACGGATCGGTTCAGAAGTCGTCTCTTCCGTTCGGTTGCGATTGAGCACGACAGCCAAACGAAAGAGGCATTGACACCAAGGAAGGGATGGGAGGCAAGGGGCTATATCATCCCGGATATCCTTGCGGATTCTGCATCTGCCAGCGCCAGGTATCCTCACACATCTCAGCAATACCACGCTCAGCTTTCCAACCCAGTTCAGTGAGCGCTTTGGCGGGATCAGCATAACAGGCAGCTATATCTCCGGCCCGACGGCCAGCAATCACATAGGGCACCTCTCGGCCGCTGGCTTTTTTGAAGGCCTTAACCATATCCAGTACGCTGTATCCCTGGCCGGTACCGAGATTGTAGACCACCACCCCGGTTCTTTCCGTCAACTTTTCGATGGCCCGTACATGACCGATGGCAAGATCAACCACGTGAATATAGTCCCGCACGCCGGTGCCATCCTTAGTGGGATAATCATTGCCAAAGACGGTCAGTTTGTCCAGCTTGCCAACCGCCACCTGCGAAACATAGGGCATCAGGTTGTTGGGGATACCGTTCGGATCTTCCCCTATCCTGCCACTCTTATGGGCGCCCACCGGGTTGAAATATCTGAGCAGGATGACGTTCCATGCCGGGTCGGCCAGCTGAACATCGGTGAGAATCTCTTCAATCATCAGTTTGGTCCGCCCGTAAGGGTTCGTGCATGAAAGCGGAAAATTCTCGAGGATCGGCACCGTCGCCGGGTCGCCATAGACGGTGGCCGACGAACTGAAAACGATGTTCTTCACCCCATACTTTGCCATCACCTCGGCAAGAATAAACGTACCGGTGAGGTTATTATGATAATAGAGCAACGGCTTCTGAACAGACTCGCCCACCGCCTTCAGACCCGCGAAATGAATGACCGCATCAAAAGGTTCATCAGTCGTCGCAAAAACCGTGTCAAGTCGATCCTTATCCAGAAGATCCACGTGATGAAACGAGACCGTCTTACCGGTCAGTTCCTCGACCCGTTTCAGTGCCTCTTTCTTGGCATTTACGAGATTATCGACCACAGTCACCCTGTGCCCGCAGTTAAGCAGTTCAATACAGGTATGACTGCCGATATATCCGGCTCCACCGGTGACGAGAATATGCATGTTGCACCTGCCTTATGGATTAAATTTCGTCGTGGGAATAAATATTTTTTTCTCTGTAATCAGATGCATAGTAATACAGAATGCCATCATGGCAATCAGAAAGAGCAGGATTTTTCCAGAAAGAAAACGACAAGGCCTGAGCAATACTGATGCTCAGGCCTTCATGTTACTGGGGAGAGTACTGATCAGATTTTAAACCGGGCCACCATATTATTTAACTGCTGGGCCAGCTGCAGCAGGTTTCCGGAGTCCACCTTCACTTTCGATGAACTTTCGCGCATGGTGCCTGCAACATCATCAACCTGGGAGATCGAAGCGGCGATATCACTAGAGACAGTTGAGTTATCAGCAACACGCTCATTCACTTCTCCGATACCGAGAGAGGCCTGGGCCACGTTGTTGGCAATCTCCTGAGTGGTCACAGCCTGTTCCTCAACTGCGGTAGCAATGGTGGCCACCAGGTCATTGACCGCGTGGATAACCTCGGTAATCTGTTCAATCTCTGTTACTGTAGTATCGGTACTCTTCTGGATCCCCTGAATACGGGTCTTGATATCGAGAGTGGCATTGGCCGTCTGCTTGGCAAGCTCTTTAATCTCGTTGGCGACAACCGCAAAGCCGCGGCCTGCCTCACCAGCCCGAGCCGCCTCGATAGTGGCGTTCAATGCCAACAGGTTGGTCTGCTCTGAGATCTCGGTAATAACTTCAGTTACCTTACTGATTTCCTGGGCGGCACTGCCGAGTTCATCCACCTGGGCCGACGCGTTTCTCGCCTTCTGTACCGCCTCACCTGTAACAACCCTCGCTTTCTCTGAGTTCTGGGCGATCTCATTGACCGTGACCGTCATCTCCTCGGCTGCGGCAGCGACCATGCTGACATTCGTGGCGGCCTGCTCACTTGCTGCCGCCACGGAATTCATCTGATTACTGAGCTGGCTGGCCGCATCGGCCGTCTCCCGCGCCTTCGCCGACATGCTTTCCGCACCCACCGATACCGAATCGGCCACACCCGACATCGAGACCGACGCGGAGTTCAACGTATGGGCATTACCGGAAATCTCCTTAAGCAGATTCTGCATCCGCTCAATAAAACGGTTGAAGATAGAGGCCAAGGCACCAAGCTCGTCACGACTTGTGAGATTGAGCCTTTTGGTGAGGTCGCCTTCACCCTGAACCAGGTCCGTGACCATGGCGGTCAACGCTTTCAACGGCCTGATAGCAACCAGGTTAAGAATTAATATTATTGCTGCAATCAACAGAATCACAACGACCAAGGCAATAGCTACCTGAACCATGGTCGCTTTCTTCATGCTCTGATTGACGGTCTTTTCAAACGCAGAAATCTCGGCACGGCGCTCCGTTTTCACTTTTTCCATTGCTGCCAGCAGCACCTTGTCGGTGTAAAAAATGGTAACGGAACCGGTTTTCTCTTCTTTCACAAAACTATCCTGCTTCACCGAAAGATCCCGGTTCAATTCCAGATCGGCGGGAAGCGCGTCAGCACTCTGGACCTCAGGATTCTTCCAGATAGCGAAAAAGGGCTTATCACTATCATCAAGAACCTCCACCGCCACGATGGATGGCAGGTTGATATATCCTTTCAGCATACGCTCCATGGAGACCGTATCGAAATTATATAGCAGGGTCGCGGCCGCACCGGCAAGCATATCGATATTGACGTCCACCGTCGCCTTCAACTCATCCTGCTGCGCCTTGCCCTGACTGTTGATGATCGACTCGACACCCTGGCTGTATTGCGTGAAGATGGAGGACACCAGGCGCTGTTCGAGCACATTGGCAATGATCGTGTTCAGGCTCAGCAATAATAGTATCAGGATACCGCAGCTGGCAGAGGTTTTGACGGCAATACTGAGTGTCCGATCCGCCTTATCGGTTTTCTTTGAATCTTTTAAAACTTTTGTTGTGTCCATTATCAATCTCCTGATTAAAAAAAATCCAGCTGCACTAGAGAACTTTCAAAGAGTATATCACCGCTTTTTTAAAAAAAGCAAAAGTACCAGGCCATTCTCTCAACGTATCCGCTCCACTTCCATCAACCTTTCCGAGCTCTTCCGCCAGTAGCATCGCAGCCCGAATCTTTATGCTCAACCAGGGCCGTCTTTGCCCATGGTTGGCTTCTTCCTTGTATCAAGTACCCGCCGCACCGTGGACGCCATCACCTCACTGGTAATCGGTTTATACAGACAAGAGTCGACCCGAAGTTCGGACAGCAGAGTGTCCGTGAGCTTCTGACTGTAACCGGTACACAAGATAACCGGTATCTCCGGCTGGAGGGCCCTGACCCTGGCAATCAGGATATCACCGGTCATCTCCGGCATGTTCATATCCGTGAGCAGCAGGTCAAATTTCGCCGGCTCGGCTTCCACCAAACGAAGCGCAGAAATGCTGTCGGTTCGAATGGTCACCTCATAACCAAGCATTTCCAGAATCTTGCCGGAAGTTCTGACTATCGCTTCCTCATCATCGACAAACAGAATCCGTTCCTTGCCTCCGGGCAAGGCTGCACTCATCCCACCCTTCACGGGATGTGTCTCAACCTGACTGCAACGTGGTAAATAGATGGTAAACGTCGTCCCCTTGCCAACCTCGCTTTCAAAAAGAATCTTGCCGCCATAGCCCTCAACGATCCCGTGGACGATGGCAAGCCCCATCCCTGTCCCTCGGCCGACACGCTTGGTGGAGAAGTACGGTTCAAAGATCCTGTCGGCTATTTCCGGCCGGATCCCTGTACCGGTGTCAGAGATAACAATCCGCACATATTCACCAGCACGAAGCCCCATCGCCTGCAGCTCAAGCGAGGCCGGCAAATCGATATCTTTCAAAGTAACATCGAGAAACCCACCTGTTTCCTCCATGGAGTGGGCGGCATTGGTACAGATATTCATGAAGATCTGGTTAATCTGGGTCACATTCCCCAACACCAGCCACTCACTATCCAAAACTTGACGTATCTGAATTGCGGACGGAATGGTAGAACGGATAAAACTGAGTGCCTCTTCCGCAACGCCTTTTATCTTTACAGGCGCCAGCTCTTCCTCACTCTGTCTGGCAAAGGTCAGAATCTGCTTGACCAGATCCCTGGCCCGCTCTCCAGCCTTGCGAATGCCACTGAGGTTGTTGTGAAGTGGAGAATCTTTTTCAAGATGCAGGAGAGACAACTCGGCATAACCCAGGATAGCTGACAGTATATTGTTGAAATCGTGAGCAATACCTCCGGCAAGATTGCCAATGGACTCCATCTTCTGAGCCTTGATCAGCTGAACCTGCAACCGCTCCCGTTCATGTTCTGCGACCTTGCGCTTGTGAATATCGGTAACGGTGCCCTCATAACGAATGATTTTACCATCCTCATCGAAATAGCATCGGGTATTGTTACAGACCCATATCGGTGTCCCATCTTTTCGTTTTGCTAAAAACTCAAAATTTACGATAACCCCCTGCTGGTCCACTGCCTTCTGGAAGCGCTTCCGATCTAGAGGGTAATAGTAAAACTGCGCCTCGACATCAGTGATTGACCGTATCAGCTCTTCGGGACTGGCATAGCCGAACATTCTGGCAAACGCGGGATTGACACTCAAAAAACGCCCGTTGGGCGTACTCTGAAAAAAGCCTTCAACCGCGTTTTCAAAAATTGTCCGATACCGCTCCTCGCTCTCACGCAAGGAATACTCGCTTTTCTGCAAGGCAACGATATCATCCTGGAGCCTCTGCCCCATACTGTTGACGGCATCGACCACTTCGTCCAGTTCGTCGCTGTGTCCCGCCAAGGTTTTTTTTCGATGCAGCGTCAGACGACGATCGAGGTTCGAAGCCTCGATGCCGGTGGCATAGCGAGCGATTGTCTCAAGATGTCGCATAACCAAATGGTTAATGACATAGAGAATAAAAAGGGAAACAAAGAATGTCTTGGCAGCCTGGGTCGTGAGGATAATGAGAATTCTCTTCTTCAGCCGTGTATAAACACCTTCAAAAGATGCGGTTAGCACCAGCTTGCCGAGCCGTTCCTCACGGCCCTTGCCATCGAATATGATCTCGTACTCGATGCTCTCGGTTCGGATTTGAGGCTGAATCTCCCCTTTGAAATAGTGCCCTCCAGTATTTTCAATGACCTCGATAGCCACAATATCCCTGATACTCAAAATACTGGCCAACTGGGTATCAATCTGCTCATCGGCAAATTCCCACAGGCTCCTGGCAAGAGTGTCCAGATGGGCCCTTCTCACCCTCTCAAACTGTTCACGGATATATGCAGTATCGTTCCGATATTCGGTAAACAATTGAAAACATGTCCCCAGGAGGGTTACCAAGGAACTGAATGCCAGAATCCATAGAAGCTGCTTTCTGGCAAGCCGTCCAAATTTCCAGCCTCCGGACCCGTTATTGGTAATATTGTTCAATGAACTACAGCCTTTGATAGAAGCTTCATGCTCGATCTGTAAATATCGACAAAGAATGCATAATAGAAATTAACTCATTTCCCCAACCCGCTATGCTCCTCAACACAGGTCACAACCTGAAAGGCAGCAGGACTCATTAAAAAACGATACTTAGATGCAAAGTGCAATAGGTATATTAATCAGACCGACAACCGACTCTCATCTTTCTTCTACATCCTCAGAAAATCGTCAACTTGACGAACTAACCTTTCGAATTATTGTCATTTGATACCTCAACCAAGGCCCATTCCCTCGTCACTCCACTTGAATCATATCTAAAAAAAAATAGAAATCAAATGGTTGCCACTATTTATTTCGGCCTAGTCGTTTCAAGGTCTTTACAAAAAAAACCACCTGCCACTTGTCTCTAAACTCCACAGCGACACAGCCCCAGAATAGGCTTTGTCGCCCATCTGAAAAAGGGTATAGTGGCGGTGGCCCGCCCTGCGGACCACTAAGCCGATATCCATTTTCAGCCAAGGAGAAAAACATGCCGTACGTCAATATCAGAGTAGCAGGAACACTCACCAAAGAACAAAAAGCGAAAATCGCCGCTGGCGTAACCGATGTAATCAGTAAAGAAGCCAATAAGCCGCCCGAAGCGATTCTGATCTTCATCGACGAAGTTGCTAAAGAGAACATCGCCAAGAAAGGCATCCTGCTCGACCCACCCGAATAACTCCATGCGACCAGAAGAAAGAGTCAGAGAACTACACCAGCTCCTCCACGAGCATAGTCACAGATATTACGTCCTCGACGATCCCATCATTTCCGATGGTGAATACGACGCGTTATTTCACGAACTGCTCAACCTGGAAAGCGAGCACCCGGAACTTGTCACCGACGATTCGCCCAGTCGACGCGTTGGGGCACCACCTTTAGACAAGTTCAGACAGGTGGAACACCAAGTGCCCATGCTGAGCCTCGAGAATGCATTTGGTGACGACGATCTGGTGGAGTTTGAAGAACGACTGGCCCGTTTTTTAAGCGGCAACCAATCTCTTTCGTATGTTGCAGAACCTAAGCTCGACGGGCTTGCCGTCGAGCTGGTTTACGAGAATGGAATACTGACCCTTGGTTCAACCCGTGGAGATGGCAAAGTCGGTGAGGAGATTACCGCCCAGCTACGCACGGTGCGCGCCATCCCACTGAGGTTAGCCAACAACCCGCCACCGCGCCTTGAGGTCCGGGGTGAAGTGTTCATGTCTCTGGCCGGCCTCAAAAAACTGAACGAACAGCAGCTGAGTCAGGGCCGGCAGCCCTTTGCCAATCCGAGGAACGCCGCAGCCGGATCGCTCAGACAACTTGATCCGACCATTACCGGCTCACGTCCCCTTGATTTCTTCGCATACGGTGTCTCCCTGCCTGCCGATACCGGCTGCACCACCCATTTTGCATTGCTGCAACATCTGCAACATCTCGGTCTGCCGGTCAATGACCTTACCAGAAGCTGCAGCTCGATCCGTGAAGTGATTACCGCTTTCCATAATTTGGCCGAAATCCGTCACCAACTCCCCTACGAAATCGACGGCATGGTTGTCAAGGTCGACAAGCTCAACCTGCAGGATCGACTGGGTGTCAAGGCCAGGGCACCGCGCTGGGCAGTGGCCTGCAAGTTCCCGGCTACCCAGGCCACTACCGTGCTGCGCGACGTGGAATTCCAGGTGGGCAGGACTGGGGCGGTGACCCCTGTCGCCATCCTTGAGCCGGTTAACGTCGGCGGCGTCATGGTCAGCAGGGCCACTCTCCACAATCAGGATGAACTTGAACGAAAAGATCTGCGCTATGGCGACACCGTCCTTATCCAGCGGGCGGGCGATGTCATTCCGGAAATTGTCAAGGCAGTTGCAGAAAAACGGACCGGCACCGAAACTGTCATCGCCATGCCGGTGAATTGTCCGGTCTGTCACCATCCACTGGCAAAGCCCGAAGGGGAAGCTGTGACCCGTTGCCACAATCCACATTGTGATGCCCAGCGGCTCCGCACCCTCATACACTTCACCTCCAAGGCCGGACTTGACATTGAAGGTCTTGGTAAAAAATATGTCGAACAGCTCTACTCCCTGCACCTGGTCCATGACATTCCAGATATTTTCACCCTCACCAAAGAACAACTGGCGGAACTCGAAGGCTGGGGTGAGAAATCGGCGGACAATGTGCTGGCAGCCATCCGGGAACGACTCTCCCCGCCGCTTGGCCGTTTTCTCGCCGCTTTGGGCATCCGCTTTATAGGTGAAGTCACCGCTAGTGCCCTTGAAGGCCATTTTTCCGACCTCGACGCGATCAGCTCTGCCACCCTCGACCAGTTGCTGGAAATCGAAGGGATCGGTGAACAAGCCGCGACCTCCATTGTCGACTATTTCAGTGACGAGAAGGTTCAGGAGATGCTCTCCCGTCTGCAGAGTGCCGGAGTCTCGCCCCTTGCACCCGAAGGACAGCAGGAGGACTTGCCACTGACCGGCATGGTGCTTCTTTTCACCGGCAGCCTTCAGGAAATTTCGAGAAACGAAGCGAAAAAGATGGTGAAAGAGAACGGTGGGCAGATCGCCACCTCCGTCACCCAGAAAACCACCCATGTTGTGGTAGGGGAAAAGGCGGGTTCAAAACTCATTAAAGCTCAGGAGCTTGGAAAAACCATCCTTACCGAAGCGGAGTTTTTGCAGCTCATCGGTCACTGAGTAGCCACGTTTGACAACCCCTTTTCAGACCAGCTTCAAACCTCCGAGCAAACACCAACAGACAACGGATACATGGCGACAACCTTTACAGAACGGGTCAGAGAAATCATAAAACAGATCCCTCAGGGAAAGGTGACAACCTACGGTATCATTGCCGCCGGGGCAGGAAATGGTAGCGGAGCCCGGCAGGTGGCAAGAATTCTTCACTCCAGCTCGAAGACCCATGGGCTACCCTGGCACCGGGTGGTGAACCGGGCTGGCAAGATATCACTTCCCCCCGGTCGAGGGTATGAAATGCAGCGGGATTTACTTCTGTCCGAGGGCATTATCTTCACGGTCAATGACGTGATTGATCTTGATCAGTTCCTCTGGCTGCCAGGCGAAAAGTGCGAGCTTTCATAACCACGTTTCAACATAGTAGTTTCCAGCTTGCAACCATCTCAATCAACACCTTTTCTGCAAATCTTGCGACAGCGTGGCTCTTGCCATAATGTTCACTCATGTTTATTAGATCAGAAAAAGGTTGTATCAATCCAATAATCTATCAGGAGAACGCAGATGAGCCACGGCAAACATTCCCACGAACATACCCATACTCACGAGCATGAACACGAGCATGAGCATCCGCACAAGCATGGCGACCTGGAACACAGCCATGGCCACCATCACCACCACAGCCATGCTCACGGCTTCGAGCACAGTCACGACCACAACCATGACGGGAACGGATCTGCCCACGATCACTCACATGAGGCAGGGACGGCGAAACCGCATCATCACGATCACGCCGACCACGACCAGGAGCCGCACGATCACAAACACTGATCTACACCCTGCATTTCAGGTTCGAAACAGGTTGCGCATTAACATGCCGAAATCTTTTACATCGAGCCTGTTGAGACCAAATTCTGCCGCCATATCCAACGCCGCCTGGTAGTCTTCAGGTGCGATGGTCTCCTGCAGTTCGGGAAAATCGCGAATTTTCCCGCAGGGGCGGTACTGGTCCATAATATTGACAAAGCAGTTGCGGGAGATGCTCTCAGCCAGAAATCGTAAAATCTCCCGGGACTGCTCCTGGCCATGGGGCATGAGCAGATGACGTACCATAAGACCCCGCTCAGCCAACCCTTCCTCATTTATTTTAAGATCACCCACCTGGCGCTGCATTTCGATACATGCAGCCCGAGCCTTTTCCGGATAGTCTGCGGCATGGGCATATTTTTTAGCAGACTCTCCCTTCCAGAATTTGAAGTCGGGCATATAGATATCGACGATGCCTTCCAGCAGTTTCAGGGATTCGATTTCTTCATAGCCGCTGCAGTTATAGACGAGGGGCACTGTCAATCCCGAATCGATAGCACAGGGCAATGAAGCCAGGATCTGTGGGATGACATGGCTTGGGGTAACTAAATTTATATTATGGCAACCTTGGTGTTGCAGTTCCACCATAATATTGCCGAGTCGTGCCGCATCCACCGCTTCACAACTGCCCGCTACAGGATGGCTGATATCATAATTCTGGCAAAACAAACACGTAAGGCTGCAGCCACAGAAAAAGATGGTGCCGGAGCCATGCTCCCCAACCAGTACTGATTCCTCACCAAAATGTGGGCCATAGCTGGCTATTTCGGCAAGTGTGCCGGTTTGGCAGACGCCAAGCTCACCCGCCAGCCGATCAACTCCGCAGCGGCGTGGACAGAGGGTACAATCGGCGAGCAACGCTCGGCTCTCCTCGATACGCGCTGTGAGCAATCCTTCCTTCCAGGCCTGCAAATATAAGCTATCCATTTTTCCTCCCAGTCGGTCTCGACAAAGCATTCCTTTTCGACTATTCTCGTCGGGTGGATTCATCAATAGGTGAGTAAGTACAACTTCCCTCTACCCGAGACCTGCACCCATGCATCTAATTGATTTGCGAAGCGACACGGTGACTCGTCCCACAACCGCTATGCGGGAGGCCATGATGATGGCCGAGGTGGGTGACGATGTTTACGGCGATGACCCCACGGTCAACACCTTACAGGAATTCACCGCCAACCTGCTGGGATTTGAGGCGGCACTCTTTACCTGCAGCGGCACCCAGGCTAATTTTGTGGCCCTGATGGCCCATTGCCAGCGGGGTGATGAATATATCGTCGGTCAACAGGCTCACACCTATAGATACGAGGGTGGTGGAGCTGCGGTGCTTGGATCTATCCAGCCCCAGCCCATTGAGTTTACCGAGGACGGCACTCTCGATCTTGATCTGGTTGCCTCTAAAATCAAACCGGACGACATCCACTTTGCGAGGACCCGGCTGCTCTGTCTGGAAAACACCCAAAATGGCAGGTTCCTCCCGCTTGAATACCTGCGACAGGCCCGCGATTTCAGCCGCAGCCACAGCCTGAAACTCCATCTGGATGGTGCGCGGGTCTTCAACGCTGCCGTGGCTCAGGATATCCATGTGAGTGAGATAGCCCACCACTTTGACTCGGTCTCCGTATGTCTCTCTAAAGGATTAGGCGCCCCGATCGGCTCGGTACTCTGTGGCTCGACTGACTTCATTACCCGGGCCCGCCGTTGGCGAAAAGTGGCGGGAGGCGGTATGCGTCAGGCGGGAATTCTTGCTGCCGCAGGACTTTTTTCCCTCAACCACAATGTTCAGCGTCTGGCAGAAGATCATGCCAATGCACACCTGCTGGCCCGTGGTCTTCAAGATCTGCCCCAGCTGACCGTTCGCTACGAGGATAATCAGACCAACATGGTATTCGTCACCGTTGCCGACGAAGATGTGACTGGACTCACCGAACGACTGCGCACGGAAAACATCATTGTTTCGCCAGGAACACAAATGCGGCTGGTCACCCACCTGGATATCACCACCGAAGATGTGGAGAGCGTGATAGACGTCTTCCACGATCACTTCCGGTAAAGAATTTCTGAAAACAACCTAACTGCAAACGGCGCAGACCGAAGCCGCCCCATCCATATCGAGGCGGCCAATATAGCTCTCGACAATATCCGCCATCCAGGCCGCCTTTTTCGTACAATGATCGGCCGACCAGAGCCAGTGCAGGCTCGAGGCAAAATGGGGGTCTATACAGAAGTCACGCGTAGCCGTCGGAGAGCGAAGCACCGTTACCAGTTCCGCGGTGGTGGGCAGCCGCCAGCCGGAATGTCCTGCAAACGCTGTCTCATTGAGGTAGTGCACATAGTCACGGGCTTGATGCCAGTTCAGAGTAAACCCAGTTCCACTCCGCTGCCAGTAAAGGCCTGTTACCGGATCGTAGAGTAATAGTGGACTCTTCACCACCAGTTGATGGCGATAGAAGCCTGTTGGCCGAAAAAGCTCGTCAAGCTCAAGCGTTGCCCGGATATCCTTGTACATAATTCGACAGGGCTCGCTGCGTAACTGAATACTGTTATCGCCAACTTCCTGTGACCACAGATTCTCGATCCCACAATTTCGGGCTGAGCTACTCTTCCACTCATCAAACAGCTGTTCAAGCTCCACCCGCATCCGGGTCGCATCCGCAAACCGTTCCCCCGGCTCTACAGCAAGAGTCTTCAAGAGAAAATCATCCCAACTGCTATCAAGTTCGCGATTAAGACGGCTGGGCAGTTCAATCTCGGTGCGAGATTCCACCAGGCAACCTGTCAGCATCCTGTACATCATCACCCCGAGGCTGTAGAGATCTGCCCGGCCATCGGCTGCTTCAGGGCTAGTGCCCTGTTCCGGAGCGCTATAATAGGGAGACCCCACCTGCATCCCGGGAATGGCCATCGGCTCTTCGCCCCGCACTCTGGAGAGTCCGAAATCGATAATCTTCACCCGGTCATCGCTGGTTATCATCAGGTTATACGGCTTTATATCCCGATGAACGATACCGGCAAAATGCAGGCGCTCGAGGCCCTTTAAGGCCTGGAGCAGATAGAGGCAGCTCCGCTGCACCGAGAGCCGGCGCGACCGGTCCTCCACCCTATACGCCTCGCCAATCATATCACCAAGGGAATGGGAAAAATATTCCAGCACGATAAAGGGTGCGCCCTCATTTTCGTCACAATCCAGAATGGTCGCCACATGTTCATGGTCGATTTCGCCCATGATGCGTGCCTCTTCGACAAACATCTCCCTCAGCCTTTCCGCACCGACCAGATCGGCAAAGATATCATCCCTGGGGCGCAAAATCTTCAACGCCACAATCCGACCGGTAACCGGAGCCATGGCCTTATACACAGTACTCATGCCGCCCCTGCCGAGTCTGCCGAGAATGGTATATCTCCCTACTGTTTCCATCTGCCAGTCACCGTAATCTTTCCGCAAAGGCACGTGGAAAACCGCGAGCCTCAATTTTTCCTACCGTTGATTCAACATCATACGCCACAGCCCTCACGAGAAGTTCTGCCATCCCGCTGTCCCAGATAAGGTATTTCGATCGCCGATCGTTATCGCGTGGTTGCCCGACACTCCCGCAGTTAATCAGATATTTCCGGTCTGCCTCCAGCGTATGCGCACCTTCTCCCAGATTTTCACGAACTACGGAATCGCCCTGCTGGCAGATCAATGCAAGTTCATGGGTGTGGCCAACAAAAAAGAGTCTTCGTGGATCTTCAGTAAAAATCCGGCACACATCGTCATCCGACAACATATACACATAGGTGTTGACCGAGTCTGGCGGAGAGCCGTGAACAAAGAGAGCATCTTCTATGACCAGTGTTCGGGGCAACTCACAGCAATAACGAAAATTATCCGGCGACAGCAGATTTGCCGTTGAGATATTGTTCTCTTTGGCCTGAAAGTTCATGCGCTCGCGCTCCTTTCGAGCTGCAAGGGCGGCCTCATGGTTGCCGAGAATACATGGATAACCCAGTTGCCGGACCCGGGCTACGACCGTATCCGGATCAGGACCGTAGCCGACAAGATCCCCAAGACAGATCACCGTATCCACTCCGATTTGGGCAAGATCGGCTAGCACCGCCTCCAAAGCCTCCAGATTACCGTGGACATCTGAAAGAACAGCTATTCTCATGGTTGCCTCCGCCTTCGCTTCATGGATAATTTCCTTGTGACCAATGTTGAGTCACCCCTGCTCAATTCACCGCCACGTGTCGTCTCTTCAACCGTTCTTCATCTCCTCCAGTTCATCCCAGCGGCTGTACAAACGCTCGACCTCTTCCTGCGCCTTCTCGAGCTCTTCCCAGCATTCCGCCGCCTGGGCAGGGTCTGAGACGACTTCGGGCTGCACCATGCGTTTTTGCAGTCCTTCAACCCGCATTTCCGCCTCCAGGATCAGCTCTTCAATCCGGTCATATTCCCGCTGGTCCATGTATGAGAGTTTACCCTTCTTTTTGGGAACACCGTTACTCTCCTGCTTCTTTTTCTTCTCTCCCGGCTCCTTGTCCCGTTCACCCTTTCCCTTTTCGACCAGCTCCTCGAGCCATTGACCATATTCGGCGTAGTAGGCAACACTCCCCTCTCCATCAAATCCGAGCAAACGGTCGCATACCCGATCCAAAAGAAATCGGTCGTGGGTAACCAGTACCAATGCTCCCGGAAATTCAAGTAAACTCTCTTCAAGTACATCGAGGGAAGGGATATCGAGATCGTTGGTCGGCTCGTCCAAGAGAAGAATATCCGCCGGCCTGCGCATAAGATTAGCGAGCAGAATTCTGGCCTGTTCACCGCCGGAAAGCTGACCGACCGGGGTCTCAAGCTGATCCGGCCTGAACAGGAACTTTTTGGCCCAGGAAACCACATGCAGCGAACGCCCCTGATACACCACCCCATCCCCGTCAGGCGCCAGCGCCCTGCGCAGGGTAATGGCCGGATCGATATCTTCCCTTTTCTGGTCAAAGCTGACGATCTGTACGTTATCGGCCACCTTGAGATCACCGCTGTCGGGAGTAAACGGCTCTTCTGAATGCGCAGAGGCAAGAATGCGCATCAGGGTCGACTTTCCACACCCGTTTCTGCCGAGCAGCCCCAGCCGTGTACCAGGCGACAGGACGATATCCAGTTCTCGAAAAAGTGGTCGGTCGCCAAAGCCTTTACTGATGCCAATTGCTTCAAGCAGCTTTTTGGTCTTTCTGCCTGTAGCGTCGAAATCAATCTGCACCGACCCGGTCGCCCGGTTTCTCGATTTCACCTGGGAAAGTTCTTGCTGCAGTCGATGGGCCTCGTCTATCCGGTATTTGGCCTTAGTGGCTCGAGCCTTGGGACCACGACGCAACCACTCAGTCTCCCTGCGTACCTTATTGGAAAGTCGCACCTCCACTTCGGCCTGCTGCTCGAGAAATGTTTCACGGGCCTCAATAAAATCGGAATACCGCCCATCGACCTGGAGGGAACCTTCGGGATAGACCTGAGAAAGCTCAATGATCCTGGTGGAACAGTTCTCAAGAAATCGCCGGTCATGACTGACCAGGATCCATGCCTGCGGTCCGTCTGAGAGCCCGCCTCCAAGAATTTTTTCCAGCCAGAGAATGCCCTCGATATCGAGATGGTTTGTAGGCTCATCCATGACCAGTATTTCTGGTGAGGCAAGGAGTGAGCGACAGATGGCAAGGCGCTTACGCCAGCCACCTGAAAGTTTGCCGACAGTGATCTCGCTGTCAGCAAACTCGGCACGGGACAAAAGCGAGTGCACCCGGTGCAGACGTTCGGCGTGGTCATACTCACTTCCCTCCAAAGCCCGCAGCAAATTATCGGTAATACTTGCGCCATCATCAAAGATATCCATCTGGGCGAGATAGGAGAGCCGCACATGCTTCTGGCAGACAACCTGCCCGCTATCAGGCTCTTCCAGGCCACTGATAATTTTTAAGAGAGTAGACTTGCCTGATCCGTTCGGCCCGATAAGACCGATCCGGTCGCCGCTGTTAACGGTAAAACTGATATGACTGAAAAGCTGCTGGGCGCCAAAGGCCTTACTGACACCCTGGCAGCTGAGAATATTGCTCATGACCTGTTGATAATCCTTAAAAGTAGAGATAGCTGACGGCAAACAAAAGAATGATCCGCGAACAACCTGTAATCAGTCAGATGAAAACAGCGGATATAAAATGAATATAGAAGAATCAGTGGTTCCAAACCACAGATTTTTTCCCTCAAACACCCACCAGGAGAGGGCCGAACCCCGATTTTTCCGTTTTTGTGTTGATAAATTGTCTGTCGGTGGGTATAAACTTTGTATAATTTTGGTGACGTTTCGCCAGATAAGTAAGTATTTTCTTTAAGATATAGTACCTAGTATCGCTCTGATGCACAATATCATTCCCTGGATTTGCTATGAACGAACGAATACATATCCTGATTACAGGCGAACGCGGCAAGACCCTTAGGTTCCATTTTCAACGACAGAAGATCTGCATCCTTTCGATGTTTGCCACGATCGTTGTGATCGTGCTGGCCATTACCAGCATTTTTTCTTTATCACTTTTTTCCAGAAACAGAGTCATAACTCAGGAGCTCACCGAGCTCAGGATAAAGGCCAGTAAAAGTGATGAAATCATCGCTCGTATGGAGAATAACGCCAATGCCGAACGCAGCAGATTAAATCTCCAGATAACGAGCCTGAAACTGCGTCACGCCAACCTTCTCGCCTCTTTTGAGCAGGAAAAGGACGAACTGCTCTCC
Organism: Desulfopila aestuarii DSM 18488; assembly: GCF_900143695.1. GTDB lineage: Bacteria > Desulfobacterota > Desulfobulbia > Desulfobulbales > Desulfocapsaceae > Desulfopila > Desulfopila aestuarii. Next base: position 136,798 of record NZ_FRFE01000007.1, read on the forward strand.
ACTGCCGTCAATGAACTCAATCAGCGTAGTGAGCTGATTGACAACATGATGCAAAAAATCGGTGTCAAGGTAAGCAGTAATACATCGAAGAAATCGACGCCAAACAGCGGCGGCCCCTTTATTGCCCTGAATCCCGACCTGCAGAATGAGCTTCTCGACAAAGCCGACACTTTTCTGGAGACCGTCAAAGCCGTCCCACTGGGGAAACCAGTAAAGGGCACAATAACCTCACGTTTTGGCCCGCGTAGAGATCCTGTTAACCATAAACGAAGCTTTCATGAAGGCATCGATTTTAAGGGTAAAACAGGCGACAATATTTATGCAACAGGCGCTGGCGTTGTTACCAAGGCTTTTCGGAACGGCAGCTATGGTAACTTTGTCGAGATAGATCATAAAAACGGCTACAAGACCACCTTTGCCCATATGAAAAAATTTAAGGTAGCAGTGGGCGATAAAGTCAAACGCGGCCAACTGATCGGCCAGATCGGCAATACCGGCCGCTCCACCGGCCCACACCTGCATTATGAGTTGCTTTACAAAGGTAAACCGACCAATCCTTTGAAATACATGCAAGTCGCCAAACTGCTGGAACCGGAATCTTCCGCCAAGTGAGAACACCCATGGGCATATTCGCCAAAAAAGATATGACACAGGAAGAAATGGACCGAGCAGAAAATGAAGCCATCTCTTCCATTATTGATAAAAACATGGTTATTCACGGGGAGATGTCTTTTCAGGGCAAAACCCGTATTGATGGTACCATCAATGGCAATATCAATGGTGAACACCTGGTGCTGAGCGATACCGGCAAAGTGGTTGGCGATATTATTGCCTGCTCCTTTAACTGTTTTGGCAGCCTTGAGGGCAACATACGGGCAAATATTATCACTGCCAGAAAAAACTGCTCCATCCAGGGAAGACTCGAAGCAGGCACGCTCACAGTGGAACCGGGCGCCGTCATTGACGGCGAGATCAGGTCTGCAAACCCGGATTTTGCCAATACTCCAGTAAAAAAACCGACTCTCGCAACCCCGCCCCAACAGGAACAGAGCCAAGTCGACACTTTATAACCTGATAACCGGACGTATCACAATCCTATGCCATTTTCACAACCCAAGGTCGCCAATCGTTTCAAATGCCCCAGCTGCGGAAACGATAAGGACTTTTTCGAAATTGTTGATGACGTCATCACCACCACGCATTACGTGCAGAATCCGGACGGCAGCTTTACCATCGAAGACAGAAGCTCACAATCAATGGGTGACGTGAAACTCTTCTGCGGCAATTGTGATGAAGATCTCACACCTTTCCATCAGCGCTTCTCCGAAATGATTTTTTAAGATCAGAGTATCAAGAGTTCGCCCTGCAGAGGATTGAATTTCAAGCCAAGAACCCATCAGGACCTTGTGCCTCCCAAGATCCTTTCCGCCAGACACTTCGTTACCATTCAGATTTTATTCTCCGAATATCCGACACATCCCTGCGATAAAATATCTCGAGTGCCTCAATTCAGAAAAAAATCTCTCATCGTAAATGAAAAAGCACCTACCCAACTAACGCTGCCATTTACACCTTTTCTGATGACAATTAACTCATTACACCTATTTACAACAAACGTTCAGAGCACCTCATTTCACAACTATACAAGTGGAGATTTTTCTTTGAGGAAGTAAATGCGTAACAAAGAATCTTTCCAGGGAAACCAAAAGAAAAACGCTGCTGACAGGGCTGCTCATCATGATTCCCCCTGGGCTATGGATGACACTTCAGGGAACCACTGAGGCAATAATTGGGCAAAAAAAAGAGGGTGCCTTAAAAGGCACCCTCTTTTACAAACAAATTGCTGTGCGTCGAAATATCAGACGCAACCGGTCGGCTTCGGCAGACCAGCCATTTTACAGGCTCCTTTGCCAGGACCAGATGGGAACAGCTCGTAGATTCTCTTGAGCGGGAAACCAGTGGTTTTGGAGAGAATACGTACCATCGGAGCGATACCGTTCTTCTTGTAGTACTCCTGGAGAGCATCGATAACTTTGTTATGCTCGTCGGTCAGATCGGAGATACCCTCAGAAGCTTTTACGTAGTCGACCCAGTTGTCGTTCCACTCTTCCATTCCTTTGAGCAGGAAGCCGTCCTCGTCTACAGTGAAGCTACTTCCCTTATGTTCGATTGTTGGCATTTCTTACCTCCTTAAAATTTTATGTATGTTATGGCTTACACCGTTATTAGGCTCTGCTGAAAACTAATATGGCTTATTACTATAGCGATAACTGTTTGTCAAGTGGATGGCGGACCATTTCTCATCAACCTTTCAACCTCCCCCCAACCACTCGTAATATAAGAGCTAATTCCAGGATTCCCTGAAGATCAACCTTGTATTTCTAACAAAAAAAACGGTTCCCTCCGGGTTTTATCTCTGCCGGACAAGTACAACACCCCTCCAGATTTTTACCACCCGGAATAACATTCGAAGGCGATAATACCCCATTTCTGGCATATGTACATATTTTTTTGTAGTACTTTATGAAAAATTGGGAGTCCCCTGTCTGATAGTCACGTTTTCTGGAGCAGGAAAAATGTCACGGCGTTACCCTCTCAGAGAGCGAAGAACGCTCACGGGTCATGGGTTCCCGCTTTTCCGCTTTTTCCTTGCAGAGAAGAAAAAGAAAGAGTAAATCGAACATTTACCCATCAAGGGACCTGTTTGTTCCTCCTTTGTGGACCACACCTGTCGAAGGCTGCGAAGTCGTAACAAGTCCCGGCATTTGCAGGAAGCTGTTCGTGGGAACCGGCCGTTTGCAATATGCAACGATCGAATAGACATTTTTCACGAAATCAACAACAATTTCAACATATCAGAGTCATGCTGCAGATACTCCGCAACAAAGCGCAATCCACAGTCATTCAGGCAATTGTTGTCATTATTGCTCTCGTCTTCATTTTCTGGGGCGTTGGGACCAATATGATGAACAGCCGCGAATCAGCCATCACCGTGAACGATGAAGATATTTCGTTCCAGGATTTTCAGATAGCCTACGACAGGACCCAGCAGAGTATCGCGGCCCAGTTCGGCGGGACATTGCCGAAAGGGCTCGCCGAGACACTTGGGATCAAGCAGCAGGTCATCAGGCAACTGGTCCAGTCCGCCCTTCTCCGCCAAGGTGCCGAAAAGATGGGGATCATCGTCAGTGAAGAGGAGATCCAGAATACCATCACCTCCATGGTTCAGTTCCAGGAGAACGGCAGCTTCAGCATGGACAAATACAAGTCCCTGGTCTCCGCCAACAGGATGACCCCGCATAAATTCGAAACGAATATGCGGCATGACATGCTCTCGGAAAAGACCATTCGAGATCTCGGTAAATTCGCCTCTCTCGCCAGTGACTTTGAGGTCGAGGAACTGTATCGTCAGGACAACGAGAAGGTAGCAGTCAACTTCACCAAAATAAGCCCTGAGCAGTTCAAAAGCGAGGTGAAAGTCGATGAAGCCCAACTGGCTAGCTGGTTTGAAACTGCCAAGGAGAATTACCGCAGCGAACCTCAGATGAAATTGAAATACCTCAATTTCTCTTACGCCGAGGTGGGCAAAAAAATCTCCGTGGATGAAGCCAGGATCGCAGCCTACTATGATGAAAACATCGAATCCTTCACCACCCCGGAGAAACGCCATGCACGTCACATCCTGTTAAAGGCATCCTCGAGCGACTCCGAAGCGATCCATAAAGAAAAACTGGCCCAAGCCGAGCAGATCGCCCAACTGGCCCTTGCCAGCGATGATTTTGCAGCCCTTGCCAGACAATACTCCGAAGGCCCCAGCAAGGATAACGGCGGCGACCTCGGTTTATTCTCCCGTAACCAGATGATCCCGCCATTCGCAGACGCAGTATGGGCTATGCAGACCGGAGAAATCAGCAAAGTCGTGAAAACCGATTTCGGCTACCATATCATCAAACTTGAGGAAATCCAGCCAGCCACCACCAAGTCTCTCGCTGATGCACGTGATGAAATTCTCGCCGCTCTCAGGGAAAAGGAAGCGCAAGCCCTGGCCTTCCAGCTCGCCAACAGCGCCTACGAAGGAATAATCGGGGCAGGAAGCCTCCAGGCATATGCAGAAAAAACGCCTGACCAGTTGATTTACGAAACAGATTTCTTTCCTAAAAGTGACCCACCTGCAGGTGAGAGAATGGACGAAGAGTTTCTCAACCAGGCGTTTCAACTGAAAGCCGGAGAACTGAGTTCGCTCATCAAAACCCCTGCCGGCTATTACATTCTTTTTGCCGACGCGGTAAAAGAACCTGAAACTCCAGCACTTGCCCAGGTGAAGGAAAAAGCAACCAACGATTTTGTTGCCGAAAAAGCCGCAGAGTTAGCTCAGCAGAAAGCCGACGAGATCCTGAAAAAACTCCGTGATGGTGAAACATTTGCTGCCGTTACCACAGCCGCCAACCTTTCAATGAATGACTCCGGTTTTCTGGGACGGAAAGGTGAAGAGCAATCCGCCTTCCCGAGTTCACTGACCAATCAGGTGTTTAACCTTTCCAACGCCGAGCGGTACCCGGCAGAACCGGCAATGGTTGACGAGGATTATTACGTTTTCGGCTTTAAGGATCGACAGATCCCTGAAGTTGACGCCAAAGAAAATCTAGAGCCATATCGTCAGGCATTACTCCAGACAAAGCAGCAGGAGATTCTGTCAGCGTTTATCAGCAACCTCGAAAAAGAAGCCAAGATCAGCGTTCACAAGAGCCTATAACGAAATTCTTCTGTACCTTGAAGGGCCCCTGTAGCCGGAAACGGTAACAGGGGCTTTTTCGTGCCCGGACGCAATAGCACAAAGGTTCCCTAACGCATCAAATCGCAGTAATCAGCCGGCAAGAACGCGTTCTTTTGGTACACCAGTCGTTTTTTTAATTCTCTTGCCACCCCGACAATGATATAGTGCAATGTTCTTTCCCCGGCGTCGCGAATGACTCGGGGGTAAATGCAACGAAAAGCATTCACAAGGAGTTTCAAGCCAACTTACGTTATGCCTACTGACACAACCCCTCTTGAACAACTCAGAAAACTCCCGCCCTTCGAGCAGTCTCTTCTTCAATTTCTCTCTATTGTCTATGAGCCGGCCCATACCACCTTGGTGGTCAACTGCCTGCGCAAGCTCGAATTTACCAATCCCAGGGGTAATCGCCCATCCGCGACCAACCTCAACCATTATTTCTCAAAATTCGAACAACTCGGTCTGTTAAATCAGGACCGTCAATGCGTTCCGGAAATTGTTGAAGTGCTGAGCAAGGACGCCGTGAGGGAGGGAACCTTTGCCGATTATGCCACAGTCATCAGGAAAGAGGCGCCCGTCTCCTACTACTATGGCAAATGGTCCACCCGCTGCTGGCGTGCCATCCGCGAGATGCGCATTGGTATATACACCCAGGATTTCGATCTCATTGATGAGGCGGTTGAATTTCTGAACAGTCAATGCCGGGAAATGATCACCGAGACACCGCCAACCCTGCAGGTGACGACACGTCCCTTTGACATTGACTGGTTTCGTCATCTGCCCAGTTCATTTCAGTTCTATCTCTTGAGTAATGTCCTGCAACACTGTCAGGCGAGACTCGAACCGGCTCCGGAAATTCTTGATTATCTCAGCAACAAAGAAGAGCTCAGTCACCTGAGCGATGATGAGATATTGCCGTTCAGACGTTTGTTGTTCAATCAGCTGCTCTTTCAGGGAGATTTCAGGGAGGCGACATCGCTCGTCACCAATCATCCGGAATCTTTCCACGGTACCGGCGCTCTCGGCACCCTTCTCTTTCTTCAGGGGAAAAAAGAGGAATCTGCCAAGGCATACAAAGAGGACATGCACTTTCTGGTCGAGATGACCGGGGCAGAGCGTGTCGCTTTTTTCGGTCCCACCGGGCTCTACTACATCCTCTCTCTCCTGAATGGTGCCGATAAAGAGCTCTACCCAGCCATCGCCGATCAGATTAGCTCCACCTTGGAACTGTTTCGAACTGCGCCGGAAAATCGATCCTATGAATACCTGTCCCAGGTGATCAGCTCACACCTCAATGTGGCAGCCAGCAACAGTGACATCAGCCTGCCGGAAGATCTACCCGCATCTGCTCTTACCGTTTATTTCGCCGGTCTCTGCCAGTTCTGGCTCAACAGCGCGGTCGAGCCAGATCTGGAAATAGCAATCGTCGCGGCCTGCACCAAAGCCCAGAAAAGTCGCTATCACCTGCTTACCGGTCTTTTTGCCGAATTGCTCACCAAGATCCGGCCCGGCAGCGAGGAGTACCGCAATCTCCTTGAGGAGATGCAGGCTACGATCGGATTGCAGCCAATGATCGGTATCATGGAGCCTGAAGAACCGTGGAAGAGAAGCCTCGAAGCATTAATTCACGCCACTTCCATCGAACGAGAGGAACCGCAGCACCAGACCAGGCTCATATGGCAAATCGAAGTACTTGGCAACACCATCAATCTCGGACCCCGCGAGCAGAAACTACTGTCGTCCGGAGACTGGTCCAAGGGCCGCCCTGTGTCACTTTCCCGTCTGCACCAGAGTCGAAAACTCATTTTTCTCACCCCTCAAGACCGGAAAATCTGTACAGCGATTAAAAAAATAGTTAACCGGGAGACGCAAAGCGTCAGCTACGAGCTCAATATCGAAAAAGCGTTGATGGCCATGATAGGCCACCCCCATCTTTTTCTGGCGGAATCTCCTTCCACTCCTGTAGAAATGATATCTGGCGAGCCGGAACTGCTGGTTGAGGAACGAGGAGAAATGCTGCACATCCGTTTCGCCCAGCCTATTACTGCCGACAATATTTCCATCCACCAGGAAACACCAACCCGGATCAAGGTAATTAATATCAATGACAACCACCGGCGTATTGCCCAGATCACCGGCGAAGAGGGACTGACAGTACCAAAATCGGCCAGCGAGAAGGTACTCACCGCCATCGGCAACATCTCCTCGTTTATGACCGTTCACTCTGCCATCGCCGCAGACCGGGCCAACGTCGATGGCAGTATCACCTTTGTCGAAGCAGATTCGACCATCTACATGCACCTGCTACCCTACGGCACCGGTTTTCGTCTTGAAATGTTCGTCAAGCCTTTCAAGGATGGAGGCCACTACCTCAAGCCAGGACAAGGCGTAGAGAACATCATGGCAGAGGTCAATGGCCGACGGCTACAGACCAGGAGAAACCTGGCGCTTGAAGAGGAAAAAGCGCGCGATATCGAAGAGCTGTGTCCCATTTTCGATCTGGCCATGGATCTCGAACAGGAGAACGACCGGGAGTGGCACTTGCATGATCCTGACGACTGTCTTCAGGCCCTTTATGAACTGCAGGCCATCCAGGACAAGGTCGTCATAGAATGGCCTGAGGGAGAGAAGCTTAATATCACCCACAACGCCTCGATGGAGAACCTCAACCTCAAGATTCGCACCAACCGCCACAACTGGTTCGCCATGAGCGGTCAACTGCAGCTCGATCAGGATACCGTCATCGATCTCAGAGAGCTGCTGACCAGATTAAAAGAGTCATCAAGTCGCTTTATCAAAATCGGTGACGGCCAGTTTCTCGCCCTGACCCAAGAGTTCCGACGCCGGCTCGAAGAGATGAATATCTACTCGGAAGGATTCAGCGGTGACAGCGATAACGAGATCATGATCCACCCGCTCGCCGCGCTGACACTTGAAAAGCTGGCGCAGAAGGCCCACACCGAAGCTGATATCGGCTGGAAGGATCAACTCACCCGCATCAAGGACGCCCAGAATTTTAAGCCGGAACTTCCCTCCACTCTGCAGGCCGAACTTCGCGACTATCAACGGGAGGGTTACGACTGGCTGGCCAGACTGGCAGCCTGGGGTGTTGGCGGATGTCTCGCCGACGACATGGGACTTGGCAAGACTCTGCAATCACTGGCAGTTATCCTCAGCCATGCCACCGAAGGCCCATCGCTGGTTGTGGCACCGACTTCCGTTTCCAACAACTGGATGAGTGAGGTGGTGAAGTTCACCCCTACCCTCAATATCAAGACGCTCACTGCCAAAGACCGGGAAAAGGCCATCCAGGAACTGGGCCCTTTTGATCTGCTCATCACCACCTACACCCTTTTGCAACAGGAAGAGGAACTGTTGAAACAGGTGCCATGGCAGACGGTTATTCTCGATGAGGCCCAGGCCATTAAAAACGCCGCGACCAAACGCAGCCGCGCCGCCATGTCCCTTCAGGCCAGGTTCAAGCTTATCACCACCGGCACCCCGATTGAAAATCATCTCGGCGAATTATGGAACCTTTTTCATTTCATCAACCCCGGCCTGCTCGGCTCGCTGAATAGTTTCAATGAGCGTTTTGCCGCGCCTATTGAACGTTTCCAGGACCGGGATGCCAGAATGAAGCTGAAAAAACTGATTCGTCCGTTTATTTTACGCCGTATCAAATCCCAGGTACTGGACGAACTGCCGTCACGTACCGAGGTCACCCTCGATGTGGAGATGAGCCCGGAAGAAACCCATTTTTACGAGGCACTCAGGCAGAATGCCATCGAGATGCTCGAAAATAACAAGGAGAAGAAGGGCCGTCATCTGCAGATCCTCACCGAGATCATGAAGCTGCGACAGGCCTGCTGCAATTCCAGACTGCTCGATCGCAACAGCTCGATTCGCAGCGCCAAACTTGAGGTTTTCTCATCACTGGTCGAGGAATTGATTGAAAGCCGTCACAAGGTGCTGGTCTTTAGCCAGTTCATCGGCCATCTCGGGATTATCCGTGAATTTCTGGAGGAAAAAGGCATCTCCTATCAGTATCTCGACGGCTCTACCAGCTCGAAACTTCGAAAAGAACGGGTGGAGGCCTTCCAGGCCGGTCAGGGCGATGTCTTCCTCATTAGCCTCAAGGCAGGGGGACTCGGTCTCAATCTCACCGCCGCCGACTATGTCATCCACATGGATCCCTGGTGGAATCCGGCCATCGAGGACCAGGCTTCCGACAGGGCCCACCGTATAGGTCAAACCAGGCCGGTCACCATTTACCGGCTGGTCTGTAAGAACACCATCGAAGAAAAGATTGTCAAACTCCACCAGGAAAAACGGGATCTGGCCGGCAGCCTTCTGGAAGGCAGCGATATGAGCGCCAGGATGAACTCCGACGATCTGCTCGATCTCATCCGGGAAAAGTAAAACCGAGAATAGAGGGAACCCCAGGCCTTTGATGGGGTCCGCCTGTTCGGGTTATTTTCCACCACTTTGCAGATGTGAGAGAATAAGGCCGTAAAACGAAATTTCGGCCGATTGAAATCGCCAGCCCAAGTGGATACCGCATTGCCCGCAAAGGGCAATGCGCCAGAGATAACCGGCAAACCAGGAAAACTCAGCACTGGATTCTCCCGCCAGACTGCAGCCCGGTGCCCGGGCGAAACAGCCCAGTTCGTAGACAATCCCCACAGGATTAAAAAAGGTATGTCGATGTGAACCGGCGACCTCGATCTGCTGATCACCGGCGGTAATGATGTGGCTGCAGGCGCGGCACAGAATAGCCGGCTCTTCTTCACGCAGCTCATCATCCTGGTCCTCCAGGTCCTCAACACGGCCCCGCTCCTGCTCCACCGCCTCACGCAACAGAACCGGAAGCAAAAAGCCCCCCAATGCCGCAAATTGAGTGCGACATGGGAGGGCTGTATATAAGGAAATTCCGGACGCCATAGGCGACTCTGCCTCAGCTTGTGGGCAGTACGCTACCTGCCCGCAGTAAAGAAATCGACTACCTCCCGAACCATCGCCGGAATAGTGTGTTCTTTTGGCTGAATATCGACACGCAGACCGTTGTCTGTCACCGTTTTGGCGGTTATCGGCCCAATGGCGGCGATCTTCACCCCTTTCAGCAACTGCTGCAATTCTTCGTTATCAGCGGCATCGACCATGGTGAGGAAGTTGCGCACTGTGGAGGAACTCGTAAATGTTATCATATCCACAGTCCCCTCTTCAAGGTCGGCCCGCAGTGCATCTTTGCGACCCTGGGGCGGAACATTCCGATAGACCGGCGCAATCGTAACCTGGGCTCCAGCGCCCCTCAAGGTTTCCGGCAGTATCTCTCGTGCCTGCAAAGCTCGGGGAATAAGGATATTGCGACCTTCGACACCCTGATCGAGCAGACTCTCCGCGAGGCCCTCTCCGGTAAAGACATTGGGGATCAGGTCGGCATTCACCCCAAACGTCAGCAGGTAATCGGCGGTACTTTTGCCAATAACCGCGATATCGGGGCCTTTAAGATCGCGGGCATCCATCCCCCGCCCATGAAGCCGTTCAAAGAAATATTTCACACCGTTTAGCGAAGTGAAAATAATCCAGTGATACTCATTCAACCGCTCCAACTCACTGTCGAGAACGTCATAAGACTGAACCGGCTCGATATTGATGGTGGAATACTCCAGGCAGTTTGCTCCAGCCTCTTCCAGCCCGGCCACCAATTCACTGGCCTGGTCACGGGTCCTGGTGACGATAATCTTACGACCGAAGAGTGGGCGCTTTTCATACCAGTCAACACTCTCCTTCAGCTTGACCACCTCACCGATAATGATAAGCGACGGTGGAGTGATGCCCGCATCTTTCACAATAGTGACAATAGTCTCAAGGGTACCGACCACTGAACGTTGCTCAGGAGTGGAGGCCCAGCGCACCACCGCCACAGGGGTCTGCGGATCACGGCCATACTTGATCAGGTTCTCGACAATGGTGGGGAGATTTTTGATACCCATGTACACAACCAGGGTACCGGCACCGGTGGCAAGCTTCGACCAGTCTATATTGGAGTTCTCTTTGGTGGGGTCTTCATGACCGGTCAGAAAGGCAACGGATGCGGTAAAATCCCGGTGGGTGATGGGAATGCCTGCATACGTCGCTGCCGCCGTGGCCGAGGTGACACCCGGCACAACCTCGAAAGGAACGCCGGCTTTATAGAGTTCCTGAACTTCTTCACCACCGCGCCCGAAGATGAACGGGTCGCCGCCTTTGAGACGCACGACGATCTTGCCCGCTTTGGCATGGTCAACCAGCATCTGGTTGATCTCTTCCTGGGTATGAGTGTGCTTGACGCCGCCCCGCTTGCCGGCATAGATGAATGTGGCATCTTTGGGCACATATTTAAGCAGCTTTTTACTGGCGAGGTAATCATAGACCAGTACCTCGGCCTTTTCGAGGAGGTACTTGCCGCGCACTGTGATAAGCCCGGGATCACCAGGACCCGCACCTACGAGATAAACCTTTCCGCACCTGTTGTTCTTCGTCTGTTCTTCCATAACCTTCATTCCGACTGCCCCACACCTGCCGGGACCAATCATTCGCCGGCTGCCCGGCCTTTATTTAAAACATCACGCCCGCCCTGAACGCATAACAGCCCACAGGAAGCTGGATACAACCAAACTCCTCTGGACCCGTCGTAACGGAAAAGTATGGCGCTCTTTACGCCTGTCGTCTCATCGCAGGCAACAAAAAGGGCACACCTTCATGTCCGGTATGCCCTTTTCTCATTACTATAAACACGAAATCAATTCAGATAGCGATTTCGTTCACAAACCTCTTACAGCTGGCTCATGATGGCTTCGGTAACATCACCGATGGATTTAGAGCCGTCAACAGAGATTACCTTCGGGCCGCTGCCGTTCTTGAAGAAGTTGACCGCAGCCATAGTACCGGTGGTCTCGTCGTAGTAAATGTTGTGACGCTTGTCGATTGCAGACTCATCCTGATCGTCGGCGCGGGTATTGAGATCGCCACCGCAGACACGGCATACCAGTTTGCCGTCTTTTTCTACCGGCTTGATCGCATCAAATGCGATGTGGTTCGGATGGTTGTTGTCATTTACGCAAAGACGACGGCCCATAATACGCTCTTTGGCGATCTGGCGATCAAGAACGATCTCAATGACGTAATCCAGTGCCAGTCCTTCTTTCTCAAGGGTCTTGGCCAAGGTGATCGCCTGGTCTTTGGAACGCGGGAAGCCATCAAGAATCCAGCCTTCCTTGCAGTCATCTTTCTGCAGACGGGCGATCATCATCGGAATGGTGATATCATCAGGAACCAGGTCGCCGCGATCGATGTACTCTTTAGCTTTCTTGCCAAGCTCGGTACCGCCGCCGATATGCTCTCTGAAGATGGCACCGGACTCGATGTGCGGCAGACCGTATTTCTTCTGTACGATTGCACCCTGAGTACCCTTGCCGCTTCCGTTCGGTCCGAAAACCAGGATATTTTTACCCATAGCAATTCTCCTTGAAAAATAGAGTTATAGAAAACAAAACCGCACACCTTTCGTGCACGGAAAAACTGTAAAAACCGACAAAAAACACAAACCGCCATAGCGGTTGAAGAGACTTTTCACCTGCCCGAGCCCGGCAACGGGAATCTTCCAATGCCTCGAATGGGGATTCTTGCCAACCATTTGCCGCATGCAGGAAAGTTTTCCGCAGCGCGCGTACACATAGCTAAGCAACCGTCCTCCCGTGAAAAAACAGCAATTTCCTCCTCGGGTGAAAGCAAGGGGTAACTATAGCCGATAATCCTGCGGGTGGCTAGAAAAATATCTGGCCGAACATTTTGACTTTCACCCTGAAAGAGAGTATTTTTCAACACATGAGCGTTGACTAGAGTTCCACGTGCGCAACCTTTGGATTGCCCCGCCTTTTTGCGCTACTTCACCAACAACCCACTACAACATGTTATAGATTATGAAAGATATCCGTATCGGCATCATCGGTTTTGGCACTGTCGGCAGCGGTCTTGCCAAAACGCTTTATGAACAGAAGGACCGACTACGCCAGAAAACCGGTGCCAACCTCACCCTTGCCCGGGTAGCCGACATCTCGATCACCTCGTTGCCGAAGGAATATAGTGATGTCGTACTCTCCAACGATGCCAACGACATCTTCAACGACCCGGAAATTGATATCGTCGTCGAACTGATCGGCGGCATGGAACCAGCCAGAACCTTCATGCTCACTGCCATTGCCAAAGGCAAGCACGTAGTGACTGCTAACAAAGCGCTACTCTCCATACACGGTAAGGAGATCTTCGATGCGGCTGTAAAAAACAACGTCGAAGTCGGTTATGAGGCCAGTGTCGGCGGCGGCATCCCCATCATCAAGGCATTAAAGGAAGGCCTTGTCGCAAACCGGATCAACTACATCAAGGGGATAATGAACGGCACCGCCAACTATATCCTCAGCCAGATGACCGACCGCGGCCTGCCATTTGCCGAGGTGCTGAAAAAAGCCCAGGAACTTGGCTTTGCGGAAGCCGACCCCACCTATGATGTGGAAGGCATCGATACCGCCCATAAACTTGCTATCCTGATGACCATTGCCTACGGTCTTGATGTACGCCTTGACGACATCAACGTCGAAGGCATCTCCTCCATTGAGCCGATCGACATCGAATACGCCCGTAAATTTGGTTACCGCATCAAACTACTGGCTATCAGCCGTAACCACGGTGACAATATCGAAGCCCGGGTCCACCCGACCATGGTGCCGGAAAATCATATGCTGGCCTCAATCAACGGCGCGTTTAACGGCATCCTGATCAATGGCGATACGGTGGGCGATGTACTGCTCTATGGTGCCGGCGCCGGCATGATGCCTACCGGTAGCGCAGTAGCTGCCGACGTGGTCGATATCAGTCGCAATATTCTGGCAGGTGCTATCAACCGGGTACCTGCCCTTTCCTACCTTCCGGAGCATATAGGCAAACCCAGGATCACCCCGATGACCGACCTGGTCTGCCCTTTCTATTTCCGGGTCACCGCCCTTGACAAACCGGGTGTACTGTCCATCATTACCGGTATTTTCGGCAAGCATGGCATCTCGATCCGCTCCATGATCCAGCCGGGCCAGGATGCGGGCGAGCCAGTGCATATTGTCTTCCGCACCCATCGGGCCGCTGAAGCAGCCGTCAAAAACGCCATCAAGGAGATCGACGCGCTCGAAATCTGCTCCGCACCAACGGTAAAAATCCGCATCCTTAATCCTGAATAGACACAATCATGAAATATCTGATTCTCGTAGGCGACGGTATGGGCGACCATGCCATCGCCGAGCTTGGCGGTAAAACCCCGTTGGAAGCCGCCAACACCCCGATGATGGATGAGTTGTGCCGGAACGGCGAGCTCTTTTTAAATAAGACTGTACCGGAAGGTTTCCCGCCCGGCAGCGACGTCGCCAATATGACCCTGCTCGGGTACAGCCCCGCGCTCTATTACACCGGCAGATCTCCGCTCGAAGCCGCCGCCATGGGTGTGGAACTTGCCGCAGATGAAACCGCCTTTCGGTGCAACACCGTAACTATCAAACGGCACGATGACGGCAAAATCACCATGGTTGATTTCTCCGCCGGCCATATCAGCAATGAAGAGTCGCATCAGCTGATCCAAGCCGTCGAAGCCGAATGCGGTGCGGAAATGTTCCACTTTCATCCCGGTGTCAGCTACCGGCACCTGATGGTCTTGAAAGGCGATCTTCCCGGCGTTGTCACCGTGCCGCCCCACGATTATATCGAAAAGGATGTCACAGAATATTTCGGCAGATACCTGGAAAATCCTGCATGGAAAGAGCTCCTTGAAAAAATCGAGAAGATTCTTGCCGAGCATCCGGTCAACCTGAAGCGCATCCACGAAGGCAAGAACCCAGCCAACATGCTCTGGCTCTGGGGTGAAGGCAAGATGCCCTCTGCACCAACGCTCGTCGAGCGATTCAATATTACCGGCTCCATGATCAGCGCTGTCGATCTGTTAAAAGGCCTCGGCGTGGTTGGTGGACTTGACGTGATCAATGTGCCGGGTGCCACCGGCTATATCGACACCAACTACGAAGGGAAGGCCCAGGCGGCCATGGACAGCCTTGCCACCCAGGACTTTGTCTTCGTTCATCTGGAAGCTCCTGATGAAGCAGGGCACCAGGGAAGTCTTGCCGACAAAATTACCGCCATCGAGGATTTTGACAGCCGTATCGTGCGACCGATCGTCACGCAGCTGCAGGAGAAGGGCGAAGAATTCCGAGTGGTGGTCACCATGGACCATTTTACCCCACTGGCAATCCGCACCCACAGTCGCGATCTGGTACCGACCCTGCTCTTTGACAGTCGCGGCACAAAGGCAGCAAGCGGACGGGCCTTTAATGAGAAAGAAGCACTGGCCCATGACAGGGAAACGAATAACAGCATCGACCAGGGTCACACCATGATCGAAAAGCTGCTTGAACGGTAGAATCGAGATCATGGCAAGCAAACACATTCATCACACCACAATCAGAGTCCTCTACGGCGACACCGACGCCGGCGGCGTTGTTTATAACGCCAACTACCTCCGCTTTTTTGAACGAGGTCGCACCGAACTCATGCGAGAATGGGTTCTCCCCTATCGCGAAATCGAAAAACTGGGGTTCATCCTGCCGGTAACAGAATGCTGGAGCCGCTTCAAGGCCCCAGCCTATTACGACGACCTGATCATTGTCGAAACAGAAGTCGCGGAGCTGAGCCGCCTGAAATGTAAATTCAGCTACCGGATCATGCGAGAAGATGGCAGTGGGAAAAAGCCCAGATTACTCGTGAAAGGGTACTCAGTGCATGCTGCGGTCACTCCGGCAGGAAAGCTGACGAGACTCCCGGAAGAGATCATTCAGAAGATGAGCCAATTTGCCGTAGAGAGCGACCTCAAATAGCACCACCCAAAAGTCTCATTTTCCGTTAGGAACGAAATCGGTTGACAGAATTTTCAACAAGTGTATAGTAGACGATCTCAACGCGGGGTGGAGCAGTCTGGTAGCTCGTCGGGCTCATAACCCGAAGGTCACAGGTTCAAATCCTGTCCCCGCTACCAATGCCAAGAAAAGGAGTCAGGTGAAAACCTGGCTCCTTTTTTCGTTTCGCTGTTTCCTCATCTCCACCTGTTCTTCAAATGGCCTTGACCACTTCAAGTATATCAAGGTATTCATTGATCTTTTCATCCTCAGGGCAATTGTAGGTTTTCTTGAGAAACTCTTCAGCAGCCTGCCTGTTCTCCAGATCAATCACCTCATATATTGAAGTGTGGTTAAATATTGCATGCGCTTTTTCTA
The DNA here is from genome assembly GCF_900143695.1 of Desulfopila aestuarii DSM 18488. Classification (GTDB taxonomy): domain Bacteria; phylum Desulfobacterota; class Desulfobulbia; order Desulfobulbales; family Desulfocapsaceae; genus Desulfopila; species Desulfopila aestuarii. Next base: position 152,914 of record NZ_FRFE01000007.1, read on the forward strand.
TCAGGACATCAATTCGCTTTTCTTCCATACATTCCTCCACAACTATTGCTCAAGATTGTTAGAGATAAATGTACATCGGATCACCAATGAATTCTTGTCACTCCGCGCCAAATATTTTGCATTTTACGCCACCCATGCTAGGCTCTGAACAGACCATCTTACTTATGGAGAAAGCCTCATGCATTTGACGAAGCTCGCAAGCATACAACTGGTCAACTGGAATATCCTTGAGGAATATAACCTTGACCCTTTCACAATCTTCACCAAGGTCCAGCTCGACCCCACCCTTATGCATCATCCAGGTGCGAGATACCCTCTCAGTAGAATTGCCGATCTCTGGGAAGAAATGGAGAAGGTCATTAAAGACCCCTGTTTTGGGCTTCTCGCTGCAAAAAGATGGCACCCAGCCAACTTTGGCACTCTGGGATATGCCTTACTGATGAGTACTTCACTACGGACAACCCTTGAGCGGCTTATCCGGTTCCATCGCGTCATCTCCGATGCTAGATTTGCCTCTTTGTATGAAGAAACAGCAAAAAGCGCACTTGTTTTTGACCTTTCGAATCCCGACGAAGCCCCTTACACTGCCGCTCGCGAGGACGCAGCCCTCGCCTGGATCATGTCGGTACTAAAAGTTAACTTCCAACGCCCCCTCTCACCTATAAGCGTCAGTTTTACCCATAGCCGTCCGGAGGAGTGTGCCGGAAAATATTACGAACTGTTCCAGGCACCCATTCACTTTGATGCACCTGCTGCACGTATCGAATTATCCCTCAATGACGCCGACAGAATTCTGCCAAGCGGCAACAAAGAGATGCTTGACTTGAAAGAAGAAGTGATGACCGGATACCTTGAGGCAAGAAGTGAAAAATCTCTTGTTGCAAGAGTGACAAAGTGCATAGTCGAGCATTTGCCTTCAGGAGATGCCACCGTGGAGAAAATCGCTTCTGAGCTGTTTGTCAGCACCAGAAAACTCCAGCGCTTGCTGCAGGAAGAGGGTACATCATTTCTTACCCTCCTGAATTCAACACGACAAAGCATCGCCGAGCAGTACGTCCAAAATAAAAATATGGACCTGACGGAAATTGCCTTCCTTCTTGGCTTTTCCGACCAGAGCACCTTCTCGCGATCATTTAAAAGATGGACGGGACGGTCCCCACGGGCGTTCCGCTCAGCCAATTAGTGAAAGAGACGTACAGATCTTTTCAATCAAACTCTTCCATCAATAATCGTATTGCTATGACTGAAATCATTCAACAGATAGATTCATGGATGGACAATCCAGCTAATAACTCGCTGGAACCTGGCTCAGATGTCCCAGCTTTTGCAAGACCGCTGGTCGGATTTGCCTTGGGAGAAGATGATCTCTTTCGCTTTTTGAAAACAGATATTGGATCTGACTTTTACTGGACGCCCGAACAAGCCTTTTCACTGGCATATCCGGATGAGCGGGTTGGGGCGACCGAACTGACTGTTATCACCTGGATCCTGCCGCAAACTAAACAGACACGACTGGCACACAGGAAAGCGGTGAATATGCCATCCATTGAATGGAGCAAAACACGACATTATGGCGAGAAGGTCAATGAAAATCTGCGCAGGCATGTTGTCGATCTTTTCAGGTCAAAAGGCTATCAGGCCTGTGCGCCGGTATTACTTCCCCAATGGTCAAGAGCACAATCGGAAAAATATGGATTTGCCTCTTCATGGTCGGAGCGCCACGCTGCCCATGTATGCGGACTCGGCACATTCGGCTTGTCTGATGGTTTGATTACACCGGCAGGAAAAGCTGTCCGGGTTGGCTCAGTGATTGTCCGTAAACGATACCCACCCACCCCCAGAACGTACACAAACCATTATGAATGGTGCCTATTTTATTCCCGAGGCAAATGCCAGGCCTGCATTGAGCGCTGCCCGGCAGGAGCGATTTCTAAGGTCGGACATGATAAGGCCAAATGCAAAGCCTATATCCGTGATGTAACTGCGGTCCATGTGGAGCAGGAGCAACTGGGATTCAAGGTGAACAGTTGTGGCTTTTGCCAGACAAAGGTTCCTTGCGAAAACAGAAATCCCCTTGTCGGAAAAACATTCAAGGCAGAAGATCTACGATAATTGCTCTCTCTTTAAAAGATCAACTTCAGGACATAGTCAATAATAACCCAACTGACGCCCAGAATCGCCAGCAACAGGATTGATTTCCAAAGGCTGTTTCGTGCCCGGACGAGGTAAACCGTAGTTACTTCTCCTTCCTCCAATGAATCGACACTGAAAAAATCCGGCTTACTGTTTGGAGCCTGAATCTCTACCACATCTCCAAAACTCACTTCGGGTGCTTCATGATATACGTGATCAATTGGAAATTCAGCACCGTCAGTTTTGTTCACGAAGCGATACACAACATCAACGCGATCTTCAGATGTATCCTCCGCAGGCGTTATTGATTCAATTGTCGGATTTTTTTCAGGACTCTGGCGACAATCGTTTTCAGACCTGTCTTCAGGTGCATTGCTCATAGTGGTTTGTACTCCACATGCGGCTCAGGATTTTTTATGAATGGCTTCATCGATGAAATAATCGGCTCAGGAAATTTGTACAACAAGATAGTGCTGCGCGAACCATTTCTCTGTTATCCGTCTTTATACTCAGATGGGCATTTCCAGCCGCTTCCACGTGACCTCAAAGCACTCAGGAAACAAACCAAAAGGAAAATCGAGATACCGTTTGACACCTCTGGCAAACGGTGTATAGTAGGCGACCTCAACGCGGGGTGGAGCAGTCTGGTAGCTCGTCGGGCTCATAACCCGAAGGTCACAGGTTCAAATCCTGTCCCCGCTACCAAATAGATAAAGCGGTTAAGCCATTTTGGCTTAACCGCTTTTTTTTATGCTATTTTACCAACAACCGCTTTTTAGCAAATACAAAAAAAATAACAATCGGGCATCCCAGAGATTCCCAAAACGGTGCTGAGCCACCATTTCAACAGTCTCGTCCAAACCACAGCATATCAGAAATGATAGGCTCCATCCGCGAAGATGTTGGAAAAAATGCAGATTCCTGTATATTGCATTTGCCTCTCTCATATTTTCCTGTAAGATTACAGTGTATTTGCATAAGTCGGCACTGCTGCAGGACGATTGTTACAAGGTATGCTGTTACCCAGATACTAACATAGCACCAGCATTGATACTGTTAACCGGCCTATTTTGCAAACGCCCGAGTATCTATCGCGCAATCACGTAACATGTTGTTTTGCTGTACCAATTACGCACGTTCAAGGAATTTGAAAAAGTTCATCTTGATGAAATGAGGGGCCGGTCGTTTCCAATCTCGACCACTTCCTCAAATACAAGCCACGCTATGGAGGATAATCTCATGCGTATTCGAAGAGTTGTATTTGCCTTGCTGTGGGCCATCGTCTTCGCTCTGGCAACTACTGATCTGGTTCTGGCCGCTTCGGCCATGGTTGATGGCGGGGAGGAGGTGTGCCTGGTACGAAGAGCGGATAATTTTCTTATCCTCTATGATCGGTCCGGCTCCATGGCCGAAAAGCACAATGGCACCATCATGACCAAAATGCAGGGAGAGAGAAAGATTCTCCTGGAAAAAAATGCCACTCTTCCCGACATGAACTGGCAGGCCGGTATTTATTCCTTCACCCCTGCAGGCGAGCTGACCAATCTGGTCGAGTACTATCCGATGCAGCAGTATGACAAGAAGAAATTCAGCTGGACCCTGATCAAGATGCCGCTTGAGCCCAAAGGGCCAACCATGCTGCAGGCGGGATTGCTCAAACTTGATGACGTGCTCTCCGGCCTGAATGGCAGAACGGTGGTCTTTCTCTTCACCGACGGTCAGCACACCCCGGTTGACGCTTTTCCGGCTCCAGGTGCGATCGCCAGAAATATCGCGAAAAAGCATGATGTTTGCTACGGCGTCATCAACACCGGCACCAAGAGTCAGGAACTGGCGACAATTGCTTCCATTGCCTCAGCTACCCCCTGCTCTTATTCTGTCGGTTTCGACACATTGCTGGGCAATCCTGAATGGATGACCAACGCCCTGTTTGAGGTTACGGATCAGAGCCCTTGCGGTGATATAATCGGCCATGTTTTCCAGAACATCCATTTCGACTTCGACAAGGACTACCTCAAACCTGAGTACTATCAGTCATTAAACGATGCGGCCGCCGTTTTGCGCGAAAACCCGCAGACACAGATCGTGTTGGCAGGCCATACCGACAGCATCGGCACCAAACAGTATAATATGGGTCTCTCCCATCGACGGGCCGCCGCCGTTCGCGACTATCTGGTAAATAGTGCCGGTGTCGCCAAAGAGCGGATTACTCTTTCCGGTTTTGGTTTCAGCGAGCCGATTGCTACGAACAAGACCTCTGAAGGACGCGCTTTGAACCGTAGGGTCCAGGGCATCATAACCGGCTTGAAATAAATTCTGCACCGTATAGCGAAAAAAGCCGGCAACTCTTGCGAGTTGCCGGCTTTTTTTTATTATAACCCGTGTTCTCAGCTATTAGGGCTTATCTGAAGTAGTACCCCCCCGCTCCATACGTGGTCATTTTCCATACAGGCCGATCCATTTGTATCCAAGGTAACTTGAAGAATTCCATAGTCCATTCAAGAACATGGCTTTCGTTTTATTTTGTACAGACAAATTTCCCTGGCTCAGAGGCTTGAGTCAGACAGTTCAGAACCGTATCCTGTGCCTCCTGGCTCAGTTTACCTCGCGCCCCCATTTCTTTGACTATTTCCGGCCAATTGGCATCAGACTCAGCCAGCTCATGGCAGATTCTTTCAGTAGAATGGCATTTGGTACAGCTGGTTTCAATCGTTGTCTTGCAGGCGGCATCATCGATATCCTGACCAACACTCCAAGAAGCAATGCAGAGTGGAACCGATACCAACAGGGCCGAAAGCAACATTTTTCTCATCATCGTGTTCTCCTTTTGAGAATCAGAGGGACAAAAATCCAAACAATCCAAAACGACAACAGCGCAATAACTACCTGCCAGAAAAACCACACAGGAAGAAAATCATGCACTCCATTTTACTCTACCTTTTGTCAGGAAAACAGGGCAAGATAATTGTAGAGCGCATTTTGCAGAATATTATGCATCTTTTACCTGTAAAAATTTATCCCGATACTCCCTCGGGGACAAGCTGGTATGTCGCTTAAATAATCGTCGGAAGGTACCGCCATCCTCATAGCCGACCCGACGTGTTATCTCTTCACTACCCCGAGGTCTATTTTCAAATGCGACATCCGGCAGTTGATGTCATAATAGCATATCAAAACGGATACAAAGCTTGAGGGAAAACAACTGCAAGACCAACAATACGTCCATTTCTCATACTCAGAGTAAAAGGCAGCTCGTCTTCCAGACAAAGATATTTTTGACAATCTCGGGATCAAGTGCCAGCTCGGTGTTCTCAAAACGTACACAGAACGCCGGGGAGGTGCGATGCACCGTTACCGTTACTCCAGGACTCAGGCCAAAGGAAAGCAACTGGTGCAGGTTCGAATGGCTGCCCGGCTTGATATATGTTATCCGTCCCTGCTCGCCTGGTGCCAGCTCGATCAGGCTGGTAACAGTATTCTGCACCTCCCGCGAGAGGCTGCGGCAGCAGTTACCTGGCGGAATCGGTTTGCCGTCGGGGCACATCTCAGGATGGCCAAGAAGGGTGCAAATCGATTCTTCCACCTCCTCCTGTAAAGAATGCTCGACCTGACAGGCGATCTCGTCCATCTTGTGTTTTTTCACCTTGAGAATAGAGGTGACCAGTACCTCAGCTAAACGATGCCTCCGGATAATCTGCTCGCCAAGTTTTTCGCCTTCATGGGTGAAATGGATATCGTTGTCACTGATCAGGATCATCCGGCTTTTCTGCAGTTCAGCCAGCTCGCTTTCGGAGAACTGGATACAGCAGTTATCACGCACCGCCTGCAGCGTGGACTGCTTCTTCTCCCGTGCCACCCACATCGCTTCCAGAATTTCTTCAAGTCGTTCATTGAGCATATCGATGTATCCTTTTTACGAAAAAGTCACCCCGAATGAGAGACAGAGATGGTTGACGATGCTCCCCATGAGAATGGCATAGACGAACACCGCAATATTGATGGCCAGCCCGACCTTTAAACCACGCTCCTTGAAGAGCACAATAAATGAATTAATACAGGGTGCCACAAAGGTCATCACCAAAAGATTCACTACCAGCTGCAGGTTGGTGTAAATCTGTCGGAGATGCTCAAGCTCGGTGGCGCCGCTCTCCCGCCGGATCATCGTTTTGATGAAAACCTGCACGCTTTTTTCCGGCAACCCCATGACATGATGAATCATCGGCCCAAGGGTATGCTCAAGCAGATGCAACCCTCCGGCCCGCTCAAAGAGAAAGACACCGGCCGAGGCCAAAATAAAAACCGGTAGAGCCTCGAGCATGAAAAACCAGGTCTTTGCCAGCGCCATCTTCAGCACCGCCCAGGGTTTTGGCAAGCGCATTGGCGGAATTTCCAGAAAGAGTGGCGAACGGTTGCCGGGGAGAAAACGATTGGCCAGATACCCAGCCACCAGCACCTGACTCGCCAGGATGCCAAACACCGCAACAGAGGCGGAAACCGGCATCTTTTCAAGAATGATCAGCATCACGGCAATAAGCGGAGCACAGGGCAGACAGAGATACAGGAGAAATGAGGCGATGATTTTCTCTTTTTCCGTGTTGAGCACTCTGGTCGTGAGCAACGCCATGGTAACGCAGGAAAAGCCCATCACCAGCGGAATGACACCCTTGCCGTTGAGCCCCAGTTTATGGAACACTTTGTCGAGCAGAATGGAAATACGTGGCAGATACCCGGAATCTTCCAGAATACCAAAAGTGATATAAAAACAGAAGATCACCGGCAGCACCAGCCCCATGGCCAGAAAAACACCGGTCGGCAGGATGCCGAAATCGGGATCCATGAGCATGTCTCGAAGAAACTGACTGGACAGCCTATCTGTGAAATGACTCACTGCCGGCAGAAGTATCCCTTCGAAAATTTTGCTGTTAATGGAGTCTACGAGATAGGTGGCACCAAAAGCCCCGATAAAATAGTACATCGCAGCCAGCACCAGAACAGCAATGGGGATACCTGTGGAAAATGAGGTGCACATATCTCCAAAGGTCGCAAGCTTTGAGTTGCGGGACACCGGCTCGGTAGTCTGCACCTCATCGGCAATCCGCCTGGCTACGGTGATATAATGTTCTGTTAGTATATTTCTGGAATGTGTAGGGTTTTCCCGATAGAAAGCGTCAATGAGGCCAACTAGCCGGTCAAGGGTATCACGGCCGAAGTGATCCCGGACATAGCGCCGGACGTCACGATCATGGTTGAGCAGTAGCAACCCTACCCCCCGCGGAGAGATACGGCCTCCTTCAACCTCCCTGGCGATATCAGCCAATAGCGTTTCGATGGCGGGTGTATAGGAAACATGAAAACTAAGCGGTCGCAGCTCATCAAAACTGCCCACCAGTTCCCGCAACCCCATCCCCTCCGGGGCAATGGTCGTGGTCACCTCCACCCCAAGCAGTTTGGCCAGTTTGGCGGTATCAATCTCAATGCCCCGGGATACCGCTTCGTCCATCATGTTGATATTGACGAGCATCGGCAGCCCGAACTCACCATATTGCAAGGCAAGGGCCAGCGAGCGGGCCAGGTTCTTGGCGTCGGCCATCAGGATAATGCCGTTGATTTCCCCGCCAAATGTTTCAGAGAGCAGCACCTCACGAGAAGCCCGCTCGTCCTCATTTTCACTGAAGATAGAGACGTTACCAGGGGTATCGTAAAGAATCCCCTTTTCGCTCCGCAAAGGTGCGCTGCTGATGGTCACCGTCGATCCCGGGAGGTTGACCGACTTGATTTTCTTGGTGGTTATGCTCGAAAACACCAGGGTCTTGCCGACATTCATGTTGCCGATAAGAGCATAATTATAACCGGATGGTTCAGAAGTCTGGGGGTGTGTTGCTGCCATTTTCATCCAATTTCAAGAAACGTTGATTTTCTTAGCTACCACTAAAACCAACAACCAATAGCATATTTTGACAGTTTGGTAAAAGAAACGAGGCTTTTCCGCTCTTTTTTTCTCTGTCCGGGGCATGCCCTTCTCTCTGTGTCATCCAGACGACTTCGCCCCGCAAGATTTGAAATGACTTGTCATATCCCTGCCATCTCAACTAGAATAGGTAAACATACCTATTTACATTTATCTCCCTGGCTTCTATAGTTACGACCTCATCGTAGGCAACCCATCGTTAACGCATTTCTTTTTCCGGTTAACGATTCATTTCTGCGGATTCTTCACTTGCGTAGAACATGCCTGAGCAGTCTGTTGTGTTTACCTTCCACCCTTGGAGCGATACTACTCGATCAGGTGCTATGAAAATAAAAAAAGCTATTTTTCCAGTTGCGGGTCTCGGCACGCGTTTCCTTCCGGCAACCAAGGCAATGCCAAAGGAGATGCTTCCGGTCGTCGACAAGCCCATCATCCAGTACGCCGTTGAAGAGGCCTTGGCTTCAGGTATCGAGCAACTCATCTTCGTCACCGGTGCGGGCAAGACGCCGCTTGAGAATCATTTCGACCGGTCCTATGAGCTGGAGGACACTCTCAGAAAGCGCGGAAAAAGCGATCTCTTGAAAACAATTGAATCGCTGGTGCCCAAATCCGGGACCATCGTTTACACCCGCCAGAGCGAACCGCTGGGACTCGGTCATGCCATCTGGTGCGCACGCGACATTGTCGGTGACGAGCCCTTTGCCGTCCTGCTGGCCGACGATCTGATCCAGAGCGATGTGCCTGTACTGCACCAGATGGTCAAGGAGTTCGACCGGGTCAGGGCCTCGCTGGTGGCCATCTTTGAGGTGCCAAAAGAAGATACCTCCAAATATGGTATTCTTGAGGCGGAAGAGGGTTTCAACGGTACGGTGCGTATTAAATCGATGATCGAAAAACCAAAACCGGAAGATGCACCCTCGAATCTCGCGGCGGTGGGACGCTACATATTCACCCCCCGGATCTTCGACTACCTCGGCGCCCACAAAACCGGAGCGGGTGGCGAGATCCAGCTCACTGACTCCATGGTTGCGCTCCTCGAAGAGCAGCCGATCTTCGGTTATCGCTTCAAGGGAACCCGCTTCGACTGCGGTGACAAGGCGGGCTTCCAGCAAGCCAACCTGGCCTTTGCCATGGAACGACCGGAACTGCGGGAGGCACTCACCGACTTCATCAAAACCCTGATGGTTGGCCGGTAATATCTGCTCTTTTCCCCAAAAAAACACATCCCCCTTACCGCCCTAGCGGCTGGGGGATGTATTTTCTTACCTTTTGCTCCTCCTGCCTGTCATTCGACAATAAGGAGAAATCACCCCTCTTCCAGTACGAGGTAGAGATCGCCGCGCCCACCCGGACCGAAAGAACCTTTTCCCTTCAGTCGCAGCTTCTGACCTCCGTGGCTACCGGCAGGTACTGTAACCTTCAACCGCTCGGGCCCATCTGGCCCCTGAGTTACAAGCTGAATTACTTTGCCCTCACGAAGTTCTTGGGAAGAGAGACGGGTTGTGTAGGTAGTAGCGGGAATTTCCGCATGAGGAGGTGCAGTATTCTCTCCGATCTGCTTCTGGCCGCCGGATAAGAGTCTGCCCACCGCCCCGCCAATGGAGCGAAGTAACCCTTTTGAAGACGGCAAACTTTTGCGGGCTCCATTTAAAATTGCAGGACCAGCCAGTGAGCCGAGAAAGAAGATGCCGCCAAAGATCATCCCGCCTTTGCCACCGAAAAAGCTCTGCTTGATAAAGTGCTGGTTCGCACGAAAGCCTTTACGGGCAAACTCCTGCAACAATCCGGAAAACATCTGCTGAAACCGTGGGTCCCGAAACAGATCGCGGAGGATGTCCTCCTGACTGTAGTGAAAACCACCGTTTTGGCCATTCGCAGAGAAGTCACCGCCCATCTTGCGACTCGTGTCGTATTGGCCGCGCTTGACCGGATCGGTCAGTACACCGTAGGCCTCGGCAATCTCTTTGAACTTCTCCTCAGCTGTCGGATTATCCGGATTCCGGTCGGGATGATACTGCATGGCAAGCCGCCGGTAACTCTTGCGAATCTGTTCTTCACTTGATTCCGGCGTCACCTCAAGGATCTGGTAATAGTCTTTCATCATGGTCACAACATCACATTGTTTACAAAAGCCTTATAACGGCGAACACCATGTATCTCTGCCCCGTCAACAGGTTCACCCTATGCACTTCTTCGCTTAACGGCAAGCTGAAACACCAGTTGCACCGCCAGCACAGTTCCTCCGACAACAAAGGCCAGCACCAGATCGGCTATTAGAGACGGCATAAAGACAAATAGCTCATGCAGTGCATGAATATTATGGGTAAACATGCCTCCACCGACCAGCAGCATGGCAATGGTGCCGATAATGCCGAGAGCACGTATCACCCAGGGCAAGGAGACCACCAGCCCCGAACCAGCGGGAACCAGCAGACGGGCGAACATCCCCTGCAGACGGCGTCCCTGCCGGATGAGATAAAAACCCATATCATCCATACGGACGATAAGAGCAACAACGCCATAGACCCCTATAGTGGCCAGCATCGCCACCACACTCACCACCATAATCTGCAACATTAGTTGCTGCTCCATCACCGTACCCAGAGCAATAATAACGATCTCAATGGAGAGGATAAAATCGGTACGTATCGCCGACTTTACTTTTTCCGCTTCGCGTCTCAGCAGTTCCTTTTCATCTGTAACCGTCTCAGCTGCAGGCTTGGCATGGGGCGAATGAGAAAAGTAATGGTAGATCTTCTCCACCCCCTCGTAACTAAGATAGACCCCGCCTAGCAACAGAACAGGAACAATGAGCCAGGGGGCATATGCTGACAAAAGAAAGGCCAGCGGCAAGATGATCAGTTTATTAACAAAAGAACCCTTGGTAATAGCCCATAACACCGGCAACTCGCGTGAGGCGCGAAAACCGGTGGCTTTCTCTGCATTGACGGCAAGATCATCGCCCAGAATTCCTGCTGTTTTCTTGGCAGCGATCTTGCTCATCATCGCGGCATCATCGAGCAAAACCGCTATATCATCCAACACTGCAAAAATACCACCAGTCACCGCGTTTTCCTCCCGCTCTCACTTATCCAACCAATTACTCGTTGTCTTTCACCTGCCATTCCGGTCTCTGAAGGAGAATTACCGGCTCGTCACAAAAATTGCCATTGAAAATCGGGTCACATCATCACTATAGTAAAAACCTGTCATATTTCCACAAAAGCCTATGCCCGCTTCTCTCATCTTCGAGCGAGGCCCACCTTTTTGTATCGGAGAATACGAACATGAAAACCAAATTGCCCGGTATCTACCTCCTCTTGCTCGCAGCAATCAGCCTCCTGCTGCCAACCTTGCTCTTTGCCTCAGGTGAGGATGGGCTTTCCAAGGGCCAGACAGTCTATGTTCCAGCATACTCCCATATCTACAGTGGTAATCGTGAGCAACCGTTTCTCCTGACCGTTACGCTCAGCATCAGAAATATCGACCCGAAGCACACCCTCACCATCAACCTGGTCGACTATTATGAAACCCAGGGGAAGCTTTTAAAGAACTGTATAGAGAAACCCTTCCAGCTGGGACCTCTCGAATCATTTCGTTACATTATACCTGAAAAAGACAAAAGCGGAGGCTCAGGTGCCAACTTTATGGTCGAGTGGAACTCTACAGAAAATAGCAACCCACCCATCATCGAAACCATCATGATCGGTGCCCAGTTCCAGCAAGGTATCTCTTTTACGTCACGGGGACAGGCCATCGTTAACCAATAAAGAGAAGTTATTACATCCTCTCCGGCTGTAGCGGAGAAAGAATATTAATTTCAGCTGAAAATACGTCAAAAACCTATGAACCCATACGACGAAGCACATCTTTTTGTCGCGGCCATCAGATTACTCCAGCATCAGAAGAGCTGCTCCCCCCAGATAGAGGATATCTGCCAGCTACTGGATATCTCTGTAGAGGCAGGACTCTCCCAGTGCCGAAAACTTGAGCAGTCCGGCATTGTCGAAATCTACGAAGACCCCTTCTCCCTGAAGGTATCAGTAGCCAATCATCTGGAAATCGAGAAACTGCCACGAGAAGCGAAGTCCGAGAACACACTTGCCAAAGAGCTCGAGCAGTTCATGAGCAAAAAGAAGGATCTGGACAAAAAAGTCGAGTCGATCCAGGCCGAGCTGGAAGCGAAAAAGAAGAACATGTTCAAAAATATCGAGGAACAATTCAAGAAGAAGATACGGGAGTAAAACTTAACCAGTAGCTGGCCTTATGCTGTCCCCACCAACAAGTAAATGCCAAAGACCGCCACCAGTGCACCGACCACGGCTCTTATCGAAACGTGCTCTTTATGGAGAAAAATCGAAAAAGGGATGATGAAGACCGGCACCAGTGAGAGAATAGTGGAAGCCACACCAGAACTCAGATAGTGCAGTGAGAGGAGCGACAGCGAAACGCCTAAAAACGGACCTACGCATGAGCCGATCACGGTAAACCCCAGCGCCCTGGTATTACCAAAGGCACGCCCAACATGCTCCCATCTGCCGGTAACAGTAAAAAAGATGGCAAAACAGGCAAAAGCCGCCAGCGCCCTGATCTGGGTGGCCGAAAACGCATCAAGATAGCCGGTACCGCTCTGCATGCCCGCCTTACTGAGCACAAATCCACCCGCCTGCCCAAGCATTGCTCCCAACCCGAAGAGTATCCCTTGCGTTGTCACCTTGGTGACCTGGCGAACTTTTCCTGCCCTCAACCGTGGGTTTCGTTCAAAAATTACCAAGGCTATCCCTGCCAGGGTCACGCCAATACCAAGCCACTGCTGCACGTCATACGATTCGTCAAGAAACAGCCAGCCAATCACTGCGGCTGCAGGGGCCGCCAGAGAAAAGATCAGCGTGGCCAACCGCGGGCCCAGTTCGACAAGTGCCTTAAAAAGAAAGATATCACCGATAAAAAAGCCGACGACGCCCGAAAGACCAAGATAGATCCAGGCATGCAGCGGAAAATGGAGCGGGATGAGAGCGCCTTCGCGTATAAGCAACAATCCGCTAAAGAGCAGCAGAGCAACCCCGATCCGGATGATGTTCACCGGGGTCGAACCCACCATCTTCGAGGCCGCTCCAAAAAACTGCACACTGATAGTCCAGCATAGCACAGTGGCTACAGCAATGGCCTCACCAAGAAATGGCATGAAATGCTCCGCAGAAAGAAATGTACTCTAGATAACGAAACATCCGTCATCACTCCAAAAGAATGTCATGCACCTATACCACCAAACTGTTACTATTTCATGATGCATTATGATAATTGGCGAAGAAACTCTGACATGAAAGTGTGCGACAACCACCAGTGAAAAGGAACGAAACCCATATGGATAAGAACACCCTCTGTGTCCACAGCGGTACCTATCGTGAGGAAAGCACCCGCGGACTCAACAGCCCAATTTTCACTTCATCCTCCTTTGAGTATATGCATGTGAAGGACTGCCTCTACCCCCGCCACTTCAATACCCCCAACCAGCAGGCAGTGGAGCAGAAAATGGCGGCGCTTGAGCTGGCGGAAGATGCAGTACTCTTCTCCTCCGGCATGGCCGCTATCAGCACCGCCATCCTGGCCCATGCCGGAGCAGGTGATCATGTGGTGCTGCTCGACTCCCTCTACGGAGGCACCCATTCTTTTGTTACCGAAACCTTTCCCCGTCTCGGCATCAACTACACCTTTGTTGCCACGTCACCCGAGGCAATCGAAGCGGCAATTACCGAACAGACCAGGCTGATTGTGATTGAAACACCAACCAATCCACTCCTGGAGATAATCGACATCAGGAAAGTTTCCGGAATTGCTAAAGCGCGAGGCATCACCACACTCATCGACAACACCTTCGCCACTCCAATTAACCAGACTCCATACGCGTTGGGCATCGATATCGTGGTCCACAGTGGCACTAAATATCTGGGAGGCCACAGCGACCTCTGCTGCGGCATTGCTGCAGGGAGTGCGGAACAGATGAAAACAATTCGCACCATGGCCAGCCATCTGGGTGGCAGTCTCAACGCCACAACCTGCTATCTTCTTGAACGAAGTCTCAAGACATTAGCACTGCGGGTCGAACGCCAGACGGTCAATGCCGGTAAGATTGCGGATTTTTTACAGAACCATAGAAGAATACACAAGGTCAACTACCCGGGTCTTATGCAATGCGAAGGGCATGAAACAGCTAAAACCCAGATGAACGGCTTCGGTGCCATGCTTTCTTTTGAACTTGCAGTGTCTTCTAATCCGGAAGAGTTTCTGAAACGGCTGAAACTGATCACCCCGGCCATTAGCCTTGGCGGAGTGGAATCGATTATCTGTTCGCCTTCCCGGACATCACATGCGGAGATGTCGAGAGAAGACCAGGAGAGAGTGGGTATTACCGATGGGTTGCTGAGATTTTCGACCGGAATTGAGGATGTGGATGATCTTATAGCTGATTTAGAGCAAGCTTTGAGCTAGACAAACATTCCATAGCCCCTAAAAGCTATGGCGGATCGCCGGTTAATTAGATCTGTCGCCTTTTCTCCTATGTCCCCTTTTCTCCTAATCGTTTGAACTGAAAGATTCCTGTAATCCGGAAAAGTTCCCGAAACGACTGCAACTGATCATCCCGGCTATCAGCCTTGGCGGAGTGGAATCGATCATTTGTTCGCCTTCCCGGACATCACATGCCGAGATGTCGAGGGAAGATCGTGAGAGAGTAGGAATTACCGATGGGTTGTTGAGATTTTCGACCGGTATTGAAGATGTGGATGATCTTATGACGGATTTAGAGCAGGCCTTGGGCTAGACAAACATTCCATAGCCCCTAAGAGCTATGGCGGATCGCTGATTAATTAGATCTGTCCCCTTTTCCGGTCCCCTTTTTCCCGGGCCAAATTTTCCGGGAATGTGGATTACTTGACAAGATGGTTGGGAAAATTGGATTTTTTTTTCAAACGGCTAGGTAAATATGCTAGTAATTCTGTGGATATTTAGACAAAGGCAGGGCTGGCTCATTTGAGCATAGATATTGCATAAACCATATCAATTACATAGCGGACCAGGATCATTAAGCCATTGACGCTTCAGAATGAAGGGCCGCTTTTTCTGAGGAAATGAGTTTTACAAAGATTTTCATTTTGTGAGTTAGGTAAGAATGGATGTTCTTAAATTCGTAAGGAGCACAAACTTGAAAATTGGATGGCTATCCCGAGGGTTAGCCGAGGAGATTGCAATGAAGAAGTCAATATTAATAGCTGTTTTAGGATTATCGCTCGGTTTCGTGTCTGTATCAGTCTCGCAGGCTAGTTTGTATGTTAATGATGGAGCGTGGATCGATGTAGTTAGTTGGGATAATTTTTTAACGAAAACTGATGATTTAGGTGGAACAGGAAGTGATCCGGTTGATGAATTAAAGTGGTTAAATAATTGGCTGAATACTAGCGGATACATTGCTGAAGATTTCCTGATGAGTGATTATACAAAATTTGATCCTGTTGTGGATTTAGAGGTCTATTCTACAAGTGGAGACCTAAGCTCTAAAATTGATAATTCCGTTGCGTTTGCCCTTGTAGATCAACCAAAGTACTTCTTCGTTAAAACGGGAACCACTGATGAATCAAAAGGGAGTAACTGGTTTTTGTTTAACAACAATATAAATCTTGATTATGCAGTTTTTCAGTTAAGTGGTGATGGCTACTATATCAAAAATGTAGGTAAATTGAGTCACGCTGGTCAAGTCGGTGGGGGTGACACTGCTGTCCCGGAGCCTGCAACTATGCTTCTTTTCGGAACGGGCTTAGCAAGTCTTGCTGCATATCGGCGCAAGAAAAATTAGAGCCATAAAAAACAGAATAAAAATGCAGGGCTGAAAAAGCCCTGCATTTTTATTGCACAGAGTACATAAAGGGGACAAAAATAAAAAGGGGACAGATCTATTTAACTGGCCTAATCCCTCTTTTTCAAGTATGAACCAATCATGCCACGACAAACCAGAATCACACTCCCACACACGCCCCACCATATCATGCAGAGAGGACACAACCGCCAGACTGTGTTTACCTGTCATGAGGATTTTGCCTATTATCGGCAGAACATTATCGAGTGTAAAGAAACATTTGGATGCAAGGTTTACGCCTATTGCCTGATGACCAACCACGTCCATCTGATCATTGATCCTGGCAACACCCCAGAGGCAATCTCACTCATGATGAAGCGCATTTCAGGTCGTCAAGCCCGCTACCTCAACACCAGGGAGAAGCGCTCCGGAAGTTTATGGGAAGGCCGCTTTAAGTCGAGCATCATCTCCGACCATGACTATCTGCTGGCCTGTTGCCGTTATATCGAACTCAATCCATTACGGGCCGGAATGGTGGAAAAGCCTGATGAGTACAAATGGTCAAGCTATGGGTGCAGAGGGCTTGGCAAGGCTGATCAACTGGTCGACCTCGATCGTTACTACCTTGCTCTTGGAGAAACGAACGTTGAGCGGCAGAATGCTTATGCCGACTATGTAACCAAAACAATTCCGGAAAAAGAGCTGGATCTGATCCGTTCAGCCATCCAGCGGAACCAGCTAACTGGAAATCACAGATACAGCAGACAAATCGAAGACGAGCATGGAATCCGTATCGTCAATCGCGGTCAGGGCCGGCCCAGAAAAACAGAAAGATGAATCCAGCGAGGTTTCCAAGGCTCAAATAAATGCTCAATACACTGTAATCACAACTATTTTTATCACCAATCAAATTGAGTTGAAGAATTGTTCAAAATATCGCTGATGGCAATACAGCCACCAGCGGGTTATGTGGAAATCAAGAGAAATTGGATTATGCCGCTCGCTGCATGCCAAAAAGCTCTTCTGCCATGCGGTTGGCGATAAGATGGGTCGGTAGCTTCATACTTTTTGACTGCCTGAGGATATCAAGCACGGTCTCACCGATTTTCGCCGTCTCGGTCTTCGCCCGTTCCGGGTCATAATCCTGATCGATTTCGCAGCTGATATTGATAACCCCACCGGCATTGACCGCATAATCGGGCGCATAAAGGATATCGCGATCGAAGAGCCGATTACCGTCTATTTCCTCAAGCAGTTGATTGTTGGCACTGCCCGCAACTATAGCGCACTGCAGTTTAGGGATTGTCATGCTGTTGAGTGTTCCGCCAAGGGCGCAGGGAGAAAATATATCGCATGGAACCTCGTAGATCGCGTCCGGAGACACTTCCTCAAAAGAGATTCTCTCGCGCAATTTCGCAATATTTTCTCTATTAATATCGGAAGCA
Organism: Desulfopila aestuarii DSM 18488; assembly: GCF_900143695.1. Classification (GTDB taxonomy): domain Bacteria; phylum Desulfobacterota; class Desulfobulbia; order Desulfobulbales; family Desulfocapsaceae; genus Desulfopila; species Desulfopila aestuarii. Next base: position 170,309 of record NZ_FRFE01000007.1, read on the forward strand.
ATGATTGAACAACCGTCTTTCACCAGCAGTTCGGCCAACCGTCCACCGGTCTCACCGACACCCTGGATTGCCACGACCATTCCTTTTGTGCTCTCACGGTTGTACCTGAATTTGACACAGGCCCGAATGGCGCAATACACCCCATAAGCCGTAAATGGGCTCGGGTTACCGCTGGCACCAACTGTTGCCACATGGCGAGTAAAGCGCTTCACCGCGACCATATCCTCCACCGTTGAGTTCACATCTTCAGCGGTGATATAGCGACCACCAAGCGTATCAACAAATCTGCCAACCGCCTCAAAAAGCGCCACCCTTTCGACCTTGCTAAGATCGGCAAAGACCACACTCTTACCACCGCCAAGCGGCAGTCTGGCCAGACTGTTCTTATAGGTCATTCCTTTGCTCAGCCTCAGCACATCAACAAGTGCATCCTCTTCCCGCGCGTAGCTCCAGACCCTGCAGCCGCCAAGGGCTGGACCGCGGTTGGAGTTGTGCACGGCAATCCAGGAGGTGAAGCCAACTTCGGTGTTATCGCAACGCACCACCTCTTCATAGCCCGGTATATCCAGAACGGTGTACCTGTTCATGCCCATTACCTTTAATCGAGATTGATCTGGTTAAATATCCAGCTATTAACCTATGCCGCCTTAGGCAACTCTATGGTCGCGTTGACTGCAGCCGCACCCTCTTTCAAGGCTCGGATATTGAGATCGAGCATCCGCCCGGCCTTCTCCCCAAAAACCTTTTTAAACGCCTCGATAACGCTCTCAAGCGAAAATTCCTTACTCACGGCCAGATAGGCCCCTAGCATGACCATGTTTGCAGCTTTCGGATTACCGCAGACAGCAGCAAGTTCATTGGCTGGGATGGCATAGACCCGCACATCCTTGCGGTTGACTTTCTTCTGAATGAGCGAACTATTCACAAAAATTGCACCACCCGACACCACGCTTTTTTCAAACTTTTCAAGCGACGGCAAATTCAGAATGATGGCACAGGTCGCATTGGTGGTGACTATCGGAGATCCAACCGGATTATCGGAAACGACTACACTGCAATAGGCTGTACCGCCCCGCATCTCCGGACCATATGACGGCATCCAGGTAACGTGCTTGCCATCCAGCATTCCGGCATAGGTTAAAAGCTGACCCAGCGACATCACTCCCTGACCGCCAAAACCCGCACACAGCACTCGTTCGTTACACATTTTTTCCTCCTTCCGGCGCTTTCAGCACACCGAGTGGATAGTAGGGAACCATGTTCGCTTCAAGCCAAGCAACCGCATCGACAGGGCTCAGGCCCCATCCGGTAGGACAGGTGGACAGCACCTCTATCAGAGAAAATCCCCTTTTTTCCACTTGGCAGGTTAAACCCTTTTTAATCGCTCTTTTGGCTTTACGTATTTCTTTCGGGCTATGCAGTGAGACCCGTTCCACATAGGCTGCCCCTGGAATCTGGGCCAGCATCTCGGAAACTTTCAGCGGCATGCCGTTGATCACCGGATTGCGCCCGGCCGGAGCTGTGGTCACCTTCTGACCGGCCAGGGTGGTCGGAGCCATCTGGCCGCCGGTCATCCCGTAGATGGCATTATTAACGAAGACCACCGTGATGTTTTCACCACGATGGGCCGCATGGACGATCTCAGCCGTACCAATGGAAGCCAGGTCGCCATCCCCCTGGTAGGTGAAGACAATCGAATCCGGTCGTACCCGCTTGATACCGGTGGCAACCGCCGGGGCCCGACCGTGCAGACACTCAATCATGTCGACGTTGATATAATTATAGGAGAGAATCGAGCAACCCACCGCCGAGCAACCAATAGTATTTCCGAGCAGATCCAGTTCCTCCAGCGCTTCGCCAACCAGTCGGTGGGCGATGCCATGGGTACAGCCCGGACAATAGTGGGTCTCGGCCTCGGTCAAACCTTTGGTTCGCGAGAACACAACGCTCATTGTCGCCCCCCTTTCATGATGTTTTTCGCCTTTGCGACCAGCTCTTCCGGCGACGGGATCATGCCACCGCAACGACCGTAGAAGGCCACCGGCAGTTTTCCATTTACCGCCAGCCGAACATCGTCGACCATCTGCCCGCAGCTCATTTCAACACAGAGCACGGTCTGACACCTGCTCGCCAATTGCTGAAAGGGCTTATCAGGAAAAGGCCAGAGTGTCCGGGGACGGATAAGACCAGCCGCAAAACCTTCTTCCCGAAGCTGGTCCACCGCGTTTCTGGCGATTCTTGCTGTCGAACCGTAGGCGGTAAAAACCAGTACTGCATCGTCGATGAGGTACTCTTCCCACGAGCATTCTGCTGCCGCGATTTTTTGAAACTTCTCCTGCAGCTCGAAGTTTCGGGCCTCCAGCCGGGCCGGGTCAAGCATCAGGGTCTTAATTGTTTTCGGCTTCCGCACATTGCCATGGCCCGTGAGCTTCCACTCTTTTTCCGGTGGCTCCTTGAGTTCGATATTGTCAAACTCCACCGGTTCCATCATCTGTCCCAGCATACCGTCACTGACGATAAAGACCGGAGTACGGTAGCAATCGGCCATCTCAAAGGCCTGCACCATCATCGAAACCGATTCCTGGACCGTAGCCGGGGCCAGAGCCGGCACCCGGTAATCGCCATTGCCGCCGCCACGGGTCATCTGGAAATAGTCGGCCTGTGAAGGCTGAATACCACCGATACCGGGACCACCGCGCATAACGTTCACTATCACACAGGGCATCTCCGCCGCTGCCAAGAGCGAAATTCCCTCCTGCATCAGGGCAAGACCCGGCGAGGAAGAGGAGGTCATAACCCGGCACCCGACGGCAGCCGCGCCATAGAGCATATTGACGGCGCCAATTTCGCTTTCTGCCTGGATAAAAACCCCGCCGATTTTCGGCAGTTCACGGGCCAGGAACTCGGGAATTTCATTCTGCGGCGTGATGGGATAACCAAAAAAGTGGGTGCAGCCACCGCGGATTGCGGCCAGCGCCAGGGCCTCATTGCCCTTCATCAGCGTCATGGTCATGACTTCACCTCCTTTTTCACAGGAATGCGCTCGACGCTGATAACCACGTCGGGGCAAATCAGGGCACAACTGGTACAGCCGATGCATCGCTCCGGTTCGGCCACAATAGCCGGCTGATATCCTTTAACATTGACCGCACCATCACTGATGGCAAGAACGGACTGGGGGCAGACGGAAACGCACAGCCCACACCCCTTACAGCGATCAACCGCGATGTGTGGAATCCCTTGTATACCGGCCATGATCTCCTCCGCGAAAAATGGTGGATGGTTGGTCCTGGTTAAATATTATCAAATTTTATTTATCCGTGTCAAACTTCACCATACAGCTTTACCAAAAAAGAGCAAGAGAATTTCAAAGTACAACAACAACGATATTTCAAGCTGTTGACAGCACAAAACATGCAGCAGGCAACCAAGAACAATACAAAAACGATGTTTCTTACGAAAAAACTCGTTGCCTCGTCGCGAGCAATCGGACGTAATGTCGAAAAGAGAGATACAACAGGAAAAAATCAGGCAGGCTTATAAATGACGGCCAGGGTCTTGGCCGGGCCACCGATGCCACGATAGCCATGCGGCACGATGGAGTCGAAGTAGAGGCTGTCCCCTTCTTCGAGGATGACGGAATTTTCACCGCAACGAAACTCAAGTTTCCCTTCAAGCACGTAGAGAAATTCCTCGCCACGGTGGTTGTTGTAGACGATGTCCTTGGCTTCCCGCTCCTCCATGTGAACAATGAACGGCTCCATGGCCTTATCAACCTTGGGATAAGCGAGTGGTTCATACTGATAGCCAATATGGGAAATATGCGGGCCCTTGGCCACCCCGTAGCGATCTTCCTTCCTGACCACAACCATGTTGGTTTCCTGTGGAGAATCCTGAAAAAAATGGCCTATCGGCACCCCCAGGGCGGTGGCGATCTTCAGCAAGGTGGCTATGGGCGGGGTGACAAAGTTATTTTCGATCTGAGAGAGATTGGGTTTGGAAAGCCCGGTCATGTTCGCCAAATCCTGCAGGGTCAGATCCCGCTTATTACGGAGCTTACGGATCTGGGTACCAAGATCGAGGGAGGCAAGGGCTTCTTTCATATCGGTCAGCATATTCTCCGTTCAAACATGATTGAATCGCCGCAGACCAAACTGGTCGCGATATCTCTTTGGCTACTACTGTTTATTAATATACAACTATCCTGATCCCTCTTCACCCTTTTTGGTATTCGCTACGGCCATCCCCACCAGCCCTTCCCGAATCGGCCACCACACAGTGCCACTACAATTTCCACTGATCCCTGTCCATGGCTCAAGAAAAAGACAGCATTCCATCGATTTTTCTAGCACCATCTGCACAGCTACTTATCGTAATAGCGAAAGGTTATCCAAGGACCATTGACGTAGTTAGGATGAAGAGCACCTGCTGGGGAACCACGTAAAGTATCCCATCAACAGTGTCGAGTCCCCGGCTATATCAACCTTTTCCAAACCAGTCATCTATCTTCGTACTGACACTCTGCAATCTTCAAGGAGGGAAAGAATGAAACGGTTCATGAACATCCTCTACATTCTCGACACAGACCCCGCCCAGGAAACACAGGTAATCACTGCTGTCCAGAACCTGGCAAGGCAAAACGACGCCTCGGTCCGTATTGTCCGGGTTCTGGAAGACACCATCATCGACAGTGTCGGAAAACAGTTCTCCAACAGAATTCAAACACTTGTTGACATGGAAAGAAAACATGCCGGTCAGGAGCTGGAGCAAGTTCTGGCCCAGCCAGGTTGGCAGGGAATCGTCACCAGCGGCGAGGTTCTTATCGGTAAGGATTTCATCACCGTGATCCGCAAGGTCCTAGAGGAAGAACATGACCTCGTGGTCAAGGCCCGCTGCACTACTGAAAGTACCGATCAGTTTGCCATGCGCCTTTTCCGTAAATGTCCATGCCCGGTCTGGATCATCTCCACAGCGACCAACCAGCCAGGTGAAACAGTTGTCGGTGCCGTCGATCTTGCCAGCACCGAAAAGGAAAGCCAGCAACTCAACAGGAAAATCGTCGAGCTCACTTCCTCCCTTGCCCAGATAGAACAGAAGGAAGCGCATTTCGTCCATGCCTGGCATCTGCAGTACGAAACAAGCATGCGCGGCCCCCGCTTTCAAGTCGCCGACAAAGAGATCGACGCGATGAAACAGGAAATCGTCGCAACGAGATCTGCAGCATTTTCACAACTCTTTGCCGACGCCGGCATCACCGTCAATGACAATCAAATCCACTTGGTTGAAGGCCCCCCAGCCACAGTCATCAAGCAGCAGCTGCAGAGCCTGCAGGGGAATATTCTCGTAATGGGCACGGTTGCCAGAAGCGGGCTACCGGGACTCCTTCTCGGCAACAAAGCGGAAGAGGTGCTGAGCCAGGTGAATTGTACGGTATTGGCAGTAAAGCCAAACGGGTTCATATCACCCGTTACCTTGTGATGCCCTGGTATTACGTATTACATGTTTTTATACAGACTGGTCGAATGAACTGACCTGCAACTTTTACCACACGCAGTCGAGAACGAACTATGAAAGAAATACAACAGGATGACAAGTTTCTGTGGCTGCTCCGTAATGTTATTCATTACTGCCTGAAAACCCTGGGATTGCTGATGGTGCTGGTCATCATCTCAGGGGTGGTCGATGTCGCCTGGACTATTTACCAGCGACTTGCCGCTAAACCAATGTTCATTCTGACAATCAGCGATGTGCTGGCCACCTTCGGTGCATTCATGGTGGTACTTATCGCCATCGAGATCTTCCAGAACATTATTCTTTATCTGCGTGACGATGTGATTCACGTGAAAATTGTTATCTCCACTGCCCTCATGGCAATTGCCCGAAAAGTGATCATTCTCGATTACGACACCCTGGAGCCCATGCATATCTGGGCAACCGGTATAGTGCTGGTTGCCACTGGTATCACCTACTACCTCATCCATAAGATTCCGGACGAGGGGCAGAAGTGACGTGTAAAGGTTACCGGCCGACCACACTATGCAACTCTTAACCCGCTTTGTTGACATGTGCCTTTCATCCAGGGTGTGAAGTAACCGCCGGTTCGCTTTTTCAGTGCTTCTCCGAAAAAATTTGTTTATGATTTCCTCTTTCTTTCAGGTCATTGACCAGAATATATTCTGTTCTGTCGCCGCCGGTAAAGCCCATACGCTATCCGTACGGTATTGCTGCTTTTTAACGTACCAATTATCCAACATTCGAGGAGAGAACATGAAACGTATCAGAATCATGCTGCTGACTCTGGTCGCCGCATGCCTGCTGGCCCTGCCGTGGTCGCAGGCCCAGGCCGCCGACTATCCTTTCGGCCTTCTGCTGGTCGGACCGGCGAACGACCATGGCTGGAGCCAGGCCCATTTTGAGGCAGCCCAGGTGATTGAGAAAGAACTGACCGGCGCCAAAATGCTCTATATCGACAAAGTCAATCCGGCCGACCGTCCCGGTGTCACCATCCCCATGCTGGTAGATGACCTGGTCTCCAAGGGAGCCAAGCTCATTATCGCCAACTCAGATGACATGAAGGACGGCGTGCGTGAAGCCGCCATGATGCATCCGGAAGTAAAATTCATTCACATTTCCGGTGACGACGTCCTGACCGGCAAGTCGGACAAGAACTTGTCGAATCTCATGGGCCGCATGGAATACGGTAAAATGATGGCCGGATTCGTTGCCGCAATGACGTCCAAAACCGGCAAAATTGCCTATCTCGGCCCGCTGGTCAACGCCGAGACCCGTCGTCTGGTGAGTTCGTCCTACCTTGGTGCCCACTACGCCTGGACCCAAGTGCTGAAAAAACCTGCCGCCGACCTGCAGTTCAAAGTCAGCTGGATCGGTTTCTGGTTCAATATCCCAGGCGTCACCTCCGATCCGACACTGGTCACCAACTCGTTCTTTGATGGTGGCTATGATGTGGTAATCTCCGGTATCGACACCACCGAAGCGCTGGTTGTCGCCAACCAGAAACGCAAGGAAGGAAAAGAAGTCTTCGCCATTCCCTATGACTATAAGGGTGCATGTGATCCCGCCCCGGATGCATGTCTCGGCGTACCCTACTTCAACTGGGTCCCAGGCTACAAAAAGATGATCGGTGAGGCCATGACCGACAAATGGGAGCAGAACTTTCTCTGGCTCGGTCCGGATTGGGCAGACATCAACAATATGGAAACGTCTTCCATTGGCTTTGTTGAAGGCAGTGTCATGACTGCTGAGCAGAAAGCCGCCCTGGCCGATTTCCAGAAAGCCCTGGCCGGTGGCCTTAATCTCTTCACCGGTCCTCTCAACTTCCAGGATGGCAGTGCTTTTCTTGCTGCCGGTGCCACCGCCACCGACGAGCAGGTCTGGAATCTTCCCAAACTGCTTGAAGGAATGGAAGGCGCAGGAGAATAAAAACTGTATTTCGGATGCCTGCCATTTTCGGCAGGCATCCACATTGCTGGTTCTCCATTTTCTACGATAACCAGCGGTTAAACATGACAACCCGTCAATATATCCTCATGACCGCAAGGTCCTGAAGAGATTGACGGGTTTATTGCATTGTATGCTTGAAATTATAGAGATCACCAAACATTTCGGACCGGTACAGGCATTGAAGGGCGTCACCCTTACCGCCAGGCCCGGGTCCATCCACGGCATCGTCGGCGAAAACGGGGCCGGCAAGTCGACGCTCATGAAGATCGTCACAGGCTATCAGTCACGGACAGACGGCACCATCCGGCTCGACGGCCAGGACATGGCCATGGCCAGCCCCCGGGAAGCGGCAGAGAGCGGTATCGGCATGCTCTATCAAGAGCCGCTCGACTTTCCGCAACTGTCGGTACTGGATAACTTCATTGCCGGGGCAGACGCCTTCGAGCCCGATGTACAGAAGGCCGTGCTCGCCTCACTCCAGGTCGGATTCGGTTTTCATCTCGATCCCCGTCAGAAGATGCAGGAACTGACCGTTGGCGAACGCCAGCAGCTCGAACTGCTACGCCTGATCAGAAACGGCGCCCGGATCCTCATTCTCGACGAACCAACCACCGGCATCTCGACCCGGCAGAAATCCCAGCTGTTCTCGGCACTGAAAAAATTGCGTGAGGACGGAGCAACCATCCTGCTGGTGTCCCATAAAATTGACGAAATCGAACAACTCTGTGATGAAGTAACTGTGCTCAGGGCTGGCTTAACAGTCGCCTGGCAGCAACAACCGTTTGATCGCCGCAAGCTGCTCTCCGCAATGTTCGACACTGTCCCACAGCAAAACGATACCGCCCCAAAAGTCGCCACCTCCGTACCGGGGAAAAGCGTATTGGTCTTTGATGAAGTCCACTCTTCCGTGGGCAGATCAGGGATGAAGGGCATTACTATCACCATTGGTGCCGGCGAAATCGTCGGCCTGGCCGGTGTAGACGGCAGCGGTCAATCGGTGTTCCTGAAAGCCGCGTATGGACTGCTTGCTCCCGAGCAGGGCAATGTCACCACCCTTGGCCGCATACCTGGGCCGGAGTATGGCAGCACCAAGAATGAAAAGGTGTTCCTGCCCTCTGATCGCCTCTCAGAAGCACTGTTTCCCGGGCTCAGTATCCGCGAACATCACCTTTTAGCCGGCGAGACTCCACAGTTTCTCGCCCGCAACAGCGGAATTAGCCAGACTCAGCAAGCCATCGCCACCGCCTCTATTCGCGGCAGCGTCAACACCCAGGTTGAGGATTTATCCGGCGGCAACCAGCAGCGGCTCCTGCTATCGCTTATCCCGCCCCAGACCCAGTTGATTCTTATGGAGAACCCGACCAGGGGCCTTGATGTCCAGTCAGCTGCCTGGACCTGGCGTTATCTGCGAGAGCGGCTGCATCCGGAAGGTGCCATTGTCTTCGCCTCGCCTGAACTCGAAGAGATTCTAAGCCAGGCAACCCGCGTTCTCGCCTTTTATAACGGCAAAATCCTGTTAGATAAAAAAACATCTGAAACGAGCCAGGAAGAGATCAGCCTGGCCATTACCGGCCAGCTCAACAGACCATGAATAGTACTCGCAATCTCCCGCAGATGCTTCTCGGACAGGCCCGGGACATCCTGCTTATCAGTCTGCTGGCACTCGGCGCAGTATGTTGCCTGTTGCTGGCACTCGGCATATCACCAGCTGACATCGCCTCCACTCTCGCCACCGGCGCTGTCGGTTCATGGCTGAAATTTAATCATGTCCTGACAGTCTGGGTACCTCTTCTGCTCTGCTGCTGCGGCCTGCTGTTCACGTTCAGGGCCGGGCTCTGGAATATTGGCATCGAAGGTCAGGTCATCTTAGGCGCCATCGGCACCACCTTACTGTTACGTGCTGACAGTCTCGGTCTGCCGCCAAGTCTGCTTATAGGCCTGGCCCTTTGTGCTGGCTTTATCAGTGGCGGTCTGTGGGGCGGTTTTGCAGGGCTCCTGAAAAACCGGGGCGGAGTCAACGAGATTTTTGGTGGCCTGGGACTGAATTTCGTTGCCCAGGGTTTTATTCTCTGGCTGATTCTCGGCCCATGGAAACGGGAAGGTATCGCCTCCATGAGCGGCACCGATCTTTTTGCGCGAGAGTTGTGGATGTACACTCCACCTGGTTGGCGGGTTGCGCCGGCGTCGATCGTAATCGCGATCTGTGCCTTTCTAGTGACCTGGTATATCCTCTCCAGAACCCGTTTCGGCCTGCGTGTCAAGGCGGTGGGTGCCAACCCGGCGGCTGCGCCCCTCTACTCTATCCGTCCGGATCGAACTGGTCTTGCGGCGATGATCCTCGGCGGCGGCATTGCCGGTATTGCCGGGGGACTGCAGGTCACCTGTGTTTATCACCGGCTGCTGCCACCTATCTCCAGCGGCTATGGTTATCTGGCCCTGCTGGTGGTTATGCTCGCCAATTACAAGGCGGGCCCCGTGCCGATTATCTGCCTGCTCTTCGCAGCACTGGCTGCCGGTTCCATCCAACTTCCCATTACACTGCAGCTTGATTCGTCCCTCTCCGGGGTGATCCAGGGAGCCTGCGTGGTTGCCGCACTTCTGGTATATGGCTGGCGCAAGTCCAGAAAAGGAGGTGCGTGATGGATATCAATCTTACCGCCCTTGTTGCCGCCATCGCTGTCATGAGCGCCCCCGTAGTTTTAGCCGCGCTCGGCGAGACTATCACCGAGAAAGCCGGGGTCGTCAACCTCAGCCTAGACGGCACCATTTTACTTGCGGCAATGGTTTCTTTCGTGGTCGCCTTTGAGACGAGATCCCCAGTGCTGGGTGCCTTGGCAGGTGCCGGAACCGGAGCGATTGTGGCAGCCATTGTCGCAGCGATCGGCGTGCAATTAGGCCAGTCCCAGGTAGCTGTTGGCTTTGCCCTTACCTTTCTCTGTCGCGATCTCGCCTATTTCTTAGGCAGTGGGCATTCCCGGGTCGAAGGTCCGCAGTTTGAACCGCTGCCCGTGCCTCTTCTCTCCGAACTGCCGCTTTTGGGCAAGGCGTTTTTTTCGCACTCCATTCTCGTCTACCTCAGCTTTATAGCCATCCCGCTCTGCGCTTACCTCATGTATCGCACCCGCTGGGGGTTGATCATCCGCTCAGTGGGCGAAAACCCAGAAGCCGCCTGGGCTCGTGGCATCAACCCAATTATGGTACGCATGGCGGCCACCATTGGCGGCGGCGCCATGGTGGGCCTGGCCGGTGCCACCTATTCACTGTCGGTCAAACCAGGCTGGGGTCATCCCCAGGGCTGCGAAGGTATCGGCTGGATTGCTCTGGCCCTTGTCATCTTCGGAAGCTGGAACCCGACCAGAGTCGTTGTGGGCGCTTATCTCTTTGGCCTGTTGCAGCTGATGGGTATCTATTTTCAAGATGCCTTCACCACCATTCCGCCTCAGATCTTTCAGGTGGCACCGTTCCCGCTGATGATTTTCACTCTGGTAATCATCCATTTCAGCCACGGCAAAAAAGGTGTGTTGGCCCGCTGGGTGCGGATGTTCAGCGGTAAACCGCCGAAAGCTATGGGACGACCGTATCGCAGGAACTGACCCAAGAGGACCATGGACAAAAGTTCGACACGAAGCCTAAAAAGATAAGGGCACAATCTTCTATTGATTGTGCCCTTATCTTTTCTTAGAACCTCTTTCCTGATACAAAGCTACTCAACAGAGTGATTACTACTCCCTTACGGAAATCCTGTGCTTTTAATCTGCACCTCGCTGACAAATCAAAATTACGGTTCCTTGTTGATCCATAGGAAATTCTGACTCGGCTTACATTGTCGGCTATTATCTTTTGCCACCACCGGTCACTATGAGTTTGCTCGTTTCCTCAACAAAGTTGTTGCTCCCGTTCACATCCTCAGTTGTAATAACAGTCCCTGTCCACGTTATTGTCATCTCTGGAACAATATCAACAATATTAACAGTAAAGAACTGAACAAAGGACTCGCTCACCCCAGGGGGTAGGCTGGTAAACGTAAAGTTCCATGGCGAATCCGTAATAGGGTCATTCCCGTAAGATGCCGTCACCATTACTGTTCCTGAGGCTGCATCCGGCCCCGCATTCGCGACTGTCACCGTAAATTCCCTACCCTCTGAGCCGTTCACAATATTTTGGGGTACCTGCAGGCCCGACACATCACTGATCGAAACATCATAGTTTATATCCCCTGAAGCAGCACAGACCAGTGGTGTCGCAAAATTTGGAAGAACCGGGTAGAGGTGCATAAATTCAATAACTGCACGTGTATCGTCAGCTGCCTGAGCAAAACCGCCTATATTATCCCATGAACCGCCTTCATAGTTAAACACGGCACCGAGAATAGGTCCATCCATAATCACGAATGTAATTGTTTGCGGATCATCAAGCTCAGCTAAATACTCGAAATAACCATCTTGAGGGTCGCCAGCTGGGATATATGCAGGAGAAGGCAAAGAGTCGAAATTAGTCGTGCGCGAATAAAAATAATTAGCTCCTGTAACATACGCATAATTAACATTGTTAAAGCTAGGCCCATAATTCAGGAAACATTTATCTACCGGTTCCATCTTGCCCTGTACCTCTTCCCTATATTTCTCACATATCTTACCAAATGCCGTCGGTGTCTCCGGGTCACTCAATCCCATAATCTGGTTCAGATAGGCCACCTGATCGACATCGACACCACCAGACTTATCTGATGCCGCCCCCAACGCCCTGGCCGCAGTGTCGTATATATCAATTCCTTGTGGCAGCGGTGCCCCCAGCGAACCTTTCAGGATTATTTCCCTATAGATCGCAAGATTCTGGAGCGGTGAATCAATTGCATTCGTTGTAGCCGTTCCGCCATCTGCGACCCTGCTGGTAACCAGCCGTCCCGCGGGGTCGAGGGTGACACAATCGGCTGTTGCAAGGTTGACAATCACGTCCTCTAACTGCGATTGAAACACGTCATCCGGAGATCGTGCTTCATTGGTGCGACCGAAATCCACCTCCTTCGTACATCCGACATAAGCAGTTTCGACTGCACAGCTGTATTGATCTACCGGAACTAGACATGGCCCGTTTTCGATACATTCCACCTCTCCAGAATCTATCAAAGACTCCAAATCGCACGTATCAGACGGGAAGGCAATCGGTTGCCAGCATTTTCCGCCAATTATGACATCCTGTTCGTCGTCCTTCATTATGGGGTCTGATGCTATTGGCACACCATACGCATCTCGATAAAGGATGATCAGGTCACCTAAATCCTTGGTCGATCCTCCATCACCGCCATCACCTCCATTACCTCCTCCCCCCCCACTTCCTCCGCGGCCGCCAGAAGCCAAAACTCCAGAAGCTAACATAAGAAATCCAATCGAAACCAATGCCAGTAAACTGAAATATCTCCTTGTTTTCATAACGTACCCCCATATCCCATTATACCCTCTACGTTTGCGACACATTGCCCAGGGAATGACGACAACTTCCAGAATAGAAATGGTGCCGCTACGCCAAATAGTGCATAAAGACCTCATGCTCACAAACTTGGATGAAGATGTCTGAATATAGCTCTGGGTAGAGAGCGCAAACCTCCTCCAACAGTACATGAGATCAATGACGATCTACGATTACTGCGCTGAAGAATTTGCACGTTAACGGGCATGTGCATCTGATTCCAGATAACACATCAAGGTGGTACCACCTGAGGAGAAAGGTTAGACAATATCTTAATGTTGAGGACAGCTGGCGGATGTGAACATCCTGTATGGAGTTTATTTGGGAAAGCGGATGCTCATTGTCGCCAACAGGTCTCAAAGTATTACCACGGATAGAAAAACATGACCCTCCTTCATCTTCCTATCCGGCAAAGCTCTCATTGCTGGCATAAATTCTTTCCCCTCAACAAGATGCTTGCAATATCCAGTCCAAAGAAAGATCCACTTAATAGTCAGGCATAAGTCAACTATATCATAAACATTCTCATATTAAACTGTTTACCAGATTCTTATGCGGCTTATGCAGCTCATCCTGTTTTCCGACTTACTCCTACATTTTTTCCGGAAATGTGATAAATACAAGTGTTTCCAAAACGCTAACGCTATCCTTTTCCATAGGTTTCTGAGAGCTATCCTGTCTCGACTGAAAATTTCTGTCCATTATCCGACTCCATCTGTACAATACAATTCTCACATTCCCAGAATAAGGAGGAGCAATGCACACAAACGACCAGAAGGTTTTTCAGGAAATATCAACGCTTCTCAATTCGCAGCGTCTCGCAGTGCTGGCCACAGAACGAAACGGCCAACCATACGCAAGCCTGATGGCCTTTGCCCACACCCCTGATCTCACGAGGATAGTGGTCGCCACCGGCATGGCAACCCGTAAGCATACAAACCTCTTGGGAGAATCACGGGTCTCGCTCCTGATCGACAGTCGCACCAACAGTGAGGCTGACTTTCATGCTGCCGTGGCTTTAACGATTATCGGCGACGCCGCCGAGACAACAGCTCAGGAACGGCCTCATTACCAGCAGCTTTATCTTGCCCGTCATCCCTATCTTGAAAAATTCCTGCTCTCACCCACCACCGCTCTCTTTGTCATCAAGATTCGCCATTATCTCCTGGTCAACAAATTTCAGCACGTGATGGAGCTGCACTTTGCTGATGAACCCGAGATCCTTCCCTGAAGAGTGGTAGGCGTGGTCTCAGCCGTTATCGTTCATCATCGTTCAACAAATAGCGTTGAGTACTAACAATGAAAATCCTTGGTTTTTTCGTGAATTGCGGTAAATACCATGCTCATTCGTATCAACAATTCCATTACAGTACCGCAAACACCTCGAGATTATGCCGGAATCATCAATACAAACAGAGCTTATCAACCTGACAAGCGAACTGATCCGTATCCCTTCGGTCCATTCAAGACCGACCGAGATACTCCGCTGCGCTGATTTTATCGCCGACTGGCTGAGGGAACATGCCATATCCTGCCAACGCATCGACCAGAACGGTGTACCCTCACTTTTAGTTGCTCCTGCCACCAGTCGTTGCAAAGTTCTACTCATGAGCCATTTCGATGTGGTTGAGGCTGAAGAGTCCCAGTTCACGCCCTATGAAGAAGACGGACGTCTCTTTGGCCGTGGAGCAATCGACGACAAATATGCGGTGGCATTGACGCTCATCCTCTATCGTGAGTTACGGACAAGGTGGAATGCTGCCGGTAAAACAGATGAAGAATTACCTTTCGGCCTGCTATTCACAGGCGACGAGGAGAGCGGTGGCAAAGATGGTGCCGGCCATGCAACCACATTGGTGCAACCGGACTATTTTATTGCCCTTGACGGTGGTCAGCCAGACCGTATCATTACCAAGGAAAAGGGCATTCTCTCTCTGGCGTTGACCGCCCATGGCAAAGCTGCCCATGCCGCCCGTCCCTGGCTGGGGGAGAGCGGTTTTGACATCCTGGTGGAGGATTACCTCCAGCTGAAAACGCTTTTTACTGCGGATAATCCGGATCACTGGCACCCGACCCTGGTCCTCTCCAACTGCCTGGCCGGAAATGGCTCTACCAACATGGTGCCGGATACGGCGACAGCCACACTCGACATCCGCTATACCGAAAACGACAATCCTGAGCAGATGCTGGCGATGATCCGGAAAAGCATCCGTTCAGACGTAGAAGTACGAGCCATAGAACCGGTTTTTGCCAGTGAGAATTCGCCCTATACCGATCTGCTGGCTCGTCACAGCGGTGCGTCGATCAGCTTTGAACACGGCGCTTCGGACGCCCGCTTTTTTTCGCAAATCGGTATACCCGGCGCGGTCTGGGGCCCCCAGGGTGAGATGTCGCAACACACCACGCGCGAACATCTTGTGATTGATTCGCTCTTTGGCGTCTATGAATGTCTGCAGAATTTTCTTGAAGAGATTGCTTTCACTCCTTAACCGGACACAACATGGAAAAGCGATGGATCTGTTCTTTCTGACAATCACCTGGCTTGGCTCGCTCTATGTACTTGCCCCGTTGTCCCTCGTTTTGGCTGCAAAGCTATTTTCATCCCAACGATATACCGACCTCCTACTCCTTCTCGGCGGCCTTGCGGGGATCTCGTTTATCGTTCACGGGCTGAAATTGCTGGTTGCCCGTCCACGGCCACCGGTCGAAGGACTGCTGGTCGCCATGCCCTCCGATTTTTCTTTCCCAAGCGCTCATACAGCCCAGGTCACTGCCTTTCTTTTTGCCTGCGCTCTGATTTTCGCCAAAGAACTGCCGCCACGAGAAGCGCTGCTACTCTGGAGCGGACTCGGCATGATTGCCCTCCTGGTTGGTGTCTCAAGAATTTATCTTAAGGTTCATTATATTTCAGATGTGGTTGTCGGACTTGTGCTTGGCGCTCTGTGGATATTTTTTCTGCAATGGCTACTCAATGCTTACGGTGACAGAGGAATGGTATGAGAAACAAATTTTTAGAGACTGGCGAAGCCGGCTTCCACCCGGTCAGAAAGATAAAGGTAGTGCTGTCCGGCTTAGCTTTTGCGGTGCGCTACGACTTCAGCGTCACCTACAAACTCTTTCTCTCTGTCGCAGTTTTAGGTGTTTTCTTCTTGTTCCGGCAATGGGTCGATTTTCTGTTATTGGCGGCAGCTACCGCCATGATGCTACAGGCCGAACTGTTCAATAGCGCAATCGAGGCTCTCTGCGATTTCATCACTACCGAGGAGAATCACAAAGTAAAGGTGATCAAAGACATCTCGGCCGCCGCGGCAGGAATCTGCATCCTGCTCTGGGCAATCATTCTCCTGGTGGAAGGGTATCGGGTGCTTCATTTTATCATCGGCAGCTGAAACGGCGAACGGGCTGAGATGATAGCCACATCCCAGCCCGTCGCGCCAAATCCCGGCTGTCGCGTGAGCCGGGAAGTGTTTCGAAAGCATGTTGTTTCTAAGCCAATTTTCCTTATCAGCTCATGCCGATCTTGCGCATGATAGTCTTCTTCACACCTTCGACCACAAAGGGTGTCAGACGTTTCTTTTCCTTCAAAATCATCTTGAACAGATCTTTTTTCTTCTCAGGCGGCTCGGGACGATCAACCCGCAGCATGGAGAGCGAGTCAGTCTTGCAGGCTGAAACGCAGGCACCACAGCCAAGGCAGCGGTCGGTGTCGACCGTCATCTTGTATTTCGGTTTGCCGCCGGGGTTTTCCACTTTGGTGAGCGCCTCGGCATTGCAGGCCTTCTGACAAAGCCCGCAGCCTTTGCAGCTCTCGGCCTCGATGGCCAGAGTGTACCCGGCTTTGGCCACCCCACCCGGAAAACCGCGCAGCACCCCGCCCAGCAGTTCACAGCAACAGGAGCAACAGTTGCAGATAAAGGACGGTTTGTGGCGAATATTATCGGTGATATGGGTGAGATTCAGCTCTCGAGCTGTATCCAGCACTGCCAGCAGCTGGTCAACATTGCGTTCCTCGGCAAAACCGCGTCGCACCATGAATTTCGCGGCACTGCCAAGTGAAATACAGATGTTTTCCGTCGGTGCCCCCTTATCGCACGTCTCATTCAAGTGCTCTTTCTTGTGACGGCAATAGCACATGCCCACCGCACCGTACCCGGCGTTTTTCACAATCTCGCGGGCACTCTCCCAGGTAGTCACTACCGACTCCACCGGGATATGTTCCTCATAGGCAAGCGAACGGGTGAGCGGTGTAGGGCTTGCGAAAAACTCATTGCCCATGCGATCGTCCGGATCCTCGAACAGGTATTCGTGCATGAGCTGGGCCAGTTCCTTCACCGGCAGATCCTGACGCTGCTTCATAAAGGTCAGTTCAAAAAAGCCGATGAGGCCGGGCAGCAGCAAATAGTAGGTTCTTCGCCCGTAGACCATATCCATGATGAGACCCTTGTTGGCCATCGAGTCGAGCACCGGGAGGAGCCGTTCCTCCTGCCAGCCCGTGGCCCGCACCAACTCTTTCATGGTTGCTTCCTGCAACGGAAAGCGGGAAGCAACATAGGCCTCATCCTCGGAAAAAAGAATGGCCAGAATCTGCCGCAGCTTTTCGTTATCAGGCAATCCAATCGGATAGCGATTGAGCCTATCGATCAATGGTACAATGCTGCTTTTCCCGTTTATATGATGACCCATCGCGACTCCTCCAGCATGGTCTTGTTATCTGACAAACTTCATGGTTCAACTCATCCATTCATAACATAGGCATCTTTCAATGGGTAGACCTGTTCCAGCCAGATCTTGTCAAAACCAGCTCTGTCCACCACCGGTTTTTTCAGCATCTCGCGATAGAGAGCTTCCTGCTCAGGGCTGTTTTCAAAGCCTACCACCATCTGCAGCGCCGCCCGGGAAAAATCCTGGACGAGGAAGCTGAAGATCTGCTCAAGCAGCTCAATTTCAATCTTGAAAATTCTAGCATTTTCAAGGATCAGCTGGGCGTAGACAGAGAGGGTAAAGAGCTCGCCGGCACTCAGCATATAGTCGATATTGGCCGCCTGCTCTTTTGCCGGCGGAGCCATGATCAGCAGTTTCCGAAACAGCTCCATCTGGCTTCTAAACAGCTGGACATTGGCCGAATCAACATCACGGTATGCGAGCCGGTAATCGGGGAAACGAACACTGCCGAGACCGCCGGTCTTCTGATTGAAGAGGTATCCGTCGTCGCGCGCTTCAAACTGCTGCCCGATCTCCGGATATTCGACCGGTTCAAAGAAGTAGTTCTTCACAAACTTGATGATGAGCGCCATGTTCACGTGCTCGGTGCCTTCGAGTTTAGGCAGCATGCCGATATCACGGATAGCCATTTCGAAATAGGTGTCCTGCTCGAATCCTTTGGCAGCAATCACATCATGGAGCAGGGCCACCACTTTCTCACCCTGCCCTGTCACCTTCATCTTGACGATAGGATTAAAGAGGAGGTAGCGGCGATCGTCATCCGAAGCGCAACGCAGATAATCTGCTGAACGATAGGCCACCAGCTTCATGGCGGTTAATCTAGCATAGCTCTCGACAAACAGCTTTTTCACATGGGGAAAATCGGTCACCCAGCGACCGTAGAGGTTACGGTTCGCGGCATGGGCCAGCGCCTCGTAAAAACAGTGGGTGGTAATACCGATTGACGCACACCCCAGCTCAAATTTCCCGACATTAATGGTGTTCAATGACGAGTTCCAGGCATGTTCACCTCGGGAGAGGATATCGGCCTCGGTGATCGGGTAGTCATGCAGAGCATATTCCGCCACGTAGGCCTGACGTACACCTGAGGTATCGATCTTTTTCACACACTCATAGGCCGGATGATCTGGCCGCACCGTGAAGAAGACATACTCACCCGTTCCCTCGATCTTGGCAAAGGTCGAGACCAGGGCCGCGCAGTTGCCGTTGCCGATATAATATTTCGAACCATTGGCCCGATACGTGCCGTCAGGCTGTGGAGAGAGAGTCATCTCCGAAGAGTAGAGATCGGCGCCATGGGTCTTCTCAGAAAGACCAAAGGCAAACACCCCGCCTTCCCTTAACAGTTTTGCCGTCAGATGCTTCTTCTCTTCATTGGTCCCCATCCAGATAGGACCAAGCCCCAATATCGTGACCTGCCAGGCGTACCAATAACAAAGGCCATAGAAAGCGAGGATCTCGTTGAACTCGCTGATCCGGTACATATCCCAGCGGGTCTCGTTCTGGCCGTACGCAGCCGGAGTCAGCAGCTCGGCAAATACCTTTTCCTTTTTGATAAATTCCAGGAAATCCTCGTACCAGACCATGGCCTGATCGTCTTCCTTGATTTTTGCCAAACCTTTATTCTCAAAAAAAGCGATGGTCTTTTCCACCAGCTCGCGATAACGATCATCAATATGGGGACGGGAATATTGCTGAGGATTGAGCAACATGGAAAACTCCTATAAATAAGATGGTATAGATAAGCTATCTGATATTAGTCCATTACAGGTTATTTCTTGTTTTTTTCCCAAGAAAACAACCTATCTCAAGGTACGTATACCCCTTATGGGGTGTTAGACTTGATCAACCCATTAAAAACATCGACAAGGTTTTCGGTCAAAAATGCGCATCAGCAGCCATTGCCAGCCAGAAAGCCTTGATGATTCGCCTCAAAGACAGTCCCCGGCTCCCTGGCATCACCAACCACCGTGCAGGAAATACCCAGTTGATCGGCCACACTCTTCAGCGAATTCTCAGAACGGGTGCCAACCGCCAGGACAACAGTATCCGCCTGTATTTCCGTATTTTCGTTACCAACCATCATCCGTACACCCGTTTCGGTAATGGACATAACCCTGGCATTCATAACAGGCGTAATGCCGTACCGCCCCACATCCTGGAGCATCGACCAGCGGGTCGATTTACCGAAGTTAGCGCCAAGCGCATCAATCATTTCCACCATGACCACTTCACGCGCACTTGTGGTGGCCAGACGATAAAGTTTTTCTGGATCTTCCACCTGATTCACCAGCAGAAATTTCAGCTCTTCACCAGTAAGTGTCCCCTCTTCGGCCAGCATCAGGGCAGTCTCCACCCCTACTGCGCCACCACCGATAACCACCACCCGGCGGCCCGCCTGTCGTCTCCCGGAGAGAATATCCCAGGCCTGCACCACATGGGGCAGATCAACACCCGGAATAACAGGAGCGATGGGCGTGCCGCCGGTGGCGAGAATCAGCTCATCGGGTTGTTCTTTTTCCAACATGGCTTTGTCGACGACACTGTTCATGGTTACCACCACATCAGATTCACCGATCAGCCGGGTCATGTCGTTTGCAAATACCAGAAATTCGCCGCGACCAGGAGGCGACCCTGCAAGGTGCAGCTGCCCGCCAAGGCGCATGGATTTTTCAAAGAGCTGTACGGAATGACCACGTTCCGCTGCAGCCAGCGCAGCCGCCATACCCGCTATGCCGCCACCAACCACCATCACTTTTTTGGGAACATCGACTTGCACGGCAACCCGTTTTTTTTCATGACTGGCGCGCGGGTTACAGACACATTCAATCGGCTTCATCTTGAAGATATGATCAAAGCAACCCTGTCCGCAGGCCACACAATGGATGATGGAGTCATCTGCTCCGCGCGCTGCCTTGTTGGGAAACTCCGGATCGGTGATGAGAGCACGCCCCACCGCCACTGCGTCGCAATAGCCAAGCGCCAAAAGATGCCGTGCCGCTGCCGGATCGTTAATACGATGCGAGGCTATGACCGGCACGTTGACTCGTTCCCGGATCTCTCTGGCCATATAGGCGAACACCCCACGGGGTACCTTGGTAACGATCTGCGGCACCTGCGCCTCATGCCAGCCCACATTTATGCAAAGGGCATCGACGCCCGCTTCAGTCAGCGCCACAGCAAAGGTTTTCAGGTCGTCAGCACCGATTCCGCCCGGCATGAAATCATTGCCGTTAATCCGCACCATTAACGGAAAATCGTGCCCGATCCGCTTTTTCACTGCCCTCATAACTTCAATGCCAAAACGCATCCTATTTTCCAGGCTGCCACCGTACTCATCCTCCCGCTGATTGGTAAACGGGGAGAGGAAAGCGCTGATCAGATATCCGGTGCCTGCCAGGATCTCCACCACGTCAAAGCCCGCCTCCCTTACCCGTCCGGCGGCATCGGCAAAACGCGTAATGGTCGTCTCGATCTCTTCCGCCGTCAGTTCACGGGGTGTCTCACGTGTCAACCGTGACGGAACCGGCGACGGAGCCACCGGTTGCTGCCCACCCAGGAAAAACGAGGCATTATAACGACCGGCATGATTGAGCTGCACCGCACAGAGCGCACCCTCCTCATGCATAGCTGTTGCCAGCGTTGAAAGGCCGGGAATAAAGCCATCGTCATGGGCGCCAATATTCAGCGGCGTACCGGAGAATTCATCAACCGTCGCATAGCCAACACTGATAAGCCCCGCGCCACCTGCCGCCCGCGCCCGGTAAAATTCCACCAGCTGGTCACTCACGACAAAATTCTTGCACATATTGAGGTGCATGGCCGGCATAAAGATCCGGTTCTTGATGGTCAATTGCCCGATCTGCCAAGGCTGAAAAAGTGGGTCACGCATAGGTTATCTCCCTGTGACGCGTCCGAAAATCGGCGCGACAATATCTAAAAGGCCGATCTCGGCAAGCGCCTCTTCCAGCTTTTCCGGCTCGGCCAGAAAATCCTGCATAAAGAGGATCTCCGAAGCCTTCAGATAGATATGGAACACATCGTTCATTGAGTTGTTAAAGAGTTTGCCAATCAGCCTGGCCACATTTTTCTCTTCTCTAACCGGCAACATCTGCTCGACTCGGGTGAGCATCTTGCCGATATAAAACTGCAGACTGCTGCTGACACTATCGATACTCTGCCGATGACCCGGCAGCACTGTTTTGTCTTCCAACCGTGCCAGTTTGATGATGGAGTCGCAGTAGGCATGGTAATTGTTGAACCGCTTACCGGTCAGCAGGTCGACATCCAGGAGCGGCGACTGGAAGATGCCACGCAACAGAGTATCCCCGGTTACCGCATAATTACCGAAGGTATAGACGACATCGCTCTGGGAGTGACCTGGACAAGGGATAGCCGTGATTCCCAGTTCTACCGGCAGATTCTCTTCAGCAATTTTGAATTTTTTTGGCGGCGGTGGAAACAGCACGCCTGCGGCAAACATCTTTTGCAGATCAGCCAAATAGTCATGACCGAACCCAACTTCATTTAGGAGCGCATACATCAACTTCATCCTGCGCTCATGCTGGTCAATCTTCAACCCGTCACGGTGTGGCAGATAAATGGTGGCGTCTGTTTCCTGTTCAAGCCAGTGAGCCAGACCATAATGATCAATATGGCAATGGGTAACGAGCACATGGCGGAGACGGTTCAAGTCGAGATTATGCCGGAGGTATTCTTTCGCCTCTGGGGTGGGCGGCCCGGTGTCAAAAAGGATGAGTCCATCCTCCTGCTCAAGGGTGTAGCAGTGGACCGGACCAACCGGATAGGGCGTATCGATGGTGTGTTGCGTTACCATATTCCATCCCTAGGAGAAGCAGTCTCTTTGATTGAGGTAATCTGTTCGGGAACAACAAAAACACTCTCCGGCCCCAATGCGAGGATGTTCGGGGCCGGAGAGCGCGGAGCCGTCAGAAGATATACTTCTCTTCTTCGCTGGCCGTCTTGGCAAGCAGACGTTTGGCCTGAAGCAGGCCGCTTGCATCATATTTGGCGAACCGACGAATACCGGAGAGGATCATGGTGAGTGTATCACCTTCCTCTATATAGAAAGCGCCCTGGCGTGCTGCACGGCCTACTTCCTCGGTAGCATCGAAAGCGCAGACCTTGACTGCGGCCTGGAGCAGTTCCTGCTTGCGTGGGCTCGATTTCGCAAGGTTCTTCTCGGCACGCAATACCGTACTTTCGAGAGCGTAGATCTGGATGGCGATATCAGCCGCAGCCATGAGGATCTCCTGCTCGTTGGCGATCTTGTCCATATATTTCTGGACACCGGCGCCGGAAAGGATCAGGAACAGGGTCTTCAGGTTACCGATCAGCGCTTTCTCCTTGGCAAACGGTACTGAATCGTCAATCTCCTCAAAACTTGGAGTCATCAGCGATTCAAACGCCTTCATGGCTTTGGCCTGCAGCGGCAACTCGCCCTTCATCGCTTTTCTGAGGATCATACCGGGGATAAGCAAGCGGTTGATCTCGTTGGTGCCTTCGAAGATACGGTTGATGCGCTCGTCACGGTAGTAACGCTCGGCTGGATACTCACTCACGAAGCCATAACCACCGTGAATCTGTACTACCTCGTCAACAGTCCTGGCCAAAACCTCGCTACAATACACTTTGGCGATACCGCATTCAGAGGCATACTCTTCAATCGCCTTCAGGTACTGCTCGTAGTAGTCATCTACTGATCTGTCGATCTTGGCAATATTGTCATCCAGCACGCCGGCCAAACGGTAGACCAGTGATTCTGCCGCGAAAATTTCTGCCGTCATGTTGGCGATTTTCTCACCGATTGCCCCAAAGCTGCTGATTTTTTTGCCAAACTGAGTACGCTCATTGGCATACTTAATGCCATCTACCAGTGCCATTTTGGACGCACCGCAAACAGCGGCGCCAAGCTTGAAACGGCCGACATTGAGAACGTTGAAGGCAATTTTATGGCCTTTGCCGATCTCACCCAGCACGTTCTCGACGGGTACCTTACAATTGTCGAGGATGATCTGGGTAGTGGAAGATCCCTTGATACCAAGCTTTTTCTCTTCGGCACCAACTACCAGTCCTTCAAAGGACTTCTCAACCAGAAACGCGGTGAAATGCTGCTTGTCGATCTTGGCGAAAACCGTGAACAGCTCGGCAAAACCACCATTGGTAATAAATTGCTTGGTGCCATTGAGGATGTAGTGCTTGCCATCGGCAGACAGTGTGGCGGTTGAAGCCGCGCCAAGCGCGTCGCTTCCCGAACCGGGCTCGGTCAGGCAGTAAGCTGCAGGCCACTCACCGGATATCAGTTTTTCCAGGTATTTCTCTTTCTGGGCCGGAGTACCGTAATAGATCAGAGGCAGAGTACCGATGCCGGTATGACAGGTATAGGCTACAGAGAACGATCCGCCCTGGGAAATTTTTTCCGCAACGAGCATGGAAGAAGCCTTGTCCAATTCAAGCCCGCCATACTCTTCAGGCGCATCCATCATCAGTAACCCGAGTTCGCCGCACTGACGCAATCCTTTGATCACGATATCGAAATTCTGTTTATCGATCTCTTCAATGTGCGGGATGACCTCATTGACCACAAATTGCTCTGTGGTGTCAGCCATCTGCCGCTGCTCGTCGGAAAAATCCTCCGGTGTGAAGATATCAGCGCAAGAGGATTCCGCAATCAGGTATTCGCCGCCTTTTAATGTATTCTCAGACATTTTTTCACCTTGTATATTGAGCGCCGTTCTATTCTCGTACGCTTACAGTTTTTCAAAAATTCCGGCTGCGCCCATACCGCCGCCGATACACATGGAAACCATTCCGTATTTCGCTTTCCGGCGTCCCATCTCATGCAGAAGAGTCGCGGTCAGCTTAGAACCGGTGCAGCCAAGCGGATGGCCAAGGGCGATCGCACCGCCGTTGACGTTGACAATATCCTTATTGATATTCAGTTCCTGCATTACAGCCAATGCCTGGGCAGCGAATGCTTCGTTCAGCTCGATAAGGTCGATGTCTGCAAGAGAAAGTCCTCCCAGTCTAAGCGCCTCAGGAATCGCCGCGATGGGACCGATACCCATATATTCTGGCGGTACTCCGTTGACCGAGAAGGAGACGAATCTACCAAAGGGATCCTTGCCGGTCGCTTTGAGATACTCTTCGGAAACAACCATGGTGGCGGCGGCCCCGTCTGTCATCTGCGAGGAGTTGCCGGCCGTTACCGGTCCTCCAACTTTGAAGACGGAGCGGAGTCTGGCAAGAGACTCGACGGTGGTTTCCGGACGCACACCATCATCAATGGTGACGATTTCCGTCTCACGCTTGATCTTGTTGCCCACCAAAGCGGTCTTCTCGATTTCAACAGGAATGATCTCGTCGGCAAACCGCCCTTCCTTGATGGCTGCAGCCGCTTTAGCATTACTTGCAGCAGCAAAAATGTCCATCATCTCGCGGGTAATACCGTATTTCTCCGCAACCAGCTCTGCGGTGGTACCCATTGAGGCAAATGCCTCAGGCCAATCGACCATCATGCCCGGGTTGGCAGCGTATTTGAGGCCGCCCATGGGCACGCTGGACATGGACTCGACTCCGCCGGCGATGATACAGTCGGCAAAACCGGCCATAACACGTTCGGCTGCGATGGCAATACTGTTCAAGCCAGAGGAACAGAACCGGTTGACGGTCAACCCGGGAACCTCAACAGGCAGACCTGCTTTCATCGCCGCGATACGTCCGACATTCATTCCCTGCTCTGCTTCGGGGAACGAACAGCCAAGGATTACATCACTGACCGTCATCGGATCTATTTCTGTTCGCTCTACCAACCCTTTGATCGCAATGGCTGCAAGATCGTCAGGGCGTACATCTTTGAATTTTCCTTTATTTGCACGGCAGCCTGGAGTCCTGTAGCTTGCCAGTATATATGCTTTTTTCATCATGATCCTCTCTATGGATAAACGTATTAACCAGTAAGTGTTCTTTATCTTGTATGGCAGTACTAGTTTCTCAAAGGCTTGCCGGTCTTCAGCATATGCTGTACGCGCTCGGCAGTCTTCTTGTTGCCACAGAGTTTAAGGAAGTTCTCTCTCTCAAGTTGCAGGAGGTACTCTTCACTGACAATTGTTCCTGGATTGACATCGCCACCGCAGATTACCTGGCCAATAACGGTTGCCATTTCATACTCATATTCGGTAATGAAATTACCCATCTTCATGTTCCAGAGCTGGCTCTTGATGGAGGCTGCAACTCCGCGGCCCGGAGCAGCAATATCTTTTCTCGGCACCTTCGGACGATAGTTCACTGCAAGTCCCAGTACCTTCTGCTTGGCGTCACCAATCAGCTTGTCGATATCCATGGTGATGGAATCGCCTTCACGCATATAGCTCATGTCGTAGAGTTCCGCCGCCCCCATTGAGACCTTGGCCATGGCAATTTGCTCGAAATGCTTGAAGATAAATGGCTGAACGTCGGTATTGTACTTTTTAGCCAAATCCACCGCACGGATGCAGAGTTCCTTGGTGCCGCCACCAGCAGGCAAGAGACCAACTCCGATTTCTACAAGACCCATATAGGTCTCGGCATAAGCGTTGATGGCATCTGCGTGAATGGAGAATTCACAACCACCGCCAAGCGCCATGTTAAAAGGTGCAGCTACTACCGGTACTTTGGCATATTTCAAGGCCATGGTGGCGTTCTGGAAAGAGCGCAGCACCATGTTGATGTCATCATAGGCGCCCTCAGCCATGGCCACGGCCAGCATCATCAAGTTGGCGCCAACAGAGAAGTTCGCGCCACGGTTACCTACCACCAAACCGACACCTTCTTCCTCAGCCCGCTTGACCGCTTTGTGGGTCATGGACAGGATATCGCCGCTGATGGCGTTCATCTTGGAATGGAACTCGAAACCGAAAACGCCGTCGCCCAGGTCGATAATCGAACAGTTGGCGTTCTTTTCCACTACTTTGCCAGCTTTTTTCAGGATCTCGAGCTTGATCTGGCCCTCTTTGACAGGTACCGGAACATAGGCACCCTTCAGCACATCAAAGTATTCCTGCTCACCGGATTCGGCATAGCGATAGAAGGATTCTATACCTTTCATCTTCTCGGGTACCGCAACGCCGTCTTTTTCTGCCCGCTTCACAAAAGATGCGACGCCGATGGCATCGAGCATCTCGAACGGACCGATCTCCCAGTTAAAGCCCCATTTCATGGCGTTGTCGATATTGACCACGTCATCGGCAATCTCAGGGATACGGTTAAAAGCGTAGATCAGGGTGTCGCGCACCGATTTCCAGGCAAACTCACCACCCTTGTCGCTTGCACCCACGATCATCTTGATTTTCTGACGGGGATCGTCCACCTGCTTGACCATGCCGACAGAAGCAAATTTCGGTTTTGCCAGCGGTTTGTAATCACCCTCGGCATAGTCATAGTAAAAGATGGTTTTCTTACCGTCGACCACACCTTTTTTATAAAAACCCTGCTTCGACTTGTTACCGAGCCAGCCATTTTCGATCAGTTTCGCCATGAAATCCGGCTTCTTGAATACATTGCGTTCCTCATCATTTGGCAGCAGTTCATACGAGTTGTTGCCAACATGGGCGAGAGTATCCAAACCAACCAGGTCGGCGGTTCTGAAAGCCGCGCTCTTTGGACGGGCGGTGGCCGGACCGGCAATGGCGTCAACCTCTTCCACGGTCATGCCCATCTCCACCATATGCTGCATGGCCTTATAGATGGCATAAACGCCGATACGGTTGCCGATAAAGTTTGGTGTATCCTTTGCGTAAACAATACCTTTACCCAACCGGGTGGCGATGAATTTTGCCATGCCTTCCATTACCGCCGGATCGGTAGCCTTGGTGGGGACAAGTTCCATCAGTCGCATATAGCGCGGCGGGTTAAAGAAATGGGTCACCAGGAAATTGCTGCGAATCTCTGGTGGCAGTACCTCGGCCATCTCATTCACCGAAAGGCCGCTGGTATTGGTAGAAAGAATTGCGCCGGGAGCAAGATTCGGCACCAGTTTCTTCAAGAGATCGAGTTTGATCGGCATATACTCGACCACAACCTCAATCACCCAGTCGCACTCTTTTAATTTTGCCAGGTCATCTTCAAGGTTACCGACATCAATCTGGGCAACATATTCTTTTAAGAAAAAGGGAGCCGGCTTCATTTTCAGCAGACCGTCGCGGCCGGCCTGGGAGATTCTGTTCCGAACCTGGGGGCTTTGCAGGGTCAGCCCTTTGGCCTCTTCATGCGCAGTCAGTTCTTTGGGGACGATATCCAGCAGAAGAACTTCCAGTCCCGCATTTGCCAGATGAGCGGCAATGGTCGCTCCCATAACTCCGGCGCCGAGTACAGCTACACGATTAATCTGCCTCATTTGTCTTCTCCATTGGTGTTGGCTTCACAAAGATCGCGATCGCCAAGGGTTCTACATCCTAACTTGTTGGATCATCAATGCATCTTTGATGCACTGACACTTGTTTCGAGTCTCTCATTATCGGCTTTCGGCCGGCGGACAACACCGTTCCCTGCTTTTATATACAGTTCTTCAATGATGTCCTTATACTTGTTGTAAATTTCCTTACGCTTCAATTTCAGAGTGGGTGTCAACTCCCCTCCATCGATGGTAAACTCCCGTGGGAGCACCGCAAATCTTTTGATCGTCTTATATGGCGGCAAGGCAGCATTAAACGCTTCCATCCTTCGTGTATAGACGGCCATAACTTTTTCGTTGGTAACCAGTTCCTCGATATCGATGTAATGAATTCCCAGTTCCCGGCCAAGATCAATCAACCGCTCAAGATTTGGAGTAAGCAATGCCACCAGGTATGGTTTCCCGTCTCCGTAAACGTAAGCGTCAGAGATGAACTTATCAAGTTTCAGCTCGTTTTCTAAAGGCTGTGGAGCGATATTTTTACCACCTGCAGTGACGATCAGCTCTTTTTTGCGATCTATTATGTAAACGTATCCCTGCTCGTCTATCCGGGCAATATCACCGGTCTTTAACCAGCCATCTTCTATGGTTTCACGGGTCGCTTCTTCGTTCTTGTAATATTGCTGCATTACCTGCGGGCCTTTTACGTAAAGCTCGCCATCGTCAGCCAGTTTCACTTCCGTCTCATGCAAGGGTTTTCCCACCGAATCAAAACGGATAATATCAAAGCTGGACAAAGTGATCGCCGGACTGGTCTCGGTTAAACCATAACCATTAAAGACCGGCAGGCCGATAATCCACATGAATTCGTTGATAGTCTTATCCAGTGGCGCCCCACCGCAGACAAAATATTTGATTTTGCCACCGAACCGTTCGCGCACTTTCTTAAAAACCAGTTTATCGAAGAACTTATACCGCAATTCAAGCAAGCCAAGTGGTTCTTTGGTGACGTATTTTTTCTGCACATATTCGCGACCGACCTCCACCGCCCGGTGGAAGAGATTACGCTTGAACGAAGAGGCCTGATGAACGTTTTCGTAAATCCGGGAGTAAATCTTTTCAAAGAGACGGGGAACGCTCACCATATTGGTGGGCTTAATCTCCATCATGTTTTCCATGACCTTCTGGACATTTTCGGCAAAAGCGATGTGGTTGCCGGTAAGAAGGGGCATGTAGTATCCGCCTGTACGTTCCAGCACATGGCTGAGCGGCAGAAAGCTTAAAAAAGTCTGCGGCAAAGTGCTGCTGCCGACCCGCTTCAGCCCATGAGTGGTATTGACCATAATGTTCCGCTGGGTGAGCAGAACACCTTTGGGCACACCGGTGGTTCCTGAAGTGTAGATGATGGTGATAATATCTTCCTGCCGGATCTCGTCGATCTGCTTTTCTATCATCGCCGTTTCCGTCTCGGTCAGCGGACGCTCAACTTCCGAAAGCTGATACTGGGTATAGACAGGGAAGGACCGCTCGCCCATAAAGCGCTCATAGGAAATGACCAATTCCACATTGGGGATCTGGTCACGGATGGCATAGAGCTTCTCATACTGGGTCTGCGTGGAGACAAAAACGACTTTTGCTTCACAATGATTGATAACGTACGCTG
Organism: Desulfopila aestuarii DSM 18488; assembly: GCF_900143695.1. Lineage (GTDB taxonomy): Bacteria > Desulfobacterota > Desulfobulbia > Desulfobulbales > Desulfocapsaceae > Desulfopila > Desulfopila aestuarii. The sequence goes on from NZ_FRFE01000007.1 coordinate 200,011, forward strand.
CCTGCTTGCCGGTATTGGTGGCATAAATCGGAACCGTAATAGCGCCGGCCGACTGAACACCGAAATCTGAAATCGCCCAGCCAAGCCGATTTTCCGAAAAGATAGCCACCCGATCACCCCGCTGGACTCCGGCCTGCTTCAGGCCGCGGGCCAGCATCAGCACCCGTTCATAAAATTCCTCATAGGTGAGAGAGAGAAATACACCACGCTTGTTGTAGCTGATCGCCGTTCTTTTCGCGTATTTCCTGGAGTTGTCTTTGAGAATTGCTGGGACCGACTGGTATGACAAAAAGTTCATAGCTCATCTGCTCCACACTGATTTTCATCTCGACACCGCTACTCCGCTCATCCAACACACCCGTTCATTACAATCTTGATACCGTACCTTTACGTTTAAGTCAATCTTTTTTAAACATGCGGCATCAACTGTTATCATCACCTGAAAAATACGGAAGACATTACCCAGCGCCGGCCCAGAACAATAACCCTTTATCACGTTATAAAAACGGCAAAATCTATTCAGCACACTGCCGCATTTCTGATTGCTGCTGTTCGTATAATTATATCATCATTTTCCTTTCGGAACTGGCAATCACCTCTTTACGTTAAATAGCGAAGTCTCCAATTGGTTTCCCCATCCTTTCCTGGGGCACTTCCACTATATTCATAATGCAAGGTGCAAGAATACCCGCTATATAAAGTGAAGGAGGGCCATAGCTCAAACCACTTCAAACATCAGCAAACAGATTTTTCATGACACCTGCAATCAACCTCGTAAAAAAGAAAAAAATCAAACATACAGTCCATACCTATCAACACGAACCCGACCATCCATCATATGGGCTGGAAGCTTCAGAGAAATTGGGAGTACCACCGGAGCAGGTCTTCAAGACCCTGGTGGCAGAACTGGGAGATGGCAGCCTTGCCGTGGCGATCATTCCGGTAAACCAGATGCTCTCCATGAAACTGCTTGCCAAGGCCGCAGGTGTGAAAAAGGCCGGGATGGCTGACAAGAAAGTGGTGGAAAAAACCACCGGCTATATGTTGGGTGGGGTGAGTCCGCTCGGCCAGAAGAAGCTACTCAAAACCTTCCTGGACGATTCCGCCAATACCCAGGCTACCATCTATGTCAGCGCCGGCAAACGTGGCCTAGAGATTGAGCTTGCCCCCGCCGACCTGCTGCAACTTACCCGCGGTACCATGGCCCAACTCTGCCAGGAAGAGTGATTGAATACAACGAGAGACTAGAAACCCTGGCGGGGTGATATTAGCCTGTCAAACACTTCGAGACAGATCGAAACGATTGAGCACAGTGGTCTCTGTTTGACAAAATTTCCTGAAACGATAGTCTAATTAAGAGAACAATAAAATATCCGTCCGAATAATGTACTTTGGAGAATTCTGACAACCCCGCATGCAGATATCTTCTGCACACATGTCCAGTCAAACCATAAGGAACAGGGCGCATGGGTGAAGCAAATCACAAAGAGAAGGGGGCAAAGCTTGGCGTCGTTATCGGCGGCTCAGGTCTTATCGGCGGTACCATCGTCAACTATTTCAAATCGCGGACCAGTGCACCCATCACGGTTCTTGCGCCAAGCAGCAAGAAACTCTCCATCCGGGAATCGACAGACATCCGCAGATACCTTGCCTCCACCCATCCCGATTTCGTCATCAACTGCGCCATCGCCAACATTGATTCCGACAGCCAGCTCTCTTTCGAGGTGAACTACCTGGGCACCCTCAATCTCGCCCGCACTGCCGCCGCTTTGGGTATTCCCTATATACATGTCAGTTCAGCGGCAACGCTTCGCGAGGGCGAAAATGTAACGGAAGAGGAAAAAAGGGAAATCAGCGCCAATATGACAAACTACGCCAAGTCAAAGCTCATGGCGGAAACCACCCTGAAATATATGCACCAGCATCACGGTCTTGACTACACTGTTGTCCGCCTTGGGGTCGTCTACGGCAACCACGATCACAAAATCCAGGGTTTCCATCGCATGCTCTTTTCCATTGCCGATGAATCAATGCCCTGCATTTTTACCAACAAAAACGTGCGCCACTCCTATTCCAATTGCCGGAAACTCCCCTATTTCATTCACCATGCCCTCAACAACCGCGAAGAGTTTTCAGGGAAAAGCTACAACTTTGTCGATGAAAAACCGATAAACCTGTCCCACCTTATCCTGACCATCAAATCCTACCTGCAGGTCAGCACTCCCAGGGAAATCTATATCCCCTATCCGGTTGCCCGTTTTGGCAAGAAGGTCACAGCCGTACTCCTGCGCGTAATGCGAAAATTCGGCCTCAAGGCAACCCTGCCGCCAGAGCTTATTTTCATCCGCCACTTTTATACAACCCAGACACTCAGTACGAAAAGGCTTAAAGAATCGAGCTTTATCGACCCACTGCCTGATGAAACGGTTTACACCCGGCTACCGGACATGATCATCTACTACCTCACCCGTTGGGGGCATCAGAATCTCATATCCACGTATAATGAGGAAATCAAGCTGGACCGCTCGATTGAAGACGACTTCGCCAACCGCCCGTTACAATTGCTGGAAACAGTTCACCTGGACTCAACAGCACCGTTTCGTGACATCTTGCAGTACGATACGGCAAAAGAGCCTGACCGACACCCCACTTGACAGCGGGAGTCAACCCTCTTAGCTTCTCCATTGACAGGTTGCCGCAGCCCCTCTTCCAGAGTGGAATTGCTGCATGCAGTTGTGTGGCTTATAATGCGGCAGCCATTCATGCGCTGCACTGCGTGATAACACAGCGTGTCGACAAACTGCTAACCAGTTTTCATCTGAAAACGAGGAGAAATCTTATGGCCTATACATGTCAGAACTGCGGGGCCTCGGCCAACGAACCCGGCCATCTGTGCAACCCCACCGACGCTGGAATGGACTGCAAATTCTGCGGTTCAACAGATGTTTCCGCCTCTCACATCTGCAAGGACAAACTGGCGGCAATGAAGTATTCCTGCGAATCCTGCGGTAGGATTTCCGCAGATTCCGGCCATCTCTGCACACCTGTTGAGATTAAATAGCCTACTGGAACAAACCGGCCCCGCCAGCTGTATGCGACGGGGCCGACTCTAAAATTTCGTGTTCATCAAAAAACTACTTCACCACCAGAACCGGGCATTTAGCCAGATGCAGCACCTTATGGGTCACACTGCCGATAATAAGCCCCTCAAGATCTGATTTTCCCCGTGAACCCATGATGATCATTTCGCACTTTTCATTATCGGCTACGGTGACGAGCATGGTTCCTGCCGGTTCCTCCACCGCCAACTCGGCAAACGGTACCCCACTGTCGCGAAGCTTTGCCAGATACGGCTCAAACACTTTCTCGGTCTTGTTCATGATAGCAGAGATTGCCTGGTCAAGATAGGGCTGGCCCAATAGTTTCGGGTATTTTTTATGGCAGTAGACCAACAACACTTCCCCCCCAAAAACCCGTGCGAACTCAATAGCCTTGTCCAGCACCCTGTCGGAATATGCCGAACCATCGACAGCCGCCAAAATTCGTTTTCCCGTCATGACGCACCTCCTTGGAGTCAGTCCCGACGTCACTCAACATGCTCCGCCGGTATCAGCAACACCCTCTTAGCAACCAGTCAGGCTGCCTTTCAATCTATTGTATCACATCTCGTCTCTATCCGTGATTGTAGGCCTTCAAACAGAAGGCGCAGCCGTCATAGCCGAGGTTGATCCCTTCTTCAATCGAGTCGTAGTACCGTTTGTTCCAGTTGGCCATTTTCTTCACCCACTGGCATGTGGATTGGTGCAGCTCCATGGTATTATGATTGCCGATAAAACGGGGATAGGCATCCTCATCAGTGCGATAGACGTTCATCTCAGGGTCGCCAAACAAGGTCTGCTCAAGGATGGTCCACAGCTGATATTGCCAGTAATTGGTGTCGTTTCTAAAAGTGCAGCGCGAGTCGTTGAGATTGCCGATACTCCGCCAGTATTTCATGCACTTGAAAAACTCAAAACGAAAATCGTCACCCACTCCGATCCAGCTGTACCGGCTATTGCCGATATAGGCTACAGCACCACCGTCCTCCTTTTTAACGAGAGATTCGCCAATGGCATCGTTCTCATCAAACTTACCGGTCAGGCAGGAATCAGCAAAGGCAATGAAGGTCTTCGGGCCGTTGACCAGCCTGCCGATCAGAGCGTGATTGAGATGCGCCACACCGGTCCAGTTGCCGTGCCCCGTCAGGCTGACAAAATGCGGGCCGGTATTGAGTGCAGCCTCAAGGTTTTCGGTGGTGAGTTTTTTGAGAGTGGCCCCCGAAGTCGAGCCCGGCGGCATGTCGGTGACATCTGAATAGAGCCGATCCACCTGATTAATGCGGCTGAAATTATTCTTCAGCCACGTCCGTAACTCCTCCTGCTGGGTGACGGAGCTGTCGGTCTCTTCCCGGTCGATATCGTAACTCATTGGCGCAATATCGGCAGGCGGGCCATAAACCACAATCCAAGGGGTGGGAGTTGGTAATTTGATCTTGATAAGCCACAGATCGAGCACCCAGTAGCTTGGTTGAAGATTATTGGCGGACTTGGCAAAATACCAGCCTGGCGTTCCGTTCTTCGCCTCCAGATTGTAATCGAGCACCTTACAGGAGCTGTCGCTGTAATTGCAAATGATCTTGTCGCCGCAGTTGTCGCCTATAAACGACTCGTCGTGGATAAGAGCATAGCCATCGGCGGCAAAAGTCGTGAACCGGTTATTTGCCGGTGGAAAACTGTTACCAGCCTGCGGGATCACACTGTGAAAATATCGCGCCCAATGCTCCGCCACAAAAAGCATCCGCTTAAAGCGGTTATAATCACTCGACACATGGTCTTTCCCCCAGTTGTCATAAGCGATCACCTTATCCACAAAGATTCGCGCCTCGTCGACCGACTCCACCGGCGCCCGCCCCACTGCCACATCGACGGTGAAATCCACGCCGTCAAGATCAATGGCTGTATGATTATGCTGGCCGTACAGACCGTTATTCAACCGGTCCCAGTCATGCCGACCCGGGGTATTGTAATGCTGCCCGTACAGGCTCGAAAAGTACATATCGGTGGGAAGCATATTGGTTGGTGTATACCAGACCATTTCGCCCTTGATGTGTGCTTCCGGGCCATTCACCCGGATCCATTGAGTCGGCGCAGCACTTCTGGTCGCAAAGGTGTCGCTGGTCGTATGATACCAGCCGATGGTTGTTGCATTCGATGTGCCACTGGCATCATACGGAATCAACTCGCCGGTAAGATAATTGGTGAGGAAGTGGGTTGTCTGGCCAAAGTGGTTGGTATCGACACGCATGCCGAGATAACTACCCTTCCATTCCGACGTGTTTTTATCAGCCAGCGAACCAAGCTCAATCCGGCCCCAGGCCGAGGCGCAGGCCTGGCGTGGCGGGATGATACTGACATCGCCACCAAGCAACAGGAACTCCACACCTTTCTGGATGACAAATTGCTTGAGAAAATTCCGGATAATCTCCTGCAGATCACGGGCACCGGCCGAAAAATTTCCATAACCGCCATCAACGATGTCTCGAACTCTGGCGATATGTGTCCGGTAGCCCCGTGCTTTTTTATGCGCGGCCAACCGCTGGAACTCTGCGACAAGATCGCCCGCCGGCCCCGTTGAGGCCATGGCCTGGCTGTTCCATTTGTCGTTATCAGTAATAATGAGATAATCTACCTGCTTCGGCACGGGAACTGGCGGACCGGCCCCTACCAGAGGACCTTTCGGGAAAGGTATAACTTCCGACAGGACATCTTCCGGTTTTCGCATCTTTTTCAGCTGTAGCGGTGTTTTTAAAACCCTTTCCGGATTGATCACCATATCGTGAACCAGGGAATGCTCTTTGTAGCGCTGGCTTTTGGTGATCTGTGGCTTGACAAAAATAGCTTCATCCTTGTCGAGTAAGAGATGAAGAATAAGGTGCTCGATCAGTTCAACTGTGCCGTCCTTCCGATAGCCAAGCGGAAAAATGTCGAAGGTGGCAATGGGGATATTACCAACCTGCATCGGCCCCCCCATCACTACCCGTTCTTTTTTTCCGTCCATCACTTGTCGATAAAGATTTTCCTCGGGCAGGAAACGTTTACCACCATCTGCCTCCACCGTTTCAAGACCCAGCCAGACCGGATCGGGCAAGGGTTGAATGCAGGCGATCATGGTTGGCTGCTGGGTCACCAGAGTCGTGGTGACAATTTCTACCCGAAAAGCGGTGACCCCGGTATCCGGTGGCAGGGCTATCCGGATGTTTCGTACCGGCAGGGCCGGAGCCCCCGGCCGCCCTTTTACCAGGCAGCCCTTGAGAGAAAAATGTGTTCCAAACGGTGTCGGGCGGATGGTGAGATCATACCTGGAAAAGAAGACGTGCTGGGCAAGTTTTTTCATGACAATCCTCCTTGTATCAAGCAAAGTTGACGAGCTCGGATGCACAAAAAAAGCAGTGGACTGAAAATCTACATTCCAATGACAAAAGCAACGACAACATAAAGAGTTAGCCGTCACAACCATCGCTTATACATACAAAGCACTCCCCCTTAAGCCTGACACGTATTGTCAGCGCATGCAACCACCAACTACCGGATGGTACCACTTTTTTTTCAACTGCCCAGAAGGGTTGATAGCTTTGATATCGAAAATCGCGACGAAGATAGCGGCAAAAAAAGTTGCCTCATTGGTGGTGAGCGGATAGGATTATCTCTGATAAATTGTCCCTGATGTAGCGGGCAGTCTCAAAACTATTGAGAAAGTATAGATAAAATTTATTAACCGGCAGGTGCCGGGAAAAGAGCGCGTTTTCACATGCCCGACACAACCTCATCAGCATCCGCTTTCAACTTCCTCGAAAAGATAGGCGCCCCTTTTCTACACCTGATTCGCAGTCTCGGCCGGGTCGCCTTCTTTCTCGCCAGGGCCCTGGTGAAGATATTTGCCAAAAAGCAACTGCAGAGTATCGCCCAGCATGTCTACTATATCGGCGCACGCTCGGCCCCCATTGTCATGCTGGTCGGCCTTTTTACCGGCATGGTACTCGGGTTGCAGCTGTTCCACACCCTGGTTCGTTTCGGATCAGCGGGAGTACTCGGTTCCGCCGTCGGTCTGACCCTGGTGAGAGAGCTCGGACCGGTGCTGACCGCCATCATGATCACTGCCCGAGCTGGCTCAGCCATGTCTACCGAGATCGGCATTCAGCGCATTACCGAGCAGATCGATGCCCTGCAGACCATGGGAGTCGATCCCTTGCGCTACCTGGTCAGTCCCCGTATCGCAGCCGCAGTGATCAGCTTTCCCATTCTTACCGCCCTTTTTGACCTGATCGGTTTTCTTGGTGGCTTTCTGACCGGGGTTGTATTGCTGGGCCTTGACGCCGGTACCTATTTTTACCGACTTCAGAGTTCCATTTTGTTTGAGGACATAAACGGCGGATTTGTCAAATCGCTGGTCTTTGCCATTATCGTCACCACGGTCTGCTGCTACAACGGATTCTACACCCATCTGCGCAAAGACAGTTTTGGTGCCAAGGCGGTGGGGCTGGCCACAACCTCTGCCGTGGTCATCTCCTGCGTACTTATTCTGATTTCCGATTATGTCGTCACCTCCATTCTCCTGTAACCTTCGCCGATCACGACCATGACTCCACCTCTCATTGAACTTAGAAATGTGAAAAAGAGCTTCGGCTCGAAGGTCGTACTCGACGGCGTCAATCTGACCATCGAACAGGGCCAGGTGACCACCATCATCGGCAAGAGCGGTACCGGCAAATCAGTGATGCTGAAAAACATCATTGGTTTGATGGAACCCGACGAGGGCACCATTCTTTTTAAGGGCAAGGACATCAAGACCATGCTCCCCCACGAACGGCAGGACTATTATTGCCAGCTGAGTTACATGTTCCAGAACAACGCCCTGTTCGACTCGATGACGGTGTACGAAAATATTGCCTTTCCCCTTGAGCAGACCACGGAACTGGGGACGGAGGAGATACGGACCAGGGTCAGAAAAAAGATGGAACAGACCGACCTGCTCGGAGTCGGCAGCCGCTTCCCCTCAGAGATATCCGGCGGTATGCAGAAGAGGGTGGCCTTCAGCAGAGCACTGGTAACCCAGCCCGAAATCGTGTTGTTCGACGAGCCGACCACCGGCCAGGATATCGTCCGGCGAAACGCTATCCTGAGCATGATCGCCGAGTATAAGAAAAAATTCGGATTTACCGCGATTGTCATCAGCCACGACATCCCGGATATTCTCTTTATTTCCAACAGGGTTCTGGTCCTCCACCAAGGCAAGATCGTTTTCCAGGGAACCCCCCAGGAACTGGAAAGCTTCGAGCACTCCTACGTTGATGAGTTCATTGAAAGCCTCGAAGGCTTCAAGGAGCATCTCACCGGCCTCTATTCGCGGCGCAGCTTCAAGATGCGCTATCACAATACCCTCTCGAAGAAAAAGCAGGATGAAAACTATTGCATCGCCATCTTTGCCATAGCCGACTTCAGCAAAGTCTGCGACGATCTGGGTTTTGTGACCGGTCAGAATCTGCTCAAGGAACTTGGGAATTATATCAGCAAACACTTCGACCCGGTGGGTGGGTTTTCCGCCCGGCAGCGCCGGAGCCGTTTTCTCACCGTACTCCCCCAGGCCACCATCGACGAAGCAAGACAGCTGCTGGAATCTTTTGGCAAGGATGTCGAGGAAAACGGATTTTCCAGTGCCGTTGATCCATTTTTTGATCCCGGTGGGAGATGCCATGATCTCACCATTCTTGCCGGATATGCAGAAGGCGTTTCCGACCAGGAAAACCTCAATGACGTCCTGGTGAAAGCACGAAAAAATCTGTACGCCATTGCCGAAATCAAGTGCGTGGCAAGGAGGTAATTGTGAAAAAAGTTTCCCAGGAAAGTATTGCCGGTGTATTTGTGCTTATCGGCATCTGCCTGCTCACCTATATGACTATCAGTCTTGGTAATGTGCGCCTTTTCGGCAGTGACAGTTACACTGTCATTACCAGGTTTTCAACCGTCTCAGGATTACGTGAAGGCAACCCGGTGGAAATGCAGGGTATTGAAGTCGGAGAGGTGAAACAACTTGAGCTGGATCAGGAAAAGCAGCTCTCCGTTGCTATCCTCAGTATCAAGAATAACATTATACTCTATGATGATGCCATCGCCTCCATCAAGACCGCCGGTCTGATCGGCGACAAGTTCGTCAGTCTCAATCCCGGTGGTTCTGGTGAAAAGCTCAGCGATGGCGGAGTGATTATCAACACCGAATCACCCATCGATATTGGCGACATCATCGGTAAATACGCTTTTGGTTCAGTTCCCGGCAATGATACCGCCGGTGAAGAAAAAACAACAGATACAACGTTCGAGGAATTCAAATGAAAGCATTTACAGGCTTTTGCCTTTTCCTGTCACTCATGCTTCCACCTACGGTTTTGTTGGCGGCCGAATCTCCACTTGCCACTGTCCAGACAGCGATTACCAAAGTAATGGCGATCATTGACGATGCATCGCTGCAAGGCGAGAACAGCAAAGCTGAGAAAGTGAAACGCATCGAAGTGATTGTTGATGATGTCTTTGATTACGACAAGCTTGCGCGGCAGTGCCTTGGCAAAAACTGGAACGCAATAACTCCTGCCCAGCAAGAGGAATTCACCAAACTCTTCAGCAAATTTCTCGGACAGGTATACATCACCAAAATCACCTCCTTTCCAGGCAGCAAAGTCGAATTTGTCGACGAAGTATCACTCTCGCCCACAGTCTCCGAAGTACGAACCCAGGTCATCACCAAAGAGGCCAAGGTGCCCTTAAGCTACCGACTCACCGCCAGCGATGCAGGCTGGAGAGTATATGACGTAATCGTTGAAGGCGTCAGCCTTTTAAACAACTACCGCAGCCAGTTTCACTCCATACTCTCCAATAAACCCATGGAGAACCTGTTGGCCCAGCTCCGTGCCAAAGTGAAATCCTACGACAGCTAAGAGTTTATTTCTCCAAACTGTTTCCTGAAGTGACAGCAAAATGGTCTTCCGAGAAGTTCACTCGAGAAGACCATTTCTGCACCTCCATTCTTCCCGCCCTCCCCCAGACAACTTGCAAACTGAATAGTTCTTTACTTTCAGGAAGTTGCGTTTCAAATTTTTGTCTACTCCGTAGTTCTATCATGTGTGCATCACACGCTCCCATTCATTACATTCACGATCAATGTTTCCTTTCATGCCGAAATTCGCAAATAGACAAGCCCACTTCATCACAAATATTTGCAGCTAAAATTCCCACAAAGCTTGCACCTTATAGGTGACAGGCCTATTATTAAAGAGTTTATGTTTTTAGATACATGCAAAAGGTCGTTCAATCTGTTAGGTTTTATCTCTGACAGAGATATTGGTAAAACCAACAAAAAAAACTTTCAAGGAGAGAGTAATGGAGAAAAAAACGAAAATTCTATTTTCATCGCTGGCAGCTGGCCTCTTTTTATGCCAGGCAGCTGTTGCCGCCGATTACAAAACATCAGTAGGGCTGGGAGTCGGTATGGCTCCGGACTATGAGGGCTCCGAAGATTATACAGCTGTGCCCCTCCTCTTCGCCAGGGTCGGCTGGGGAGATGGCGACTATGTGATGCTGAAGGGTACTCAGCTCAAGTGGAATCTTCTCAATGATCAGATTGAATTTGGCCCCCTTCTTCAGTACCGTGGCGAACGTGACGATGTGGACAATGACCAGGTCGATGCAATGAAAGACATCGATGCAGCCGTTGAGGCAGGTTTCTTCCTTACCGGCAGATCCGGTCCCTGGAGTGCCACTCTGGAGTTTGCCGCCGATGTGTCCGACACATACGACGGCTTTCTTATCACTCTGGGCGGCAACTACCGGCAGACAATTTCTGACGACTTCAAAATGACCTACGGTGTCTCAACCACCTACGCCAGCGACAATTATATGGAGACCTATTTTCAGGTCGACGCCGGCAACCGAGGAACCAGCACTCTGCCGAATTATAACGCTGATGGAGGTTTTAAAGACGTGGGCCTGAATGTGGCAGCTGACTACAGTTTTAATGCAAAATGGTCGATCGTTGGTAATCTTGGTTACAAATACCTCTTGGGAGATGCAGCAGACAGCCCAATCGTTGATGACGAAGGCAGTGAAGGACAATTCTTTCTCGGCGCAATGGGTGTGTATCGCTTTTAATGCTTTACGGATTATTCTCGTTCAGCAGGAACAAGGATAATAATCGGCAAAAAAAAAGTAAGTATCCACCGGCAAAGCCGGTGGCTTTAGATTTTGGACCGCTCAAAGCGGTATGTTAAGGGTGTGTTCAGAATTCTGTGTCATCTTCCGTTGTGGCCCGCCATCACCCCTTCAGCAAGCGGAGGTAAAAGTCAGCGCTGAGAATGGGCACCTTAAACATGCTCGTCGGAAGTGCTGACTTTTGTTGGAGCGGATTTTGATATCCATAGCTTTAGCCTTATTTGCCTCTATTTCAAAGCCCTAATTCTTGATCCAGCCGCCCTTCGAAAAAAATCGCCAGCTGAGAAACAGACAGCGACCAGTTCTGAATAGGCATTGTCCACTTCTTCTGGGCATTCTGAATTCCGAGGTATAACAATTTCA